>NZ_JALAMS010000005.1:20604-39672 GCF_026790145.1 Priestia endophytica | reverse complement strand
AAGGTTTTTGCACCAGAACCGATAATAGATAGTCATAATAAACAAAGAAGGTAAGCTCTTATAATTTAAGGCTTACCTTCTTCCTAAAAGCTTCTCCACCTTTAGTTAGTAAGAAAAGCTAATTAAAAGGATATATAGCAATCTTTTTTTAGTCTATTAGATAACTTTCCTATTCTAGCATTCCATGGGGCGGCTTAATTCCCCATGGACTCGTAGCTAATGCTTCATCTGTCCACACTTTTGGTTTTTGTGGATACTCCTTATGCCATGCTTTTGGTTCAAAATAGCCTAGTTCTTCATTCATAATATCTAGTTCTGTAAATAATTCGACCATGTTTCCATCTGGGTCTGGGATATAAGCAGCTAAGTTATGTCCAATTCCATGTCTTAATGGTCCCCAGATTACCGGAGTCTTATGCTTTCCTAAGAAATCCAATGCGTCTTTCATATGCCCCCAGTCTCTTAATTCGAATGCGAAGTGATGAAGGCGATTGGATGATTTGTCTCCATCCGTCTTAATAAAATTTAAACTGTGATGATCTTGATTACAACGCATAAATACAAAAAAATCTTTCAGCCAATCTGAAACACGAAAATCTAATGCATTCTCATAAAAATCAACTGTTTGTTGAGGATCTTTTACCCATTGAGCTAAATGACCAAGTTTATTAGGATTCACTCCTATACCTGTCATTCCTTTATTATGGGTATGGGTATGCATATGTTGAAAAAGATGAACGGGTTTTCCTTCATTATCTTTTACTACGATATACTCTTCAATTCCTACAGAAGGTTTCTTAACAAGTTGTGCAGAAATCCCCATTTCCTTTAGTTGTTCAGTTAACTCTGTAAGAGAGTGTTTATTTTCAATTTGTAAACCGTAATTTACTAATCCTTTTTCTTCAGAAGATGGTTGTAAAATAAGGTTGTGATGATCAATACCTGTACTTAAGTAAGTACTTCCATCTTTTTCAACTGAGGTGATAGAAAGCCCAATTACTTTTGTATAGAAGTCAACCATATTTTCTAACCGATCTGTAGCTAATGTAAGGTATCCTAATCTTAGTGAATGTATCATATTGTACTCCTCCGTATTATTATAAATCAAAACGATACGTATCGTTTTATTATACTTGTATTATATTCTTCCCTTTGTTTTATTTCAACTATTTAGAGTTAGAGTTTATAATGTTAAAATAAATTCAACAAAGATAAAATGTAGATTGTATTCAACTGAATAGCATGTAATCAGTATGTTAAACCTAATTGAAATGAAGATAATCCACACTTTTAATTTCCAGTTATATCCAAATTATTTTAGTGAGTAAAGCTTGTAATGGTATATTTTATTTTATACAATACAAAAAAAACGGTACGTATCGTTTTTTGTTATTAATTTCTTGAAAATTAAACGGAGGGAAAAGTGGTTATGCCAAATTTAAAGCAGTCAAGAAATACAAAAAGAATTTTGGATTCTACAATACAAGTTCTAAATGAAACAGGTTATTCTTCATTAACTATTGAAACTATTGCTGCACATGCGGGAGTAGGCAAGACAACTATATATAGATGGTGGGATAGTAAAGCTCATCTTGTCTTAGATGCTTTTCTTATGACTACAGCTACTTTTCAGTTTGATACAGAAAAATCAGTTCATGATAACTTTAAGCAGCAGCTTATTAATGCATCTGTTGTTTTTAATACACAGTTAGGTCGCTCTATGTTAGCCATTATTGTAGAAAATAAAGAAATAAGTGAGTTGTTTTACACTTCTTATCTTAACTTAAAAAGAAAAGATGCTACTTCATTTCTGAAAACAGCTATAGCGAAAGGAGAAATCAAACCCGATATAAATATAGATATTTTGTTAGATATGTTGTTTGGTCCTATTTATTTTCGTACTCTAATTTTTAATCGAGAACCAGATCATCATTTTATTTCCGAATTAGTAGAACAAGTAATGAAGGGAATTCTACCTTGAGACAACTATAAGGTTAATAAATTAAAGAAGAAATTTTAAATACCTCAACCAGTCAGTCAAATTACAATTATTCTGTAATTACTCTTATCTTATTTTGGTGTGGTTTAGTGATATTATGCAGTATGTATGTCACTCTAGTTAACATAATAGATCTTAGAGGAAGTAAAAAAGCACAAACCCGTTCAATAACAACGAGTTTGTGCTTTTTTCTTTTCGTTTATATATACGAATATTTTAAAGGTTTTGTAATTCAATTCGATCTAGTTCTTTTTGTCTTTTCTTTTTAAAACGTTCTCTACCCGAAATCCATGAGCTTAACAATCCACATAAAGCAACGATTAGTATTACCCATGTAGAAGAATTATCGTTTTTATCCATTAATCTATTAAAAAAGAGGCTGATAACGCCTACGTATACAATTGGAATAATCCCACCTAAATAAGGATTCTTTCGCGTTGATAAATAATCTTGAGTAAGTAAGATAAGAATGACTACCAGTATTCCAACTACACGATCCATCATTACACATCCTTTTCTTTTCTATATTTTTCAATGATAACTTTAGCCACGTCTAAGCTCATTCGTTCATCAATAACAAATTCTTTAATCATATTGACAAACTCTACATCATCTTCCTGACTATGTACTTCAATTTTTTTTATTAACCGGTCTAGTTTGGCTCGCACAGTTGGATAAGAAACATCATATAGGTTAGACATGTTTTTTAAAGAGCCTGAATTTAATATAAACTTCCTAATAAACTCTAAAGACTCTTTATCTAACGCAAGAACCCATGAAGGAATTTCCTCTCTCTCCATAAAGGACCACCTCCTATATTAATAATGTTAAACAATAGTTAAACATAATTCAAGTTTTAATTTAAAAATATCAATTTATAATCGAATTATATTTTGGTGTTATGTATATAATATCTACTTCTAGTTAACATAGAACATGTTATCGGAAATTGACAATAAAAAACGCTTAGAGCATTAACTCTAAACGTAGCAATCTATATTCATTTAAAATCCTAAGTTAAGCAGCATCTTTCTTTTTTAATTCTAGGATTAGGGCAATAATTCCGATAAATCCACCTATCGCAAAGAGGTAAGAAGCAAATGGTATTAGTTCATTCATCAATAAACCTCTTATACCATAAAAACACAATATAATATTACCGATTAAACCAATCACAAGCCTAATATTTTTATTAATATTTCTGACCTCCCTTTCGTTTATATCTACTTTTAATAAGGTATCCAAGGAAGAGGAGTTTACCACAATGGTTCTTCCTCGTTGCTAAGTTTATAAAAAAATGGCATACAAATAAGAACTGCAATAAAAGATAACAATTCAACAGTCAAGACATATGGAAAAGGCATACTAAAAGATACTAAAGGTATCCAAATCAGAAATGGAATCATTGTAAATACACTTAATTTGTTTCTTGCTTGCTTTGAAATATATTGATGTTCTCTACACGATGGACATTTTAATTTATTTCTGAACGTAAACATTTTTATAAAAGTTTCTCTCCAGGTCCACTTATATCCACAATTTTGACAGGATGGCATCAAAAGCAGCTCCTTTTAAAGTTATAACTTAATATATATTACCAAAAGACTTAAAAACTGAATGTATAATTCATTTATTTCTAGTTAAACCTCTTTTTGTACTTGATCCTTTATCATGAGAGCAAATATAACAAAGAAATTCAAAATAATTAATAGTCCATAATAAAGGTCAAGTCCTTCAAAAAATAAAGATAATATGGAAAACATAATGGACTCAAAACCAAACAGCATAATAATAAAACCAAACCCTTTAGCCAATTGTTTCTCATTATGGGGAGTAAACATCTTTCCATAACCAGCAATGAACTTAGTTCTTCCTTTCCTCCATACAAATCCACCAATCCAGACAATTAAACAACTTAGGATGCAAATAAACAGAACTTTTAACATAAAGGATTACACTCCTTATTAAAATAACCTCTCTTATATAGAATATTTCACCATATATAGAACTTAAATATCATATACCAAGCTAGTTAACATAAAAAATGTTAAAGGTAGTAAAAAGCGTAAACCTGTTTAATAACAACGAATTGGCATCTTTTCACATTATAAACGAGCATAATTTTAATATCCATTAATTACCTTTCCACTTCATAAAAAGTGAATACAAGCAGATGGTTCGCAAAATGAACGTTCATAAAAGTTTACTTTTACGGTCGAAAAAACTAATAAATATGGTTTTTATAAGAGTATCATTTTTTACAAGATGAGTAATCATTACTTCATTAGACAAATGAGAAAATCCTTTGCTATAACAGCAAAGGATTCTTTTTACTCTTTTAAATTTATATATTTATTTATGACCTTCATTCTAATTACTTTTGATTCATCCTCTTTGGGGTAGCGTCAGGGAAATGCGGATTTACAACGTTAAGGAAATCCAAATATAAAAAAGCCTAATTTCTCGGTATTATAAGTGAGAAATTAGGCTTTAGTTACTTCATTAGGACCAGATTGTAGAATATCATTTTCTATTGAATAGTATTGTTGTACTGCGCAACAAGTGGTTTTTTATTAGTTGATCTTCTTCAACATTACTTTAGTGGTATTATTTGGCTAACTTGATAAAATAGTAAAGTTGTTTTTTCGTACGTTTTAAAGTGTCCTCATCAATTATTGGAATTTCTCCCTGTTTATCAATTTGTGCGTCTACAAAATATAACCCTTTTAAATTGTGAGCTTTTAACGAGGCCAAGAGTGGTTTTAATGTATATTCTAAAGCCAGAAGATGTGCTTCACTACCACCTGTCATTAATGGAAGCACTGGTTTATGTTTTAATACATCTTGTGGAAGTAGGTCAATTAACGTTTTCAGTACCCCTGAATATGCACTTTTATATACTGGCGATCCGATAATGACACCTTTCGCATCTTGGATTAAAGTAGCGAGATCATGAATTTCAGGACTATCATACTTTCCTTCGAATAGTACATCTTTTGAAACATCCCTTACCGAAATATGTTTTATTGATAATCCTTCCTGCTCCAGAATGGTCCCCAAATAGTCAAGAACCTTCTTAGTTTTTGATGTATCAGAAGGACTTCCAGAAATAATTACAATATCACTCATAGTTTTTTCATCCTTTCAATGTAACGATTTGATATTTGTATTACAATAAAGTGTTTAATACTTAGGTTACTAAGTAAATAAATGGATTTAGTATGCTAAATAGTTAATCAATTAAACGAATGAAAAACTATCAAATGTCGATTATCCTATATTGCGATTCATAAAGTACCAGCGATCACCTCTATTATGAAGGTTCCCTTTTTTCTTCAGGGTCCTTAATTGTTTAAAAATTGAAGCTTGCGAATTTGTTTCTTCCGTTACTAATAAATTGTTTGTTTTTGAATCCAAACAAGAAACAATCTTCTTTGCACTTATTCCTGGGTGTTCTTTTATACAAGTCAGGATGGTGTCCCCCATTTGCATTGGTCACACCTCTCCTCTGTTTAATCAAAGTATAATCTTTTCACTTCAGTTACAGGCTCTTCTTAATCAGATAGAATATCTATTTCTTGGATAAGGTAAATCTAAATTCCCACGTAACGTGTTGGATTCATATTCTTCATGGAAAATTCCTTTTTCTTGTAAAATCGGAACTACCAAGTCAACGAAATCTTTTAGACCTGCTGGATATTCTTGTCGTACCAACAACATATCCATGGCACCCGCTTCATAAATTCCTGAACTCGATCGGCTACTTTCTCGACCGAACAAAAAAATAACGTCGCAATAATAAAATCTGCTGTGGATCGTCCTTCTAAAGCAACCCGTGCGTAGCGGATGTTCGCCTCGATATGCGCGCAGTTGCCCGAATCGACCTGAGGAGCGCGCCAGGCGTTTTTCAGTACCCCATACCCGTCGATGAGCGCCATACCGAGGATGATCTTCTTGTCTGTCAAGGGGTTCCTCCTGTCGATCCGGCTGCGATGCGGGGGTCGAGTCCGTACTGCGGTGGCAACCCTAGGTGATCGCGGAGGGTTTTCCCCTCGTATCCGTCGTGGAAGAGGCCGCGTTCGCGCAGGATCGGAACGACGCGATCGACGAACTCGCCAATCCCGGTGTGGAAGTCGTCGAAGTTCGTCACGAATCCGTCCGCTGCCTTGGCTTCAAACCATTCTTGAAGATGGTCGGCGGCCTGCTCGGGAGTGCCGACCACATGGGGGGTGGAATCGAACACAGCGTGGGCCAAAATGTCACGGGGTGACCATCCTGCTTTGGCCAGCTCGACTGCACGAACGGACCGTAAGTCATTGGGATGCGCCCGGATGGAAGCGAGCTGCGCCTCGGTGAGGGGCTCATCGGGCCGGGTGAGTTCCTCGTGCAGGCCCAGATAGGCACTCAGGCGTGACAGCGGCACGTGGAGATCTATCCGGTCATCGAGAGCGCGGCGCGCGTTCAGGGCTTGGCGTGCAGTGTTCCCGACGGTAAAGCCGGCGAATACGACGAACTTGATTTCCTCGGGGTCCCGGCCGGCTTTTGCTGCGGCCTGTCGCACGGTGTGGCGTATGGCTCGGCTTTCCTCGATGCTGGACGGCATGCCGATAACGACGTTGGCATACATGCCAGCCGCTTGCAGGCCATAGCCGCTGCTGGCGGGCATCATGATGACCGGCTGCCCCTGCTCTGACGGCGGGACGGGAAGGGGTCCGCGGGCTCCGACGTGCCTGCCTTGCAGGTTGATCGGTCGGATATGGGCCGGATCGGCGTACATGCCGGCTTGGTCGGGCTGGCCCGCCTCGTACCCCCAGCTTCCCCAGAGCGCCTGGACGACCTGCATCGTTTCGTGGAGACGGTCGTACTTCTTCTCACGAGGCGGAAGTACCTTGCCGAAGTTCGCAAAGGCGTCAGGTTCGAAGCTTGGGACGGCATTCCATCCGGCCCGGCCACGGCTGATGACGTCGAGGGCCTTGAGCTGACGGGCCAGCAGGTAAGGCTCCGTGAAGGAGGTGGACGCCGTACCCATCAATCCGATCCGTTCGGTCGCCTGGGCCACCGCCGAGAGGGTGATGATCGGATCTATGTTGAACACGGACGGTGACGTGGGCAGGTCTCCATGCATGAAGAGACGGTCGGGCAGGAAAACGAACTGCAGCCCCCCTCGTTCCGCTGTCCGCGCCTGCTCTACTGTGGCATCGATGTTCGTGTAGGAACCGGGGTCCACGTGCGGCATCCGCCATGCAGCGGGGTGCAACCCAAAGTTGTTCCCCAAAGCCACGCCCAGGAGCATGTGCTTGTTTTTCATTTTTCTATTATTCATTGATAAGCCTTCTTTCTACTAGAATTATTAAGAGAATGTTGCCATATTAGTAAAACAGACATAGCTGTAGTATTGCTAAGTAGCCATTCTATACATCGCCCTGTCACTGAAGTGAAAACAACATGTCTTCCTCCTGTAAAATCAATAAAATGATTGTATAGTTTCTTTAATAGTTAAAAATTCACCATAAGATTCTTGGATAGATTTTAACATTATGACCATTGATTCCAACAAAAGCTGTACCTGCTCAAAAGTTTTTGGCTCAATTCGTTCAGGTATGTCTACTTTCAAAAAACCTTCATATATTGTGTGTTCTGGCACAATTCCCAACAATGCTTCTATTGAGTTAACCGTTCCAAATGTTACAGCCGATACACCAGCACAAACAATGTCCTTGCCATGTACGTCATAATTCGCATGACCTTCAGAACGATAAGACATGATTTTACCACCAGAAATTCTTCTGGTAATTTCCACTTTAACCAATTTGTTACCTACCTTCCAAATGGCAATTATCCTATATTGCCATTCATTAAATACCAGCGATCACCTCTATTATGAAGGTTTCCCCTTTTTTTCAGCGTTCTTAATTGTTTAAAAATAGAAGCTTGCGAATTCGTTACTTCTCTTCCTTTGAAATCGTTTGTTTTTGAATCCAAACAAGAAACTACTTTCTTTGCACTTATTCCCGGGTGTTCTTTTATACAAGTGAGAATAATGTTCTCCATTTCCATTGGTCACAGCTCTCCTCTGTTTTATTACGGTGTAATTTAGCCACTTCAATTTTTAATCAGATAGAATATCTATTTTGTGGGTAAGGTAAACCTAAATTTCCACGCAGCGTGTTGGATTCATATTCCTTACGGAAAATTCCTTTTTCTTGTAGAATCGGGACCACATATTTAATAAAGTCTTGAAGGATTTCCGGATGTGTTTGTCTAAGCAACATTAGATCCATCGCCCCTGAGTTATACCACTTTTCAATCTCCTCTGCTACTTGTTCAGCTGAGCCGAAGAATGGATTATCAGGCATTCTATAATAGGGAGGTAGCAACCGTTCCAATTCATCAACTTTTCTACGGGCATCTGCTTCTGTTTCCCCTACAATTGCATGTACAATTCGCGTGGCAAGTACATTATGTGGCGAACGCCCTGCCGCTTTTACTTTTTCTTTAAGTACATGAATAAACCGTTTTGCATATTCCAACTCTGTAGCATCCCCCATCATTACAGCCTCTGCGTGATGGGCCGCAACATTCAGGAAAGCTTCTGATGTTCCGACTTGAATAATAACCGGCCTACCTTGAGGGGAACGAGTAATAGGGAGTGGACCAGCCACAGAAAAATAGTCCCCGCTATAATTAATCGGATGCATTTTTGTAGGATCAAGGAATATACCACTTCGTTTATCTCGGATAAACGCGTCATCTTCATAAGAATCCCAAAGCCCCTCAACGATTTCCAAAAATTCCTTTTGCATTGGATACAAGTCTGATTTCGTAATATGTGATCGACTGAAATTATTTGCCATACTACCGTCTAAAGATGTAACTGCATTCCATGCTGCGCGCCCATGACTAATTTTGTCTAATGAAGCCAATTGCCTAGCTGCGGTAAAAGGATCAGCAAAGGAAGTGGCAATTGTTGCTCCTAAGCCAATATTTTTTGTCACCATACTTAAAGCGGATAGAAGACTGACCCCCTCAAAAGTGCTGAGATGCGTCGGCATATTCTCAGGTCCTATATGACTAAGATCGGTTATAAATAACATATCAAATTTTCCTGATTCAGCCATTTTGGCTTCCATCACTTGAAAGTCAATATTTTCACCCGCATCTGAAGGCAGATTAGGATGTCTCCATGACGTATATCCCAAACCAACCCCATCCATAATATATCCGATTTTCAACTGTCGTTTGCTCATGCGTTAATTACTCTCCTTTGCTAGAATCTGTTTTAAGATCGAATGCTTCTGCTAATAATGAATATGCTCTTGTACGTGCTTCCTGAGTAGGGTAAAAATCAGCAAGCATAATTTCATCAACTTGGCTTTCTCGGGCCATTTCCTTTAACTTGACTGCTACATTATCGATGCTTCCGATAATAAACCGATTTCGGTTGTGCAGACGCGCTTGTTCTTCAGCAATCGTATAGTTATGTTGCTTTGCTTCTTCTATCGTTGGAATGGGAAGTTGGGTGATGCCAGTCATCATTCTTGCCCAAAATAGCTCTACTGAATTCGCCAGTTCTTGTGCCTCTTCCTCTGTTTCGGCTGTCACGGCAAGAACGGTCAGGATACTATGGGGCTCTTGTCGATACGTTGATGGAACAAATTTCTCCCGATATTCTCTGAGTACCGGGACAGCGAGATTCGGTGCCAGGTGTGAAGCAAATACAAAGCCAAGCCCTTGTTGAATGGCATATTGTACCCCTCCTTGACTGGATCCCAACATAAACAGTTCGGGAGTTAAAGAGGCATCCCCTGGCAGTTTGATATTACGGAATGGGTGTTCCTCTTCGAAATCACGGGAAAAATAGGACAGTAATTGGTCTAATTGTTCTCCAAAGTCATCGGCTAAAAATCCTTGTTGTGATCGTTGTAATGCCAGGGCGGTAATTCCATCTGTTCCAGAAGCCCTTCCTAATCCAAGATCTATTCTCTGTGGGTAAAGTGATTCAAGAAGAAGGTAATTTTCCGCAACTTTCAATGGGCTGTAATTGGGCAGCATAATGCCCCCTGATCCGATACGCATATGCTTGGTATGTGTTGCTGCATACATACTCAATAGGTCAGGTGCCATACTCAAAATATTAGGTGAATTATGATGTTCGGTAAACCAATAACGTGTAAAGCCTAACTGTTCGGCTAGTTGGATAAGTTCTGTAGTGTTACGAACGCTATCGGCAGGTTTTTCATCCTGAAAGATGTGAACGTAGTCCAATATTGATAATTTCAAATTACTACTCATACTTAACTCTCCTTGAAGGGAACTAATTTTTTTATTTTCATACTGAGAAATTAGTTCTTTGATATTCAATTTCTATAACGTTATAAATTCGTATCTGCTAAGGGACCCGGCTGACAAAACATTAATGTGGCGCATTCTTCACCTTTTAGTTGATTACGACGCGGCGAATAAAAAATGCCAGGACAATATGGAACTTTTAATATTTAGGTTGCTAAATATTAACACAGAGAAAACTTAGAATAGATTTTTCTCCATTCGCTTCATAAGTTCCCTTAAAATTAAGCGTTCTTCCGGTAATATTGATTGGAGTAGTTTTTCTTGCTGTTGTTTCCATATCAACTCAACGGGTTTCTCTAATTCTTTACCTTTGTCTGTTAGAAAAATCTGCATAACCCTTGCATCGTGTTCATCACGTTTACGGTATATAAATCCGTTTTGCCCCAATGATTTAACCATATTTGTTACCGTAGGCGGCTCGCATTTTAAATGTTCACATAGTTGCATTTGTGTTATTCCATCACCTAACCACAAACGAGCGAGTAGTTTATCCTGGCCTACATGAAGATTAAGTTCTCTTAGACTTTCGCTATAATCTCGACGCATTTGGAATGAAATTTTATCTAACGACTCACGAATATCGCATCCAACCTTATCGTTCATAGCTTCCCCTCAACTAGTCAAAATGTATTTAGCAGGCTAATTATTTGGATAAAAAAATATAAAGAATATTTTTTTAGTTTTTTCCATATCCAATTTATATAATAAGGGATCTAATACAAGCCCCCTTTAAAAGTATAATGATTCCTTCTCAACATTGGGACACATGGATAGCCAGGGCATATTGAAGAAACACTTGGCTATCCATACTTTTTGAACCTTGTTTATTATAGAATGAACAAGAAACCTGTTGGTTATATATTCAATCTACATATCCTACTTAACGATGGAATGTCACGCTGTTCTCAATTGGATCACGACCCATACGAAAACTATTTGCTTTCGCTTCTTTATCAGGATAACCAAAGGAAATACCAAACAATAACTTCATGTCATGGGATACACCCAGTAATTGGCGTACCGTATCAGCGGACATGCCCAATATTGTCTGAGGGATACTGCCTATCCCACGTGCAGTCAATGACAGAAGGAACGACTGAGCATACATACCAATATCAGCTGCCACACGTACATTATCTCCAACGGAAGGCATGAATAGAAAAGCAACATGCGGTGCATTAAAAAATTCAAAGTTTCGTAATATTCCCTTATGGCGACCTTCTTGATCTTCGCGAGCTATGCCCAATGCCTCATAATATGTTTTTCCCTGTTCTTTTTGCCGTTCAGCATAACGATCATAAAAATCATTAGTATCGAATGTAAAATCAGGTGAGAATTGCTCTTTTTTAAATGCATTGATAAGAGCCTCGCTAAGTTCCTCTTTCTTTTCGCCTGAAACAATATGGACATCCCAAGGCTGTGTATTACAATTCGATGGGGTATACTGAGCATCCTGGAGGATTTCACGAAGAACTTCCTTTTCAACTGGTGTAGAAAGGAATTGACGTATAGACTGTCGACTGCGTATAACTTCTTGAAAAGAATAATTAACCAACAAAAAATCTCTCCTTTAAATTGAATTACAACTTTCGCTTAAGCAACGGTTGTTGTATACTTTATTCTAAAATAGGGTTCATTTATTCTCAATCATCAGTTTTGGTGTTTTATCGCTTAAACAACAAACTAAGTAAATTGTTGTCTATTTATAGAAAGGGAAGGATAAATTTGAAGGAAGTAAAAGTAGATCCGCGTATTATACGAACTAGAAAATTATTAATGGATGCCTTTATAAAATTAACTCGTAAAAAAGACTTCAAGGATATTACCATAAAGGACATTACGGAGGAAGCAACCGTTAATCGTGCTACCTTTTATTCTCATTTTCAAGATAAATACGACTTAATGGATGTTGCCATTACAGAAGATATATTAGAAAGCATTGTGAAACACTTGAATCATTATGATAAGTTAAATGAGGAGACTATTGTAAATATCTTTTTTACATTAACTGAGTTTCATACAAAAAAACGTACAGAATACCTCCCCCAATGTAAAACGGGTATGGAACCCTTTAATTCAATAATTGAACAGAAAATAAAAAAAGAACTGGGAGAATTATTTTATTCTCTATTATTAAAACAACGACCTAACATGAATTCGGAAGATTTAAAAATTGGTGCTACTATGTTTAGTTGGGGAATTTATGGAGCATCTGTGGATTGGGAAAATAATAGTTCTCTTTCAGCAGAAAAATATATAAAAAAAGCCTTACCTTTTATAATATCGGAAATAAATAATTTTAAAGGATGATTATTGATTGTCCTTTTTTTTTGCATATGAAAAATAACCGTTGTAAATCCACATTATCCTGACTCTACCCCAAATAAAAACTAAAACAGAACCGTAAATTTTAACGGACTTCCACCGAATAACAATAATTGTTCCTGTAAAAGCCAATTAAGAGCATAGAATGAGGGTTTTAGGGTTTGAATAGTTAAGTTTTTATACTTAATACATATTTTGATTCATGAACTGATGGAAAATAGTAGGGTCCGTAAAAGTATACTTTTACGGTCATTTCTTTTTGATTAGAAATCTAGCCTTTTTTATGTTCATTTAAGTTTAAAATTAAATTACGAACGTCCTTAGAAATACATACACTTTTGCGAACGTTTTTGATAGAATAATAGGGAGAGAAACACAAAATTAGTATAAAAATGGAAAAGGGGGGATTTGGATACATACGAGCGCAGATGCAGCTTATAAAACACCTGCGATTACGCAGTACTTATTTGATAACGAAATCACACCTGCCTCACCATACACAAGACCGAGTATAAAAGAAGGATTCTTCCGAAAACATGAATATGTTTTCGATGAACACTTCGACTGTTACCTATGCCCAGCGGGTGAAGTCTTGAAATATTCGACAACGAATAAAGAGGGCTATCGTGAGTACAAATCACCAAAGCACATTTGCGCAACTTGTCCATTTTTAGCGCAATGTACAGAAAGTAAAGATCATCAAAAAGTGGTAACTCGTCATATTTGGCAAGAGTACCTGAAGGAAGCTTTACATCTTCGTCATCACAAAGATGTAAAGTCAATATATGCGAAACGTAAAGAAACAATTGAACGTGTATTCGCAGATGCAAAAGAAAAGCATCGCATGCGTTGGACAACTTTAAGGGGACTTAAGAAATTGTCGATGCAGGCGATGCTTACTTTCGCTGCCATGAATTTGAAGAAAATGGCCAACTGGACATGGCGAGGTCCAGAAATGGCTTAACATAGTGGACTCGAAGAGGTCCACTCTCGATAATTTTGAGCGAAATTCATAGAAAATCTCAAAAGGGGTTCGGAATGAAACCATTCCGAACCCCTTTTGTCGACAATCTAAGCAAAGAAATAGAGATTTCTTTGCTTTTGGCTTACGTTATACGTTTGTTTAATATGTTTATATCATAAAGATGTTATAGATTACTTATTTTTCTAACTCTTTGTTGTATTTAATTACCTTGTCTTGTGTTAACACTCTTGCTTTTTTCAAATCTTCTGGTTTGTGATAAATATCACTTTTAGCACTATGTATACCAATGTCATAGACCTGGGTATTGTTTTTGTATCTGACCGTTAAAGATAAATAATTATGAATACCATGACTCTCAAAGTCTTGAAGAAGGTTAAATACTTTCTCGTCCTCTTTTTTCTGCAAAACCGTATCGGTTGGATAAAGTGTATTTACCCCTATATATATATTATCGATCATTGCATCTTCTCCGTATTTCTTTCTTACCTTTTGAATATTAGGGACATGGCGAATGTTAATTTCCTCATCTGTTTTAATGCCTACATTACCTTCTACTTTTTGAATTTTAAAAGGGTGTTGTTTTATAATCTCCTTTACCTCTTTTTCATATTGTCGATCCCATAGTTCACTAATGACAGCATATTCATATAGTGAGCCAACCGCAATAGTTGGGAACCATATTTCAAAAGGTTTTTGAATACCTTCCATTTTAATTGTTGCTTCATAAATTTCTCCAGATTCATCTACAACCTTATTAACTTTCGTAACATTAAAGTCCCGATCCATTCTACTTTGAAGCTGTTTTTCTATCGCAGTAGCAACTTTATATTTATTGTACTGGAAGTATCCCCAAGTTCCTAATCCTAGAACTATTAAAATTATAAATATTGTACGAAAACGTCTCATATCATCACCTAGCTTTTAAGAATCTCCTAATTTTATATTATATTTAAGTAGATGTTCTTTTCGAATTAATTTTTCTAAAATCTCACCTTCAGGAGAATCATATCCTTTCTTTTCTTTAAAGTCTAGAATCTCCAGTTCACCTTTAAAATGGGCTAACTCTTCCCTTAAATCTTTTTGCTTACGCTCTTGTATCTGTTGGTAATATCCCCCTTCTTCATACATTAGGTTATCAACCACATTTGTAGAATAAGAAGAATTTTCCCACTGCTCTTTCTTTTCCCGTATCTGTTTCTTTGTTTCTTCCTTGATTTCACTTATTTCTTCTTCTATTTTCTTCATTTTATCTCTAATCTCTTTTTGTTGTTTATCTATTTCTTTCCCATCGAATTCCTTATGGCTCTTTCCATATTCTCCACTAATAGATTTATAATCTCCCAGTTCTTTATACCCATTAATAGCTTCTTCTACTAAAGAAATAGCTTTCTCTTTTCCATTGTTCATTGCTAAAAGTTCAGCTTCTATAGGTCTTTTTCCTTCTTTATCAAGAGCTCTAAGATTTCCAACTGTATTGGGGGTAACTACTGAGGAAGTAAGTGATTTGGTTCCATATAAATTTCCTTGTCCCTCTTTTATTAAAATATCCCCTTTATTATTAAAATGAAAATTACTCATCATTCCATGAGCACTTAACCCTTCTCCTTCTCCAACATTAGGAACCTCTAATGTAACCCCTGGGGCATAATCCAAATCCAGGTCCAAAACCCCTCCTTTTTTTTCCTCCGAGACTGCATCTCCTTCTGTTTTAAAGTTAATTACACTTTGATTATTATTTTTTAAGTATAAAGGCTTAGCATCCTCATGAAACCGTGGTGCATTGAATGTAACAGCCGTTTTCCTATATTCATCTGCCATTGTTGTCGCAATGTTACCACCTAGGGAATGCCCACTGAATGAAACATGGGTATTTGATTTAGAAAATTCATTATATTTCTCCATGAATTTTCTCGCATCTTCAATCTGTTTAGAAGGATGAAAGTACCTTACAGGAACGATAACAGGACCGTTATGAGTTTGTATAATATTTGTCCCTACCCCTAGCACCCCTGTTACATCTTCCCTTATGTCTTTAATAGTTCCTCTATTCTTCCTCATGATGGATAAAGGACTTCCTATCAGAAGATCCATTACAGTAATTTTAGGTGGTTCTGTTCCCCTAAAAACTACAATTTCGTTGTTAGTATCTATTTGTCTAAATACTACCACATCTAATCCACTCTCGTAGTGATACATGCTTTTGTTATCTACTTTTACTACCTCAAACTTTCCATCTAAATTATAAGATTCTAATCCTCTTTGTATTCCGGCTGTGTTTCTATAAGCTAAGTTTGACAATAAACCATACTCTTTAGGAGTTATATCCCCAAAGGTCCCCTCCATCAACTTCTCTTCCTTCGTTTTCCCCTCCCCATCAAACAAAAATCCAAGCTTATCACTAATAAAATCCTTCATAACCTTAAGTGGATTCAAACTATCAAGCGAGGGTGGAAATGAGGTCGCAAGAAAATCAGCGATTTTAGCTTGAATAACAATAGAAGAAATATTTTCGATAGTTTGACTGTAGTGTTTTACCACGTTGGTGTGCCCCGCATTAATTGCCTCATTCGTATTTTGCACAGTTCCAGCATTCGGGATAGCATATGGACCGTTATCAATAATTTTATTTGTATGACTTATTAGCGTTGTATACTTTTTAGATAATCCTTCAATTGTCTGTTTTTGATCGCTTACACTCTTACTTAAGTTTGAAAGCGCATCTGTATCTACCTTAAAAACTGCCATATTACTTCCCTCCTATTTACTCGCCTTTTCTATAGCCTCTTCTCGTTCCCTTTGAATTTCAGCCTCAATCTGATTTATAAGGTCTGATTTCTTATCTTCTAAATAGCGTATACTCATATTAATTTGAAAGATTTGAGTTCCCACTGTTTCTACAAAAGAGCTCATTAGGCTCTGACTTTTAGAAAACTCTTGAAGAAACTGTCCTCGTTTGTTTCCTTGCCAATATGTTTCAGCTGTACCTGTTAAAACAAGATTCTTAGTTACATTGAAAATAAGCCCAGAATCTTCTCTCAGCACGTGATATTCTCTTACACATCTATGTAATTCTTCAATTTGTTTATTTAGTTTATCTAGTTTTTCGTGTAATGCATCTAATGTTCGGCTCATAAAAATTATCCCCTGTTAAAAATTATAAAATTATGAAATTTATACCCTCTGAATTTTAACAAAGTAGAGGTCTATATTCATGAGTATTTTCGCCTAAAAAGGGTAATAATCGGGTAAAAAGATATGTGGTTCTGGTGCAAAAACTACTCGCTATAAACATAGAACATCCATTCCCTTTAAATTGCTAACTTATGAGACTAATCAAAAAATTTATGGATGAATTCCTTTTTGTCTTGGGCAGACTTCACCTCTTGATGGGGCCCCCTCTTTTTAATCATGTGCATGGCTGCTATGCTACCCAGTATGCAAGTAGCTGTACGAAAGGACTTCAATCCTAACATTGAACGAACTCGCTTTTTAATAAAACAATGATTTTGTTCCACTATGTTATTAAGATATTTCACTTGCCTTATTTGGATGCCTAGGGTCATCTCTTTTTCATTCTTCAATTCTTCAATGGCTATTGGGTAAGCTGAGTTTTTATCGACGGTTATGACATGAGGCTTTGAAACATGAAGAGACCACAAAGCTTTCCTAAAGAAACGCTTTGCAGCCTTGTGATCTCTTGTTTGGCTTAGATAAAAATCAATGGTGTTTCCTAAATAAAGGAGTGAATCTAATTATGAAGTCAAATAAAAACAAGATCCAAGGTAAATATAGAAAAATTATGAAGTCAAAAGAGACGGAAAAAGATAATAATCCCTTTCAAATAAGCACAATATTAGCTATATCTATACTTATTCTTTTTATTGTATTAGACGTATACATTGATTGGTTTTGAAAAATATATAATGAAACCGGAGGACATTGCCATGCTTACAATTCTGATTACAAGTTGCTTTGTATTAAGTATTTTCTATGCTGTATTTAAAAGTATCAAAACAGGGAATTTACCTAGTAATAATTACACTCCTTCAGACGATATTGATTTTGGAAGAAAACAAGATTAACATTAATAAATTTAGTTGTATACAACATGCATTCCTAGTTAACATAATCTAATTTATCGGTAATAAAAAAAGATCTTCAATTGAAGATCTTTTTTTGATGATGCTTGTTAAACATTGGCCCCCATTACTTTAAGTACAATTCTTCACAATCTACTTCGTAAGTCTGACTAGGAAAAGGCGAAACCTTATTTACAATAGGGAAAGGATTTAAAATTTGTTTTTACCTTTTTGTGAATATTTTTTTCAAAAAGATATTGGAACCCATACAATAAAAATGCCTTATAAAAGAAGTAAAGGAAAAATTGAAAGTTATTAAAACGAACCAATGTATAATACCTAAATTTTCTTGCAAAATATGTGATTGGGTATGCAAAGATAGCATTTGTAATTCCGTTGAGTAAAATAAACCATTTAAAATTTCCGTATGTCCACTTCAGAAACCACATGGAGATTGGCAAAAACGGACCAATTTCATAGGGTAATTCCCCAAAAAGAAAGGATTTAGGTTTATTATAGAAAACCCACCACCTTTGTTTTTTCCCATATATTGCATGAAGCGTTTCTACGAGTAAAACAAGGATCGATGCGGGAAGAAATCTTTTTATGTTGCGTAACCCTAATAGGGGTAGGGTTAAACATGGTAGTAAAACCATAGCAACATTAACTAACCTTTGAATTTTTATTGTCATAGCTTCATCATCCCTTTCTCAAAGCCTAGCTTCCCCCTTTCTTTTTGAATTATCCAATAAATAACAAATATATGTACAGGTATTCTTCAACAAAACTGCATCGTTAGTTGAACAAATTCCCCAAAGATCAAATGAATAACATTCCATACTATGAGCAAACTACTCACGATACATGAAGTATCACCCTTAAAACCTAGAAAAAAAGCAGAAAAACTGGAGAGTTTATGCACTCAATAAATATAGGAATTCCCTTTAATAATGTACAGGAACACGATCTAAATTCTTTTTCTTGGCTACAAAATAACGACTATAACTATCTACAAGTTCGTGTGTATCTGGATTAATAATAATGGGTTTATCTACCGTTCCATTCTGCTCAATACTTTCTTCTACTGCCTTTTGTTTCGCTATTCCTGGGGTAAATTGAAGAAAGGTTTCTGGAACCTTAATTTCCTCTAAGGACATCCATTCCTTCGTCCCCTCCGGAACAAGAATCTGCTTTTTCTCTTGTTTATTTTCTTCTTGAGGTTGACTTCCCTCTTGTTTTTTAGCTCTTGAACCCTTTTTCGGTGTTTGTTTCGGTTGTTTTGTCTCTTTTCCTTTGTCCTCGATTTCTTGTATCTGCATACAGATAACGCC
>NZ_JALAMS010000005.1:0-20533 GCF_026790145.1 Priestia endophytica | reverse complement strand
CTTCCCTTTTCCTCCATATCAAAAGCCAGGTACTTACCATAGTCTTGAATTGAACTTGTTGGACAGCCTGTTAAACTGATTTTATGTGCCATCTTTAGTCCTCCTTCTCTCTATCTATGATTTTAGTATATATACCCTTCCATACAATTGAATAGAGCCAAAATACAAAATACCAAGAAAATGATAATATACCATATTTTTATTATACTCCTTCTTTTTCCATGTTTGCTACAATAAAGAAGTAAAAGGGAAAGAGGTGTTATTAAATTGAAAACTACAGGAATCGTGAGAAAAGTCGATCAATTAGGACGTTTAGTCTTACCAAAGGAACTAAGAAAAAACCTTTCTATTGAGAAGAATGATCCTTTAGAAATCTTTGTAGACGGGGATCAAATCATTTTCAGAAAATATCAGTACCATAAGGCATGTATGGTTACAGGGAAAGTATCTGAAGACAATATAGTATTAGCAAATGGAAAAGTAATACTGAGTCGAGAAGGTGTAGAGATTCTTTCTAAAGAGATAGGGAAAATCGACGTTTACGTATAAAGAATGAATGATAGCTATAAATGAGTATGTATAGATGTGATGACAAGCCCGAATTTTGCATTTATCTTTTGTTCCATGGATATTACCCTACTAAATGCGAAATTCGGGCTGTCTATATAAAATTTTAATAATATATAATCTATATGCTATTATTCTTTGTATTAATCCTGGTATGAGGAGGAGAAAATGATGTCTACTAGGAGAACGTTCCCTCTAATTTCTGGTTCTCTCTCCCTCGATTTAGTGAATACAGAAGTGGTAAGTTATGGTCATCGACGCGAGCTTTTGACCTCTGAACAAGATTTTCTAGATTGGCTTTATACAATGTGCGAAGCTATTCCTTCTCTTGATAAAAGTATCCTGAACGTTTCTGAAAGCGACCTCGCTGATAGCTTAGAAACCATTTATAGGTTTCGATTCCAATTAAGAGAAAATTTTGAAGCTATTGCAGATGGAAAAGGTTTGGATAACAGATGGATTTCTGATTTAGAAGAAAACATTGAAAAAGCACCTTTTGTATATAAAATAGAATCGGGGGAAATGAAGCAAGTTCCAAAAGGCACGTGGTTAAATAAGGTTTTATCACTTGTATCACTAGATGCTTTAAAGCTGACTTCGGAAGGGAAACTGGACAAAATTAGAAGGTGTAGTAATACTGAATGTGTATTATTATTTATTGATATCACAGGAAGAAGAAAATGGTGTTCAATGAAAATCTGTGGAAATAGAAAGAAAGTGACTCGTTTTCAAAGTAAAGGAGAAATAAAAAAGCCTTGAGTTCTTAAGAAGGATTCAAGGCTTTTTTTGTGATTCAAATAAATTAACCTCTTAAATTTAATTCGACAGGTTAATTTAACAAATGTAGAATGAATGGTAAATAAAGGAGGGAAGAAAATGAATGAGACCAGTTCTGCTAATGTTACGAAGAAAACTTTTAATCCACCACACTTCTTTTCAAAGATGAAGACTGGCGCAAGGAGTCCCTTGAAAATTAATATTAAAGATGCTACTACAGGATTTATTGGTGGTTCCATGAGTATTCTAGCTTTGGGCCTATTAACTACACTGACATCAAATTTATGGTTAATGGCACCTTTTGGAGCAAGTTGCGTATTAGCATTTGGAATATGGAATGCACCTTTATCTCAACCAAGAAACATCATAGGGGGGCACTTAGTAGCCACATTTGTAGGATTAGTCATGTACCATTCTTTTGGTAATAATGCTTGGACTTTGGGAATAGGTGTAGGTTTAGCAATAGCTGCCATGATGTTAACTAAAACTACCCATCCACCAGCAGGAGCAGATCCAATAGTCGTTATCTTGGGTGCCTCACCATGGAGTTATATTTTTACTCCTGTATTAATAGGATCTATACTTATTGTCATTGTAGCTCTCATTGTAAATAATCTGCGAAGTAATAGATCTTACCCAACTTTCTGGTTATAAAGAAGGGGAACAGAAAGACATAGAAGTTTGAATGATTAGCACATATTCTATTTACATAATGAAGTCTCTTTTAGTTGCCTATATCTTTTTCATCAAAAAAAGGGTCCACTCTTTAAAAGAGTGGACCCCTTCAGCATTAGTTCTTCGTATTATATCCTTTAAAGTCATACCCGTAGACTTTCGTTAACTCCTGGAAACTTCTATAAGAGTATGTGATATTAACGGGCGTTCCCACTTGAACTTTATCATAAAGCTTTTCAACATCTGCATTATGCATTCGAACGCACCCTTGACTTACATATTTTCCAATACTGCTTTCATTGTTATTTCCATGGATTCCATACGTATCGCCATAAGTTCCATTGGCATTGATCCCTAACCAACGTTTCCCTAATGGATTGCGAGGATCTCCCCCAGGAATCTTTCCTGTGTAATATGGTCGATTCTTAATTTTATTGACGACTTTAAAAAATCCAACCGGTGTTTTATCCCATGTCTTCCCGGTTGCTACGGGCACCACCATTTCAAGGTATCCATTATGATAATACGCTAATTTATTATAATACTTGTTAATAATGATGAGATCTTGATTTGCCGTGTTACTCGCTGCCTCCGTTTTGCTTGTCACCATTCCACCTACTAAGAATACGAGTAAAGCTAAAACTGTCATACTTTTAATGAGTATACTTTTCATAGCAACTGTTCCCCTTTTGTATCTATTTTTAAAAAAGTCTATAAATTCTAACTATATTATATACCATTTGAGGGAATAATTACATATACTTTACAATTTATCCACATAATCTAAATTATTCCTTAAAAAAGCACCTTCTATAAAGAGAAGATGCTTTCTCATCATCCTTATTTACTTTTTAGCAGCCACTTTCACCTTAATATTAGCTAAATACAAAAGTCTTGCTTTAAATTTACATTTATTTAATAACTATTCTATTTTTTAACAAATATTGTACTTTTACCATTTTAATATTTTTTAAATTCACACTATAATTCTCCTAAAAACTATTCACAACATTTTTAAACTAATGTAATATGTAGAATTGTTAGATAAATTCAGGAGGTATAAAAATGAAAAAACTAATGATGGCAGCAGTACTCTCTTTTGCACTTGTTCTATCTTTCTTTAATGTTCAACCATCAAATGCCAAAGCTGATTCTGTTCACAACCCAGTTGTATTTGTACACGGTATTGGAGGCGCTTCTTATAATTTCTTCAGTATTGAAAACTATTTAAGCTCTCAAGGATGGGATAGAAGTCAGTTCTATGCAATTGATTTCTATAATAAGCAAGGTTCTAACTCAACAAATGGTCCACAGCTTGCTACATACGTTGATCGTGTTTTAAGAGAAACAGGAGCAGATAAAGTAGACATTGTGGCTCACAGCATGGGAGGAGCTAATACTCTTTATTACATCAAATATCTTGGTGGCGGAGACAAAATTGAAAATGTTGTAACATTGGGCGGAGCTAATGGTTTAACTACTTCTGTAGCATTGCCAGGAACAGATCCTAACCAAAAAATCTTATATACTTCCATCTATAGTTTAACCGATGGAATTGTAGCGCCTAGCCTTTCTCGCCTACAAGGGGCAAAAAACATTCAACTTACTGGCATTTCTCATATTGGCTTATTATCAAACAGTCAAGTAAATGGTTATATCAAAGAAGGTTTAAATGGTGGAGGCCTCAATACGAATTAATAAATAAGAGGAGAATCCTAAGATAGCAGTTATCAATAGACCCGAATTTTGCATCTATCTCTTACTTTGTGGATATTTATTTCCCCACTACATGCAAAATTCGGGTCCTTCTATACACTCTTAAATCGCTTATTTTTTGGTTGCCACTTTTACCTTAATATTGGCTAAATGCAAAAGCTTGGCTTCTT
The DNA here is from genome assembly GCF_026790145.1 of Priestia endophytica. Taxonomy (GTDB): domain Bacteria; phylum Bacillota; class Bacilli; order Bacillales; family Bacillaceae_H; genus Bacillus_I; species Bacillus_I endophytica_A. Next base: position 16,628 of record NZ_JALAMS010000005.1, on the reverse strand, counting down.
CTTTTTGCAAAGATTGGGTCGGGATCTTTTTCACCCAGGCTTTCTTCACTCCATAACCATTCCATCTAAAACCATTTTCCTTTAAGTAATCTCGATGATCATAGCAATTAGAGACGCATAAATAATAATACGAATCAATTTTGATCGTATTCGCTTGCTCTACGACAATACATTTTTCATCAATCCATTGAGCAACCATATTTTTTTCTTCTTCTACCTCGTCTTCATTGATTTCTTTCGTCCACGCCTGCTCTAAGGAGCTGTATTTATACCCTCGATTCTTCAATTTATCTTTAATCGAATTTGTTTTTATATCGATATATTTGCAGTATAGATACAAACCTTCATAGCCCTTTTCTTTTATTAGTTCAGTTGTTGTTACGTACATTTCATAGTTTTCCCCTTCGATTGGGAATCCTACTGCATTTTTATCTTCCGTAAGATACCATTGGTGTTCATACAGATTATATGGACAAATTTTCGGCAGTGTTGGTGTGGCATGAAAAATTAAATGAGCGTCAAGATTATTATTGTGAAGTCTAATCGCATGTTTTTTCATTTTTTTATTTTCATCCTTTCTTATTTGAATAAACTTTTTATAACTCTTCAATTTCTCCCACGACATTCTCAATACTGCTGTGCAATTTTTCTAAGGACTCGGCATTTCTCTCCATGAAATAAGAACATTTTTTTATCATCTCAATGTTCTTATCAATGAGGTTCTCCAGATGACGTTCTCGCGTCGTTTGTTCTCGAAAAAAGGCCAGCATTTCAAGCTGACCTTTCAAAAATTCTTGTCGTGAAATCCCTTTTTCTTTTGCCAGTTCATCAATTTTTTTTACAGACGTTGGATCAATATTTCGTATGATCATATCCATTTCATTCATCCTCTCTCAACATTCAGTGCTCTACATTTCAAAAGTTAGAAGAGCATAAGGGGTTTTTGCTATCACATGGGGTGATAGACTAGGCAAAGCCTAGTAAAACAGTGATATCAAAGAAAAGCCCCAAACGTCCCCTCAACGTCCCCTCATTTTTTCATGAAGTCCCCTCAACGTCCCCCCAGGTTTTCTCAAGTTCAAGCTAAATCTTGCTCTTTTTCGTTTAACTTTTTGAGCTTTGCCTTCATCAACATTTTTTTCTCATCTTTATAGAGACTAATGCTCCCTTCTTTCATCCGAATCTCATCTTCTTTTAATGAAATTTGAGCTTCCGGTTCAGCTTTCTCTGTCTTAATTTAATACTCCATATCAGCTTTTAATCCACCAATTTCTTTTCGTAAAGCTCTCTGATTTTCCACCTCAACTCCCATTACTTTTTCATAGGATTTCATTTTGTTTTTCACTTCTTTTTGCTAAATATAGACCACTAACAATCCATAAACTTACTTATTCTTAAATGATCTTTTTGGACTCGGAGGTGTTTTGATTTAATCAAAGGAGGTTGCCTGAACAAGTTCATCTTCTGGATCTTTCTCCTCTGTTTTTGCTTTCCTTCTCTCGCCATCTACACTTTCTGCTGCCATCGACTTTCGATACAAATGAAGCGCTAAGACTTCCCCATCTAAAGATAATGGTTTCAACCTCCCCACCTCCCTGATATAAAACTTTAATTCGTAAGGCTATCCTTGAATGAACTTTTCCCAAGCCTTAAAAGGAGACAACTCTCCATTTTATGTATTCAACTTTTTTTTATTTTTTATAAAAATAGCCCTCACATGATGTGAGGGCTATACTCTATTTTCTAAAAGTTATCAAAAAATCGATTTCGGGTTAACCTCTTGGTAATTGACTTTACTTTTGGCTTCTGATTTATTTGCTTCTTCACTTACTGGACGTTCTTCTTGTACAGAAGAAGACGGTTTCTCCGGGATAGACCAATCTTTTCTTGGAGATCCTCCTGAAAGAATACTCTCTTTTACCGTTAAGGCCTCTTTTCCTCTAAGAGCCTCTAAAATAAACATATCCCGACTCATTTCTTTATCGACATGATGATCTAAAACACTATCCGTTCCATACAATTCAATGATATGGTACACCATTTTTCGTAAAGAGAGCGCAATATTATCTTGATTCTCAAACCACTCGTAAAACTCATCGGTTTCATTGCTTTTGAACTTCCAGTTGTACTGTGTCTTTCTCTTTTTTTCAGTCGTCATATCCTTACATCACCACAGTTTCTTTGTATTCTTCTGTAAATAGCATGTTGCGATTTAAGATATCTAATCCTTTCACGTTCATATCAACTGCGTATTGTTCAGGAATCCAAAGGACTTTCGCATCTACAGAATCCGCAAATTCTTTCAAGAATTTATACATATCTTCTTTAAATTCAATAGATCCTCCACCATAACAAGCTAGGTATTCCGGTTCACTTGATAGTGTCGTTGTGTATTTACGTTCTACATCGTCTAAAATGAAATCCACTTGATTAATACGGGCTTCACGTAAATAATGAACAGCTAAATCATGATCTTTTGGGTACTCATCTGGTCGTTCAATGTACTTCGCAAATTGCTGACGATTAATATTTAAGCCTTTTCGTTCTTCTTTCATGAGTTGAATTGCTTCTTCTACCGCATGCCCGACTCCACGTCGTTCACCTGTACATTGTTCAGGTTGTGGGTTCACGCCTACAGAGTAGATGTATTCTGTTGTTCCACTTCCAATATCAATGTGCATGATCTTCGAGTTCATAAAGTAAGAACCATCGACCTTCTTCAATCCATACTCTTTAGAAAACTCTTTAAACATATCATTTGGTCCCTCAAAGATCGCATATAACGCTGGAATACCTTCTTTTGTGACCTTTACTTGTGAGCAGTTTAATTCTACGGTTACTTGCTCTTGGCCAACATACACAATCACTACATGAGAAGTTTCCATAAAACGTCCCTCTAACTGTTTTGCTGTCTCCACATTATGTTGGCTTGCCGGAATAGCACTACTCATACCTACTTCTGCTTTTAAAGATTGAGGAAGTTCTCCTTTTTCTTCATAGTGTTTTTGTACCACTCTTGCAGCAGCATAACCTAACGTATTAATTAAAGGTAAATCACTGCTATGCTTTTCATGAACAGCAATATCCATATTACTTACGCCTTCTGTTGTTTGAATCGCTCGTTCTCCAATCAGATATAAACCATCACGACGAATCGATGAGCTTGAAATATGTACAAGTAATTGATCAATAAGATTTGTTACGTTCTTTTTTACATCATTTTCATGAACCGAAGGTTTTCGATTAATTCGTTTATACGCACTTGGAACTTTTACTCCCCCTTTCATGCCTGGTTCAAGAATCTTCATTTTGTCATTTCCAATATCATTAGCAAGGATTAATTTCATTAACAAATCCCACTCCTTTTTTATTTTCTCATATATTATAGCATAAAATACATACATATTTAATATTTTAAATATATTTTTTATACTTTTTTTATATTTTAAAAATAAAAATATAAAAAAAGGTAACTTTTATATAATAATTATATAAATATCAATATATTATTATATAAAAATGCACAAAATACCTTTTTTTAATATAAATTATATAATCCTACTGAACTTTAGGTTTCTTTTTTATATAAACACAACACATAATGACTCCTCATTTAAAATTTTATTCAAAGAGAGGATTTTAAATAACTATAGTGAATTTAAACCTAAGTAGTTATAAGTTAGTGAAAACATTAAGGGGAGTGAAAGCTTAACTTTAAACCCTTATAAAATATACTTATAAGCTCTATGGATAAGTGTAAACAAAGGTAATCATAAATAACGAAAACTTAAGTGAAAGTTAAAACCTACATTTATATAACATTGAGGATAACTTTAGTGATTTTAAATTAATCATTAAGGAAGCCGCCCAAAAGATTGATAAAAGTGTACATATTACCGGAAAATGAATTAAAAACTTATATCTCAACATTATCAAAAGATAACTATCATCGTTTTGATAAGTTTTTCATCTAAATGTTATTATTAATTATTGAATAGTAACATTTAGAAGGAAAAAGTTAAGTTAAGTTGAAACTTAACTTTAAATCTTTATAAAATAGGTTTATTATCTCTATAGATAGGTGTAAACAAAAGTGAAGATAGGTGGTGTAAACCTAAGGGAAAGTTAAAACCCAACTTTACAAAGAGAAAGTGGATATCATTATTTGGATAAACCTTTTATATCATAGTTACTATTAGCTACTAAGTAGGAACAAGATGGAGGAAAAGGGTAAGGAAAGTTGAAACTTAACTTTAAATTCTTATAAAATAAGTTTATTATCTCTATAGGTAGGTGAAGACAAAGGTGAAAATAGATAACGAAAACCTAAGGGAAGGTGAAAACCCAACTTCAGATAACATTGATGATAACTCTGGTGATATCAAACTAACTATTAAAGAAGCTGCTCAAAAGATTGATGAAAGTGTACATGTTGTCCGCAACTGGATGAAAGAACTAAAAAATCACATTCCTACTTTACAAGGAGAAAATGGGTATCATTATTTTGATAAGTCTTCAATTGAACAGTTATTATTAATTAAGAAACTAAGTAGGGAACAAGGTTATTCTATTAAACAAATTAATCATTATCTTTCTACTGGTGATGATCCTTTAAAACCTGCAAGGACACCAGAGGATCCAGTTATGTTGGAACTAGAGGTTATTAAGGATCATTTAAAGAGACAAGAAGAATTTAACCAGGCACTGATTAATAGATTAGAAAAACAACAAGAGTATATACAGAACTCCTTAGAAAAGAGGGACCAACAACTTCTGGACGTAGTTAAAGAAACCCAACAAGCAAAATCTGAAGTAGCTGCAACTAAAAAGAAGGGGCTTTTCGCTCGATTGTTTTCTTAAGAAAGCATGTAAAAAGAAAAGCTTATAAATAAAGATAGGGGCATATTTGGGAGAAAGACGAACCCAAACATGCTCTTATTTAATAGGATTGATTAACTTTTCACAAAAAAGGTTGAGCATTTTGAAATCCTTGTTCCATTAAAGCTCTCAATTGCTTAACATTGCTCTATTATAGCTTTTATTCCTGAGGTATTTTTAATATTTAGAGACTAAATTGAAGTGTCTAAACGAATAGTCTCGGCTTTGAATCTAGTTCCATCCTTAGCTTCTCGATACACATTAATCATAACTAGACTATCGCCTTGCCACTTAATCTCAAAATGATCGACTGTCATTAAATCAAACCCTGTAAGTTCTTTATATTTCACCAACTTGCTACCATATTCTCCGTAATAAATGCGTAAGGAAGAGTATCCATAGATTATCTTCTTATCCTTCTCATCTATAGTTCTGGTGCTCATTTCCTGAAAGTCGATGGTATGTACTAGAGTTGGCGAATGACTTGTAAGAAAAGAAGTTCCTCTCATAGGGGAAGACTTAGAAACTTCTTTTTCCCATTCATCCGATGTTGAACAGCCAAAAAGGATGAATGCTATTCCTAATATCATCATCAAAAATTTAAGAAGTACGTTTGCCTTCATTTCTTGTCTCCTTAAATATAAGAATTCTTCTTCAACAAACCTGACTTTAATGACATGACTTTAAATTCAAAATGTATTGTCTGTTACTAGAACAGTAGTCTTACAGTTTGTTTAAGAATAATGCGCTAAAATAGCCTTCATTCTAGCCATTTCGTCTTCTTGTGATTCATCATTCATGCAAAAAGTACTTTCTTCTACTTTTTCTTTCTCTTGTTGCTTCTGGAACCACTCCGGTAACATTTCTTTACGTATAATTTTACGTGGGGTTACAATTACAGACTCTTCTTTATCCATTTTATATTCCATTCGCACAAGGTCATTAAATTTATTTAAGGCAATACGATATACTAGTTTACATTGTTCCTCAAAGTTCATAGAATTCGTTTTTAAGTATGTAAATAAAGCTTGAATAGATTCATAAGCAATAGAGTGAATATCCTTCTTAGAAAGAGTAATAGATACAGATTGAGCGACTTTTTGGGAAGCGATACGTACACGTAAATAAAGACCCTTTAAAGAGTCTTTAAAGATTTCTTTAAAGGTTTGGTTGATTAATTTTGGAACCCCTTTAATAAAAGGAATCGTTTTGTACATAACATGATTTTTAATATAAGTATTTTTAGGTAAAGAATAGGTAGCAACTTTTTTAGACTCTTTAACCTTACTCTCACAAGGGATTTCATCGTTTTCTGCTTGGACATTAGCTTGGACATCAAAGCCAAAATAAGTTGTCCAATGTGCAAAACAAGGGTGATCCACGAAGAAGTAAACTGCAGCACCTCGACCATTATGTTTAGAAGAAGAACGGTGAGCCTTTACAATCTTGCCAGCGTCTTCTAAGGTTTTCATTACACGACGAACTGTACGAGCAGAAATATTGTGTGTTTCAGCGAAATAGGTGTCTTTGGCATAAACGAAGCCTTTATCCGTTGCTAGGAAGCAAATCATATCAATAGCATCTCGTGTCTCTAGTTTCAAACGAACAAAAGAGTCTCCAAATACAGCTTCTACTATTTCTAATAGTTTATATTTCATTTGTTTTTGTTCACTTTTTGTTTTTATGTAAGATTCATAGTTTTGCATACGGGCAAAATCATCACTAAAGATTAACATATTTTTTCTCTCCTCTTTTCCTGCGGAAAAAGAAAAAGGGCGTGTTTACCGTTTTAAAATGCGGTAAACACGCCCTTTGAGAAAAGAGAATACAATAAACCCTTGCAATAATTAAAGTTTTGCTGTAGAATGCAAATAGAAACTTTAATTACGTTAATAAAGGTTTAAGGCAGGTGTTTACCGTGGGTTGACACGGTGGACCGTCGTAGGATGCGACCAACATCACTGCGATTGTCTTGAGCCTTTTTTTAGTTTTCCGAACTGTTTAACTGCTGTTATTATAGCAAACTCTACCAATGTACACAATGTATATTCGACCTATTTTTATAGAATCTCCTTAAATGTGAGCTTATTTTTTTATTATATATTATCTTTTAGAACATGGTTCCAAAAGATAAAAACGTCTAATAAGGGTTGCTCGGTTGTCTTTTGTCCATATTACACCGTCTACCGTATATAAGTATTATAAAAAATAATTTTCAATATCTTCCGTGATTAGAATTTCTGCATTCACTTTATATTCTTGGCACCATGTTAGAATCCTTTCTTTTCTTACTTGTGTTGTCGTATAGAATATAAGTAAAGCTTGTTGGTTGCCCAGAGCTTGAAATAGGGAACGATACAATTTAATTTTCTTCTTGTTTTCGAGCATTTTTTGTTGAAGATCCACTTCAACAAAAAAAATGATACCATGAAGGGAAAAGCGAGCATCACTAATGAGCTTATACGTTTCTCCTTGGATTCTCCATTCGTTCGGACGTTCTACCTTCCAGTCCTTTGGGCATCCATAATATAAGTAAATATCATTACGTCTTACCTTATGTTCTAATTGTGTTAAATGAGGTTTGTTTTTCTCTGATCCAATGTGTTGACGTCCTTTCTTCGATAAATAATAGACGTTTTCATGAAGGCGTTTATAGTTTAGAAAGGGACTCATGTTGTACAGAACACGGTTTGCATTTCGAACGCTCTTCAACTGGAATAGGTGTTGGAGTTGAGACCGACTCATACACTCTAACTTATCCAAGGTGTACATAATCTTCTCCTGTCTCGTTTGGCACAACTGTTTGTTTTGCAACTTTATAGCCTCCAATCCGTTTCCAAATTTCCTCATGGTTGAGGTAGGGGACTTGAACTTCTTTCACTTCATGCGTTTTAATCAGGGCACGCCCTTTAATATTTGAAGGTAACGTTTCCGCCCCATAGGCATCAAGAGCCACTTTAGACGCATAATCGCTTCCTAAGCGAAAGCTAACCTTTAAATCCGCATTTTGCTTGATAGAACCGTTTAATACATTTGAGGTAGGGTATTGGGTTCCATACACCAATCGAACGCCCAGAGCGCCTCCTATGCGTGCAATTTCGCTTACTATGGATTGACATTGAGCTAGATTATTCTTTTGTTCCTTATCCATAAATTTCTCCGGTGTGAGCTGTGCGGCTTCATCAATCAAAACAAACAGACGTTGAGAGAGGGGAGTATCCACAATAGTAGACCATCCTTGGCGCTTAAAACGCTCCATTCGTTCCTTCATATCCTTCTGTACCTGTTCTAAGACGTATAAGGCCTCCTGTGGATTACTGGCGACCCATTTCACTTGTTGAAGGTTCTTATATCGGTCAAACTCTAATCCGCCCTTTAAATCGATAATGATGAACTGAACATCTCGAGGATGATGCTCGATGAGATAGGTCATCATCACTTTCATCATGACGGTTTTTCCAAAGCGAGTCGTCCCCGAAATAGTGGTATGGGGTGTATGATCAAAATGGTGAAAATGCCACTCCTGATGATTTTTTCCTAAGGGGACCACCCAACCTTTTCGATAAGGAACATCTTGATAGGAGACATAGGAAGGCATTTTATTCTTAGAGATTTCAATGATGAGCCATTTCTTAAACGATACCTTCACCTCTTGATCAAACGTAGTCGATAATACGCCTTGTAAGATCCGTAATGTTTTCTCTTCTAAACCTAAAGGTGTACGATACATGAGCTTGATTCGTTTCGTACTTTTATACTCTCGAACAAGTTGAGGATATCGGTTGTCTTTTCCATCTCTGAAGTGGATACCATAGTGCTCAAAGGTTTGTTGTACAATTCGATGTTCCTCACTCCGTGTATTTCTCCCGAACCATAAGGCTGCGGCTCCCGTTAAAAGGGGAATCGTCATGAGCTCCCACATCATTCTTCCTCCTTCTTTCTTATCTTCTATAGATAGTTCCTTCTAAAAGGAAGCTTCCAAATGTTGTTCTCATCATGATGAACCTATTCCTTTTTTCCTTCTAGCCTGGTTGGAACCTTGGTCATAAGAAAGGAAGGAAAGAAGACAAGGTATATAAAAAATAAAGCAAGCTTCCCAAGATACCGGCATTCATTCCAACCTGCATGATCACTCTTACTTTCGATTTGTCGACCCACCCTTTTTTCTCCGCGTAGAGCACCGTAAATAACACCATGCTTGTTCCCAGAACTGTAACCATATGGACCTCCCCCTAAGTCGGTATAGTGGATTGTATGTAGTATGGCTTGTTCAACTTACCTTGTACAAGAAAAAGATTTACATGATAGATGTGAAAGTTTTGTATGAAATCGTGGAAAGGAGGGCATAAATGAAGATATAAAAACGTATTATAGAGGTGTTAGGATAATGCCAGAACGGAAAACTAAGTTAAAAAAGTGGTTGATGAATGAGGGGAGATCCCAAGAATGGTTAGTTAAACATTCAAAGGTTTCTAGAAATGCTATAAGTGAAATCTGTACAGGGAAGCGTAACCCAAGTGCAACTACAATTAAAAAGGTTATGACAGCTATAAAAAAGGTTCAGAAGAATGCAAAGGCAGAAGACTTTTTTGATATCTAGAACTATAGATTGGAATATTGTCATAAAAATACGAATAGTTATAAGTCATAAATATACATAAGACCGCCTTATACAATGATGAGTATTGGGCGGTCTTTGCTATCGGTATGCTTCTTATTAAAAAAAAAGGCTCAAGCCTTTATTTCTCGCCTTAAGGCTATATGAACATAAAAAAAGTTTTATCTATCAATCTCGTATTAAAAATGGAAAATAGAGGAAAAGGAGGATACTTTTTTACAAAGGAAAAAGATAAGGGGGTTGACATTTTATGGAGAATAATGTATCTAATGAAATGAACCAAGTTGAAACAAGTATACATGACGAGGTAGTGGCTGAATTGTTTTTGAATCAAGTGATGAAAGATTTCAAAAACATTAAGGTCCTTGAGGAAATTGACCAATCATTAAAAAATAAAGATAAAGAAACTTTTTTACGTTTAACTGGAGAACTTAAATCGGTTTCTTGATAAGAGCCTACTATATAAAAGAATCTTTAAATAAAATATCACTTCATGTCTAAAAAATAAGGACCTCGATCATTAATCAGTATCTGTCAACGTTGTCTAAAGTCTAGATTAAGAATAGGTAAAACTTAACTAACCTTTACCCCTTCATATAGCACATAAAAAGAAACCCTTTGCTTAACACTAGCAAAGGGTTTCTACATATGGGGGAATACATAAGCAATATGGCCAGTTTTGTAGATTGATGTACACCTATGGTTATATATTTTACCCTTTATTAAAAGTACGATAAGGACAGTTATGGTAGATGTAGGGACGTTTTCCATTTTAGAATAACAAATGAAAACAGAATAAAAAGCATTGTTGTGGGGCGAAAGGGAAGTAAAGAAGCGACAAGGGGATTTGTGGAAAGTGTAGGGAATACTCCCACAAGCATATAGTAGTTGTGGCAATAAAAACACACAAATATAGGGCCCAGTTATTCATCTACCTTCTGTTTCACGAAATATATTCTACTAATTGCAAGATTTAAGTTCTATAATTTGTACTCTTCTTCCTCTAATAAACTAATAGCAAACACAACAAATTATTCCCCTCTTTATATAATACCTACTGACATCTTAATAGTATTTTCTTCATCTCTCTCAAACCATAGGAATGCATATTAAAAACCCCAGCATTTTATAAGCGACTGGATTGCATCCTTTAATTCATCTTCACTAATTCCAGCAAAACCAAGAATAATTTCAGGATATTTTTTCATTTTTTTTTCAAGAGAGTAAGTAGACGTTGGATAAACCTTCATACCAGCCTTAGCTGCTCTTTGCACCAAATCCTCTTCACTCATTCCATTATTAACAACAAGAACAATATGAAGGCCAGAGTGTTCCCCAATGATAAAAAGTTTATCTTGATAGGGCTTTAACAGCTCTAAAACTTTTTCAAGCTTACGACGATAAATCTTTCGCATTCTGTTTAGATGTCTTTCAAAGTCTCCATTTTTCAAAAAGTTGGTTAAAATATGTTGATCAATCCTTGAGACAGAAGGGGAATGATAGAACGATAATTTTTCTTTGTATTGCTGTAAAAGAACCCTTGGCAACACCATATAGCTAATCCTTATTGATGGCATTAGTGACTTTGAAAATGTACCTAGATAAATCACTTTTTCACTATGATCCATACTTTGCAATGAAGGAATTGATTTTCCACTATAACGAAATTCACTATCGTAGTCATCTTCTATTATGTAACGGTTCTTGCCTTCTGAAGCCCATTTTAACAGCTTATTCCGTCTATTTATTGATAATACAGTTCCGTATGGAAATTGGTGAGAAGGAGATAGATAAATGACATTAATATTTTTACGACTAATGGTTTCTACCTTTATCCCTTCCTCATCTACTTCAATAGGGTAAACTTCATTTTGAAAAAACTTAAGAATTTGTAAAATCAAATGGTAACCTGGATCTTCTACGCCATAAACCATTTTTTCGTTAAATAGGAACAAAAGCTGTTGTAATAAAATTTCAATACCAGCCCCAACAATAATTTGTTCTGGTGAACTTTGTACGCCCCTAGCATGGTACAAATAGTGGACAATTTCTTCCCGTAATTCGCGTTCTCCTTGTGAGTTTCCAAGCAGTAACAAAGAATGGTTCTCTTTGTTAATCATATTTTTTGCATATTTACGCCAAACAGGAAAGGGAAAGTTTTCAGTATCAATTGAGCTCGGATGGAAATTGTATCGTATATTTTCCGGAGTTGTTGCATTATTTCTCTGTAGATTATGGTTTATTTGTATATATTCCAAATCTTCATAGGCCATGACAAAGTAGCCCTTACGTGGATATGCCTCAACGTATCCCTCTGCAACCAATTGCTCATAGGCTGTTTCAATCGTATTTCGACTAATTTTTAGATAATTAGATAACTTTCGTTTGGATGGAAGTTTTGTCCCATACTGTATGCGACCTTCTATTATTTCTTTTTTTATGTACAAATATAATTGTTCATATAATGGTCTATTACTTAATTTGTTTAATTGACATGATAACATTTCCATTTTTAATATTCTCCTTGTTACTGGCCCTATTACTTTTTAAAAAACTGACACTTACAATGTAGTCAATTACTTTTTATACTAATCAATAGATCTGCAAATTACAATAGTTAGGGAATGGAGTGCATAGAATGGAAAGGTTATTAGGGACTGAGACTATAAAAAGAGGTATGGCAGAAATGCAAAAAGGCGGCGTTATTATGGACGTTATTAACGCTGAACAAGCTAAAATCGCAGAGGAAGCTGGAGCAGTAGCTGTTATGGCACTTGAACGTGTGCCAGCTGATATCCGTGCAGCAGGCGGAGTAGCTCGTATGGCAGACCCAACAATCGTTGAAGAAGTGGTAAATGCTGTTTCTATTCCTGTTATGGCAAAAGCACGTATTGGACATATTGTAGAAGCTCGCGTTCTTGAAGCAATGGGAGTTGACTATATTGATGAGAGTGAAGTGTTAACACCAGCAGATGAAGAGTTTCACCTGTATAAAAAAGACTTCACGGTTCCATTTGTCTGTGGATGTCGTGATCTAGGAGAAGCAGCGCGTCGTATTGGAGAAGGAGCTTCTATGCTTCGGACAAAAGGGGAGCCAGGTACAGGGAACATTGTAGAAGCTGTTCGTCATATTCGTAAAGTGAATGCTCAAGTACGTAAAGTTGTGGGCATGAGTGAAGATGAATTAATGACAGAAGCCAAAAATCTTGGAGCTCCATTTGACCTTCTTCTTCAAATTAAACAAGAAGGTCGTCTTCCTGTCGTAAATTTCGCAGCAGGTGGTGTAGCAACACCAGCCGATGCAGCTCTTATGATGCAACTTGGAGCTGATGGTGTTTTTGTTGGTTCAGGTATCTTTAAATCTGACAATCCGTCTAAGTTTGCTCGTGCTATTGTAGAAGCTACAACTCATTATGAAGATTATGAATTGATTGCAAGCCTTTCAAAGGGACTTGGTAATGCCATGAAAGGAATTGAAATTTCATCATTATTACCTGAAAATCGCATGCAAGAACGTGGTTGGTAATAATGACAAGGTTTTAGAAAGAAGAGGAAACAAAAATTGAACATAGATAGCTCTGAATATCTGAATGGCACTAGAAAGCTCTTGAAACGTATCTGTAAAAGTATAACTATGTAAGAAGAAAAAGCACAANNTTGTGCTTTTTCTTCTTACATGATTAACGTACCCACTTGTTAGGTAACTTCTACAATAAAGACTAATAAAAATCACAGTACACAATCCAATCCTGTTTTTCTTAATTGTAGAAAAAATAGAAGCTACCACTATCCACTATATTGAATTGAGATTTTGCATCAGAACTTATTTGAAATACAAATGGGTAATCCTCTCCAAAGTATCATAAGATTTTTCATAGATTCATTTAATATCGTTACATGAGGAGGATAATGGAATGAGAAAGGTTTGGAATATATTTGAGCAATGGTTAAAAATAAATCGACCAGAGGTATTAGGAACACTTAACGACGCAGCTACTGAATCACAAATTGCAGAGACGGAACGAAAAATGGGACTAAAATTCCCACAGAATTTTAAAGAACTATTGATGATACATAATGGGCAAAGGGATGAATATATAGCAGCTATAGACAATTATTTATTACTTCCCTTAGATGAAATTGTATATACATATGAAACAATGAAAGAGCTTTTGGATGGTGGGGAATTTGAAGATTTTGAAGACGTTGAACCTGTTGGGCCAGTAAAAAAAGAATTTTGGTGGAATCCATGTTGGATTCCCATTGCTACCAATGGAGGCGGAGATGATATTTGTATTGATTTAGATCCAGCCGAAGGAGGAAAAGTCGGTCAAATTATAACTTTTTGGCACGATTGGGAACAGCGTGAAGTGATAGCAAATAGCTTAGAAGAATGGTTTATTAACACTATAAACTCAGCAGCTAAATAAGGAATAATTAAAAGGCTCGAATTCTGCATTTAGTGGGGGATTACCCAACAACTAAAGGATAAATGCAAAATTCGAGCCTGTATTTTGTTTGAATAAATTTTCTAAAATAATCGTTTCATTTTTATCCTCATTTTTTAATATAACAACTAATGCTTGTGGAAGTATTCCCTACATATGACACAAGTCCCCTTGTCGATGATTTATTTTTCTTTCACCTAAAAGGCTTTCTTTTTCATCCTATTTTTATCCTTTCCTTTTAGATGGAAAACACCCCCACACCTACCACAACCACCCTTGTCGCACCTTTAATAAACGACCAACTATATAACTATAGATTAGTATGAAAGATAAGATGCTTGAATTTTTTCCCTTTTCTTATTTTAAGATAAATGCCAAAGGTTCCATTTTAGTTAGTTCTAAACGAGCCCATGCCCTATTTAATATCCCATTAGATCTATTAAACCTTGTTCATATAGATGATCAACCAAAGGCTTTAGAATTCCTAACATCGTTTGCTCATAACGAACCCTTAACAACGAGTTTACGTTTGAAAATTGTCAATGGTTCATTTACTGATTTTATATGTACGATCAATTGGGAACAAAGTATAGGTCATGTAGTTTGTATAGAAAAAAAACCTCTCGTAAATCAATTTATTGAAGGCAAAAATAAAGGACTACAATGATTAATTAATATTGCTTATAAACAACTCTATATCAATGTTAAAGTCTGTTCCAGGGGGACTCTTAACCATCACGCCTTTTTTAAAGTGAAAGGTCCCTCCCTTTTATATAGCAAGAGGTCTTGTATATCTTTTGGAGGTAAATATATATTATTTCGTTCTTTGAGCAAACTACCCAAGATATATAAAATATCGCTCTCGAAAGTTTCTGTTTTTACGCTGTATACGTTATTCATTTCTAGTTTACATAAAACATGTTCGCGCTTTTTACTTCCCTATATTCTTTTTTTGTATGTTCAATTATGACATAGTTTCTAGTTGGTTTTTTGGTATTCATTTTACCAGAAATATTATCTTTAATTCGATCTAGAATTTTAATCACTTTTCCATGTGCTGGGGATACAATTTCTTCATTTTTAAAACCGATATTATTTACAGGGCATAGATACACCAAACAGCCATTAGCTTTCATATCTCTCTAGTAACTCAATGATCACTTTATAGTCAGAAACAGTGTCAAAATACGCGTAACGTCCTTTTCCGTTATAAAAGTTCCCTCTTTGAATAACGGGATAGCCCATTTCTTGTAAAACTTGAATCTTTTTATCCAAATTCTTCACAACAAATGAAATATGATGGACGCCCTCGCCATGCTTCTCTAAATGCTTTTTCCATGTACTAGGAGCATTTCCCGGTTCAATTAACTCAATTTGCAGCATCGGGGTGTTAATAAACGTATATTTAGAATCTGCTTCAGTTGGCTTTCCTTCAAATTCTACCTGGAAAATTTCACAAGAACCAGATTCTATAACCTCAGGCTTTTCCACACCAAGTAATTTGCAGTAGGCTTCAGCAGCAGCATCCAAGTCTTTTACTACAAATGCTAGTTGTTCAATTTTCGTTGTTCCCAGTAGTGATGGACAATCTGTTTCAGGCTGGGAGATGTGATGTGGTTCGTCCCGTTCAAGAAGCTCAATCAGCGTTTTATATTGCTGAATTGAATCGACATAGGCATAGCTCGACGTAAACTCACCTGTTTGTAATACGAGAAGATCATGATTGTTCATGTTCTGTAAACCTTCATTCAAGGATTCTACATCAAAGGCTATATGATGAATACCTTCACCAACGGTATTTAAAAATTCCCGCATCGTTCCAGGCTCATGATCTGGTTCAATTAATTCGATTTGAACTCCCTCTGTATTAATAAATACGAGCTTACTGCGTGATGATGTTGGTTTACCGCGAAATACAACTTTTGAAATATCACTTGTTCCCGTTAGAAACCATTCTGGCTTTTTTATACCAAGTAATTTTGCAAAGGCTTCGGATGCTTGCTCAATATCTTGAACGACAAAAGCAATTTGGTTAATCTTATTATTTTTCAGGATTGGTAAAGCCTTAATCATAAACAATTCCCCCTAATTACTTCTTAATCTAATCTGAGATACTTTGAAACTATTAAAACTAAAGCTAAGGTTAAAAGTGGATTGTTTTATATACAAAACTTCGTTTTATTTTATAACTACATTTTATATTTCATATGCACTATCGTCAATAATAATATTCTGAAAATTAAAAACGTATTACAAATCCCTAATAAAAACAAAAATGGGCCAGGAACCATTCGCTCCAGTTGTAAATCCGTGTCTTGCTGGTGGTACCCCATGCCCATCAAGCTAAGACTGTTTAGGTAGGAGTTGCTGTCTAATTTTACACCAACCACATCGTAATTAAGGTTGTGCGCGACCCTTCCTATGAAAATTAGGCATGTTAGGCAACTTTTCTTGTGCTCCTACTTTGTTTGTAAATGACACCGAGAATATCGAAGACTGTTTTTTTCTCATATCGATGGGATTTTCGCCCGTTCTTTTCTAGAAGTGCATACAACCGAAGCAAAATTTGAGTGATGCTTTCGCCACCTTTTTGTATGGCTTCATACAGGAGGGGTAAATAATCTTTTATCATGTACACAGCCTTATATTCACCCAGCTCTTTTTTCTTTTTTCGCAGAAGCAGT
>NZ_JALAMS010000004.1:0-12935 GCF_026790145.1 Priestia endophytica | reverse complement strand
TCACTTCATGGGGTCAGTCCCGTAAATCAATGGCTTTTTATATAATGACAACTACTCAAATGATTTCTCCATATCAACATTTATTCTTCACATTCCTCATATTCCTCATATTTATCCTCATATTCCTCTTCTCTATAATATCTATCTTTTTTATTACGTTTACCAAACATAAAGTCATCCCAATTCATAATTATCACTCCTAAAATGAGAAATGTGTTGTAATTTATTATATGTTTTTTTAAAAAATATACTTGTACTAATAACCATTTTTAATTATTAACATAAGCCCAAACAATCTTTAAGTAGCAACATATCCCACATGAATGTTATATGCATTTTAGTTAACATAAAAATCAGGAAGGTGAAAAAATGTACTTTATCACAGGTTCACTGTTTATAGCTTTTTCATTATTAATGTACTTTTTATTAAATACCTTTTCTCAATTATCCCCAAACGAAGTTGTACTTCCTGATCGGGATGTTTCTATTAGCTTATTTTATTTGATATTGTATATATGAAGTTTTATTTCCAAAATTCCCACCACTTTTTCTCTTGAGATGAAGCAATCATCTTTTTCGTTTCCTGCACCTCATGAATTAAAGATAAAAAATTTTCATCTCTACCGTTTAAACTTTCATCCATAGTCTGTTTTAACTGTATATTTTGATTCTGCAAAAGTTCATTTTGAATTTTTAAATCCTTGAGTTCCTTCTCCATTGAACCTAATTTATTAAAAATATCTTCAATATATTTCAGATTATCAGTTAGTCCTGGAACAGCACTATTCTCATCCTCTTCTTGGAGTATAACATCGTTAGTTCTAACCTTGTTCTCATCAAGAATAGGACCTGTTCTCTCATTATCGGGAAACATTGTTAATACTACATTTCCTGCTGTTTCCATAGTCATACTTTTATCTTGGACAAGATCCTTCATTCTTTGAAGTAGTAAAATATCTTTACTAGTAAACGCTCTAGAATTATTAGAACCTCTTATAAATTTATATCCTTTATTCTCTAAAGTAATACAATATTTAGTTAAAGAGCTTCGAGCAATTCCTAAAGTTTTAGACACTTCACCACCAAGGTAAACTACTTCATTTCGTTGTTCTGACATTTGTTCACCACCTATTCTACCTATTTTTTAATCATTATATATAAAACCATATTTAACAACTTTTTCGACTTAGAACATTGTTCTCCTTCTTATTCTAAACAAGTAATCCAATACAATATTTTTTATACAAGGACGTTAATATAAACTTTATATTTAGATATCCATAAACTTGTTCTTATCCAGAATAGCACCTATTCCGGATAAGCTTTTTTCATCGCCTTTAGGGTAATTTTTATAGCCTTCAGTCCATAGTTTTTCACGGGAAACATCATGAGTTTAGTCTTGTAACTCTATCGCATAATTGTTATTTAATTGAGAGTAAGGAGGGACAACTTTTTAAAAGTAGGTTAAACTGTTGATATTACAATATTTTTGGATAATTCCATGGTAATGAAAAATCATATATGTAAAAAATTAACGTAACAATAAAAGAAAGATATAAAAAAGTAATACAACGTATAAAAATTATATCTTTGTTATTTAAAAAATTTAAAATAGCTATTATAATCCCTACTATTACTAAAAATACTAACTCTATAAATATGTTTATTATATATTTTATATTCATTTTTTATGTTATTAGGTGGGTATAAATAATATTACTTTGATTTTTCAATATATATTAGGTTTAATTATATAAAAAATGTAGTTATTATTATATTCACTATACGTTTACTTTTAAATGATTTATTTTAAAAAATACTCATAAAGGAGATTGAACATAAAATGGTGAATCCAACCCTATATAACGATAAAGAAGGTAAAGTTTATGGGGGATAATAACTTAACTTTAAACCCTTTTAAAATGGGTTTATACTAACTCCATTATTATCTATATAGGTAGGTGAAAACAAAGGTAAATATAGATTAGAAAACAAGGTTATTCTATTAAACAAATTAACCATTATCTCTCTACAGGAGATAATCCTTTAAAACCTGCAAGGCCCCCGGAGGATCCGGTTATATTAGAACCATAGGTTATTAAGGAACAGTTGAAAAGACAAGAAGAATTTAATCATGCTCTTATGACTCATTTAGAGAAACAACAAGAGTACATACAGAACTCCTTAAAGAAAAGAGACCAACAACTTATAGACGTAGTTAAGGAGTCTCAGCAAACAAAATCTGAAATGGCTGCATCTATCTAAACAGAAGGGGTTTCTTGCACGATTATTTTCTTAAACAGGGAATAATCGTGTTACAAAAATCAATATAAAGAGCATGTTTTGAACAAAGATTGATTAAAATATGCTCTTATTTCGTATTTTAGACTTCTTAATTTTTCTATTCTTCATCCTCAAAATCATAAAGATAGTGATTATCTATAGTATCCAAGTAGCTCACTAAACACTTCCAGCAAGTTCTCCAGGTCTACAACTACGTTTTCAGGTTCATTAATATAAAACTGAGCTTCTTTCCTAGAATCTAATGTATATCCATAAAAGTCAATACTAGACTTCCGCTGTCTATTCTTCTAGAGCTCCTCAAATTATATATAGCTCCTTTAAATACTTCCCAAAAGGTTTAATCCGTGAATTGAATGTGTCAATTTTATTCATACTCTCTTCAAATTTATTAACTAATTCCTTTGTATCCTCTAATAAATCCATTAAATCATGAGTTGGTTCAAACTTTTTATTGGTTTTAGTCAATATATTCAACGATCAATATATAACTTTTAGATATATTTCAATACCATGATTAATATTAAAAAGTATAGGATAAATCAACATATCTGCCCCTTTACTCTTATTATCTTTGAGACAATATCTCGTTAAAATAAGACTTGAACATATAAACCCTTCTCCTAAAACAATCATAGTTACGAATATACTCATGTTTTTGAGTCCGCCAGTTTATATAAGCATTTTTTTCAATATCTGCATTATAAGAAAAAACAGCAGTCTTATATTTTTTTTAAGAATAATGGGCTAAAATAGCCTTCATCCTAACCAGTTCATCCTCTGCTGATTCAGCATTTATAGAAGAAAGTTCTTCTTCTTTTACTTCTTCTTCCCCTTGTTGTTCTTGGAACCAATCCGGGAGCATTTCTTTACGCACAATTTTACGTGGGGTTACAACTACAAACTCCTTTTTATCTGCTGTTTGCACAAGTTCATTAAATTTATTTAAAGCAATACGATACACCAACTTACATTGCTCTTCAAAACTCATAGAACGCGTTTTTATGTATGTAAATAAAGCATGAATAGATTCATAAGCAATAGAGTGAATATCCTTTTTAGAAAGAGTTATAGATAAAGACTGACATACTTTTTGAGAAGCGACACGTACACGTAAATAAAGATCTCTTAAAGAGTCTTTAAACACATCTTTAAAGGTTTGACTAATTAGTTTAGGGACTCCCTTGATAAAAGGAATCGTTTTGTACATAAAATGATTTTTAATATAATTATTTTTAGGTAAAGAATAGGTAGAAACTTTTTTCGACTCTTCATCCTTACTCTCACAAGGGATTTCAGCATTTTCTGCTTGGACATCAGCTTGGACATCAAAGCCAAAATATGTCGTCCAATGTGCGAAATAAGGGTGGTTCACAAAGAAATAAACGGCAGCGCCTCGACCATTATGTTTAGAAGAAGAACGATGAGCCTTCACGATCTTTCCAGCTTCTTCTAAAGTTTTCATGACACGACGAATTGTACGAGCAGAAACATCGTGTTTCTCAGCAAAATAAGTATCTTTAGCATAAACAAAGCCTTTATTGGTTGCTAGAAAGCAAATCATATCAATCGCGTTACGTGTTTCTGATTTTAAACGAGCATATGAATCTCCAAATGCAGACTCTACGATACTTAATAGTTTGTACTTCATTTGTTTCTGTTCATTTTGTGTTTTCGTATAAGATTCATAGTTCTGTATACGGACAAAATCATCACTGAAAATCAACATATTTTTTCTCCTCTTTTCCTGCGGAAAAAGAAAAAGGAGAATACAATAAACCCCTTGAAATTGCGTTTATTATGTCGTACAATACAAACATAAAAAACGCAACAAGGTTTGAGGTAAGTGTTTACCGTGGCGTCTTCACGGTGAGCCGTCGTAGGATGTTGTCGCATCACTACGATTGCCTTGAACCTTTTTGCAATTCCGAACTGTTTAATTGGTGTTATTATAGCAAAGTCTACCAATGAATACAATGGATTTTCGACCTAAATTTGTACAAATCCCTCAAAGGTACTAGTATTTTTTAATTAATATTTTCATTTAGAACCATGTTCTAAATGAAAATATTAATTAAAAATAAAAGTATTCCATTAAGAGGGGGCTTTTATTATGTTTACAGTATAGTTAAATGCTAAGGTTGCGCCTTCCAAATATCGCCCATCGTTGAAATTTCCGCGTTTACTCCACACCCTTTGCACCACGTTAATAAATTTTCTCTTCGTACGCTTGTAATTGTGTAAAAGATGAGGAAAACTCGTTGTAGACCCAGTGCTCGAAAAAGAGGCCCATACAATTTTCTTCCCATTTTCCCTCATCTCCTGTTTGATGTTCAATCCACCAAGATAAATAACACCATGAAGGTTAAAGAAAGCATCACAAATCAGTCGATACATTTCTCCCTGGATTCCCTATTCGTTAGAACGTTCTATCCTCCTATCTTTCGGACACCTATAATACAAATAAGTATCATCTAGTCCGACTTTATATTCGAGTTGAGTTGGAAGGGGTCTTCCCTCCCTTTATATCCCTCCTAAGTATTTACATTAGGTCTCTTGGAAATCCCTATTTCTTAAAATCTAGCAGAAATGTTTTTTATAATACTAGGATGGTGATACTACACTTTTAATATTTAATCATTGTTTCATCATACATAGGTGAAAATACAAATTTCAGCAATATATGTGGTTGTCCCTTTCAATTCAATGTTTCGACGCATTTACTATAGTGATATTGATTTGAGAGGATGAAATAACCATGAATAATGTTCGTCTCGTCCCATTTAGATTGGGAGAAATATTGGAACAATCGGAAGATCAAACACCTTATGGTATAAAAATGATTAACGCCCCTTCACTATGGCAAGAGGAAAAGGGAAAGGATGTTGTTATAGCTGTATTAGACACAGGATGTGACATATCGCATCCCGACTTAGCCGATCGTATTATCGGTGGACGAAATTTTACAGGTGGTGATCCAGAGGATTATACTGATTCCCACTACCATGGAACCCATGTTGCGGGAACAATTGCAGCTTCATTAAATGAACAAGGAGTTGTAGGGGTTGCCCCCGAGTGTAAACTCTTGATTCTAAAGGTATTAGATGAAAATGGCTCTGGTTCTTACCAAGGTATTATTGATGCTATTGATTATGCGAGGGAATGGCGTGGTCCAAATCAGGAGCAGGTAAGGATAATATCTATGTCCTTAGGGGGACCTGATGATGCCCCTGGATTGCACGATTCTATTAAGAAGGCAGTTAGTGCTGATATTGCAGTCGTTTGTGCAGCTGGTAATGAAGGTGACGGATCAGACCGGACGGATGAAACGGCCTATCCGGGTTATTATAAAGAGGTTATCCAAGTTGGTGCTGTCGATGAGAAAAAACAACTCGCTGAGTTTTCCAATACAAATGATGAAATTGATTTAGTAGCACCAGGTGTGGAGGTTATGTCTACCTATCCCGGGAATAAATTTGCTAAATTATCTGGGACATCTATGGCTACCCCCCATGTTAGCGGGGCTATCGCAATCATTATTAATAAAGAGGAGAAAGAATTTGGACGTCGATTAACTGAACCTGAAATCTACGCCCAATTAACTCAAAATACAGTGTCTATAGATCTGTCCAAAAAAGCCCAGGGAAATGGTCTATTATATTTATACGGAAACAATAGGTAAATTAATTTTTACGTGCAATACCATAATTCTAAATACCAACAATGAAGGTGAATTCCTTATTTATATGCCTTCAGGCATACTTTCCCCTTTTTCAAACCCCGAATCATTAAATACAGGTTGGATTCTTTCCTATGCTTATAACTCAAGGTTTAAAAATATGAGAAGTAGCCGGACCTCCTTTTGGAAAACATCCGGCTGCTCATTTAACTTATTTCCCGAACCCAAAGATTCATTATTACCTATCCTCATACTAAAACGTTTACCTATTCTCCTACTATCCTGAATTGTTTGTATTGATTTCTCATATAAGTAAATTTTATTCTCTGATTGATTTTTGAATTTTGTAAACTACCGATATGTCTCAAGATTAATAGGTAATGTTAGACAAAAGCATATTTTTTGATTTTTCTAACATTTTAACTACGACAAACATAAAAAAGTGCATATTATATTTGTATAGCAGTAAATACTTTATGATAGGAGGAATTCAACATGAAACGTTTTAAAAGTTATACCCTATGGGTAGCAGTATCAGCCTTCATCGGAATGTTTGTCCAGGATTTAGGGATTGATATTGCACCGGAAAGATATACAAATTACGTTGATTCAATCTTATATATATTAGTTTTAGCTGGCATTATTAGTAGCCCGGACAAAGAGAAACTGAGAAAAAAATAGAATTTAATCTAAAAAATATTATACTTTTATCTCCGTAAACCTCTTAGTCAAATCTATCTTATCGTCATTGACCACAATTAGTAGGAATCTAACTTCGGTTTGTCGTGCAAAAACTATATTAAAATGAAAAATATTATGACCTAATATAGGACAAGTGTTTGGAATATACAGAAGACTAGAATATAACTCAAACAAATTATATATTAAATTCAGCTTCATTTCGGACAGACTCTCCCTATCTTCGGTGAATCTGTCCCTTTTCTTGTTATAGGTCTTTCTATAACCTCATAATCGAAGTGGTACTTTAAAGGCATCACTCCATCCAAGAGCGATAAAATAATTTCGCCCGGGACAGAAGTAAGTATATTGTGGGGATGCGATAGTTTATATAATACATGTAGGGGGTACTTTTTAGATATTCCTATTTCTTAACACTGAACAATATTTTCAATTTAAATAACTTATACATGGATGGATTGGATTTTATTACATGGGAATATGTCAGAGGAAACCATATAACCTTTCTCTAATTGATTATTGAAGAAACGTTATGTATCTCTTCCTACTGTTTATGTGATGGTGTAGATCCAGGATATTTTATCATATTGGAAGTATCGTTATATCAATGTTTATTTTGTAAAGGAAACATATGATTGGATTTTGTTATATCGAAATTGTAAATGAAACGGAGGATATCTTATGAAAATCTACTTAGATCCAGGTCATGGTGGTTCTGACCCAGGGGCTATGGGGAATGGTTTGAATGAAAAAGAGATTGTATTGGATATTGCTCTTAATATACGTACGCTTTTAACCCATAATTATGAAAATGTTGAAGTGAAAATGAGCCGTACAGGCGATACTACGAAAAGTTTAGATCAGCGTACAGGTGAAGCAAATTCTTGGGGAGCCGACTATTATTTGTCTATACATTGCAACTCCTCTAACAGTTCTGCACAAGGATATGAGGATTATATTCACAATAGTTTATCCGATTCTTCAACAACAGCTAAGTACCAAGATGTGATTCATAGGGAAATAGTCAAGGTCAATCAACTCCATAATCGTGGTCATAAAAAAGCAAACTTCCATGTTTTGCGTGAAACGAATATGCCAGCTTTACTTACAGAAAATGGGTTTATCGATAATAAACAGGATGCTGCCTTAATGAAAGACTCTGTATGGCGTCGGAAAGTAGCACAAGGTCATGTCGATGGTTTAGCAAAGGCTTTTAATCTAAAAACAAAGCTCAATAAATCTGGAACAATTTACAAAGTCATAGCCGGATCTTTCAAATCAAAGGAAAACGCAGAAGAACGTGAAGATATGCTACGTTCAAAAGGTATTGAATCTCTTATAATGACTATAAATATTTCTGACGTAACATGGTATCGAATTCAAGTTGGATCCTTTTCAAAACGGGAGAATGCAGAAAATCGTGTGGAGGAGGTTAAGAGGGCCGGGATTAATGATACCTACATTGTTACTGAGGAAGGAGAGCCCAATCAGAAGTACACTATATTAGGTGGAACGTACTTGTCCCCATTATTAATGGAACAATATGTAAGAACTATTAATCCAGATGCGATAGCATTAGGAATGTATTATTTAAACTTCGGTGAATATTATGGGATTAGAGGGGATATTGCCTTTGCCCAAGCCATCCATGAAACAGACTTCTTTCGATTTACAGGAGTCGTACAACCTGAACAACATAACTTTTGTGGATTAGGAACAACAGGTCCTGATAATCCAGGAGCAAGTTTTGATACACCAAGGGATGGGGTAATCGCCCATTTCCAACATTTATTCGCTTATGCATCGACTAAACCATTACCAGATAAATATCCGTTAATTGACCCTCGTTTTAATTTAGTACAAAGGGGGACTGCCACAACATGGGTCGCATTAAACGGAAAATGGGCAGTTCCGGGTGATAATTACGGACAAATCATTTTAAATATATACAAAAGAATGGTTAATAATACTATAAAAACACTAGAGGAAATTCTTCAAGGAATTAAGGACTAATACCAATTCACCCCCCTAGTAAATTTTTAAAAAATATAAATTTTACTAGGGGGGTGAATCCTTCCATCACAGTCGTACTAATACTATCAATTTGAAGGGGATATATGAGTATATATAGACTTACTAGAGTTCTTGCACTATAATCTAAAATTCCCCTGAGCCCCAGACCCTAATTTCTATTTTTTTAGTTTTTTTGCCCTTTTTGCTGATTTTTGTATGTTTTTATTATTCCCCCCTATAAATTTCACATAATATATTGTATTGTATGAAATTTCAAAGAGGATTGATTGGTAATGTTGGAATTTTCCATGATTCAATTAGTTCGACGGATGGGAAATAAACTGGATAAAAACATGCAACAAAAGCTAATAAAAAGTTATTCTCTCTTTCGTTTCGCTCCATGTTTTTTACACCGTCCCTTAGAATATATGAGGAAAAAGATAAAGATACTACCATTAATTATTGAGTTTAAACAAGATTCTTTCAGGGACGGTTTGAATGATGTAAGGAATACGAAATGTCATATGCTTAATGAGTTCCCTTCTATTTCTTGTTGTGCCACTAAATTATCATTAGAAAAAATTGAGCAATTGCTCGAAAACTGCTGTCATATTAAAAAAATCTATTATGATCGGAAAGTGACGGCATTACTTGATATAGCCCCCCCAGCGATCCACTCCAATCAATTAAAGGAGAATAGTCTAACAGGAAAAGGTGTAACCATTGGCATCGTTGATACAGGTATTCATCCACATCGAGATTTACAAGGACGAATCAAAGGATTTAAGGATTTTATTAATAATAGAATTGCTCCGTACGATGATAATGGACATGGTACACATTGTGCAGGGGGTGCGGCAGGTAATGGGTCTATATACAACGGAAAATACCAAGGTCCATCACCGGAGGCAAGCTTAATCGGGATTAAAGTTCTAGATAAGATGGGGATTGGTTCACTTTCTACTGTAATATCTGGTGTTGAGTGGTGTATTCAAAATCAATCAATGTTAGGTATTGACATTCTCTCTTTATCACTAGACTCTCTTGCAACACAGTATGCCGAAGATAATCCAGTCGTAAAGGCTGTTGAAAAGGCATGGGATAATGGCATGATTGTTTGCGTGGCAGCAGGTAGCACTGATTCATTACAGGGAATTATTTCTATTCCCGGAATAAGTCCTAAAGTGATCACTGTGAGGACTATCAGCGATAATAATACTATTGACTATTCTGATGACTCAGTAGCCAATTTTCCAGGCCGTGTTCCAACAATCGATTGTCTAAAGAAACTGGATCCTATAACACTGAGGGAAAATATTATCTCTCTACAATTTCCGAAATTTACCATTGATAGACTGAATTCAAACGTACATGTTGATACAGATTACGTTTCCCTGTTATGTACCTCTATGGCTACACCGATATGTGCAGGTTTAGCAGCACAACTACTACAAAACCAACCAAATTTAACCCCTGATCAAGTAAAACAACAACTGATAATAAATATATGTCAAAATATTGGACAATCATCTAATACCTTAAAAAAGGAGAAATCTAATGGATAACATAGACTTAAAATCTTCATTGCTAGAATTGAAGCGTAACCAAAGAAAGATAAAAAATGAAAAAGATTATTATGATGAGGAAAAGAATCAATCTATAATCAATAATTATTATCAAGATATTAATTTTGATGAAATGGACAAAAAAGAATTGTTTAAACAACTGAATGAGTTAGTTACTAACACACATGATAATCATCTTCCTTACAATTCTGAGACTAGAAATTATCTTTACTCATGGGTGGATCTTCATTTGGACGGGAATTTGAAAAGTATATATTCCGGAGAAGAAAAGAATCCAGAACAAGTCATGAAAGAAGATTATAAAGTAGACTTGAAAAGAAAAGAGGTTTATCGGAATTTATTAAAAAATGACTCAGAAAACGATAATCGTGCACAAGAGATAATAATGTCTATTGGAAGTGAAAATAATTATAATTGCGAACATGTAGTGCCTCAATCATGGTTTGATAAGGATAACCCGATGAGAGGAGATTTACACCATCTTTTTACTTGTGAAGTAAAATGCAATTCATCAAGATCGAATTTCCCTTTCCATGATTTCTCTGATTATTCGCCTGATATGGAGATAAAAGCGATTAGAACAAATTGTGGGAAGTATGAAGAGGAGAAATTTGAACCCGAAAGCGGTAAAGGTGAAGTTGCTAGAGCTACATTATATTTTTTAATAAGATACCCGGGTGAAATCAATCAATACAGCAGTAAAGATATTGAAATGTTGCTAAAATGGCATAATGATTACAAAGTATCTATTTATGAAAAACATCGAAATATGGCTATCTTTGATAAGCAAAAAAATAGGAATCCCTTGATTGATTTTCCACAATATGCAGATAGAATTGATTTTACGATAAGTTTATCAGAGTAAAAGAGTAGACTTGAACATGAAAGTACAATTATTAGGAAAAACGAATTAGAATGAAGTCAAAAATGTAAGAGCTGCCTCTGATTCACCCGATGGCTCCTATTATTATAGATATGAAAGAGATTTAGGTTATGTAATCGGAGATCATAAACTTAACACATCAAAAGTACATGTAACTGAATTTACTACAATAAAGGATGATGAAATTCAAGCAGATAATGCCACAGGTGGACACAGAAATATTGATCCTTTCCCCAAAATTAGGGATAGAGTGTCTAGTTCATTTACCCAAGGGGATAGAGCCGTAGGTAACCAGCCTTTCGAAGTCGTGGCAAGCGCATTTTGCTTTATAGATATGGATTTCCTAAGTCGCCCGTTGAATTTGTATTCTTATATTGAAAAGAGTTCTGGTACTGCTGGAGGTTGGGGAAAGTTTGAAAAGATTTTTTAATAATTAATAAGTAAACCAACCATATTTATCGAGGTTAACTATCCATCGTTAACCTTGATTTTTTAGGAGTTGTTATATATTTTTGTATCGTTCCTTGCGATTACTGGGATCTACATAGTTATTTTCATATTAGTTTATGGGGTAATTCAAAGTCGGAAAGTCAAAAAGATCTCCCTTACTATTATATGTTCTTATGGCTATTTATTGCCTTATCTATTATACCTTTTTTAAACTTTTAACCACTTTAATATCTTTTTCTCTAAATTGTATGTTTCCTTACACCTTACAAAACATTCGCTTTTGAGACTTCTTTATATAGAAGATTAAATAACTGTTAATTTAAACTTATTTTGTAAAACAAAGGCCTAGGAACCATTCTCATAATGGTTCCTAGGCTTAAGAACAAGACTATCTCAAAAACTTCAGATAATATTGCTACTTTTATTTCTTTCATATAGTCACCCTTTATTCAAGTTGGAAAGTTTATCTATATATCGATAGATCGTGGTTCGGGAAACATTCCACATCGCTGCAATATCTTTTATAGGTGTTCCATTGGAAACTAACATTTGTAACATATCTAAGTCTTTTTGAGTGAATTTTTCAGGTCTCCCTCCTAAACGTCCCCGAGCTCTTGCAGCTTCTCTTCCTGCTGCGGAACGTTCAAGAATCAGATTGCGTTCAAATTCGGCAAAGGCTGCAAATAAATGAAACATGAGTTGACCAGTAGAATTTTTTTTATCCATCGTAATATTCTCTTGCAAACTAAAGAAACTAATTCCCTTTTCATTCAAATCATTAACAATTTGAATAAGTTCTTGTATATTACGTCCTAACCGGTCAAGCCTCCAAACGACCAACGTATCTCCTGGTCGAACAAATTCTAATGCAGCTTGTAAACCCTCTCGCCTTTTTTTCACTCCACTGATTTTATCTACAAATACCTTTTCGCAACCCGTGTTCTTTAAACTATCTTCTTGTAAATCTAAATTTTGTAAACCGGTTGAAACTCTTGCATATCCAACTTTCATTTTTACACCCCATTCTTATTGTACCATAACTTAAAATAGAGATTGATACTGAACATAGATTTTGTGATGGGTTATTGAACATAAAAACTATAAATATCTTAATCTTTTCTCGTAAAAAGAGATGTGTTCAGAAAGTGATGATTTTCTGGACGCATTTTTAAAATGAGTTTGGGTACAAAGATTGTATTTATTTGAAAGGGGTATATAGATTCCTAGTAGAGTCTGCTTTTATGCAGCCATTCCAAATAATTTACGAATGAACTTCATTTGGTTTTGGACAGACTTATCCCACTGAATATACCCCTGTCAAGTA
>NZ_JALAMS010000003.1:0-441998 GCF_026790145.1 Priestia endophytica | reverse complement strand
CTCCGCTCGACTTGCATGTATTAGGCACGCCGCCAGCGTTCGTCCTGAGCCAGGATCAAACTCTCCATAGAAAGTTTGGTTTCATCTTTCGATGTCCATAGCTTTTTGTTTCTAATAAGAAACGTTGTTTTAAAAATAAAATAGAATTAACGTTGACGTATTTTGTTCAGTTTTCAAAGGTCAATCATTTCATTTGTCGTTAACAGCGACTTTTATATCTTATCACTTCTTCCGAAGTGTGTCAACAACTTTTTTAAAAATGTTTTTTAACTTCTTTCTGTTTTGTCCTACCGTAGCAGCGACAAGTAATAATTTATCACGTATTAAATTGTTTTGCAATAGTTTTTTTAAAACTTTTTTCAAAAAACTTAAGAACCTTAGTACATATAGAGTTTTAACTTCTTTCTGCTTAACATATCCTATCATCATTTAGAAGAAATGAAAATGTTTATTAATAGTTTTTATTTCAATTATAAAAAAGTGCTATAATCTACAACGTACCTATTCACTACTTCACATACTTTCCTCTCTAATAGAAGAAAGGTACATTGTAGCTAAGAAAATTATTGATTGAAAGAGGTGTTTACATGCAGCGTGGCCGCACTTTAGTTTTAGCAGAAATAAGTATCATGACTACCCTTGCCTTCTTATTAGACATTGTTGCTCAATTTTTTTCTCTTCCTCAGGGGGGGGCAATTTCCATTTCAATGGTCCCTGTTCTTATCGTTGCTTTTCGTCATGGTATAAAGGGAGGCCTTGCTTCTGGTTTTTTATTAGGTCTTCTACAAGTTATAGTAGGACCAAGTCAAATTTACACACCTGTACAAGGTCTTATTGATTATCTCATTGCCTTTACAGTTATCGGATTTGCAGGATTAACTCGAAAAGGAATTATTTCTTCTCTAACAAACAATCATACCGGAAAAGTAATTTTGTACGTTACTCTAGGATCCTTTGTGGGCAGTTTTTTGCGTTATCTTGCGCACTGCGTATCAGGTTATTTCTTTTTTGCTGCTTATGCTCCAAAAGATGTTCCGCTTTTGTGGTATACGATCGTTTATAACAGCACATATATGATACCAGCTTTTGTGTTAAGCACGATTGTAACATGCCTAATTTTAATTTCTTCTAAAAGACTGTTTATCTAATGAGCATAAACTAGTAAATCTCTACATACTTTCATAGTAAAGATGCTAGAGAGGAGTTTACACTCATGTTAATTCAGTTAGGAATGTGGCTATCTTTCCTAATGGCCATCTCCCTTATTTGTTTTGCTTACTTTGAAGGAATCAAAATAGGAGATAGGACGGAAAAAGTAGAAAGCAGCCACTTTATATTAAGTTCTGTATTTGGCCTCATTTTTTGCTTATTTTTCTTTCATTTTCAGGACATGCTTTAAAGCCTCTCGCCAAGCGGAAGGCTTTTTTGTCTTTCTTTTCTTCTCGTCCTCTTTGTACTACCTCCCTTTTATAGTGCATATATCTTATAGACATAAAGTATTGAGTTCTAGCCAGTGATCTTCCTTCTTTTCACCTTATAACGAAAGCGAGGTAAGAACATGTATTACGAAACGATATTAAAGCTTGGAATATCGGCTGTGCTAGGGTTGATTATTGGTCTTGAAAGAGAACTAAAGCGAAAACCTGTTGGGTTAAAGACTTCACTTGTAATGTCCATTGTAAGCTGTATTTTAACTATCGTCTCTATCGAATCTGCCTATTTATTTGAGAAAGCAAGTAACATTACAATGGATCCTTTGCGACTTGCTGCTCAAATTGTATCTGGTATAGGATTCCTTGGAGCAGGGGTGATTCTGAGAAGAGAAAATGATAGTATTTCAGGCTTAACGACAGCTGCACTCATATGGGGGGCTGCTGGAATTGGCATTACGGTTGGAGCCGGCTTTTATACAGAAGCTGTGATTGCCGTTATTCTCCTTATGATCAGCGTTGAATTTATCCCTTTCCTTACTAAGTTGATTGGCCCTAAGCAGTTTAAGGAGAAAGAGATTCGACTGGAGCTAACCGTCTCTAGAGATGTTCATTTAACAACTCTTATCTCTGAGATCAAAAATCTAAATTTAAGGGTAAAACACGTTCGTGTAAAAGACTTGGATGACTTTGTTGTTATTCAGCTAAAAATCTTGGCCCATGAAAAGCGGTTCACGACGGATGTTTATTATGATATTCAAAAAGTTGCCGGGATTAAGCAAATTGATATTCAAAGCCTTTCTTAATAAATAAAAAGTACGAGTTGAGGTTACTACAGCAATCTCTACTCGCACTTTTTAATCTTTTTTATATTTATCATATAAAGCTTGCCAAAAAAGCTGCTGATGATGAGCATCTTTCATTTCTTCTTGCAAAGAACGATGAAGAAGCTTCTTTTTTTCTTCAGGCTGTTTTTCATTTTCATGTATAAAAGAACGTATCTCATTTAAGAAGTCCACATACTGTTCATAACTTTCACCATAACGTGCTGAAAGTTCATCACGTATCTTTTTAGCTAACAGCGGGCTCCCTCCCCCTGTTGAGACTGAAATGGTTAAGTCGCCACGTGTGAACTGAGCTGGCACAGTATAGCTCCCCTTATCCCCCTTATGCGCTACGTTAACAAGCTGATGGGGTAAAGCAGCTTTTAATAGTTTTTCATTATCCTCTGGGTTGTTTGTTGCTAATATAACGAGAAATGCCGAGGGAACGTCAAGCTCATTTGCTTCTCGCTTTTCCCAATACACTTCGCCTTTTTCTTCCCACTTCTTGATTTCATCCGTAGCTTCAGGAGAAATAACTGTAACATTTGCTCCTTCTTTTAAAAGATGTTTAATTTTCCTTGTCGCAACAGTACCTCCACCAACAACGAGAGCCTTTTTATTTCTTATATTTAATGTGACAGTATACATAATTCTTCTCCATCAAACATTAAGTTTCCCTTTTGATTTTTCCACTTTTCGATTCTCTCAGCAAGAATGTCTTCTAAAATAGTATGATAGCCTAAAAATGAACATAGAAAAATGTTCGAAGAGTCAACAAGTAGCTGACTTACATCTGCTGCAATTTGTCTCATGAGTAACCCAGTGAAAAGAATATACGGAACAATATAAACTTGCTTATTTCCTTTAAGCCCACGAAGTCCCTGTTCAAAAGTAGGTTCTGCTGCAGCAAGAAAGCATGTATCCACTTTTAAGAATCCGCCTCGTCGTTCTAACATAAGGGCAATTTCATTTAAATCACGTTTCACATCTGGATCACTGCTTCCTCTACCAACGAGTAAAACTGTTGCATCTTTATCAATCATACTGTTGGCTTCACGTATACGGTCCATTAATACATCAACAAGTTTGTCATGAACCCCAAAAGGAGTTCCATAAACAACTTCAATTTCTGGATGTGCTTCAGCTAAGGAAAGCAATATTTCTGGTATATCTTTTTTTGCATGCCCTGCTGTTAAAAGAAGAATCGGGACAGCTACAATTTTTGTTGCCCCCTGCTTTATACATCGAGCAAAAGCTTCTTCAATAGTTGGTTCAGCAAGTTCCAAAAAACATGCTTCTTGAATAGGAACGTTTACTTTCTCTTTGCAACGTTCAATAAATTGCAAGGCTCCGATCTGTCCATCTCTAATCCGCGTCCCGTGACAAATATACAATACAGCTTCCACTTTGATCCCTCACTTTAGAAAACTTGTTCAACATATTGCTGCGTATTTTCCTCAAACCAACTTAATTTGTCTTTTAGCACAACAACCTCTCCAACAATGACCATACTTGGATTCTTCACTTTTTCTCTATGAGCTATATCAATAATCGTATCAAGTGTACCTACTACAGTTTTTTGCTCAGTATACGTTCCCCAGTGAATCAATGCAACGGGTGTGTCAGGACTCTTGCCGTGTTGAATAAGCTGTTCGCAAATATATGATAGATTTTTAATGCCCATATAAATGGCTAATGTGTCAATCCCTTTAGCTAGAGCTTCCCATTTCACATGTTCATCTTCCTGTTTGCGATGACCTGTCACAAAAGCAAAGCTTCCGCTGTATTCGCGATGCGTAACAGGGATACCCGCATAAGCAGCTGCTGCAATACCTGAGGTGATACCTGGAACAATTTCAAAAGAGATACCGTTTTGAACAAGAATTTCAGCTTCCTCACCACCACGCCCGAACACAAATGGATCTCCACCTTTTAAACGAACAACCGTTTTTCCTTCTTTAGCATGTTTTACAAGAGCATTATTGATTGCTTCTTGTTGAAGGATATGAGCATTTGGAGATTTGCCACAGTAGATAAGATCAGCACCTTTTTTGGCATATGTTAATAGATGTTTATTAACAAGACGATCATATAAGATGACGTCAGCCCCTCCAATACAGCGGATTCCTTTTAAAGTTATAAGCTCCGGATCTCCTGGTCCTGCTCCAACTAAATAAACCTTTCCAATGTTCACGTACATCTTCCTCTCCAAGTTGTCAGTTTATACACTCTATTCTTAACTTTATATTATTAATGTACCAACATATCTCTAAAATTTGAACCGTCATTTGGAGATGCTTTGGATAAGCTATCTTTAAGAATAAGGCTCATAGCATTCACTATGAGCCTTAAACTAAGAGCCTTACATGACTCTCTTTTATAGAAAACTCCTAGATGAAGTTTTCATTTTTTAAATATGCGACAATTTGGTCTACACATTCTTCTACACTATACTGATCAGAATGAACTGTGATCTCAGGGTTCTCTGGAGATTCATATGGAGAACTAATTCCTGTAAAATCTTTTATTTCCCCAGCACGAGCTTTTTGATAAAGTCCTTTTGGATCACGACGCTCACATTCTTCTAGATTGCAGTCAATATAAACCTCAACAAATTCATTTTCTTCTACAATTTCTCTTACTTGTTTTCGATCCTCAATAAAAGGAGAAATAAAAGCTGTTAGCACAACTTGACCACTATCTACAAAAAGCTTTGAAACTTCTCCAATACGACGAATATTTTCCGTACGATCTTCCGCAGAGAAACCGAGGTTTTTATTTAATCCAAAACGAATGTTATCTCCGTCTAGCACATACTCATTGATGCCCTCTTGAAACAGGCGATGCGCAACGGCATTTGCAATTGTTGATTTTCCAGAACCCGACAGCCCAGTGAACCATAGAATAAAGCTATGATGTCCGATTTTTTTACGGCGATCTTGTTTCGTTACGCCACTTTCATGCCATGTAATATTTGTTGACTCACCCATTGCTTTTCCCCCTTATGATTGAACAGTCTGCTGTTTCATTCCTTTAATAAGTACTTCAACAACTTCGCGACGGCTAAATGTGCTTGGTGGTACTTCTCCATTACGAAGCATTTCACGCACTTTTGTACCTGATAAAATCATACGATCTTCTTTACCATGTGGACACGTTTTTGTCGAAGCCATTCCTTCACACTTTTTGCAATAGAAGCTATGTTCAAAGAATAGAGGGGTAATGCCTAACTCTTCACTTGTGAAATTACGGAAAATTAATTGTGCATCATATGTTCCATAATAATCACCGACTCCCGCATGGTCACGTCCAACAATAAAATGCGTGCAGCCATAGTTTTTACGAACCATCGCATGGAAAATTGCTTCACGAGGACCAGCATAACGCATTGCCGCTGGGAACACAGCTAAGAATACGCGATCTTTTGGATAATAATTTTTCAGCAGAACTTCATAGCTTTCCATACGGATGTCTGCTGGAATATCGTCCGATTTCGTCTCTCCAACTAACGGATTTAAAAAGAGACCATCAACAATTTCTAGAGCTGTTTTTTGAATATATTCATGAGCTCGGTGCACAGGGTTACGTGTTTGGAACCCAACTACCTTTTCCCATCCAAGCTCTTCAAACTTAGCGCGCGTATCTTTTGGATCTAAATGATAGCCAGCAAATTTCTTCTCTTCACGACGTACAAGGGTAATTTCCCCTGCTACATACACATCCGGACGTTCTAGCATTTTTTTCACACCTGGGTGAGCTGCTTCAGTCGTACGATAAACTTTTTCAGCTTCAACTTCTTTATTTGGCTTATAAGCTTCTTCAAAATGAAGTACTCCATAGACAACACCATTTTTAGTCAACTTAACATCTTCACCAGCTTGCAGCGTTTCGGCTACCTTTTCTTCAACAGGTAATGTAACTGGAATACTCCATACTGTGCCATCAGCTAATTTCATATTGTGGACAACACTCTCATAATCTTCTTTTCCTAAGAAGCCTTGTAAAGGGCTGTATCCTCCGATTGCAATTAACTCTAAATCACTTAGAGCCATCGGATCTAGCTCAATGCTTTTAGAAATCCCATCATATTTATAGTCTGGATTAAAACGATTAATTAGTGTACCTCCATGTGGCTGACTTGCTGTCATCACAAAAACCTCCCAAGTATTATTGTATATTCAATCTCTTAATTTAAAGAGTTGTTCGTTCCGCTGACGTTACTTTTAGTTTTTTTTTGCTTGAATTTTGCGCAAGACTTACAGTGCCAAGCGTAGCTAAGCAGCAGATGATGATAACAAAAAATGAGTACCAGTCATCTTGAATTGTTAGCTTAACTAGGCCGTAGGAAATCATTAAGGAAAAGATAGGTGACACAACCCAAACTTTAACCATTTGAAACACGATACTTTTCTGCCAGATTCCAGCTCCTTGTTTTGCAGTTCCTACCCCAATGATAGAAGAGGTCGTCACTTGCGTGAGAGGGATAGGCAATCCAAATAGAGAGGCTACAAAAACAAGACCTCCTCCTGTTAGAGAAATCATAATTCCTTCTCCTTTAGAAAGAGCCGTTATTTTCTTACCGTTTGTTTCAAGCACTCTTCCACCTAACAAAAGAGCTCCAAGGGCAATAAAAACACCCCCGACAATTACACCGAAAGAAGGGCTGATAACACCAGCACCAACAAGGGGCCCAACGGCATTTGCAACATTGTTCATTCCCGCTGAAAAAGCTTCAAAGCACCCTGCAACAAGAAGAAAGGCAACTAAATATTTTTCTCTCCCTTTCTTTTCTCCAAACCTTTCTCTTCTTTTTCGAGTCATAATCCACTTGCGAATAATGTACGTAATAAAGAAAGAGAATACTGGAACAATAACCCAAAAGAAAACAATTTTTAAAATAGAGTTCATATACAAAGCTTGATAAGCAACCCCAACCCCGATTACTGCTCCAACTGTCACTTCGCTTGTTGAAAGTGGGATACCCATCAAGTTTGCAAAAAACAGAGTACTTGTTGCTGCTAATAAAATAATGACTGCGATTTTAACACTCGCAATATCCTCTGGAATAATGCCACTACCTATTGTTTTCACAACTTCTGTTCCAAAATATGAACCAAGTAAAATAAAGAGGCTACATATAAGAAGAGCTTTTCTTTTCGTTTTTATAGCTCCAGAACCATATGCAACCCCCATTGTTGCAGCAGCACCACTTGCCCCAATATTCATGGCAAAAAAGAGTGCGATAATAATGGCTATCGTTGTAAACATGGTCAATCAACTACCTTTTATTAAGACTCGTGCAGCCCACATTCTACTTTTTGATTTCCTGACCAGCGACCAGATCGTAAATCATCCATGTTATATGCTGGAGCTGTACATGGTGCACATCCAATACTTGGATATCCTTTATCATGAAGCTCGTTGTATGGAAGATCATGTTTGTATACATAGCGCCAAATCTCTTTCCAAGTCCAGTGAATAAGCGGGCATACTTTAATTTTGTTAAAACGGTTATCTTTATTAATGAAATTTGTATTTTTTCTTGTTTCAGATTGATCTCTTCTTAATCCTGAAATCCAAGCATCTACTTCACTTAATGTTTGTTCAAGCGGTAAAATTTTTCGAATATAGCAGCATTGATTTGGCTCACGTTCCCAAAGTTTGTCTCCATACTGTTCTGCTTGTTGTTCAAGATTAAGAGATGGTTTTTTCATCTCAATATTAAGATCTGGGAAACGCTCTTGGATTTTATCAATCACATCGTAAGTCTCTTGAAAATGTACGCCTGTATCTAAAAATACAATGCGTGCTTTTGGATTTACCTTTGCGATGAGATCGATGAGCACTATCCCTTCGATCCCGAAACTACAGGCATACACAATTGAATCTCCGTAATAATCATAAGCCCATTTTAGAGTCGCAAGAGCTCCTTTTGTTTCATCATCATGTGCAAATGTAGGAACCTCATCTGTCCACGTTTCGTATGTTAGCTTTGCCATATTCTCACCTTCCATATAAACATTTAATCCGATAGATAAACACGGTTTTAAACTTAAAAGAAGATAGAACGTTCTAAGCGTTCTATTATTTCAAACGAATTTTTTCGACTTTATCAATACCAACAACTTTTCCATCTTGGATAACAAGAGTAACAGAGCCATATTGTATTGATTGAAGAAGTTCTTCTGTTTTTCGCAACGCTTCTTTATAATTAGAACTATCCCCCATATTGACTCCTCCTCTTTTCTTCCCAATAATCAAAAACTACATTTCCGATGGTTTAAGTCAGATTAATTTCAATAAAAATTCTACTCTCTTTACAAAAAAGAAGAGCATAATTTATAAATACACCTTTATATTATGCTGAAAAATGAGGATGTTGAAGAAATTTTAGCACAATTAGCTAGTTTGTCAACCTTCAATTCCGACTATTTTTATCGACTAAGTCATTTATCTGAAATTATAACACATTACCTTTTGAATTGTTATAATTTTTTCATTATTTATTATATTTTTTTGTATCATCTCTTTCTTTCATTAAAAAATATTATATACTTCATGTTTAATGGGATAATTTTGTCATATCTTCTAACACTTTTTTCTGATTTTGTTATCTTTACTAACAACTTTTTTCGAATAATAGATTGGTGATGTGTTAACATCCACAAGAATAATTTATCTCTTTTTCCTTCATATAAAGAAGAAACAGATCTACTATAAATTTAAAAGAAGTAAAACGTAATAAGATTTTAAATCTTTTAAATTTTACTATTATTCAATACAGTAAAGAATAGTATTGCTTTCTCTTTCTCTTCCCCTATATAATATTAGTTATGTTAGAAAAGTTCACATACATCTAAAGTTGTAAATCATTTTTGTTTCATAAGGGGGAATTATTAATGGATTTATTAAATGATGTAGTTCTTACGATAAATGATGCGTTTTGGACATACGTTCTTATTGCTTTACTACTTATATTAGGACTATATTTCACGCTTCGTTCAAGATTTCTACAGTTTCGTTTACTAAAAGAAATGTTTAGATTACTGACAGAGAAGCCTGCTTCAAAAGAAAAAGGCAGCATTTCAGCATTCCAAGCTTTTTGTATTAGTATGGCTGCTCGTGTTGGAACAGGAAACATTGCCGGAATTGCTCTTGCTATTTCAATTGGAGGACCTGGTGCAATCTTTTGGATGTGGATTGTAGCACTTGTTGGTTCTGCCTCAGGTTTTGTTGAAAGCACATTAGCTCAAATTTATAAAGTTCCAGATAAAGGAACGTTCCGCGGCGGACCTGCTTACTATATGGAAAAAGGATTAAAACAACGCTGGCTTGGTGTTTTATTCGCTGTTCTGATTACTATTTCATTTGCTTTCGTGTTCGTCGCTGTACAAGCAAATACAATTACACTTGCATTTGAACAGTCTTTTAATACGAATCGACTTGTAGTCGGAATTATCGTTTTGGTTGCTTTTGCTATTATTATCTTTGGTGGTATTCAACGTATTGCAAAAATGTCGGAATACATTGTAGTTGTTATGGCAGGTCTCTATATCCTCATCGCATTTGGGATTGTTTTAGTGAACATTAACGAAATGCCATCTCTTATTGCTTCAATTGTGAAGCATGCTTTTGGATTTGAACAATTTGCAGGTGGAACACTTGGAGCCGTTTTACTTCAAGGGGTTAAACGTGGTTTATTCTCCAATGAAGCTGGTATGGGTAGTGCGCCAAACGCAGCGGCTACAGCGGATGTTACCCACCCTGCTAAACAAGGTCTTATTCAAGCTTTAGCTGTTCTCATTGACACATTAATTATTTGTTCAAGTACGGCGTTCATCGTACTTTTAACAGATGCATATAAAACACCTGGACTAGATGGGGTTCAAATTACACAAGTAGCATTAGGAGAACATATCGGTGGATGGGCTTCATCTGTTCTAGCTATTATGATTTTCCTTTTTGCATTCAGTACGCTAATCGGTAACTATTATTATGGTGAAACAAACGTTGAATTCATTAAAACAAATAAAACCATCATTTTCGTTTACCGTATTCTTGTTCTTGCAATGATCCTGTTTGGAGCTGTTGCAAAAGTAGACTTAGTTTGGAATTTAGCTGATTTGTTCATGGGTCTTATGGCTTTCACAAACTTAATTGCGATTGCGTTCCTAGCAAAAACAGCATTTAGAGCTCTTAAAGATTATACAGATCAACGTAAACAAGGAAAAGATCCCGTCTTTTACAAAGACTCTCTTCACAATATTGGAGAGCTTGAGGGTTGGGAAGAAAGACCAAAAGAAGCAAAAAAACAAACAATATAAGTTAGAAAAGCGTACCTATAATTATAGGCACGCTTTTTTCATACCTTCTTTAGAAATGGGAATACTATGTTCTAAAGGAGGAAATTGTACATGTTTGATAGCTTTCTATTCCGCTTCTTCCGTCGCTCTGTTTTATATCGACTTATTGTTATCATTCTACTGCTTTGCGTTATTTTTGGTGGAATTATTCATTTTCTTGAAGAAGAAACTTTTCCAACCGTTTTTGACGGAATATGGTGGTCAATTGTTACCATATCCACAATTGGGTTCGGAGACTATGTTCCACATACAGTAATTGGGCGTATTTTAGCTATGTTACTTATTTTAATTGGAACAGGGTTTATCACGAATTATTTTGTAACGATTGCTAGAATGGCAGTTTCTAGAGAGAATGCTTATGTTGATGGAAGTCTCCCTTATAGAGGAAGCGACCATATTGTTATTATTGGATGGAATGAGCGTACAAAACAGCTTCTAGAGCTTTTTGCTCAATCTCATCTTGCTAAACATATTGTTTTAATTGACGAAACACTGGAAGAACGTCCTATGCTTTCTGCATACGTTCATTTTGTAAAAGGAAATCCGACACATGAGAATACACTTATAAAAGCAAATATTGCTGAAGCTCGGGAAGTGATGATTACAGCTAATCAACATAAAGCTGAAAACGAGGCAGATATGCAGGCTATTTTGACTATCTTAGCTGTTAAGGGACAAGATCGTCATATTCCTATCACAGCAGAAATTCTTTCTTCTCTACACGTCAAAAGTGCTAAACATGCTGGAGCAGGTAAAATAGTCGAAACAAATAAAATGATTAGTCAGCATATGTATGAGCAGCTATTTTTAAAAGAAGGCTTTGTTAGAAAGTGAGCTAACAAAGCCTTTTCAAATTCAATATAGAAGGCGCTGCTCTGCTTCTTTTAGGAATTCCTGACCTAGTAGGATATATTCTTTTGGAAAAGAAGCATCAGGATCTTGCGGCTCTTGAAATTGGTCAAATGAGCTCTTCACATTACCAACATGAACTTGATCATCTAAACCAATTTGATATTTATGAGAAAGTAAAAAAGGTGTCCTGAAACGCACTGTTGCTCCAGGGGCATCCAACTGACCATCCACAGCTTGAAATGGGAGACGAAGAAACTGATACCCTACTTTATCATCTATCTTATAGTCAAATGACCCTTGATCATACTCCCATCCTCCTCCAATTGTATATCCTAAAGAACCTAAAGTTTCTTCTAAATCATGTAGCTTAAACACTCTTCCCTCAAGGTTTGACTGTAATTCAATCATAGTAAGCCCCCCTTTTCTATGTTAACGTCTCCAATATTATGCTTTTTATCCTTTTGTATCGTTACAAAAAAACAGTCATAGCCTTAGGCTATGACTGTTTTTTCATTTATGATTTTAAACGTTTTTCAAGCTCTGCTTTCTTTTCTTCAAATCCTGGTTTTCCAAGAAGTGCAAACATATTTACTTTGTATGCTTCTACACCTGGTTGATCAAATGGGTTAACACCTAAAAGGTAACCACTTACTGCGCAAGCTTTTTCAAAGAAGTAAGCAATATAACCGAATGTATAAGCATCAAGAGCTGGCGCTGTTACAAGTAAGTTCGGAACTCCTCCGTCTGTATGAGCAAGCATTGTTCCTTCAAGCGCTTTGTTATTAACAAAATCAACTGTTTCACCAGCCAGATAGTTTAAGCCATCTAAATCAGCCGCATCTTCTTCAATTGTTAACTCGTGACGAGGATTCTCAACGCGAATTACGGTTTCAAAAATATCACGACGACCTTCTTGAACATATTGTCCTAAAGAATGTAGGTCTGTTGAGAAGTTTGCTGAAGATGGATAAATTCCTTTTTGGTCTTTTCCTTCACTTTCTCCAAACAGTTGTTTCCACCACTCCGCAAAGTATTGAAGAGCTGGCTCATAGTTAATTAACATTTCAATTGTCTTACCTTTGTTGTAAAGAAGGTTACGAACTGCTGCATATTGGTATGCTGCATTTTCTTCTAGGTTAGGCTTTGCAAAGTCTTCACTTGCAGCCTCTGCACCTTTCATCATGTCAGAAATGTTCGCACCACTTACAGCAATCGGAAGAAGTCCAACTGCAGTTAGAACAGAATAACGACCACCAACATCATCCGGAATTACGAATGTTTCGTATTTCTCTTCATCAGCAAGTGTTTTTAAAGCTCCACGTGCTTTATCTGTTGTAGCATAAATACGACCACGTGCTTCTTCTTTTCCATATTTCTCTTCAAGAAGCTTACGGAAAATACGGAACGCAATCGCAGGTTCTGTTGTTGTTCCAGACTTAGAAATAACATTGATTGAGAAGTCTTTTCCATCAAGAAGATCCATTAAGTCTTTCATATATGTAGAGCTAATGTTATTTCCAACGAAAATCACTTGTGGCGTTTGACGTTTCTCTTTCGGTAATACGTTATAGAAAGAGTGTTGAAGCATTTCAATCGCTGCTCTTGCACCTAAATATGAACCACCAATTCCAATTACTAATAAAACGTCTGAATCACTTTTAATTTTTTCAGCACTTTTCTCAATGCGAGCAAACTCTTCCTTATCATATTCTTTCGGAAGATTTACCCACCCTAAGAAATCGCTTCCTGCTCCTGTTTTATCATGGATAGCATGATGTGCTGCTTTTACAGCATCACTTAAGTATGTAATTTCATGCTCTTTGAAAAAAGTAAGTGCATTTGAGTAATCAAAACGAACATGTGTCATAGATATGTTCCTCCATAAATTTTATTCTCTTTCTCTCACTTTATCGAAACCGCTCATGGAATTCAAGCAATGTTTCTCCATATTAGTACTTTCTTTTCAAAAATATTGCATAAATCCTGCATAGAAAGGTTTGAGCAGGACTAAAGGAGGAA
This sequence comes from Priestia endophytica, assembly GCF_026790145.1. Taxonomy (GTDB): domain Bacteria; phylum Bacillota; class Bacilli; order Bacillales; family Bacillaceae_H; genus Bacillus_I; species Bacillus_I endophytica_A. The sequence goes on along the minus strand of NZ_JALAMS010000003.1, from coordinate 428,510 downwards.
AATCACTTAATAGAAGTGACTCACTCTATACTTAACTCAAACTCTTCCATTGCTTTATTCAACCGCACGTATTCCCTTGAATCAAATGGGCGTAACGGGTGCTTATTCATTGTCTCTCCATACTGCTCAACTAATTTTTCTACTGTTTCCTGATCTAAGTATTCTTTCTTTGTAGCGGCATTGAACAAGAAAGCACTTGTGAACATTGTGATAAAAATAGTGGAACTTACAATGATTTGTTTCTTATACATACTAAAAATCACCTCATAGTTAGGATGAGATGATTTTTTTATTTCTATTCAATGGAATGGAATTCTTTAAGAAAAAAAGTGAAGACTAAAAAAGCATTCTATACCCCAAAAAAGACCTTAAAAATAAAAAAAAATATAATTTTTTTTACTGTAATTTTTCCGACTTTCTATTTATTTAATAGCACAGAAATAGTTGAGCAACATAGAAGAGTCGTTGGGATGCAAGGCATCTCGAATTATTATATAATCGGTTCTAGAATAAAGTATCCGTCTAAAATTAGTATATTTGAAGGAGGTTTATCATTTGTCATTGCTACACTTACTCGTACTATCGCCTTTCTTATTTGCGATACTTGTACCCTTTCTATATAGATATGTGCGAAAGGTTCATACAGGATGGTTTGTCCTTATTTTACCTCTTGCCTTATTTCTATATTTTCTCCAGTTCATTAAACTTACGAGCAGTGACGAAGAAGTTGTTCGTACATTTGAATGGATTCCAAGCTTAGATATCAACTTCACTCTGCATGTTGATGGGCTTGGTCTTTTGTTTGCTTTACTTATTACAGGAATCGGGTCTTTAGTTACTCTTTACTCTATTTATTATCTATCAAAAGATAAAGAGGCATTACATAATTTCTATGTATATCTTCTCCTCTTTATGGGAGCCATGCTTGGAGTCGTGCTTTCTGATAATTTAATTGTTCTTTATACATTCTGGGAGATCACAAGTCTTTCCTCTTTTTTACTCATCGGATATTGGTATAAAAGAGAGAAGTCCCAGTATGGAGCACAAAAATCAATGCTTATTACTGTTTTTGGAGGGTTAGCTCTCTTAGGCGGAATTATTCTCTTGTACATGATGACGGGCACATTTAGTATCCGTGAAATTATAGCTAACCTTGATCTCCTAAAAGGAGAAGCTTTGCTTTTACCTGCTCTTATCCTTGTTCTCTTAGGGGCATTCACAAAATCAGCTCAGTTTCCGTTCCATATTTGGTTACCAGATGCAATGGAAGCTCCAACTCCTGTTAGTGCTTACTTGCACTCAGCTACAATGGTGAAAGCAGGAATCTATCTTGTGGCTCGTTTAAGCCCTGTCTTCAGTGACCATGCTGCATGGTTTATTTTAATTTCCACCTTTGGAATTTTCACTTTGTTTTGGGGCTCCTTTTCTGCTGTAAAACAAACAGACTTAAAAGGAATTTTAGCTTTTTCAACAGTTAGTCAACTTGGAATGATTATGTCCTTACTTGGGGTGGGAAGTGCGTCTTTACATTACGACTACTTAGAAAACAATATTTTTATTGTCGCTGTTACCGCTGCTATTTTCCATCTCATTAACCACGCTACTTTCAAAGGAAGTTTGTTTATGGTTGCCGGAATTGTGGACCATGAGACAGGAACACGTGATATTCGAAAACTTGGTGGTTTAATGGGGATGATGCCTGTTACTTTTACAATTGCTTTAATTGGATCGTTCTCAATGGCTGGCATTCCTCCGTTTAACGGATTTTTGAGTAAAGAAATGTTTCTAACTGGGATGATTAATGTTCTAAAGATGGATATTTACCATATCGAAACATGGGGAATTCTTCTTCCGGTTATTGCATGGATAGCTAGTGTGTTCACTTTTGTATACAGCATGATTTTATTCTTTAGAACGTTTACAGGAAAACTTCAACTTGAGAAGCTGGAGAAAAAACCGCATGAAGCACCAGTTGGAATGCTTATATCACCAGTTATCTTAGCTTCCTTAGCTGTTATATTTGGTTTTTTCCCAAACATTTTATCTTCTACACTTATTATACCGGCTATGAAATCAATACTTCCAACGATTGCTCAAAGTGGCCGGGAATTCGATGTAGAAATCAAACATTGGCATGGATTTACACCTGAATTATTTATGACGATTGGAATTATTGTAATAGGAACGATTCTTTTCCTTACTGTTCGAAAATGGTCCTTTATTTATGAACGTTTTCCTCAAAAACTCGCCCTTAACCATTTTTATGACCAAGGGTTGGTTGGAACAGAACGTGGTTCAGCGTGGATTATGAAATCCTTTATGTCTGGCCATATTCGAGATTATCTTGTTTACATTTTTGTATTTCTATCTATTATTTCATTAAGCTCTCTCTTTGTGACAAATGCATTTCATCTTGATGTAACAAATGTTGCCCCAGTTGGAGTTTATGAAATAATCCTAAGTCTTCTAGCTGTCGGAGGTGCTGTCGTCACCGTTCTTGCTAGAACACGTATGGTTGCCATCATTGCAGCTGGTGTTGTTGGATATACAATTTCACTATTCTTCGTTATCTTCAGGGCACCTGATTTAGCGCTTACACAGCTTGTTGTAGAAACAATCTCTGTTGCTTTATTTTTACTTTGTTTTTTCCATTTACCAGAAATCACAAAGAAACAAAAGCGTCTCAGATTTCGATTATTAAATTTACTTGTTTCAATCGGAGTAGGATTTGTTGTCACAATGTTTGGTATTGCCTCTCATAGCGAGAAACTATTCCCTTCTATTTCTAAGTATTTTGTAGAGGAAAGCTATAAAGAAGCAGGTGGGAAGAATATTGTGAATGTTATCCTTGTAGACTTCCGTGGATTTGATACATTGTTTGAAATTACAGTACTTGGTATCGCTGCCTTTGGAATCTTTGCGATTGTTAAATTACGTCTAACCAAAAGGAGTGAACGTGAACATGAAGGTAAATGATTTAATTTTAAAAACGGCTACAAACGTTGTGTCGTTCATTATCATCACTTTCTCCATTTATCTGTTTTTCACTGGTCACTACACTCCTGGTGGAGGATTTATCGGTGGATTGATGGCAAGTGGTGGTTTGTTATTGTTATTACTTGCTTATGATTTGAAAACGATTCAGTCAATTATCCCTTTTGATTTCAAAAAGGTGATTGCTACAGGGCTTTTAATAGCCGTTGCTACTGGAGTCGGTGGATTCTTCTTTGATGTACCTTTTCTTACTCATACATATGGGTATTTTGACCTTCCATTCTTTGGAGAACATACGGCTTTAGCAACAGCAACTCTGTTTGACTTGGGGGTTTATCTTGTTGTTGTGGGAATTACCATGACCATTATTCAAACGATTGGAGAGAGCGAATAATGGAAATATTAATGTCAATTGTATCAGGCATACTCTTCATGTGTGCAACGTATTTAATTTTCTCTCGTAGCTTACTACGGGTTATTATCGGAACTGTCCTTTTAAGTCACGGAGCTCATTTAATGATTCTTACAATGGGCGGACTAAAAAAAGGAACAGTTCCTCTGCTAGGCGAAAATGCTTCTTCTTACACAGATCCATTGCCACAAGCTTTGATTTTAACCGCTATTGTTATTTCTTTTGGTGTTACTGCTCTTTTCTTAGTTCTTGCATACCGCTCATATCAGGAATTAAAGACAGACGATATGAATGATTTAAAGGGGTGTGAGGACGATGAGTAATTATGTAATTTGGCCACTGCTAATTCCTTTAATAACAGGGATTATTCTTATGTTTTTTAGCCGAAATGTTACTGTTGCTCGTACAATTAGCATAGTTTCTTCTCTTGTGACTACTGGTTTCTCTGTACTTCTTGTACACTTAGTTAAAACGCATGGAATTTTAACTCATGAGCTTGGAGGATGGAAACCTCCTTTTGGAATTGTACTTGTAGCTGATATGTTTTCAGCACTACTTGTCCTTACAACAAGTATTGTCAGCTTGTGCTGTATTTTATTTGCTTTTCGTTCTATTGGAATTGAACGAGAAAGATTCTATTTTTACTCTTTTGTTCAATTTATGATTGTAGGTGTCACAGGAGCATTTTTAACTGGAGATATCTTTAACTTATTTGTATTCTTCGAAGTTATGTTAATGTCTTCCTATGTCTTGATCTCATTAGGAGGCACAAAACTCCAACTTCGAGAGTCTCTTAAATATATTCTTGTAAATATAGTTTCTTCAGCCCTTTTTGTTATCGCTGTTGGGTTCCTATACTCTGTAACAGGAACATTAAATATGGCTGATTTATCAGTAAAAGTTGCCGAAGTAGGACAGCCTGGTATCATTACAGCTATTGCTCTTCTCTTATTTGTGGTCTTTGCCATAAAAGGAGCACTATTCCCCCTATATTTTTGGCTTCCTGGTTCATACAAAGCACCTCCACCTGTTGTAACAGCTTTATTTGGTGCACTGTTAACTAAAGTTGGTGTTTATGCTATATTCCGAGTGTTTACACTTATTTTCTATCATGATCAAGCATTTACACATACGATTATTGGTTATGTGTCGCTTCTAACGATTGTAGCAGGATGTATTGGAGCTATTGCCTATTGGGATATTGAAAAAATTATTATTTATAACATTATCATTGCAGTCGGTGTTATTGTATATGGAGTTACCTTAACAACGGAAACTGGAATTGCAGGAGCGCTTTACTATTTAATTCATGACATGATCATTAAAGCAGCGCTATTTCTATTAGCAGGAGCAATGATTACTATTACTGGAACAGCTTCAGCCAAAAAAATGGGTGGTCTAATTAAACGTCACCCTTTCCTCGGATGGATGTTCTTTGTAGCTGTAATTTCTCTTGCTGGAATCCCTCCTTTGAGTGGCTTCATTGGAAAGTTCTTATTAGTAGAAGGTGCTGCACAGTCACATAGCTATCTGTTTATGGGTATCCTTTTAATCTCAAGTTTAGTTGTTCTATATTCTGTCATCAAAATCTTCATTCATGCTTTCTGGCGTGAGCCGAAGTTAACAGAGAAAGAAGAGAAAGGAACAACAAAGGGAATGTTACTACCTATTGTCATTCTACTAGCTCTTTCTGTTGGGTTAGGTGTAGGAGCGGAATTTGTTTCTCCTTACATTTTTGAGGCTGCAAAAACGCTAATGGACCCGTCTATTTATATTGACGCGGTTTTAAAGGAGTAGGTGAAATATGTCATTTCAAATCCTTTTAAACGTAATAATTGCTTTATTATGGATGTTCTTTCAAAATGCTTGGAACGGTCTCGCATTTTCTAAAGGCTATCTCGTTGGGATCATTATCTTATTCTGTTTAAGACGTTTTTTCCCTACCCGTTTTTATATTCAAAAACTTGTTGCTATCGTTTATTTGCTTTTATTATTCTTAGTTGAATTACTCAAAGCAAACTATAGTGTGTTAAAAGAAGTCATTCGCCCAACCTTAAAGATTCAACCAGGAATCTTTGCTCTTCCACTTGAAGTAGAAAAAGATTGGGAAATTATGCTCCTTGCTAATATGATCACACTTACCCCTGGAACACTTGTTGTTGATATTTCAGATGATAATTCAGTTTTATATATTCATGCAATGCATATTGATGATGTGCACGAAGCAATCGATGATATAAAGAATTCATTTGAAAAAGCGATTATGGAGGTGAGTCGATGACCCTTGATATTCTCACTACAATAGCTTTAATCATTTTATCACTAGCAACGATAGGACTTCTGTATAGGGTTGTGAAAGGACCCGGTATCTCAGACCGAGTTATGGCTCTTGATGCAATTGGTATTAACCTTATGGCTATTACAGGAATCACATGTATTATAGTTGATACAGATGCATTTTTAGATATTATTCTCCTGATAGGGATACTGGCCTTTATTGGAACAGTTGCTTTTGCTAAGTTTCTTGAGAGAGGAGCCATTATTGATCATGACCGAGACAGCTAAACTTATAGTAGGCATTTTAGTATTATTAGGAAGCCTTCTCTCCCTTATTACAACAATTGGAATGCTGCGCTTTCCTGATACTTATACAAGAGCTCATGCAGCTTCTAAGAGTGCTACACTTGGTATTATGCTCACACTCATTGGAACTGCAGCATACTTCTGGTTTACAAAAGGATATATAAGCGCAAAAGTAATCCTTGGTATTGTCTTTGTACTAATGACAACTCCTGTCGCTTCCCATTTGATTACGAGAGCCTCTTACAATAAAGGTGTTGCTCTTTGGAAAGGGAGCGTTAGGGATGACCTTAAAGAAAAATATAAAAAACAGAAGCAAGAACAATAAAAAAACGATCCACACGTGTGGATCGTTTTTTTATTATAAAGAAGCACGTAAAATAGCTAATACATCTTCTTTGTTTAGTACTTTAAATTTACCAAATTCTCCATTCGCCATCGCTCTATCTGCCATAAGCTCTAGTTTAGAATCATCGATATCATAATCAGCTAAGCGAGTTGGTGCCCCAAGGCTTGTCCAGAATTCACGTAGCTTCTCGATTCCTTCAAGAGCCACTTCTCGATCAGATTTACCCTCTTCTTCAACTTGGAATACGCGAGTGGCAATTTGTTTGAAGCGATCCACATTTTGATCAAGCGTATGCTTCATCCAGTTCGGGAACAAAATGGCAAGCCCTCCTGCATGAGGAATATCATATACAGCTGAAACAGCATGTTCGATATTATGTGTTGCCCAGTCGCCACTATACCCCATTTGCAGCATGCCATTTAAGGCAATCGTACCTGAATATAAGATAGTTTCGCGGTGCTCATAGCTTTCTAAGTTTTCAAGAAGTTTTGGTGCTGTATCAATAACTGTTCTTAACGTTGCTTCACACATACCGTCTTGAAGCTTTGTATTTGAAACATGATGGAAATATTGTTCAAATACATGACTCATCATATCAATCATGCCATATACAGTTTGATCTTTTGGAACTGTATATGTGTTAACAGGATCTAGAATTGAGAATTGCGGGAATGTTGCTGGGCTACCCCAACCATATTTCTCATTTGTTTCCCAATTCGTAATAACAGATCCAGCGTTCATTTCAGAACCTGTTGCAGCTAACGTCAGGATTGTACCAAATGGAAGAGCTTCTGTTGCAAATGCTTTTTTCGTTACTAAATCCCAAGCATCACCATCGTACTTAGCACCTGCTACAACAGCTTTTGTGCAATCAATAACGCTTCCACCACCAACTGCTAGTGCAAACTCAATACCTTCTTGTTTACAAATTTCTACACCTTTTCTTACCGTTGTCAAACGAGGGTTTGGCTCAACGCCCGCTAGCTCATGAACTGTTGCTCCAACTTCGTTCAAAATGTTCATTACTTCATCATATAGTCCGTTACGCTTAATGCTTCCGCCACCATAGACTAAAAGAACTTTCTTTCCATACTGTGGAACAAGTTCACGCAATTGCTCAACTTGCCCTTTACCAAAAATTAATTTAGTTGGGTTATAAAATGTAAAATTATCCAAATTAAATTCCCTCCTTGATTTCTTCCTTATTATGCAGAAATCCATTTTACTTTGTAAAGAAATGTGCTCCTTCTTTAAAGTGTCACAAACCCTAAAAAACATGTTCTTTAAAATAGGCAGTACCCACAAACATTACCACAGAAACCGTAGAATATTTTCGTTCTAAAACACCAAGCTAATAAGGAAAGATTACAAAAGGAGGTTGTCAACTATGAGTGGTATTCAACGAACTGCACTTGTTCTTACTATTATCGGAGCAATCAACTGGGGACTTATCGGGTTCTTTCAGTTTGATCTAATAGCGGCTATTTTTGGAGGTCAAGCTTCTGCTCTTTCTCGTATTATCTATGGATTGGTCGGCATTGCTGGCTTAATTAACTTGGGGCTTCTGTTTAAGCCTTCTGCAGAAGTAGAGCGTACAGAGCCAAAAATGAATGAACAATAAAAAAAGCAGGGGCCTATTATAGCCCCTGCTTTTCTTTATTATTGGAGAACTTTTCTAATTTTGTCGATAGCCCAATCTAAGTCTTCTTGCTCAATGATAAGCGGTGGAGCAAAACGAATCACAGTATCGTGTGTTTCCTTGCATAGCAACCCTTCTGCTTTTAGTTTTTCACAGTATGACCGAGCTTTTTCATGAAGTTCTACTCCAATAAATAGACCCTTTCCCCGAACTTCTTTAACAATTGATGACTGAATTTTTTCTAACTGTTCTTTAAAATAATTCCCTAAATTGAACGATCTTTCCACAAGATTTTCATCTTGAATCACGTCAAGAGAAGCTAAGGAAACAGCACATGCTAAAGGATTTCCTCCAAACGTTGATCCATGTGAACCTGGGTTAAATACACCTAGAATTTCCTTATTTGCTGCAACGCATGAAATAGGAAAAACTCCCCCTCCTAGGGCTTTCCCTAAGATTAAGACGTCTGGCTCTACATCTTCCCAATCACAAGCAAACATTTTTCCTGTTCTTCCGAGTCCTACTTGAATCTCATCTGCTACAAATAGAACGTTTTGTTCCTTACAAAGAGTAGCAGCTTCTTTCAAGAAGCCTTGTGGAGGAACGTTAATTCCTGCTTCACCTTGAATAGGCTCCATTAGGAAAGCAACGGTATTCGGTGTAATTGCTTCTTTCAGCGCTTTTAAGTCTCCATATGGAACAAGTTTTATGCCAGGAAGCATTGGACCAAAGCCACGCTTATATTCTTCTTCCGAAGAAAGCGAAACTGCTGTCATTGTACGTCCATGAAAGTTATCGTAGCATGCAATAATTTCAGCTTTATTTTCCTCAATTCCTTTTTTCTCGTAACCCCAGCGTCTTACAGCTTTCACCGCTGTTTCCACTGCCTCTGCTCCTGTGTTCATAGGTAAAATCATATCTTTATTTGTAACCGCACACATTCTCTCATACCATGGACCAAGCTGGTCATTGTGAAAAGCTCTTGATGTAAGGGTCACACGGTCTGCCTGTTTTTTTAATGCTTCAATAATTGTAGGATGTCGATGCCCTTGATTAACGGCTGAGTATGCACTAAGCATATCCATATATCGATTTCCCTCTGGATCTTCTACCCATACCCCTTCTGCCTTTGAAATAACAATCGGTAATGGATGATAATTGTTGGCACCAAATTTTTCGGTTTGGTTAATCACCTTTTCACTTGTTGTCTTCATTTTTCATCCCCCTCAAAATTTCTAAACATTCTTACTATTAATTATACTGAAGCAACCGTATCTAAAAGTAAATAAAAGAAACTCATTTTTCGTTAGTTCCTCTTCTAAGAGGAACATTACCCGTTCTTTTCTTCCTTCTAACGTATAAAAAGCAATAAAAAAAAGCAGCTGACTTATCAGCTGCTTTTCACCGTCTTTACTTCTTAATTAGATCTTGACGGTTAGATTGCTCAACCCACTCTTCAAGCTTTTCACGTAGCGTGTTGAAACCTTGTGGTGCTGCGTTCTCTACAGGTTGCGCTGCTGCGGCTGCTTGAGGACGCTTTTTCTTTGGTTCTTCTTTTACTTCTGGTTCTGGTTGAGTAGCACGGATAGAAAGACCAAGCTTTCCAGACTTTTCGTCAACAGAAATAACTTTTACAGGTACTTCTTGACCTACTTTAAGATGCTCATTAATATCTTTAACGAAACCGTGAGTAACTTCTGAAATATGAACTAAACCTTGAGTTTCTTCGTCTAGTGCAACGAAAGCTCCGTATGGTTGAATTCCTGTAACTTTTCCATCAATAACGCTACCTACTGTAAACTTTTCAGCCATGTAAACACTCCTAAGTTTTTGTTAGTTTTTTCTCGATTATACGCAATTTTAAATTATAGCATACTTATCTGTCATAATCAAAACAATCCTGACTTATACTTAGTTTAGACTGTTGCTTCTTTTTTGTATCCTTTACGTTAAATAAAATAATGCGTAATTATTACCATTTCCTTTTTCCTCTGTCTTCCTTAGACGGTCTATTGGAATGTGTTTCTTCGCTATATATCCCTCTAAAAATAAAGAATTATATAAAATCGACACATAGTTTTCAGAATATTATCATCAAAATTACTTGAACTGTGTTAAAATATAAGAAAAGATAAAAAACTTCTGTTGGGGGAAGAGTGAAGGTCAAAAGAGGTGGTTGTGTAAAAACTTTAAACAGGGAGGCTAAAAAATGAATACAATTGGACAAAATATTCGTTTTCAGCGTGAGCAAAAAGGAATGTCACAGGAAGAGCTAGCATTGAAAATCCGTGTAGGAACTTCAACAATTCAAAAATATGAATCAGGCCAAAGTTTACCTGATACTCAAACTATTTTAAAGATTTCTACTGCTCTCGATATTCCCGCAGCAGAGCTCACAAGCAGACCTACCGTGCGCCAGCTTGTTTTTCCAGATGCTGAGCTAACACAGCTTGTTAATGAGATTGGGGTCGAAAGAACAAAGCGCCTGTTACAAAAGATAAAAGGATATAGCGATGATCAATTTTTAGCAATTATGAACACGTTATTTTATGAAAAAGATCTTCTTATTGAAGAAGGATAATAAAAAAGGAACGTACTTCTGTACGTTCCTTTTGTTATACCTGTTGTTTTTCTTTTACTTTTGTAAACTGACTCATAAATCGTTCCATTCTTCTTAGAGCTTCCTGTAAGGAATCCAGAGAAGCCGCATAAGAACAACGCACATATCCTTCTCCACTTTCTCCAAACACATGCCCAGGTACAACCGCTACTTTTTGTTCTAACAACAGCCTTTCTGCGAATTCATTCGATGTTAAACCCGTTGCTTTCACAGAAGGAAACGCATAAAAAGCTCCACCTGGCTTATGACAGGATAATCCAATTTCATTTAACGATTTGACGAAGAAGTTACGGCGACGACGATAGCTTTTTTTCATTGTCTGCACATCTTCTTCACCTGTTTTCAAAGCTTCTAATGCTCCATATTGAGCCATTGTCGGCGCACACATCATCGCATATTGATGAACTTTAAGCATTGCCCCTGCCAAATCTTCATGCGCGCATAAAAATCCAAGGCGCCATCCTGTCATCGCAAATCCTTTTGAAAAACCTGAGATAATGATTGTACGGTCTTTCATCCCTTCTAACGAAGCGATTGAACAATACTCTTCATCATATGTTAACTCAGCATAAATTTCGTCTGCTAACACAATAAGATCGTGTTCTTTCGCAATAGCAGCAATTTCTTCAAGCTCTCCTTTTGAAAGAACGCTTCCCGTTGGGTTGTTTGGCGAACAGATTAAGATAGCTTTTGTTTTATCTGTAAGCTGTTCTTTTATTTTAGAAGCATGAAGTTTAAAGTCTTCTTCTCCGTTTGTTTGAACAAACTTAGGAATGCCTCCAACAAGCTCAACTAACGGTCCATAAGCAACAAAGCTCGGTTCGATAATGAGAACTTCTTCACCAGGATTTACAATGGATCTCATAGCGATATCAAGCGCTTGACTCGCTCCTACTGTTACAATAATGTTAGAGTTTGCTTCATATTGAAGATCAAATTTACGATCCATATAGTTTGCAATTTCTTCTCTTAGTTCCAATAACCCTGCATTTGCCGTATATGACGTGTACCCTTTCTCTAGAGATAAGATAGATGCCTCACGTACAGACCATGAAGTAACAAAATCCGGTTCTCCAACCCCAAGTGAAATCACGTCTTCCATCCCATTCGCAAGATCAAAAAAACGGCGAATGCCTGATGGCTGAAGTTCATCTACAGTTTTTGATAAATGTCGTTTCATTATGGTGACACCACAATTCTTTTGTCGTCGTCATCATATTCATAAATTGTGCCATCATGTTTATATTTCTTCATAATAAAATGGGTTGTTGTGGAAACTACTGAATCAAGTGTTGATAATTTCTCAGACACGAAATTTGCAATTTGAGACATTGACTTTCCTTCGATTGTAACAGATAAGTCATACGTACCTGACATCAAGTAAACCGCTTTAACTTCCTCGAAGCGATAAATTCGCTCTGCAATTTCATCAAATCCAACACCACGCTTTGGCGTCACTTTCACATCAATCATAGCTGTTACACCTTCATGACCGTCTACACGACGCCAATTAATATCTGTTGAATATTGAACAATTACTTTTTTGCCTTCAAGCTTTTCTACAACTTCTTTTGTTTCTTTCTCTGATAAGTCCACCATTTTAGCGATACTATCAAGAGGTAATCGGCTATCATGTTCTAATATTTCTAAAATTTCCAATTCTTTTTCAGATAATTGCACGGAAAATCCTCCTCATGTCCCTTTACTGATACTCGTACTTATATTTACATTAAGTCGTATACCATTATACACTTTTGTTCTAGCAAAGATTATAACAAATCCGCTCTTGTTCTCCTACCTCTTTTTCAACTTCTTTTTTCACACATATTCCCAAACCTTTAAAGAGAAGGGTATATCCCCTCTCTTTCCAGTTAAAAACTTTGCTTAAGAACAAAGAAAACGGGAAAACTATGAAAAAAATTGTTGGAGTTGAGCTAAATGCATAACGTTGCCTTTTCGTCTGGACATTATATTGATTTTATAAATGGGGTAAAAGTTTTTTACGAAGTACATGGTTATCGTAAAAACAAACCGACAATCTTATTAATTCATGGTTTTTTGTCTTCTACGTTCAGCTTCAGACGTTTAATTCCTATTTTAAAAGAAGACTTCACAGTTATCGCAGTTGACCTCCCTCCTTTTGGTCAAAGCGAGAAATCCCTCTCTTTTAAATATTCATATCAAAACCTTGCAAATCTTGTGACAGGACTTTTAGATTTATGGGGAATTAGTAAAGCAATTGTGATGGGACATTCAATGGGAGGACAAATTGCATTAAATATCGCAAAAGAAAAGCCAAACTATGTTTCGAGACTTGTGCTTTTATGCAGCTCAGGTTATTTAAGCAGAGCTCATTATGGACTTGTTGCTTCTTCTTACTTGCCTTATTTTCATCTCTGGATTAAACGTTGGCTAGGGAGAAAAGGAATTCAAGGAAATTTAGAAAATGTTGTGTACAACTTAGATCTTGTGAATCAAGAAATGGTTGATGGATATATGAAACCATTTCGAACCGATCACATCTTTATGGCTTTAGCTAAGATGATTAGAGATCGTGAAGGGGATTTATCGTCTGAAGCCTTAAAAAAAATCGATGTTCCAACGCTTTTAATTTGGGGAGAGGAAGATAAAGTAGTACCGATTAGCGTTGGCAAAAGACTTCATGGAGACATTTTAAATTCTACATTTATTTCCCTTAATAAGACAGGCCACTTAGTTCCCGAAGAAAACCCTAAAGCAATTTGGAGACATATGCTACAATTTATTTAAAAAGAGAGACTCCATCTACTAGAGTCTCTCCTTCTTAATTAATGGAGCAACTGCTTTGATCTTTAACAAGAAGAAGCTCGCTTGCTTTTTGTTTACATTGTGGAAGTGGGATCACTTCTTCAGATGAGAATTCATAGATACTTTGGATTTTACGAGCAAGTTCTTCAGCATTATCGTGTACATGTAATGCTTGTAAAACATCGCTAATTTCTGTTTCATAAAATCCTTCACCGTATCCGAGCGGATCCCAGTAATATAAGATTTCATACAACTTTATATTTGTTTGCTGTGTTTCGTTCACACTTTTTCACCTCTTTTTTTACTTTATCATGTTCAAGGAGTGATGTTAAATGACAAATTCTTTTGATCAAGTTTTAAATCGCAAAAATACTCAATCTGTAAAATGGGATTTTAATAAAGCCGTATATGGAACAGATGATGTCTTACCAATGTGGGTAGCGGATATGGATTTTAAACCGCCTCAAAAAGTGCTTGATGTCTTATCAGAACGAATTCAGCACGGTATCTTTGGATATACATCTCCAACAACTGATACATATAAATCTGTGTGCAGATGGTTACATAAACGACATGGTTTTAGTGTTGATGCATCTTCTATTATTTATAGTCCTGGCATTGTTTTTGCAATCAGCATGGCAGTACAAGCCTTTACAAATGAAGGAGAGCAAATTGTCATCCAACCTCCTGTTTATACTCCGTTCTTTAATATGATTCAACAAAATAATCGTAAACTTGTTGAAAACCCGCTTATTTTAGAGAACGGTCAATATAAAATGGACTTTGCGGATTTAGAAAAAAAGTTTGCACAAGGTGCTAAAATGATGATTCTTTGCAGTCCTCATAACCCAGCTGGCCGTGTGTGGACAAAACAAGAGCTCCAAAAAGTTGCAGACCTTTGTGTGCAATATAATGTGATTTTGCTTTCTGATGAGATTCATTCAGATCTTGTATATAAACCAAACAAGCATATTCCTATTGCAAGTTTGTCAGAAGAAATAGCAAACCTCACTATCACTTGTGTAGCTCCTAGTAAAACATTCAATTTAGCTGGACTACAAGCTTCAGTAATTGTTATTCCAAACAAAAGTCTTCGCTTGAAATATCAAGAAACACAGCGTAGGCAAGGAGCAGGTGGCCTTAATACATTTGGGATCATTGCGTTACAAGCAGCCTATAATTATGGAGAGGAATGGCTTGAAGAACTTCTTCCATATTTGAAAGAAAACATTAATACGGTACATGAATTCATTCAAAAAGAACTTCCAGATATTGAGCTAATTTATCCTGAAGGTACATATCTTGCTTGGATTGATTGCCGTGGAATAGGGTTTTCAGATGAAGAATTAAAAGAAAGGCTTCTTCATAAAGGCCATTTAGCACTTGAGCCTGGACCTAAATATGGTACGCAAGGTGAAGGGTTTGTTCGTATGAATCTTGGTTGTTCTAAAGAAACAGTACTTGAAGGTCTGAAACGTTTGAAAATAGCACTAAGCAAATAGAAAAGCAGGCTAATGCCTGCTTTTTCACATTTTCGTTGTATTTTTAATTTTTTCCTCAAGCTCTTTTGCTTGTCTTTCTTGCTTTTTAGAAATTTTCTTTATAAAGCTCATTGTCCAAATAGCAGCTAAAAAAAATAAGATAAGCGTAATGAATGCAGGAATATATTCTGTCTTATCTTCAGGAAAATATAAAAAGAAACCAAACCCAAACATCTTTTTCACACTCCTCAGTTTTTCGACTTCTAACCTGAAATTTGTGAACCTTTCCTTTATACTAAAAATAAAGAAGATCTAAGAGGAGGAAATAGCATGGAAGAGAAGATTGAAGTAGGTTCTATTGTGACGGGCCTATATAAAACAGGAAAGTATGTAGGAGAAGTGACTGAAATCCGTCCTTCTCATTATCTTGTAAGAGTTTTAGCTGTTTTAAAGCATCCTACTCAAGGAGACCTTCATAACCCAAATCAAACGGATGTTGCGCTCTTTCATGAACGCAGAACTCTTGCTTACCGTGAACAAACGAATGTACCCCAAAAAATGGTTCATATTTTTGATGAAGCTGTACCTGATTATAAAGAGTCACTTAGAAAAGCGCTCTCTGTTCAAATTGAGAAATATGAAGGTAATGAGAGTTCATTTGCTCAACAATGTCTTGTTCATCTCAAAAACCTAGAAAAGGACTACTTTCCTCAAACGTAAAGCCAAATCACTTTTTGAATGACTTGGCCTTTATGCAAACTTATTTAATACTTTGGAAAGGTCGATTCGATCTCCAATGGTTGTTTTAGCAGGGCTTGATAAATAACTTTTATCTTTTTCAACAAGCTTGAAAATGTTATAGGTTGTCATCGCATCATCCAACGCACGATGATGCGTCCCTGTTCCTTTTTTTCCATATGCTTCAACGGCTTTCCAAAGACCTGTTTGATTACGATCTCCAAAGAATTTCTTATATTCCATCGATAAATCAACTTGTTCACCTTTAAATGTGAAAGGAATGCGGGCTTTCTGACAATTTTGTCGCAATACTTTCATATCCATATTTCCCCATGTGACAACAGTAGTCTCATAGTTTTTACAATAATTTTTGAATAGGTCTGCAAGCTCTTGAAGTGTTATACCACTATCAACGCTTTGCTGTTCGATGCTTAAAAATGTTTTACAACGGTTAGTTAATGTGGGGAAATGCTGGGGGCGAACATAAGAGGAAAATGTGTCAATAACTTTGTAATTTCTCGCTACTACAATGCCAACTTCAATAATCTCAGGAAAAAAACCTTTCGGGCGCCCTTTTTGTTCAGGCATTGTGAACTCAAAATCAATAAAAAGATGCTGACTTTCTTTTCCCATAACTCCTCCCACCCTTCAATATATTTCTTCTTTAGACAATATATTTTTATTATACCATCTCAACTGCTTTTATATGTCAGTTTTTTGACACGAAACTAAATATTCAGAATTTAATTTTTGGTCTTTTCTAGCTTTCTTACTAGTTAATCTATTCATTCTTTTGTAAAATGATAATAGTTAAACGCCCTTAATTCTACCTTTACGAGAAAAACGGCTTGTTTGTTTAAGAATTCTAGAATATGAGGTAGAAGAGCTAACTAAATTTTAAAGATTGTTCTATCCTCTTACAAAGGGATTCCCACCTTTGGTAAAAGTTTATTCCATAATATACTTTATAATATATAAGTTATACTATATAATATATAGTATACGTATTAGACCTTCTCAGGAATGTGAAGGTCTGTATTTCTTGCATGAATTTCTTGGCTAGTTTATTTAAAAAGTTTAGAAGCACTATTAATTGTTTTATTTTTGTTTTAAGTTCATTATTATATGTATCTCAAAATTTTTGATAGGTTTGAATCTGTATTTTTTTTACACTTTCTACCTCTAGATGCTTGTGCAAAAGTTTGTGCACTATTTTACAAACTTTTTTGTAGGTGTCTAAAAATCAAGCATAATGCTTAAAAGTAAAGGAGAATTGGATATGTCAGAAACAATCACTCAAGCAAAAACTGATCAAGAACGATCAAAATTTTCTGCTAGCCAAGAACAACTTGATGTACTCGATCAGCTATTAAAACCTGAGGTTCAAGAATCTCTAACAACACTTGTTGAGGAGCTTCCAAAGTTAACCGAGCTTGTTAGCATCTTATCTAAGTCTTACGACTTTGCACAATCAGTTGCAACTGATGATGTTCTAAAAAGTGACACAGTTGGAGCAATCCAAGAGCTTGCTGAGCCTGTAGTGCACACAGCTAAAAACCTTGCAGCAACTGCTATTGAGGCAAAAGATCGTGCAGACGAAAGCAAAGAAGTAATTGGTATCTTTGGCTTAATGAAAATGCTGAAAGACCCTCAAGCACAAAAACTATTCCGTTTTGTAAATGCTTATCTACAAGTTTCAGCTGAACGCGAAAACAAATAGTATTTTTCATACTCAATTAGTAAAAACGGAGGAACTAACATGTCAAAAAAAATTGTCATTCTAGGCGCTGGTTATGGCGGAGTTTTAGCAGCTTTAAATGTTCGCAAACACTTTAGTAAATCAGAAGCAGAAGTAACAGTTATTAATAAATATCCTACACACCAAATCATTACAGAGCTACACAGACTTGCAGCAGGTAACGTATCTGAGCAAGCTGTTGCTATGCCTCTAACAAAGCTTTTTAAAGGTCTTGATATCGATCTTAAAATCGCTGAAGTTGAGTCTTTCTCTGTAGACAATAAAGAAATCAAACTAGGCGACGGTTCTACCCTAACTTACGATGCTCTTGTTGTTGGTTTAGGAAGTGTTACAGCATACTTTGGTATCCCTGGACTTGAAGAAAACAGCATGGTACTAAAATCTGCTGCAGATGCTAATAAAATCTACAAGCATGTTGAAGAGCGTATTGCAGAATATGCAAAAACTAAAAATGAAGCTGACGCAACAATCCTTATTGGCGGTGGCGGTTTAACAGGTGTTGAACTTGTTGGTGAATTAGCTGACATCATGCCTAAACTTACTCGCAAATACGGTGTTGACCCTAAAGCAGTAAAACTTAAACTTGTTGAAGCAGGTCCAAAAATCCTTCCTGTTTTACCGGACCACTTAATCGAACGCGCAACTTCTAGCTTAGAAGCTCGCGGCGTTGAGTTCTTAACAGGTCTTCCTGTAACAAACGTTGAAGGTAACACTATTGACCTTAAAGACGGTCAAAAAGTTGTTGCTAACACTTTTGTTTGGACAGGCGGAGTTCAAGGTAACCCACTTGTTGGCGAAAGCGGTCTTGAAGTAAACCGTGGTCGCGCAACAGTGAACGACTTCCTTCAATCAACATCACACAAAGATGTATTTGTTGCTGGAGACAGCGCGGTTGTATTTGGCCCAGAAGGTCGTCCATACCCACCAACAGCTCAAATTGCTTGGCAAATGGGAGAGCTTATCGGTTATAACCTTTATGCTTTCTTAGAAAACAAAGATCTTGAAACATTCTCTCCAGTTAACTCTGGTACACTTGCAAGCTTAGGCCGCAAAGATGCAGTAGCAACTATTGGAGCAAACTCAACTCCACTTAAAGGGCTTCCTGCTTCTCTAATGAAAGAAGCAAGTAACGTTCGTTACTTAACTCACATTAAAGGTCTTTTCAGCTTAGCTTACTAAGTTAGACAAGCTCTCTATCTATACGATAGGGAGCTTTTTTATTATTTGTATACTCTCCTCTTTTTATGATGTTCTTGCCTAAATTACTTTTTTCCTTCATACACTAACAAGAGTTCATTTTTTTGTGACAATTTCTGTCTAGAACATTGTAGTTTACAGAACAGTTTCATTCAAAAGGAGGAATTTTAGTGTACTATTATCCTTACACATATCAGCCTAACCCATATGCCCCCCTTTATCGATTTCAGAGCTTGCCTACTGTACGTCCTAATCAATTTAAAAATTCTGCTCAAACAATGAAAGGATTACTAAAAGATGCTGAGATGATGACAGAAGCTATCCACTCTTCAAATGAGCTAGCTTCCTCTATCATGCAGGCTGCTCAAAAGTCAGACAAAGTGCGAGTTAGAAGACTGCTACAAGTGTATATTAGAAACTCTAATTTCGACCTTCATTTTACTCCTGATGGACTGATTGTCATGCTAGTAGACTTATCTAGAAAATGCTGTCAGCTTCAACTTTCTTTTTTATGGGCAGAACTATGACCAGCTATATCGCTCTTCTTTCCATGGATCTCCATAGTGATGATAGCCATTTTTCTCCCAAAAACCTAGTTGCTCTTCTGCTACAAATTCAATTCTCCGCAGCCATTTTGCGCTCTTCCAGAAATAAAGATGTGAAACAACCGCTCGGAGTGGAAAACCATGTTCAGGTGTAAGAGGTTTTCCTTCATAAGAATGAGCTAGAAGGGTTTTCTCATGCAGAAAGTCTTGAATTGGTAAATTTGTTGAGAACTCTTCCTCAGCATGCAAAATTACAAATTTTGCAGAATCATTGACTTTAACAGAAGAGAACAAGTCCTTTGGTGTAACACCTTCCCACATATTGTTCAACTTAGACCAGCCAGTCACACAGTGTATATCGTTTTGCAAGCGTGTTTGAGGCATATCAAGAAGCTGTTGATATGTATACGTCATCTTTTCATCGACAAGCCCATCAATCGTTAAAGTCCACTCTGCTAAATCGCGATAGTAAGGAACATTGCCATGATGAAGAACAGGAAAGCGGGTTGTTTCATGCTGCCCTGGAGGGATATTTGCATTGTGTATTTTTTTAGGCTTACCAAAATACATGTATCTTCTCTCCTTCTATAGTTAATTCCATAATAAAAAGCGACATCGAGATGTCGCTTTTTATTATATACTTATTCTAACCGTAGTTTTCATTTATAAAACCATTGCGGCAATCCAACCAAATATGATTAGAGGAATATTATAATGAATAAATGTTGGGATAACAGTTTCCCAAATGTGATTATGCTGTCCATCAACGTTTAGACCTGATGTTGGTCCAAGTGTACTATCTGAAGCTGGAGAACCAGCATCACCAAGAGCACCAGCTGTGCCAATAATAGCAAGAGTGGCAAGCGGACTAAAACCAAGCTGAACACAGAGAGGAACAAAAATAGCTGCAATAATTGGAAGGGTTGAAAAGGAAGAACCAATTCCCATTGTAACCAACAAACCAACAATTAGCATCAGGAGGGCACCAAGAGATTGGTTATTACCAATCAAATCTGCTGCATATGCAACTAAAGATTCAACATCTCCTGTTTTTGTCATTACAGCGGCAAAACCTGCTGCTGAAATGATAACAAATCCAATAAAAGCCATCATGCGCATTCCATTTGTAAGAAGCTCATCTGCTTCTTTAAAATTCATTGCCCTACTTATAAGTAAAATAATGATTCCCGTAATAGCTCCAAAAATCATGGCACCTTCTGTATCTAGTGTTAAAAGCTGAACAGTAAGTGCTGCTAACACAGCTACAACAGCCGTAATTAAACTACGTTTTGAATATTGAGCTTTTTCATTTGTTTCCACATATTCAATAGTGTCATATTCTCTTGGTTTTCGATAGCTAACGAAGATAGCAATCAGCAAACCAACAACCATACCAAGAGCCGGAATCGCCATTGCAGCCGGAATGTCTTCTACGTTTACCTTTAGTCCGCCAGCTGTAACTGTCTTGGCAAGAATATCGTGGTAAATCTTACCGAATCCTGCTGGTATAAACATATAAGGGGTGATTAATCCAAAAGTCATAACACAAGCAATAAGACGACGATCAAGATGAAGCTCATTGAAAACTTTCAAAAGAGCTGGAATTAAAATTGGAATAAAAGCAATATGAACAGGAATAACATTTTGAGAAAAACAAGAAATAACTAGAATTAATAAGACAACTAGCACTTTAGAGAATGCTTTCTTCTTAGTATCATTCGAGTTACCGATAATTCTCAATGTTCCATCTACAACTGCATCAGGTAAACCTGTTTTTGTTAAAGCAAGAGCAAATCCTCCAAGTGTTGCATAACTCAACGCAACTGTTGCGTTGTCACCTAATCCTGATGAAAATACATTTATCGTTTCTTCTACACCCAATCCGCCAATGATGCCTCCTGCAAATGCACCAACAATAAGAGCAATTGTTACATTAACTCGTAATGCACTTAAAATAAGCATAATGAGGACTGCAGCAACAACTGCATTCATAGTTAAACCCTCCAAAAATCCTTTATCGTGATAAATTACTAAAACACTAAAGACATCCTTAATTATAATACGAAAGATAAAGTTGTCAATGGGATGCTACAAATTTAATATATTCCATTATTCTACAGTGCTTACTTTTTAAAAAAGAGCCTTAAGTAAAAAGGCTCTTCAAATCTCTTTATTTTGTTTCAATATCAAACCGTTCTACAGCAGCAGCAAGCGTGCGCACCATAACTCCTGTTGCACCACTCGGACCAAGTGACCCGGATTTCTTCGTAACAGAAGTACCTGCTATATCTAAATGAACCCATGGCGTTTCTTCAGCAAATTCTCCAATGAAGGTGCCTGCCATAATAGCATGACCTTCACGGCCAGGGGAGTTATTCAAGTCTGCTATCGCGCTATTTCTTACTCTTTTCTTGTCACGTTCAAAAATAGGTAGCTGCCACATATCTTCCTGTGCTTCTACACTTGCTTCAGCTACTTTTTCATACCACCTTTGATTGTTTGTCATTGCTCCTGTTGTTTCCTCTCCAAGTGCAACAATGACTCCCCCAGTGAGGGTAGCAACATCAATTAAATATTCTGCTCCATGATGCTTAGCATACGTAATACCGTCTGCTAAAGCAAGGCGCCCTTCTGCATCTGTATTTAATACTTCAATTGTTTTACCACTCATCGCTGTAATTACATCATCCGGCTTAAACGCACTCGCACTTACCATGTTATCAGTGGAAGGAATAACAGCAACTACGTTTTGGTTTGGACGGATCTCACCGATAATTTCCATTGCTCCAAGTACAGACGCTGCGCCCCCCATATCTGTCTTCATGCCAACCATGCTTTGGCGAGGCTTTAGAGAATAGCCTCCTGTATCATACGTAATTCCTTTCCCTACAAGGCCAATAACGTCTTTCCACTCTTTTTTTCCTTGGTATTTTAAAACAATCATTTTTGGTGGCTCAACAGATCCTTTGTTAACAGCAAGAAGTGCTCCCATACCGAGCTTTTCCATATCCTCTTTTTCAAGAATCTCCACTCCAAATTCATACTTTTCGCCAAGTTCTCTTGCATATTGGGCAAGGTCTGTAGCAGTAAGCATATTTCCAGGAAGATTCACAAGCGTGCGCGCTGAGTTTGTAGCCTTACCATATATGTATCCTGTCCGAACCATATTCTCTATCTCTTGGTTATCTTCATCTGTCAAAAGAGTCACTTTTTCAATACGTTTGGCAGGCTCATTCGACCGACGTTTATAATCATTAAATTTATACGTTGAAAGCGGGAGTGCTTCGCTCAATGCATAAGCACACATATATTCATTTACTGCATCAGTTTCAAAAGAAGACAATGCAATTGATACTTCTGCTATGCCACTTTTTTGAATGTGTTGAAAAAGTTCACCAAATCCTTCTTTTAGAGAAGAAGCCGTCATCTCTTTCGGTCTTCCTAATCCAACGAAGAAAATTCTTTTTGGATTTACTTTCCCTAACGTTGGAATTTTTGTAATAGCCTTATTTCTTACTTCAATATCTCCGCTTTTAATAAGAGTGCGAATATCCAACTGTTCATCAAGGTCAGCCAGAATGCCATCGAATGGTTTTGTTTGTTTAAAGACGCCAACAACAAGGGCTTCTGTTGCTTTTGTTAAATCTGCGCTCTTTTGAATGTGAAACATATCTTACCATCTCCTTTTTTACTTTATTTTTATCATATCACTATTGCAATCATGACGAAAAATAAGAACTTCTTTAAACAAACGTATGTTTAAAAATAAAAAGGGACGGATATATAAGGAAGTGAATGAAATCTCTACATTTTATAACTAAGATACGAGTAAATATCATAAAATAAGACGACATACACACACCTTCTTAATAAAGGAGCAATGCCTCTTATGGATTTATTATTGAATTATCCGCTCATTAGTGCCCTTATTGCCATCTTCTTCGCTCAAGCCGTTAAAGTTCCATTAGAGTTTCTTGCAACAAGGAAATTTGATGTACGCCTTGCTTTTAGTACGGGTGGCATGCCTAGTTCACATTCAGCAGCTGTTACATCCCTTGCAACAGCTGTCGGCATTAGCGAAGGATTTTCTTCTCCCTTTTTTGCTATCTCTTTTGTACTTGCTGTAATCGTTATGTTTGATGCAACAGGAGTTCGCAGACATGCAGGAGAGCAAGCTATTGCTATTAATCGCCTTGTGGAAGATTGGAACACATTTATGTCTGAAGCTAAGAAATGGCCTAAAAAAGAACAGCAAGAAAAACAACAAAAGCTAAAAGAATTGTTAGGTCATCAGCCAATTGAAGTTTTCTTTGGGGCTTTAACAGGAATTATTATCGCTATCATTATGTACGGTATTTATAATTTATAAAGATATTAAAAAGCGTGAAGGATTTTCTTCACGCTACGACTTTTCATCAATATATTGCTGCCTGAATACTTTCATTGTTTGATCTTCATTCCATGCTTTCATCTGTCTTTCTGTTAATGTTCCCTTTCCTTCCTTTACAACATAAACATCAAGTAATTTCTTTCCCCATGAAGCATATACGTCTTTGACTGTTTCATAATATAAATCAAGTTTTTTTCCTTTTATAGCTCCACCCTTGTCTGCCACAACCCCATAACCATATCCTGGGATGAACAAAATAGTACCAATTGGAAAGACAGTCAAATCCGCTGCAATTGTAGAAAACATATCTCTTTGTACTTTAACACCTGAATATGTAATTCCATATGACGGATGTGTTGGCTCTTTTCCTGTTGATTCATAGCCTGCTGTGTATCCTGTTGCTGTAACCTTGACTTTTCTATATTTAGACCAATCAAAGCTTCCTTCAAGTGTTTGTTCATCAACGTCAGTTGGAATTTGTTGATTAAGTTGATTCACAACCCTACTTTCTCTTACATGCTTCTTTTTCTCTTCTTTAAGATTAGCACTTACTTGTTCACTTGAAAATAAAGAGGAGACCTGCCTTCCTGTTATACTTTCAAACGTTGTTAAGAGAGCTCCACATAGAAGTAGCCCCATGATGAATCGTTTAATATATATTTTTTTTACCATCTTTTTCATCATTCCTCCCACCAACATAGTTTTTACCATGTTGTAGGAGAATTATTCGCAGCAATCAAGATAAAAAAACGTCAAAAATCGAGAGAGGTTTTTGACGTTTTTAAAACATTCGATATCCTTTTGATCGAAGTGTTCGAATAGCAATTCCTGAACAAAGGGCTCCTATAAAACCCGAAGATAAGATAACGATATCTGCTAGCTTAAGTGCAAGCACTTGATTTCCTACATGTGTTAATGAATGAAGTGGCTGAAAGATATATTGAGTCATTTCAAGGTTATCAACAATAAGAAGAAAAACAATTGGATAGATGAAAGCCATAACCCATGACATTCTTAAAATCATATTAAGCAAGAAGCCAATTCCAAAAAAAAGTACAAAAAATAAAAGTATGGAAATTATTAAAATTGGAACACTCATTTCCATTTCCATATCCCCCCTTGCCTTTTATTGCAAGCTCTTTATTCTTCTTCACTTTTCTTTTTCTCTATTAATTCTACAATTCCTTCTCCTTCACAAAACAAACATTGTTCTGTTCCGCCCACAAGGAGAGTTAAGAAACCATGGCCTTTACAATGATCGCAAATCATTTACAAACCACCTTTCCGAAAATTCAGATTAATTATTGTGTTAGAGAAAAGCAAAGGGATTTTCCTCTGCCTTTCTCATGACTTTTAAAAGAAGTTAAATTTTCCTTTTTTAAGCAAGAGTCCTGGCCCTCCTTCAAGGAATAGCGCTCTATTATCAACGACTTTTTTCATTGCTGAAGCACTTGTTCCAAATAACTTACGCCCAAACACAACTCCAATAGCATCATCGTGACCTAAAGAGCATACTGTACCTTTTAAGTCAGGCTTAAAAGGTTGAAGGTCTGTACCCCCTTTGATAAGAGTCGTAATATTTTTCGCAGCAACAGGTCCTTGCTGCATAGCAACTTGAGCTGTTGGTGGGTACGGTTTGTCTGTTTCATCATTAATAACAAGTGAGCAATCTCCAACAATAAATACACCCTCAGCTCCTGGAGCACGTAAATCTGGACCAACTTTCACACGACATCGATTATTTTCAATGCCTGTTTTTTCAATAACATGGCTGCCACGTACCCCAGCTGCCCATACAACTGTTTGTGATTTGATTTCTTCTGTTTGATCATCTTTAGAAACAATGATTCCCTCTGGTGTACATTCTTTAATCATCGTTCCAATCTTAAACTCAACACCTTTACGCTCTAGCTGTGTTACGGCATATTCGACAAGCTGTGGATCAAAACCTGGAAGAGCAGTTGGAGCTGCTTCTACGCAGATAATGCGAACAGTATCACGAGGAATGTCAAACTCTTTACAGAGCTTTGGCACCCTATTTACTATCTCTGCTACAAACTCAATGCCTGTGAATCCTGCTCCTCCTACAATGATAGTCATCATACCTTCTGGTCTTTCTTCCAAATTATTGTATGTTGCAAAAGTATAGTCAAGATGCTCACGGATTTGACGAGCAGTATTAATATTAGAAATAGAAAAGGCATGTTCTTTTAACCCTTTAATACCAAATGTTTCAGACTCATATCCAAGCGCAATTACAAGATAGTCATATTCTATTTCTTGATTGTTTTTGAGCATAACCTTCTTTTGTTCGATATTAATATCTGTAACCGTATTTTTCATAAATGTTACTTTGTTTTTATTAATTAAGTCTGTCACGCTAACACGAGCACGATCGTGATGAAGCGTCCCAGCTGAAACTTCGTGTAGCCATGTTGTTTCATAATGATAGTCATTTTTATTAATTAAAGTGATTTCAGCTTCATTGACGCCTAGCTGTTTTTGTAAGTGAATCGTCGTCATAATGCCGCCATATCCAGCACCTAGAACAACAACTTTAGGCTTCTTCATTTTAATCACATCCACCTTTTTGTTAGAATTTTATTCATGTATTTATGCTTCACACATGTATTTTCCCTTATTGTAAGCATTTGAATATATTCCTATCCCTGTCAAAACGTTAAGGTAAATAATTGTTGTGAATTTATTCACGAACCTAACTATAAAAGAATGAGCTACCATTAAATATTTTCAAAAATTAGATAATAATGTTTGTAAAACATGATATGATGTTTCTTAAACTTTTTCAAGGACATTTTAGTATGGACAGAGCATTTTAGACTACTCTATGCTTGCTCTCTTGCTATCCATCTTAGGATAGCACTACCGTTGCATAAGGCTTTCATTCTGTAAGCATTTTCAATTTACCTAGCTTTAAAAAATTTATGTTTTTTTAAAATCCTTGTATAGTATGATAATGAATCATTTAATGATAATTATTATCATTTCTATTATGATTGCTAAACTTCTTTCTAACCTATGCTATGGTGAGGAAAGGTTTAACTAATTTTATAAATTTAATACATGTTTTTTCACATGTGTATCTACATATTTTCACTTTTAGTAAAGGAGAACTCATCTTGAAAGAAGATCAACAAGTCTTTGATATTACGGTTATTGGCCCAATTAAAGACTGGGGATTAGAAATTGAAAAGAACTCTATTGTTGTAAATACAAAACAAGAAACAAATATTGAAGGCATCTATGAATCAGGAGATGTTTGTACATATGAAGGAAAAGTTAAGCTTATTGCTTCAGGTTTTGGTGAAGCTCCAACAGCTGTAAGCAATGCTAAAGCTTACATGGATCCAAAAGCGCGCGTACAACCTGCACATAGTACATCTCTTTTTTAGCATTCTTCAGGCGTTCCCGTATTTGTTGCCGTACGGAATGAAGAACCACAGCCACATGAAGCAATAGCATTTGGATTTTCAATCGTAAATCCTCCGCCAAGCATGGACTCTTTAAAATCTATTGTTGTGCCGTTTAAGATAGCTGCATCTTCTTTTGCGACAATCACTTTAATTCCATGTTGCTCTAGCTGTTCATCTGCTTCTGTTGGAGCTTCTTCAAACCCCATTCCATAAGACAAACCGCTACAGCCTCCGCCTTTTACACCAACGCGCAAGTAAGAGCCTTCTTCACCATGCTCTTTCATCATATCTTTAATTTGATGACTTGCTGCTTCGGTAATGATTACAACGTCTTTCATTTCTAGCCCTCCTTTTTACACATAAAAGGTGTTCTCTTTATAGTATACTATTCCTTCGATAGTGGAACAAACGATACCTCTTAATAATAGTACTCACCTTTGCAAATGGTTTTCGCTTCACCTTTCATGAAAACGTCTCCATCACTTTTCCACTCAATTGTTAAATCGCCCCCAGCTAGATGAACAACAACAGGAACATCCCGCTCTACTTTATCATTTAAAACAGATGACACAACAGCGGCACATGCTCCAGTACCACACGCTTGCGTAATACCTGATCCTCTTTCCCATACGCGGAAATGAACTTCCTTCTCGTTTACAACTTCTACAAATTCTACATTTACTCCCTCTGGAAAGCGTTCATCTTTTTCAACGATAGGTCCAAGTGTTGTAAGTGGTGCTTCTTCAATATGATCCACATAGAAAATAACATGAGGGTTTCCCATTGAAACAGCCGTAATATTGTACTCTTGCCCGGCAAAGGTAGCCTTTTCATTCACAATGCTTTCTGCTCTTTCACCTTTCATCGGGATTTGTTCTCTTGATAAACGTGGTTGCCCCATATTTATCGTTACTTCTTCAACTATCCCTCTATCAATGTGAACATACGCTTGAACAATTCCTGACAACGTCTCTATTGCAAATTGTTCAGCCTCTACAATTCCATTTTCATAGGCATATTTAGCAACACAGCGCAGACCGTTCCCACAGTTTTTTCCTTCTGAACCATCGTTATTAAAAATACGCATTTTTACAGGAGCTACCTCTGAAGGACAAATTAAAATCATTCCATCAGATCCAATGCCTTTATAAATATCAGATACGCTTACTGCAAGTGATGCTAATCTTTCTTCTTCAATTTGTTCTTTGAACATATCAACATAAATATAGTTATTTCCTAGTGCATGCATTTTTGTGAAGTTAAACTTTTTCATCATTTCCTCCAAGTTTTCCGTTTTTTCTAGTATAAAAAAAACCAGTTCGGAGCACAATAAGGATATCCCCCGTTTTTAGCTCCTTGGATTTGATCAGGGAGTTTTTTTTATGAAAAAAAGCAAAAGACCTAAAAAGCCTTTTGCCTTAAAACATTGGATTTTCTTCTATAAACGTATACACATTTTTCACAAGTTCCTCTGGAGATTCAGCTTCAACTACTTCTCCATTCACCATCGCATATAAAGAATGTGCACATTGTCCACAGTACCCTAAACAGCCATATTCAATAACATCGAAGTCTGGATCTTTTTCAAGTTCTTCTAATGCCTTTTGAGAACCGTTTGCTAAATTACTAATGCAAAATTCTACAATTGGTTTAATCATTTTTTCACCTCTTCTCATTATACCCGCTTCTCATTCATACTATAGTAAAAAAATAAAATTTCATCTATACGTTAAAATCCTAACACTTCTTTAAGTAGGTGTTAATTGTTCACTCATTTTAGTTTGTTCTCTCTTTCACGTCAAATATTATCTACTAAATCATATCAATATACAAATCTATTAACAAAGCTTGTGATTTTTTTTCAATTTGGCTATACTTTTAATGTGTTTTTGATTTAAAATGTTATCAAGAAACCTTTTTACACCGAATTATGTTACTCCATTTACAATATACATAAAACTTTAAAGGGGAAATTTCTATGAAAAAGTTTGTTATTCTCGGTGGCGGTTACGGTGGTATGCGCATGCTTCAGCGCCTTCTTCCAAACGCATTGCCAAATGATGTTGAAATTACGCTTGTTGATCGAGCGCCTTATCATTCTTTAAAAACTGAGTTTTACGCGCTTGCAGCAGGGACAATTTCAGACCAGCATGTTCGCGTTTCCTTTCCTGATGAACCTCGTTTAAACATTAAATATGGAACAATTGTAAGCATTGATCTTCAGAACAATCTCGTCCATTTTGAAGATGGAAGTACCCTTTCTTATGATGATCTTGTAATTGGCTTAGGCTGTGAAGACAAGTATCATAACGTGCCTGGAGCACCGGAACACACATATAGTATCCAATCCATTGATCAATCTCGAGCAACATATCAAACACTAAACAACCTTCCTCCACATGGCGTTGTATCTATTGTTGGTGCTGGTTTAAGCGGAGTTGAGCTTGCAAGTGAGCTAAGTGAAAGCAGACCAGATTTAACAATTAAACTTTTCGACCGTGGTGCCCTTATTTTATCCGCATTTCCTGAGCGTTTAAGTAACTATGTACAAAAATGGTTTGTAGAAAACGGAGTCGAAATTGTAAGTAAGGCAAATATTACAAGAGTAGAAGAAAACAAACTTTACAATCATGATGAAGAGATTTATAGTGATGCAATCGTCTGGACTGCAGGAATTCAGCCAAGTAAAGTTGTTCGTAACTTGGATGTAGAAAAAGACCCTCAAGGTCGTGTTATCCTCACTCCTCATCATAATATTCCAAACAATGAACATGTATATGTATTAGGTGACTGTGCAAGCCTTCCGCATGCCCCAAGTGCACAGCTTGCGGAAGGCCAAGCCGAACAGATTGTTCAAGTTCTTCTTTCTCGCTGGAAAGGTGAACAGCCTCCTGAACTTTCAACAATTAAGCTTAAAGGAGTGCTCGGCTCTCTTGGAAAGAAACACGGCTTTGGCTTACTTGCAGAGCGTCCTATTACAGGTCGTGTTGCTCGGCTCTTAAAGTCTGGTCTTCTTTGGATGTACAAACACCATAATGGATAAAAAAAGGCGGTTAGCTTATACTAGCCGCCTCTTATACTAACTGCTGAAGCTTTTGATGCAAATGCGAAAGCTGAATATGTCCTTCTCCAGCAATTTCTCCGTTTATTGTAACAAGCGGATAAAAAAACTCTTCTTCTAGAATTCTCTTGCACATATCCGTTTTCTCTCTATCTGATTGTTGTTCATTTATGTCAACATATATAAAATCAAAACAATGCTGACCATATTTACGCGATAGAGCTGCTTTTAGCCATTCAAATGTATCTTTTGAAGAGGGAGCATTTACACAACTTGCACAAATCACTTCTGCCCCATACACACAAATATTAACGACCGCTTTTTGAGACATTTCTCAATTCCCCTCTCTTTTTCTCTTTTACTTTATATATTCTCTTCGTTTGCAGATTTTCTTTCTTTTTTATTCCTAATAAAAAAACTTGATACTATGCGCTTCTGGAAGCTAAAAACAAATTTTCCTTTCTTAAGTTCTGTTCCTCAGATAGATTTTTTTCTTTATAACCTTTATAATGTAGTTAGGTTAGCAAAACCGTTAAGCTTCACATATAAAATTATAAGTATTCATGAGTTCCAAAGTCTTTTTTAGACAAGACTATAAACTCTTTTTAATATTGAAACAGAAAGGGGTTTTCAGGAATGGAAACTGTAGAAATGAAAGGCCAAGTACAAGAGGTTCTTGATAAACTTCGTCCGTTTTTACTACGTGACGGTGGAGACTGTGAGCTTGTTGATGTAGAAGATGGTATTGTAAAACTTCGTCTTCTTGGAGCTTGTGGAAGCTGCCCAAGTTCAACAATCACTTTAAAAGCTGGTATTGAGCGTGCACTTCTTGAGGAAGTACCTGGCGTTATAGAAGTAGAACAAGTATTTTAATAATAATAACAGCCCTTTTGCCTCAGGCAGAAGGGCTGTTTTTTTATGCATGTTCATTTGTAACAGTTTCTACTGAAACACCTTTTACATCAATTTGAATTGCTTCTACAAGGCAATGAGTGAGCAATGGAGCTAAAGCAGCCGCAAGCTCTTCTCCACGACCTTTTTCAACTAAACAAAGCACTGTTGGCCCTGCACCACTTAAAGCTGTACCAAAGGCTCCAAATTCTTTTGCTTTACGACGAACAAAAGAGAGCTCTGGAACAAACTGTTCTCGATATGGCTCATGAAAAGAATCTTGCTCCATCATCTCTCCAACTGTTTTCCAGTCTTCAATAAGCAATGCTCCTGTTAATACATTACTTACAGCGCTTGCTTCGACAGCTCCCTTAAATGAAAACTGAGAAGGAAGCGCATTTCTAGCATCATCTGTTTTAAGCTCATAATTCGGGATGACCACAACAACATCCACATCTTTTGGCACAATAGAAACAGTATATGTCTTAGCTTCCGTATGGCAGCCTACGACAATTCCTCCATTAACTGTTGGCGCCACATTGTCAGGATGTCCTTCCAAAAGGCTTGCAATCCGGATTTTTTCTTCATTAGATAAATTCAGCTCGCACAGCTGATTAGCAAGTTCAATCCCTGCAATAATAGCTGAAGCACTACTTCCAAGGCCTCGTGCAAGGGGAATATTGCTTTTCACCTCAACACGTGCACTCGGAAGCGAGACATCAAATTTGTCTGCTACATGCTTAGCTACTTCATACATCATGTTATCTGTTCCTTGAGGAATAAGCGCTACCTCTTGAGTAAGAGGAACAAATGACCATCTTTCAGCAGGCTCAACTGTTAGCTCAAGGTATTTTCCAAGGGCCATTCCAACTGAATCAAACCCTGGACCAAGGTTTGCCGTGCTTGCTGGAACGGTAATATGAAACCGTTCCATGGCTAGCATGAAGCGACAACTCCTTGGATATATTGAAATACCTCTTCTTCATCATTTGGAAGAACAGTTGGTGTAAAGTTGTTAGACTCAATGGCAACGTTAGGATCTTTCAAACCGTTACCTGTCAGCACTGCAACAACTGTCTCACCTTTTTTAATTTTACCTGCTTTTAAATCTTTAATAACACCTGCTACAGAAGCTGCTGAAGCTGGCTCTGCAAACACACCTTCTCTTTTAGCAATAAGATGATAAGCTTCTAAAATCTCTTCATCTGTTACATAGTCAATTTTTCCATTCGAGTTTTCTGCCGCTTCCACTGCAAAATTCCAGCTTGCTGGATTTCCAATTCGAATAGCTGTTGCAACTGTTTCAGGTTGTTCAATTACTTTATTCTGAACAATAGCTGCTGCTCCCTCTGCTTCAAAACCGTGCATACGAGGTAACCCTGTATTTTTCTTATCGTTATACTCGTTGAAACCTTTCCAATATGCTGTAATATTACCTGCATTCCCAACTGGGATAGCTAGTACATCAGGCGCTACTCCTAAAGCGTCACAAACCTCAAAAGCAGCTGTTTTTTGTCCTTCAATACGATATGGATTTACAGAGTTTACGAGCGTTAATGGAGTTGTTTCGCTAAGTTTACGCACCATTTTAAGCGCTTCGTCAAAGTTTCCATCAATTGCGATAATCTCTGCTCCATACATTACAGCTTGCGCAAGTTTCCCCATAGCAATCTTGCCATTTGGAATAACAACAATACAACGGAGTCCAGCGCGAGCTGCATATGCAGCTGCAGCTGCTGATGTGTTCCCTGTTGAAGCACACACAACTGTTTTACTTCCTTCTTCTTTCGCCTTCGCAACAGCCATAACCATTCCACGATCTTTAAAAGAACCTGTTGGGTTAGCTCCGTCAAATTTCACATGTAAATTAATGCCAAGTTCTTCTGAAAGAGAAGCTAGATGAACAAGTGGCGTATTTCCTTCATGAAGTGTTAATAATGGCGTATTCTCATTTACGGGTAGAAACTCTCTATACTCACTTAACAAACCTTTCCATGTCATAGCGATCCATCTCCTTCAACTCTATAGCTGCTTTTGATTTCTTGAACAATTGGCAGTGCTTCAATAGCATGTAATACTTTTTCATATTTTCCTAGCGATGCTTCATGCGTAACAAGAACAATTTCAGCTAGATCACTGTCTTTAACAGGAAGCTGAATAATTCTTTCAAGACTTACTCCTTGATCTGAAAACAAGTTTGTCAGCTCTGAAAATGCTCCAACTTGATCATGGACATGAAGACGAAGGAAATATTTCGAAAGTACTTTTTCGTCTGCTTTAAGCTGTTTCGGGAATTGCGGAGCAACTGCACTGCTTCCGTTCACACCAAGTCTCATGTTCTTCATTACTCCAACAAGATCTGATACAACTGCTGTTGCTGTTGGCAAACTACCTGCTCCGGGTCCATAAAACATTGTTTCCCCGACAGCTTCCCCATACACATAGACAGCGTTATACTCATCATTTACTCCTGCTAATGGATGATTGTTCGCAATTAATGTTGGTTGAACACTAACTTCAATTTCTTCTTCATCTCGATGAGCATAACCAATGAGCTTCATTGTATAACCTAGTTGTTTACTATACTGTAAATCTTCCTCTGTAACTCTAGTAATTCCTTCTACCTTTACATCATCAAGATCGACTTTCATAGAAAAACCAAGCGTTGCCAAAATAGTCATTTTACGGGCTGCATCTAGTCCTTCTACATCTGCAGTTGGGTCTGCTTCTGCATAGCCAAGCTTTTGGGCTTCAGCTAGAACGTCATCATATGCTTTTCCTTCATTGCTCATTTTCGTTAGAATGAAGTTTGTTGTACCGTTCACAATTCCCATCATCTTCGTAATTCTATCCGAAGAAAGACCATCAACTAATCCTCTTAAAATTGGGATTCCTCCTGCAACACTTGCTTCGTAAAATAAATCACATTTGTTATCAGCTGCTACTGTCAACAATTCTGAACCGTATAAAGCCATTAAATCTTTATTTGCTGTTACAACATGCTTTTTATTTTGAAGTGCTGTTAGTAGATAATCACGCGTTTCTTCGACTCCGCCCATTACTTCAATTACAACATCGATTTCTGGGTCATGTAAAATATCGCTTACGTTCTCTGTGAATTTTTCCTTCGTTAAATTCGTATCACGGCTTTTATCAAGGTCACGTACTAATGCCTTTTTTATCTCAACGGGACATCCAATTTGATGCTGCAGCTTATCCTGATGTTCTTCAACAATTTTCACAACACCTGATCCAACTGTTCCAAGTCCTAGTAAACCGACCGATATTTTTTTTGTCATAGCTGTGCCACGCTCCTTCGAATGTTTATCTTGAAAATACATATGTACTCGTATAAAAGACATTATAAAGCTTTTTAAGGATTTTACAACCCATTTTGCTAACAAATATAAATTTTCTAATTATTTTAAAGGAAAGAATGATCTTTCACAATAGCTTTTCATGATTAAAAAGAAAAAGTCGCAACGTTCTTTTATTTTAAAGAATATTGCGACTTCTTTTATTATATCATATCCTACTTCTATATATTAAGAAGATAGCCAAGGAATTTCCGGTATATAATAGCGCTTTGTAGAAATTCCTAGTAAGCGATAAAATTCTCCCAAAAAAGATTCATAGTTTCCTGATGTATGAAGCATATCTTCTAGTTCTTTTCTGTACTGTTCTTTTAAATCTTCGTTATTCGTGCTATAAAAGCCTTCAACTATCTCAAAATAATGCAGTGGACATAGAAGTCTCGCGTAAAGAAGACGCCAAGCAAAGGATGAGAGAGGTGTTTTACGCTCATACTTTTCTAAAAAAGCGTACATGCTGGCTTGGAACGTTTCTGGTTCTTGAAAATAAATAGTGCGAATGTATTCACTGAGATCTCTACTTGGATGGTCATAAACCCAGTCCATTGGGAATTTCACAAATTTCTCTGCGCTCCATATCTCTTTTGTAAAACGATGATGACAAACAGTTGCTGTGTCAAATGCTCGTGGAAGATCATCGATCTCTGTATCCACTAAATATTGAATTGCATTTTCAGTAAGACCTGAATAATAAGGAAAAGATTCAATTAATCTTTTATCCATTTCATCATTTGGATGATCGCGCACCTTTAAAATCCAAAATTTCTCCATCTGATCGTGTCTTGTTGCCCAGAGCTCTTTCCAATTTCCAAACCTGCTGCGATGAATTTTTTCTTGTCCACCATACATCATCTTTCCTCGCTCATGAAACAAAGCAAGTTCTTCTCCTAAAGTGGAAAAGGCTTTGTTTGAATGAGCCATATGACGGCAAAGCATAAATTTTTCATCTTGCCATTCAGAAATAAGCTTTCCTTCTTTATTCTGAAGAAATAAGCCTGCTTCTTTGTCTCCTTTAGCAATTAAATGCTGACCCATTTCAAAAAGTTCCCTTGCTTCTTCTTCACTAAATGAGGAAGCCTGAATAATTGTATATAAAAGATGTCCTTGCGAAAAACCGTCATATCCAAATATATCCGAGAAAGAAGTTGGTTGAATTCCATACATTTCATAAATTGCTTGTTGCAATGCTATCGCTCCTTCTCTATTCATTTCTCTTTATAATTATATGAAGAGATTCCTGTAAAATGGTTACTTTTCTCTTCATCAAAAAAGAGTAGCTGTTAGCTACTCTTTTCTTTTTAAATGATTGGATAGTACTCCATATAACTTGCAGTACAATATTATGGCAATCTTGCCCGTATTTTGTGTTTTTAAAAGGATACGGGTTATCTCATTCTTTTTAGTTGACTCTCTTTCTATATAGAAGGCTGCTGAGAAAAGAAAGGGGATTGAGGGTTGTATTGCATAACATCCCCCCTAGATGCTCTTCTGTTTTCTATCTTACTTCAAACAAATACTGTCTTATACAGCGTTTCATCAGGTTGCTTACTCAACAGACATTACACTAGATTAATTTGCATAGTGTATAAAGAATTTGATCTTTTTTAGAAAAGGAAAATGAAACCAAAGTATCCATTAATTCCCTACTATGAAAAGGTCACAAAAAATATGAGGATGTCCCAAGTAGCTTTCCATCTCAATGAGAAACAAAACACCCGGGTCTTGAAAAACTTATGAACCTAAGATCAATTATTGAGAAGTTGGAAGTGGAAAACTAACTGGAAGGGGAGCCTTAATTACTTGTGACGATAGCGGGATTGGAGCAGATGTTGCTATCTCCTACATTGACAAACATGAAGACGCCAAATGAACGAAAACATGCGTTGAGGAACTTAGAAGACGCTGCTTGCTTCTTCCTATTGACTTGCGTGACAAACATCGTTTTCAAGGCATTGTAGAGGCTACAATAGACACATTCGGACATCTTGAAAACATTCGCAACCACGTAGGCATACAGGTTCAACAACTAAGCTTGTTAGATATCACAGATAAACAGTTTGATGATATCTTCAAAGTAAACATCTATTTTCCTTTCTATACAACAAGAGCTTTAGCAAATAGCATGATTGATATTGGAATAAGAGTAAATACTATCACTCCTATCCCTGTGTACCCCCGCTCATTCCAGCTAGTTTCTCAGCTGATTCTGTAAGTATGCATGGTTCAGATGTACCAATTAGACGGTCAGAACAGACGCTTCATGTTAACGGTATGATGATTATACCGTAACCTTTAGAGCGCTTTATCTTCCTTAGCATATTGTTTAATAAGAGTTGGCACTTGAGTAAGGGAGTTTAAAGTAATAAGCTCACCTGTTGGATCGATATCAAGCTTAATTTGGTTATAACTCCATTCAAGTTCAGAAGGAATATGAATAGCGTGAATTCCAAGCTCAACAGCTGGCTTAATATCTGTTTTTAGGGAATTGCCTATCATCCACGTTTGTTTAGGGTTAGAGCGGATAGTTTGTAAAACAGTTTGAAGAGCCTCTGTATTTTTGTGTTCAAAAATAAAAACACGATTCCCAAAATACGTTTCAAGCTCAAGCTGCACAACTTTCCTGCTCTGGTTCTCTTCATCACCGCCTGTAAAAAGATAAAGCTCGTGTCCTTCATTTTGCAGTGTTGACAACACTTCATACATATATGGAAAAGGCTGTACTTCAATTTCAAAAACGCTCACACCAATTTTTCTTATTTCTTCTATCTCTGTTTCTTTTATCTCTTTCTTTTGCTTCTCACAAAAAAATCTATAAGTTGAAACAAGAGATTCAGGGAACCTTGAGGAATGAAGTCCATGTTGTTCAATGCTTTCTAAATCAATCTCGAGCTGCTTTTCTTTAATTTCATCAGCAGTAAGAATAGAAAACCATTGTTGCATTGTTGATACAAAAGTATTAATTGTTGCTCGAAAGTATTTATTACAATGAATAAGTGTGTCATCTAAATCAAAAATCAATGTTTGTTTTTCCATCTGTTCAATCCCCTTTTTTTAGTGTGTATAAATAGTATATGTAGAAGAAGCATATCAGTGTTCACAGAATTGTCAAATTATATCTTTGTAATATAAGTGAACTGTTAGTTTTTATTAAAGAAAAGTCTTTTATTCGATAAAAAAAGAGAGGAACAAAAGTTCCTCTCTTCATTAAATAGATTCCATCCATTCTAAAAGTGAGTGTGCAACATGGGTAGGCTGCTGTTCAAATGTTGTTAAATGTTCTGGAGTTGTAACTCCTGTATGAACAAGAAGCGTGTCAATTCCTGCATTCATCCCAGCCATAATATCTGTGTGATAATTATCACCAATCATAAGCGTTTCAGATCTTGGTGTCCCAATTACTTCAAGC
This sequence comes from Priestia endophytica, assembly GCF_026790145.1. Taxonomy (GTDB): domain Bacteria; phylum Bacillota; class Bacilli; order Bacillales; family Bacillaceae_H; genus Bacillus_I; species Bacillus_I endophytica_A. The sequence goes on along the minus strand of NZ_JALAMS010000003.1, from coordinate 390,856 downwards.
GCTTGTTCCATAATAATTTTTTCTGGTTTTCCTATAAAAATTGGCTGTGTTTCTGTTGACACTGTAACAACAGATGTAAGAGAACCATTTCCAGGTAAAAGTCCTCTCTCAGTCGGAATCGCAATGTCACCATTAGTAGATACGAACGTTGCTCCATTTCTTACTCCTAAGCAAGCCTTCGTAAGTTTCTCATAACTTATGCTTCTGTCAATCCCAACAACAACAAAGTCTGGATTCTCGTCTTGAAGCGTAAATCCTTTTTCAATCAGTGCTTGTTGAATTCCTTCTTCACCAATAACATATGCTGTTGCATTCTCTTTTTTCTCCGCTAAAAAGTTTGCTGTTGCTTGGCTTGTTGTAAAAACTTGTGGTCCCTCTGCTGGGATACCAAAATCTCTTAATTTTGCAGCTACTTGCTCAGGTGTTCTTGAAGAATTGTTCGTTACAAAAAGATATGGGAGATTCTTTTCTTTAAGCTTTACAACAAAGTCTCTTGCTTCTGCGATAAGCTCTGTTCCTTTATACATTGTTCCATCTAAATCAAATAAATAGCCTTTATACTTTTTCAAACCGTAAATCCTCCTTATGTCACTCGTTCTTGTTAGTTTTTAAATGCTGAAACAGGACCAAGTTCATTTTCCAAATATGTACGGATTCGTGTTGGGAATGCTTCAAGCACCGGTGCATTTCTTTTTAAAGCCTCAATAAGTTCTTCATGGTTAATATCTATATACTGCTGCACAAGCTCTTTACGATAGCGAATAAAGTCTTTTAGTAACCCTTCGTCTTCGCTTGTAATAACTTTCTCATCATGCAAAATATCTACAATATCATCATAGCTTCCCGGATCTCTCATAATAAAGCCGTCAATCATATCGTTCCCAACATCTAGAATGCCTTCGATGAGAATGTGACCAATTCGCTCAAGAGCTCGTAGCTCCAGTTCGCTTTCCCATTTTTCATGATGTAAAAAAAGCGCATACTGCTCCTCAAAGTGAACCAATATCTTTTCAATACGACCTCGATCAACAAAATACATGCTTACTCATCCCCTTATGTTGCATAAGCTAATTTTTGTTTTAGTATTTTCCATCTATAGTTTACCATACAAGGGCAAGCTCTTATACTAAATAACCTAGGAGAAAGCTCAGTAAAACTTCATCAAAAAAATAAAAGCCAAAGCCTTTAATAAAGTGCCTTGGCTTTTATTTTTTTATCTTACGAAGCACAAAATAAGCGCATCCAAAGTTACAGTATTCAAATAAATACTCCTGCAGCGTGCTAATTTTCGTGTCATATGTTGAACGATTGTTTTGATCTTCGAAAAATCCTTTTAGGCGAAGCTGATTATATCCCCAGTCACCTACAATATAATCATATTTATTTAAAATTTCACTGTAGCGTGCTTTGAAAGCCTCCTCTTGAAATCCCTCTTTAACATCTTCAATTAATTCATACGTATTATTTTGAACTTGTACCAAAAACTTCACCTCATTTCTCTCATTTTAACATACCATAACAACACCCATGAAACCATCATTTGACAGAAAAAAACGCTCGTATTTGTCGCATTCTAATAGGAAAGGAGGTGCTTAAATGAAACGTCTTATTTTCCCTTTTTCTTGTTTGCTTCTCTTCACAGCAGCATGCCAGCAAAACGCCGCTGAAAATGATTCTTTAACAGATGAAGGAACGACTCCCATTACCGTTTCAGATCGAGATACTGAAAATGATACAAACTCTAACTATGGCTATGTTAGACGTCAAAGAAATGATGGAGAAAATCAAGAACAACGACAAGAAGGTGTTCCATACTTAGACCGAGAAGCATTAGCTGACTCTATTAGCCGAATGGCCTCATCGCTTCCAAATGTAGAAGATACGGCAACGCTTGTTACAGATAAAGAAGTGCTCATTTCATACAAGACTAGTGCACAAAATCGCTCTGCTACAGCAGATAGCGTTAAGCGAACAGCTTTATCTGTTGTGCCTCGTTACTACCACGTATACGTTTCTGATAACGAGGAACATCTAGACCTTATTGAACGTTTAAGCAACGGAAACTCTGCTACAGCTTCAGACGAGTTTCGAGACACGTTGAATAAGACGATAGAAAAGATGAAAACTTCACCACAAGGGAAAGAAGTTAACAATAATGAAAACGCAAATGGCGAATAAAAAACAACACGCGTTTTATTAACGCGTGTTGTTTTTATTTATGCTTTTTCTTGACGTGCTTTTGAAGCTGCATTTACTTGCTCATCAGCATGATAAGAAGAACGAACAAGAGGACCTGCTTCAACGTGGCTGAAGCCTTTTGTTAAAGCAATATTTTTTAACTCTTCAAACTCATCTGGATGATAATATTTCTGTACTTTAAGATGTTTTTTAGATGGTTGTAGATATTGACCAATTGTCATGATATCTACGTTATTTGCACGTAAGTCATCCATTGTTTCAATAATCTCTTCTTTTGTTTCTCCAAGACCAACCATAAGACTTGATTTCGTTGGAATATCAGGCTGCATCTCTTTTGCACGGCGTAAAAACTCTAATGAGCGGTCATATGTAGCACGAGCACGAACTCTCTTAGTAAGATTTCGAACAGTTTCAATGTTGTGATTTAAGATGTCGGGACGAGCGTCCATTAACATTTTTAAGTTTTCTTCCACTCCACCCATATCTGAAGGAAGAACCTCAATTGTTGTAAATGGATTTTTTCTACGTACAGCGCGAACTGTTTCCGCAAATACTTGGGCGCCGCCGTCTTTTAAATCATCACGAGCTACAGCTGTGATAACTGCGTGTTTTAGGTTCATAAGTTGAACGGAATCTGCTACGCGTTCCGGCTCTTGTAAATCTAGCTCTGTCGGTAAACCTGTTTTTACCGCACAGAAACGACAGGCACGTGTACATACAGCACCTAGAATCATGAACGTAGCTGTACGACGTACTGCCCAGCATTCATGAATATTCGGACATTTTGCTTCCTCACACACTGTATGAAGATTGTTTTCTCTCATCATCTTCTTTAAGCCTGTATAGTTCTCATTTGTGTTTAGCTTAATTTTTAACCAATCTGGTTTACGAATATGATCTTCTTTCGTTGCCATATCCCATCATCTCCATCATATAAAAGTTGTTATTTTTTAAAAAATTTTTAAGTAAATAATAAGTCAATCCTATGCCACTTTATCATATTTACCATTAAATAGACAAGCTTGCTTGCTTATTCTTCCATGAGTTCTGTGCCCCATAAAAAGGCTTTTCCATAATTTTAAGTTTATGAAAAAAAAACTTTTTCACACACTAATGAATAGCAGTTTGAAGAAAGGAGGACTTTTCGTTGCGAACCTTATTTATTGGTTTATTTATAGTTAGTTTTTTCTTTAGTAATGTGCAAGCTGCTTTTAGCGCGGAGAATGAAAAAGATGAAAAAACGCTTCGTGAAGAACGTATGAGCTTGTATAAAAAAGCAGAAGCAACAACACATATTCCTTGGTATTACTTTGCTGGAATTGATCAATATGAGCGCCAAGTCCGACGCACTCATAAAGATATTCCGCATGAAAAAGGAGCACTTGGGATTTATATCGAGCCAAGCCGTTGGGTTGGACTAATGAATCCTCATAAAGAGGCTCAGAATGAAACAGTTATCTCCTTGTTTGGAGGAATAGGGAAAGATGGAAATGGTGATGGAAAAGCGGATCAGTATGACGACGAAGACATTTTATATACAATTGGTTCGTATTTGCAGTCATATGGAATTACCCCTTCTCAAATTAAGATTGGCCTTTGGCAATATTATCATCGTGACCGAACTGTAAGTATCATTCTAGGACATGCAAAGCTCTTTAAAACTTTTGGCACTCTAGATTTAGATCATCATGCTTTCCCGCTCCCGCTCAACGCTAATTTCAGCTACAAAAACACATGGGGAGATGCACGTGGATGGGGCGGACGTCGCATCCATGAAGGAACAGACATCTTTGCCAACTACAGCGTTCCTGTGCGTTCTACTTGCTATGGAATTATTGAAATGAAAGGTTGGAATAGATATGGCGGATGGCGGCTTGGCATACGCGATGTAAATAATACTTATCACTACTTTGCTCACTTAAGCGGATTTACGAAAGATCTTGAAGTTGGGCAGGTTGTGGAGCCAGGAATGGTTGTCGGCGGTGTTGGAAGCACTGGTTATGGCCCGCCTGGAACATCAGGAAAATTCCCACCTCATCTTCATTATGGGATGTATAAAGACAATGGGCGAACTGAGTGGTCTTTTGACCCTTACTCACATTTAAAAATGTGGGAACGAGCAGATCGTCAAAAAGCAGCCAAAAAATAAATTAAAAGAGAGTCTTTAAAAAAGGCTCTCTTTTTTTACTGTTGTTTTTTCGCTTTAATGATAACATTAGAAATACTTGCGATTAGCCCACCCCAAATAATTGTCATTCCAAGAACCATCATTACAACTGCACTTGTTCCCATTACTTTGAAACCTCCTTCTTGTCGGTCGGAACTGATAAAGATATTTTACTCCATCCTTTTAAAGAGAATAAGATACCTAGCAGGATGACTCCTCCAGCTACAATCCATCCGTATGAAACAACGAATGATGTAGCATAACCTTCATAATTTTCTAGTAAATTTTGACGAATATTCTCAAACATCATATATCCTAGAACAAGAGGTGTAATAAATAGTAAACATAGCTTCCACCACCCACCAAGCATGATATCTGATACACCGTTTGCATGGTTCTGAAGAGAGTGAAGCTGACGGAATATCCATCCAATAGCAATTACTTCTACAAGACCTGCTAATGCTACCCCTAAGTTATTAATGAAATAATCTATAACATCAAGGAAGTAAAGACCACCTTTTGTTGCATATAAAAGAGAAAAAACAGCTGCTAATCCCCCACCAACAGCTACAGCTTTTGTACGTGAAACATGAAACTTATCCTGAATTCCAGCTACAAATGTCTCCACAATAGAGATGAGAGATGTTAAGCCCGCAAGTACAAGTGATAAGAAGAAAAGAACACCAAAGAATTGATTAAAAGCAGGAAATTCATTAATAATTTGCGGAAAAACTACAAATGCAAGTCCAACTCCACCTTTTACTACCTCACTAATGTCCACTCCTTGTTGCATAGCCATAAATCCAAGTACCGAGAATACTCCAATACCTGCTAAAAGTTCAAATCCTGAATTAAAAAATGCTGTAATAAACGCATTGTTTGTTATATCAGACTTCTTTGGAAGATAGCTTGAATAAGTAACCATGATTGCAAAACCAATTGATAAACTAAAGAAGATTTGTCCGTATGCAGCTACCCATACTTTTCCACTTGTGATTGTTTCCCAGTTTGGTGTAAAAAAGGCATTAAGACCTTCGATTGCCCCATCAAGTGTTAGAGCTCGAATAACAATAATTAAAAACAAAACAACTAATGTAGGAAGGAATATCTTATTAGCTATTTCAATGCCCTTTTTAATTCCCTTAATTAAAATACCTAATACAACAATCCAAACGATGGCTAACGGAATAAGTACACTATAGTTCATCCCTCCGAACTGTCCCTCTTGCTCAGTCAGCTGTAAATGAGTTCCATAAAGAAACGATTCGGGATCAGAACCCCAGCTTAAGTCAAATGAGAACACTGTATAAGACATAGCCCATGCAATGATAATGGCATAATATGTTGCAATAACAAATGAAATCCCAACTTGCCACCATCCAAGCCATTCGACTTTCTTATTCAACCTAGCAAAAGAAAGTGGTGATGAACCACGATATTTGTGACCAATAGTAAACTCCATTACGAGTAATGGAATACCAGCTGTTAATAATGCAAAAAGATAAGGAATAAGAAAAGCTCCACCCCCATTTTCATATGCTACAGCTGGAAACCTCCAAATATTCCCTAACCCTACTGCTGAGCCAGCTGCAGCTAAAATGAAACCTGTTCTTGTTCCCCACTGAGGACGATTGTCCATTTTTCTCTCTCCTTTGTGTAAATTTCTAATTTTTCTGACTATTTAGGACATTAGATGTATTTTTCTTAAAACATTATAACCATACTATTCTCTTTTGTCAAAATAGTTTTTCTTTTCAGAATAAAAAAGAGAAAGATTACTTCTTTCCCTTTTTTATTCTTTCTTATTAGGAAGCTCTATAGCTGCTCCATTCCCGTCTCCGCCTCTATTGTAATAGTCTGGTACACTTCCTTCATGAATTCTCATTGCAACAGGAACTTTCGTTGTTACCCTAGCTACGTCTGTTGCAAACGGAAGCACTACTTGCACATCAACTTGAACTTTCACATAAACAGTAATCATAGCATTATTAATACCGTACTCCTCAATACTTGTGTCTACATCTGTATGGGCCGCTCCAATTGTGCTAAACTCTACTGGAATGTTTGGACCTAGATTTGCAAGCAACGCATTATCTGTAGCACGCCCAAGTGGAATATGATACAAAATTCCCTCTTCACGGAGTTTTTTATTTTCTTCTATTTCTACTCCACTAGGGGGATCTGTAATTTGTCCTTCTCCTTTTTCAATATCGCGCAGGCTTTTTTGTACAAGTGTTGTTGTCTCTTTTAAAACATTTGTTACAACAGCTGTATTAAGATTTACTGCTGTGCCATCTCCTGCTTCTCCAGTTGTACTAAATACTGATTCAGGATCAAGCTGGTTTGTAATTTCTTTATCAATTGCTTCATTAATGACATACTGAGCAATTTTTTTCGTTTGCATATTTGCATAAGCCATAAGTGTCGGTTCTACCGCTTTGTTAATAAGCCAAATTCCAAGCGACGTCGAGAAAATAAAGAAAACAAAGCTTAACAATAATACATACCGAAATGGCAAAGGACCTTTGCGATGGGGTCTTCTTCTTAATCTATACACGGCTTATCCCCCCTACAAACTATATATATGCAAGAAAAGATAAGCTCATTTCTAAATTCACAAAAAAGAAGACGGCATCTTCCGTCTTCCTACACCATTTTCAATAAAGCATCTTTTCCCTTCATGCCAGCCACAATCCCTTTTTGTTCTGCATAAAGTGTCACAGATTCAAGAGGAGCCTCTAAGAGTTGGTCAATCGTTTTAACCCCTGTTGCCCGTCCTGCTAGAATATTGCGATCTTTTAACTTATCGTTTAATAATCCAACATCAAGGGCACCACACATAATGTATCCTTTATCGTTAGAGACAACAAGCAACGTTGTTTTTGGCAAAGCAACTGTTGTAGCATTGAATGTTTTTCCTTCAATTACAATCGGTTCTAACGTTATCATTTTGACTACACACCCCTTCTATAGTCAATGTATGATAGCCATTTAGAAAGGTGATTAACGGCAGTTATAAATCAAAGAAATCTAGCTGCTTTGGAGCAAGCCCTTCATACTCTAGATCAAGAAGGTCAATCATCTGCTTAGCATTATCTGCAGCATCTCCTGCTGAATTGTTGTTAAAAAGAAGACAAATTTCTTTTGTTTCCTTTTTCATCTCTTCAAGTCGATTTTTCCACTCTACTAATTCCTTTTCATTATAGCGATACAAGCAGCGTACTTTTCGCCACTCTGCATTTGAGCGATTCCCTCTCGTCCATCCTGCACTATTACGACCGTGAAAACGAATAATTGTTAACTCTTTGGATGTTGCCTTTGGCACAATTGGAACGTATCCTTCTCCACTTTGAAGCTGTGGTTCATCACATACAGTGTGAATCCATCCGTTTTCTTTCAGATAAGATATTGTACGCTCTCTCATATCTCCTTCAAACCATGTTTTATTGCGAAATTCAATTGCAATAGGAATAGGTCCCATCATTTTCTTTGTATAGTTCAGTAAGTTGACTGAAGCTTTTTCACATCTGAACCAAGGCGGATATTGAAAGAGAACAGCCTTTAGCTTACCTGATTTTATGAGAGGAGAAATGGATAGCTTAAACTTCTCAAACATTTCCTCTTTCGATTCAAAAGGAATTTCTTCTTTCAAATGCCCTGTCATTCCTTGATATGCCTTTACAATAAATCCAAATGATTTTGGTGTTTGTGCTACCCATTTCTCAAATGTTGAAGAATGTTGAACAGCATAAAATGAGGAATCCACTTCAACAATCGGAAAATGGCCGCTGTATACTTCTAATTTTTCATTACTTCTTGTTCCAGCTGGATAAAGGGAATCATGATCACCCCAGCCTGTTACACCTATTTGAATCATATCAAAACCCCACACCATTTTATTTTCTTCTATTATATCCTATTCTTTTCGATTTCTCGATTGAGCAGTGTTAATAATAAAAAAAAGCCGGAAATCGGCTTTTTTTTAGCTTGAAATGTAGGCTCCTCCATTAATGTGGATGAACTGACCTGTCATATATGATGATTCATCACTTGCAAGCAGTACATAACTTCCTACGTGCTCTACAGGCTGTCCTGGTCTATTCATTAAAGTGTCTAAGCCAAACTCTTCTACTTGTTCTTTTGGGAATGTCGCCGGAATAAGCGGTGTCCAAATTGGACCGGGTGCTACACCATTCACTCGAATCCCTTTATCTGCAAGAGACTGTGCCATTGAACGTGTGAAGGCCACAATTGCTCCTTTTGTTGAAGAGTAATCAATAAGAGTTGCATGCCCTCTATATGCATTAATAGAAGCTGTATTGATAATTGTGCTTCCTTCTTTCATATACGGAAGAGTACCTTTTGTTAGATAAAACATAGAGAAGAAGTTTGTTTGGAACGTTTTATGCAATTGTTCTGTTGAAATGTTTTCAATTCCGTCTTGCGGGTGCTGTTCACCTGCATTGTTTACTAGAATATCAATACGGCCATGCTCAGCTACAACATCTTTAATAAGACGTTTACAGAAGTCTTCATCTCCTACGTCACCTGCATGAAGCGTACACTTTACTCCTTCTTTCTCTACTGCTTCTTTAACAAGTTCTGCATCTCCTTCTTCATCTAAGTAAGAAACAGCAACATGTGCACCTTCTTTTGCATAAGCAATTGCTACAGCTCTACCGATTCCGCTATCTCCACCTGTAATAAGAGCTACTTTGTTTTTTAATTTGTCCGCACCTTTATATTTATAGTCCTTCTCTTCATATACAGGTCTAGGATCCATTTCACTTTCAATTCCTGGCTGACGATCTTGAGTTTGTCCTTTTGTTCCGCCAACTTGTCGATTTGTGTCCTTCATTCTCAATTCCTCCTTGCTATTATCTTTAATTATTTTTTATTGTTGTATTTATCAGTACCACGTTTAATTTTTCTTTAAACAGGGCGATAGGTTACGATTCCAATAATATTTATTCTAAAAAAAATGGGGAAAAGGATAGATGAATGCTTTTTAAGAGGAGGAAGATATGGTAGAAGCTTAATTTCTAGAACAATCTAATGGACAGTACGTAAGCTGCTTTGATTACAAATTTTAAAAAAGGAATGATCAACAAGTGGAAATCCCTCATTCTAACAATGAGACAGAAAAGATTGAAGAAAAAGCGAAAAGAGACCATATTGAAGACCAAAAAGCAAAAAAAATGGTAGAAGAAACCAAACAAAAAAGCCTTAACGCTCTACGATAAAGAAAAAGGGTGAACCTCTTTGAAAGAGGTTCACCCTTTTTTCTGTTTATTAACCAATAGAACCTTCCATTTCGAACTTGATAAGACGGTTCATTTCAACCGCATATTCCATTGGAAGTTCTTTTGTAAACGGCTCGATGAAGCCCATTACGATCATTTCTGTTGCTTCTTCTTCTGAGATACCACGGCTCATTAGATAGAAAAGCTGTTCTTCAGATACTTTTGAAACTTTTGCTTCGTGTTCAAGCGAGATGTTATCGTTTAAAATCTCGTTGTACGGAATTGTATCTGATGTTGATTTGTTATCCATGATAAGCGTATCGCACTCAATATTAGAACGAGCACCTTCTGCACGACGACCAAAGTGAACAATACCACGGTATGTTACCTTTCCGCCATGTTTAGAAATCGATTTAGAAACGATTGTAGAAGACGTATTTGGTGCTAAGTGAATCATTTTAGCTCCTGCATCTTGGTGCTGACCTTTACCAGCTAGAGCGATAGAAAGTGTCATACCACGAGCACCTTCACCCTTTAAGATAACTGCTGGATATTTCATTGTAAGTTTTGAACCAATGTTACCATCAATCCATTCCATTGTCGCGTTTTCTTCACAAACTGCGCGTTTTGTTACAAGGTTGTATACGTTGTTCGCCCAGTTTTGAATTGTTGTATAACGACAATAAGCATCTTTTTTGATGATGATTTCTACAACAGCACTATGAAGTGAGTTTGTTGTATAAACAGGTGCTGTACAGCCTTCAACATAGTGTACATGTGCGCCTTCATCAACAATGATAAGCGTACGTTCAAACTGTCCCATATTTTCTGAGTTAATACGGAAATAAGCTTGAAGAGGTGTTTCTACTTTTACACCTTTTGGTACGTAAATGAATGATCCACCAGACCAAACTGCTGAGTTTAGCGCTGCAAACTTATTGTCTGTTGGCGGGATTACTTTCGCCCAGTGTTCACGGAAAAGCTCTTCGTTTTCTTTTAGTGCTGAATCTGTATCCTTGAAGACAATCCCTTTTGCTTCAAGATCTTCTTGCATGTTATGGTAAACAACTTCTGACTCATACTGAGCAGACACTCCTGCAAGATATTTTTGTTCAGCTTCTGGAATTCCTAATTTATCAAACGTTTGTTTAATTTCTTCAGGTACTTCATCCCAAGAACGCTCTGAACGCTCTGATGGTTTTACATAATACGTAATCTCATCAAAGTTTAAGCTATTTAAGTCTCCGCCCCATTGAGGCATTGGCATGTTATAAAAATGTTCAAGCGACTTTAAACGGAAATCAAGCATCCATTGTGGCTCTTCCTTCATACGTGAAATTTCTTCTACGATTTCTTTCGTTAAACCACGTTCTGAACGGAAAATGGATACGTCTTTATCAGAAAAACCGTACTTGTAATCGCCGATTTCTGGCATCTTCTTCGCCATTTTTTACTACCCCCTACATATTGGTTTGAAACGATCATAAAGCTACTTATGCGTCGCTATCCTTCTCGTGCAAACCTTTTTCCATTGCTTTCCAAGCTAATGTTGCACATTTAATGCGGGCTGGAAACTGGGATACACCTTGTAATGCTTCGATATCTTCTAATTCAAGGCTACTATCTTCATATTCTTTTCCCTGCATCATATCTGAAAAAACTTTTGACATTTTAAGAGCATCTTCAACTTTTAAGCCTTTAATAGCTTGTGTCATCATAGAAGCACTTGATAATGAAATTGAACAACCTTCACCATCAAACTTCGCATCGACGACTTTATCATCCTCAACTTTTAAAGAAAGTTGAATTCGATCACCACAAGTTGGGTTGTTCATATTAATTGTCACTGTTTCGTCATCAAGGTTACCCTTGTTACGAGGATTTTTATAATGATCCATAATCACTTGACGGTACAGTGTATCAAGGTTACTAAAAGACATTTGTGAAATACTCCTTCGTTTTAATTAATGAAGAAACAAAACGGTCAATTTCTTCTTCTGTATTGTATAGATAGAAACTTGCACGAGCTGTTGCAGATACGTTCAAGTACTTCATAAGAGGCTGTGCACAGTGATGACCAGCACGAACAGCAATTCCATCTGCATCAAGTACTGTTGCTACATCGTGTGGATGTACCTCATCTAGATTGAACGTTACAACTCCTGCGCGTTCTTTCGGTCCATAAATCGTAATGCCTTCAACTGTTGACAACTTTTCTAACGCATATTGTGCAAGCTTATGCTCATGTGCAGCGATGTTATCAAGACCTACATCTTCTAGAAAATCAATTGCAGCGCCTAATCCAATAGCTCCTGCAATGATTGGTGTTCCACCTTCAAATTTCCAAGGAAGCTCTTTCCACGTTGAATCATAAAGGTTAACAAAATCAATCATTTCTCCTCCAAATTCAACAGGCTCCATTTTTTCTAGAAGTGCTTTCTTTCCATAAAGAACACCGATACCAGTCGGACCACCCATTTTGTGTCCTGAAAAAGCATAAAAATCACAGTCAAGATCTTGTACGTCCACTTTCATATGTGGCGCACTTTGTGCTCCGTCTACAACCATAACTGCTTCATTTTCATGAGCAATGCGAGCAATTTCTTTAACAGGGTTGATTGTTCCAAGAACGTTAGAAACGTGCATAACAGCTACAATCTTTGTGTTTGATGTAACTGTATTGCGCACTTCTTCTAAATCTAAAGAACCATCATCTGTTAATGGTATATATTTTAACGTAGCTCCTGTTGCTTTGGCAACTTGCTGCCATGGAATGATGTTACTATGGTGCTCCATATAAGTGATAACAATTTCATCGCCTTCCCCTACATTTGCACGCCCATAGCTTGCAGCAATCGTATTAAGAGCCGTTGTTGTACCTCTTGTAAAAATAACTTCCTCTGTTGATGAAGCATTAATAAATTTACGTACTTTTTCACGAGCCCCTTCATATCCATCTGTTGCTCTTGTACCAAGTGTATGAACACCGCGGTGCACGTTTGAGTTATACTCACGGTAATATTTATCAACTGCTTCAATCACTTTTAGAGGTTTCTGTGATGTTGCAGCACTATCTAGATAAACAAGCAGATTTCCATTGACCTCTTGATGTAGAATTGGAAACTGTTCACGAATATCGTGGATATTCATTACTTAACTTTCCTTTCGATTACCTCAACAAGCTGTTTTTTAACTTCTTCAATTGGTAATTCGCGAACAACTGGGTCAAGGAAACCATAAACAATTAGACGTTCTGCTTCAGCTTTTGAAATACCGCGGCTCATTAGATAGTAAAGTTGAATCGGATCAACGCGACCAACAGAAGCTGCGTGTCCTGCTGTTACATCATCTTCATCAATAAGAAGAATTGGATTTGCATCTCCACGTGCTTTTTCACTTAACATAAGAACGCGAGATTCTTGTTCAGCATTTGATTTTGATGCACCATGCTCAATTTTACCGATACCGTTAAAAATTGAAGATGCACTATCCTTCATAACGCCGTGCTTTAAGATATATCCTTCAGAGTTTTTACCGAAGTGTGTAATGTTCGTTGTTAAGTTTTGTGTTTGATGACCACGGCCAACTGTTACTGTTTTAATATCGCCATATGAACCATCGCCGATTAGATGTGTAATGTTTTCAGCAACCGTATTGCCTTCATTCATTAATCCAAGTGCCCATTCAATACGGCCATCGCGTTCTGCAATACCACGACGGTTCACATATGTTGTTGTACCTTCTTCAAGGTAGTCTACAGCACCAAATGTTACTTTCGCATTATTGTTTGCGAAAACTTCCGTCACGATGTTTGCGATACTTTCATCTGCATTTGTTGTTGAAACGTAGTTCTCAACATATGTTACAGAACTATTATCATCAGCAACAACAATAACATGGTTGAATAACGGTGTTTTAGCATTTTCATGAACAAAAACAGCTTGCAATGGTTCTTTTACTTCAACGTTCTTTGGAACATAAACGAACACGCCGCCATTCATTAGAGCTGCGTGAAGAGCTGTCAGACGGTTTTCGTCTACTTTTGCTCCTTGCATGAAGTATTTCTGTACAAGGTCACTATGCTCTTTTGCTGCTTTTTGAATGTCTGTAAAAATAACACCTTGCTCTTTAAGCTCTGCTGTTAACTCTGAGTAAACAGCCGTTTGATTTTGCTGAACGTATAGGTTATTTGCATTCTCTTTATTAATTAAAGACTGTACAACTTCAGGTAGCTCATCAATAGAAGAAATTGCAGAACCTTCTACTGTATGCTCCTTAAAGCTTGTAAAATTCCAATTTGTAATCTTTGTTTTTTCTGCTTTTGGCAGTGGAAGAGATTCCGCTTGTTCAAGAGCTTGTAAGCGGATGTCTGTTAGCCATGTTGGCTCTTCTGACTGCTGTGAGTAATTACGGACGTACTCTTTATCAAATGGTAATGTTGTCTCAATCGTCATGACATTTCCTCCTAACGCTTACTTTATGCTTCTTGTCCTACTGTTTCATCTTCAATGCCAAGTTCTTTTTTAATCCAGTCGTAGCCTTCTGATTCTAGACGTTGTGCTAGTTCTGGACCACCAGATTTAACAACGCGTCCTTGCATCATAACGTGAACATGATCAGGTGTGATGTAGTTAAGTAAACGTTGATAGTGAGTAATCATTAAGCAGCCGAAGTCTTCTCCGCGCATTTCATTGATTCCTTTAGAAACAACCTTTAATGCATCAATATCAAGACCAGAGTCAATTTCATCAAGGATTGCTAGTTTTGGTTCAAGCATCATAAGTTGAAGAATTTCATTACGTTTCTTCTCCCCACCAGAGAAACCTTCGTTTAGGTAACGCTGTGCCATGTCTTGATCCATTTCAAGTAATTCCATTTTTGAATCTAATTTACGGATGAATTTCATTAGAGAAATTTCATCACCTTCTTCACGACGAGCATTAATTGCTGAACGTAGGAAATCTGCGTTTGTTACACCGCTGATTTCACTTGGGTATTGCATCGCAAGGAAAAGACCTGCTTGTGCACGTTCGTCAACTTCCATCTCAAGAACATCTTTTCCATCAAGCGTGATGCTACCTTTTGTTACCTCATACTTAGGGTGTCCCATAATTGCAGATGATAACGTTGATTTACCAGTACCGTTCGGTCCCATAACAGCGTGGATTTCGCCGCCTTTAATTTCTAAGTTAACACCTTTTAAAATCTCTTTTCCTTCAATCTCAACATGAAGGTCTGTAATCTTTAATGTTGAACCTGCCATTCGTAAACCCTCCAATTATTAGCTTATATATGCCAATATTTATTATTAATTTTATTACTAATCATTCTCATTTTATTCTCATTATAATTTTATAACAAATAAAATCCTATGGCAACCCAGAAAGGCTAATCTCCCTATTAGGCTTAGCTCTTAATCTCTTCTCATTCTATCCTATTTTCTACTATAGAAACAGGGAAAAGCTTTAACTAAATTTAAGGAATAGGCTGTTATTGGTTTCTTTCCCTACTTATGTAAAAGACCCCTTTTAAAAAAGGGGCATTGTAAAGCTTGAACACTAATCTCGAAACCTTAATCAAACGTTTGTTTAATGTGTTCGCTGATCTAGTTCTCCAATGCATTCTTGCACGAGCGTAACAGCTTGACTCATTGCTGCTCCTCCGCCAAATGCTGCGCCAACACCACATGCTTCAAGAATTTCCTTCTCACTTGCGCCTTCATCTAAACATCCTTTTGTATGGTAAATAATACAGTATTCGTCTTGTGCTACAAGACTGATTCCAAGAGCAATCAGCTGTTTCTGTTTTGCTGAAAGTTCTCCTTCTTTAAAACATGTTTCTGTAAATGCGTTAAATGCTTCAGCAACATCTGGAAGCCTCTGTGTAAATTCACCGATACCTACTTTATACGCATGCAACGCCTGGTCTGTTGAATTTTGACCTGTATCCATCCCTATCAACTCCACTTCTTTAAACTTTTCAACATTAGTATGGTCTTCTAGAAAAAAATGTATGCTTTCTGCACCTTTCATAAAAATAAAAAAGGGAGCGCAAATGCGCCCCCTTTCCAAATTATTTTGAAACTGGAATGATAGAACCTTTATATTTCTCTTTAATAAAGTCTTGAATCTCTTTTGAATGAAGAACTTTCATAAGTTCTTTAATTTCTTCACGATCTTCGTCACCTTTTTTAACTGCAACGATATTCACGTATGGTGAATCTTCTCCTTCTAACTCAATCGCATCTTTTGTTGGCGTTAAGTCAGCTCCGATTGCATAGTTAGTGTTAATAATAACTGCGGCTGCTTCTTCATTTTCATATGCTTTTGGCATTAAAGCAGCATCTCCACCAACTTTAATGTTGATATTTTTCTTATTTTCTACAATATCTTTCTTCGTTGCTGAAACAGGGTCAACGCCTTCTTTTAGTTTAATAAGACCGCCTTGTTGTAAAAGAGAAAGCATGCGTCCTTCTTCTGCTACGTTATTACTAATCATAATTGTTCCGTTTTTAGGAATTTCATCAAGGTTTTTATATTTTTTAGAGTATACACCCATTGGCTCAAGGTGTACGCCACCTGCACTTACAAGATCAAAGCTTTTGTCTTCCTTCATTGCATTTTTAAGGTATGGTGTATGTTGGAAAAAGTTTGCATCAACTTCACCACTAGCTAGCATTTTGTTTTGTAAACTGTAATCATCGTTCACTTCAACATCAAGCTTGATGTCTTTCTTCTCTAAAATTGAGGCTGCTTCTTCTAAAATCTCAGCGTGTGGAGTACTTGTTGCTACAATTTTAATTTCTTTTTCTTTAGAGCTGTCGCTACCACCGCTTGAACCACAAGCTGCAAGGCTTGTCACAGATAAAGCTAGGACAGCTGATGCAAATAACTTTTTCATGTAATGACTCTCCTTTTATTTCAAAATTAGTTTATAGCACATTAGCGTTTGTCGATTTTCTTTGTCGCTAAGTCGCCAATAAATTGAAGAATAAATACAATAACTAAAATTAATGCTGTTGCTAAAAATGTTACATCATTCTCATTACGTTTAAATCCTTGGTCATATGCTAGAGCGCCAAGTCCTCCTGCCCCAATTGCTGCCGCTACTGCTGTGTATCCAATAAGAGCAATAGCTGTTACAGTAATACCTGAAATAAGGGCTGGCAATGACTCTGGTAACAATACTTTGAAAATGATAGTTCTTGTTTTCGCTCCCATTGCTTGAGCTGCTTCAATAACGCCACGATCAATTTCACGAAGCGCAATTTCTACAAGTCGCGCATAGAAAGGGGCTGCTCCAATAATTAATGCTGGAAGAGCTGCTTTTGGACCAAACATAGAACCAATTATAAAGTTTGTAAAAGGAAGCAATAGAATGATTAAAATGATAAAGGGAATGGAACGAAATACGTTCACAATAACAGCAATAATCGTGTTAAAGAACTTGTTTTCCCATAGACTTCCCTTAGATGTTAAAAATAATAAGAGTCCAAGTAAAATCCCTAAAATAAACGTTGCAATAACTGAGATAGATGTCATATAGAGCGTCTCAACTGTTGCTTGTTGAAAAGACTCTAAGTCAACGTTTGGAAACCATTCACTAAACATGATTGATCACCTCTACTTCGATGTTCTCTTGTTGTAAAAAGGCTAATGCCTTGTTTAGTTCTTCTTCATTTCCATCAAGATGAATAAATAATGTACCGTACGCACCATCTTGGAGCTGAGACACTTTCCCTTGTACAATGTTTACCGCAATATCAAACTTTCGGATAAGTTGAGTAATAAGCGGCTGCTCTGCATCATCTCCGATAAATGTGAGCTGTACAATCCGTCCGCTCTTATAGCGTTCTACTAAAGTAGAGATTGTTTCAGAAGCATCTTCTGCTTCTGCTATTTGCTTCACGAAACGTTTTGTTACGTTCTGCTGTGGATTGCGGAAGACTTCTAATACTTCCCCATGCTCCACAATATTCCCGCTCTCCATCACTGCTACACGATGGCAAATTTTGCGAATAACATGCATTTCATGCGTAATAAGGACAATTGTTAGTCCTAATTTTTTATTAATGTCTACAAGTAAATCTAAAATCGAATCTGTTGTTTGAGGATCAAGTGCTGAAGTTGCTTCATCACAAAGAAGGACTTTTGGATTGTTAGCAAGTGCTCTCGCAATTCCAACCCTTTGTTTTTGCCCTCCACTTAATTGAGAAGGGTAAGCTTTCTCGCGCCCTTCAAGCCCAACAAGCTTAATAAGCTCCTCTGCTCTTTTTTGTCTCTCTTTCTTTGGTACTCCAGCAATTTCAAGAGGAAACGAAATATTATCACGTACAGTTCGAGACCATAATAAATTGAAATGTTGAAAGATCATTCCTATTTCTTGACGAGCTTTTCGAAGCTGTTCGCCCTTTATATGACCAATGTTGTTATCTGCTACTACGACATCCCCACTTGTAGGTTTCTCAAGGCCGTTAAAAAGCCGAACCATCGTACTTTTCCCGGCTCCGCTGTAACCAATAATCCCAAAGATTTCTCCCTTCCCAACTTCGAGATTGACGTCTTTGACTGCTACAACTTCACCTGATTTTGTTTTGTATGTCTTGTTGACGTTCTTCAATGTAATCATTGCGTATTCACCTTCTTCGATCTGTCAGTTATTCTTGTTTATCGTTTAAAAAGTCAGTTTTTTCCGATAAAGAGGCCTAGTAATGAAGAATAGTATCCCCAAACAAAATCTTTTCAGCATAATAAAAAAACCTTTCTGCACGACGAGCAGAAAGGTTGTGTATGTTCAAGCCTCTCTCTCATCTCTCAAAGTCGTATTACACAACTTTGCAGGAATTGGCACCTTTTCAGATTATCTGACGGTTGCCGGGCTTCATCGGGCACAGTCCCTCCACCTCTCTTGATAAGAGTTGCAATATTTAATTAAACGATTAGAAGTTACGAGAGTGATTGTAGCACCTATCATAAACAATGTCAAATAATTTTCAACAGTGATAACATTTCTATTTTTTGCTATGAGGCTAACTGTACAACTTTTCCTTTTTGCTCTTTCGTAGCCAGTTTAATCAACATTTCAGCTTTCAGAACGTCTGCAAAACTACCTTCTATAACCACTTGGTGCTGTTTACTTAGCTTCTGCAGAGCTTCTAAACTTAGTAGTAAATCATAATAACTTTTATTATCACCCTGAATCCGAACGTTCGCTTGTTGAACTAATCCAGACACAACAATTTGCTCGTCTTTTGAAATAAGCAAGGAATAGGAATCTGTTTCATCTTGAAGAGAAATAACAAAATATTCTTCTCCCATTAACGGCAGTAAGTGAGCGCTTTTAGTAAGGCGTTTCATAAAACTGTGAACTAATGTTTTTAGTTTCATCCGCTTACACTCCTTTTTTCTCGTATTGTTAAAGTTCTCTCTTTTTTTTCCTGTTCCTTGTTCTTTTTCTCGACAATCTCTTTTCTTAAACTTCAAACAATGTCGTAACACCTTTATTTCCTAAGAAATATGTCAAAAAGTGCTTTACATTAGCGTAAAGCACTTTCATAAGCACCTAATTTTCCAATAATGTTTTCAACTGAATGAAAAGCATATACTTTTTCTTCTAATTTCCCATCTTTCAAAATGAGCAAACACGGCACACTTTCTATCTTAAATTCACTTGCCTTATCTGGCATATAGTTTAAATTAGCTGCTCCAATATTTACATCTGGTAGCACTTTCTCACTTACTTCAAGCATCTTCTTTGCAAGCTGACATGTTCCACAAAGTGGTGTGTAAAAATAGAGAAAGCGATATCCGTCTTTGTTTATATTTTCATTTACAATCTCTTCTGTCCATTCCTGCATCATTAACCAAATCCTTTAAACTAAAAATTCTGTGTTGATATCAATATTAGCACTCAACAACACGGTTGCAATATGGTTTCTTGGTGCAGCAGCTACTTCTCGATAAGCTCGATCAATATAAAGATGTTCTGCTTCAGGAAATTCACGACGAAATTGTTTTCTAAGTTTATCACCAGCATCGTCTGAATCGACTAATATATAGACGTCTCTGTCGAATGTGGCATCAATAATTTCATCAAGTTTGGCAACGCTAAGCGTGCCATTTGTACAAATGATCTCAATCGGTTCTCTAATAATGTTTTCAATTCTTTTTTTATCCGATCTTCCCTCAACAATAATTACCTTATCCATACCTTCTACCATTGTCATCACCTGTTTGTTAGAATGTACACCAATATCCATTTATCCTTTAGTATACAGTATTCGCTTTCTCACGTCTTTTCCCCTGTTTCTTCATATTTAATTTTGTAAAATGCTTTCTTTAAGAGAAAAAGCAGCGGAATCCCGCTGCTTTTTAGCACCAACCTTCTTCATTGTCACAATCGGTGTACTTCATGTCTTTACCTGTTGTAACATCTGTATGTTGGTAAAATTTATTATCGCGATATTGATATCCGTTATTTAACTGATACTCTGATTTTCCTTGCTCGTTAACAGTCATCTTCCCAATCGGTTCATTTTCAACGTATAAATTCAATTCATCATTTACATACTTTCCGACAACTCGGTCCGTTACATCAATATGACGCTTTTCTAACATTAAGCTTCACTCCTTCTAGACGAATCTAACTATAGATTCTCCTGAAAGCAAAGGGTTCATAAATGAAATTTTTCCCTTTCCAAAAGAAAAAAGGAATGTTTCCCATTTGGAAACATTCCTTTTTTTTATTCTGAAATCATTTTTTGATATTCTTCTGCTGTCATTAATTTCTCAATATCTCCCTTATTATCAGGCTCCAAAACAATCATCCATGCATTTTCGTATGGAGATTCATTAACAAACTCTGGGCTGTCATCTAGGTTTTCGTTGATTTCAACTACTTTTCCACTAATTGGTGCGTACAACTCAGATACTGTTTTAACAGACTCAACGCTTCCAAAAGGCTCGTCCGCTTCAATTGTTGCTCCTACTTCAGGAAGCTCAACAAATACGATATCGCCTAGTTCTGATTGCGCAAAGTCAGTAATTCCGATTGTTACTTTGTCACCCTCAACTTTTACCCACTCGTGTTCTTCTGAATAACGTAAATCTTTTGGTAAATTCATTCTAGTTCCCTCCATACATCGTTCATTTTCTTATCATTTTTATTCGTTATCAAAGGGAGCACATAAACGCTCGCATATTATCTTAATTGTAACGTAAAAATAGAATATTTTCTATTTGAAAGCATTCTAAAATAAGAAAAACTTTTAATAAGCATTATCCTTCTATTTCCATTCTTTCTGAAACATCTCATCTTTAAACCCAACCGTTACTTTCTCCCCATCTGTCACAATCGGTCGTTTTAAAAGCATGCCATCTGAAGCTAAAATTTCAAAAAGTTCTTCATTTGAAGCAGAAGCTACTTTATCTTTTAATCCAAGCTCACGATACTTTTTACCACTTGTATTAAAGAATTTCTTTAGCTCTAAACCGCTCTTTTCATAAAGTTCCTTAATTTCTTCTTTTGAAGGAGGATTTTCTACAATATGTATTGCGTTATATTCCACATTATGTTCATCAAGCCATTTCTTTGCATTTCGACATGTACTACATTTTGGATATTCATATATTGTTATACTCATTTATTACACCACCATAATTCCATATATTTTCTTTCTCATTTTATCGTGAATCTTCATTAAAAAACAAGGAAAGCTCGAACGCTCTCCCTGTTTTTTATAGTCATTACACAGCAAACTCCTCTTGTTCGATTAGCACTTCAGCTACTTCTCTTTTCTTAGTAATTATATTTTTTGGGATGTATTTCGTAAATTTACGCAAAGCAGAAAGCATCATTCGGAGGCTATCCCCATCTTCAACATATGAAAGAGTTTCTTTTGCATGATGCTCAATTTTTTGAAATGCTTCTTGGCAAAAGATTTCGGTATAACGTACTTTTAATTGATTTTTCTCTTCCCCAGTAGCGCTCACTGCCTTTTGCGTTCGAAGTAAAACAGATTCCATTGCATATACTTCGCTAATAATATCAGCAGCATTTGCCAAAATTTCCTGTTCTTCCGCTGCTTTTTTTCCATACTTTTGAGCAATAAGACCAAGAATTAATAAAGCCATTTTTTTACCGTTCTTCACTAAGTTCTCTTCCTGGTCAAGAAGCCCTTCCCCTGCTTCTACAGCTCTTGTCATCATCATTTCTTCTTGAAGAGCTTGCGCTTTCTCAAATAGAGGTAGCTCTCCTTTTACTCCTTTACGCAAATAAGTTGCCGGGACAAGCAATCGATTAATTTCATTCGTGCCTTCAAATATCCGATTAATGCGTGAATCTTGATAAAGCCGTGAAATTTCATATTCTTCCATAAATCCGTAGCCGCCATGAAGCTGCACCCCTTCATCAACAACATAATCAAGCACTTCTGTACCAAAGAATTTATTTAGTGAACATTCAATAGCGTATTCAGCAATTGAAGCCGCTACTTTTCCACCATCTTTTCTTTCCGCTTCGTTTAAGGATCCCATTCTCTCTTCAAAAAGCCCCACTGTTCGATAAACAGAGCTTTCTGTTGCATAAATCTTAGCTGCCATTGTTGCTAACTTTTCTTTTGTTAAAGAGAACTGTGAAATCTTTGTTTTAAATTGCTTTCGCTCATTTGTATATTTTACAGCAAGTTCAAAGGCATGTTTTGAAGCTCCAATTGCTCCAACTCCCAATTTATAACGGCCAATATTTAAAATATTAAAAGCAATGATATGCCCTCTGCCAATTTCCCCTAACACATTTTCTTTAGGAACTCTAGCATCTTCTAAAATAAGGGTTCTTGTTGATGAACTTTTAATTCCCATTTTCTTTTCTTCTGGGCCTGTTGAAACTCCCTCTGCTGTTCGTTCCACAATAAATGCGCTAAAATGCTCTCCATCTACTTTCGCATATACAATAAAGAGATCCGCAAATCCTGCATTTGTAATCCACTGCTTTTCACCATTTAAAAGATAATGTGTTCCTTCTTCATTTAGACGTGCCGTTGTTTTAGCACCAAGGGCATCAGAACCAGATCCAGGTTCTGTTAAAGCATATGCTGCAATCTTATCCCCGCTTGCAAGCTCAGGTAAGTATGTTTGCTTTTGCTGTTCTGTACCGAAAAGAACAATTGGCAAAGAACCAATTCCAACGTGCGCTCCGTGAGTAATAGAGAATCCGCCTGCTTTTGAAAACTTTTCCGCTACAAGGGCTGAGCTGATTTTATCAAGATCAAGTCCCCCATACTCCTCTGGAATATCTCCGCCAAGCAATCCAAGATCCCCTGCTTTTTTCAACAGCTTCACAGATCGGTCAAACTCATGATTCTCAAGATGCTCTACTTCTTTTAATACTTCTTTGTCAATATAGTCAGCTGCTGTTTTAGCAATCATTTTGTGTTCATCTGTAAAGTCTTCTGGGGTGTATACCATAGCAGGATCAATATCTTCCAAAATGAAGCTTCCACCTTTTACCACTTTCTCCCCTTTGCTTTTCATAACTCTTCCTCCCTTTTATGCTAAAAGTTCGAAAACCCCAGCTGCTCCCATGCCGCCGCCAACGCACATTGTCACAATGCCAAATTGTTCTCCTCTTCGCTTCATCTCATGCAAAAGCGATAGAGTTAGTTTGGTTCCTGTACATCCAAGTGGATGACCAAGCGCAATTGCTCCTCCATTTACGTTTACTTTTTCCTCGTCTATCCCTAGCTCTCTAATAATCTGGATGGCTTGTGATGCAAATGCTTCATTTAATTCAAACAGCCCAATATCACTCAACGACAGGCCAGCTTGCTTCAAAGCCTTTGGAATAGCAACAACAGGACCGACTCCCATTATTTCAGGCGGAACTCCCCCAACAGCAAATGAACGGAATTTGGCCATTGGTTTAAGACCTTCTGCTTTCGCCTTTTCATGATCCATCAAAAAGACAGCTGCTCCTCCGTCACTTGTTTGAGAAGCATTTCCTGCTGTCACTGAACCATTCAGAGCGAAAGCTGGGCGAAGATGCCTAAGAGCTTCCATTGTTGTGCCAGGACGTACTCCCTCATCTTTGCTAAACAACACTTTCTTCTCTTGCCATTTATGATGTTCATCCACCGTTCTTATCGGTACTTCAACAGGTACTATTTCATCTTTAAATTTACCTTCCTGTATTGCTTTTGCTGCTTTTTGGTGACTTCTTACAGCAAAGGCATCTTGATCTTCCCTGCTAATGCCATACTTATCGGCAACTCGTTCAGCTGTATGCCCCATTGCCATATAATACTCCGGTTTTTCTTCCGCCAGGCGAACATTTAATCGTGTCACATGCCCTATCATCGGCACAAGGCTCATTGATTCTACGCCTCCTGCTAATACTGCATTTGCTTTTCCAAGCATAATACTCTCTGCACCATACGCAATCGTTTGTAATCCAGATGAGCAGTACCGATTGATCGTAACCGCTGGAACTGTGTACGGTAACCCTACTAAAGCCCCAATGTTTCGCGCTAAGTTTAACCCTTGCTCTGCTTCTGGAATCGAACATCCGATAATGAGATCATCAATTTCACCACTATACCCGCCTGCTCTTTTCAACGTTTCTTGCACAGCAAGGGCCCCTAAGTCATCAGGTCTTACGTTTGCTAATGATCCTTTTTTCGCTTTTCCAACAGGTGTTCTTGCTCCGGCTACAATAACTGCTTCTCTCACAGTCCTACTCCCCCTTCTAATTACGCAATGGTTTGCCTTTCAAAAGCATATGCTGCATTCTCTCCTGTGACTTTAGCTCCCCAATCAGGCTTAAAAAAGCTTCACGCTCTAAATCTAATAAGTATTGTTCATCAACTTTTGTACCAAAAGGTAGTCTCCCACCAGCGATCACAAAAGCAAGCTTTTTAGCAATTTTCAAATCATGATCAGAAATATATCCAGAGTATTTCATGCTTTGCGCTCCAAGCAAAAGCGTCGCATAACCGCTCTCTCCAACAACCGGAATCTTTTGCTGTACAGGCGCACGATAATCAGAAGAAAGATGAATGACTGCTTGCTTTGCATCATAGAGTAGGAATTCTTCATTTTGCGTGATTTTATCTTGTGGATTTAAAAAACCAAGCTCCCCTGCTTCACGAGCAGAAGTCGAAACTTTTGCCATCGCAATCGTTTCGAAAACGTGTGAAGCTACTTTTAAAAGATCTGTCCCGCTCCCACTTTGAGAAAGAACTTTTTGATAAAGGTTTTGACTTCCTCCTCCGCCAGGAATAAGACCAACTCCGCCTTCTACAAGTCCCATATATGTTTCACTTGCAGCTTGAATATGGGCAGAAGGCAAACAAACTTCCGCTCCTCCACCAAGTGTCATGGAAAATGGAGCAGTTACAACAGGTACAAGGCTATATTTGATATGCTGCATTGCTCCTTGAAATTTGGAGATAACAAAATCAATTTCTTCATAGTTATCGTCCTGTGCTTCCATTAGCATCATGGCAAGATTGGCGCCAACACAGAAGTTTTTCCCTTGATTTCCAATAATGAGCCCTTTATAATTTCGCTCTGCTTCATTAATACCTTTGTGGATCATGTCGATAATATCAAGACCAATTGCATTGTTCGGTGATGTAAATTGTAAACAAAGCACATCGTCCCCCATATCGAGTAAAGAAGCACCGCTATTTTTTTGAAGTACGTTTGTTTTTTCAAGACTCGCTAGATGAATCCTTTTTTCCTCTCTTTCTTTTACTTTGTACTCACTCTCTTTAAAATAGAATAGAGCTTCAGGGGTTTGCTTATAGAAGGTAGTGAATCCACTTTCAAGCATTTCTTCAACCCAGCTTGGAACCGTTTTTTCTTCGTTTTTCATTTTGGTGACGGTCTCTTCTACACCAAGCTCATCCCATAGCTCAAATGGTCCTTTCTTCCATCCAAACCCAGCTCGCATTGCTTCATCAATATCAATAATATTGTCAGCAATCTGTGACACAAGATGGGCAGAGTAAAGTAATACAGGGCTAATGATGTTCCATAGAAATTGATCTTCTCTGTTCGACGAGTATAAAAGCGCTTTCATATCTTTCTTCTTGCCTTTACTTTTATCTGTCAGCAGGAACTTTTGACGTGGTTCATATTGAAGTGTATCAGTATTTAATTGAAGAATTTCTTTTCCTTCCTTTTTATAAAAACCCTTTCCTGCTTTGCTTCCATACAAGCCCTTTTCTAACATCGCTTCCATAAAAGGTGGAATGGTAAAAAGCTCTCTTTCTTCTCCCTCTACATGCTGAAATACATTATGTGCAACGTGAGCAAATGTATCTAATCCAACAACATCGAGCGTTCGAAATGTTGCGCTTTTTGGTCTTCCAATAAGAGGCCCTGTTAGAGAATCGACTTCTCCAACATTTAACTGACTTTTGTTCATCTCTCTTACTGTTACAAGCAATCCATATGTGCCAATTCTATTGGCAATAAAGTTTGGCGTGTCTTTGGCAAACACTACTTTCTTACCTAATACTTCTTCACCAAAGTTTTTCATATATTGAGCAATAGCTGATTTTGTCTCTTTTGTTGGGATAATTTCTAGTAGTTTGAGGTAGCGAGGTGGGTTAAAAAAATGAGTGCCTAGAAAATGCTCTTTAAAATCTTGTGAGCATTCCTCCGACATGGCATGAACAGAGATTCCTGATGTGTTAGAACTTACAATGCTTCCTTTCTTTCTCACTCTATCAATGTTTTGAAGCACTTGTTTCTTCACTTGTAAATTCTCTACGACAACTTCAACAATCCAATCACATGTTTTTAATTCATTCCAATGGTCTTCAGTATTTCCAATCGTTATAAAGTCGATGTTTTTCTTTGACGTAAGAGGAGCTGGCTTTCTTTTTAAAGATTGCTCTAACGATGTTTTCGCTAGTCTGTTTCGCACTTCATCATCATCTTTAGATAATCCTTTCTTCTTTTCAGCTTCTGTGAGCTCGTTTGGCACGACGTCTAAGAGGAGTGTTTGAATACCTACGTTTGCAAGTAAAGCAGCAATCCCTGAACCCATTACACCTGAACCAATGACAGCTGCTTTTCGGATCGTTTTCACCATATAAATTCCCTCCAAACTCTATTGAATGAATAACCATTCATTTTATGGCTAAAAAACGCCTTATTTACCCTTCTTTTAATATATATTATTTTTAGAATTTTCTCAATACTAATCATTTGGTTATTTTGCTTTTTTCAGGTTATGTTAAAAAAGGGAGGTGGTTATGCGATGGCACGTTTGCAAAAAAATCCGTCTCGAAATGGCGTAAGCGCTGCAAGTGTGAAAGGAAATGCAGGTCCTCATGGAAGAGATAATACGGGAAAACAAAAATCACAAAATCAACAGTACAAACAAGAAAATACCCAAGGACATTAACGATAAAAAGACTTGCTAAAATAGTAGCAAGTCTTTTTCTACTTTTTGCTCATTCCTTTTAAAACAAAAGCTACGTTTGCAGGACGCTCTGCTAGTCTTCTCATAAAATAGCCATACCAATCTGTCCCATAAGGAACATACACCCTCATTCTGTACCCATCTTTCACAAGCTCTTCCTGCTTTTCAGTTCGAATCCCATACAGCATTTGAAACTCAAACTGTTCCTTTGGGATGTTATGTTTTAAAACTAGATTTTTTGTGTATTCGATGATCTTGTCATCATGTGTTGCAACAGCTGTATAATGACCATTAAGCATATGCATTTCAATAATCTTCTTAAAATTCTCATCAACATCCTGCTTTTTTGGGAAAACTACTTCTTTTGGTTCCTTGTATGCCCCTTTAACAAGACGCAAATTTGGCTCGTATGCATCAAGTTCTTTCATATCATTTTCTGTCCGGCGCAAATATGCTTGAATCACTGTTCCAATATTATCATACTTTGTTTTAAGTTCTTTGAAGATTCTAAGCGTTTTCTCACAGCGTGAATAATCTTCCATATCAATTGTTACAAACACACCGTTTGCCTCTGCTTCATCTAAAATACGCTTCATATTTTGTATTGCTATATCTGAAGACAAATCAAGTCCAAGTGATGTGAGCTTAAGAGAGAGCTGTGACTCTATACTTTCACGTCCGATTGCTTGTATTGCTTCAATGCACTGATTTGTCATTTCCATTGCTTCTTCTTCACTTTCGATAAACTCACCAAGATAATCAATCGTAACGTCCAATCCTTTATTATTTAACCCTCTAATAACATCCACTGCTAAATTAATTGTATCCCCTGCTACAAATCGTTTAGCTCCAAATTGTAAACCATACTTTTTAGCTACTTTTGTAAGCGTTTTATTCCTGGATAAATATAGAAAAAAACCTCGCATTGCTTGTTCCATTTCTTTCTCCCCCTTGATTAAATAACATTTAATGCTACTTAAATGATTTCATTCCTTTAAAACAGCAGTAGACCATCAGAGCTAGATTGAATATCTTTAAATGTTTCTATGTGTAAAGGGTAACGTACTGGAAATTTACCCTCCCTAAAAAAAAAGACAAACATTTTTTCAAAAAGTAGGCTCATTTACTCAGGTCTTTTTTCCTTTTCATTCAAACATATATTTATGCTATATAATATGAAATTTCCGGTGAATAGGAACATCCTAAAGAAGCCAAAATAAAGGAGAATTTTTTGGTCTTAAGGAGGGGTTTTTATGCAAAATGAAATGAATGAACAAAGTACAAATCAATCACAACCAATGTTTATGGAACCACCAAAAGTCATTTCTACAAAAGACGCTCTTTATATTGCAGATATGTTAACGTGGAACTTAGTAGCAATGAAAAAAGCACATTTCTTTGCTTCTCAATGTCAAGATGCAGAGATTGCACAAGAAATAGAAAAAGTATGTAAAATGCATCAGCGCCATTATGAAAGAATCTTACCTCATCTCGAAAATACACAATCACAGCAAACTTTACAGTAAAGGAGAAATAAACGATGGTTGATCAGAAAATCAAAAATCCAGAATTACCAATTAACAAAACGTCTGCAATGAATGATCTTGATTTTATTACAGACATCCTTTCAACTGAGAAATATATGACAGTTTCATATTGCACGGCTCTTAATGAATTTAGTCATGATGAACTATATCAAGAGATTTCAGCAATCTTTAACGAATCACAAGACTGTCAGCGTGAGATTTATAATCTTATGTTTAAAAAGGGATTTTACGGTATTGAGGCTCAGGATTCAAATAAACTTCAGCAAAGCTATGAACAATTCCAAGGATATATGAATCAATTTCCAACTCATTAAAAAAAGCTTGATACTAAAGTATCAAGCCTTTTTTTGATTTTCCCGATATCTCTCGTTCAGTTCTTTAATATCTCGCACAAGATCAATCATTTCTTTCTTTGCGTCTGGATACTGACTGTTCCAATGTTTAGCAAGAGGTGGCATCGTTTTAGAGATATGGGTATACAGAGCCCACATTTTGATTTTTTCTTGAAGTTCTTCTGATGTATCTCCAAGCATAAGCTCTGTATATTTTTCAATTAATGCTGAAAATTGACCTTGGAACTCTTCTTTCATTATTATCCCTCCAAGCTTTTAAAGGTTTCCCTTTACCGCTTGCTTGTTATCCAACGTCTGCATTTTGATTTTTTGTTACTTGCTGAACAATACATCTTCCTTTTCCATGTGGAATACAAAGAGGCGTTCCAAAGAGCGGGTCAACCGTTACTTGACAGCTCATTTCAAAAACGTTCTTTACAAGTTCACAGCTTACAATATCTTCTGGACGCCCTTGTGCGTATACTTTTTTATCACGAATAGCTACAATATGGTGTGCATAACGACAGGCAAGGTTCAGATCATGAAGTACCATTACAATCGTGCGCTGTTCTTTCTCATTTAAATCAAATAGCAAATCTAAAATTTCAATTTGGTGTGTCATATCTAGATATGTTGTTGGTTCATCAAGCAAAATAATTTCTGTATCTTGAGCAAGCGTCATAGCAATCCATGCTCTTTGACGTTGACCACCTGAAAGGGAATCAACGTGGCGATCCGCAAGAGCGCTCATCCCTGTTGATTCAAGCGCATTCTGAACTTTTCTCTCATCTTCTTCAGACCACTGTTTCAACCAGTTTTGGTAAGGATAACGACCTTGTTTTACAAGTTGTAACACAGTAAGTCCTTCTGGAGCTACAGGGCCCTGTGGTAAAATCGCAAGCTTTTTAGCTACTTCTTTTGTAGCAATTTTGCTCATCATTTCTCCCTCAAGTACAACAGAGCCTTGCTGCGGTTTTAGCAAACGTGCCATTGAACGAAGCAACGTTGATTTTCCACAACCATTTCCCCCAATAAAAACGGTTATCTCTCCTTTAGGAATTTCCAAGTTCAGTTCGTCAATAATAACCGTTTCTCCATATCCTAATGTTAAATCTTTTGTTTCCATTGCCTTCATATGTGCTAACGCTCCTTCAACAGAAATTTTCTTTTCTCATTTATACACTCCATAAACTTCTGTTTCCCTATCCTACATTGCGCTGTTTGTAGAGTAAAAAAATAAAATAAGGAGCTCCGACAGCTGCCGTAAAGACTCCGGCTGGTATCTCTAATGGAAGAAATACAACTCTTCCAATCGTATCTGAAATCAAAACTAAAATTGCTCCAATAAAAGCACTTAGTGGAAGTAATGCCCCAAATGATGATCCTACAAGTCTTCTTGCAATATGTGGAGCTAATAAACCGACAAAACTAATCCCCCCACCAAAAGCAACGGCGCTTCCTGTTAACGCTGTGCTTACAAGCAGTAGGAAAAAGCGGGAGAGTTGAACACGATTTCCAACTGAAGTTGCTACGTCTTCTCCAAACTCTTGAATATTAATCATTCTAATCATCACTATTGTAACAAAAAATAAAATAAGCGTAATAGGAAAAAGAATCCGAACTCCTTCCCATGAAGCTCCATATACTGATCCTGTAATCCAAATATTTGCCTGACTTTGTTGATGGATCGGTCCCATAATAAGAAGAAGTGTTGTTGCAGCTTTCGTAAAAGCCCACATTCCAATACCTACAAGAACCATTCGAACGGGTGAGACTCCACCTTGCCATGCAAAAAGGTAAAGAAGAATAGAAATGATACAGGCCCCAGTAAATGCTGCAAGCGGAAGCCACTCAATACTCACAGTTAGTGTCCCACTATCTGTACTAAAAAGATTCAAAAATAGCACAACGGCAGCAGCAGCTCCTCCTGTAATCCCAATGATATCAGGAGATGCTATAGGGTTTTTTACCACTCCTTGTAAAATTGCCCCTGCGATTGCTAAACAAATGCCAACAAGCATCGCAATAATAATTCGAGGTAGACGAAAGGAGTTCACAATAAGCGTTGAAAAAGGATCGCCATTCCCGAACAAGACAGCAACAACTTTTAAAGGGGAAATAAACTGCTCTCCAAGCCCTATTACAACAATCGAGCTCCCCAACAATAAGACAAAAAAGACAATATTAATATTTAATGATTTCCGATCTATTAAGAATGAAAAGCTATTACGCATTCGAAAAGGTGTATATTTGTTCATAAAATCTCTCCTTTTCTACGCGCAATGTATATGAAAAAAGGAGTTCCCAAAATAGCTGTCATAATTCCCACAGGCACTTCTTCTGGCATGATTACATATCGTGCTCCAATATCTGCTAGAAGTAGTAGCACAGCTCCTAGCACTCCGCTGTAAGGAATGAGCCATCGATAATCATTTCCAATCACAAAACGAGCAAGCTGTGGAATAATAATGCCAACAAAGCCAATTGGCCCTGCTACAGCAACTGCTCCTCCCGCTAACAGAATGGTCACAACTGCTGTTATTAGTTTGACAGTTCCTGTTCGTTGACCAAGTCCAAGAGCTACCTCTTCACCCATTGCTAGTGTATTTAATTTTCCTCCTAGAAATAAGGAGACAGCTGTTGCTCCTACAAGATAAGGTAAAACAGCTTGTAAAAGTGATACATCACGGCCTTGTACAGAACCAGCCAACCAGAAGAGCATCTGTTCAAGAGCCTGTTCATCCAAAACAAGTAAACCTTGTGTTAATGAAGCAAACATTGCTGCGATTGCTGCCCCTGCTAATGTAAGCTTCATTGGCGTAAGACCATCTCGCCCAGCTGAAGCAAGCAAGTAAACGACAACGCCTGAAAAAGCAGCTCCTAAAAAAGCAAGCCAAGTAAATCCTTGTAAGGAATTGATAGAAAAAAGCATAAGTCCTATCACAATGAAAAAACTTGCTCCTGCATTAAAACCAATAATATCTGGAGAAGCGAGCGGGTTTTTAGTTAAGGCTTGCAAGAGCAAACCAGAGATAGCTAAGCTGCTCCCTATTGCCGTTGCAATTAAAGCTCTTGGGATTCGCACAGTCCTTACGACAATTTGCTCATTAGAACCGTTAAAATGCGATACGGCATTTATAACAGTATGTATTCCTGTATTCGTATAACCCATTAAAACACTTAAACACATACAAAGTATTAACAAGAGAATGAGCAAAAAAAGGCCAAGACTTCTTTGAAGAGGTGTGCTCAGATTCATGACGGTGACCCCTATTCTATCTTAAGTATAAAATTTTCTGTTTTTTTTCTCTCTTTAGTGTATGAGATGATAAAAATACTGTCAATGACTTTGAAAATCATTTTCAATTATTATTGACTTTCCATTTTCTTTCTCCTATTATCTAATTGATAATAAGTTTCATATGTTGAGGGGGATGAAGATATGCTTAGGGGTACAAAAAATCGTTTTCTTGCTCTTTTTACTGTCCTAACATTGCTATTTGTATTAGCAGGATGCGGAAACAGTGAAAGTTCAGGAAAGGAAACAAGCAATGAAAAAGAAACAATAACAATTAAACATGCAATGGGAGAATCCAAAGTTCCACAGAATCCGAAACGGGTTGTTGTGCTAACAAATGAGGGAACAGAAGCCCTTCTTGCACTTGGTATTAAACCTGTTGGTGCTGTTCAATCATGGACAGGCAACCCATGGTATAACCATATTAAAGATGATATGAAAGACGTTGAAGTTGTCGGAACAGAAATGGAACCAAGTCTTGAAACAATTGCGTCTCTTAAACCGGATTTAATCATCGGAAATAAAGTACGACAAGAGAAAGTATATGATAAGTTAAATGCTATTGCTCCAACTGTTTTCACTGAAGAACTTCGCGGAGATTGGAAGGAAAACTTCAAGGTATACGCAAAAACGGTTAATAAAGAAAAAGAAGGAAATAAAGTATTAAGTGATTTTGATAATCGTGTTGCCGGACTAAAAGAAGAGCTTGGGGATGAAACAAATAAAAAAGTCTCACTTGTTCGCTTTATGGCTGGTGAAACAAGAATTTATCATAAAGATACATTTGCAGGAATTATTTTAGATCAACTAGGTTTTAAGCGTCCTGAAGAACAGAATAAAGCAGACTTTGCTGAGATGGGTGTAACGGACGAGCGCATTCCTGCAATGGATGGAGATGTTCTCTTCTATTTCACGTATGATACAGGCGATAAAAAAGGAAATGAAGTAGAAAAAGAGTGGACAAACAAAGAGCTTTTCAAAAACCTTTCCGTTTCTAAAAACGGGCAAGTTTATAAAGTTGATGATGCCATTTGGAACACTGCAGGTGGTGTAATTGCAGCAGATAAAATGCTTGATGATATTGAAAAATACTTTTTGAATAAGAAATAACATGAAGGAGGCTAATAATAGCCTCCTTTTTATACTGTTCTCCGTTCAATTAATTTTAAAGGAAGTTGAGATTGAGAAGGAGCTTCTGATTCATGCAGAACTGAATGAATTTTTGCAAGAGCTCTTGAACCAAGCTCTACAATCGGATGTTCAATTGTCGTAATATGAAGTGCTTCTGCTAATGGGTGATTATCAAAACCTATGAATGCTAAATCTGTTGGAACTTTTACCCCGTATTCATCACAGCTCGTCATGATGCCTGCTGCAACATAATCACTTGCAACAAGCAAAGCAGTTGGAGACTCAGGCATCTTCTTTAATTGCTCTATCACTCTTCTCCCGTCTTCAATAAATAAACATCCCTTAAAAATCCACTGTTCTCTAACATCCATTTCAAACTTTTCCCCGAAGTCATAGTAAGCTTGTATCCTCTTTTTACTATTTGATCCTTCTAAACGATTAAGACAGCAGCCAACTCTCTTGTGTCCCTTTTCTCTCAAATAGTTCATTCCAATGGCAAAGCCTTCGTAATGGTTAATTGAGATCGTAGAGATTTTTTTACTTTCTCGGTCTTCACAAATAAGGATAGGACCGTACTCACTATAAGATTCGATAAGACTCCATTCTACTTTCCGAGAAATAATAATAAGGCCATCAACTTGCTTTTTCTTTAACATTTCTAGGGCTTCAATTTCCTTTTCTCTTTCATATTTTGTTTGATAGATCATTAATTTATAATCATGTTCCATCGCTTTATTTGAAATTCCATCTACAACAGCGCTGAAATAAGGAAGAGTCATATTAGGAATGACAACACCAACAATACCTGTGTGGCCTTTTGCAAGATGAATCGCATTAATATTAGGAGTATAATTTAATTGTTTGATGATATCTAATACTGCTTTTCGTTTTTCTTCAGCCACATATGGATGATTATTTAACACTCTAGAAACTGTTGTAATGGAAACATTTGCAAGCTCTGCAATCTTACGAATGTTACTCATCTCTTCCCTCCTTCTTTTATAAAGCAAAAAAGCATAGGAGAATACTCTTATGCATAAATCCAACTAGTCCACAAGTTTGTTTCGGTGAGCATAAATGGCTGCTTGTGTCCGATCTTCTACTTCTAGTTTTGAAAATATATTTGTTGTATGAGTTTTAACTGTCTTCACAGCAATAAAGAGAGCTTCTGCAATCTCTCCATTTGTTTTTCCTTCTGCAATAAGACGAAGAATTTCAAGCTCGCGCGCTGTTAAAAGATCATGTGGAAAAGACTGTGAAGGCGTTCGCATTCTTGATAGCACTTTTCCGGTTACCTTTGCTTCAAGGACAGACTCACCTTTAGCAGCAGCTCTAATTGCAGAAGCAATTTCATGAGCTTTCGAAGTTTTAAGCAAATAGCTTAATGCTCCAGCTTCAATAACTGGATACACTTTATCATCATCAATAAAGCTTGTTAGAACGATAACTTTAGCATCTGACATAGATGAACAGATTCGTTTTGTTGCTTCAACACCATCCATGCCTTCCATCACAAGATCCATTAAGATAACGTCTGGTTTATGCTCTAAAGCAAGTTTAATTCCTTCCTCCCCGTTTGATGCTTCCCCAACAACTTCAATATCAGGCTGTGCTTCTAAATAAGCAGCCATTCCAAGTCTAACCATTTCATGGTCGTCTACTAGCAGTACCCGAATCATTATTCTCTCTCCTTACTCTCATCTACAATCGGTATTTTTACTGTTATTTGTGTTCCTTTATCAGGAAGCGATATAATCTCGGCTACTCCTCCAACCTCACTTGCTCGCTCTGTAATAGACTGCAAACCGTATGAAGAAGCTTTTGTATCTCCCTGATCAAACCCTACACCATTATCAATAATCTTTAAATATACTCCATTATGTACTTTATGAAGCTTCACAACGACAGCACTTGCCTTTGAATGTCTAAAGACGTTTGAAAGTGCTTCTTGTACAATACGAAACAAGTGATCTTCAATGCCTTTTGAAAGGAGAATATCTTCAAAATCCCAATGAATGTCCATTGTTTGTTTGCTATTTAATTCTTGCAAAAGTTCCTGTAGTCCTTCATTGAGCGATTTATTTTCAAGCGTTGCTGGACGCAAATGTAATAAAAGGGCTCTCATTTCATTCTGAGCATCTCCTGCCATTTTCTCGATTAATGTAAGTTGTTTTAAATGCTTGCTGTCCTGCTGCGTCATTTCCTTTACAGCAGAAGACATCATCGAGATAGCAAAAAGTTGCTGACTTACTGCGTCATGAAGCTCTCGTGCCAAACGCTGACGCTCTTCAACAACAGCTGAACGTCTTAGCTGATCACGCCACTCTACTTTCTCTGCTGAAAGTTTTTGAAGAGAAGCTACTTGCTTTTCAATTTGACTAGCCATCTGATTAAGCTGTTCTCCAATTAAACCAACCTCATCTTCCCCAAGGTTAGATAATCTATAAGAAAAGTTTCCTTTTTCATACCGTAAAATAGATTCAAATAAGACTTCCAGCCGTTCTTTAAGAGGATTTCCATATGAGTAGCCTGCTACAACACCAATTCCGATCACAGCAAAGAGAAGAAAGAAAATAAAGGGGATATTAAACCAATTCAAGCTCAAAAAATCGAGGGGATTAAGTTTGAAATAAGACATTACAATTGTTAAAACAAAAAGAAGGGTAATAATGTTCATGACTACGAAAATATTAATAAAGCGCCACTGAATATTTAATCGTTTCCTTTTCATAAATGCCTCACATCAATATCCCCAACAAGTGTTGTAATAGCAATCTTCACTTTCGCATCAGCCCCTTCATATCCGTTTGTAGCAATAGAGGCTTGTCGATTGAATCCGCTTTGTTCATAGTGGAAAACTTTTGTTTTCCCAAATAGATTTGTTGTTGTTACCGAAACTTCCAAGTCATATGGTACATAAATATCAACATCTCCAATAAGTCCACTAATAACAATGGCATTTTCACCGACTGGAACAATTGCTTTAGATAGATCAATTTTCACATCTCCAATAAGATGAGAAAGATTTAAATCTTTTAAATCAAACTGATGATTAATCAAACGAAAATCACCAAGAAGCGAATTTTGGTATGGTATTCCTCGCACATTGATATCTTCTTTGTATACTTGTTCCTCTTTTTGAAATGAAATAGGTTCCTTGCCTTTCTTAGAAAAGAACCCTTTCTTTTTACGATTCTCTTGCTTTTCTCGTGTTTTCCACATCTTTTTCCCTGAAAGAAGACGATAGCCAACATATATAAAAGCTGCTGCAACTGCTAAGCCTGCTAGATTTATATTGAAAATATTTTGAAAAGCAACAACTGCTGAAAGACCTAAAAACCCTATGCCAATCATTCGATTGCTGTATCGTAAAAAGAAGGCGCCAACCATAAATAAAAAGAGAGGACCTGCTAATATACCAGCTAAATGAATAATGTTTAGTAAAATACTAATTCCGATAAAAACAATTAGAAGTCCGAGTAGTTTGTTTTTAGGCAGGCGCACATCCTCCCCTCCTTTTCCCATTATTGAATATCAATATCACCGCTTGTAGCCTTGATGTTGAAAGCATATTTTCCATTTCCTTCTTTAGCCTCTAAATCTTCTTCCATTTGTGTTTTCACTTTAAACCTTTGATCTACGTTAATATCACCTGAGGAAACATGGGCTTTGAGGTGCGTATTGCTCTTATGTGGAAGTTTGACGTCAATATCGCCTGACGTTGCTTTCACATTTCCGTTACCTTTAACCTCATCCATTACAATAGAGATATTACCTGATGCTGCTTTTGCATCAATTTCTCCTTCAAATCCGTTAAGCGTCAAATTTCCTGATGTTAAATGAGCAAATGTGGTCTCTGTACTAAGATTTTCACCCTTCACATTTCCAGAAGACTTTTCAATGTGAAGCTGTTTGGCACCTATATCAAAAAGCTGCGTATCTCCTGAGGTAGCTTGAACGATAAGACGATCTAATTCCAATGGTTTCTCTCCATTATTCTTAATGGAAACATTACCAGAGCTTGATGCAATATTTACATCTCTTTCATAGCTACTTGGTACCTCTATTGTAACCTTTGTAGATTGAAACATATTAAACGTAGCACCTTTTTGTTTAATATTTAACACATCTCCAACTTGATTCATGCTTATACTCTTTTTAAATGCCCGCTTATCTTCTACGATTACTTTAATATCTCGGCGGTCTTTTGCAATAAAGTTAACATCAGCACTTTTAATGTTTAACTTAATATTATGAATCTCATCTTCTGCAAACGTCTCACTTTTCGTTCTCTTGTCTCCAAATGCAAAAGAACTTTGATTAATAAGAAAACTAGACAGCACGGTTATTCCTATAATAACAAATAAAAGCCCTATTAATTTTTTCATATTCGTTTCTCCTTAGCCTAAAGTAAAATTCCCATCGGTGCAGAAAAAACACCGATGGTTTGTTTACTTTTCATAGTTAAGCCTTTTGTACTTCTTTCAATTTTTGAAGCTCTTTTTCTACATCTTCCTCATGCTCAAGCTTTGTAAATGATGTTTGTTCTCCACCAAAGTTGTAGGAAGTATATACATTTGCTTTTGTTTCCATGTCCATAATACGCGCTTCAAGACGCTGAAATTCTCTGTATGAACTATTCGAATCAATTCGATTAATAGATGCATTCATATGTTCTTTTGCTTTTACAACATTTGCACGTGCAACAAGCGTATGTCTCTTATCTCTTAAAGCTTGAATTCTTTCTTCTAGTTTTCCTAATTGTTCTTTTAATTCAACAAGCTGGGCTACAGATTGCTCATATATCTCTTCGTATTGTAACACTTTTTCTTCATATTGTTTCATCTCCATGAGTGCTTTTCGAGCTAAATCTTCCTCACCAGAATTAACAGCAATCTGAGCTTGATCATAGCGTTTCTTTTTCATTTTTTGAGAGTATGTTAAACGACGTTCAAAATCTGCTTTAATAGCTTCTTGCTGAGCGACAGCATGCCTTGCTTTTGAAAGCTCTTCTTCCATATCGCGTAAATATTGATTAATCATCACTAGCGGATTTTCCATCTTGTCTAAGTTATCGTTTACTGTTGCAACAACCATATTTCTAATTCTTCTTAATACCATTTTTATTTCCTCCTCAGGGGTTTTAAATTATTTATCTTTTTTCAAGAAATCTTCCCATTCTGTATCAAATGAACTTTTTGTTACAGGGTCTGAAACAACTGGGCTACTGTAATGATATTCTTCTGATGAAGTTTCTTTTTGGCTTGTTAGCATCTTCCAGCCAACATAGATAAAGAAAGCAGCGAAAGCAACTCCCGCTAGAAACGGTACTGCGTTTGCAATTAAGATGATTCCAAAGAAAATAGCAATGATGCCTAATACTTTTTTTCCTTTTGAATCCCCTTTATTTACCGTTAGCCATCCATAGTATAAAAGGACGCATGCTACAAGGAATGATAGAATCCCTCCTAAAAAGCCGTGTCCTAGCAAAATGCTTCCTCCAATAAGTACGAAGACAATTCCAAGCAATGCTTTTACATTCAATGTTTTGTCCCCTCCTTTCGTTTCGTTACTTTTACTATAGGTAATTTTTATTGTTCTCATAACGTCTTAGCGGTGCATTTTGCGCTAAGACTCTAGTCTTATTTTTATGTCAGTCCACCAAAAAAAGAGGATTCCCCTTAGCGGAGAACCCTCTTTTTCAGGCTAATCAAACGTTTGTTTAAACGTCATTCGCCTACTCTTACAAATAGTTCTTAACAAGTGAACGATTCTTTTCATTAAAGTGATAAAGATAAACAGGTCTTCCTACTGTACCATATGTCATCTTTTCCTCTAATACATGAATGTCTGTTAAAAAACGTAAATATTTTCGAACAGAAACCCTTGAAATTCCTACATCTTCAGCAACATCGTCTGTTGAAAATGGATCTTTGTCCATATTCTCGATTGCTGCTAGTAAAATTTTAAGAGTGCTTTTAGTTAATCCTTTTGGCAATGATTCTGTAACTGTTTTTTGTGTTCTATTTAGAATATTTTGATCCAAATCTTCTTGCTTAACATTTGTTTGCATGTCAAAAAATGCTCGTTTCTCTCGATATGATACAAGTGCACGATTAAAACGATCAAATTCAAATGGTTTAATTAAATAATCTACAGCTCCATAACGCAATGCTGTTTGGACCTTGTCCACTTCAGAAGCTGCCGTAATTAAGATAACATCAATTTTCTTGTGCTGTTTACGAATTTCATCTAACAGCTCTAGGCCTGTACGTTCAGGCATAAAAACGTCTAAAAGTATCAAATCAACAACTGTGTCTTGCAACTTCCCGAGTGCCTCATCGACAGAATAAGCTACCCCAGCAAGCTCAAATCCTTCTATTTCTTCAAGGTAGCGTTTATTAAATTCAGCTACCATTGGATCGTCTTCAACAATTAAGACTCTAATCACGCTTCTTCACCTCTAGGTTCATAAAATAGTTCTACAACAAACGTTGTTCCTTCGCTAGGCATTGACTCTACGTCAATATAGCCACCAAGCTCTCTTACACTTCTCTCTACCAAATAAAGTCCTATTCCTCTATTGTCTCCTTTTGTGGAGAAGCCTTTAACAAATAAATTTTTCTGGACTTCTTCTGAAATGCCAGCCCCTGTATCATTTACTTCAATCGTTAGACGATTGTTTTTATAGTGTAAATTAACCGTAACTTCTTTTCTTTCCCCTTTTGCTACAGCATCAATTGCATTATCAATTAAGTTTCCGATGATTGTAATAAGCTCGTGAGTTACTTCTGGTGATTTAGGTTCAGGGATAGGTGTTTCACTATCAATTTGCAAGCTTGTTCTTTCTTCTCTCGCATAGCTTAATTTCCCGATAATAAAACCAGCAAGCGCAGGGCTCTTAATATGTTTCATCACAAGCCCAACTTCTTGATTTTGATGATTTACAAGCTGGTTAATGTAATCAGATAGCTCATCATAATATCCCATTTGGGTCATCCCTAAAATTACGTGAAGTTTATTTTTAAACTCATGTGATTGTGCTCTCAACGCTTCTGCATAAAGTCGTACTCCTGTTAACTGCTCTGCTAGCTGGTTCACTTCTGTCTTATCGCGAAGTGTTGAGATAGCTCCAACAACTTTATCTTCCAAAATAAGCGGAACTCTGTTCACAAGCATTGAAACCCCATTAATATTAATCTCTTCATCTAACTGAACCTGTCTTTTTTTCAAAATAGTGCTTAGTTTTGATACGGGCAGATATTCGTCTACAGCCTTCCCAAT
The DNA here is from genome assembly GCF_026790145.1 of Priestia endophytica. Lineage (GTDB taxonomy): Bacteria > Bacillota > Bacilli > Bacillales > Bacillaceae_H > Bacillus_I > Bacillus_I endophytica_A. Next base: position 350,225 of record NZ_JALAMS010000003.1, on the reverse strand, counting down.
TGGCTCATTTGATAAGCCTGCTCTTTGAAAAAGACGCAGAGCAGAGCGGTTAACAAGCGTAATCTTACCATCTCGGTCAACAGCAACAATACCTTCATGAGCAGACTGAAGCATTGTATTTCGCTCTTCTAATATTTTAGCAATTGCATATGGTTCAAGCCCAAAAAGAGTCTTTTTAATATAACGAGCAAGCAAAATGGCTCCAAGAACTCCAATGATAAGACCAACAATAGACCCGACTAAAATGCTATCATGAGCTTTTTGCAAAGCTTGTTCAATCTTATTCAGAGAAGTTCCTACAGCAACAGCCCCAATTTGTTTTCCGTTCTCATCCATTACAGGTGTGAAAGAGCGGGAAGACATGCCAAGTGTTCCTTCTGAAATAGAGATAGTTTCTTTTCCTTCTAGAACTTCTTTTTCATCTCCCCCTGAAAACTTCTTGCCAATATTTTTTGGATTTGGATGTGATTTACGAATGCCTTTCATATCAATAACAACGACAAATTCCACTTTTGTGGCTTTTTGAATATCTTTTGTATACTCCTGAATCTCCTTGCTTTCTTCTTTATGTAAGAGCTCTTCTCGAATAACAGGAGAAAGCGCAACAGTTCGGGCTACGTTCATTGCTTTTTCTTCTTGATCTGTTCGAATCGTTTTAGTAATGGTTCGACTAATTAAAGTGTCTGTTAAAAATAGAGACAAAATAACAACAACACAAACAAAGATGATAATACTAGAGCTTAACTTTAGGCGATGCTTGAACATCGACCTTCACCCCCGCCTCTTGTCAATTGGGCTGTTTTAATCACACTATATTCTATCACTATTTTGATCTTAAAAGAAAACGTTTAGCGGGAATTTCTATTCTCCTCCGTAAGAAAGCGCATCGTTTTAATATATAAAAAAGACTGCCAAATAAGGCAGCCTTTCTTTCTTAGTTTTTCATTCCTGTATTTGCTTTAATCAGAATTTCGTCAAATTTTTTCTGATCTGCTTTTTTACTAGAGAAGATTGTGCCAAGGTAGGCACCTAAGAACCCGAGTGGAATAGACACAATCCCAGGGTTTGCTAATGAAAAGAGTGGATCTCCTACAAGAATAGCTCCCCCAACCTCAGGAGACCAAACATTAGGTCCTACAACGACGAGAACAAGAGAACTAATTAATCCAACAAGCATACCTGTGACAGCACCTGTTGTATTGAAACGTTTCCAAAAAATCGTAAATAAAATAATAGGTAAGTTAGCACTTGCTGCAACCGCAAAAGCAAGCGCTACAAGAAATGCCACATTAAGCTTTTGAGCGAATAGAGCTAATATGATGGAAAGGACAGCAACTCCAATTGACGCCCAGCGTGCAGCAACAATTTGTTCACCTTCTGTTGCTTTTCCTTTTCTTACAATATGACTATAAAAATCATGTGCAAAAGCGGAAGCTGCTGAAAGAACGAGCCCTGCAACAACTGCTAAAATCGTCGCAAAAGCTACAGCAGAAACGAAAGCAAATAAAAAGTCTCCTCCTAATACTTGAGCTAGAAGTGGAGCAGCCATATTTCCAGCTGCATCTGCTGCTGTAATATTATCAAATCCTACAAATGCCGCAGCTCCAAACCCTAAGAAAATCGTCAAAATATAGAAAATACCAATAATCCAAGTTGCATAAACAACTGATTTTCGAGCTGTAATAGCATCCTTTACAGTAAAGAAGCGAATTAGAATATGTGGAAGTCCTGCTGTACCAAGTACTAAAGCTAAGTTAAGAGAAATCATATCAAGAGGATTTGTAAACTTATTACCTGGATGAAGAAAACTTTCTCCGAGCGGTGTAGCACTTTTCATCTCACTGAACATCTTAGCAATGCTAAAATCAAATCTTGAAAATACAATAATAGAAATGACAAACGTTCCAATCATAAGTAAAACAGCTTTTGTAATTTGAACCCAGCTTGTAGCAGTCATTCCGCCAAATACAACATAAATAGTCATTAGAACCCCTACGATAAGAACAGAATATACATAATCAATTCCGAGAAGAAGTTTAATGAGACCACCAGCTCCTACAAGCTGAGCAATCATATAAAAAATAGAGATTGTAATTGTGTTTAAAGCAGCAACTCCACGTACCTTTTTTTCGTTAAAACGGGCAGCAATCATATCTGCCATTGTATATTTCCCAAGGTTTCTTAGAGGTTCTGCTACAATGTATAGAACAACAAGGTAAGCAACAAGAAAGCCAATGCTGTAGAAAAAACCATCAAAACCTGAAATCGCTATCATTCCAGCAATTCCTAAGAACGAAGCTGCCGACATATAGTCTCCTGCAATAGCTAATCCATTTTGCCATCCTGTTAAACTTCCATCTGCTGTATAAAAGTCGCTGGTTGTTTTTGTTCGTTTTGAGGCATAATACGTAATAATAAGTGTAAGAGCTACAATTGCTAGAAATAATGAAAAAGCAAGTACGTTCATCCTAAACTTCCCCCTTTAACGGCCAGCTTCTTTTTTTAGGTCTTCTACAAGCACATCAAACTTTTGAGCTCGCTTTGTGTAAATCATACAGAGGGCCCAAGTCATAACGAATTGCGCAAATGCAAAAAACCATGCCCATGTTAAAGACCAAAAAGCCGTCTCATTTAAGAATGTAAAATAGGCAGTTAAAACAGGTAGTGTGAAATAAAAAGCTAAAAAGAATAGTGAAAAAGGTAAAATAAAACGACGTTTTTCACGCATAAGCCGTTGAAATGTTGGAGATTGGACAAGCTCCGTGTAATCTAATTCTTGTTCTTCCCTCTCTAACTTCACTTTTTTCCCTTCCACAACAACTCCCCCTTATTGTTCATTCCTCCTCCAAATTTCCCTCCTTCCACAGAGATACATCTATTATATATTTTTCTAAATAATTAGTAAATTCTGTTTTTTATTATTTTCGAACTATCTAGTGACAAAGTGTAAAGACACATGTAAACTATTAATCAGCATATGTATCTACATTAATCTATACAGGAGATGAAAAGAATATGAAGGCACAAAAATCCCTATCTGAGCGAAAACTGCTTGGAGTTGCTGGGCTTGGGTGGATGTTCGATGCCCTAGACGTCGGAATTCTTTCCTTTATTATTGCTGCTTTACAAATTGAATGGAAACTTACACCTGAAGAGATGAGCTGGATTGGAAGCGTTAATTCAATTGGTATGGCTGTTGGGGCCCTGCTTTTTGGACTTTTAGCTGATCGAATTGGTCGAAAACCTGTCTTTATTATAACGCTCTTACTTTTTTCAATTGGAAGTGGCTTATCAGCACTTGCTCCAACATTGTTTGTATTTTTATTATTACGCTTCTTTATCGGTATGGGGCTTGGCGGGGAACTTCCTGTTGCTTCTACACTTGTTTCTGAAACCGTTGCTCCAGAAAAAAGAGGGAAAACAGTTGTGTTGCTTGAAAGCTTCTGGGCTTTCGGCTGGTTGCTTGCTGCTCTTATCTCCTACTTTATTATTCCAAAGTATGGCTGGCAAATTGCACTTTTAATTACAGCTCTTCCTGCTTTTTATGCGTTGTATCTACGCATTGGTTTACCAGATTCACCACGCTATTTGGCACTTGAGAAGAAACCTTCATTTTCTCAAAACATTGCAAAGGTATGGTCGAAAGAGGTTCGCAAACAAACGATTGTCCTTTGGGTGCTTTGGTTTACAGTTGTATTCTCTTATTATGGTATGTTTTTATGGCTGCCAAGCGTTATGGTGTTGAAAGGTTTTAGCCTTATTAAAAGCTTTGAATATGTGCTTATTATGACCCTTGCCCAGCTTCCAGGTTACTTTACAGCTGCATGGCTCATTGAACGAGCTGGACGCAAGTTTGTACTTGTAACATTTCTACTCGGAACTGCCGCAAGTGCTCTTTTATTCGGTACAGCCGAAACATTACCGCTTTTACTCGCATCAGGTATGTTTCTTTCATTTTTTAATCTCGGAGCATGGGGAGCTCTTTATGCTTATACGCCTGAGCAATATCCGACTGAAGTTCGTGGAACAGGCGCAGGAATGGCCGCTTCATTCGGTAGAGTTGGTGGGATTTTAGGTCCACTTGCTGTTGGCTATTTAATGAGCAGCGGATCTTCTGTTGCCACGATCTTCACCGTCTTCTGTCTGTCTATTATCGTTGGGGTTGTTGCTGTTGCCTTTTTTGGAACAGAAACCAAACAACGTAAACTTGCTTAATAAGCAAAAGCTCATCTTCCTAGAAGATGAGCTTTTGCTCTTAAATCAGATTTATTGTAAAGAATTCTTATAATAAAATTCAAAAGTTGTGCCATTTTTATTTGAGTCTACTTTCCACTTAATATTCATCGCTTCAGCCATAAGAGCAATAATCGACATCCCAATTCCTCGACCATGTTTGCTTCCACTTGTGTTCGCAAATCCTGGACCGTGATCTACAACTGATATTTTATACTCTTCACCTTTTCCTTCCATATAAAATCCAATAAACTGACCGTCTTTTGCATGACGAATCACATTTTGAATGACATTATCAATCATACGCTGGAACCAGTTCACATCAATATTGCTTTTAATGTCATCTCCTTGAATCTCTATGTCCACTTCAAAGCCTTCCTCTTCCAAGCGGTCATACCAGCAGGCAACTGTTGTACGAACAAGCCTCACCATATCTGTTTTCTCCGGCTTATATGGATATTTGTTTGAGGTGAGCAATGAATAAGAAAGAAGATTTTCAATAAGCTCTCCTAAATAATGAATTTTTTCATCAGCAAGAGCAATTGTTTCTTCACCTTTCTGAGAGTGTACTTCCTTCTTTAAAGAGTAAATTTGCGCTTTTAGGGCGGTGAGCGGTGTGCGCAAATCGTGAGAAAGGTCGGCAATAAGCTTGCGGCGTGCACTTTCTTCTTCACGCTCATTTTGCTGACTTTCTTCTAATGCCGTAAGCATATTATTAAACGATTGCTCAAGAGCTCCAATTTCATCTTTTCTTGATATTTGTATTTTAGGAGGAACATTTCGAGCATTTGGCATTTCCATTGCATCTTGAAGGCGTAGAAGCCTTTTACGAATGCTTCGGAAGAAAAACCATGAAATCACTAAAAAGACAAGGAAAATACATAAAGCAACCGCCCCTGTTACGCTTTCATAATTACTTCTAAATTCATCTTTGATAAGCGTAATATAACTTCGAGGAATTTGAAAAATAACAAGTCCATTTTCCTTGTTCCCACCAATATATGAAACAACTGTAAATGGATCTCCATCAATACTTGTTTTCATAAATTCTACTGTGTTCAGCATATTCCATTCAGAAGGGATGTTTTCTAGTTTCCCTTCTCGTACTACTTCTTGTCCTTTTCCGTCTACATATAATAAAGCTGAATCTTTATATTTACTTTTCATTTTATTAAAAGATTCACGAATTCCTTCAATATCATTTGCATTTAACTTTTTTGCTACCTTATTCCACTCACTAACGATTTTATGACTATCATAATATGGTCTCTTCTTCTCGTCATACCATGGCCCAAAATAGATACTAGAACTTACAATGGAAGCAAGAGGTAGCATAATTAATGCAATAAAAATAATGAGCACATACCGTACTGTTAACGAATTTAACTTTCTCATGCTTTCATCCGATACCCAATACCACGAATAGTTTCAATCACCTTTGGTTTGCTTGGATCTTCCTCTATTTTTTCACGAAGATGACGGATATGAACGGTAAGTGTCTTGTCTCCTTCAATATAAGGATCCTTCCACACGCTTTCAAAAATTTGCTCCTTTGTTAAAGTTTGATTAAAATGACGCGTAAAAAAGAAGAAGAGCTGATGTTGTTTTCCTGTAAGAATAATCTCTTCTCCATCAATTCTACGAATGACGCGCTGTTGCTTGGTATAAACGTCTAAGTGCCCAACTGTTCTACGATCTTCTTCCTGACGATTATAACGCCTGAGCAACACTTCCATACGAGCCATTAGCTCTTTTGGATGAAAAGGTTTTGTTAAATAATCATCTGCAAATGTTAGCCCTTGCACTTTGTCATCAAGAGCCGTTCTTGCGGTCAGCATAATGATTGGCACATCATTGTAGTTGTTTTTAAAGCGCTGACCGAGCGTAAACCCATCAAGCCCTGGAAGCATCACGTCTAGAATGACTAAGTCAGCATTTTTCATTCCCTCTTCACTGCCCTCGTCTGAAAGATACCATGACACATGATACCCGTTGTCTTCAAGCTCTTCCTTTAGCCAACTCCCAATTGTTTCATCATCTTCTATATAAACGATGTTTTTCATAAAACCACCCTTAACCTAATAGTTTCTAATCTTATGATAGAACTAAAAAAGGAAGTTGGAAACTATTTTTCTACATTTAACCAAAACTTAACCTTCCCCTTCTCTGTTATTAACCTTTGCTGTCTACACTGATTTATGAGGTGATGAAAATGGAAAATATTTTAACGGCAAATGATTTAACGAAAAAATATAAAAGTGACGCGGTTGTAAATCGTATTAATTTACAAATTCCACGTGGAGCAGTTTATGGATTTTTGGGACCTAATGGAGCTGGAAAAACAACAACAATCCGAATGCTCCTAGGTTTAATCAAACCTTCTCATGGTTCTATTTCAGTTTTTGGCAAAGATTTGCGCCAAAATCGTATTGAAGCATTAAAAGAAATTGGTGCACTTGTTGAAAATCCATCCTACTATGGACATTTAAATGCTATTGAGAATTTAGAAGTTTACCGTGTTCTCCGTAAAGCACCAAAATCTAAAATTAAAGAAGTTTTAGAGATTGTAGGACTTGAAAAAGCAGCCAAAAAGAAAGTTAAAGAATATTCATTAGGAATGAAACAGCGACTGGGAATTGCGATTGCGCTTCTTGGAGATCCTAAATTACTTATTTTAGATGAACCAACAAACGGACTTGACCCACAAGGCATTTTAGAGATTCGTACACTCATTAAATCTCTTGCAAAAGAACGCGGTATTACGATTATTGTTTCAAGTCACCTTTTAAGTGAGATTGACCAAATGGCTACATATGTTGGAATCATTTCAAAAGGACGACTCATCTTCCAAGACCGGATTGAAGAACTGCGACGATTCTCTTCTACCTCTGTTTCTTTTACAACAAGTTCTCCTGAAGAAACGTTTAAACATATTGTTTCATATGGAATTCAAGCTTATCGAGAGGAAGAAAAAATTATGGTAGAAGCGGAGGATGAATCCATTGCGCAAGTTATTAGTCTCCTTGTTCGTCACGGCATTAGCATTTATCGGGTGGAAGAAAATAAAAAATCGCTAGAAGATATTTTCCTTGACCTTATAAAGGAGGAAGGCACAAATGTACAAAGCACTTTTAAAAGCCGAATTTCTTAAAATTAAGCGAAAGTGGATATGGGGGTTAGTTTTTCTTGGACCTTTTGGGGTAATCGCTCTTGAAGCTTTAAACTTTGGGCTGAGATATGACTATTTAACAGATGTCTATAAAGATGATTTATGGAAAGGGTTAATCGGTGAAGCCAATATGCTCTCTGTGTTTGCTTTAATGCTTGGCACTACGCTTGTTGCTTCACTAATTTCATCTCTCGAACATCAATCAACATCGTGGAAGCATTTATTGTCACTTCCTCTTTCAAAAACAAAAATTTTTATGGGGAAGTTCTCTCTGGCTTTTATTTTATTAACAACATCGTGCGTTCTACTCACAATGGGCATTGTTATTCTTGGAATTAGCTTAGGGTTTGGAACTGATATTCCGATTGCCTTGTTATTAAAAACATGCTTTTACCCTTTCTTAGCCTCACTTCCGGTTGTAGCACTACAATTATGGCTTTCAGTTGTGCTAAATAACCAAGCTCTTCCACTTGCTATTGGAATTGTTGGCTCTATTTTTGGAGGAGCTTTACCGCGATGGACCATTTGGAGCTGGCCTTCTTTAAGTAATCAGTGGGATAAACCCATTATTAACGTTTGCCTTGGCATTGTTGTTGGTCTAATTTTATTATGGATTAGCACCATTCATTTCACAAAAAAGGATGTGAATAGTTAATGATACCTCTTATGCGAGCAGAATTATTGAAGTTAAAACGGACAAAAATTTGGCTATTATTGCTTATTAGTCCTCTTATCATTCTTACTGATGGTTTGGCATTTCCTGATGAGCTAAAAGCAGAGGGTGGAAAAATTATACTTGCGCACCTATATCAATTTGGAGCTGTCTCACATACCATTTTACTTTTCCCCCTTCTTATTGGGATATTTGCGGCTTTTCTTTGTCGTTATGAACATCTTAATGACGGATGGAAACAACTGCTTGTCCAGCCCGTTCGCAAAGGGAATGTGTTTCTTGCCAAACTCCTTTTCACTGTTATGATTTGTGCTCTCATTCAGCTACTTTTTCTAGGAAGCTTATTGCTTGCTTCAGCCATTAATGGAGGATCTGTTGTACCCGAGGACTATATGCTTAAAGGTGTTTTAAGTGGGTTTATTGCTTCTATCCCGCTTGCAACGTTACAAATTTGGGCTTCTTCTCTTTGGGCAAGCTTTGGTGCATCGCTTGCTTTAAACGTGATTTTTACAGTACCAAATATACTTATTGTAAATTCAGAAACGTACGGTCCTTTTTATCCATGGGTTCAGCCAGCTCTTGCGATGATTTCAGAAGATGCTAATAATATATATTCACTTTCTATTTCAACTGAAACGCTCATTTTCGTTATCGGCGGAAGCTTTCTCGTCTTCTTTATTTGCGGCTTCTTCTCTTTCAAACGTAAAGCCTACTAACAACGCTTGTTGGTCTCTGCTGTTCTTAGTGATATAATGAACCGAACGAAAAATATCTTTTCTTGGAGGCCACATGCTAACTTTTGAACAAAAACTAGCTATTATTGAATCTTTTCCGCAGCTTCAGCGTAAAAATGTCTCGCTTAAGCGCGTTAATTTCCACTATGAAGAAAGTGTGACAGATAAAAAGAACGTTGTATATCATCTTCACCCGAACGGAAATGGGTTTGTTTACGGTGAATATCTTGACGAATACGAGATTGATGAAAGAGGTATGGTCAATATTCGCGATTTTACAGAAGAAGAGCTTCGCACAATCGTTAAGAAAGCCATTGCATCTCTTGCTCCACCATCACATGAGGAACAAGCTATTGCTGGAGATGAAGAAGTAGAACATTGGATTGATGATGACGGTCATTCTCTTATTCTTATGTATGAGCACGATATGTGGAACACATACGCAGGATTAAACCTTGACGGATCATTTCTAACATATGATGAAGCATTGGAATATTTAGATGAAGAAGGATTTAAGCCAAAAGCATAACAAAAAAGCGAGATGAGCACTCATCTCGCTTTTTTTATTTAAACCAGCCTTTTTCTTTAAAACGTGTAATGGCTTCAATTCTATTTTTCACTTCAAGTTTGTCTAGGATTGTTGAAATATAGTTTCGAACCGTTCCATTTTTAATAGAAAGAGCGTCTGCGATTTCTCTTGTGTTCTTTCCATCTGCAATAAGACTTAACACTTCTTTTTCACGGTCTGTAAGCGGATTTTCTTCTGCATATGCATCATCAATAAGCTCTGGAGCATAAATGCGTCGCCCACTCATAATACTTCGAATAGAGCTTGCGAGCTCTTCACTTGGACTATCTTTTAATAAATAGCCGCTTACTCCTGCTTTTAATGCCCGCTGAAAATAGCCCGAACGTGCAAAGGTAGTTAAAATAATCACTTTACAGTTTGACTCTTTTAATTCTTCAGCTGCTTCAAGACCTGTTTTTATAGGCATTTCAATATCCATAATACAAACATCTGGCTGCTGCTCGTGAGCTAAGGAAACGGCTTCTTCTCCGTTTGAGGCTTTCCCGACTATTTCCATATCATCTTCTAAACTAAGAAGTGAACCTAATGCTCCTAAAAGCATACGTTGATCTTCGGCAATGACTATACGAATCATTTCACTCGTCCCTTCTCTTCTTGTTTTACAATATTCGGCACTTTAATTCTAATGGTTGCTCCACTCTCCACATCCATTTCAAGCTGACCATTCACAAACTCTAACCGCTCTTCCATCCCAATAAGCCCGTGTCCTTTTACAGCCCTTTTGTGCGTATCAAAGCCTTTTCCATTATCTCTTATTGTAATGCCGCTCTCATCAATAGTTTTCCATGTCTCAATAATACAAAGCGATGCACCGCTATGTTTTACAACGTTCGTTACCGCTTCTTTCAAACACATACTTAAGATATTTTCAAGAAGCGGAGAAATCGTAGTCACATCAAGGCGCTCCTCTACAACAAGATCAATGTCTGCTGCCGTTAAAATCTGTTCAACACGAACAAGCTCTTCTTTCAGCTTAATCCCTCTCATTTGGGACACCATCTTCCGGACTTCATTAAGAGCTGTTCTTGCCGTCTGCTGAACATCTTTTATTTCTGTTTTAGCTTGCTCTGGGTCTTTTTGAATTAATTTTCGTGCTAAATCACTTTTCAGTCCAATAAGTGAAAGTTTTTGGCCAAGCGTATCATGAAGATCTCTTGCAATCCGCTGCCTTTCTTCTTGTTTGCTTAGTTCTGCAATTCGTTTGTTAGCATCTTCAAGTTTTTCTTCAAGACGATCACGCTGTCTTCTGTTATAAATGCTAAATGGAAGCACCACAACGCTTAATGTAATGATAAAGATAAAAGGAAGCTGTCTTAAGTACACTTCTTCGGTCATGATTGTGTTGTAATTAACAGATATAAATGTACTGATGAGATGAACACCATAAAGAGTAAAAAAGATTAGCCTATTTTGAACATGACCAATAAAATAAGCAAGGAAAAAGGCAAAGTAAAAAGCAAAATAAATGTAGGTGAAAATGCTTGTTAGTGCAATCGAAATGCTAATAAGTAAAAATGCCCACAAGTAAACAGGCCATCCTTTTGAAATAAAAGCAAAACGATAAAATAAAAAAAACAAAATGTTGAGCACTACCCCTGCTATCACTTCATTAGTAGAGGAAGATTGAAATACAAAGTAAAAAGGTAAAATAGCAAAAACACTCCAAATATACGGAGATAAACCCGTGACCTTTTGGAATATTCTATATCGTCTTTTCATTAATACCCCTCTTTAAACGTAGTATTCTTTTATTATACCCCATAAAAAAGGGGCTCGTTTAACACAGTGGAAAACCTGTATTAAACGAGCCTTCTTATAGCTCTACTTTAGATTGAGCCACAATCTTTCTTTTTTTCTCTTTTACTGAACGTCTTTTCAGCTCATGAAAACTAATAAATGTTTTCTGTTCCTCGTCCCATAGTCGAAACTTAAGGGACTGTAAACTTGTTTTTAACGTAATTGTTGGGACGTTTTGAAGAGGAACTGTTTTGTTATGCACTTCTTCTAATTTATAGTTCGGCACTCGTGGACTTAAGTGATGAACATGGTGAAAGCCAATATTTCCTGTTAACCACTGCAAAGGCTTTGGAAGCTTATAAAACGAGCTCCCTTCAACAGCAGCTTGAACATAGTTCCAATGCTCATCTTCTTCAAAATAAGAATCTTCAAATTGATGCTGCACGTAAAAAAGCCAAACACCAATTGTTCCTGAAATCAAGAAAATGGGGCCTTGCACTAGCAAGAAGTTCTGCCATCCGAGTGTAACACAACAAAGTGTCACAATAAGGGCAATCGCAACGTTTGTAATATATGTGTTCCATCTTTCTTTCTTCTTTGCTCCTTTTTTATTGAAGCGGTTTGTTAAAAGGAACACGTATGTTGGTCCAAGTCCAAACATGATAAGTGGATTTCGATATAAACGATACGCTACTTTTGTCCAAAAAGAAGCTTCCTTATATTCATTCACTGTAAGCACCCACATATCCCCAACGCCACGTTTATCTAAATTTCCGCTTGTAGCATGGTGAATAGCGTGGCTATGTGCCCACTGGTTGTAAGGAAAAAGCGTCATAATTCCAGTTATAGTTCCTACAATTTTATTGTAACGTCGATTTTTAAAGAACGAATGGTGACAACAGTCATGGAAAATAATAAAAATTCGTGTAAGAAACCCCGCCGCAATAACAGTGAAAGCAAGCGTAAGTAGATAAGAAACGTCTAAAGATTGATAAGCAAGAAACCATAAAGCAAAAAACGGAACAAGTGTATTTACTAATTGTCTAACACTCGCCTTTGTGTCCGCTTTCTCATAAGGAGATACATCTTTTCTTAATTGCTTTTGTTTATTCATATTTTTAATTCCTTCCCTCATCGTTATCTTTCATTATAGAGAAGAAAAAAATTAGCTTGTAGTAGCACATGTCATATATAGAGTATGACAAATGTCATATTCCCTATATTTCTTGTATATAGAACGCCCTTTCTTCACAAAATAACGTTACTACTTAGATAGCAAGGAGGTAAAAACATGAACATAAGGGGCGTTTTACAAGACATAGAGTTTTTAAATCAACCTCAAATCCCTCATTTAGAGATTCACTCTATTTCTTTTAATTCAAAGAAGGTACAAAACGACTCTCTTTTCGTAGCCATCTCAGGCGGACAGTTTGATGGTCATCATTACATTGAGGATGCAATCAATAGAGGAGCAGTGGCTATTGTTGGGGAAAAAGAGATGAAGTCCCCCCTTCCCGTTCCTTATTTTCGTGTTAGAAATAGCCGTGAATCACTTGCTAAACTTTCTTCGAATTTTTATCATAACCCTTCCAAAAAACATATGATGATTGGTGTAACAGGTACAAATGGAAAAACGACAACAACATTTATATTAAAGCACCTTTTTGAAGAACAAGGGTTAAGCTGTACAATGATTGGCTCTGTTATGAACATCATTAATGGGGAAAATCGCCCTTCAATAGCAACAACACCAGATAGTTTAGAACTAAACCGTATTCTTTCTGAAAGTAATGATGATGTCGTGATTATGGAAGTTTCATCACACGCCCTAGCGCAAGCCCGCGTAGAAGGACTTGCATTTGATGCTTGCTTGTTTACGAACTTAAGTCATGATCATCTTGATTATCATGGTAGTCTTGAAGAATACTTTTTAACAAAAGCACGCCTTTTTCAACAGCTTAAAGAAAGTGGAAAAGCCATTATAAATATTGATACTGAATGGGGCGAAAGGCTTTTTTCAATGCTACAGCAAAAAAAAGTAAACTCGCTCTCTCTCAGTCGTCTTCATGATGCAGATTATAAGATTCTTCATGTGCTTTCTAATCAATGCTCTTCAGCGTTGCTTGTTCATCAACATCATAAGGAAGTGTATATTCATCTTAATATGCCTGGTGAACATAACATTTACAATGCTGCAATGGCTTATATTACAGGGATTGAACTTGGTTTGGATAATCAGAAACTGCTCTCTAGCTTAAAAACGTTTAAAGGGGTACCAGGACGTTTTGAGATGTTTGATTATCGTGGAGCAACAATTGTTGTAGACTATGCCCATACAGCAGACTCTTTTTCTTATTGTCTAAATGCAGCGAAAACATGTGGAGCAAAAACTATTCGCCACGTCTTTGGATTTCGGGATGGACGTGACCAATCAAAACGTGCAGAAATGGTTCAAGTATCAAGCTCACTTTCAGACGAATATACGCTAACGCTTGACGATTTAATAGCAGTCTCTCCTACAGATATGCTCCTTGAGCTAACAAAACTGCAAAAAGAGGCTGGTAATAGGAAAGGAATTGTAACAAAAGACCGTACAATCGCCATTAAAGAAGCTATTGAAAAAAGCACTAAAGGTGACTGGGTGTTTGTAACAGGCAAAGGAAATGAACAATACAAAAACACCTATGCGCTTCCGTATTCTTCAGATATTGAAACTGTTCAATACGTAATAAAGAAAAATACTCGTTGTGAAGAAACACCACAATCTTTTCACGAAGATGATCAACAGTCATTTCTATAAGAACTCCTTTGACGTTTTATAAACTAATCATCCGGGTACACCTGTTGATAGAAGGAAATGAAACGTTCAGGGAGGTTTTTGGTTTATGAGTCGATTACAATCTAAAACAGCCATTATTACTGGAGCAAGCTCTGGTATTGGAAAGGCAACAGCAGAACGATTCTCTAAAGAAGGAGCAGTCATTATTTGTGCTGATATTAAAAAAGATGCGGTAAAAGATGTTGCGGATCACATTAATGAGCAAGATGGTAAGCATATGCTTACCATCTAGATATTTCAAATCAAGATGAAGTAATGAAGTTTGCTGATGAGATAAAAGAAAAGTTTGGAACAATCGATATTTTATTCAATAATGCTGGTACAGATACAGAAGGCGGAAGACTTCATGAGTATCCTGTTGAATTGTGGGATAAATTAATGTCTGTTGACTTACGAGGTACGTTCCATGTTAGTAAATATTTTATTCCACTTATGCTTGAAGAAGGCGGTTCAATTATTAATAACTCCTCTGTCTCAGGCCTTGCAGCAGACCTTGATCGCTCAGGTTATAATGCAGCGAAAGGCGGTATTACGAACTTAACAAGAGCGATGGTCATTGACTATGCAAGAGATGGAATTCGCGTTAACGCCATTGCCCCAGGAACAATTGAAACCCCTCTTCTTGATGATTTAATGGGATCAAAAGCAGGAAAGAAATTTCGCGAAGCATATAAATGGGTGGATCCAATGGGCAGACTTGGCACCCCTGAAGAAGTTGCAGGCGTTGTTCTTTTCCTAGCTTCTGATGATAGCTCATATGTTACAGGTGAATATGTTACAGTAGACGGCGGTCATATGGCATACACTTGGCCAGGCAAAATGCTAAACGAAAAGCTCTAAAAGCGTTATAATAAAATTGAAAAGGAGATGAATATAATGACTAAAAAAGTACAAATTGGAAAAACAGATTTATATGCAAACCCAATTGGATTTGGTGCTAATGCTGTTGGAGGACATAACCTTTATCCAAACCTTGATGAAGAAGTCGGCAAAGACCTTGTTCGCACAGCATTAGACAAAGGAATTACACTGCTAGATACAGCTTTCATTTATGGTCCAAAACGTTCAGAAGAATTGATTGGCGAAGTATTACAAGAAAGAGGAAATCGTAGCGACGTTATCATCGCAACAAAAGGCGCTCATAAATTTGTTGGTGATGACACTGTTTTAGATAATTCACCAAGCTTTTTAAAACAATGTGTAGAAGATAGCTTACAACGCTTGCAAACAGACTACATTGACTTATTTTATATTCATTTTCCAGATGAAGATACGCCAAAAGATGAAGCTGTTGGCGCACTAAAAGAACTAAAAGACCAAGGTAAAATCCGCTCTATTGGTGTTTCAAACTTCTCTCTAGAACAGTTAAAAGAAGCAAACAAAGATGGCTATGTTGATGTTTACCAAGGTGAATACAACCTTTTCCAACGTGATGCAGAAAAAGAACTGCTTCCATATGCAGCAGAGAACGGCATTTCTTTCGTTCCATACTTCCCGCTTGCAGCAGGACTTTTAGCTGGTAAGTATAACAAAAACACAAAGTTTAATGACTTACGTGCAGATATGCCTTTATTCCAAGGTGAGAAGTTCCAAGAAAGCCTTGCAAAAGTAGAAAAACTTCGTGAAATCGTTGATAAAAAGCCGCAAGACATGGCAAATGTTGTGCTTGCATGGTACTTAACACGCGATGCGATTGACTTAGTTATTCCTGGTGCGAAAAAGCCAGCACAAATTGAATCAAACCTACAAACATTAGATGTTGAACTATCACCACAAGAAATTAAAGCAATTGATGAGATTTTCAGCTAATAAACAAAAACCTGCTTAGAGGACAAGCTCTAAGCAGGTTTTTTTAGTCAAAGCGGCGTTTTTTGTATGTGATAATAGTAGCCACAACGGCAACAATAGCCCATACTCCTAATACAGCTATATTTTTGGTAATATCACCTAGTTCGGCCCCTTTGCTAAGTTCAATCAACGCCGATGAAAATTGCTCACTTGGCAAGTATTCTATAATGTTTAAGATCGTTTCATTTTCCATCATTGCCTTTATTGTTGAGGCCATTCCAAAAACAATTAATATAGGCATACCAATGATAGAAGTTTCCATAACGGTTTTTGACACCAAACCAAGCATTGTCCCTATTCCAATAAACGTAATAATGTTAATAAGAGAAAGAAGAATAAAAAGTCCTAGAGAAGGAATCTCATAGTTTGATAAAAGGATACAACCGACAATAATGAATATGGTAGCAAATGCTGACAAAAGACTTTTTCCAATAAATACTTCTATTATACTCGCAGGAGAAAGCAGTAGTCCTCTTAACGTATTTTTCTCTTTTTCTTCCGCAACCATTGCCGACTGAATAAAGGCTCCAGCAATAACAAAAGCAAAGTTGATGGCAAACAAAGCCCCAACTTCTCCAGCTCCCATTCTGTCATACATGATAGCAAAAACAAGTGGAAGAGCCAATGTAACAAGAACATAGCTGTTTCGCATTAAGTCTTTCCAATCTTTCATAAAAATAGCTTGAATGCGTTTATACGATAAAATCATCACAGTTCCCTCCCCGTTAGTTTCACAAATAGGTCTCCTAGTGTTGGTTCATTTGAATGAATTGTTAATAGCTCTCCTTGTTTCATATAGTTATAAATTTCTTTTGCCCCTTCTTCATTTGTTTCCACAACAACCTTTCGCTGTCCTTTTAAAAGCAGAGAAACGGTTGAGTCACTATGTTGACTGCGCAGTTTTTCAGGAGCATCAAAAAGTCTAACTTCTCCATTATGAAGAAAAGCAACCCTGTCACAAAGCTCTTCCGCTTCAAGCATATCGTGCGTTGTTAAAAAAATTGTCGTCCCTTCTGCATTTAACCTTTTCAATCCTTTATGAATATGCTTAGTATTTACAGGGTCTAGAGCTGACGTTGGTTCGTCGAGAAACAATAATTGAGGCTTGTGCAAAATAGCCCTCGCCAATGTAACACGCTGTTTCATTCCTTTTGACAATTTTTGAATACGCGTTTTCTTTTCTTCTACTAAATTGACATCAACAAGAACTTCATGAATACGACGTTTATCTATTTCATATAAGTCACAATAAAGAGCTAGGTTATCATAGACAGTAAGACGATCATATAAACCACTGTTATCTGTTAATACACCAATTCTTTTCATATATTGAGGATCTTTTAATTTCTTAAGAGATGTACCAAACACTTTCACATCTCCACCTGTTGGTTGAAGCTGTGCTGTAAGGATTTTAATTGTCGTTGTTTTCCCTGATCCACTCGGCCCTAAAAATCCGATTGTTTCTCCTTTTTTCACACTAAATGATACGTCTTTTAAAGCTGTCTTATTTCCAAAAGACTTTACTAGGTTTTTCACTTCGATTACGTTTTCCACCAATTTCGCTCCCTTTCACCAAACCAACTTAAAATGTGGCTTGTTGCATTTGTTACTTTAAGTTTAGAGAGAGATGAGCTTACCTGCATTAAAATAAAGGTGAAAAGAGTATAGAACATCTTAAAAGGAGTCATTTTGAAGGTGAATCAACACCTTTTCAAGGTAAAACTTACATGTTGAGGAGTAAAAATTAGATTTTAAGAATTTGTTTTAGTTCTGCTAAATTTCCTTTTGAAAGAGGAATCGAACTTTTTTTGGTATCTTCTAATACAAGACTATAACTATTTCTTGTCCATGTAATAACTTCTCGTACCTTTTGTAAATTGACAATATACGAACGATGACATCTAAAAAAGCCAAATGGTTGAAGACGATTGAACAGTTCATTTAACGTATATGTACAAGGAAACGCTTCTTCCTTTACATGAAGATATGTTGTCCCTTCATTGCTTTCAACATAAGAAATTTCCGTAGGATCAAAAAGAATAATTTTATCATCCACTTTTGCTGGAATCTTCTCAAAGTTAATCGGCTGGATCTCTTCTACTGTTTTCTCTTCTTCCTTTACTTCAGAGTCAGAAGCTGTACCCATTACTTCTATTTCCTCCACAACTTTAATTTTCTTCATTCCATCTTCGTTTAGCTTGTAGACATGATTTGTAAGAAGCACAGCACTTTCAAAATTACTTGTTGTAATTAGAAAAGAGGTACCTTGTGCTGCAAGCTCTTTAATGACCTGTTGGATAATAAACTTGCTCTCAATATCTAAATTTTGATCAGGTTCCTCCATTAAGATTAACTGCGGATGATGTAAAATGGTTTTAGCAAGCTGAAGTCTTTTTTTCTCTGAATAAGAAAGTTTACCAACCTTACTTTGCCGAAGCTCCGTTAATCCTGCCTTATGTATATATTCTTCAACGTCTACTGCAACATCATACAATCGTTTAAATAGCTGCAAGTATTCTTTGACTGTTAAGCGTTCGTACATTCCTTCATTTAATGAAAAGATTCCTATCTTGTTCGCTATCTTATGAAATGGGCAAGGGTATTTTTCATCTAAAAGGGTTATTTCTCCGTTCAATACTGCTATTTCTCCACTAAGCATGCCTAATAGGTTCTTTCCCACTTCACTATTGCATTGAATAGCAACAATTTCCCCTTTATCAATATGTAGATTCATTTTTGGAATCGTAATGGTATTTCCCTTTCGTTCTTCAACATTTTTCATACTTAAGATAGCCATGTTTCATATACACCTTCCTCTCTTCTGCTTAGAAATGCGTTCTCTTTACATAACAAGGTCCACTTTAAAATAAAGTGAACCTTGTTATGATCTATTCTTCTTTTCGATGAAAGAAATTAGTTATTAATATACTTCTCGTAA
The DNA here is from genome assembly GCF_026790145.1 of Priestia endophytica. Classification (GTDB taxonomy): domain Bacteria; phylum Bacillota; class Bacilli; order Bacillales; family Bacillaceae_H; genus Bacillus_I; species Bacillus_I endophytica_A. The sequence goes on along the minus strand of NZ_JALAMS010000003.1, from coordinate 331,465 downwards.
ATCTCTCCATAATCTTTTAAATGATATTGCTCGCGAGCAGATGTTAACCATTTGAATCCAAAGTCTGTTAAATCATGGTATGTTTTAGAAAGATTATTATCATCTGTTCTTGAATTTTGCAGTACTTGAACTGCCTTATCTAAACTTTGCGAAGCCATGTTTATATAAAGATCATTCTCATACGTAATTTCAGAAATGCGAAGAAGTGCTTTATATAAATCTTTTAATTGATCAATCTGACTCTTTTGGACATCAATATCAAATCTTTCATTTCCAAGCGTGAATTTAATTTCAACGTCCATATCAATTTTACCTGCGGTTTCTAACACCACATTGCCAATTTTATGTTGGGTATATGGATAGCGCTTCAATGTTCTCTTTGACGAAACAGCATTTGCTCCATCAACATGGATGATTGCTAAATTTGTGAAGCAATATTCATCCGCTTTTGTTTTAATTAAAAAATAGATTTTTTCATCATCTTCATGCATTACATAGTCGTCTGCATCTGTTTTATCATAGTCAGCAGGGCTGATAATCTTCCCAACGTCTGATAATCCTAATGCATCTGAAGCCATCTTTTTAAACATATTTTCGCATCCTTTCTCCTAAAGAGATTGTCGTTGCCTCCCTAATTTTAACAAGTCTCTCCCTGAATGAAAACTGATTTTTCACATATTTTATATAAAAAAAGCTACGAAGTTGTTCGCAGCCTTTTTCCTATTTCCCTTCATTTGTCCTCTTCTTTTTTCTTTCACAAGTCCAATGTCACGCATTTTCTTTAAATGTTGACTTATAGCAGGCTGACTTATGTCATATAATTCAACAAGCTCACATACGCACCGTTCCCCTCCTTCGAGAACTTTCATTATAGACAAGCGCATTTTATCGCCCAAAATTTTAAGAACTGCTGCCGCACCTTCAATGCTCAGCTCTTGATTTACCATCCTTCTCCCTCCTTTATATAAGCATTTTCTTATATAAAACATCATATAACCATATTATATAATCAACCCGATTTCATAAAAAAACGACGCAGAAAAGATTGGACTCTGCGTCGTTTTTTCGCTTATTTATACGCCTACATAAACGCGGCGTGCTACACGTTCTACTTCTTCTGCCACTTTCTCATGTACTTCCGGTTGAAGCGGATCTGGTACAAGATCTCCATGTTTTGTACAAGAAGCAATTGCTTCTGCTGCAGTAACAAGCATCTCGTGGTTCACTACTTTACTTTTAGCATTAAGAGCTCCTCTAAAAATTCCTGGGAAACCAAGCACATTATTAACAGAGCGTCCGTCTGCAGCATATGCAGCGCCAGCTTCTAATGCTACTTCAGGCTCAATTTCTGGTCTTGGGTTTGATAAAGCTAGAATAACTTGTCCACTTCTAACAAACTCTTTTTTAATAAGACCAGGAACCCCTGTTGTTGCAATAACAATATCACACGTTTCCATTAACTCTTCAATGTTTGATGAAGTTTGTCCACCATATTCTTTTAAGCGATTCGTTGCCATTTCTGATTTGTCTGTTCCATAAACAGCTTGAACCCCATATGCCATAAACATACGACAAATCGCAACGCCTGCAGCGCCAAGGCCAATTTGTCCTACTTTTGCTTCTTTCAAGTCAATGCCTGCGCTCTTACAAGCAGAAATAGCTGCTGCAAGTGTAACAACTGCTGTACCATGTTGATCATCATGCATAACAGGGATGTTTAATTCTTCTTTTAAACGATCTTCCACTTCAAAACAATGTGGTGAACCAATATCTTCAAGAAGAATTCCACCAAAACCAGGTGCGATATTTTTTACTGTACGAATAATTTCTTCCGGATCTGTTGTATCAAGTAAAATAGGCACACCACTAATTCCTGCTAGCTGATCAAAAAGAGCAGCCTTCCCTTCCATAACAGGCATTCCTGCAACAGGACCGATATTTCCAAGCCCAAGAATTGCTGTTCCATCGGTTACAATTGCTACAGAATTATTAATTGTTGTGTAGATTTCAGCTTTATCTGGTTCTCTTTCAATAAGGCTACAAACATCAGCAACGCCCGGTGTGTACACACGGCGCAGTTCTGCTAGAGACTTGATTGGCATCTTACTCTTCATCGCAATCTTCCCGCCTTCATGTGCTGAAAGAACTTCGTCTGAAACGGTATGAAGCTTAATGCCCTCTTCTAACCCTTCGATTGCTGTAATAATTTCATTTAACTGTTCTTCTGTTTCTACTTGTACAGTAATATTACGCATCGTATAAGTTGGACCAACTTTTACGGTTTCAACTTCACCGATGTCTGCTCCTACAAGACCAATGGCCGTTGCAACTTTGCCTAGATTTCCAGGAACAGTAGGTGTTTCAATCATAAGCGTGCGAATCATATGTTTAGTAATCATTTACTGCTTTCTCCCCTTTATACTCTGTCTCATCTGAAGGTAAATTTTCATCAACATACCAAATGAATTTTCCTGTATATCCATAAATAAGTGCAAGTCCTAATGCTACAAAGCTAAGCCACATAAATGGTAAATATGCAAATGTCGAAACTCCAAGGATACCTGCCATATATATACCATTATCAGACCATGGAACCATACCAGACGTCAATGTTCCGCCAACTTCTGTGTTACGTGACAGGATTCGGCGATCTAGCTTCAGCTTATCGTAACTTTTCTCCATAATTTTTGGAGTCAAGATTAACGATACATACATTGCACAACCTAATACATTTCCTAGAAATGCTACAATTAAAGTTGACAAAGTCACGTTTCCTGCAGATGTCAGTTTCTTTTCGAAAGTTGCTACAATAACTTTTAATACTCCTAGCTTTTCTAAGAGTCCACCAAATCCTAGACCAAATATAATAACAACAAGTGTATCAAGCATACCAACAATACCACCGCGATTTAGGATACCGTCCATAAACTCTACACCAGTATCAATTGAAAAACCTTTGTAAGCTGTATTGATTGCATCCGCAAAATCCATACCTTGAAATACAGATGCCCAAATAGCCCCTAATAGAGCACCAATAACAATAACAGGCATTGATGGTTTCTTTAACGCTAATAGTACAACAACAATAATAGCCGGAATAAGCATCCAAATCTCAATATCAAAATGTTTTTGTAATGAAGATTTTAAAAACTCTACTTTCTCTGTATCAATGTTTCTTCCACCATACACAAATCCAGTAATTGTAAATAAGATAGCTGTAATAATATATGCAGGAATTGACAAGACCATCATTGCTCTCACATGGCGTAAAATATCTACCTTTGAAAGAGATGAGGCAAGTACTGTACTATCAGATAGTGGTGATAACTTGTCTCCAAAATATGCACCAGACAATACAGCTCCCGCTACAAGCGGAAGTGGCATCCCTAGTCCTTCTCCAATTGCAATCATTGCGATACCTGCTGTTCCAACTGTTCCCCATGATGTTCCTGTTGCAACAGACATAATAGAACAAATGATAAGAGTTGCTAATAAGAAGATACTTGGATGAATGAATTCTAATCCATAATAAATAAGAGTTGGTACAACCCCACCTGCAATCCATGTACCAATTAAAGCTCCTACAGATACAAGAATTAAGACAGCTTCTAATCCATTTGAGATTCCATCCATAATTGATTTTTGTAAATCTTGATACTTATGACCGAGTCGAACACCTAGAATAATAACGAGAAACCACGATATGAATAATGCCATTTGAATCGGTAAATCAAGAAACACCGTAAATGACAACACAAGCGCAAGAAATGCTCCTAATATAATCACAATTTCAGGTATTGTTGGTAATCTTACTTCCTTCATGCATAATCCCCCTAGTTGAAAATAATAGTAAAACGCTTACATTTAATACTGTTATAACGTATATTACTATACTTCCTCATCCCCAAGCTTGCAACATTTAGTCCATACTTCCTGTATAGACTAAATATTACAATGTTCCTTTTATTGTTTATCAAAAAGCTCTTCCCCAGCAATTCCTGGTTTCGTCATTTCAAAAGGATTTAAAATAACATCGAGCTCTTCTTCTGTTAATACATCATTTTGCAAGCAAAGTTCTCGAACAGACTTACCTGTTAAAATGGCTTCTCTCGCAATACGTGCCGCTGGTTCATAGCCAAGATGTGGGTTTACTGCTGTAATAATACCAACGCTTTTTTCCACATACTCTGTCATACGAGCTTCGTTTGCTTGGATTCCTTTCAAGCAATGATCTGTAAATGAACGGAATCCATTGTTCATAATGCTAATGGATTGAAGTAAATTAAAGACAAGCACTGGCTCCATAACATTTAATTCAAGCTGACCTGCTTCAGAAGCTAAGCATATGGTATTGTCGTTTCCAATCACTTGGAACGCAATTTGGTTGATAAGTTCTGGCATAACAGGATTTACTTTGCCTGGCATGATTGATGAACCAGGTTGGCGGGCAGGAAGGTTAATCTCATTTAAACCTGCTCTTGGACCTGAGGCCATTAGACGAAGGTCATTCGCAATTTTAGACATGTTCATCATACATACTTTAAGAGCTGCTGATACTTCTGTATAAGCATCAGTATTCTGTGTTGCATCAACAAGATGATCTGCTGTCACAAGAGGTAAATCACTAATACGTGCTAAATGTTTCACAACAGATTTAATGTATTTCGGATTTGCGTTTAATCCTGTTCCAACGGCTGTTGCTCCCATATTTACTTCATAAAGGTGCTGACGAGATTGCTTAATTCGCTTCATATCGCGCTCTAAAACGCGGCTATATGCTTCAAACTCTTGACCAAGTCGAATTGGCACAGCATCTTGAAGGTGTGTTCGACCCATTTTAATCACAGAATCAAACTCTACCGCTTTTTTCTTAAATTCTCCTTGCATGTACTCCATCGTTTCAAGGAGCTTTTGGAGCATTTTTAATGTAGAAATATGAATAGCTGTTGGAAAAACATCATTTGTTGACTGTGACATATTCACATGAGAGTTCGGGCTTAAATGATTGTACTCTCCTTTATTGTGAGCTAAAATTTCGAGTGCTCTATTTCCAATTACTTCATTAGTATTCATATTCATAGATGTCCCTGCTCCGCCTTGAATAGGGTCAACAATAAACTGATCATGCCACTTGCCTTCTAGAATTTCATCTGCTGCTTGAACAATAGCATTGCCAAGTCCTTCATAGAGACGTTTCACATCCATGTTCGCAAGAGCTGCAGATTTTTTCACAACGGCTAATGCTTTAATCATTTCTTCATGAATGCGGTATCCTGTAATTGGAAAGTTTTCTGATGCACGAAGCGTTTGAATGCCGTAATATGCATCTTTTTTAATTCTCTTTTCACCAAGAAAGTCTTTTTCTATACGATGTTTTTCTTGAATTTCTACCATGTGTAAAACCCTCTTTCTCCCCTATTAGCTTAAAAATTTTTATAAAACAACATCATCAGCAACAGGTGTTTCCATAATCCGCTTAACTTCATGTAAATCCGGAGATTGTCCTAATGCCCACATAAGTTTTGGTACAATAGCTTCTGTATTCATATTTCGAGAACGAATGATAAGATCTTGATTAACACGTCTACCAACTTCGTAGATGCTCATATCTTCCCCTTCTTCTAAACATTGAGTTGTAATAACAACAACTATACCACTCTCAACAAGCTCATTAATTTTTTCTAAAATATTGCGTTCTTCAAACGGAATGCCACCGCTTCCATAACTTTCAATCACAATACCTTTGTAAAGGCCTTTTAAAGCATCAAACATTTCAGGTTTTAGTCCTGGATGCAGTCTTAACAGAAGAACATCTGTACAAAGAGACGTATCAACTGTAAATTTATGCTGTTCTTCCTTTATTTTTTTGTTGTATTCAATCCCATCTTCATTTATAAACGCTATATAAGGATAATTAATACTTTCAAAAGCATCATAGCTTTTTGTTCTTAACTTAATCGCTCTTGTTCCTTGAATAACGCGGCCATCAAAGACAACATAAACTCCTCCAACGCCTTCACAAGCAAAACGAATAGCATCTGTGATGTTCTTCTTGGCATCTGTTTTCTTAAATGTAATAGGAATTTGTGAACCGGTAATAACGATTGGCTTTCTTGCATGCTGAAGCATATAAGAAAGAGCTGCAGATGTATAAGCCATTGTGTCTGTTCCGTGCGTAATGACAAATCCATCATATTCATCGTAATCTTCCTTCACAGCGTTCGCCATCTTCACCCAATCTTCAGGCTGCATGTTTGTACTATCAAGATTCATGAGTGATTTTGTTTCCATTGTGTAATCATTATCAAGCTCTGATACATAACTCAACAGCTCATCTGCTTTTACAGCTGGCGAAAGTCCATTTTCTCCTTCAACTGAAGCAATGGTTCCCCCTGTTGTTAATAATAATAGCTTTTTCATTCCCCACACCTCTTCACCTGTAAATGACTTAATCTTAAGATGATTCACAAAAAGCATTCGCTTTCTGCATACTTTTAACTCAATTATAGACAAGGATTTCAGAATTAGCAAGGTAATATTATTCAATTCGCGTACACCTTAAATATCCTTTATGATATAATACTTTATAAGCAAAAGGAGCGGAAAAGAGATGAACTTAGATCGTTTAACAGAATTACGAAAAAAGAAGAAGTGGTCTCTTCAATACACAGCAGACCGCCTTGGCATCGCAAAAAGTACATATGCTGGCTATGAATCTGGCTATAGACGCCCTTCATTTGAAGCGCTTGCTTTATTAGCTGACCTTTTTGAAACAACGTGTGATGATCTACTTGGGCGCACACCCCATCATGAACAACTCTCTCTTGAAGTCACAGAACCAAATAAATTAACTGTTGATGGTAAAACGCTGACAGAAGAAGAAGCCATAGGGGTTGTGGCTTTTGTTCGGGCTAGGAGGGCCATTGAGGAGAGAAGATAATCTATCCTTTACTATGATTGATTTAGTATCACTCTAATAAAGAAAGGGATTTTCCTTTTGTGGAGCATCCCTTTCTTTTTTTATAGATACTTCCTTCTCTAAAATAAATAATATTTTATGCATAAATCCCCCTCTCTTTGGGGAATACCTTATATGTATGATTGATTATTTTTCCAAGGAGGGATTAGGATGGAAGATAAGAAAAAACCAACAGAGAATGGAACTTCTGTAAATGGTGAAGGTGATGCACTAGATAAGCGTATGACAGAAGGTGAACATGAAGATACACTCACAACTCGTCAAGGTCATCCTGTTCAAGACAATCAAAACATCCGAACAGTCGGAAATAGAGGACCTGCAACGCTAGAGAACTATCATTTCATCGAGAAAATTTCACATTTTGATCGCGAACGAATTCCAGAGCGCGTGGTGCATGCGCGTGGTGCAGGTGCACACGGATATTTTGAAACATACGGGAAAGTAGGAGATGAACCTGTTTCTAAGTATACGCGTGCTAAAGTGTTTGAAGGAGCTGGTAAACAAACGCCTGTCTTTGTGCGCTTCTCGTCTGTTATTCATGGCGGTCACTCTCCAGAAACGCTTCGGGATCCACGAGGTTTTGCGGTTAAGTTTTATACGGAAGACGGAAACTGGGATCTAGTTGGAAACAACTTGAAAATTTTCTTTATTCGGGATGCCATCAAATTCCCAGATATGATTCACGCTTTTAAACCAGATCCTGTCACAAATAGACAAGACAGCGAACGCTTTTTCGATTTCTGTAGCAATTCACCTGAAGCAACACATATGGTAACGTTTGTTTATTCTCCATGGGGAATTCCAGCAAACTACCGCCAAATGCAAGGCTCTGGCGTTAATACATACAAATGGGTAAACAAAGAAGGAAAAGCTGTTCTTGTTAAATATCATTGGGAACCAAAGCAAGGGATCAAAAATTTAACACAGCAAGAAGCAGAAGAAATCCAAGCAAAGAACTTTAATCATGCAACACAAGATTTATATGAAGCAATTGAAAGTGGCGACTATCCAGAATGGGAGCTTTTCGTTCAAATTTTAAGTGATGATGATCATCCTGAGCTTGATTTTGATCCGCTTGATGATACGAAAATTTGGCCAAAAGATCAAATCCCTTGGCTTTCTGTTGGAAAAATGGTTTTAAATAAGAACCCAGAAAACTATTTTGCAGAAGTAGAGCAAGCAGCATTTGGGACAGGCGTGTTAGTTGATGGTCTTGATTTCTCTGATGATAAAATGCTTCAAGGAAGAACATTCTCTTATTCAGATACGCAGCGCTATCGTGTTGGACCAAACTATTTACAGCTGCCGATCAATGCACCGAAAAAGCATGTTGCAACAAACCAGCGTGATGGACAAATGGCTTACTACGTTGATAAAGCACCTGGTCAAAATCCACATATCAATTATGAACCATCTTCGCTAGGAGGATTAAAAGAAGCTCCTCCTTCTGGAAAAGAGCATACGCCACACATTGAAGGAAACCTTGTTCATGAAAAGATTGATAGAACAAATGACTTCAAACAAGCTGGCGAAACATACCGTGCATTTGATGATGTTGAACGAGATGATTTAATTCGTAACCTTGTCGATGGTTTAGCTCCTTGTAAGCCTATCATTCAAGAAAAAATGATTGAGTATTTTACAAAAGCAGATGAAGATTACGGCCGCCGTGTTGCAGAAGGATTGAAAAAACGCGGAAATGCTGATCATCATGGTCCACTAGGCGCAACGGAAACAAAAGAAACAGTGGAGAAAGCAAAAAACATGGGACATGATACAGACTCTTATTAAAAAAAACGTGAGCTTTTACAGCTCACGTTTTTTACTCTCTTATTGATTATCTATCTTTATATGTACGCAGATAGCATCACATCATGATAGACAATACTTTAAAGACAAGCGCCCCTAATAATGCTGTCAATGGCAATGTAATTACCCACGTCAGCACAATACGTTTTGCTGTGCCCCACTTTACAGATTTAAACTGCTGAGCAGATCCAACTCCCATGATAGAAGAGGAAATAACATGGGTTGTACTTACAGGAAGTTTTAATGCTGTAAATCCGAAAATAATAAGTGCTGATGATATATCAGCTGCTGCTCCACTTGCTGGTGTCAGCTTCGTAATTTTCCCACCAACGGTCTTAATAATCTTCCATCCTCCAACAGATGTTCCAAGAGCCATTGCAGCTGCAACTAAAATTTTAATCCAAAAAGGCACCGCTGTTGAGCTTTGATAGCCTGATGTAATCAGTGCCATTGTCATAATGCCCATTGTCTTTTGTGCATCATTTGTTCCATGTGAAAACGACTGCAGCCCTGCCGTTACCATTTGCAGTGAGCGCATTCTTCTATTTGTTTTATACAGAGGCAAGTTTTTAAGTGTACGTTGAAAAACTTTCATAATCAGGAATCCAATAATAATTGCAATAATCGGCGAAATAATCAACCCTTGTACAATTCCAAAAAAACCTTTGTAGTTCAAAATATGAACACCGCCAGCTGCAATAGCTGCACCTGAAATAGAACCAACAAGAGCATGTGAGGAACTACTTGGGATGCCAAAATACCATGTGATTAGATTCCAAAAGATAGCGGAAATTAGCGCTCCTAAAATAACGGCTGATCCGTTTTCCAATGAAAATGGATTAACAATGTCTTTTGTAATCGTTTCAGCAACGCCTGAAAATAATAGGGCTCCGCCAAAGTTGGCACAGGCAGCAATTAGGATTGCTGTCCGAGGTGATAGAGCTCTTGTTGTCACAGACGTAGCAATGGTATTAGCCGTATCATGAAATCCATTAATAAAATCAAATACTAATCCTAATATAATAATAAGAATTAGGAATAAAGGTAGATGTTCGATAGCAAATCTACCTCCTTACTTTTTTATTGTTGTTTGTTGAGGTTGATATCTATATCTTTCCTCTTCTACCGTCAGCAATTCAATCTGGAACATTTTCTTTCTTCAATACGGAAAGAACAACTAACACTCATCGTGTGCCACTCTAATGATGTTCCAACCTTAAAATTATTTCAGCAGACGTATAAAACCCTTTAATAACTTTTTCGAAAAGATATTAACAAAGTTAAGTATAATCTCAACAAACCCTACTTCTTATTTTAACATTATTAAACCTACTATCCTATTTTACTTTTGCAATTTTTTGCTTACTATATTTACTTATTTATTTTTCATCTCGAATCATAAAAAAGAAGAGCTTTCTTACAAAAACTCTTCCCTTTCTTGACCTTATTTTGTTTTTTCAAAAATTAGTTCAAAATTGTCAGCACTTCCTACAGTTCCTGTTCCAGGGGCAAAGATTTGAATGAAACGCCATCCTTCTTCTGCATGCTGTTGAATAATCTCTCGGTAATCCTCTTTTGATGTACTTTTTAATAATCCATGTTTTAACTCTATTTGTACAAACTTGTATTCATACATTAAATTTTCCTACTCTCTCTATTTTTATAAGTATTGTACCATTTATAGATATATTTTACATTCCATAAGCATTAAAAAAGCATATGCTCTGATCAGAGCATATGCTTTACTTTTATATAATAAAAAACCACCAAAATATGTATTTGGTGGAGACGGTGGGAGTCGAACCCACGTCCAAAGATATTGATACTTAAGCATCTACGAGCGTAGTCGGCATATTCGCAATTCGCTCTCTCTTATGCCTACCGACAGGCGTCCGAGGAGCTAGTCTGATTAGTCTCTTCTTAAGACCTCAGACGGTGGCCTTAAGCGTAGCCCACTTCATAGTGAACCCTCTACACTTCCACATGGGCGATGGAAGGAAAGGGCCTCTAGCATTATGCTGCTAAAGCGAAATTGTTTTGTTTGCCAGTTATAATTAACTCGACGTTAGTAACGAGGACGATCCCCCCGGCTCGCAACTCAAGCTCAAACCATCCCTGTCGAATCCGTAACGTCCCCATATAAAAGGTTATCGAAACGGGACAACTATAAGTTTAAGCTTAGCTGTCGCTAGTTACTGGCTGTGTTACATTTCTTATTATAGCACATACGTTCTTGAAGTCAAATGTAAAATTTTAGGAAGTTACATTTTCTGACGTTCGCGGAACGCACGTTCAACATCGCGTTTTGCTTCTTTACGCTTCAAGTCTTCACGCTTGTCATATTTCTTTTTACCCCTTGCAAGCCCAATTAAAACTTTTGCGTATCCATTTTTCAAATACAGTTTTAATGGAACAAGAGAATAACCTTCTTGCTTCGTATCACCAATTAATTTATTAATTTGTTTACGATGTAAAAGTAGCTTTCGTGTGCGCAATGGTTCATGATTGTGGCGATTTCCTTGCTCATACGGACTGATGTGCATGTTATGAAGAAACACTTCTCCATTTTGCACGCGTGCGAACGAATCTTTTAAGTTAACGCGCCCACCACGAATAGCCTTAATTTCTGTTCCTTTTAATACTAAGCCCGCTTCATATGTTTCTTCAACAGCAAAATCATGACGAGCTTTTTTATTTTGGGCAATGAGTTTCCCTTCTCCTTTTGGCATAAAACACGTTCTCCCTTCAAACAACGAACATCTAGCGTATTATCTATTGTAACAGATTTTATAATCTGCTCTCAACTTATGAGAGGCTGCCAAAGGCAGCCACCCTGTTATTTACGCTTACGTCTCTTTTTCTTTAATCCTGGTGCTCCTTCATAGAAAGCTTTACGCTTTCTCTTCTTTTTGTCAGAAGGCGGATTTGTTGACCATTCTTCTTTTTTCTTACCTTTTGTAGTTGGTCTTGTGCGCTTATTATCGTTTTTAATGACTTTCGGACGATCCATGCGGGCACGCTTTTTGCTGCCTTTCATGCCAACAATTACGAAGTCAATTGAACGCTCGTCTTTGTTTACACTAGCAACTTGGACCTTCACTTCATCGCCAATGCGAAGCACATTTCCTGTTCGCTCTCCGATCATAGCAAAGTTACGCTCGTCATAATGATAGTAATCATCAGACAAGTCACTTACATGAACAAGCCCTTCAATTGTGTTAGAAAGCTCAACAAAGATACCAAATTTGGTTACTGAGCTAATAATTCCTTCGAATTCTTCTCCAACCTTGTCTGCCATGAATTCTGCTTTTTTGAGGTCATCTGTTTCACGCTCTGCATCAACTGCACGACGCTCACGATCTGATGTATGTTTCGCAATCTCTGGCAGACGCTCTTGCCACTTCTCTTGTGTTGCACTATCTACTTGATTTTGAACTAAATACGTTCGAATAAGACGATGAACAATCAAGTCTGGATAACGACGGATTGGTGACGTAAAGTGTGTATAAAATTCTGTTGAAAGTCCGAAATGGCCTAGGCTCTCATGAGAGTAGCGTGCTTGTTGCATAGAACGAAGCATTACAGTTGAAATAACCATTTCTTCTGGGCTTCCTTGTACAGCCTCTAACACTTCTTGAAGTGCGCGTGGATGGATTGAGTTTCCCGTTCCTTTAACGGCATACCCAAAGTTTGTAATAAACTCTAAGAAACGGTTGAGCTTATCTTCTTTCGGATCTTCATGAACTCGGTACATGAATGGGATATTCATCCAATGGAAGTGCTCTGCTACTGTCTCGTTTGCTAGAAGCATAAACTCTTCAATCAGTTTTTCTCCTACTGAACGCTCATACAATCGAACATCGCTTGGATGCCCTTCTTCATCTACAAGAACTTTTGCTTCTTTAAAGTCAAAATCAATTGCCCCACGGTCCATTCGTTTTTGTCGTAGGATAGCAGCCAGCTTTTCCATATCTTCAAACATCGGAACAAGTGGCTCATATTTAGTACGAAGTTCTTCATCTTTATCTACAAGAATCTTGTTCACATCTGAGTAAGTCATTCGTTCCGTTGTCTTGATCACACTTTGGAAAATTTCATGCTTTACAACTTCTCCCTTTGCGTTTACTTCCATTTCACATGAAAGCGTAAGACGATCAACTTTCGGATTTAAGGAACAAATTCCGTTTGAAAGGCGGTGTGGAATCATTGGAATTACGCGATCTACTAAATAAACGCTTGTCCCGCGGTCAGCTGCTTCCACATCAATTGGCGAACCTTCTGTAACATAGTGACTAACGTCTGCGATATGAACTCCTAACTTATAGTTTCCGTTCTCAAGTTCTGTAACGGTAACTGCATCATCTAAGTCCTTAGCATCTGCACCGTCAATTGTTACAATTGTTTCGTTACGAAGATCACGACGGTCTTTTAAATCACTTTCAGCAATTGTATCTGGAACATCATTCGCTTGGTCAATAACCTCATCAGGGAATTCAACAACAATACCATATTTATGAATAATGGAAAGAATATCAACCCCAGGGTCGTTTTTATGACCAAGAATCTCTTTGACTTCTCCTTCTGCATTCATGCGGTTATCAGGATAACTTGTCAGCTTTACGATAACTTTATGGCCGTCAATTGCTCCATTTTGAGCATTTTTTGGAATGAAAATATCACTCTTAAACTTTTTGTCATCTGGTACTACAAAACCGAATCCTTTGCTCTGTTCATATGTACCAACGATTTCTTGAACCCCTCGCTCAAGAACCTTCATAACGGCTCCTTCACGCCTTGCTCCTGATTTTTCCACAGTAATACGAACAAGAACCGTATCGCCATGTAGAGCGTTCCCTGAATCACCTGGTGGAATAAACACATCTTGTTCAATTGTGGCATCTTCAGGACGGACAAATGCAAATCCTTTTGCATGACCGATTAATTTACCTCTTACTAAATTCATTCGCTCAGGTAAACCGTAGCGGTTTGTTCTTGAACGAACGATAAGCCCCTTCTCTTCCATTTCTACAAGAGCACGGACAAATGTTTTGAATTCAGATGAATCTTCAATGCCGAATACTTCTTCAAGCTCTTTCGTTGTTAATGGTTTATAGCTTTCTTCTCGCATATAGGCAAGAAGACGATCAATATGATTTTGAATGTTTTGATCCATTGTCAACCTCCTTGTTTTCAATATTTGGTCTACCAGTCTAATGACTCCAAGAAGTTATATACATCTTCATGAAGTACATCACGTTCTTTATCTAATGTGATAACATGGCCTGACTCTTCATACCATTTAATATCTTTCTTTGTTGATTCTACTTCGTTATAAATAATATTGGCACTGTCCGTATTAATCATATGATCATGACGCGCTTGTGCAACAAACGTTGGAGCATATACCATATCCACATTATGACGAACATCTGAAATCAATTCTTGTAATGCTTTTAGGGTTTCCATTGGTGCCTTCTTAAATTCCTGCATTTCATTCTCAATTTCTTCTTCTGTTTTTCCTTGGCGTTTCTTAAATTCACGAGCATATTCTAGAACACCATTGTACATTACTTCTTCACTTTTAATATACATTGGAGCACACATGGGCACTATACCCTTTACAGGTACAGTGTAACCTAATTTCAGCGAAAATACGCCGCCAAGTGAAAGACCTGCTACTGCAATATCATCAAAGCCTTTTTCCTTTAGGAAGTTATATCCTTCCATCACGTCTTTCCACCAATCATCAGGACCTGTGTGAACTAGTTCTTCAGGAGGCACACCGTGTCCTTTATATTGAGGAGCATGGCATGTATAACCACGCTTTTCTAAGTAACGACCAAGCATCCGAACATCTGCTGAATTGCCTGTAAATCCATGCAGTAAGAGAACTGCTTTATCTCCACCTTCAAATGTAAATGGTTTTGGTAACGTAATCTTCATTATGTATCTGCTCTCCTTTTTCTTTCGATAGTGATTTTCTGCCTGTCTATTTAAAAATTCCCTTATATGGTCTTTCTTAATCATAATCTAAACAAGCGTTTATTTAAACAAAAAAGGGCCAGCTTATAATAAGCTCGCCCATTTAAAACTTACCGTACGACACTAAAAGTGTAAGAACAAAGAATAAAACAGAAAGAACAACTGTAATGCGGTGTAGAACAGCATCAATACCACGGGCTTTCTGTTTCCCAAAAAGTTGCTCTGCTCCTCCTGAAATTGCACCTGAAAGTCCAGTACTTTTACTTGACTGAAGAAGTACAACAATAATTAGCGCGATAGCTACGATAATGAGTAATGTCATAAGAACTGTATGAAGCATTTATAAAACACCTCCCGGTTAAACACACGTTTCCAATATTTTAAATTTATCATAAAAACAATAGGGTTACAAGGATAGAGAAAACATGTTAACAATACGTTAACAAAAGTGCTTATAACTATAAAAAAGCTCCGCTCAAGCACTGAGCGGAGCTTCCTATTCATTCACCTTATTTTTTAAGGTTGTAGAATGATTTAATTCCATCGTATTTCGCAACTTCACCAAGTTGGTCTTCGATGCGAAGTAATTGGTTGTATTTTGCAACACGGTCTGTACGAGATGGTGCACCAGTTTTGATTTGACCTGCGTTTAATGCAACAGCAATGTCAGCGATTGTGCTATCTTCAGTTTCACCACTGCGGTGAGAGATAACAGCTGTGTAACCAGCGCGTTTAGCCATTTCGATTGCGTCGAAAGTTTCTGTTAACGTACCGATTTGGTTAACTTTGATAAGGATTGAGTTTCCAACACCTTGTTCAATACCTTGAGCAAGTTTGTTTGTATTTGTTACGAATAGGTCGTCCCCTACTAATTGAACTTTGTTACCGATACGCTCAGTTAGTAATTTATGACCTTCCCAGTCGTTTTCGTCAAGACCATCTTCGATTGAGATGATTGGGTATTTAGAAGCTAATTCTTCATACCAGCTTACCATTTCTTCAGAAGACTTTACAACGCCCTCGCCAGAAAGATGGTATTTGCCGTCTTCTTTGTTGTAAAGCTCAGAAGATGCTACGTCCATTGCTAACATAACTTGTTCGCCTGGTTTGTAGCCAGCTTTTTCGATTGCTTCAATAATTGTTTGTAGTGCTTCTTCGTTAGAGCTTAAGTTTGGTGCGAAACCACCTTCGTCACCTACAGCTGTGTTGTAACCTTTTCCTTTAAGAACTGATTTTAAGTTATGGAAAATTTCAGCGCCCATGCGAAGAGCTTCTTTGAAGTTTTCAGCACCTACAGGCATAACCATGAATTCTTGGATATCAACGTTGTTATCCGCATGCTCTCCACCGTTTACAATGTTCATCATTGGAACTGGAAGAGTTTTTCCGTTTACTCCACCAAGGTATTGGTAAAGTGGCATATCGTAGAAGTCTGCAGCTGCACGAGCAACAGCCATAGATACACCAAGGATTGCGTTTGCACCTAGTTTACCTTTGTTATCTGTACCATCAAGCTCAATCATAGATTTATCGATTGCAACTTGGTCAAATACGTCATAACCAATGATTGCTGGAGCGATGATTTCATTTACGTTTTCTACTGCTTTAAGAACACCTTTACCAAGGTAACGTTCTTTGTCACCGTCACGTAATTCTACTGCTTCATATTCACCAGTAGATGCACCACTTGGAACTAGAGCGCGTCCCATAGCACCTGTTTCTGTGTAAACTTCTACTTCAACTGTTGGATTCCCACGAGAATCTAGTACTTCACGAGCATAAACATCAACAATAATAGACATATAAATGTCTCCTCTCTTATTTGATTAAAGTTTTTCCTGTCATTTCTTTTGGTTGTTCTACATCTAACAATGTAAGCATTGTTGGAGCTAAGTCAGCTAAAATTCCGTCTTCGCGTAACTCTACACCATCTCGTGTTACGATAACCGGTACCGGGTTAGTCGTATGTGCCGTATGCGGAGTTCCTTCTTCAGTGATAATAATGTCAGAATTACCATGATCAGCAGTAATAATGGCATCTCCACCTTTTGCAAGAATAGCATCAACAACTTTGCCTAAGCACTCATCAACAGCTTCGATTGCCTTGATTGTTGGCTCAAGTTTCCCAGAGTGACCTACCATATCTGGGTTAGCAAAGTTTAAGATAATAGCGTCTTGCTTGTCCCCTTCAATTTCTGCCAGTAACGCGTCCGTCACTTCATAAACAGACATTTCAGGTTTTAAGTCATACGTAGCTACTTTTGGTGAATCAATTAGAATACGTGTTTCACCTGGGAATTCCGCTTCACGTCCACCACTCATAAAGAACGTCACGTGCGGATATTTTTCAGTTTCGGCAATGCGAAGCTGTTTTAAGTTGTTTTGTGAAAGAACTTCACCAATTGTGTTGTCTAAGTTTACAGGCTTAAACGCCACAAATCCGTTAACTGTTTCACTAAAACGTGTTAAGCAAACAAAGTGTAAGTTTTTCGGATAATTTTCGCCACGCTCAAACGAACGGAAATCTTCGTTTGCGAACGTATTTGAAATCTGGATTGCGCGGTCAGGACGGAAGTTATAGAAGATGATTGCATCTTCGTCTTCAACTTTCCCAACAGGTGATCCATCTTCATCAACGATAACAGATGGTAAAACGAATTCATCATAGATACCGTTTTTGTAAGAGTCTTCAATCACTTCAAGCGGATCTGTGTATGTTGGGCCTTCACCGTAAGCCATAGCACGGTAAGCTTTTTCAACACGATCCCAACGCTTGTCGCGGTCCATTGAATAGTATCGACCAGAAAGAGTAGCAATCTTACCGATACCAACCTCTTTAATTTGTTCTTGAAGAGCTTCAATATACTTACGAGCTGTTTGTGGACCTACATCACGGCCATCAAGGAATCCGTGAATGTAAACTTCATCAAGGCCTTGTTTCTTCGCTAAACGTAAAATAGCGTATAAGTGTTCAATATGACTATGAACACCGCCATCAGAAAGCAAACCAAAAGCGTGAAGCTTTTTGTTGTTTTCTTTTGCATGCGCGATTGCGCCTACAATCGTTGCGTTTTCTTCAAACTCACCTTCACGAATTGCCAAGTTTACACGTGTTAAACTTTGGTAAACAATTCGTCCAGCTCCGATATTTAAGTGCCCTACTTCAGAGTTCCCCATTTGGCCCTCTGGTAGTCCTACTGCTTCACCACTCGCTGTTAGCGTTGCGTGAGCATGCTCATTCCAATAACGATCGAAGTTAGGTTTTTTCGCTTGAGCAACGGCATTTCCGTACTCTTCATTACGCAAAGCAAACCCGTCTAGGATGATTAATGCTACTGGTTTTTTAGCCATTGTTACTTCGCCTCCACTAGCTGTAAGAAAGACTGAGCTTCAAGGCTAGCTCCACCAACTAAAGCACCATCGATGTCAGATTGTGCCATGTATTCTTTAATGTTAGCTGGTTTTACACTGCCGCCATATTGAATGCGAACAGCTTCTGCAACGTCTGTTGAGAAAACATTTTCTACAACTTTACGGATTGCTGCACAAACTTCGTTAGCATCTTCTGCTGTTGAAGATTTGCCAGTTCCGATTGCCCAGATTGGTTCATAAGCAATAACAACTTGTTTTGCTTGCTCTTCTGATAAACCTTTAAGAGCTGCTTTTACTTGTGTTTCTACAACTTCTTTTGTTTTATCACTTTCGCGCTCTTCAAGTGTTTCACCACAACAAACGATTGGTGTTAAGTTATGCTTGAATGCTGCAAGCGTCTTTTTGTTTACTGTTTCGTCTGTTTCAGCAAACATTTCACGACGCTCAGAGTGACCTAGGATTACGTAATCAACGCCAAGATCTGCAAGAGCTACTGGGCTTACTTCACCTGTGTATGCTCCGTTTTCTTCAAAGTGCATATTTTGAGCGCCAACTTTAAGGTCTGTTCCTTTTGTTGCTTCAACAAGCTTGTCTAGGAATAGTGCAGGTGAACAAACTACTGCATCTACCTCGCTTGCTGCGGGAACACTATTTTTTACTTCTTCCACGAAGCTTACTGCTTCTGAAAGAGTTTTATTCATTTTCCAGTTACCAGCGATAATCGGTTTTCTCATCGTTACACCGTCCTCTTTTATTGTTTCACTAAACGTGAAGTGTTTCTTTATAAGTGCTGTGTAAACGTTGATTTTACTTGTCGTTAAGTGCTACAACGCCTGGAAGTTCTTTACCTTCCATAAATTCAAGCGAAGCTCCGCCACCTGTTGAAATATGGCTCATTTTATCTGCTAAACCAAATTTCTCAGCAGCTGCTGCAGAGTCTCCACCACCGATTACAGAGTATGTATCAGTCGCTTCTGCTAACGCTTCTGCTACAGCTTTTGTTCCGTTTGCAAATGTATCAAGCTCAAATACGCCTAGTGGACCGTTCCAAATGACAAGCTTAGAGTTTTTAATAACATCTGCATAGATTTCACGCGTTTTTGGACCAGCATCTAGGCCTTCCCAATCGCTTGGAATGCTATCGATGTCAACAACTTGTGTGTTAGCGTCATTTGAGAAATCATCTGCTACAACAACATCAACAGGCACGTAGAAGTTTACGCCTTTTTCTTTTGCTTTGTCCATGAATGTTTTTGCTAGATCAATTTTATCTTCTTCTAGAAGAGACTTACCAACATCATGGCCTAATGCTTTGATGAATGTGTAAGAAAGACCTCCACCGATGATTAAGTTATCTACTTTATCAAGAAGATGGTCAATTACACCGATTTTGTCTTTAACTTTTGCTCCGCCAATGATAGCAGTGAACGGACGCTCTGGATTTGAAAGAGCTTTACCAAGTACTTCAAGTTCTTTCTCCATTAAGAAACCTGCAACCGCAGGAATATGCTCAGCAATTCCTGCTGTTGATGCATGTGCACGGTGGGCAGCGCCAAATGCATCGTTTACATATACGTCTGCAAGCTCAGAGAATGCTTTTGCAAGCTCTGAATCGTTCTTCTCTTCTCCAGCATAGAAACGAACGTTCTCAAGAACAAGAACATCTCCTTCGTTCATGTTGCTGATCATTTGCTTTACGTTTTCTCCATAAGCTTCGTCTGCTTTTGCAACAGGCTTGCCTAATAGATCTTGAAGGCGTTCAACAACTGGCGTTAAACGAAGTTCTTCAACAACTTCTCCTTTTGGACGACCAAGATGGCTTGCAAGAATAACTTTAGCACCTTGTTCAATTAAGTAGTTAATTGTTGGTAAAGCTGCTTTGATACGTGTTTCGTCTGTAACTTTTCCGTCTTTCATTGGGACGTTGAAATCTACACGACAAAAAACGCGTTTTCCTTTAAGATCGATATCTTTAACAGTTTTTTTGTTCACCGTAAAGACCTCCTTTGCATGATGAGTTTTTGGGTGCTCTCATTGTAAAACGAACGAAGAAAACAAAAACAGGGAAAACGGGGGACAAATCCCCGCTCCCCCTGTTTCACATTTACATTATAGTTGTTATAAAGCATGTAAGCCAACTACAAATTGTTCGAAATTTGTAGTTTGAGGTGATTTATAACTTATAGACCTTGTTTTGCGATGTAAGCAGCAAGATCTACTACGCGGTTAGAGTAACCACTTTCGTTATCATACCAAGAGATAACTTTAACCATGCTGTCTTCCATAACCATTGTAGAAAGAGCATCGATTGTAGAAGAGTTTGCGTTACCGTTGTAGTCACCAGATACTAGTGGCTCTTCGCTGTAACCAAGGATACCTTTAAGATCTCCTTCAGCTGCTTCTTTGAATGCTGCGTTTACTTCTTCAACTGTTACGTCTTTGTCAAGCTCAGCTACAAGGTCAACTAAAGAAACGTTTGGAGTTGGAACACGCATTGCTCCACCGTTTAATTTACCTTTTAATTCAGGTAATACTAATGATACAGCTTTTGCAGCACCAGTAGTTGTTGGGATGATGTTTTCAGCAGCTGCACGAGCACGACGGTAATCTTTATGTGGTAAGTCTAAGATTTGTTGGTCGTTAGTGTAAGAGTGAACTGTTGTCATCATACCGCGTTTGATACCGAACTTTTCGTTAAGTACTTTAGCGAATGGTGCTAAGCAGTTAGTAGTACAAGAAGCGTTAGAAATTACATGGTGGCTTCCTGCATCATATTTATCTTCGTTAACACCCATAACGATTGTGATGTCTTCTTCAGAAGCTGGAGCAGAGATGATAACTTTTTTAGCGCCTGCTTCTAAGTGTTTAGCAGCATCTGCACGTTTTGTGAAGAATCCAGTAGATTCAACAACGATATCAACACCAAGGTCACCCCAAGTTAATTTCGCTGGGTCACGCTCAGATAATACTTTGATTTCTTGGTCACCAACAACTAGGTTGCTGCCATTTACTTTTACTTCTTGATCTAATTTACCATGTACAGAGTCATATTGAAGAAGATGAGCTAACATGTTAGCGTCTGTTAAATCGTTAACAGCAACAACTTCAACCTCTGGATTATTTAGAGCTGCACGGAATACGTTACGGCCGATACGACCAAAACCATTAATACCAACTTTTACTGCCATGAGTAAAATCCTCCTTAAGAATGGTGAAATTTAAATTTATATGAAGAAATCTAAAATATTAGATCTCTCGCTAACTCTTTTGCTGCGCCTTCATCCGTTATAAGGATAGAATTGCGCGCTTGATTAAGAAAAGCCTTAATCGCTTTTGCCTTCGTTGAACCTCCTGCGACTGCAATAACATATTTATTGTGGTTCAAATCGTCAAGCTGTATGCCTATTGTTTTTACTTTGTGTACAATTTTTCCGTTTTGGTCAAAATAGTACCCGAAAGCTTCTCCAACAGCATGTCCATTTTTGATCTTATTTAAATCACTTTCTGATGTTTGGCGTCTTTTTGCCATTGTCATTGCTTCTCCAATACCATGGAGAATAATGTTAGATGATCGAATAAGATGAAGCATGTCTTGAATTAAAGGCTCTTCAATCATCGAGCGATACGTATCATCACTAAGCTGATCTGGAACATGCAAGAGACGGTAATCTTGAGAAGAACGCTCCGCCATCTTGGCACAAATTGTATTTGCTTGGTTTTTCACATTTTCACCAAGCCCACCTCGTGCAGGAACGAAAGTGATTTTATGGTTTTTTACATGAGGCGTCATCATCTCTGCTACGGAAGCAAGAGTTGTCCCCCCTGTAACAGCGACAATGTTTTCTTCGGGTGCAAGGTATTTTTTCAAACAAGCAACGCTTGCTCTTCCCATCTCTTTTTTCACCCATGGGGAGAGATCACTATCGCCAGAAACGACAATTACTTCTGATAAAGAAAAGGCTTCTTTAATTGTTCTTTCCAATAAGGAAGCACCTGAAACTTCTTTCATACTATCTTCTAATTGCGTGAGTAACGTTTCCCCTTCATGTGTAAGCGTCATGCCTGTTGCTTGAACATGAATCAAATTTTGTTCTTTTAAAAAGGTCACTTCTCCCCGTAATACTCGCTCTGTAATGTTAAGGCTTACAGCTAGGTTACGGCGACCAATTGGTTGCATTAAACGTATGTACAACAAAATTTGGTAACGCCTTTCAAGCAAAGGTAGAAGATCTGGTATTAATTTTTTCTGTAATTGAATAATCGAATACATGAACCTTCCCCTTACAGCCAATTACATGGTCATTTTATGTCCCACGTAGACATATTATGTCCCGCATTAGCTAAAAAAAATCACCCCTGCTACAAAATTCATTTTATCAGGAGTATTGAGCTTATTCAACAAAAGAAAATCGCATATTTTATAGTAAGCGGTTCCATCGTTGAATATTCTACTTAAAAAAATTTCAAAACTCTTCTCTCTATCTAGAGAAAAAGGGCATGAGGTCGTCTTTTGTTACTTTACCATATGCCACAACATCTCCATTAATTTCTACTACTGGAATCATTAATCCATATTTTTCAACTAAAAAGTCTTCTTCATATATGTCTTTTTCTTCAAATTCATACTTAATTTTTTTCTGAAAAACCATCAAAAGATCTTTTGTCATATCACATAAGTGACATCCTTTTTTCGAATATAGAATAATTTTCATTTTTTCACCTCTAATACGTTTTCCGTAATGAGGAAGCCAAAATATTAAGCTGTTCACGATATTTTGCAACTGTACGGCGTGAAATGGAAACATCATATTGTTCTTTTAATTGTGAAACAATCTTCTTATCTGACAAAGGTTTACTTTTATCTTCATTCTGTACAATATGCTTAATAGCAGTCTTTACAGAGGTCGAAGATGTTTCTTCAAGCCCTTTTGCGATGCTTGTAGTGAAAAAATATTGCATTGGATAGGTTCCAAAAGGTGTTTGCACATATTTATTTTTTACCGCTCTGCTTACTGTTGATTCATGCACATCAATAAAATCTGCAAGTTCTCTTAATGTTAGCGGTTTCATATTTGTTGGTCCATCTAAGAAAAATGATTTTTGTAATACTAATAAACTCTCCATGATTTTACCTAATGTTTCTCTTCTTGTTTCAATTCCTTTGCTAAGCCAGCTAAATTCTTTGTAGTGCTCTTTTAAATAAGCTTGAACTTCTTTATTAGTAGACGAAGCTGCGCCTCTTTTATACATTTTATCCATTTGGATATCATAGTTATAATCATTGTTTCGCAGTACTATAAGTTTCCCACTCGCCTTCTGCTTAACAATAAAATCTGGTGTAACATATGCATCACTCACTCGTTCATACGCAGCACCTGGTCTCGGGTTTAGCTTCAACACTTTTTTTTGCAATTCCTGAATGGCAAAAAGGTTAATACTAGTCTCTTTTTCAATAGCTTTCCATTTCTTAAAAGCAAATTGATCAAAATACTCCGTAAGGATAATATAATCCTCTTCTGTTCCTTCTCCAACATAGTCAAGCTGAATCCATAAACATTGCGCTAAACTGTGTGCACCTACCCCTATTGGTTCGAACTGCTGTAGTACTCTTACCATTTCCTCTACTTTTTCAACGTCAATAGCAAGCAAACTAGCTAGCTCATCAGTAGTTTCCTGCAGATACCCATTGCTATTTAAGCTATAAATAAGGTGTTGTAGAATCCTAGCTTCTTCTCCTGTGATTTTCATGTCACGCATTTGAGCTATCAAATAATCTTCTAACGTGCCTTTGCGTTCTTTAACAGGCAATTGCTCAGAGCTTGAAGAGTAGTGTTTTCTCTTAGAAAAAGCTCCATGAAAATCATTAATTTGAATAAGGGGATTCTGCAACGCTTTCTCCTGCAGAAACTCAAAAAGATCAGCTGTTGAAAACTGAAGAAGTGAAATTGCCTGTGACAATTCTGTTGACATATGAAGTTTTAGCGTTTGTTGTTGCCATAAAGAAGGCTCCATTGTTTTCCCCTCCCTTTTTCTATACTACTATAAAGTCTGAAAAATCAAAATCCTTTTCAGAAATTTTTCTTTATGTTTTCAACAAAATACTCCTATTTTTAAAAAAAGAATCCCCCGCTTAACATCGCGAAGGATTCTCACTTACTTATTTTGCCAATGAAATTGTTTTAGCCATTGCTAAATATGGTGCTATTGCAGGGTTTCCATCTTTTTTCGTAAAGATCGATAGCTTCATTGGTGTGTTTCCTTTAACAAGAATAAATCTTGTTTCATCTTCTCCAAGTACAGCTGTATATGAAACAGCATTTGCTAATCCAATATTTTCGTCTTTTTTGAAATTATCAGGGTTAACAGCCTGAGCTAATGCCTTCACATTTTCCTCTTCCGCTGCCATATCCGCATTCTCATCTAACATTTCAATACGCATAAATGAATCTGAATTTTGCTTACTTGTAATAACATCTTTTTTAGGTTCTTCTGCTGAGAAAGTAAACCCATCTAAAAGATAAACATTATAGCCTTGATTATCGCTAGATGTTAATGTTGCTTTCTCGCTTATAGATTGGCCATTATTTTCATAAGTAAGAGTCTTTTGTGTTCCATTACTCTCTTCTTCAGCCTGTTTTTCTTCCTGTACTTCCTGAGCTTGTTTTTCATCTTGAGTTTGTTTAGCTATTTCTTCTGTATTCTCTTCCTCTACAGAACCTTTGCTTTCTTCTTCTGTATTCTCTTCCTCTACAGAACCTTTGCTTTCTTCTTCTATATTCTCTTCCTCTACAGAACCTTTGCTTTCTTCTTCTGTATTCTCTTCCTCTACAGAACCTTTGCTTTCTTCTTCTACATTTTCCTCTTCTGTTGAAGCTTTTTCTTTATCCGAAACCGTTGACTCTGCCTGCGAATCATCGTTTACTTCTTGCTTAGCACTTTCTTCATTGTTTGTGCTCTCTTCATCGCTTGTTTGTTGCTTATTCTCTTCTTTTGTTACGTCATCTTGAGCGTCTTCATTATTTTGTTTTGCTGTTTCTGTACTTTGATTTTCGTCTGTTGTGTTTTCATCTGAGCTTGATGAGTTGCTTGATGTTCCACAGCCTGCTAGTACGAGCATTAAGGCAAATACAACTGGAAGCAACTTATGTAGCATTTTCAATTTTATTCCTCCTTTGTTTTTCCTTTCATATATAGTTTTAAAGCAAATTCTCTCAATTGACAAGCTTGGCCCATCTAAAAAAAGACAATTTTCTACATTTTAGCCAATAAAAAAAGACAAGTTGGTAACCAACTTGTCTTTTTTGACACCCTCGATAGGATTCGAACCTACCCTAAGAGAACCGGAATCTCTCGTGCTATCCACTACACTACGAGGGCATGTGCATTCTTTATTATATGAAAATATGAAGATGATTTCAAGTAATTCTGAATTGAACCTCTTTCTATCGTTTCATTTTTATATAAAATATTTATTTAGATTTAGAGGATAAAATAAGACTTGCAAAAAAATTATAAAAAGGTGTCAGTATTTTTTTGTAGAAATAAACGTAGAGGGGTAGAAAATCAGTCTTTTAAAAACGGAATGACTAATTTCTTTGAGGTTTAGACGTAGAAGTTTCGGGTAAAAATATAAGTGTTAGTTTTACTTTATAAGCAAGGTCGAAATAACTCGATTGTTTTTGTTTGACCTTTATTGACCTTAGCTGTATGATATTAAGTAAGATACATATTAAAATTTAGATTAAGAGGAGGAATTTTCATGAATCTAATTCCTACAGTTATTGAACAAACGAACCGTGGTGAGCGCGCATACGATATCTACTCTCGTCTTTTAAAAGACCGTATCATTATGCTTGGTAGTGCTATCGATGATAATGTAGCAAACTCTATCGTATCACAGCTGCTTTTCTTAACAGCAGAAGATCCTGAAAAAGATATCTCTCTTTATATTAACAGTCCTGGTGGATCAATTACAGCAGGTATGGCTATTTACGATACAATGCAGTTTATTCAACCAAAAGTATCAACAATCTGCATTGGCATGGCTGCTTCTATGGGAGCGTTCTTACTTGCTGCAGGTGAAAAGGGTAAACGTTTTGCTCTTCCAAACAGTGAAGTTATGATTCACCAACCATTAGGTGGAGCTCAAGGACAAGCAACAGAAATTGAAATTGCTGCTAAACGTATTCTTTTCTTGCGTGACAAACTAAACCACATTTTAGCTGATCGCACTGGTCAACCACTTGAAGTTATCGAGCGTGACACAGACCGTGATAACTTTATGACTGCTGATCGTGCAATGGAATATGGATTAATTGATAAAGTGTTAACAAAAGATCCATCAGCTAAGTAATATAAAAAACCTGTTTTCCTTTTTAGGAAAACAGGTTTTTGTATATAGAAAGGCTAATCTTTTTTTTGAACAAAGTTTGCTAGAGCTTCAACTGCTTCTTCTTCATCATCTCCAGAAGCAATAAGATTAACAACAGCCCCTGAATTTAGGGCCAAACTCATTAACCCCATAATACTTTTAGCATTAATCTTTCTTCCCTCTTTCTCAAGAAAGACATCCGACTTGAATCGATTTGCTTCCTGAACAAAAAGTGCTGCAGGTCTTGCTTGTAAGCCCGTTTTTAAACGTATATCAATTTCTCTTTCCACCATATCTTCATCTCTCCCCTTTTAAGTTTGCACCTCTTCTAATGACTCTCCTAATCGTAACCTGTTGGCAATTTCATCAATTTTACGCAATCGATGGTTAATGCCGGATTTACTGATTTTTGAACCTGAAACCATTTCCCCTAACTCTTTTAGCGTTACATCTTGGTAAGCCACTCGTAGCTGGGCAATTTCTTTCAGTTTTTCCGGCAAAACATCAAGCCCAACTGTCTCTTCAATGTAACGAATGTTCTCTACTTGTCGAAGAGCTGCTCCAATTGTTTTATTCAAATTGGCTGTTTCACAATTTACAAGCCTATTAACAGAGTTACGCATGTCTCGGACAATTCGAACATCCTCAAATCGAAGCAGTGCATTATGAGCTCCAATTATATTCAAGAACTCAGTAATCTTCTCAGCTTCTTTCAAGTACGTAATAAATCCTTTTTTTCGCTCTAATGTTTTACTATTTAAGTCAAAAACGTTCATAAGCTCACAAAGAGAATCATTGTGTTCTTTATAAAGAGATGAAATCTCTAAATGATAGGAAGAAGTTTCTGGATTGTTAACAGAACCTCCTGCTAAAAATGCGCCTCTTAAATACGCTCGTTTGCAGCACTTTTTCTTTACTAACTCTTGTGAGATGGTCCGGACAAATGTAAATCCTTCTTCAATAATATGCAAATCTTGAAGAATGAAGCGGGCTTTCTCTTTCATTCGTACAATATAAACATTGTTCTTTTTCAATCGCATTTTTTTCCGAACAAGCAGTTCTACTGCAATGTCATAACTTTGTTTCAACAAAACATAAATTCTTCTTGCGATGGCTGCATTTTCAGTTTGAATATCTACAACAACTTTGCGATTTGCAAATGACATGGACCCATTCATTCGAATCAGTGCAGATAACTGTGCTTTTGCACAACATTCTTTTACTTCAATATTTGTTAGCTCTTTTTTAGTAACTGAAGCAAATGACATGCTCTCACCCCCTCTTTTCTATTTTCAAAGAGCATATTTCCCCGTTATTCTTGATGAAGTAGCGAGAAAATGGTTTGTGCTACTTTTCTTGTATTATGTCGAATAACGTCTCCATCATATTGAATAAAATCGTCTGCAATAACATGTAGACCTAGTTTTTCCAACATTCTTCGATCATAGTCAACGGGAATAGCTTTTTCTTCTTTATATTTAGTCTGAATTTCTTTAGGAATTTCTCCATTATGAACAATAATTGTATTTAAAAAAGGACTTGGAACATGTTTATACATAGCTAATACATGATCACTAGCTTTATAATCATGCGTTTCTCCAAGTTGTGTCATTACATTACAAACATAGATTTTTTTAGCGGCTGATTTACAAAGCTCTTCAGCAATCTGTGGAACAAGTAAATTAGGAATAATGCTTGTAAATAAACTCCCTGGACCTAATACAACAATATCTGCTTCTCGAATAGCTTCGATAGTTTCTTCAACAGGTTCTATTGTTTCTGGGGTTAAGAAAACACGATCAATCGTTTTCTCTGCTTGGGGAATCATAGATTCTCCTGAGACAACAGTACCATCTTCCATCTTTGCATGTAGCATAACGCTCTTATTAGCTGAAGGAAGCACATTTCCACTCACATTAAGTACTTTACTCATTTCTTGGATTGCGTGCACAAAATTTCCAGTTATAGATGTCATCGCTGCTAGAATCAGGTTACCTAGCGCATGACCTGTTAACTGGTCCCCACTTGAAAATCGATGTTGAAAAAGGTCTTCTACAAGAGGTTCTACGCGTGAAAGCGCTACAAGAACATTGCGAATATCACCAGGTGCGGGAATACCTAGCTCTTCCCGCAGCCTACCTGAACTTCCTCCATCATCTGCGACAGTAACGATTGCTGTAATATCAATTGGATAATATTTCAATCCTCTTAGTAAAACAGGTAGCCCTGTTCCCCCTCCAATTACAACAACCTTTGGATGTGCTGTAGTCATTTACTTCTGTTTTCTCCTCTCAATATCTCGATGCAGTGGATTTGTTTTGAAATCTCCTTCAAAAACTTTGGCAAGATACTCAGCTAAAGTAACAGAACGATGCTGACCTCCTGTACATCCGATTGCAACAATAAGCTGACTTTTTCCTTCGCGTTTATACTGTGGAAGCATAAGCTTTAAAAGATCGATAAGCTTTTCAAGAAACTTTTGAGTATCATTCCATTTTAGTACGTAAGAAGACACTTCTTCTTGAAGTCCTGTTTTAGGACGAAGCGAATCAATATAATGCGGGTTTGGTAAAAAACGAACATCAAAAACTAAGTCAGCATCAATAGGAAGACCATATTTGAAACCAAATGAAACAAAATTCACGCTAAATACTTGAGAATTATTTGTGGAGAACTGCGTTATTACTTTTTCTCGAAGCTCGCGTGGCTTTAAATCCGATGTATCTAAAATGATCTGAGCTCTTCCCTTTAGGTCATCTAATAGCTCTCGTTCAAGCTGAATACCATCAAGCGGCATGCCTGTTTTGGCAAGAGGATGAGAACGTCTTGTCTCCTTATAGCGTTGAACAAGAACATTATCTTTTGCATCTAAGAATAAAATTTGAGGCGTAATCCAAGATGTTTCATCAAGGTGATCAAGTGCCTGAAATAAACTATCAAAGAACTCGCGCCCTCTTAAGTCCATGACAACCGCTACTTTATTCATTTTTCCGTTAGACTCCTTCATAAGCTCCAAGAACTTAGGAATAAGCGTTGGCGGAAGGTTGTCAACACAAAAGAACCCTAAATCTTCAAAGCTTTGCACAACAACTGTCTTCCCCGCACCAGACATTCCTGTAATAATTACTAACTGAACTTCTTGTGAAGAATTAATGCTCATGTTTCTCCCCCTACCTAGTAAGATTATCCCTACTATTTATTGCAGACTATGAAGGATCGATTCTATAAGAAAGAAGCTCAAAGTCTTTTGTATATGTGAAATTTCCGTAGATCATGCCAGATCCTTTTGCAACATAGTCAATAATATGATGGTCTCCAGGAGCCATTGGAAGCTCATTAACTACATCAAGCTTATGCCAAGATAGCTTGCCTTCCTCAGATTCAAGGACATTTGTTCCATCAAATTCAGTTGCTAAAAAGGTAAACATCATCCATTCTGACACAACTTCATTTCCCTCTTTAATAACAAACGTAAAAATCCCTTTTACTGTTGGATTTTTTAAATAAACACCTGTTTCTTCTCTAAATTCACGAACAACAGAATCCTTTACAGATTCCCCCTGTTCCATCTTCCCTCCAGGAGCAACCCACCAGTTGCGGCGTGGTTTTTGGAGAAGAAGAATTTTATCATCTTTTAATAAGACACAGTTTGTTACACGCTGCATTTTTTCACCTCTGTTGTTTACGACTATTGTTTTTCTTATTATACAATGAAGGAGCAATAGACAACAATATATCGGCATCATTCACAAATGTTTAACAACTTCAATTCGACCTCTAAATTTACAAAAAAAGAGCACAGCTTGAACTCGCTGTGCTCAACGTAACGTATTTATAAAAGGGGGTCAATTACTTATCTACACTATAACGAACCAATGTAACATAGGTGTTACAGCACAGTTAAAAGGCAATTACGGTTCTGTTAAACTCCCCTTTTCGTCTTTTTCGCCTATTATTTAGCAGATTGTAGCTCTTCTTGTAACTCTTCTACATAATGTTGGATGCTTTGAGCAGCAATACTTCCATCACCTGTTGCTGTTACAATTTGGCGAAGTGACTTTTCACGTACGTCTCCGGCAGCAAAAATTCCCGGTACTTTCGTTTCCATACGTTCGTTTGTTTCGATATAGCCTTCTTCATTTGTAATACCTAAGTTCTCAAATGGTTTAGATAAAGGAACCATGCCGATGTAGATGAAGACACCATCAGTGTCTTTTTCAGATTCCTCACCTGTCACGGTATTAATAAGCGTAACTTTGCCTACTTTACCTTCACCTTCATGAATTTCTTTTACAGTATGGTTCCAAATAAAGTCTACTTTTTCGTTGTCAAACGCACGTTTTTGAAGAATTTTTTGAGCACGTAACTCATCACGGCGGTGAATGATTGTCACTTTAGAAGCAAAGCGTGTTAAGTATACGCCTTCCTCAACAGCAGAGTCTCCTCCACCAACAACAATAAGCTCTTTATTTTTAAAGAATGCTCCATCACAAACTGCGCAATACGAAACGCCGCGTCCGCTAAGCTCTTTTTCACCAGGAACGCCAATTTTCTTATACTCTGCCCCTGTACCAATAATGATTGCACGAGCTTTGTATTCTTTGCTTCCAGCTACAACAGTTTTGTACTCTTTTCCATCAATAACTTCTTTGATGTCGCCATAAGCATATTCTGCTCCAAACTTTTTAGCATGTTCGAACATTTTATTTGAAAGGTCTGGACCTAAAATATTTTCATATCCTGGGTAGTTTTCAACATCTTCTGTGTTTGCCATTTGACCACCAGGTACCCCGCGTTCAATCATTAAAGTTGAAAGATTAGCACGAGATGTATATACAGCAGCAGTCATACCTGCAGGACCTGCTCCAATAATAATGACATCATAAATTTTTTCTTCTGACATTTCTTCCACTCCTTCTTCACTTATGCATTTACTTATTCTTATCGTATAAGGTATTAGAAACATCGTCTATCTTTTTGCTCAAAAATTACAGTTTATTTCACAATCTTTCTCTAGACAGAAACAATGCTTACCGAACGGATTTTCTTTATATATTTTGACATTGTTGTAAGAGATATTCCATACTCTTGTGCAATTTTTTTCTGAGGTACTGGCCTTTTTAAATTTTGATAAAACATATATACAACACTTGCAGCAAAAGCAGAGATATTTTTCATTTCAATCTCAGTAAATCGCGCTTTGTTGTAAAGAGTATACCAATATACAATTCCTTTTTCCTCTTCTTCGCTTTGCAAGCTTTTTCTCATTGTTAAAGCAATTTGCAAACAGCGGGGAAGTTCCTCACCCTTTAGCATATCCTGAGAAAGAGTTTTCAAAAACGGGGAATACAGAAAGTGTTCTGTTTCTTTTGTTAGAAGTGTTTTTCTTTCTTCATTCTCCATTTGAGCTAAGAGATAAAGACCAAAGAACTGCTCTTCCTCACCTTGTTTTATATAGTGAAGCACCTCTTGTATACCATCCGTTGAGGCTGCAATGTTCCATGGTTCTTCTCCCTTTTTTTCAGGAGAAGATACAAGCAGCTTTTCCCATGCCTGTTTTGCTAGGTTTTCATGTCCAATATAATAAGCGGAATAAGACAACCAATATAAAAATGTTGTATCTCGTGCAGCTCCCTTTTTATAAAGGCTATAGAGCCAACGATATGCTCCGCTATATTCCCCAATGACAGCAAATGTTACGCCTAATTTATATCGATGATCAAATGAGATAGGATAAACAACACGTAGTTTTGTAAGCTGTCTCTCTAGTAAGTCTTGCTTTCCTGTCTTAAAGTAGAAAACTGCTTCATTACAAAGAGCATGCAGATTTCCTGGATTACTTTCAAGGACTTTGCGTACATAAATCATAGCTTGTTCATATTCGTCTGTATAAAAATGAGCAAGAGCTAAGTTATTATAGGCAGCCCAAAACTCTGGATGTTCCTCAATGATCTCATGGAGAAGCTCTTTTGCTTCTTCAAATTGAGCCATTTCAAGCAATAGTTTTGCTTTCTCTTGCTGCATAATAAGACGATCTTCATTTTCATTCTCTTCTTCGTCTATATCATCCATTTCAATTGATAAAATTTCTAATAAATCTTCAACCGCTTGAGAAAATCGACCATTTTTTTCATTATTTATATATTGAAGTGCATGTTTCTTTGCTTCTTGAAAAAAACCAAGATAAGCATAATTATTTGCCATAAAATAATGGCATTCATACACTGATTCTTGATTTGCATTCTGCAAAGCAGATTGTAGCAATTCGTTTGACTGCTGATAATCCCCTAAGTCTGTTAAAATTACAGCTAGCTGACAGAGCACAACCGTATTTTCCGGTTCAAGTTGCAATACTCTTTCTATATATCGTTTTGCTTTCTTTACGTTTCCTCTTTTGTAGGCTTTAATGCCTCTATCGAAAAAGTACTCGCTTGTTTGAACCAACGGAATAACTTTAGCCGCTTCTGAGCGTGTGTTTTTCTCCATTCCGTCCTCCATGTCCACTGTTTATTTCACCTGAACTTTTTGTGTAGTATAGTTATTTCTTCAGCATGCTGAAAAATGCTGCTCATCAAAAGCTTATAAAAAAAGCGCTTTGACAGGCAACAAAAGAAACCATATTTTCATGCCGAATGACTTTATTTATATCGTTCGTAGTATATCACACTTAATAGCTTCGAGAGTAGAGGAGACCGTTAACTTTTTACTGGGAGCGACAAAAAAGACGCTCACTATACGTGAACGTCTTTTCTTTGTTATGATCCGTGTCTTTCTTCTAAAACGCTAAGCACTTCATCAAGCGGGAGCTTCTGTTCACGAAGAAGAACGAGCAAGTGATAAAGTAGGTCAGCTGCTTCCCATTTTAACTCTTCAGGATCACGGTTCTTTGCAGCGATGATCACTTCTGAAGCTTCTTCTCCGACTTTTTTCAAAATTTTATCCACACCTTTTTCGAATAAATACGTTGTATAAGCTCCTTCTGGACGTTCCTGTTCACGAGCTGCAATAACTTGTTCAAGTTGATTAATAATAGCAAAGCGGTTGTCAGATGAGGCAAATTTCTTCTCTACAAGCTCCTTATTAAAACAAGAATATTTTCCAGTATGACAAGCAGGTCCATTAATTTCAACTTCTATAACAAGAGCATCTCCGTCACAATCATAACGCATCCCTACAATTTTTTGAGTATTACCAGATGTTTCTCCTTTATGCCAAAGCTCTTGTCTTGAGCGACTATAGAACCAAGTTTCTTTTGTCTCTAAAGATTTCTCCAATGATTCCTTGTTCATATAAGCTAATGTAAGGACTTCTTTACTTATCGCATCTTGGACAATAGCTGGAACAAGTCCTTTTTCATCAAATACAACATCTTCTAGGTTCATCGTACGTTCACTCCTCGTTGTCTTAACGCTGCTTTAATTTCCCTTACTGACGTTTCTTTATAGTGAAAAATAGAAGCTGCTAAACCAGCGTCTGCTTTTCCTTCTTCAAACCCTGTATAGAAGTGCTCTGCATTTCCAGCCCCCCCTGATGCAATCACAGGTACAGACACAGCTTCACTTACAGCCTTTGTTAGTTCTAAATTAAATCCTTGTTTCTCGCCATCACAATCCATACTTGTTAAAAGAATTTCACCTGCTCCTGCTAACACAGCCTCTTTCGCCCATGAAACTACATCCCACTTGGTCTCGTTACGTCCTCCGTGCGTATATACACGCCACGACCCTAGCCCTTCATCCCATTTGGCATCAATTGCAACGACAATGCATTGAGAACCAAAGAAGTTGGCTCCTTCTGTAATAAGTGAGGGATTTAATAAAGCAGCTGTATTTAACGATACTTTGTCAGCACCTGCTCTAAGCATTCTTTTCATATCCTCAAGCGAATTAATCCCTCCCCCAACAGTAAAGGGAATCGCTAATTGTGAGGCAACTTCTCTTACAACATCAACCATTGTTTTACGACCTTCATGAGAAGCAGAGATATCTAAAAAAACTAGTTCGTCTGCGCCTTCCTCATCATAAAACTTTGCAAGCTCAACAGGATCTCCCGCATCGCGAAGTTCTACAAATTGAACGCCTTTTACAACACGCCCATCTTTTACATCAAGGCAAGGAATAATTCGTTTTGTAATCATCTCTCCACCTCTTTAAGTGCTTCTTTTACGGTAAACTGCTCTGTATAAAGAGCCTTGCCGACAATAGCCCCTTCAATCCCACTTTCTCCATACGCGAAAAGATTCTTAAGATCAGCAAGAGAACTGACACCACCTGAAGCAATCACATTTGCTTTTGTAACTTCAGCAAGTTCTCTGACTGCCTCCACATTTGGACCAGACAGCATACCGTCTGTAGCGATATCTGTAAAAATAAAAGTTTTAGCTCCTTCAGCTGCGAGCTTCTGACCAAGCTCTGTCGCTTTAATTGTTGAAGTTTCAATCCATCCTTCTGTTGCAACATATCCGTCTCTTGCATCAATTCCAATAGCAATTTTCTCTCCATATTTGTGAAGCATATCCTTCACAAACTGAGGGTTTGAGATAGCAGCACTTCCTAAAATAACGCGGTCTATTCCATTCTCTAGATAAAACGCTACATCTTCCTCTGTTCGAATCCCACCGCCGATTTGAACAGACACGTTCAATTCCTTTTTAACACGTAAAACATGATTATCATTCACTCGAGCTCCTTTTTTAGCTCCATCAAGGTCTACCATATGAATCCACTGGGCTCCATCGTTTGCAAATACTTTTGCCATATCAAGCGGTGAATCTCCATAGACCGTTTCTTTACTGTAGTCCCCTTGGACAAGGCGGACACATTTTCCCCCACGCATATCAATAGCTGGATAAATCGTAAAATTACTCACTGCTTTCTCCTCGCTTCTCCACATAGTTTGCAAAATTTCTTAGCATCTTTACCCCGATATCGCTGCTTTTTTCTGGATGAAACTGAGTTCCAAACACATTGGCCCTGCCAACAACAGCGGGTACTTTAACATCATAATCAGCTGTTGCAATAATCGCTTCTTTATCGTCTGTATCTACATAATAAGAATGAACAAAATAAACATGCTCTTCTTCCACATTTGTTAATAGCTCTGAGTCTCGGTTAAATGTTAGCTTATTCCATCCCATATGAGGAACTTTATATAACTCACCCTCTGCTGTAGTGCCTTTAAATTTAATAACGCGCCCTTTTAAAAGACCAAGACCATCAGATATTCCATTTTCTTCGCTTTGTTCAAATAGAAGCTGCATCCCTAGACAAATACCAAGAAGAGGTTTTCCTCTATCTGCTTCCTCTTTTATAAAAGAAGCAAGGTTTTGACGGTTAAGCTCCTCCATAGCATCTCCAAATGCTCCTACGCCTGGTAGAATGTAACCTTTTGTTTTCTTAAGCTCTTTGGGATCATTTGAAACAATATAGTCATAATCCAAACGCTCAAGTGCTTTGCTGACGCTATAAAGATTTCCCATTCCATAATCAATAATGCCAATCATACTACAACATTCCTTTCGTTGAGGGAACGCCTTTAACACGAGGATCAATCATTGTTGCTTCATCTAATGCACGGCCGAGCGCTTTAAACACAGCTTCAATAATGTGGTGTGTATTGCGACCATAGTGAATAATAACGTGTAGATTCATACGAGCCTCTAGCGCAAACTTCCACAGAAACTCATCAACAAGTTCTGTATCAAATGTTCCAACTTGGCTTGCTGGAATATCTCCTTTTAATTCAAAATGAGGACGATTGCTCAGATCTACAACAACTTGAGCAAGTGCATCATCCATCGGCACCATAGCTTGGCCATAACGCTTAATTCCTTTTTTATCTCCTAACGCATCTTTAAAAACCGAACCAAGACAAATTCCGATGTCTTCTGTTGTGTGGTGGTCATCAATTTCTGTATCTCCATTTGCTTTAATATCAAGGTCAAACTGCCCGTGTTTTGTAAACAAATCAAGCATATGTTCCAGAAACGGCACGCCTGTTTTGATCGAAGACTTTCCTTCTCCATCAATGTTCATACTTAGAGCAATATCTGTTTCGTTTGTTTTACGTTCAATTGAAGCTTCTCTCACTTTAATTTTCTCCCTTCGCTTTAAACCTTGATTCAACAGCACGTGCATGTGCTTCTAACCCTTCTAAGCGGGCAAATGCAGCAATTTTGCTAGCATTTTCGATTAATGCCTTCTCACTATAAGAAATAATGCTTGATTTCTTAACAAAAGACTCCACAGAAAGCGGACTAGAAAATGCCGCTGTTCCATTTGTCGGCAAAACATGGTTTGGACCTGCAAAATAATCTCCAACAGGTTCTGAACTATATCTTCCCAAAAAGATTGCTCCTGCATGTCGAATTTGACCAAGTAGATTATGAGGATCTTTTGTGACAACTTCTAAGTGCTCTGGCGCCAATTTATTCACAACAGTAACAGACTCTTCTAATGACTCTGTTACATAAATAGCTCCATGATCTTCTATGGAAGCTAAAGCAATGTCTCTTCTAGGCAGTGTTTTTAATTGTTGCTCTACTTCCTTCTGTACACGATAGGCAAGTTCTTCTGAATGCGTAACGAGAATACTTGAAGCAAGCCGATCATGCTCTGCTTGAGAAAGAAGATCTGCTGCAACTTCATCCGGATGTGCTGACTCATCTGCTAAGATGACAATTTCACTCGGACCTGCAATAGCGTCAATATCAACAAGGCCAAAGACTTCACGTTTTGCAAGTGCAACAAAAATATTCCCAGGACCTACGATTTTATCAACAGGTGCAATTGTCTCTGTTCCATAAGCAAGAGCACCGACAGCTTGTGCTCCTCCTACTTTGTAAATTTCATCAACTCCAAGCTCGTTCGCCGCAACGAGAACACCAGCTGGAAGTTCGCCTTTTTCGTTTGGAGGAGACGTCATGACAATTCGTCCTACTCCAGCAACTTGAGCTGGAATAACATTCATTAATACTGATGAAGGATATGCTGCTGTCCCACCTGGCACATATACACCAACAGCATCAAGCGGTGTAACCTGCTGACCGAGCATTGTCCCATCCGGTTTTGTTACAATCCAAGATTGACTTTTCATTCGCTCGTGGTAATCACGGATATTTTCCGCGGCTTCTGTGATGATATTCACTATGCTATCGTCAATTTGTTCATATGCGCTTTTAATCTCTTCTTCTGAGACGCGGAAATCTTTCAACAATGCGCCATCAAACTTCTTTGTATAAGCTTGAAGAGCTTGATCTCCACGCTTCTCAATGTCTGCTAATATACTAATAACAGCTTCACGCTGTTCCCCTGTCCCATTATTAATTTTCCGTTTTAAACTTAGCTCACTCGTTACTTTCCGAATGTCCATCTTTTCTCACCCTTCTAAAACTGAAGCTAATTTTGTTACAATTTCATCAATTCGCTCGTCTTTTAAACGGTAGCTTACAGGATTTACGATTAACCGAGATGTAATATCTTCAATATGCTCGAGCTCTACGAGTCCGTTCTCTTTTAATGTTTGCCCTGTTGACACAATATCAACAATTCGATCGGCTAATCCCACAATAGGAGCAAGTTCAATTGATCCATTTAAGCGAATAATCTCCACTTGTTCTCCTTGTTCTCTAAAATATGAGGAAGCAACGTTTGGGTATTTTGTTGCTACCTTTGGTGCAACTTCATCACGAATGGCATTAGGTAAACCAGCTACAGAAAGATGACATTTGCTAATCTTTAAGTCTAGAAGTTCATAAACGTCTCGTTCTTCTTCAAGCATGACATCTTTCCCAGCAATTCCGAGGTCTGCAACTCCATATTCTACATATGTTGTGACATCCATTGGCTTAGCCAAAATAAAGCGCATGTTCTCAGCTTCTACGTCCACAATAAGCTTTCTTGAGTCATCAAATTCTGCTGGAAGAGCAAATCCAGCTGTTCGTAGCAAGTCTGCTGCTTCTTCAAAGATACGACCTTTCGGCATAGCAATTGTTAAAGGGCTGCTCATTTATTTTCACCTCGTGCTTTTCCAATTAAATATGTGACGTCGTCAAATTTTTGTGTAAAAGAGTCAACATCTTGGACTCCTGCAATGTTCTGAATAACTACTTTTTCCTGAACCTTTCTTTTCTCTTCCGCAAGAACAAAAGCTTCAGCAAGTCTTTCGGTACTATATAGGATACAATCTATTTTTTCCTCTTCTTCAGGAGCATTCAACGCTTCTAATAGCCGATTAAGCTGAATACCAAATCCTGTTGCAGGTGTGTTTTGATTAAACTTTTCCAAAAGTTCATTATATCTTCCACCATTTCCGATTTGAGATCCGACGTTTTCAGCATAAACTTCAAATAAAATGCTGCTGTAATAACTCATATGACTTACAAGATTAAAATCAATCTTAATTTCATTTGTAACACCATATACTTCAAGAAGCTTCCAAAGGTCGCGAAGCTGTCTTCCTGCCTTCTTCCCTTCTTCACTTTCAGCAAGGTCAATTGCGTCCACAATTTTCGTTTCATCTCCACGTAGCTCAAGAAGCTTCAATAAGCGATCTCGATCAATGGAAGAAAGACCTAAGTTTTGGACATGGTTACGATAGCCAACATAATTTTTTTCATAAAGATAACGACGCAGGACATTCGCTCGTTCTTCATTTCCGACAATTTCTAAGAAAAGCGAATTAATGTAGCCAACGTGCCCAATTGCAACCTTAAATGATTGTAATCCTGCTTTTTTAAGGGCACTAATCATGAGAGAAATGACTTCTGCATCACTTGTAATTGTTCCGTCCCCAATAAGTTCAATCCCTACCTGTTCAAATTCTGACGGTCTTCCTCCCTCATCCTGCTGGGTTCGATATACGTTTGCTTCATAGGCAAGACGAAGTGGAATATCATTAGCTAATTTGGATGAAGCAACCCGTGCAATTGGCGTTGTCATATCTGGTCTTAAGACAAGTGTCCGCCCTTGTCGATCAAGAAGTTTAAAAAGTTGCTGATCTAGAATAGCTGAAGCATTTCCGACCGTTTCGTAATATTCTAAAGTTGGAGTTTCCATATATTGATATCCCCAATTTTTAATCTCCCCAGCAAGCTGATCACGAACTGCTTTTTTTCGATTATAAAGCTGTGGCAATGTATCTCGCATTCCAAGTGGCTTTTCAAACATAAATAACTTCGACATCGTAACCATCCTTTGATTTATAATAAAAATACTTTATCACACTAATGAATTAGAGAAATAATGAATTAAAGTTATTAGTAGTTTACATCTTTCATTTCGCCTCGTCAACAGTTCACGTTCAAATAATATATGAAATAATCAAATTTTCTGTTTATTGATCCTATCTTTATAATACCTATTATTTCCATAATTAGCGAACAAAAAAACCTTGGCCGAAGCCAAGGTTTTTTTTAATGTTCAAGTTCAATACTTCTATTGTTATACATTGCTGTATTAATTTCTTTTGTTGCTTTACTTGTGACAACTCCTGCTGTCATACTTCCGCTTACGTTCAATGCTGTACGTCCCATATCAATAAGAGGTTCAACTGAAATAAGCAGACCTGCAAGTGCTACAGGAAGGTTCATTGTAGAAAGAACGATTAAAGCGGCAAACGTTGCTCCACCGCCGACACCAGCTACTCCAAATGAGCTAATAGCAACAACAACAATTAATGTTGCAATAAATGAAGGCGAAAATGGATTAATGCCAACTGTTGGTGCAATCATTACAGCAAGCATTGTAGGGTAAATACCCGCACATCCGTTTTGCCCAATAGACAAGCCAAATGAACCAGCAAAGTTTGCAATTGCATCAGGGACACCAAGCTTCTTCGTTTGTGTATCAATGTTAATTGGCAATGTTCCAGCGCTTGAACGTGATGTGAAAGCAAAAAGTAAAACTGGAATAATTTTCTTCACATACGTAATTGGGTTCAAGCCGAACACAGATAAAAGAATAAGGTGAACTAAGAACATTACAATTAACGCAACGTATGATGCAATTACAAAGACACCAAGATTTGCAATTGATTTTAAGTCACTTGTTGCTGCTGTTCTCGTCATGATTGCTAACACTCCAAATGGAGTAAGACGAATAACAAGCGTTACAATACGCATTACAATTGTACGGATAGATTCAATAATCTTTTCAAACATTTCTGCTTGTTCAGGCTGCTTTCGTTTTACACCTAAGAAAGCTATCCCAATAAACGCAGCAAAAATAACAACTGCAATTGTTGACGTTGGACGAGCTCCTGTGAAATCAAGGAATGGGTTAGCTGGTAGTAGTTCAACAATTTGTTGTGGTAACGTTAAGTCTTTGACACCTGTAAGCTTATCTTCAAGCTCAAGACCTCTACTTTGTTCAGCAGAACCGCCATCAATCTGATTTGCATCTAAATTAAACAAAGCTGTTGTTCCAATACTAACTGCTGATGCAATAGCCGTTGTTCCAAGTAAGATACCGATAATAAGGACACTAATTTTCCCGATATTCTTTGTCATTTTCAAACGTGTAAAAGCTGAAACGATTGAAATGAATACAAGTGGGACAACAAGCATTTGTAGAAACTTAACATAGCCGTTTCCGACAATATTAAACCAATCAGATGACGTTACAACAACGTCTGATGTTGCTCCATAAATAAACTGTAAAATAAGACCGTATACAATCCCTAAACCTAAACCTGTGAAAACACGTTTTGAAAACGAAACATGTTTTCTCTGCATATAGACAAGCAGTCCGATGAACACTGCCATAATTAAAATATTAATAATGATATACAAAGTATCCACAGCTGTTAAACCTCCTAATGTAGTAAATATGTTATTCCTTCTAGCATTATAATACAACAATCCCAATAAGGAAAGTAAGAATTACTAACAACTAAAAAGACCTTTCTTATAGAATTAAGAAAGGTCTTTACTTTTATCCCTATTTTTCATTTCTTCTTTTGAATAAATTACGTTCATGGGGTTTCCACCAACAAATGTTCCTGGGGCTACGTTACGATGTACAACAGTTCCTGCTGCTACAATGGCTCCATCACCAATTGTTACCCCAGGCAAGATTGTTGTATTTGCTCCAATCATTACTTCGCTACCAATTTCTACATCTCCAAGACGGTACTCTTTAATTAAATATTCATGAGTCAAAATCGTTGTGTTGTAGCCAATAATAGAGTTACGACCAACGGAAATTCGTTCAGGAAACATGACATCAACCATTGCCATTAATGCAAAAGATGTTTTTTCTCCAATGTTCATGCGAAGAAAAGTCCGATAAAGCCAATTTTTCACTTTTAAAAATGGCATATAGCGCGCAAGTTGAATTACGATAAAGTTTTTGACAACTTTCCAAAATGAAACTGTTTTGTACATGTTCCACAATGCATTCTCATCATTTACTTCATAACACTCTAATTTTCGCACTTTTACTTTCCTCCAAGTATGGCTTTTAAATCTCCCATCTCATCGAGAATGTAGTCT
This sequence comes from Priestia endophytica, assembly GCF_026790145.1. GTDB lineage: Bacteria > Bacillota > Bacilli > Bacillales > Bacillaceae_H > Bacillus_I > Bacillus_I endophytica_A. Next base: position 289,462 of record NZ_JALAMS010000003.1, on the reverse strand, counting down.
GGCTCATATGAAGCAACATGTGCTTTTCCTTTGGCACTCCAAGCTACCCCAACCGTCTTTGTGCCAGCATTTTTACCAGCCAGAATATCGTGCGAATTATCACCAATCATCATTGCTTCCTCTGGTTTAGCATTCAGCTTAGCTAATGCTTTATCAATTGGTTCACGATGTGGTTTAGCATGCTGAACATCATCAAGCGTAATGACAACATCGAAAAAAGGATCTAATCCTGTTAGCTTCAGTCCCATTTCAACTGTCTGACGAATTTTGGTTGTTACAATACCAAGCTTGTAGCCTTGCTCTTTTAACCATTTTACCGTTTCAAAAACAGTTGGAAATTCTGTCACTAAGCGGTCATGATGCTCATGGTTGTATGCTCTATAACAGTCCACCATTTCCTCTATATTTTCTGGATTTAATTGAGCAAATGAATCATAAAGAGGCGGCCCCATAAATGAAAGCACATCTTCCCTTTTATATTTGCTTGGATAATATGTGTCAAGCGTATGTAAAAAAGAAGAAATGATTAACTCATTTGTATCAATTAATGTTCCATCTAAGTCAAAAAGCAGAGTATTAACGTTCATAGGTAACTTCCTTTCTTTGAGATAATCCCTTTTGGCGACTCCAAATTTTAGCGATAACAATCGTCAAAAGAAGGGCCGTAATAACGCGAATAAGTAGCAATGGAAGAACAGGAATACCGAGTGGAATAAACACAAGAGTGTCTTCTACAACTGCATGACAAGCAACTAAGAAAATAAAGGCAAGCGTTGCATCTTTTTTAGATACTCCTTCTTCTTGAACTGCTTGAATCATTACCCCTGCTCCATACGCCAAACCAATTAATAGTCCTGTTACAAGCGTTGTAGAGGTATTTCCATTCATACCTAATAATTTTGTAAAAGGAACCATCTTATTTGAAAACTTACTTAACCATCCTAAATCTTTTAAAATTTGAAGTGCGATCATGACAGGGATAACAATAATCGCCAGCTGTAAAATCCCCATAGCAGCTGTTTCAATCCCTTTTAGTATAATGGCTCCCCATCCTGATACAACTTCATCCTTCTGAGAAATAAAGCCGTACTGAGCTTGCTCTCCTCCACCTTTCCAAACAAGATTGATAATAAAAGCAGACAAGAGAGCAAGCCCAATACGAACAGACAAAATAACAGAAAGTCTAACTCCCACTTTCAACGCTACTGTTGACTCGATAAGCAAGTTATGGCTAAATGACAGCATAACAGCTAGAATAAAAACTTCTTTTACAGACAAGTCAAGCGTTAAGATTCCTGCAATCCCAGCATACAAATTAAGCAAGTTTCCTAAAACAAGTGGAACAGCTGCATCCCCTGGAAGTCCAATGACTTTCATTACAGGTGTTAGCCACGAAGCAATAAGATCAATGACTGGCGTATACTGAAGAAGATAAACAATAAGTGTAACAGGAAAAATGATTTTCCCGAGTGTCCATGTTGTTTTTAAACCTGAGATTATTCCCCTTTGAAGCGACTTTTTCATGAAGTATATCCCCCTATCCCTAGATTATCGAACATTACTGATCAAGATAGTGCTTCTTGCTCCATCCTTTCCAGCGACGAACTATAATAAAAACAAGAGAAAGGAGAATCAATACAATAGAAATAACTTGAGCAATACGAAGTGAACTTGTCAGCATCAGACTATCTGTTCTCATTCCTTCAATAAAGAAGCGCCCAATCGAATACCAAATAACGTATGTAAAGAAAAGCTCTCCTCGACGTAAGTTTGCTCTTCTTAACAAGATTAAAACAACAACACCAACTATGCTCCACAGGGATTCATATAAAAATGTTGGGTGATAATAAGTCCCATTAATATACATTTGATCTATAATGAATTTTGGCAAATGTAAATTTTCTAAGAAGACTCTTGAAACAGGCCCGCCATGTGCTTCTTGGTTCATGAAATTTCCCCATCGACCAATCGCCTGACCTAGTAAAATACTTGGGGCCGCAATATCAGCAAGTTTCCAAAATGAGTATCCTCTTACTTTAGAATAGATAACGGCTGTTAATACAGCTCCAATGAGTCCGCCATGAATTGCAATCCCCCCATGCCAAATCTGCGGGATTTGAACTAAGTTCTCAGAATAATAGTCCCATTTAAATGCTACATAATAAACACGAGCAAAGATAATAGCAATCGGTACTGCAAATAGAACTAGATCAACAAAGACTTCTTTTGGAATACCTCGACGCTCACATTCTTTTGTCGCTAAATAAAGACCAAGAATTACGCCAATCCCGATAATCACCCCATACCAATAAACCGTTAGTGGACCAATTTCAAGGAACACACGATCAAGTGGCTGAATGTCTTCCATCTCTCTCACTTCCTTTATGGTTTAGTCTTTTCTCAATATGTTTCGTCATGGTCTTCAAGCGTTGTATCTTCAATTGCCCCTGTTAGGCGATTCGAAAATTGTTCAGCTGCGTTAATACCCATTTTCTTAAGACGATAGTTCATTGCAGCTACCTCAATGATAACGGCTAAGTTTCGACCTGGACGTACAGGAACTGTTAGTTTCGTAATCTGTGTATCAATAATTTTCATTTTTTCTTCTTCAAGACCAAGACGATCATAATGCTTTGTTTGATCCCATGTCTCCAAGTTAATAACGAGAGTGATGCGCTTAAAGTTTCTCACAGCACCTGCTCCAAAGAGTGTCATAACATTAATAATACCTAGCCCGCGAATCTCTAGAAGATGTTCAATTAATCCAGGAGCGTTTCCAATTAAAGTATCCTGGTCTTCCTGGCGAATTTCAACACAGTCATCAGCAACTAAACGATGGCCTCGTTTTACAAGCTCAAGTGCTGTTTCACTTTTCCCAACTCCGCTTTTTCCGATGATTAAAACACCAACACCGTAAATATCAACTAATACACCGTGTACCGCTGTCGTAGGAGCAAGTTTACTTTCTAAGTAGTTTGTCAATCGACTTGATAACCGTGTTGTTTTCATGTCAGAGCGCAAAACAGGCACAGACTCGCGCTCAGACGCTTCAATAAGCTCTTGTGGGACTTCCATCTCTCTTGATACAACAATAGCTGGAGTAATATCTGTACAAAGCTTTTCCATTCTAATTTGCTTTTGTTCAACATCAAGTTGATTAAAAAAAGAAATCTCTGTTTTTCCAAGAAGCTGAAGACGCTCTGCAGGATAATATGTAAAATAGCCTGCCATCTCAATGCCAGGTCGTGAAATATCACTCACTGTAATCGGGCGGTTCACCCCTTCTTCTCCACTGATTAGTTCTAGATTAAATTTCTCTATTATGTCTTTTGTTCTCACTTTTGCCAAGGGTGGTTCCTCCCTGTTTTCTCGTATTTGATGTAAAGATATTTTCTTATTCTAATTACAAATGCTGTTATCCTGTTTATTGTATCATTAAATGATTTTAGAAGAAAAATTTCTTAAAAAAACTAAAAAAAAGAGCAGGTTCCTTCACCTGCTCTTCTAACGTTGCATTGGCTCAATAAATGCTTTTTGAGCGATTAAATTTAATAGTGCCATAATAATTGCTGCAAACAAAGCTGTACTAAACCCATCAATAATAAAGGCATCTCCAATGATTCCTTGTGTAATCATCAATGTAATTGCATTGATAACAAATAGGAACAATCCCAATGTTAAGATTGTTGCTGGTAACGTAAATAAAATAAGGATTGGCTTAATGATGATGTTAATAATAGAGAGCACAATAGCAGCAATTACAGCTGCACTGACTGAACTCAAATAAAAATCGTCAAAAATGGTTGATACAATCATGAGGCTTAATGCATTCACAACAATGCTAATAACCCATCTTTTCCACATACGTTATTCTCCTTCATTTGGAACGATGAAAATCCATATTAGGTAAATCCACCCAATCGATCCTACTCCGCCAATAAATGCAACAATAAAAATAATACGAAGAAGGCTGCTGTCCATATTTAAATAGTCAGCAAGTCCACCGAGTACTCCACCTAACTTACGGTCCTTTACAGAACGATACAGCTTTGTCTTCAATTGCTACACTTCCCTTTCATACAGTCCGATAGCTCCTGTTCTAGATTCAGCCACTATTTTCGTGACGCTTTCCCCACTATTAATAGAGCGGAACTTTAAAACCTTTTGGATTTTCTCATTCTTTTCTTCTAATATATGAACATTTGGAAGGTTACATGTAAGGTTGCCAAAGTTTGAGCGAATACTTCCATCAATAAAAGCTCCAGGTGCAAAGAAAGTTTTGATGCTTCCTGCTGTTGATTTTAGAAATAAGTATTGAGAAGGCTGTATTAAATACTGTTCAATACTTCCATTGAACGTCTGCAAATCAACATGTCTTGCTTCTCCCCTTAGATTAATAGCTCCATTGATTGTCTCTCCTTCACACTTATTGAGTGAAATATTTTGTAGTGAAAGAGCTCCGTGTACTGTCTCAAACTCCCCTTTTTCTCCGCGTATATTCTCAAATGATAAGCTGCCGTTCGCCGTTTTAGCTTTTAAATTTCCTATTTTTAAATCTTTCCCAACGATAGGACCGTTAAACGTGCGCAATATGATTTCATTATACTCTACATTTGGAATGAACAGGTGCGCTTTGACTTTAATCCCTTTATTTTGAACATTGAAACGAATCTTGCCTTCTTCAGTAGAAAATATTGTTTCTTGAGAGAAAAGCTTTTTGGCTTCTTCTTGGCTATTTACTTTATAAACTTTTGCTGAACATTCAATACGGACCTCATTTTGTGACCAAGGCTCAATTGTTACATTTCCGTTTGCAATATCAAGGTCAAGGCTACGAACTTCCACATCACTATGTTGGAAAATTTGATTAACATCGTAAGAAATACCAAAATTAAAATCTAAATCTGTATCTTTAATCTTCTTTACAGTTTGATCTAAAAATGAAAACACTTTTTTCTTTAAATCACGTTCACGAGGAGGCTCTTCCTTTTGAAAAGCTTTCTCGTCTAAAAAAGGAGAAACTTCTACTGCTTTTTCTTCCTTCTGTTTTGCTTCTTTTTCTTCTCTTTCCATTGTTTCAAGTAATTTAAATGCTTCATCAGCAGAAATTCGACCTTCTTCAATCATTCTCAGAAGCTGTTTACGTTGGTTTTCCATTATATTTCCTCCTTATTAACGATCAATGATGACTTTAATTCCTTTGACAACATTCCAAATTGCAACTCCAAACGAGAGAACAAGACACAGGATAGCAACAAAAATAATCCATGCGGCTGATAAGCCATAGTGACCTGAGAAATATGGGATAAGGTAAAGGAAGAATAAAGGTATTGATAACACTGGTAATATATGAGAGAACAATGCCCATTTTGCATCATCCTTAACTCTTTTATCTTGGGTAACAAAGTAGATGATAATTGGTAAGAGAAAGGGAGCAAAGAAAAGACTAAAATAAGAAAGGGCTGACAAGACTTTATTAGACTCCATGTTTGTTTTTTCATCTCCTTTATCTGTATTACGTTTTTATGTTGAAGTAAGTTTCAACATTCGAAAAACTTTCCTTAGCTCTATAAAAAAAGGATAAGTCACTTTTTAGTAGACTTACCCTTTTCACATTATGATTTAACCGTTTCTGCTCCTTTTAAACGAGCTTCCATTCTTTTACGATCTCGCTCAAGAATAGGCGCAAGATAGCGGCCTGTATAAGATCCTTCAACATTTGCAACTTCTTCTGGTACTCCTGTTGCTACAATTTGTCCACCTTTATCCCCACCATCAGGACCAAGATCAATAATATAATCAGCAGTCTTAATAACATCTAAGTTATGTTCAATAACAAGCACAGTGTCTCCATTGCCAACTAAGCGCTGAAGAACTTTTAGTAAACGAGCAATATCATCAACATGCAACCCTGTTGTTGGTTCATCTAAAATATACATTGTACGGCCTGTTGAACGACGATGAAGTTCTGATGCAAGCTTCACACGCTGTGCTTCGCCTCCTGAGAGAGTTGTAGCAGGTTGACCAAGTGTAATGTAACCTAGGCCAACATCTTCAATTGTTTGAAGCTTACGCTTGATTTTAGGAATATTTTCAAAGAATTCAATTGCATCTTCAACAGTCATTTCTAAAACATCTGCAATGTTCTTTCCTTTATATTTCACTTCAAGTGTTTCACGATTATATCGCTTCCCATGGCAAACCTCGCATGGAACATACACATCTGGAAGGAAGTGCATTTCGATTTTGATAATTCCATCTCCTCGGCATGCTTCACAACGTCCTCCCTTTACATTAAAGCTAAAACGTCCTTTCTGATATCCGCGTGTTTTTGCTTCATTTGTTTGAGCAAATAAGTCACGAATATGATCAAACACACCTGTATATGTTGCCGGATTTGAGCGAGGCGTTCTACCAATAGGTGATTGATCAATATCAACAATTTTATCAAGGTGATTAATTCCCTTAATTTCTTTATGCTCCCCTGGTTTCTGTTTCGCATTATTCAACTTTTGTGACAGTGATTTCCTTAGCACCTCATTGATAAGCGTACTCTTCCCTGAACCTGATACGCCTGTTACAGCAAGAAATAAACCTAGTGGAAGCTTTACTTTTACATTTTTTAAGTTATTTTCTTTTGCCCCTACAATTTCAAGCATTCGCTCTTTATCAACAGCTCTTCGCTCTGTCGGAAGTGGGATAAATTTCTTTCCTGATAAATATTGACCTGTTAAAGAGTTTTCGTCATGCATTACTTCCTCAGGCGTGCCTGCTGAAACAACTTTTCCTCCATGAATCCCTGCTCCAGGTCCAATATCAATAAGATAATCAGCCGCCATCATGGTATCTTCATCATGTTCAACAACAATAAGTGTATTTCCTAAGTCGCGCATGCTCTGCATTGTTTCGATAAGACGATCGTTGTCACGTTGATGAAGTCCGATTGATGGTTCATCTAAAATATACAAAACGCCTGATAAACGAGAACCAATCTGGGTTGCCAAACGGATGCGCTGTGCCTCGCCTCCTGAAAGCGTTCCTGCAGCTCTGTTCAACGTTAAATAATCAAGACCAACGTTGTTTAAAAATCCTAGACGCTCTGTAATTTCTCTTAAAATCATTTGAGCAATTTGCATCTCTTTTTCAGAAAGACTAAGGGTTGCAAAAAACTCATATGCTTCTTGTACAGAAAAACTCGTTACCTTCCCAATATGCTTACCATCAATTAAAACAGCAAGCGTTTCTTTCTTAAGACGGTTTCCTTTACATTTTGGGCAAGGCTGTTCTCCCATATATTTTTCCATCTGCTCCCGAATGTAGTCTGAGCTTGTTTCACGATAACGACGCTCAATGTTTGGGATAACCCCTTCGAACTCAATATCGTTTTCACGAATTTGTCCAAAATCATTTTCATAGCGAAAATGAATGCGTTCTTTATCACTCCCATAGAGCACTTTGTCTAACAAATGCTTAGGAATATCGCGAACAGGAATGTCCATATCGATTCCATAATGCACACAAACAGCTTTTAAAAGCTGTGGATAATACTGTGAACTTGTTGGCTCCCAAGGTGCAATTGCATGTTCTTTGAGCGATAAATCATAGTTTGGAATCACAAGATCTAAATCAACTTCAAGCCGAACCCCTAATCCATCACAGCTTGTACAAGCTCCAAATGGGCTGTTAAATGAAAACATTCTTGGCTCAAGTTCACCGATTGAGAAACCACAATATGGACATGCGTGATGTTCACTGAAAAGAAGCTCTTCTTCTCCGATAACATCAATAACGACTTTTCCTTCCCCTAACCGAAGTGCCGTTTCAAGAGAGTCTGCTAACCTTGTTTCTACCCCTTCTTTTACAACAATACGGTCCACAACTACTTGGATAGTATGTTTTTTATTTTTTTCAAGGTTAATGTCATCGCCAAGATCATACATTTCGCCATCAATTCGAACGCGTACGAAGCCTTGCTTTTTAATATCTTCAAGCACTTTTACATGCATACCTTTACGTCCATCAACAACAGGAGCGAGCACCTGAAGCTTCGTGCGCTCTGGATATTCTAAAATGCGGTCAACCATCTGTTCAATTGTTTGAGATGTAATTTCAATACCGTGATTTGGACACGTTGGACGTCCAACGCGCGCAAACAGCAAGCGTAGATAATCATAAATTTCTGTGACTGTCCCAACTGTTGAGCGCGGATTACGGCTTGTTGTTTTTTGGTCAATTGAAATTGCTGGTGAAAGACCTTCAATAGAATCCACATCAGGCTTATCCATCTGTCCTAAAAACTGACGAGCGTACGCTGATAAAGACTCAACGTAACGACGCTGTCCTTCCGCGTAAATCGTATCAAAAGCTAATGAAGATTTCCCCGAACCAGATAAACCCGTCATTACGACGAGTTTATCTCTGGGAATTGTAACATCAAGATTATTTAAATTATTGGCTCTAGCCCCTTTTACAACAATGCGATCTGTTGCCATAAGACAATCATCCCTCCGCTTTCAACTCTAAAATAGTATCACGAAGCTGTGCGGCACGTTCGAAATCAAGCGCTTTTGCAGCTTCTTTCATTTCTCTTTCCATGTTCTCAATAACTTCTGCACGCTCTCGTTTCGTCATCTTCTTCAAGTCTGGACGATTTTCATACTGTTCTTCATCTTCTGCAACCATTGTTGCTCGAATAGAATCACGTACTTTTTTCTGAATCGTCTGCGGAGTTATACCATGTTCTTCGTTGTAAGCTATTTGTGTTTCACGACGACGTTTTGTCTCGTTAATAGCAATATCCATTGATTTTGTAATTTTGTCAGCATACATGATAACATGACCATTTTCGTTCCTTGCAGCACGACCAATCGTTTGAATAAGAGAACGTTCTGAACGTAAAAACCCTTCTTTATCCGCATCAAGGATAGCTACAAGAGAAACTTCTGGAATATCTAGCCCTTCTCTTAATAAGTTGATTCCAACAAGCACATCATATGTGCCAATGCGAAGCTCACGAATTGTTTCAATACGTTCTAATGTTTTTATTTCTGAATGAAGATAGTTGACTTTAATGCCAAGCTCTTTTAAGTAGTCTGTTAAATCTTCCGACATTTTTTTCGTTAACGTTGTTATAAGTACCCGCTCATTTCGTTCAGTACGCTGACGAATTTCGTCTACGAGATCATCAATTTGTCCTTTAATTGGACGCACGTCAATTGTTGGATCAAGCAATCCTGTCGGTCTAATAATCTGCTCAATGAATTCTGGTGCTTTTTCCATTTCATAAGGTCCTGGCGTTGCTGAAACATAAACCATTTGAGAAATATGTTTCTCGTATTCTTCAAAGCGAAGCGGACGGTTGTCAAGAGCAGAAGGCAACCGAAACCCGTGATCAACGAGAACCTGTTTACGTGCTTGGTCACCGTTGTACATGCCTCGTATTTGTGGCATTGTTACATGTGACTCATCCACAATCATTAAAAAGTCATCTGGAAAGAAATCTAAAAGCGTATACGGAGTTGATCCTGGTGGACGAAGCGTTAAATGACGAGAGTAGTTTTCAATCCCTGAACAAAATCCCATTTCGCGCATCATTTCGAGATCGTAGCGCGTACGTTGTTCTAGTCGCTGCGCTTCTAGCAGCTTGCCGTTATCCTTTAATACTTTAAGACGATCTTCCAACTCTTTTTCGATATTTTGAATAGCAACACGCATTTTTTCTTCACGAGTAACAAAGTGGGAAGCAGGATAAATTGCTACATGGTTACGGTCACCGATAATTTCCCCTGTTAAAGCATCCACTTCTCGGATACGATCAATTTCATCTCCAAAAAATTCAACGCGTATACAATGTTCATCCCTTGAAACTGGGAAAATTTCAACTACATCACCACGAACGCGAAACGTACCGCGTTTAAAATCAATATCATTTCGTTCATACTGAATATCCACGAGATTGCGCAAAAGCTCATTTCGTTCTCTTTCCATGCCTACTCTTAATGATAGAACCATTTCTTTATATTCTTCAGGCGAACCTAGACCATAAATACAAGAAACGCTGGCAATGATAATAACGTCATTTCTTTCAAACAAAGAAGACGTTGCCGAGTGACGAAGCTTATCAATTTCATCATTAATACTCGCATCTTTCTCAATAAATGTATCAGTTTGAGGAACATACGCCTCTGGTTGATAGTAATCATAATAACTAACAAAATACTCCACAGCATTGTTTGGGAAGAATTCCTTAAACTCGCTGTAGAGCTGTCCAGCTAGTGTTTTGTTATGAGCAATAACAAGCGTTGGCTTGTTAATTTCTTTAATTACATTTGAAACAGTGAACGTTTTGCCTGTGCCTGTTGCTCCAAGCAATACTTGATGCTGTTTACCTTCTTTAATCCCTTGGACAAGCTTATCAATAGCCTTAGGCTGATCACCTTGAGGTTGATAAGAAGAAACAAGTTCAAACTGATTGTCCACACTAAACACCCCGCTCTTACACAAATTATAGAAATATCTTATCACAATAAATGAAGAAAAACCAAAAATATGTTCGTATTTTCTTGTAATTTTTTACCGAACTTTTTTCTGTTTGTAGTACACACTTTTCCCTTTTTCCCTTTAAAACATGCAAAAAAACGAAGGGGCTGTTTCCCTTCGTCCTCAAAATATACAAATTTTAAAATCCATTTACTAATTTTTTGTAGAATAAGGCCTCTTCTTGCAAAAATACTTTTGTTTCTTCATGATTTTTATAGAAAGATTCCCACTCGTTCTCTTTCAGAATTTGTTGCCATTCCTCTGTCTCTACCATTTCTTTAATCTTCTCATCCCAATATTTTATCTGCTCATCTGTCATACCCTTTGGTCCCATTACTCCTCTCCAATGTGAAAAAACAACATTAAGACCTTGTTCTTTCCATGTTGGAACTTCTTTAAAGTTTTCAATCCGTTTCTCAGCTGAAATAGCAAGCATTTTTATTTTTCCTTCTCTATAATACGGCTTTGCTTCAGAAAGAGGCATAATTGTCACATCAAGCTTCCTCTTAAGTAATGCTGAGAGAAGTGACGAACGATCTTCATACACACTGAAATCAAGCTTTGCGCCATTGATTCCATACTGATTGATGCCTTGAATAAAGGATAGATGATCGTCATTTCCGATGCCAGGGGAAATACCCAATTTTAATGATGCAGGATCTTCCTGTAGCTTTTTAATAATATCTTTCATTTCTTTAATATCACTGTTTTTGCTTACAACAATAACTTCCCATTCCGTGGAAAGCATTGCAATTGGTGTAAAATCACGATAAGTTAGAGCACTTTGCCCAATAAGGTTATTTGTTAAAAGAAGACTTGAATTCATTGCGACAGAATGACCATCTTGTGATTGAAGATACTTCCATCCCTTCTCCCCGTTTCCACCTAAAAGAGAAGTAAGCACAACAGATTGATCTGTAATGCTTTCGTTTGTTAGAATGGACTGCATCCCTTTAGCTGTCTGTCCCCATCCTCCCGTAGAGGCGCCTGGTATGACAATTTCTAACTCACGCGTTGGAAAAGCTTCTTTGTCGTTTTCTTTCTCAGCACAGCCTGATATATAAACGAGCATAAACAAACTGATAAACAGCATTATTTTTCTCATTTAATACCTCCACTCATTCTTCACTCACAATCAAGTAATATTTCCGCTCCGGTCTTCCTACAATGCCGTATTCTAACTCTGCTCTTAGCCGTTGAATGGATACAAGGTATTCTAAATAACGCCGAGCTGTTGTACGAGAAGCCCCCATTGCTTCACTTACTTCTTCAATTGAAGCCCCCTTATGAAATTGATTCATAACTTTAGTGATTTTCTCTAGCGTCAGTGGATCAATTCCAGAAGGAAGCTGCTTCTCAGCTGCTGAAGCTTCGTGGATGCCTTGGAAGAAAAGTTCTACAAACGTTTGATCAATCTCTTCAGCAGATTGAAGCATTTCTTTCTTCTTTTTATATTTTTTAATTGCCTCTGTAAACTTTTCAGCACTTACAGGTTTGATTAAATAGTTCTCAACCCCTATTTTTAAAGCTCTTTCTAATAGCTCTTTTTCCCTTGCTGCTGTGATCAAGATCACATCTAAGTCTCTAAACTCCTGCTTTAAATTAGGCAGAAGATCAATTCCTGTTTGATCTGGAAGGTAGATATCAAGTAAAAGCAAATCAGCTTGATTCTCTCTCAAAAGCTCTATTGTTTGTTCTGCATTAAATGCTTTTCCTACAACCTCTGTTTCTTCTATTTTTAAAAGAAATTTCTCTTGAATATCAGCGATTCGGAAATCGTCTTCTGCAATTGCTACTCGTAACATGTTTGACTCCCCTTTTATGCCCCTTTAATTTCTTTTGGTAGATAGACTGTAAAAATAGTCCTCTTTCCTTTCTCACTTTGAACTTCAACTTCCCCATGAAGGTGAGCAACAGCTCTCTTCACATTTGTTAATCCATATCCCCTATCTTTTCCTTTCGTTGAGAAAGTTGATTGAAAAATAACTGAAATCTGTTCATCAGATATTCCTTCTCCATTATCCTCTACTTCAATAATAATGTCCTGTCCAAGGTCAGTGATAAAAAAACTCACCTTTTTTTCTCTATCCATGCTTCTAACAGCTTCAAAAGCATTATCAATTAGGTTCCCAATAATCACCGTCAGCTCAGAAGTTTCAATATGTTCTGGAATCTGATGCAATGAACTGTTTTCATCAATTGTAAAGTGAATTTTTTTCTCAGATGCCTTACCAATTTTCCCAAGTAACATACCTTGGACTTTGTGATCCACTATTTTTTGAAAAAGAGCCTCATTTTGAGATTTTTGAAACCCATATTCCTCCTCAATAAAAGCAATTGCTTCATCATAGTAGCCTAACTGAAGCAATCCGAGGAGAAGGTGAAGCTTGTTTGCAAACTCATGGGTTTGAGCTCTTAGATCTTCAGAGTACTTTTTCACTTCAGAAAGCTTATCAACTAGTTTCTTAAGCTCTGTTTTGTCTCGAAAACTAGCAACTCCTCCGATGATTTTCTCTTTTCGCATAATTGGCGTTACATTTATAATAAGAAGCTTATCATTTATTAAGCACTCTTCATTGCTTTTACTTTCTCCTGTCATAAGCACATCCTTCATCCCAATTTGAGGGTAGATATGCTCTAGTAGCTGACCTGAATCCGCTTCTTCCAGTCCAAGTAATTCTTTTGCTGATTGATTAAACGTTGTAATATAGCCCTCTCTATCGATTGACACAATTCCTTCTTTAATGGATTGAATAACAGCCTGCCTTTCTCTATATAAAGAAGAGATTTCAGCTGGTTCTAAACCTAATGTGTCTTTTCGAATGCTTTTGGTTAAGAGGATACCTCCCCAAATGCCCAATAGCACAACAACTAGAGAAGAAAATAATACAACATGAAGTTTATTCCAAATTTCTTTGTATATAGATTTCTTTGAAAACTCCGCTGTAACAACACCAATGATTTTTTCACTATCCTCATTTTCTTGTACAATTGGTGCCTTTGCGATATAAGACGGGCCATTAACGCCTTTTCCTTCTTTTAAATAGTAACCTCCAAAAGTTAGAGCTTTATAATTTATAGGATCATAAACATTAGATATCGTAGAACCTCTTGTAGGGTATGAATAAGACTTTCCTTCTTTACTTGTAATCCTCAGCGCATCTGCTCCAACTTGAGTTCTCATCTGCTGAAGAATGATTTTTGCATCTTCAGGTGAATGTTCGAATGCATGTTGAATAGGAGGTAAAAAAGAAAGCGTTTTCACAACTTGCAATGAGAGCTTTTCAACCTTATCGCGTTCATCTTGAATTTCATTGTAAATATAGATTGTTGTTAAAAGAAGAACAATCCCTAAAATAAGCCCAATAATAAGAGTTAGAATTTTAGTTTTTAGCGATATAAACGATTTCTGTTTCATTATTAACTCCTCATTCACTTCCACTTATATTCTAATCTAGACGTATTAAACCTATTTTTCAATACTAAATGTTTGGAATTGATAGAATAATGAAAAGTTAATGGCTTGTTGGAGAATGTTCACTTTTTAACTTTTACGATTGTTAATAGAAGGGTATACATATAGTAGCTGAATAAATAACCGTTCCTTTTCACTAATTATAGCTATATACGAAAGGAGAAAAAAACTTGAATTCATTATATCGATCTAAAAGAAGAAAAGTATTGCTTGGTGTTTGTGGAGGACTATCAGAAAAGTTCGGTATTAGCGCTTCACTCATCCGAATTTTAGTTGTCATTCTATGTTTTGTTACAGCTTTTCTACCTGTTGCGCTCGTATACGGTGTTTTAGGAGCTGTTCTTCCAAAGCAGTAAAAAAAAGCCCTCATATAAAATGAGGGCTTTTTTTTAGGCGACAAATTCTCTGCAAGCTGCTGCATGAACCTTCAAGCTCAATTGTTTTCATTGTTAGAGAGACAACCATTGCACATTGGCGGTCTATTTTAATACATTCTCGCATATGATTGATGTCTTCTTCTTTTAAACACTTTGTATAACAGGTATTACACGCTGCTAAACATTGCCCGAGTGCTTTTAAGCATTCTTGCTTTGTCATTTGATTCCCCTCCTAATTTATAGAGAGTTTTTCTCCAACGTCTTTAAGGTCCATGTTTATATCTCTTCTGTCAGATTAATTTTCTTAATATCACCAAGCACAAAGAGATAGAAAAGAAGCCCAATAAGCAACACAGCACCTGCTACAAGAAAACTGGAGTCAAATGAGCCTGTTAGATCAAAAAGATAACCTGTTAGAGCTGCTGCTATAATACCACCAAATAAGTTGTTCGCGAGGTTGACAATTGAACTCAACAGTGCGGTTGTACCTGGAGGAGCTATTTCAGCAGAAATGGACCAGCCAACAGGAGCTGTAGCTGATATACCTGCTAATCCAATTGAAATACACACGATAGAAACAATTGCACTGCTTGTAAAAATAGAGCCTAGAAACACAAAACCAAGCAGCATCCCGCACAAAATAATTCGACGGTACACTTTTGCTGGTTCATGCCCTTTCTTCACAAAGTAATCCACAAGCCATCCACCTACTAATATTCCCGAAACGGTTGAAATCAGCCATGGAATGGCTGTATAAAGTCCAGAAGACATCAGATCTAAATTAAACTCCTCTTTAAAAAAAGTAGGCATCCATGTTAAAAGCAAGTTGAACGTATAACCATATCCAGTGAAGCCAATCATCAGCCCCCATACTTTGCGATGACGAAACAGCTTACTTAATACCTTCCTTGTACCATAGGGCATTTTATCTTCAGTAATTGCATTGTACTTTTGAATATAGTTAAGCTCTTCCGAAGAGATTCGTTTATGGCGATTAGGCTGCTCATAGTACCACCAAAAAACTAAGGTAAATAGAACGTTAATAATTCCAATTGTAAGAAACGTTATTCGCCAATCAAATCTTGTAATCATAAAAGCTACAAAAGGAGCTCCAAGTACATTGGCGAACTTAGCTGCAGAGTCAAAAAAGGAATTGGCTAAGCTTCGCTCACTTGGTGGAAACCACATTGCCGTTGCTTTCGATGCAGCTGGAAAAGCAGAGGCTCCTGTTAGTCCGATTAGAAATCGTACTGTATACAATAAAAGTTTCCCTTGTAAGAAAGCCATCGTAATGGTTAACAAACTCCAAAGTACCATTCCAATTCTTGCCACCCAAGAGACACCGAACCGATCAAGAAGGCTTCCAACTGGAATCTGCATCATGGTATATGAATACGTATAAATAGAGAATACAAGCCCAATCTCTGTAGCGCTTAAATGGAACGACTCTTGAATAGCTGGTGCTGCAACAGAAATGGCTACACGATCAAAATAGTTTAAAATAATTAAGCTGCTTAAAAGTGAAGAAATTAGCCAGCGTGTACGACCAGGTCGTTCAATCTTATCGACTCCCATATTAACGTTCACCTCCTTCTTATTAGAATGTTCTTTTTTAAAACACATGATTCTTTAAAATAATTATGAAAACATTCACTCATGTGTAAAAAGGAGCGTAACATAAAAAAGCCTGTTCAAAAAAATTTGAACAGGCTCTCAATATGCTATATTTTATTTTCTTCTTCTTCTCGTTAATTTCATTAATGCTTCATAAACGATTGGAACAATTAGAAGAGTGATAAGTGTTGAACTTGTTAATCCTCCAATAACTGTAACAGCTAATCCTTTTGAAATAAGACCACTGCTTTCCATTCCAAATGCCATTGGAATAAGAGCTCCAATTGTGGCAATAGCCGTCATTAAAATTGGACGAAGGCGGGTTGAAGCTGCTTCTAAAAGGGCTTCTCTTGTTGTAATGCCTTCTTTCTCTTTCTCAATAACTCGGTCAATTAACACAATTGCATTTGTTACAACAATTCCAATTAGCATGAGCATTCCAATCATCGCTGATACGCTAATTGTTTCTCCTGCGATAAAGAGACCAAGCAGACCACCAATAATAGTGAAAGGTAGAGAGAATAGAATAGCAAATGGCGCTAATCCTCCTCCAAATGTTAAGACGAGCACAAAATAAACAATCCCAATTGCAGCAAGCATAGCTAGCCCTAATTGTGTAAATGAATCGTTAATTTGCTCAGTAACACCACCCATTTCAACACTTACGTTTTTCGGAAGATCTAACTTATCAACTTCTTTTTGGATAGCTGTAGACTCTGCTCCAACATCCTGACCTTTAAACTCTCCACTTACTGTTGCATACATTTTTCCGTCAAGCTTCGAAATAGTTGCTGGCGCTTTGCCTTCTTCAACTTCCACAACATCGCTTAGTGGAACTTCCTGACCTAATGGAGACGTGATAGTCTCTTCTTCAAGCTCATTTATTGAACTATAGTCTTGTTTATCTGTTTGAATATAAACATTAAGATCTTTTCCATCCTTATTAAGGGTTGTTAAGACTGGACGTTCCCCAAGCTGACTAAGCTTCATTCCAATTTGACCTGCGCTAAGTCCGCGCTTTGCTAGTTCTTCTTGGTTAGCTACAAGCGTATATTGGTCGTTCTGTTCCGAAAGACTTGATTCTACTTTATCTAAATCTTTGCGGTCATCCATAATATTTTGGACTTTTTCTGTGGCAGCTTGTAAATCTTCGGTATTGTCTCCATAAACACGAAGTTCAATTGAGTTATTTCCCATCCCTGAAATATCAAGGGAATTCCACTCACCAATCGACTGCCCTTTATTTAAGTCTTTAACAATCTGCTCTTTTTCATCATTGAAATTTGGTGTATCCTCTTTATACTCCACATAGAAAAGTGCTTGATTTTGAGCACCTGGATCAAAAGGATTTCCACCGCCAATAGAGTATTGAACAGTTTTAACATTCTTTTTATCTAAGAAATATTTCTCAGCATCTGCTGCCTCTTCTTTTACATCTTCTTCAAGCTCGCCTGGATTTGGGTTAAAGGTTACGTTAACCGTTTTAATTTCCTGCTCAGGCAAAAAGCTTGTGCCAACAAGTGGTGCTAAAAATAAGCTGGCAATGAGAATGATGATAGAAAGACCTGAAACAATCCATTTGTGGTTAAGAGACCATTGAAGAACGCTCTTATAGAATGAAGATAAGCGTCCAGCATTCTCTTCATGGTTTTTGCTTTTAACTCCTTTTTTAAATAGAGAATGAGCAAGCATCGGAACAATTGTAATCGCAATAATTAGTGAAGATAAAAGGGCGAATACAATTGTTAAAGCAAATGGTAAAAATAGCTCTCCAACAGGTCCTGTTACAGTGCCTAATGGTAAGAAAACGGCGATTGTAACAATTGTGGAAGAAAGAATTGGCTTAAACATCTCTTTTGTTGCTTCACAAATTAAATCTTTTCCTCTTAACTTCTCTTCTTTTAAAGCCATTCGTCTGTAGATATTTTCAATAACAACGATAGAATCATCCACAACACGCCCGATAGCAACAGTCATAGCCCCAAGCGTCATGATGTTAAGTGAAATATCCATCTGTTTTAAGAAAATCATGGCCATTAAAAGTGACAGCGGAATGGAGATAATTGAAATAATTGTTGAACGAATATCACGTAAAAACAGTAAGATAATGATTACAGCGAATAAGGCTCCAAATAACGCTTTCTCAATCATTGTTGAAACAGACTTATTAATCTCAACAGATTGATCAAGGGTTGTTGCAATCTTCAAACCGCTGTTATCTTCCTTAATATCTTTTAAAGCATCCATTACGGCATTTGTTACATCAACTGTATTTCCTTCAGACGTTTTTACAACTTGCACACCAATAGAACGCTCACCGTTTGTTTTAGATAATGATTCGGTAATTTCAGCTACTTTAATGTCTGCTATATCACTTAACTTAACTGTTGGAATTTCTGATGGAACTGACCCAGCAGTCATTTGACCTGAAGGAGCTGATTGAGATGGAGTAACGGGAATCTCAAGGTTCTTTAAATCTTCAACAGTTTCAATATTCCCGTCTAGTACAATTGTTTTCTCCTTCTCTTCCATATTGAAAGTGCCTAATGGATAAGAAACTTTTGCTCCTTTAATAAGGTTTTCGACAGTTTCCTTATCTAAACCATATTCCTTTAGTTTATCTTCTTTATAAGTAAACTGAACTTCTTGCTTTTGCTCTCCAGCAGTTTCAATAGAGGAGACTCCTTCAACTCCTTCGAGTACAGGAACAATCTCTTCTTCTGTTAATGTTGTTAACTCTTCTACTGATTTCTTATCATCTGAAATACTTAAACTTAAAATCGGAAAATCATCAATACTTTGCTGAGCAATTGATGGCTCTTCAATATTCTCGCCAAGATCAAGGGTGTTAACAGCTTCCTTCGCCTCATCAAGAGCTTTGTCCATATCTTTATCAAATGCATATTGAACTTGAATGATAGACATGTTTTCCCTTGAAGAAGAACTTACTGTATCAACCCCAGATAAATTTGATACTGCTTGCTCAACAGGATCTGTTACTTTCTTTGAGACTTCTTCTGGTGAGGCTCCTGGGTATGTAGTTGTAATAGACAAAACAGGATTTGTAATACTTGGTATTGTCTCAAGCTTCATACTTGTGCCCGCATATAAGCCTGCAATTGTTACAAGAATGGTTAAAATCCATAAAGCAAACTTATTTTTTAACGAAAAGTTAATAATGTGCTTCATTTAAGGCGCTCATTCCTTCCCTTTTTCATTATACAAATGATTCTCTCTCTAATGACTACATGGTCATTCCTTCAAAAGTATATAATTTACTGACCTGCGAGTCAATTATAATCCTCTTAACTCTTTCTTAATTCATAAACCTTACTTATCAAGAATAAGATGTTGTCCTCTTTACATCACTATTAACGTAACGTAATATAATAGGAAGGAAAATTGCTTGGCCATTGACTCTTTGGTCAAAACAGGGAGTTGTATACATGAACGAGAAAAAACTAAAAATTATTCAAGAAGCAAGCATGCTTTTTGCGGAAAAAGGATTTCATTCAACTTCCGTCCAGGAAATTGCAGAGAAGAG
Organism: Priestia endophytica; assembly: GCF_026790145.1. Lineage (GTDB taxonomy): Bacteria > Bacillota > Bacilli > Bacillales > Bacillaceae_H > Bacillus_I > Bacillus_I endophytica_A. The sequence goes on along the minus strand of NZ_JALAMS010000003.1, from coordinate 269,913 downwards.
TGGAATCTCTAAAGGTGCTTTTTATTTATATTTTCAATCAAAAGAAGAACTTGTTACTTCTCTTATTGACTACTATATAAACCAGTTAGAACAGTCTTTAGAATCTCTTGAATCAGGAGATCTCTCCCCTAAGGACAAGCTTATTAGTCAAATTAAATTTCAATATGAGTTTGTCCATCAAAATAAACAACTCATTATAGGTCAATTCGATCAATTGATGATGTTTGGTGAGGGTATGAAAGACCGTATTTACTCTTTTAAAACACGCCTCTTTCACTGGGTGGAGAGCCTTTTATATGAGATTTATGGTGAGAGCATCCATCTTCTTGTTTATGACATTTATTACTTACTAGAAGGTATCCAAAGCTCCTACTATCGCTTAATTTTCATTGAAGATTTTTCAATAGACTCAGACCGGTTATCAACCTTTATATTCCATAGAATTGACGACATTGTTCAAGCTATGATGGAGAAAAACATCGACCCACTCATTGAGGAAGATACTCTTCATCAAGTTTTTGATCGTATACGTGCTCGAAAAAAGGAACGAATCTTTCCACTTTTGTCAGCAATTGAACATAAAATCAAAGCACTAGATGCCTCTCCTAAAACTAAGAGTCATCTATTAGAGATTGTGAACTACCTTACTGAAGAAGCTAAAAATGATGAAATCAAAGGAGTTATCTTCAAAGGAATGCTTGCAAACTTCACAGATTATGATTCCCTTCGCCCTTACTGTGAGAAGCTTGCGAGAGAACTTGATATTGAGCTTTTAATGTAAAAAAGACCAATCATAATTGATTGGTCTTTTATTTATCCTACAGATGTTTCGTGGTCTTCAACAAACAGGATACCTAGCTCATGATGCTCTCCATCATACAAAGCTCGCTGAACAAGGCGGATTTCATTATTGAGATCAAGCACTTCTAATTTACAGAGCGCTCGATTTTTTTGCAACGCTTGATAAAAGTCTTGTTCTCCTGCAATGACTTCTCCATTCACCCTTACAATAACCTCGCCAACTTTAATTCCCATTGCTTCTGCAGGTGATTTCGGTAGCACCCCAAGAACAATGCTTCCATTTTTCCGCTGTGTAAAAAAGAACGGAAGACGTGCATCTTCCAAGCGTTGAGAAATACTAATCCACTCTCGACCAATAATAGCAACGAGAACAATGAAAACAGTGAAGACTGGAAAGAAGCTAGCAGGAATAGCAAGGACGGTTGTCACAACTCCTAGGCCTAGTACTCGCTTTCCTGTAAACTCTACTGATTGCTTTGGATGCATTGCTTTCACTCGTTGGAAGAATCCAATGCTAAATGGAACAAAGAAAAAGTAGAATTCCTGTCCGTTAATATTAAGAAGCGGCCACCAAGAAAATGGGGCACTAAATCCTTCACTAGGGATAAGCAAAAATAAAGGCACAAGCCAAAGACGCTGGGATATATGAGACCCAACTGGAAGACCTCGTTTGCTTTTAAAAATTTCGGGCGACGTTGCCCGACTTCCATATTTCCAAATCAGATAACCTTCTGCAAGCACAAGAAGGGCAAGCAAGATTGCAAGAGAAGAAAGGTTTGTCTCTCCCGCTTCACGCATCCATCTTGTAAACGTATTATTCCCAGCTTCTTTTGGTAAAAATAAAGAAACGATAACAGCTAGTCCAATAATAGATGAAGGAGTAAGCCATCTAAACGTCCACGGTCCGCTCAGTATAAATGTTAGCACTCCGATAAGTACAATCATCCCAATAGGAACGACTACACCGACCGCTATTGTAATAATAGAAAGAAGCAATCCAATTGCAAGCCCTGGCCAAAATAAGAAACGCAGTTCATAAATAAAATCAAAAACTCGAATACGAAAATGCTTCCGTTCTCTTTTCACACGAGCTAACCCGATAAAATATGTTACTAAAATCGCAATATATGTAAGTGGATGAAGAAACAGACGACAAAGCCCAAGCAAAATCTCTTGAAGTATTTCCACGTTCTTTCCCCCCTTTTCTTTTTCTTTTTTAACTAACTAGCACACTTTCTTTTATTTTAGCAAAAATCCACTCTCCTGACATAGCAAGAGCCGTTTTTTATGTGACAAAATAAAAAAAACCTCTGTTTTATAAAACAGAGGGTTTTGCTTATTCAGCTACTTCTTTTAACGCAGCTTGAAGCTGTTTGTCACTCTGATGAGAATCAATCTTTTCAAGAAGTCTTGTTTGAATGAGAGAAGCTGTGTTTTCATCAACTTCACCTGTTTGTTTCACATCATTTTCCCCTTGAAATTCTTTGACTGCTTTCTCTGTTTGTTCACTAAAGTAACCATCTTCACGACCTGGATCAAATCCAAGTCCTTTTAACATCACTTGTGTATTTTTCACTTGAGCACCGTTAGAATCCTTTTTTAACGTTTCTTCAATTTGAATTGGATTTGCATAATAATACTCTGGTTGCTCTACTTTAATTGTTGGCTGAATTCCTTTCTCGTGAATCCAGTTACCATCTGGTGTTAGCCACTTGTGTGTTGTCATCTTTAAGTTACTTCCATCTTCAAGCGGCAATGCCTGTTGAACGGTTCCTTTACCAAAGGACTTCTCACCAACAAGTGGATATCCTCCAGCTTCTTTTAATGCCCCTGCTAAAATTTCAGAAGCTGAAGCACTTCCTCTATCAATAAGCACGGAGATTGGGTAATCTTTTTTCTCTCCATTTTTGGAGTAGACTCCTTCTTTTTCTCCATCCCGTTGTTCAATTTGAACGTATGGCTTATCTTTTGTAACAAGTCCATCTAGAATCTTTTCGACGCTTTCTAAGTAACCACCAGGGTTACCTCTTACATCAATTACAAGCCCCTCAATTCCTTTTTTCTCAAGTTTCTTTAGATTGCTATTAAATTCATCTGCTGTATTTTCAGAGAATGAGGTAATTTCCAAGTATCCAATTTTCTTTCCATTTTCTTCTTTCAATGAAGAATATACTGTTTCAATTGGAATGTCGTCACGAACTACTTTGAATGTTAGCGGCTCTTTCACACCTGGGCGCTGCACTTGAATGTTGACTGTTGAGCCTTTTTTGCCCCGAATTTTCAAAACAGCTTGTGAAAGATCAAGCCCCTCAACGCTTTTTCCGTTGATTTGCAAAATCTGATCGTTTGCTTTAATTCCAGCCTTTTCAGCTGGTGAACCTTTAAATGGAGAAATAATCGTCACTTTTTCGTTTACCATACTCACTTCTGCCCCAATTCCTTGGAAAGACGAATCAAGTGATTGTGTAAACTGCTCTGCCGTTTTTTTATCCATATAAGTAGAATATGGATCATCAAGAGACTTCACCATACCGTCGATAGCCCCTTCAAGCAGCTTGTCTTCATCAACGTCTTTATAATACTTCTCAGAAAGCGTGTTATACACTTTCTCAATCTTTTCAAATTCTGCTTTTGTTGAAGCTGATTCTTGTCCACTATCTGATATGCTAGCTACTGATAAGCTACTGTTTCCATCATTGAAAAGCTGAAGGCCTGCATAAGTACCAGCTCCTCCTGCTATCAAACACAAAATCATTAGGAAGACAATGAATATGCGATTGTTTTTCAAAACTTATTCCTCCTCAAAACATACATCTTCTTTTAGTATGCCATATTTTATGGAAACTATGTACCTTTTCATATGTAAGAAAAGACATCACACCGTCAATTCGTGTGATGTCTTTTAAAAAGTATATGAAAATAAAATAAGCTTTATACTTCTTCTTAGAAATTAATATATTTACGTGGATCAACAGCATTTGTTTTCTCTAAATTCCACGGTCCTTCATGCATTTCAAAATGCAGATGGGCTCCATAAGAGCGTCCCGTATTCCCCATATAGCCGATAACTTGTCCTTTTTTCACCGTTTCATTTCCACTAACGTTACGAGATTCCATATGAGCATAAACTGTTGTATATACTTTTCCGTTTACATTATGAGTAATGAATATAGCATTCCCATACGTAGAAGAATAGTAAGAGCGGAAAACCTGTCCATCAGCTGCTGCAACAATCGGCACGCTTGCACCTCGTTTTCCAATATCTATTCCTTTATGATCTCCTAAGCTTCTTATCCCGAACTCAGACGTTACAGGACCTGCAGCTGGTCTTGTAAATGTTCCGCTTGCTACAGGAGGTGTCTCTCCCCCACCTGTTGATGTATCTCCACCACTTGTTGACGTAGACTTCACTGGTTGTGCTGAAGATACTTGCTTCTCAGCCTCTTCTTTTTGCTTTTTCATCTGTTCTTGAATTGCTTTTTCTTGCTCTGAAAGAAGCTCATCTTCATTTTCTAATTTTGAAGATTTATCTTCTGCGGTTTGTTGGCTTTCTTTAAGTTTTGCCATAAATGCATCTTTCTCGGCTGCTTGCTTTTCTTGGTCTGCTTTCAATGTCTCTAATTCTTTTAAACTCGTTTCTAGAGAGCCTAAATCTTCTTTCACTTTATCTTCTTTTTCTTTTTTGACTTTTTTATCTTCTTCATGTGCTTCTAAAATATCACGGTCAGCACTTGAAATTGTGCTTACTGCATTAACACGATTTAATAGATCACTAAAATCTTGTGACCCTAGTAAAACTTCGATATAATCAACAGAACCTCCACTCGTTTGCATCGCACGAGCACGTTCTTTTAAAATCTCATTTCGCTTTTTAATACGCTTATCTAGCTTCTTAATATCTTTTTTCAGATTTTCAATCTGCTGACGCGTTTTGTCAATTTCATCGTTTTTATCGCGAATTTTCTCACTTGTTTTTGTTACTGCTTCATCCAATTGTTTAATTTCTTCATCTATCTTCTTCTGCTCTGCTTCTAAGCTCTCAATCTCTTTCTTGCTTTCACTAAGAGACTTAGAGACATCTGAACGCTTTTCTTTAACCGTATCCATGCGCTCTTCTAGACTCTCGGCTTCTGCAGTACCTTGTTGAAAAGAGAACCCTATAAAGGATATACCAAGCATTGCGGCAGTTGACCATGATAGTACTTTTTTCTTCACTTCCATTTCCTCCTCTATTCTCCTAAACATTTAACTTATGTAAGACAGGGAACAGGTTCTACGAGCAGTCTATTTCCCTTTTGTTCTAAAAAAAATCCAAAGAGACGTAGGAAAAAGCCCCTTTGGACGAGAAAAACTATTTTTTAAGAAACTTGCGCATTGAAATCATACTTCCCCAAACCCCAATACAAGCCCCAATCAAGACAAGTAGAAGTGAAAGTTGTAATGTGAATGGGAATACTGGTAGCAATTCAAACGTTTTATACGTTTTTGCTAAATCTGGCTGTACGGAATCAAACAGTAAAGCATACGTGCTTACAACGATAGCAATCGGGATAATAGAACCAAGTACGCCAAGGAACAATCCTTCTAAGAAGAATGGCCATCGAATAAATGAGTTGGTAGCTCCTACAAGTCTCATAATCTCTATTTCAGATCTTCGAGCGATAATTGTAATTTTAATTGTATTTGAGATAAGGAACATTGCTGTAAATACAAGCCCAACAATAAGGACAATTCCAATGTTACGTGCTACGCTCACAACATCGAACAATTTATCAACGTATTCTTGTCCATATTCTACTTTCTCAATGTAATCTAACTTTTCAACTTTTTTGGCAACAGATTCTACATCTTTAGGCGAGTTAGGCTTAATAATATAAGCGGCATTTAATGGATTTTGCTGTTCAAAAGGTTCAAAAACCTTACCTTCTTCTCCCAATCCATCAATAAGCTTTCGCAACTCTTCTTCCTTAGAAGAAAATTCGACAGTACCAACCTTCGGCACATTATTAAGCTGTTTTTCTAGGTCTTTAATGTTATCTGCTGTTGCTGTACGTTCGATATATGCGTTAATCTCCACATCGTTTTCGACTGATTTCGCAAAATGGTTAAGGTTTAACATTACAACTAAAAACACACCAACAAGCAGTAACGTAACCGTTACAGCACTTACAGATGCAAATGTCATCCACCCGTTTCGCCCAATATTGCGGAATCCTTCACGAAAATGACGGGAAAGTGTCCTACCCTTCATAACCGTATTCCCCCCGCACTTCATCACGAATAATCTTACCGTCTTCAACTGCAATTACTCGTTTTTTCCTAGTGTTTACAATGTCTCTATTATGTGTAGCCATGACAATGGTTGTTCCGTTCTTATTAATTTTCTCAAGAACGTCCATAATTCCCCAAGATGTCTCAGGGTCAAGATTTCCTGTCGGTTCATCCGCAATTAAGACTTTTGGATTGTTTATAATTGCGCGCGCAATTGAAAGTCGCTGTTGTTCTCCTCCTGATAGCTCAGCTGGAAGAGCGTCTTCACGACCTTGGATTCCTACTAATTCAAGTACTTCTTTTACACGTTGTTTAATAACATCTTTCTCTGCTTCAATTACTTCTAACGCAAATGCTACATTTTCAAATGCTGTTAGCTTGGGAAGAAGCTTAAAGTCTTGGAACACAACGCCGATATTACGTCTAAAAACAGGAACTTCCCTATTTTTTAGCTCTCCTACGTTCTGTCCATTCACCATAATGTATCCTGATGATGCTTTTTCTTCTCTATACATCATCTTAATAAAAGTGGATTTTCCTGCACCACTTGGGCCGACAACGTATACAAATTCACCTTTATTAACCTTAACTGTTAACCCATCAATAGCTTTAACACCATTAGGGTATGTTTTATATACATCCTTCATTTCGATCATATATTTATACCACCTGCATTCCGTATTTTGTCGAAAGCCTATATAAATCTACAAAATATGAGGAGTTTTGTCAAAATACAAGGGATTTCAACATAAATTCGCTCTAGACACGTGCCCCCTCATTATAACACCAAAAATTCATCTGATAAGACTCAAAAATATTACATTTTCTTTTCAAATATGTCAAAGGTACGATAAAATTATGTAAAAAATAGTAATTAAACAAATTCTTTAGACCTATTTTTTTCTCTTATTTCGACATAAAAAAACTATCTGAATTCATATCAGATAGTTTGGAAAGTATATTTATTTCATTGTCGAAAGCCATTCGACTACTTTATCTGCCTCTTCTTTCTCAAGAAGCCCTTTTGGCATCGATCCTCTACCATTCACAATAATCTCACTAAGTTCCTCTTTGGAATATTTCTTCCCTACCTGCTGTAAGTTCGGGCCATTGTTTCCTTGAAGGTTATCGCCATGACAGCCAAGACAACTTTGCTTATAAAGCTTTCCTGCTTCTCCTGCTTCATCAACGTTAATCTTCTCTTCCTTTGAAGAAGATTTCTCTTCACTGTTCCCACATCCGCTCATAATAAGAGTTGCTCCAATGATAAGTGCCCATGCTGCTTTTTTCACTGTCTTCACCTCTTCGCCTTTATATATTCTCTACTATTATACTCGTTCTGTTTGCTATTAAATCATATATTTATGACGATTTATGCAGAAACTTGTTTCTTCTCCACATAATAGCAAAAATAACCTCGAAGATAAAATGGTTCTTTCTTCAGGCTTTTACACAAGATCGTTTTGTTACAGGGTTGTTATTCCTATGTAATATTTCACCTTTCCTTTACGTTTCTATACAAAATACCCGCATTCTTCAAAAAAGAAAGCGGGCATTTTCATTTTTAATTCATAAGCGAGCGAAGATATGAATCAATAAACGGATCAAGATCTCCATCCATGACGCCTTGGACATTTCCAATTTCCGTATTTGTACGATGATCTTTTACCATTGAATATGGATGGAACACATATGAGCGAATTTGGCTTCCCCATCCAATGTCTTTTTGCTCTCCGCGAATTTCATCTAACTCTGCTTGCTGTTCTTCGATTTTACGCTGCAAAAGTTTCGATTTTAGCATTTTCATAGCACGCTCGCGGTTTTTAATTTGAGAACGTTCTGTTTGACATGTAACAACAATATTTGTTGGAATATGAGTGATCCGTATAGCTGAATCTGTTGTGTTAACGTGCTGACCACCAGCTCCACTTGCTCGATACGTATCTACTTTTAAATCTTCAGTGCGGATATCAATTTCAATATCATCACTAAGTTCCGGCATAATTTCGCATGATACAAATGAGGTATGACGACGACCTGATGAGTCGAAAGGTGAAATACGCACTAAACGATGTACACCTTTTTCTGCTCTTAAGTAACCATATGCGTTATGACCTTTAATTGAAAGTGTTACGCTTTTAATCCCAGCTTCATCCCCTGGAAGGTAGTCTAGTGTTTCTACTTTAAATCCTTTAGCTTCTGCCCAGCGTGTATACATGCGAAGAAGCATTGAGCCCCAGTCTTGTGACTCTGTTCCTCCGGCACCTGGATGAAGTTCTAAGATAGCATTGTTTTTGTCATAAGGTCCATTTAAAAGAAGCTGCAGTTCAAACTTGTTTAGAGAATCTGTCAACTCTTTCAATTCTGGTTCTACTTCGCCTGCTAAATCTTCATCAAACTCTTCTTTTAACAGTTCATAAGATACTTGTAAGTTTTCATATGATTCATTTAAGTTATTAAACGTTGTGACTGTCTCTTTTAATGAATTTGCTTCATTGATGACCGTTTGGGCACTTTGCTGATCATTCCAAAAGTCTGGGTCTGCCATGATTTCATCTAGCTCAGCAATGCGCGCTTCCTTTTGATCAAGGTCAAAGAGACCCCCTAAAGTCCGCCAAGCGATTGGCTGTTTTATCTAACTCTTGTTTCATTTCTACTAATTCCATTATTCTACACCTCATCATTTATATTGTTACATAAGAGTGCTTGGTGACAAAGCCACCAAGCACTCTTTATTTTATCTTCCACAACATTGCTTATACTTTTTACCGCTTCCGCACGGACAAGGTGCATTACGACCAATATCAACAACGTTTGTTTTTGGTTTTTTCTTTACAGCTTTCTCATCAGATTCCTCTTTTGGATGAACAGCACTTTGACCTTGAGCTACTTCTTGACGTTCAAGATTGTTACGGATTTCTGCTTTCATGATGTATTTTGTTACATCTTCTTCAATTGCAGCAATCATACTTTCAAACATTGAGAAACCTTCCATTTGATACTCACGAAGCGGATCATTCTGACCATATGCACGTAGATGAATACCTTGACGAAGCTGATCCATCGCATCAATATGGTCCATCCATTTAGAATCTACTGCACGAAGAACGATAACTTTCTCGAACTCACGCATTTGTTCTTCGGCTAATTGTGCTTCTTTTTCATTGTAAAGCATTTTTACTTTTTCAAAGATAAGGTCAATCATCTCTTCTGGGTCTTTCATTTTCAACTCTTTCACATCAAGCTGACCTTCTGATAAAACATTGCTGTTCATATAATCAACAATTGCTTTTAAGTCCCAATCTTCTTCAAGCTCTGCTTTTGGTGTATGTGTTGCTACAACTCGTTCAATTGTAGAACGAATCATACCTTCTACAATATCACGTAAACTTTCAGAGTCTAACACTTCGTTTCTTTGCTTATAAATAACTTCACGTTGCTGACGAAGAACATCATCATATTGAAGAAGTTGTTTACGTGAATCAAAGTTATTTCCTTCTACTCGTTTTTGAGCTGATTCAACTGCTCGAGTAACCATCTTACTTTGAATTGGCTGTGAGTCATCCATTCCAAGACGATCCATCATACTGCGCATTCCTTCAGAACCGAAACGACGCATAAGTTCATCTTCCATTGAAAGATAAAATTGAGTTACCCCTGGATCACCTTGACGTCCAGAACGACCACGCAGCTGGTTATCAATCCGACGTGACTCGTGACGCTCTGTTCCAATTACTGCAAGGCCACCAAGTTCTCGTACACCTTCACCAAGTTTAATATCTGTACCACGACCAGCCATGTTTGTTGCAATTGTCACAGCACCCTGTTCACCAGCATGTTTAATAATGTCTGCTTCGCGCTCATGCTGTTTTGCATTTAAGACGTTATGTGGTACATTTCGTTTTGTTAGAAGCTGACTTAAATGCTCAGATGTTTCAATGGCAACTGTTCCAACTAGAACTGGCTGTTTCTTTTTATAACGCTCTGCAATATCGTCTGCAACAGCACGGAATTTTCCTTCAATTGATTTATAAATCAAATCAGCACGGTCATCACGAGCTACCGGTTTGTTCGTTGGAATCACAACTACTTGCATGTTATAAATATTGCGGAATTCTTCTTCCTCTGTTTTCGCTGTACCTGTCATACCTGAAAGTTTTTCATACATACGGAAATAGTTTTGGAACGTAATCGTTGCAAGTGTCATGCTTTCATTTTGAATTTCAACGCCTTCTTTTGCTTCAATTGCTTGGTGAAGGCCATCACTGAAGCGGCGCCCTTTCATAAGACGTCCAGTAAATTGGTCAACAATCACAATTTTACCGTCATCTACAACATAATCCACATCATTTTGCATCGCAACATGGGCTTTTAATGCTTGATTAATATGGTGATTTAATGCTACGTGTTGAATATCAAATAAGTTTTCAATATGGAAAGCACGCTCAGCTTTGCTCATTCCTTCTTCTGTGAGCTGCACTCCTTTTGTTTTCACATCATACGTATAATCTCTTTCTTGTTCCAGCGTACGCACAAAAGCGTTTGTTTGTACATAAAGAGACGTTGATTTTTGAGCCGTCCCTGAGATGATAAGCGGTGTACGTGCTTCATCAACAAGAATGGAATCGACTTCATCGATAATGGCATAGTTAAGCGGACGCTGTACTCGTTGATTGCGATAAAGCACCATGTTATCACGCAAGTAGTCAAATCCAAGCTCATTATTTGTACTATAGGTGATATCCGCATTGTATGCTTCAATTTTCTCTTCACGAGAAAGACTATTTACGTTTAAACCAACGGTTAAGTCTAGAAATCGATAAAGTTCACCCATTTCCTCAGCATCACGACTTGCTAAGTATTCATTGACCGTTACAACATGAACACCCTTTCCAGAAAGAGAGTTAAGGTAAACAGGCATTGTTGCTGTTAATGTTTTACCTTCCCCTGTCTTCATTTCCGAAATGTTTCCCTCATGAAGTGAGATTGCCCCCATAATTTGTACTTTATAAGGGTAAAGACCAAGTACACGCTTAGCTGCTTCACGTACAACAGCAAATGCTTCTACAAGCAAATCATCAAGCGTTTCTCCCTTGCTGTAGCGTGTTCTGAATTCAGCTGTTTTAGCTCGCAATTTTTCATCACTTAAGGCAGCCATCTCGTCTGCAAGCTGCTCTACTTGATTCGCTACTTTTTCTAACTTACTAACTTGGCGCCCACTTCCATCAAATACTTTTTTAAACAGTCCAAGCATGTAAAACGCTCCTCTATATTAAAATATAATCGAATGTTAAAAGTTTTATTTCTTCTATTATAAAATCGTGCTTGTCCTTTCCATTCTAGGAAAACAAGTCCCATACTTCTTCATTATTATAAACGATTCTACCTCAAATTGTAACATTCAGTACTGAAAAGTGCCAATGAACCGCAAATAGATTGTTTTTACTCTTTATTAACGTAAAAAGACAGCTCCATACGCTAAAGCTAATATAATCACATAAGGAGCACTCACTTTAAATTTTTCTAAAAGCAAGAAACTTACAACTGCAAGGCCTATTGTTTGAAATGAACCACTTGCTTCATATGAAGAAAAGAAAAAGTCGTATGCCATCACTCCAAGAAGAACCGCAATTGTAGGACGTACATAACTTGTTAAACGTTTCACTTTTGGTGATTCCTTATATTTCATTAAAATCTTTAAAAGAATAAGCATAAGCAATAAGGAAGGTGCAACTGTTGCAAAAAGACCAACAACAGATCCCAAAACGCCTCCAACTTCATAGCCAATATATCCTGCTATTTTAGTAGCAATTGGTCCTGGAAGCGCATTTCCAAATGCTAGTGCTTCACTAAACTCTTGATTTGTAACCCATTTATAGCGATCAACAACTTCATTTTGGATGAGAGGAATTGATGCAGGACCACCACCATAACCAAGAATACCTGGAATAAAAAAAGCTAAAAAAAGCTTAACATAAATCATCTTGAACGCTCCTTCTCTTCACCTTCTTTTTTACCACCTTTCTTAGTAAAAGCAGCTATTAGTAGGATTACAATAACGATAGCCGGATGAATATGAAGAAGTTCTGTTGCAATAAAACTTGCAATAATAAGAAAACCACCGCCTAATAAACCTAGCGATTCTTTTGATTTTTTCCAAAAGCTCCATGTTAAAGTTAACATCATAACTCCTACAACAGGAAGCACCGCATTTGATAATCCTTTTACCCATGGCTGGTCTTTATAAGCATATAAAAGATTAAGAAAAAGTATCATTAAAATAATAGTTGGGACTGAAGTAGCAATTACTGCGTTCATCATCCCGAAGATGCCGCCAATTCGATATCCAATATATCCTGCCATCTTTGTATTGATCGGCCCAGGAAGCGCATTTCCAAGTGCTAATACATCTGAGAATTCTTCGTCAGACATCCATTTATATTTTTTCACTACTTCATCATGAACAAGAGGAATTGACGATGGTCCACCACCATACCCTAAAATGCTTGAGCGAAAGAAAGCGATGAAAATATCTCGCTGCTTCATAATTCTCTCTCCTTTCTGGCTAAAACCTTATGTTTATCACAGCTTATTAACGAACTTAGAAGGCTGCTTGTTTCATTTTATAAAGTAAGAAACGCTTTGAACATACACTATCCTATCAACTTTCTCAAACTCTTTTTATGTTCCCCTTCTTTTTATAATACTTTTACAAAATAAGAAGGAACTTTCCCTCTATGCTCTCGTATATAACAATAAAGAACAATTTGTCAGGAAGAAGGGATGTAATATGAATTTAAAAAAAGAAGAGGATGTTCAAGCAGAACTAGAAGAACTTAGAGGAAAAGTAAAAGAACTAGAAAATGTTACCCAAACACTTTATGAAGAAATTCAAACTCTCCAAACGTCAGTACCTGCAAATACTCCCCGCGCCTCATCTCCATTAGTTGGACAAATTGGCGGGCTTGTATTAGGAGCCATCGCGCTTATCGGACTATTTTGGTTTTAAGAACAAAAAAAGCTAGGGAAATCCTAGCTTTTTAGGCTGATGCATGTGAACTTTTTGCTTTTCTTGCATCCCAATGATTTAGAAGTCTAAAGATAGGCGGCAGCATAATACAAACAATAATGATACGAAACACTTGAACAGCTACAACAAGGGTAGAATCAGCATGGAGGACAACAGATGTTGTAGCCATTTCTGCAATTCCTCCTGGAGCAAAAGCAAGTGCAGCAGTCACAAGGGAAATGCCTGTTAGTTCAGAAACAAAAAAGGCACAAACAAGCATTGCTACAATCAGTCCAATAGTGCTTACAAAAGCAACAAATATCGTTCTTTTTAGTCCTTGGAACATTCTTTTATGAAAACGAGAGCCAATACTTCCTGCTATAGCGAGTTGAGACAAAATCATCATGCTATGCGGCCAATAAGCAACAAGATCATAGCCAGCATACATAGAGGAAAGAGCTTGAACAAGAGCTACCGTTACCATTCCACCAACGAGCCATGGAGCCGGAAATCTAAGAATTTTACCAATGTAGTATCCTCCCCACGCTGCTAAAACAAGCACTAAAGACCAAATGATATGTGGAAATGCAAAACTTCCTCCGGCTGAAGCTGTTTCGGTTAAATGTGAAACAGGCTCTGAATAAGAAGAAAACCAAGAGGAAACAATCATTGGTATAGTCAAGACAACAAGAAAAACCCGCATTGTTTGAATGATACTTACAACGCCAGTATTTGCTCCAACTTCTTCCGCAATCCCAGGCATTGCACTCAATCCACCAGGTGCCGTCCCAAAAAAGCTTGTTAACATATCTGTGCTGCTACATTTCCATAATATAAATCCAGAAAGAAGAGCAAAGAAGATTGATAAAACAAGCACAACAATAATAGTGAACCAATTCTCGGCGAAAATTTCAATGATGGATAAATTGATTTTTTGACCAAGCTCAATAGCTAAAATACATTGGCCAATTCTAAGCCAGTATGGAGCAATCCCTTTCCCTTCTTGTAATTTCAAAAATTTCGGTCGAAAGAGAGAAAGTACAGCTGCTAAAATAAGCGTACCAAGCATCCAACCGATAGAAAGACCCGTTAATGAAAGGAGCAGTCCCCCTACTCCACTTATCAGAATAAATACTATGCTATAAAAGAATCTCTCATTTCTCATAGCTACTCCTTCTTTCTACACATCACTACCCCTTATAAATTACAAGAGCACCGTACATTTAATAAGAGATGTTATATCAAACTATAGTATAATAAGAGATATAAATAAAATATTATATTTTTATACTTAACCATAACTAATATCTATGACTTATATCGAGGTGATGACATGGATGAAAGAGATTGGCTTATTTTACGTACGCTTTACATCCAAAAAAATATTACCAAAGCGGCTAAGAGTTTATACATCTCACAACCTGCACTGACAAATCGCCTCCAGCAAATTGAAAAAGAATTTGGAGTTCAGGTTGTTATAAGAGGAAGACGAGGCGTCCAATTCACGCCACAAGGGGAATATTTAGCTCATTGCAGTGAAGACATGCTGTTACGCATTCAAAGCATAAAGGAAAATGTGCTCAATATGGAAGATGACTTCACAGGAACACTTAAGCTTGGGGTTTCAAACCTTTTTGCACAGTATTTGCTTCCTGATTTACTCAAAATGTTCAAAGATCAATATCCTAAAATTGAATTTAAAGTAACAACAGATCAAAGCAGTTCTATAACAAATCTTGTTCATAATGGCAGTGTACATGTTGGATTTGTTAAAGGGGATTATAGCTGGAATGATAGAAAACATCTGTTATTTCAAGAAGAAGTATGTATTGCATCAAAAGAGAAAATAGAGTTGGAAAATTTACCAAGGATGCCTCGGATTGATTACAGAGCAGACCCATTATTAAGAACACTTGTCGAAAACTGGTGGGTTGAAAATTATCCTCAGCCTCCTAATGTAAGCATTGAAGTTGATAAGGCAGATACGGCAAAGAAAATGATTATAAATGGCCTTGGTTATGCAATTTTACCTACAATGACGCTTAACGATGTTCCAACGCTTCATAAAATCCCTCTTCAAAACAAACGAGGAGAACTTATCTTAAGAAACACGTGGATGTTTTATCATGAGGAGTCTATGCAACTTAATATGGTTAAAGCTTTCGTGAATTTTGTAGAAAAAATGACATTTAAAGCTTCATAAATTTAAAAAGGACATAGCCTACTAGGCTATGTCCTTTCTTATTTTAAGCTTGCGGCTCAATTAATCCATATCTTCCATCTTTTCTTCGATAAACTACATTTGTCGCATCTGTTTCAGCATTCGTATAAACGAAGAAACTATGTCCTAGCATATTCATTTGTAAAATGGCTTCTTCACTATCCATTGGTTTAAGATCAAAACTCTTTGTGCGGACAACTTCGAATTCATCATCATCTTCTTGTTCGTCGAGAATCGTTGTGGAAGTTGTTCCTTCCATTTCAGCGAAAGCATATTTTGCTCCGCCCTTCTCACGTGATTTTCGATTCACTCTTGTTTTATGCTTGCGAATTTGACGCTCAAGCTTACTTACAACAAGATCGATAGCTGCATACATATCATCGTTTGTTTCCTCGGCTCTTAAGACAAGAGAATGAAGCGGAATAGTAACCTCTATTCTTTGGCCATCGCTGTAAACTTTTAAGTTCACACTAGCTTCGGAATTTGGCACTTCTTCAAAATAGCGCTCAAGTTTGCTAATTTTCTTTTCCACATATTCTCGTAGTGCTGGAGTGACTTCAATGTTTTCCCCTCTAATGTTGTAAATCATGGGAATTCCTCCTTTTGATCCAAGGTATGCCTCTACTATTTCTTTTCCCGACAAATTGTTTCTTAAACCTACGAAATAGTTAGAAAATTTAATTTTCTTGTTATATAGATTATCATACCTCTTCTCCCTTTGCAAAAGAAATAAATGGGAGACACAAAAAATTCATAAAGAAAATGTACCATCATGGCTTGTTGTACCATATGGATTAACATAGCGATTCTGTCCACGTTCCCGGTTTTTCAATGCTTTAATATCCTTTGAAATATTAAAGCGAATCTCACGCAGTTTTTCATCAATAGAGTCATTAAGCTTGATCATCGCTCTTCCAAGATCCTTCTCTTCTTCTGAAAAAGGCGGTTTAATAAGCTTTATAGCAATATCTCTATCGTTTAACAGCTGTTCAATATTCTGAATATGCTTATCCCGATCATGCTCTTTTTGTGAAAGTTCTTGCTGCAGTTTTAATGTTAACTTATATGCTTCTTTTACAGCATTCATTCATGATCATATCCTTTTGATGATCTTGTCTTTTGAATAACTTCTTTCCATGTATCTCTAAATTCCATAACATAAGATTCAACTTCTTCTAAAATGTCTACACTGCTTTCAATATTAGCCTTCATTAGACGTTGATTTATATAATCATACATCGTTCTCATCTGATCTGATAATTCACTTCCTGTTCGTAATGTAACCATCAGTTCTGTAATAATATTTTGAGCTTTAATTAAGTTCTTGTTTTTTTCCTCTACTTCTCCATTTTCAATTGCTGTCTTTGCTCTACGAATAAACTTTAAGCAACCATTATAGAGCATAAGTGTCAACTCTCCAGGGGTTGCTGTATTAACAGAGCCTTGCTGATAAGCTTGATAAGCATTGTTCATGGTTATTTCTCCTTTACTGCATGAAGTATTGTGATAAATAAGAAGACTGAGAGTTCGCTTTTTGGATAGCTTGCTCCATTGCTGTAAACTGACTCCAATAGCGATTTTCAATCATTTTCAAACGGTCGTTAAAATTATTAATACGCTCATCAAGATCATTAAGGCTTTTCCCAATTGTATATTGAGTATCAGACTGTCCTGTATTTCCTGCTCGTTTTTCAATTGTTGTAATGGTATCCTTTATTGTATTACGAAGACGCACTGCAATTCCTTGTGTATCATATGTATTCCCATTTTTTGAGAAAAACTCTGAAATGGCTTGTGGGTTCTCCTCAATTTGTTTCTTGAGCTTTGCTTCATCAATTTCTAAGATACCACCAAGACGATACTGCTTTGTTGTTGTGATTCCAATCTCAGATAAGTGATCAATGCCAAAAGATCCACCTTGTACTGATGTATAAAAATCAGACCTCATACTATTTAAAGCACTCGACAATGTACTATCACTACGAAGAAGTCCACTTTTTGCTTTTTCTTCCCACAGTTCAACCTCTTTATCAGACATCTCTTTCTTTTGATCACTTGTAAGTGGTGCATAGTCACGATAACGAGTTTCTCCCACTTTTTCATTAATCTTAGTAATTGTTTCATTGTACTTCGTAACAAATTCTTTAATTTTATCACAAATACCAGCAACATCTGTAGATGTGGAAATGGTAACAGGAGTGTTAGTCACTCCTGTTAAAGTGTACTTCATTCCATTCATTTCGAAAGTATTTGTTGTTTTTTGCATTTCAAATCCATCTATGATAACGGTTGCATCCTTACCTTTTTCACTTTCTTGAAGTACTGTACCGTTTAGTTGAAACCCTAGATTATCAGACATATATGAACTTGTGGAACTATCTGCAGCCCTAATTTCCCCGCCAGTTCCTGTCTTATTGTTTACAAACACAAGTGTTTCAACGTACTGACCACTTGTTGTATCCAGAATCCGTTCATTCATAGCTCTTACGCCCAAACTTGAACTATTAATTGCTTTTACAACATCATCAGCTGTTGCTTCTGCTTTAATAGAAAGTGAAACCTCTCGGGATTCTATACTTCCTGGATCTTTTACTGTGAATTTTAATTCTTGGGCAGCTGATGAAGAAGTGAAACCACTTGATTTGAATCGACTAGAAGTCGCAAGCTGTTTAACTTCTATTTGAGTAGAGATATTTTGGCTAGTGTTTACTGCTGTTGCTGTAACCTTTCCTTCCTCAGAAGAAGTAACTATTTTCTTGTTAAATGTACTACTTAGGATCATATTATCAAAAGTATAGTTACTTAATTCATTTAATAAGGTATTAATCTCTCTGTACTGATCACGTTGCCATTCTAAAGTTTGCTTCTGACCTGTTAATTTATTAAGTGGAACACGCTCAGCCGTCATTAATTTCTCAATCATGCTCTCCGTATCAATCCCACTTGCTAATCCACTGATCCTCATTCCAGTCATCTTCTCACCGCCTAGGTATTTTTATTTATATCGGCTTTTCTTTTTTCTTTTTAATAGGAAGTTAGCTCGAATTATAATCCGTATTTTCCCAAAAAAAATAAAAACCAAGACCACTCTTATGGCCTTGGTTTTCATTCATTCACAGCATCCTGAATAAGTTCAGTTAATGCCTCTGATCCTTTTTGGGTAAGATGAACTCCATCTCCCCCAAAATACTCGGGGTGCTCTAGGGATTCTTTATGCCAATTTATTAATTTTACGTTCTTATACTCCTTGGCTTTTTTAGCTAGTGTTTTATTAACTTGATCTTCCCATGAACGTGGAACACGTGTATTTACAAGATAAACATTTGCTTCATCGAAATATGATAGTAATTTATCAATCTGTTCATCTGTAAAATAACCATTTGTTCCAAGCTCAATAACAACAACGGAATCTTTATTATTAAATGATGCATATGAAGGAGCTATTTCAATTGCCTCATAAAGCTGTCTTCCAACCTTCCCATCAATTGTGATATTTGGGTATTTTTCATGGAGATTTCCTGCAATATCAAGCATAACAGAGTCTCCAATTGCAAATATCTTCTCAGGGGGATTTGATGACTTCTCTTGTTCATCCGCTGTAGAGGATTCTGATTCCTTCTCTTTTGAATCTGTGTCTTTTGATTGCTGAGATTCTTCTTTCTCTTTTACAGCGTGTTCCTCTTCATTTTGATTTGGAGAAACCTTAACGCTCGTTTTCTCTGGAGTTTCATGTCTTACTTCTCCCTTGGCTAGACCCGTTACACCAGCTGTAAATACAAGTACAATGAGAAAAATAGCTACTGTTGATAGTTTGCGAGTAATAGAAAGCTTTTTCCACGTTAGTGTTGTTGTTGGAATATAGCGTTTAAAAAATTGTCTAAACCCGTTTTTACGAATCGGCATCTCAATCATTCGATATGACCACTCTGCTACAACAAAAGTCACGAATAGCTGCAAAGCAATACGCCAATAATCTTGTGTACCAATCTCTTCTACAGGCGTTGTAAGTACAATAACTGGATAATGCCAGAGATAGATTCCATATGAACGTGAACCAATCCATCTTAATGGCTTCCAAGATAGCAATTTACCAAGAAGGCTGCTTGGATGGCAAATACATGCAATAAGAATTGCCGTATTTAAACAAAACAGTAGCATTCCACCTTGATATACAAAAGTTTGATATTCACTAACAAAGAAGAAGCAAAGTATAATAATAAGGAAAGAAACAATACTTACTCCGTTAAATATTTTTCTTACTTTCACAGGAAGTTCTTTTGTTGAGAGCCTTTTTAATGGCCAAACAAGCGCTAACCAACAGCCAACCAAAAGCTCAAATGAACGTGTATCTGTACCATAGTAAACACGACTAGGATCCATGCCTGGTTCGTAAAGCATTCCCATTGACATTGCTGAGATCAGAATCCCAACGAGAACAACGCATGATACTACACTTCTTCTTTTAAAAATATAGAAGCCAACTGCTAACAATATTGGCCATAGTAAATAAAATTGTTCTTCAATCGCTAAAGACCATAAATTCTTTAATGGTGAAGGAGATCCAAAGCTATCAAAGTATGAAAGCTTATGGAAAATAAACCACCAGTTGCTCGTATAAAATAAAGATGATACAGCATCTCCGCGTACAGTTGCTAACAGTTCTTCTTTAAATAAGACAACCCATACAACGGTTGCAATAATCATTACATATGCTGCAGGAAGTAATCGGCGAATTCGTCTTATCCAAAAGTCCCGAAAATCAAATGTTAGTCTGCTTCCATGTGAAGGTAAAATAATAGAAGTGATCAAGTACCCGGACAGCACGAAGAAAACATCAACTCCGAGAAATCCTCCCTTGGCCCAACTAAAATTCAGATGATAAGCAATAACTGATAACACGGCAAACGCTCGAAGTCCATCTAGTCCATAGACATATCGATGATGCGTTTTGTTGCTCAATATAAATTCCTCCAATAACCCTTTCTGTTTCTCCCTGTTGTGTACAAAAATTGTTCACATTAATGTAATAAAAAAAGAATTTTCATTTTAGCGTAAGTTATTTTAAGGAACGGAGATAAGGTCTGATGTGATTTTTAAATATATTCTGACTGACAATTATGTATACCTTTTACCCTTCTTCTACAAACTATATCAACAAAAAAGAGGTCTCAAAAAGACTCCTTTTCCATTATATATTTTCTGTAATTAAACTTCATCCCATTTTCAATAATAAGTCTTAAGCCCCACTCTTATTTACCATAATATAGGTAAAATTAACATTTGTCACTAATCAATTCACATAACAAAAAGGCTTTTTTCTCCATAAAAAAAGCAGCTAGAAAATGTTCTAGCTGCTCTCTTACTGAACCTTAATTGCTTGTCTCTTCTTTATAGTAACTTTTAGATACAAGCAGGCTTACAATATATCCAATTACCCCTCCAACAATTGCTGGAACAATCCATCCTAAACCAATTGAGTATAACGGTAAAATACTTCCGAAAAGATTGTCGATAAATGTAATATGAACACCCGCATCTCCTAGCCCATCAAAAAGACTAACAATAAATGTTAAAATCAAACTACCTTGATAAATTTCTGTTCTCCCTTTGAATAAAGGATGTAAAAATGTTAAGAAAATAAGCACAATAGCTAGTGGATAAATAATCGTTAATACTGGAACTGAAATAGCAATAAGCTGAGTAAGACCAATATTAGCAATGATTGCACTGAATACAGATAAAGTAATTGCAATAGCTTTATATGAAACAGACGGAAATAACTTATGGAAGAAAGCTGAACAAGCTGTAATTAAGCCAACGCTTGTTGTTAAGCAAGCTACAGTAATCATAAGTCCTAAAAGAATAGCGCCATAAGAACCGAAATAGTAATCTGAAACACGTGCTAATACTGTTCCACCATTATCTAAGTGACCAAGCTCTGAAACGCTTGATGCCCCCATATAAGAAAGCGCGGTATAAATTACAGCTAAAATCACGGCTGCAATAACAGTCGCCTGCACGCAAATTTTCATGATTTGCCCTTTTGTTTTAGCTCCCTTTTGTTTAATTGCATTAATAATGATGATCCCAAATACAAAAGATGCTAACGTATCCATTGTTAAGTACCCTTCTTGGAATCCCTTAGAAAAAGCATGTGTCATATATTCAGGACGCGGCGCTTGGAAAGGTCCAATAGGATTAATAAAAGCTACAAGAACCAAAATTCCAATAAAGGTTAACTTCAGTGGAGTCAATATTTTTCCTACTAAATCGACAATTTTCGCAGGATTTAG
The DNA here is from genome assembly GCF_026790145.1 of Priestia endophytica. GTDB lineage: Bacteria > Bacillota > Bacilli > Bacillales > Bacillaceae_H > Bacillus_I > Bacillus_I endophytica_A. The sequence goes on along the minus strand of NZ_JALAMS010000003.1, from coordinate 248,318 downwards.
TGAAAAAAAGCACGCAATGCTAAAGAAAATAATCGTAAAAACAAGAAGTGGCCAGAACCCTGCATCTTCACCTAAATATTGAAGTACAAATGGATGAACTCCAATCTCATATGACACTGTTCCTGCTCTTGGCATTGCAAATAGGGGCCCAATTGCTAAATAAAGAACAACCGTAAAAACAAGTCCAAAAACAGGATTTACGCGGCTTGCTAGTGACTGCAAATCATCCTTACCAGAAAAGCCAAGAGCAAGTACACCAAGTAACGGCAAACCGACGCCTGTTACAAGGAATCCAGCGTTTGCAGACCAAATATGTTCTCCCGCTGTTTGGCCTAACATGGCTGGGAATATTAAATTTCCTGCTCCAAAGAAAAGAGCAAAAAGCATAAGACCGATAACAACAACAAAGGAAGTCGGTACTCTAGTTGACATATTCAAAACCTCCGTGAGAATTAAAATTAACTATTGTAGAAAACAATTAAAATTTTCCGAAAATTATAATCGAACACAATTTTAAGAACTATTAACGTATTATATACGTATAATTTCGGTATTTCAATATATAATTTTAGTTTTATTTTTCCTTTTCCAAAAGAAAACGCTTTAAATCTAACAAACAAAAGGACTAAAGAACCAGAATTTTTCATATATTTCTTTACAGTTACTGAAAAAGAACCTCTCTTGTATTAAAACAAGCTCGCCTCTTTTCCCTTTCTATCTCATTTTATCATCCCCAATAATTCTTTATTTAGTAAAAAGATTCTTGGTAAAACCTATTTTTTCAACTACAAATTAATACTTGTATGATTTTTTCAATTAATTTCTGATTCATAAAATGCTTTGTGTTGGAACGTCTTTCATTCTAAGAGATATTCTGTTTTTCATGCACTGAGATGTTTATCCCAAAAGCCATTCCAGTTTGAAATATGTAATAAGAACCGAAAGTAAGCAAGGGTCTTGTGAATACATAAATTTTACTTCTTTACCTTTTTATCCTTAATTCTCCCTTCCTCTTCATGTAATATAAAAGTATAGATAAAAAGGAGGTTATTCACATTATGTTATATATATGTACAACATGTGGTGTTCAATATGACAATATTCAACAACCTAAAAAGTGTATAATCTGCAACGATGAAAGACAGTATGTGAATCCTAATGGACAATCGTGGACAACACTTGAAGAGCTAAAGGACTCTTCATACCGAAATATCTTCTCTCAAGCTGAAGAAGGCCTTTATAGTATTAAAACAAGTCCCACGTTTGCCATTGGCCAAACCGCTTATCTTCTTCAAGGAAAAGAAGTGAATATTTTGTGGGACTGTATTTCCTATCTTGATGAAAAAACTATAGAGCACGTTAAGAGCCTAGGAGGAATTCATGCTATTGCCTTGTCCCATCCTCATTATTATTCAACTCAAGTAGAGTGGGCAGAGGCATTTAATGTTCCCCTTTATATTCATGGTGATGACAAACAGTGGGTTATGAGGGATAGTGAACATATCGTTTTTTGGGAAGGTTCGATGTTAAAGATTAGTCAGGATATTACGCTTTACCGCTTAGGAGGACATTTTAAAGGAGGCGCTGTACTGCATTGGGAAAATGAAGATGGTGTCTTACTTACAGGAGATATTATTCAAGTTGTAGCAGATCAACGCTGGGTTAGCTTTATGTATAGCTACCCAAATCTAATCCCTCTACCAGCCTCTAAAGTGAGCGAAATGGTAGAACAATTAAAGCCTTTACATTTCGATCGACTTTACAATGCTTTCCACCGTAGTGTAAAGGAAGATGCCAATAGAGCTGTGCAACGATCAGCCGAGCGCTACATTAAGGCTTTAGATGGCTCACTACTAAATATATAAATAAAAAAGAGTCTCCCTTAAAGGGAAACTCTTTTTTATTATGATGCGTGTCGCATCTTTCTCATAACAAAGCTAACAATTAGAACTAGGATGACGGCACCGATAATTGCAGGGATAAGGGCAAAACCGCCAACAGTCGGGCCAAAGCTACCAAAGATAAGTGAACCTAACCAGGCTCCAATAAAACCAGCAATAATATTTCCAATAATTCCACCTGGGACATCACGACCTGTTAAAATTCCTGCAAGCCAACCGATAATGCCACCAACAATAATTGTCCATAACCACGACATGTCTTATCTCCTCCTTTATCAAGATTGTTTTCGTTGCTTAGTTAAAGTATACCCAGAAGGAAAATTTAAAAACATCATTGAGCACATAGGAATTAAACCTATAGTAAAATTGAAAGTTGTCTTTTTCTTCAACTTTAATTCTATTTAAACTTCTTTGTAATGAGAACTTTTTTTACATTCATCGTGACTCTCTTTGACATTCTTTTTACTATAAATATAATGACCAAAATGAATTTATGAACTTTTATAGAAAGATTGTTTTTATGGTTTACATTAATTACTAAAGGGCGTATGATAGCATCAAAAGGTAAACAATTTATCTTTTAAATTCAAAAAAGGGAGGAAAACAAAACGTGTGGGTAATTACTGTTTATGCAGACCAAGACGTAAAAATGTACGAGTTTGACGATGAACATGAGGCAAAGGAAGCGCTAGGAAAGTTAGAGAACTGCTCTTGCAAGATTCTCTCTCAAGTTATTTATTATAATGACGAATTCATCGTTGAAAAGGCGGCTGTTTAATTTTAGGACATGGGCCCCTTTAAAGGTATAAACTTTACATTACCCTTATGGAGTTCCATCAATTGAAACTTTTGAAAATTTAAAAATGTAATTTTGAAATGAATTGTAGAGATAGTAGATTATTAACGCTATTTACTCTTAATAATATATTTCGCTCACGCCAAAGTTTAGCACCGCTCAATGAACGGTGCCTTTTTTATTGAATATCTTCAGGCCACGTTTCTCCGCGATAAGCCATATCCCAAAAAAGAAATTCAAATCGACTTGTATTTAGAAAAATCTCCTCTAGTTTCTTTCTTTCTTCCTCTGATTTTCCTATTGCTAATTTGTTCATTAAGTCTTTTAACCAATTTGAAAGTTCACCAAATTCCTTTGAACTGTACATCTCTACCCATTCTCCATAAAACTCATGTTCAAGAGCTCCTGGAATTTTAGCCAATTCCCTTCCAATTTCGTTATAGCTCCACATGCAAGGAAGAAGAGCTGCTACAAGTTCGGCAAGTGTACCATTTTGAGCAACTTGCAGCATATAATGCGTGTAGGCAAGTGTTGAGGAAGCAGGCTGAGCATTTTCAAGCTCTTCCTCTGAAATAGCAAATTTTTTCGCATATTGCCGATGAAGATCCATTTCGACATTTAACGTAGAATGCAAAATTTCTCCAAATTTACCCATTGTTTCAACATCAGTCGCTTTCACACTTCCAAGCGCAAAAAGTTTTGCATAGTCAATGAGATAGAGATAGTCCTGAATCATATAATGACGAAAACTTTCTTTTGGAAGAGTGCCATGACCGATCCCTTGAACAAATGGATGCTTATGATTTGCGTCCCAAATGTGTTTGGCTTTTGCATAAAGTTCTTTACAGAATGTCATTTATTTTCCCCCTTTTTTGTATGACACCAGTTATAAATAAATTCAATTAATACTTTTGTGAAATCTACTAAACTCTCAATTGATACTCGCTCATTTATGGCATGTGCATACTTTGTTTCCCCTGGTCCATAAATAACGGTTGGAATTCCTGCTTCCCCTAACCATCCTCCGTCTGTGACAGAGGTAGACATTTCTATTTCAACTTGTTTTTTCAAAACCTCTTTGTGGATATGCTGAAGCATTTTCACTCCATCATGAGTTTCATCAATTTCAAGTGCAGGAAATATTTCTCCTCTTTCCTCGATCATTGATGCTCCCCCCCACCTAAAGCTTGGAGGATGATTTCTTAACCATAGGTCACCATGAGACATTCTTAAAATATAATCTTCAATTTCTTTTGTTACACTCTCGTAAGTTTCATTTGGATAGAAATGCACTGTAATCCACAGGCGACACTCATCAGCTACAAAAGCAGGATGTCTACCTCCTTCAATAACAGCAGGATTAATTGTTGTTGTTCCAGGGAGAAAACCATCATAAGTTTTTGTAACCATCCAATGTCTTTCGAGTTCATTGAGCCAGTTAATAATTTTCATCATTTTCTCAATTGCGCTCGCTCCGACCGTTTCTCCTCCCGCTGCAATCATATGTCGTCTTGTTCCATCATGAAACGTTTGATCACTTTTTACCGTAATCCAGCCTGTAATTACACCGCCCTGACCACGAATAACCATTTCACTTGTATCTACAACAAGTGCAAAATCAGCACTATACCCTCTTTCACAGCACTGTTTTGTTCCTGCTTCTCCTACTTCCTCCCCAATCACAGATTGAAAAATTACATCACCGGGAAGTTCTACGCCATACTCTTCCAATAATTCTAATGCAAAAAGAGCGCACCCTAATCCACCTTTCATATCGGAAGTTCCTCTGCCGAAGAGATATCCATCTCGTACAAAAGGAAGGAATGGATCACGTTCCCACTGCTCGTTTTCATCCACTTGGGCCACATCTATATGACCGTTAATAATTAAGCTTTTATACTCTTCACTATTCTTCCCCTTTTTAACCCCCACAACATTTGGATCGTTTTCATAAACATCCCACATTTCAACTGCGAATTTATTTTGTTTAAGCTTGTTTGCCACAAATTCTTGTGCTTCCTTTGTATTGCGGGCGGGAGGGGCAGGTGTTTTAAATTTTACGAGTTTCTCAATAAGTGAGATTAGCTCTTCTTTTCTTAACTCTACTTCCCCTAAAATCCTTTCTATATGTTCCATACTTTCACTCCTTATTAGAGCGAAGGAAACGAAAAAACCCCTTCACAATGTGAAGGGGTGTGATTATGTACGAATGCTAAATAAAACAATTCGACAACCACTTCCCTTCGCTAGCATTACCTAGATCAGGTGTAAGGGTCAAGACACTTGTCTCTCTCAGCCTTTCACGGCACCCCTAGTAGTCTTACTTCTCTATTATTATCATAATACTTTTTTTATTGCAAACGTTCATGACAACAGCTTAATCATAAGAAAGATAAAAATAGATCCTCCAATTAAAATGCGTCTAAGTCCTTTTCCCTTTGAACTTTGCAGTTTATGTAAACCCCAAATGATAAGAGAAATTCCTAGTGTCACACCCATCAAGTCTAAAAAAAGTTCCCTCGACGTTATAAGCGCAAGGAGGGGAAACAAAACGGTCAAGAAAGCAAAAAATAAACCTATAACGAAAAGTGATAGATTTCGTTCGTAATTTCCATAAGACATTGCGTTCCTCCTTTACAGAAATACTAACAAAAAGCGGTTTAGGATGATATAGGAACGTCGCCTCGTTTTATTAAAAAAAGCCCTTTAAGGAGTGTTCATATTCCTAAATATATTCATAAGATTTTCTTTAAGACTTGCAGCTTGCTCATTTTCCATTTGGATTGCTTCGTACACTTCTTGTCTATGAACTTCAATATGTTTGGGAGCATTGATCCCTAGCTTAATTTGTTCTCCATCAATATCTACAATTTTCAGTTCAATATCTTCTCCAATTCGAATACTTTCGCCAATTTTCCGTGTTAAGACAAGCAAAAAGATTCCCCCTACTTCATCATCTTCTGAAAGAGTGGATGTTTAGTTTTATAATCCGTGCCTGTTAAAATAATTTGTCTTCCTCTTTTTTGTTCACGATTTAAAATAAGCGGTGCTTGTAAATTAATAGTAGACTCCAAAAATGGGTCCATCATTGTCACAAAAGCATAGACCATTACATTTTTCTCTGAGGTAATATCGAGTTCTGTCATATAGTGGGAAGCTAGGTTGAAGTCATATTCTTTATAAAAAGCAAACGGATCTGCAATCACAAAAGCTAAATCTGGTGTTTTTAAAGACTGAAGTAAAAAGAAGACGTCTTCATCATTGAGAGGTAAAAGAATAAATTTCTTTTCTTCTAAGAAACCAGGAATACCTTTCGAAAAAGTAATCACCTCTTCACGATTCACTTCTATTTCCCCATGATATTTCGTTGCTATTTTCATCTTTTCACCACTTTATAGTATTGTTATTTTTAACGTTTTTAAACAGAAAGCTCGGCAAATGCCGAGCCTTTTGCTGTCTATTATGCTAGAAAATCTACTAAACTTGGCTGCATAATTTTAGCTCCCACAGCTAATGCTGCCCGCTGAACAGTCTCCTGCATTTGTAGGTCCATAATTGCTTTTTCAAAATCTATATCTTCTACATCTGAAAGTTTCTTTTCAAGAAGTTCTCCTTGCTCGTTTAAACGTGCTTCCATAATTTCTAGACGATTTGTACGAGCTCCGATGAGAGTTCTAGCACTTATAATAGCGTTAATATTTTCATCCATTGCAGAAAGCTGATCACCAATTTCCTCTCCTGATGAACCTTCTGCTAAACTTTGTTCAAGCTTTGTGAGATTATCAAAGAAAGCTTGACTAAAAACGCCCGTTCCATCAGTACTAACATCAATCGAAAGACCTTTAGAAAGTTCAATTGATATGGGTTTCTCACTAGCTCCTACAACAATTGTTCCACTCTTGTTGTTTACTGGCGCTTGTCCAGTATTTATTCCGTTAAAAAGAAACTTTCCTTCAATGTTTTTATTCGCAATTGAAACAAGATGTTCTTTTAGTCCGCTCACTTCGAGTCTAATAGCTTCTCGCTCATCTTCAAGTTTTGTTCCATTTGAAGCGCTCACTATAAGTTCTCGAATTCGTTGCATCGCTTTATTTGCTTCTTCCAGAGAACCATCGCTGTTATCAAGCCACTTGTAGGCTTCTGTAAAATTCTCTTTATATTGGTTATTCTCGTTTAAATTTGTTCGGTAGTTTAAGCTTTTAACAGCACCAATTGGGTCATCAGATGGACGGTTCAACTTCTTACCACTTGTTGCTTGTTCTTGTAAATTCATTAGTTTCTCATAGCTGTTGCTCATATTATGCAACGTATGTTGAGAAATCATGGACTGTGTTACTCTCATCGTTTTCCCTCCACTAGCGGCCAACAACGCCCATATTGTTAATGATTCGGTCAAGCATCTCATCCATGACCGTCATGCTTCTTGCTGCTGCATTATATGCATGTTGAAACTTAATCATATTTGTCATTTCCTCATCTAAAGAAACCGAGCTAACACTGTCTCGCTTTGTTGAAAGAAGATCTCTGACATTTTCACTATTTTCCCTTAGTCTATTAGCATTTTGGACTTTTACACCAATCTCCCCAATCATTTCACTATAGGCAGACCTAATTGCTCCATTTCCAACATTGGGATTTAAAAGTTCAGCAAGTTTTGCTGCATTTCCTCCATCACTTTTCTTATTTCCGTCAGCTCCAACTGCTATATTATCCGTACTCTTCATAATGTCATCTGAAAGTGTGATTGTGCTTGAAGCATTTTCTGATGAAAACGTAAAAAAGTCGCTCCCTTTTTCTTCATCTTGCTTGTAGCCATTTCCATGAATATTATTAAATTCTGTTGCAAGAGTTAGTGCAAGCTGATCAAGCTGATCAATTGTTGTTTTATAGATACTTTGGTCTGTGCCAAGGTTACGAATTAAATTTTGAAAACTTCCTGTTGGAGACACAGTTGTACCATTAACCTGGATTTCCAGCTCACTTCCGTTAGAAACTGTCTCAACCTTGTTCACTATATTCCCTTGTACGAGTGCTTCACTGCTTCCAGCTACCTTAATCGTATAGATACCTGCAGCGGTTCTGTTAGCTCCGCTGCCTGATGAAGTGCGCTCGATTTTAATATCCATATAACTTGAAAGCTTATCAACAAGCAAATCACGTTGATCATAAAGATCATTTGGCAAGTAACCAGATGGCTCAAGTTCACCAATTTTCTGATTTAAATCTGCAATCTGAGATACAATAGAGTTAATATCATCTTTTGCTGCATTTACTTCTGTTTGAAGGTCTTTTTGTGCAGTTGTTAGGGTACTATTTAAATAATGGAGTGTATCTGTTAAAGAAACGGCTTTTTCACGGACAACTGTTTTAATTCCTTCATCATTTGGGTTAATACTAAGATCTTGAAGAGAGCTCCAAAATTCATCCATCGCTCCGGAAAGCCCTGTACCTTCTTGATCGTTCATAATTGCTTCAACAGTCTTAAGGATACTACTTTCCATGTCAGCATAGCCAACTTGTGCCTCGCCACTACGATATTGAGCATCAAGATACTGATCACGAATTCGCTCAATTGAGCTTGCTTCTACCCCTGTTCCTATCGTTCCTGCTATTTGCGGCGAGTTCATCCCACCAGAAGGATATGGGGAAGTCGCTTGCAAATTTGCTCGTTGCCTTGTATAGCCAGCTGTATTGGCATTCGCAACATTCTGTCCAGTTGTTTGAAGTGCTGCTTGCTGAGCATGAAGAGCCCGCAGTGATGTTTCAAGTCCTTGAAATGTAGAACGCATCAGTCTTTCCTCCGTTTCTTTTATGCTTTACTATCAAACATAGAACGACTAGGAGCTGAAGGACGCTCTTTCTGCGAACTATGATAATTTAAGTTTTTAGGTTGCTTCCCGAACATATCTAAAGTCATATTCACAACTTGTAGGGAATGATACAGAAGCTGCTGATTTAGTTCATTACGCTCTTTTAATGCTAAAAGACAAATGCTCAACTCTTCCTTCAGTACCTCATATTTGGCTCTTTGAGGAAGCGGAAGCTTCTCGATAATCTCACTTAGTGTAAGGGGTTCTTCCCATATTAATAACACTTCTCGCTGGCGAGCTTCTTCTAGTTTTTTTATAGCTTTTATATGAGACTGCTCCTCATTCATTAGCTTTGAGAGCATTGTTTCGTTCTCTTCCTTCAAGCATTCTGTTTTTTGTTGAGCTAAATGTAATAAACTTTTATGAAGTGACAAAAGCTTTTCTAATAATGCCTCTAACCGGTCTATGTTCATTACTTATTCACCTTTTGAAAGTTTCTTATAATAGTCAACAAGTGAAGACGCTACTTTATGCGCATCAACCTTATACGTTCCATTCTGGACCTGATCCTTTAATTGTTCAATCTTCTCTGATCGTTCGCTTTGAAAATTATTTGTTTTCTGAAGTTCCTTTGCCTGAGTTGATATCTGAACTTCATCACGTCTTGTAACAGAATTTCTTTCCACCTGTCTCTGTTTTTCAGTTTGGTTTTGATATGGATTCATTCCTGATGAATGAAAAGGATTAATCTTCATTTTCCTCACCTCACGAAATAATTACCGCTATATCTTATCTTTCTTTTATTATCGGTAAAAAAACAGAGGATTTAAAGGAATTTAAGACAAATGATAAAAATAGTAATAATAACATATTTTTCTTCTTTTTTCTACATTTTATTTGGTTTTTCATGACAAAAGAACTAGAACTTTATCCCCTTTTCAAAGTTTGTTCTCGTTCATAAATCTCTAAATCTTTTCTAAAATCATAGCGACAAGAATTACAGATCCTTCCTTCACGCGTTTCTTGATGACAGACTTCACATTGGTAGTATACATTTGGTAAATATGAAAGCTGAAGCCACCCTTTACGAACAAACTTATAGAATAGCGGTATAGGCACCCCAGTAGCTTCTGTTATTTCTTCAAGCGTTAAGAGTCGATTGTTTCTATTACGGATAAACTCTCCTATTCTTTCATAGTGAGCAATCTCTTCCTTATAGCAATCGTTACAAACACTAATAAAGCTATTCTGAATAAACAAACTTCCACACGTCGGACAGTTTAATAGTTGTGACATTCTTACCCTTTCGCTCCTTCATTCCGCTCTTCTCCTAAAAAGGCAGTCGCGCCCCGTTACCTTTCTTATCGGATAGTTCTTACAATTGTTTATCTTAGCTTCTTGCTAATGTCATTGCTGAAATAAGACCCGCTCCGTTTTGTTTTAACACCTTACTTGCTTTATAAAGAGTCGCTCCTGTTGTATAAATATCGTCAATGAGGAGAACCTCTTCATTATTGAGTTTCCGAGAGGAAGAGAAGCTAAAAAGCTCTTCTTGTAGACGCTCTTGTTTATTCTTTTTGGACTGTTTTTCTGTATGAATGCGAGAAAGGGGCGAGACGATCTGACGAGGTAAAAGAGAAGCTAAAGCTTCAGATTGATTGAACCCTCTTTCACAATGGCGTTCTTCTGAGAGAGGAATAGGAATGATAAGGGAGCAAGTCTTAAAGTGTTTGTAGAAAAGGGAAAGCCATTCCTTTTTAAAAGATGGCAAAAGCGCATAGTCTCCTTGGAACTTAAAACGATTCATCCATTCTTTCATAAAATCATTATAGTGAAGTAAAGAGCGATTCTTTGTCATCATTCCCCTATATGAAGAAGTTTTCCAGACAGCACAATCCTTACAAATATCATGATCAATAAACTGTGAAGAAAGATGAAGAAGGCTACGTCCGCATAGCAAACAATACGGTTCTTTAATAAATAAGCATTTCTTAAGACAAAGCTCACAAAGGCCAGTTTCTCCCCCTCCTAAAAAGTGAGAGAATGTAAACTGTGACGTATGTACTCCTTCACAATATAGACAGACATTCATTCAACAAGCCCCATCTTACGCGCTTTCTCGTTTAGAGAAATAATCTGTTTTCTTGCTCGAACCATCTCTCGAGTGCGGCCAAAGTGGAAAAAGGTAACATCACCATTCGGATAATTAGCACTTCTACCCACTCTTCCTCCAATTTGCACGAGCGCACTTTCTGTAAAAATATCCTCCTCCGCGCCTAAAACAGCCACATCTGTATTAGGGACTGTTACTCCCCTTTCTAGAATAGTAGTTGTTACTAAAATGCGTGTTTCACCATTTCGGAACTGTAGCACCTTTTTCTCTCGCTCATGATCTTCTGCATGAACTCCTTCTGTCCGCTTTTCTTCTTTTTTTATAATTTCCACAATTTTAGGAATCACTTCAATCGATGGTACAAACAAAAAGACTTGTTTTTCTCTTCTTTCCTTCAACCATCTTTTAAGTTTCCATGGAAGCTCGTTTTTTAAGAGCTGTTTTTTCCAGTTTCCACACCAAATCATATGTGGTACAGGTATCTCTCTTCGATGATAGCGCGCAGGTAGAACAAAGGCATCTCTCCTTCCTCTTCTTATTTCCCGCTGCCACTGACGATTCGGTGTTGCAGTGAGGAGGATTGTTGCACAACTCTGTTTTTTCACCTTTTCTACCGCTTGTTGAAGCATTTTGTCATATGAGAATGGAAAAGCGTCTACCTCGTCTACAATTACTACATCAAATGCTTTTTCATACCGAAGCATTTGATGAGTTGTAGAAATCGTAATAGCTCCACTTTTTCCTTTGTCTTCACTGCCTCCATATAAAGCGATAACAGAAGAGTAAGGAAATGCTTGCGCTATACGAAGTTTTAATTCACGTACAACATCTGCTCTCGGTGTAGCAATAAGAACATTCTCTCCTTGTGAGAGAGCATAATTAATTCCTTCAAAAAGCATTTCTGTTTTCCCTGCTCCGCAAACGGCCCAAACTAAGAGTTCTCCTTTTCCTCTGATTGTCTCTTTAATGGCCTCTGCTCCTTTTTGCTGCATCTCGGACAGTTTACCGTTCCATGCTAAGAAAGCTGAACGTTCCTTTTTCTTATAGATAGGGCCACTCCAAATAAAAAGTGGTGTGCACATGCTGATTCTCCCCATTCCAATGCAAGCACGACAATAGAAACACATCTCTTTACAGGTATAACAAGGAGATTCACCAAAATTTTGTAATGCAGTATTTCCACAACGATTACATTGACATCTATCATTTTTTTTATTAATTCCTTTTATAATCTGAACATATCCTTCTCTATAGTGCTCATAAAGTGTGATAAATGGAACTGAAAGTTCGGTAAGAAGCAACTTTCGTTGTGATAACTCTTCCTGAAGCTTCGGTGAAAAAGGGTAGGCATCATTTATGGGATAAAAAGTGTAGTTAGAGTGATAGGAAATCGGTTGACCCTTTTGAGGAGAGAAGACAAGCTTATTATCTTCAACAGTAAAAAGCATAAAACACCTCTTTTCTTTTTACTATATCAACTTCTCTTAACTTGTTATCAACGTCTTCATAGGGAAAATAAAAAAAGAACGAGCCAAAAGCTCGTTCTCTTTATTTACGGTACCATCCAAGCCCTAAAGCACCTTCACCTAAATGTGTACCTATTACAGGCCCAAAATAAGAAATATTAACATTTACATTAGGATATTTATTTTCAATCTCTTTACAAAGTTCTTCCGCCTCTTGAGGACGATTAGCGTGAATAACTGTTGCTTCAATTGGTACCCCCTGAAAAGCATCTTCATGAAAAAGCTCTAACACTCGTTTTAAAGCTTTTTTTCTTGTGCGAATTTTTTCAAATGGAACAATTTTTGTATCTTCAAAATGAAGGATTGGCTTGACTTGAAGAACACTGCCAATTAGAGCTTGGGCAGCACTCAATCTTCCTCCTCTTTGAAGGTGTGATAAGTCGTCCACAATAAAGTAAGCCCTAATAAACGGTTTCATCTCATCAAAACGTTTAACAATTTCCGTTGCACTTTTGCCACGAACAGCCATATCTGCTCCTTCTAGAGCATAAAACCCTTCTACCATGCAGCTTATCTCTGAATCATACGGATAAACAGTCAGTCCTTCTACCATTCTGCCTGCAGACTGAACAGTTTGATAAGTACCGCTAATACCACTTGAGAGCGTAATAAATACTGCTTCATCATAATTAACTGCTATTTCTTTCAATAACTCTACAATCTCACCAATTGGTGGCTGTGATGTTGTAGGAAAAATTTTTTCTTGTTTTACTTTCTCGTAAAACTCTTCTGCAGTTATATTCTCTTCTTCTCTATAGTACTTGTCATCAAAGATAATGCTTAATGGAATACTATATATATTCTTTTCTTCTCTCAATGATTTTAGAATATATGCTGTACTATCAACAATAATTGCCGTTTTCACTCATGCTCCTCCTCAGGTTTTTCCTATGTATAAAATCTTTCTAAAGAAAGAATACCCATTATTATGTATTTTTACTCTATGTGAAAGAAAAGGTGAGACAATTTGCCTCACCCTTTTGACTATTCTTCCTTTACAGAACGCTTACCCAGCCATTTTTAATAGCTACAACAACAGCTTGAGTTCGATCATTAACATTCATTTTTTGTAGAATATTACTTACATGGTTCTTAACTGTTTTTTCACTAATATATAATGTTTCACCAATTCCGCGGTTGCTTTTACCATCAGCTAAAAGCTGTAATACTTCACACTCACGACGAGTTAAAAGGTGAAGCGGACGGCGAATTTCAATTTCTCTTGCCGCGTATTTACGTTCATTTTGAGCTTGTGAAGCTAGACGACGATACTCATTCACAAGGCTGTTTGTTACTTTTGGATGAAGATATGAACCACCTTCTGCTACAACGCGCACAGCTTGTACAAGAGCATCTGCATCCATCTCTTTTAATAGATATCCAAGAGCACCTGTTTGCAAAGCATGTGTTACATATGTTTCATCATCATGAATAGATAAAATGATAACTTTTGTATCTGGATATTCTTCAATTAGCTGTTTTGTTGCTTCAACACCGTTCAATCCAGGCATATTAATGTCCATAATCACAACATCTGGATTATACTCTTCAACAAGCTTTACAGCTTCTTCTCCATCATCACCTTCTGCCACAACATCAAAGTCTTGCTCAAAGTCTAAAATTCGTTTTACCCCTTCACGGAACAATTGATGGTCATCTATAATTACTATTTTCGTTTCCATATCTTCTTACCTCCTAAAATCTATGTGCCTACGTTTTATGATTGAAACAGCTGAGACTGAGGAACAATAATCATCACTTTTGTACCTTTGCCTATAGCTGAATTGATTTCTAGTTTTCCATCTAAAATTTCCACTCGTTCCTTCATTCCCATAATCCCGAATGATTGCTCTTTTTTCTCTGCTACTTCAAAACCTTTTCCATCGTCTTTTACAACAAGAGCGACTTGGCTATCACACACTTCAATTTTGACAGTCACATAGTTTGCATCGGCGTGTTTAATAGCATTTGTAATCGATTCTTGAGCGAGACGGAATAAAGCAACCTCAAGTTTTGGCGGCATCCTTTTATCAGATCCAAGTGACGTGAATGAAATCTGTGGTTTACCATCATTGTAATCTTCAACAGTACTAATATATTTTCTTAAAGTGGGAATGAGCCCTAAATCATCTAGTGCCATCGGTCTTAAATCATAAATAATTCGCCTTACTTCATAGAGAGCTGAGCGAACCATCTTCCGTAAGTCTCTAATTTCCTTCATTGCCTCATCAGGGCTTCTTTCACGATAGACTCGCTCAATTAGTTCTGAACGCATCATAACGTTAGCAAGCATTTGAGCAGGACCATCGTGAATTTCGCGGGACAAACGTTTCCTCTCTTCTTCTTGAGCCTCAATAATTCGGAAACCAAAATACTCTTTTTGAATGGCATCCTCAACAATCTCTCCAACCTGTTGGAGATCGTCTGTTAAGTACGATAAAATTACCGAGATTTGCGACACAAGATGTTCAGCTCGTTCAATCGTCTCTGTTAACGTAAGAAGGCGTCTTTCAACTTCATCACGTCTTTGTTTAAGCTGATTTTCAAGCTGACGATTGACCATAAGCTTTGTTTGGAAATTATGTGCTTTCTCATAGGCTTCCTTTACTTCCACTTCGTCATAAATTTTAAAATGGCGGCTCACATCAGAGAGTCTTGCTCTTGCAGCACGCACGTTTATTTCAAGACGATCACCTTCTGCAATAGTTTCAAGCACTTTTCTTTTTAACTGTTCAAGTTCCTGGTGCAATTGCTCGAATTCTTTGCGAGAATCTTCAGCAATACGGTGAATCTCACCTTTGCTGTTGTCAACTGTATAAATAATTCGTTCAAAAATTTCATCTAATACTCGGCTTGTCAATTTCTGTTTCGACATCTTTTCACCTCAAGACAAGCTTTTTTGGACAAATGTAACATGCAAATGTCACATTGTTTCATATAGTTAGGCAACACGCTTCTATCCTTCTAAACTTTTCACAACGTGAACTTCACGTTATAGTACGGAATGGGGATTCCGTCAGTTGTAGAGTTTCTTTATTAGTAAAATTATTACTAACTTAATAGGCACCTGTCAAAGTCCTGCTCTCTTACCACTACGCTTATGACATTTCGTGTTCCTTTTAATTTGCCGAGTACAATTTTTGTCATTATAATGAGAAAGTGAACATAGTGAAGTTGTTCAAATACGACACTATTTTCACACATCTTTCCCTATTTTTTTTTAAAAACATCAAAATGTAACATAGATTTAATAAAACGATAATACATAAAACATGACTATAGTTTTGGTGAATATGTATAGATTTCAAGCTAACCTATGATTTTAAAGGAGGGACTTTTCTCAGTGCTTACCAAATATTATACAGCAAAAGGGCAAGGAGAACATGAGATTATCATCCAAAAGTCACGCTTTATCTGTCATGTACAGCGCGTGAAAACAGAAGAAGAAGCACAAAACTTTATCCAAGACATAAAAAAAACGCATTGGAATGCTACCCATAACTGCTCTGCTTATCTTGTAGGAGAGCGCGATCAATTTCAAAAAGCTAACGATGATGGTGAACCAAGTGGAACAGCAGGTGTACCAATGCTTGAAGTATTAAAAAAACGTAGTTTAAAAGATACTGTTGTTGTTGTTACACGCTACTTTGGAGGTATCAAACTAGGTGCTGGCGGTTTAGTACGAGCATACAGCAAATCAACATCAGAAGGTCTCAACGCTGTAGGAATTGTTAAGCGAATCCTAATGAAAGTCATGCATATAAAAGTAGACTATACTTGGCTTGGCAAACTTGAAAATGAACTGCGCACATCTACTTATAAGCTTAAAAATATGAACTATGCGGAAAATGTTGAATTCGAGGTTTATGTTGAAGAGCCTCGTATTGATTCCTTTGTCGAATGGATGACAGAATTAACAAATGCACAGGCAATAATTGAAGAAGGAGAAAATACCTACCTAGAAGAAGACGTTCTCTAAAGGCTTGTTTACGAATATGAAGAAACATTGTAAAATGAAATCTAACGCTTTGAGTGAACACAGTGATTTTCTCAAAACAAACCAAAAAACTATTTAATGTTTTTCATGCGGGAAGACATTAAACTATTCTGTCTTAAAATTTTATTAATTTTGTTAAAAGGAGTCAAAGGATGTCTCAATACAGACGTTTTCAAAAGAAAGTAAACAAGCGCAAGCGAAGAAGACGACTATTCATCTTCCTTGTTTTACCTATTTTACTTGTTGTCGGAAGCGCCACTGCTTATGGATTTAACTTATTTGCTAAAGCAAAAACTGCAATGGATGAATCATTTGAAAAGATTGATCGTGCTCATTCTCCACTACGAGAAGGCGCAATTGATCCAGACGATGATAACATCTCTATTTTATTTATGGGAATTGATGAAACAGAACAGAGAAACTATGGAAATAACACAAGAACAGATGGTCTTATCCTTGCTACATTTAATAAAAAACAAAAGTCCGTTAAGCTTGTGAGTATCCCTCGTGACTCTTACGTGTACGTTCCTGAAGAAGGTAAGAAAAATAAGATTAACCATGCTCATGCCTCTGGTGGTTCAAAAGCTACAATGGAAACTGTTGAAGAACTATTTGATGTTCCTGTAGATTATTATGTGAAATTAAACTTCAAAGCATTCATGGAAGTTGTGGATTCTCTTGATGGGGTAAAAGTAAACGTCCCTTATGAAATGTATGAGAAAAATTCAAAAGATGAGCATAATGCTATCCATCTTGAAAAAGGTGTTCAAACATTAAATGGTGAAGAAGCATTAGCCTTTGCAAGAACACGTAAGCAAGATAGTGATATTTACCGAGGACAGCGTCAGCAAGAAGTGATGAAAGCCATTGTTAATAAAGCTTCTTCTGTTGGATCAATCAACAAATATGAAGGTGTAATTAAAGCAATTGGTGACAACATGAAAACAAACTTGACTTTTAATGATATGCTTTCGTTTTATGATTATGCAACAAAAGGAACAAAGCTTGATATTGAAACATTAACGCTTGAAGGTGAAGATTACCAACCTGGAGGCACATATTATTACAAGCTCAATGATGATTCTGTTGAAAAGATATCTAAAAAGTTGAAGAAACATCTGGAGATTGACTCTTCAAGCAACTAACTAAAAGAACGCCTTGTAGAAGGCGTTCTTTTTATACAAAAAAGCACTGACTATCTAGTCAGTGCTTTTTCTTTACGCGTTTTTTCGCATTCCGCGTACCATATTTAAAATTGGACGGTAACTTTGATGTACAAGACCAATTTTTTCAACGATAATTTCAATCGTAATAAGCAAAATTCCTATAACAAGAACAGAGGCCCACATATCCACTTTTGATAAGATAATGGCTGCTAGACCAAAAACGGCGCTCATTGCATAAATAATGAGTACTGTTTGACGATGGCTATAGCCTACTCTTATTAAACAGTGGTGAAGATGGGATTTATCCGGTGCTGATAACGGCTGCTTTTTCACAATACGACGCACAATTGCGAAAAATGTATCAGAAATTGGTACACCGAGAACAATAATTGGAAGGATAAAAGATATTACCGTTACTCCTTTAAAACCAAGAAGCGATAAAACGGAAATAATATATCCTAAAAATAAGGCTCCTGTATCCCCCATAAAAATCTTAGCTGGGTGGAAATTGTACAGTAAAAAGCCTAATGTACTTCCAAGGGTAATAACACCCATTGTTACAACAAATGGATCATTCATCATAATAGCCACACCAGAGACAGTAATTAAACAAATAGATGAGACACCTGCAGCCAGCCCATCTAGTCCGTCAATCAAGTTTATGGCGTTTGTAATTCCTACAATCCATAAGATTGTGATTGGAATACTTAGAAACCCAAAGTGGAGCATTCCATCAAACGGGAGGTTTATGGATACAACTTTTACATCTCCATAAATAACAACAACAGCTGCTGCTAAAAGCTGGCCCGCTAACTTATATTTTGCAGATAGCTCAATAATATCATCTAAAACCCCTGTGATAATGATGATGATACTTCCTAAAACAATCGGCCAAGCAAATTTATTATCTGGTTGCATAATCAAAAAGCCGATGATAAAGCTAAAGAATATTGCTAATCCTCCCAAACGAGGCATAATGCGCTGATGAACTTTTCGTTTATTTGGTTTATCTGTAGCCCCTACGACGAAAGCTAACTTCTTTACAAGAGGTGTTAGTAAAATCGAAGAGATAAAACAGATAAACAAGGTCAAGTACAACATGTAGACCCTCCTCAGGCTTATCTTAACCAAATCAATTCTTAATCAATACTTAACATCTTCAATTGGTTAGTATTACAAGACACTTTTTTGTCTTTTTATACAGGTTTTGTAACTTCTTTGTAGCTACAGAGCATTTTTGACCAATAAAAAGGTCTAACAATGAAGATTTTCAGTTACCAAAAGGATTATACCACATAGAATCTATGACTTAAATAAGATTTTTAGCTCTAAAAATTTAAAAATTCTATGACATTATAAAACTAACGTAACTAAAATCCTTTTTAATTAGACTTTTGGATCTTACCGCTGTTTTTATAGGAATTTATTCTCTCTACAAAACTATAATCTTTTTCTCTTAATCTGTCAAAATTCTATCTTTTTTTTCTGAATAATAGAATCATAATAAAGCTCACTTAGATCATCATTTTTACAGCTATTCTGACCGAAGATATTTTTCCATAAAAAATAGCCGCAGAAAATCTCCGGCTATTTTATCACTTTGCGCTTCATTTTATTGAAGAAAAAAGAAATCTCAGGGATTTTAGTAACTGCACCAGCTAACAACACAGTGATGACAAAAAGGATTCCTCCTATAATGAGACGTCCTATGCTGTTTTCAATAGGTAATCCCCACCCTATAAGAACTGTAACAACTGTGAGCAACAGAAGAAAAATCCAAATAGAACCGCTTAATAGAGAGCTGCGTATACTAAGCCCTAGTTTCCCTTTTCCAACAATAATAAGAGCCATAAATTGAACAAATGCACTGATGGTTGTTGCTAAAGCAACACCACTAGCTCCCATGCTTTCCATAAACAGATAGATAAGGCTAACGTTGATTACAAAAACAGCAATAACCCCACTTACTACCGGGAAGAATGGACGCTCTAAAGCATAGAAAAAGCGCGTCACATAAACATTTGCTCCATGTGCGAACATTCCAATAACAAACCATTTCAAAAGCGTTGCTGTAAGCATTGTAGAATCTTCTGTGAAAGAACCATATTGAAATACAGCTTCAATAATTTCATGGGCATATACATAAACAAAAATTGTAGCCCCTCCAATGCATAAAAGAAGCGCTTTTAACCCTTTTTCATACATCAGATTGACACCTTCACTATTTCCTTTAGATGCTTCACCTGCAAGTTTTGGATAAATAACGGTTGTAACAGCTGTCATTAGAACTACTTGTGGTAGCTGAACAAGCTTTGAAGCATAGTTTAAAGCTGCAATGACCCCTTCGCTTAAATCAGAAGCAAACATACGCTGAATTAAAAAATAAAACTGTAGTGTTGCTCCTCCTAACAAAATGGGAATCATCATTCTAAAAAACCGTTGGACATACGCTCCTTCTTTCATACTTAAGCGAAAACGGAATGTCATGATATTATACTTTTTAATTTCAATAGCTAACAAAATACACATTACAATTGCGCCTGCAAGAGCTCCTACATTGTAAGCATCGATTCCAAGGAAAGGGTACAGAATAAGTACGAGTACAACAAAACCAGCATTGTTAGCTAATGTTGAACATGCTGGCATAAAGAACCGATTATAAATATTTAGAATTCCTGTTAGCCACATTGACAACACAAGAAAAAGAGATGACGGAGCCATCCATCTAAATAGGTAAACAGTTGTCTCTTCCGTTTTTGCAGAAAGACCTGGAAAAAGAACCTGTACAATTGAGCCTGCAAAAACAACAAGTAAAAGAGACAAAAAAGCCATACCAATACATGTATAAGTAAACAGCACTTCTTGAAATTGACGCTTTTCGTCTTCTTTAGTCATCTTTTTATAAATGCTAATAAAAGCCGTTGTAATAGCTCCTCCTAATACAGTATAAAGGAACATTGGAATCGTGTAGGCTAATATAATAGAATCAGCCTTATCTGATGTTCCAAATTGATATCCAATAACTGCTTCCCTAAAAAAACCAAAAAAACGGGAAAGAATATTGAGTAGAGCCACAACGCCTATTACAGCTAAAAGCGATTTTTTTGACATACCCTTAGTTCTTTCCCTTCACATTCTCATCTATAAATGATTCGATCAATGAGAGAATGTTATTTTTCCCACTATAAAAAGGCTGTGGTGTAAAGTGAGCAGCTCTTTGAAGGACCTCTTCAAAATTATCTTCATCTGTCCAAGGAATAAGGTGACCTGTTCTTGAAAATTGATTAACAATCTCAAGCTGATGATCATCATTATGCTCACCATATTTAATAAGCCGAGGAGCTGCAATTAATGTCTTTCCTTTTTTAAGACCTGATGTAATTGATCCTGTGCCACCATGAGTAATAATGACTCTTGCTTCATCGTACAAGCGATCCATTTCATCATAGCTTGTAAAATCGATAAGCTTCATATGTTTTGAATTAAATGGTGTATGTCCGACTTGAACAATAACATCCTCTTGAATTAATCCTGCTTCTATTGCTTCTTCAACAGCTTCTAGAAGCCTTGTGAAAGGGAGCTCATGAGTTCCTAAGACAACTAAAATCAATAGATTGAACCTCCATGCACTGCTTTTGGATAATGTACTTTCATCGTTTCCCACTGCACGATAAACAAGTCAGCAATCGGATAAACAAGACGTCCTGATATTGTTGGAGTCGTTGTTTTTGCGAAGCTTTCTATAAAGATAACTTTCTTTCCGAATAGCTTTGCGATATAGCACATTGGAACAGCTGTATGAGCTCCTGTTGTTACGATAACATCAGGCTTTTCTCTTAAGAATAGATACAGCGATTTGAAGCAGTTATAAGTGAACTTAAATAAGTATCGAAACAAATAGTTACGAGCCCCATATACAAGAAAGGACATTTTATATTCCTTTTGAAGGGCTTCTGTAATAACAGAGCGTTCTGTAATAATATGATAATCGTATTTTTGAAACAGTGGTTTTAACTGTAAGAGCTGTGTTAAGTGTCCACCAACAGAAGCAATAAATAAGACTTTCTTTTGTTTGTTTTTCTTTCTTCCCATTTTCTACCCTCCAAGAGGAGAATAAACGTTGATTACTTTCCGTATTAACGTTTGTTGATCATTCTCTTGTGCTCTTTTCTCGCCATTTGAAATCAATTGTTCTCTAGAAGAAACATCAGTCAACACTTTATTCATTCCTTCAAAAAGCGATGAAACATTTTGCGGCTCTACTAATATACCGCTGTCTTCATTTAATAAATAACGCAGACCACCTACATTTGTGCCCACAACAGGCGTATGACAGCTCATTGCTTCTAACGCAACAAGACCAAACCCTTCAATATGAGATGGCAATACAAAGGCATCTGCAGCACTCATCCATAATGCAACCTCTTGTTGTGCTCGAGGTTCCAAGATATCTACATTCCCTACATTATGATCTTTAATGTAAGCTTCCAATTCTTCTCTAAAACGAACATCTTTTGTTGCTCCCATTAAAATGAGACGTTTATTATCCTTTGGAAGTTTCTCATAAGCTTGAACAAGATCCATTAGTCCCTTTTGCTTAATCAAATTGCCCACAAACAAGAAAATATGCTCATTCTGCAACAAATCTAACTTCTCTCGAGCTACTGCTTGGTCTGTAGGTTTGAACACTTCTCGATTCACGCCCATATTAATAATAGAGAGCTTTTCTTTTGGAACATGAAAGCTTTCATGAATCTCTTCATAAAGCTCATTTCCAACTGCAATAACATGATCTGCTTCTCTTAATATCTTTGCCGTCCACTTACGAATACGCGGAGATTTTTTCGCCATTTTATCAATATCTCCACCATGAGCTGTTATAATCATTCTACATTTAAATAATTTCTTATATAAAAGGGCTAACACCCCTGTTGGAAATACGTAATGAGCATGAACAGCATCATAAGAACGCCCTTTTGTAAGCAAGTTACCTGCTGTTTGGAGCGCCCATTTTCCATACTTTTTCAATACATTTGCTTTTCCCATATTTGGGTTTTGAACTGCTACTACATCTACTTCTAGTCCCTGTTCTCTTAATGCATTCACTTGATTTTTAACAAAAATGCCAAATGTTAAAGCCTCTTTACTTGGGTACATATTACTTAATACTAGTAATTTTTTCGGTTTCATTTTCGTATCACCGCACTGTATTATTTTCTCGCTAACTTTTCTAACCCTTTTGCAGCACGCTGTGCGAAAGTTTCAGAAAGATCTTCATAAGCACACTGTGTCTCATCCCACTGTCTTGTCATTGCTTGCACTTTTTGCAGGAAAGTATCTTTTTCTTGTAAAGCCCCAATCTCTACAAAATATTCTTCCTTGCCAAGCGCTTGAAGAAAGTGCTCCACCTTATGATGATAACCAACGCCAAGCACAGGTGTACTTGCCACAACTGACAAAATTAAAGAATGAAGTCTAGTCCCGATAATTAAGTCTTGCTCTGCACAAAGCTTAACAATTTCGTCTGGGTGCAAGTTTTCATCTTCAAGATGGACAAACTGTTTATATGTCATCATATCATAAATCTCTCTTGTAACCTCAACATCTTGAGGGTACTTCGTTGAGAAAAATGTGACAATGGCGCCCTTTTTTTCAATAAGTTCATCTAGATTTTGAGCCATACCTTTTACATAGGACTCATATTTACTGTCATCTCGCTGTGGCCAATATTGTTTACTAAAGTAAGGAACAGCTGTAACAGCTACTTTTTTAAGCTCATTTGTTTTACTTCTTTTGCGAACTGGTTCAATAGCAAAGGCAGGGTCTCCGATAATGTCAATCTCTTTTCGGATTCCAATGTCCTTTAATAACTCTTTAGACTTTACATCTCTTACTGAGATAGAGTCTGCTTTATTTGCTAATGTTTTAATAAAAAACTTTCCTGCCTTTGTTGTAATAGGGCCAGCTCCTACTCCATAAATCACTACCTTACACTTAGCATAGTATCCGAGTAAACCGAGCGTACTATAAAGAGGCGCATCTCTCTTATACATATCCATTAAGAGACCACCGCCGCCAATAATAAGTAAGTCAAGGTCTTTCATAATTTTAAAACTTTGCTTGACAGTATGAAGGACAGAGAGAATAAAGTTACCTTTCTTATGTAAAAGAGGAACTGCCTTGATGTTGTAACGAGACTCTGTATTGCTTGGATTGTTACTAAAAATGACAATTTCACCTTTACGAATACCTAATGTATTTAACTGTGTTAAGATGCCTGACAAAATGGCCTCATCTCCATTGTTGTCATGCCCGTAATTTCCAATAATACCTACTCTCATCATGTGTGCACCTATTATCCGACTTTCTGTTGTATTTATAATAAAATGTTGTTTTTAGCTGAAATTCGTCAACTTTTTTATTATACTACTCTTACTAAAAGGATTAAACCTTTGATACCATAATTTTTGTCGAAACTCGGACAATGAAATGGTCTTATTAAAATACGAAAAAAGAGAAGGATTCCTCCTTCTCTTTTTCTATTATAAGCTGTAGTTATAAGCTGTAGTAATTCTTAATTCCTAAGTAGATTGCTTCTGCAAAAAGATTGCGATAGTAATCAGATTTAAACTTAGCGGCATCTCCTGAATTTGTAAGAAAACCTAATTCAACAAGAACACTCGTCATATCTGTATTACGCACAACATAAAAATCGTTATCTTTTGTTCCTCTATCGTTCATTCCAACTAAAGAAACAAACTGTTCTTGAATTTCTTTTGCTAGAACTGCACTTTCCGATCCATTAGTATTTTGAGATGTATCATAGTACACTTCAGAGCCATTTGCAGAAGGTGCTGAAGGCGCTGAGTTTGCATGAACACTAACAAACATATCTGCATACTTGCTTTGTGCAAGATCTGTGCGGTCTTTAAGCTCTGGATATGTTGCTGCATCAGTTCTTGTCATAATAACTGTTGCTCCAGCAGCTTCCAGCTTTTTCTGAACACGTTGTGCCACATCTAACACAAGTTCTTTTTCAACAACTCCATTACCGCTAGCACCTGGATCTTTTCCACCATGACCTGCATCAAGCACAATCACTCGGTTTGCTACAGAGCTTCCTTGCTCATTTTTAAGTTTTAAGTAGAGCTTATGTACATATCCAGTTTGTCCATTATAACGTACTTTTACCCAATAACCCTGTTGGTCCCCAAGATAGTCTACTTTTATCCCTCTCTTTAAAGAAGCAACAACACCACTGCTTGTAGATGGACCACTACGCATATTGAGAGAATCAGTTTTTACAATTCCGTATGTACTTGTTGTTGCTGGAGGAGTTGTGGACGAATCACCGTTCTCTGCGTTGCCAATGCGATAGCTTGGTTCAATTGTTCTACTTAAGAATACAGAAAACTGAGCACGATTCACGCTGTTATACGGGCTATAGTGGGTACTATCAGTTCCTGTTGTAATTCCGTGTTGATAAAGTTTACTTACATACGGACGAAATTCTTGATTAATCCATACATCGCTAAACGGTTCAACTGTATCATCTTTAACAGAGAGATCATATTCTTGCTCAAAGGTTCTAACGAGAAGTTTACTCATCTGCGCTCTTGTTAATGTTTCTTCCGGTTTAAATGTACCATCATCGTATCCACTGATAATCCCTTTTTGTTTCGCTAAACTGATCCATCCCGCTGCCCAATGGTCTTTTTTAACATCGGAAAATACATCGTTTGAAACAGTTGGTTCTTTTTCCCCTAAAGCACTTAAAATCATTTTAGCTGCCTGAGCTCTTGTAACTTTGTTATTAGGTAAAAACGAACCATTGTTATACCCCTCAATAATTCCTTTTGAATGTAAGAAATTAATTTCCTTACTCGCCCAAAAACCACTTGAAACATCGTTAAAATTTGCTGCTGCATGTGCCTCTCTTGCATTGCCTCCAAGCACAGACGGAAGCGGCGCAGAAGCTAGTAAAAAACCTGCTGCTGCACAAGAAACAACTTTCTTCCACATAAAAAAATAGCTCCTTTCATTTTTGGTATAGCAGCGCAAAACAACAGCTGCCCCGCTTACCTAAAGATACTAATATTTACTCATTTTTATAGGTTATAACTCATTTGCCAATTATATCAAATTTTGTCGTAAATTCAATGTATGATAATAGATTGATAACTTAATAATCCCTTGACTAGCAAGGGATTAAGCTATATAAACATCCAAATATTTTATTTTCTTTACAAATCAAAAACCACTTCTACACTCCTATTTCTTTATACCTAAGTTAAGGAATAATAAGGGAACAAGAAGGAAAATAGGCACACCCCTTCCCTAGACAAATTTCTGCAATATTCGACAATCTTTATTTTATCATTTTATGGTTTAATTTCCATTTGCTCTTATACCTAACTTTT
The DNA here is from genome assembly GCF_026790145.1 of Priestia endophytica. Classification (GTDB taxonomy): domain Bacteria; phylum Bacillota; class Bacilli; order Bacillales; family Bacillaceae_H; genus Bacillus_I; species Bacillus_I endophytica_A. The sequence continues at coordinate 222,589 of NZ_JALAMS010000003.1, read as the reverse complement.
TGCATTTTTCAGGAAGTTCTTCTAGCTATTTGTGGGGAGTTTTGGTGAAAAAGGGAGATTTGACGCATACTAAAAGGTGGAATGAATTGATTTTACGGTATGTAAAAATTCATTCCACCTTTTTTCTTTTATCATTAATGTGTCCATATGTTCATTCCTTTGACAAGTGAGCCTATGCTATTTTAAACGCTTGCAAGTTGCTCTTGTTTTTCTAATAGTTTTGATACTTTATCTGCCACAGCTGAAATGTCTTCTCCTTCAACAACAACGTAAGTTTCTTGTGTTTTCTTAGCTGTTAATATAAAAGGAACAAGTTTTGTTAACTCTGCAACATTACAAATCTCTAAATCTTTGTAGAAGAAAATTTTGCACCCATGTGTTTTCGTAAGCTTGTACAAATACGTCATTTCCTTAAGAGTTAACCGACTTCCCGCTAGATTAAATGAAACGATGTTTGACATTTTAACTGCACTCCTTATTTAAATAGTTAATTTTTGTAATTCTATTGTTTCATATATATACTGGTTTTGAAACCGGGTTATTTTGTCATAGAGGCACTTTTATTGTTGAATAAGGGTTTATCTTTCTACTTATTAAGTACCCTTATTTTTTTTTGTAAACGTTAGCATTCACTCTTTTTGCGAGCGTACATTTTATGGATAACAAACCCAATAATAGCAATGCCTGCAATCACAAAAATATACGTCTGAGCCTGTGAGGTAATGGAATTAGCCATTTTTAGATTACCTGCTCCCCCTACTAGAATCATTGCTAGTACCCATGGAAAGATACCTAAGAATGTTAGCAATAAAAATGGAAGAATGCGTATTTTTGAAATTCCAGCTAGATATGAAACATAGTTGCCAACTCCAATTGGTCTTGCAAGAGCAATTGTCCATTGACCACATTTTTGGAACCAGTGCTGACTTTTCTTAAATACTTTTTTATCTTTCCATTTTTGAGATAGCTTATCTTCTAGCTTATAGCCAATTCCATAAGGGATAAGGCTGAATAGTGTATAGCAGATGCTTCCTATAGTTGAGATCCAAAACGCATAGAGAAAAGAACTATTTAGTAGATAACCATAAATAAGTGTGATGAGAGCACCTGGGAACGGTAGAGAAGAAGCCTCAACAGCAAGGCCAGCTAAAAGACCCCATATTCCAAAATCTTTAAGCGTTTCTGTAATAAAATCCATCATACATTCCGACTCCTTCCCCTTTTGGAAAGAATATAGCCTTTATGATTGATTATTAAACAAGTTAATTAATGGAAAAGAAAAAAGCGCATCGTGAAGACGCGCTAGGTCATAATTATAAGCGTACTGTTTCATTGTTTGTAATGATAACTAAAACTTTACCTTGATCAAGCTTTTCTTCATACATCTCAGCTTCAGTTTTAGAAAGACCAACCTCGCTTAATTTATGACGAAGCTCGTCCCCTTTTTTGTTAAACAAGTTGCTTGCAGCAGTACCTAAACCCATTTCTTTAATGCCGATTGTGTTTGCATCTGCATTATTAGCAACACGGTTTGTTCGTTCATCATCATGGGATAATACGTAGATTCCTTGGACTTGAAGTTTCTTCACATCTTCTTTTAATAACTCATCATTTGTATACTCGCGTACTACTGGTTTCATAATCTTAAATTCCTCCTTTATGAAATGTATAAATACTACTCCACAGAAGAAAAGATTTAAAACATAAAGAGCACATTTCAAAGGAGAAATTTAATAGGTTTATATATTAGGGACTTTGATGAAGTCGTTTGTTCCTTAACGTACGCCCTCCATAATAAAGAACTCCTCCTAGTATGAATGAAAGGATTAGGCCCAGGTTTGTAGCTTTTGATAAAAATTCTTGATCTGCAATATTTAGTACATAAAGCGCGTGTCCGAACAGCTCTGGGCTAGAAGTAAAAGCCGAGCTTCCTGTCATCATTAAAAACATCGGTGTCACAAACATTATAAATATATAAAGTAAAGATGCCGAAACACTTACTAATAAAGCATTTAGAAATATTTTCATGATCTTCCTCCTTATAAAAGATTAATAATATCATTTTAACGCAAGTCGCTACATAAATGTAAATTAATTACTTTTATAAGATATCTTTATAATTGCTTTTAGCAGTATTTTACACAATGAAGGAAAATTAAATGCTCTACAAACATAAAATAAAAGCACTTTTTCAGTGCTTTTATTTTATTTTACCTTTATAGTGACATTTGATAATAGTTCACCACTATCACTGCTAATAGTGCCTACAATATCTACTGTGTCAGCCTTCTTATTATTTGTGGAAGAACCCAAAGTTAAAATCACTTTATTCCCCTCACCCTCTACTTTTACAGGATGACTTCCTTCAACAGAAAAATCCTCCTCTGTAATGGACGTTTTTTCAACAGATTTTGAGAAAGTTAATAAAACTTGTTCTTCATTTTCTGTTGCTTCATTAACTTCAAAATCTTCCTCTCCGCTCTCTCCTACTTCAAGAGCTCGATATACAAAAGAAGCAAACTGTGCTCGTGTAACTGCTTCACTTGGACGATACAAGCCATCATCAACTCGCGTTACTCCATTTTGAACAAGTGTTAGCACATATTTACGCATATTGCTTGGTATATAATCAAGATCTTGAAGATTATTAGGGTACGCAGTGTTCGGTTGTAAACTTAGTGCTTCAACTAATACTTTCGCCATTTGCTGTCTTGTAATTGGCTTATTAGGCATCATTTTACCGTTAGATCCTGTCATAATTCCTTTATGATAAAGCTCGCTTGCAGCTAAAACAAGTTCTTGATCTTTATAGTCAGCTGGAACATCGCTGAATACAGATTCTTTCTTGCCTTCTCCATCAAGAAGACGAGAGAATATTTTCGCTACTTGCCCTCTTGTAATCTCTTGATATGGTCGATATGTTCCATCAGAAAATCCTTTAATAATGCCTCTCTCTGTTAAAGAAGTAATAGCTTCAGTATGATCAGAATCTTCTGAAATATCTTTAAATGAAGACGCATGTGCAACAGGAGCAACAATGCTTGCTACTACAGCTGCTGAAAGAGTTCCAACCAGAATTTTACGCGAAGTCTTTCCCATTAAAAAACCTCCATCTCTTTTTCTAGTTTCTAAAAAAATTGTCATATTATTGAATATACTCTCTTATCCTATCATAATTTGTTTCTTTCCTACATCCTCTTTTCTAACTAGAAAACAAAAAGTCGCCAAAAGGCGACTTTTATTAGAGAGTAAAGTAATTTTCCGTAAAGTATGGGACTCCTTCATTATTTATTGAAACACCAACTCCTAAATACGTCCAACGTTGATCAAGAATATTTGTACGATGACTTTTAGAATTCATTAATGCTTCATGGGCAAAGATGCTGTTTTGCTGTCCCATAGCTATATTTTCTCCTGCAATAGAATAGTCTATATGATCTTCTGCGATTCGATCAAAAGGTGTTTTGCCACTTTGGTTTTTATGACCAAAATAATCATTGTCAGCCATATCTAAACTATGATGCTGAGCTGTTTTAGCTATTTGGTCATTCCATACAAGAGGAAGAAGGCCATGTTTTACTCTTGTAGCATTAATAAGATCGAACATTTGCCATTTGAATCCTTCCTCTAACATTTGAGATGGATTACCATAGTAGCCTTCCTTTTCTTCTTCAGCACGTTTTGTAATGACTTGAACAGCCGTTACTTTTTGGCCATCTAGATTATCATAGAAAAATGTTACATAATATCCATCTAGCTCATACGTATCATATTCTTCATCTTCAACAGAATAGTTACTTCCATTTTTCTGGATAGTTTCAAGTGGAGAACCATATGCCTCTCGCACTTCATCAACAGTAGAGCCTGACTTTATCCCTTTGGTTGTTTTGAATACATCTTGGTTTGTATAAAGGGCAGCGACTTTTTCATCTTGATAACCAACCATAAAGAAATGATTGTAATTTTGATGATATGTGTTCCACTCTATTCCATAATCATTTGACGATTTTCTAATGGGGTCTCCGAGTTTTTGAAGAACAGATTCTTTGTTTTCTCCAATGAATATAGAATGAATTGTCACTAATGGCTTATTGTCTTGTTTTTCTACCTTCATGTCTTTATTAGAAGAAACTGTATTTACTTTCCCATTATCTATTTTATTTTTATCTTGCTGTACTTCTGTTGTCCCTTTATCTATTACCTTATCTTCGTTCGAAATACTTTCTTTCTTTTCGTTAACCTCTCCCACACCATCTACTCTGTTATTAGTAGTTGCTGCTTCTGTTTGGGGTCCAATTATATTGTCAACGGCTGCTGCATACTCTGTTAACTTCATATTTGAAAGATCATTCTCTGAAAAAGGAGTCATATTGAATAAAAAGAAAAGGGCAACACTTGCACCAAATAATTTATTCATACTCTAGACACTTCCTTTATTAAAGGGAAATATCCCTATCCCTTAAAAAACTTCTCTATGTGTTAACGTACAACACATACAAAAAGTTACACTGTATTAAACATTCTCCTTATTTCATCACAAAACAGTCTTTCTACTGTCATACAATATAAAAAAGCTGCTAGAAAGATCTAGCAGCTTTTTATGACTACTGAAACAGTAGCTTTAGGTTGTGAAAACCTCGATTGGTAGACTTAATAGTAGTATGAAAAGAAAAAGATATCAACCAGTAATTTAAACCATATATACACAAATATAAGTCATTAGACCCTGTATAATCTCGCAATACAGTCTTAATTAATTATTTTAATTCCAAATATAAACTTTAAGATTATAAAAAGGTTCTTTATACTCACATATTTTCCAATATAATATTTTAAAGGTATAATAATACATAAATTCTAAAATATATGAAATGAATTACAGATAAAAATTGAGTATAATAAAAATTGATAAGATTTTGGTTGGTAAACCATACTTTTGCTCATCTACTCGTATAGATGGGCCTTTTTTATGTCCAAAAACTCACATTCTTTCATTTACTTCATTTTATTCCTCTCCTATTATTAAGAAGTACCTCTATATTAAAGGAGCAACAACATGAAAACTAAATATATATGTTCGCTAATTGTATTGTTTTCTTTTATTTTTTCCTTTTCTACCACTATTAATGCTTCCTCTCTTCTCTACTTTCAAACTGAGCGGGAAGCTAAAGCTTTTCTTGTTAAATATCCTGATGCGAAACAAAGTAACAATGTTGTCAAAACAAATCTCTCCAAATCAGAGATTCAAATGCTAAAAAAACAAGGGACTATCTTATTTTATGAAAGTGAAAAAAAGAAAGAAGTAAGTGCTGAAACTCCTTCTCTTGTTGATGAACAATGGGGGCTAAAGCTTATTCATGTACCATCAAACTTACGGAAAAACAATAATCTCCTTTTAGACAAAGAAATCCAAGATGTTAATGAAGGAACATCTATAAAATATACAGGACAAACCTTTAAGACAGCTAACAAAGAAACGAAGCTAAAGATAGCATGGGAAAATCAAAAATTATCCCGCTTAAGCATCACACTTGATCATGTTGAGAAAGATTGGTCTGTTAAAGTATATAATGATGGCTCTCTGATTAGTGAACAAAAAGCAGGGCTAAAAAGGGCTGATGTGCTTCTTCCGAAAAAGATAACATATGGAAACATGGTTGTAGTGCTTTCCTCATTTGCAGGATGGAATAAGACTCCATCTATAGAGAACATAACAGCTGTGAACAATGCAAGAATTGCAGTTATTGATTCGGGTATAAATCAACACGAGGATTTCTGCGATAATATCTTAACAAGCCAAGGAAGGAACTATATCTCTCCTTATGTTTGGCCTTCAGATAATCTTGGTCATGGCACTCATATTGTAGGAATCATTGGAGCTTGTGCTTACAATAATAAGGGAATAGATGGGGCTATATTAAATGGAGCTGTAGATATTATTCCATTTAAAGTTCTTGATGATTTCGGGAATGGAAGTGACTTTGAAATTAGTCAAGCTATTGAAGATGCCATAAAGAAAGATGTTGATGTTATTAACCTTAGTCTTGCTGGTAGTGGTGAAACTACTATATTACGTGAATCGATTCAAAATGCTCTTTCTCATGATATTGCTGTTGTAGCTGCAGCTGGAAATCAAAACAAAGATATTAGCACCATTTTCCCCGCTTCGTATCCTGGGGTAATTGCTGTTACAGGAATCACAAAAACTGGAGCACCAATAGAAAACAGCAATAAAGGATGGGAAATTGATATAAGTGCTCCAGGAGAGAATATTTACAGTACATATGGCTTGAACGAGTACAAATCATACAGCGGTACTTCTGTTGCAACTCCCTTTGTAAGCAGTGCTGCTGCATTAATTAGAACAGTAAACCCAGACCTAGACTGGCTTTTAGTAAGAGACAAGCTTCTCTCATCAGCAGAGAATTTTTCAACAACCTACGGACTTCTAAATGTTGAAAAGGCTATTAATATGCCAACTTCGTCAGAAAAAGCGGAATTTCTTAATATAAAGAACGGACAATCTCTAACAGAATCTAAAAGTATCGCTATAGCTTTTACTTCTAATCTTATAAACAAAAAACTTCTTATCACGAAAAATGGAGACATTATAAAGCAACAAAACATCACATCGCAGCTTCTTGATATTACTCTTCCCTTCTTAGATGACGGACTTCCTAACAGCGTAGGGTTATTCGTTGTAGACGAAGAAGGTACAATCTTAACTAAAAATAAACGAACATTAACTTCTCGAGAAAAAAAGATGATTCCACAAGATTTAGATGGAGCAGTATGGGCGAAAAAGGAAATTCAAACAGGTCTTGAACAAGGATGGATTAGAGGATATGATAATGGATTTTTCAAGCCAAATGATTCTCTCACAAGAAGGCATGGTGTTATGATGATCTCTCGTTTTCTTTCATTAGAACCTAAATCAATCGACACCCCGTTTAATGATGTCGTTCTAGAACAAAGCGGAGGACTCGCTGTTCTAAGCGCCTATCAGCATGGTGTTGTAAGAGGTTATGGTCATGAATTCAAGCCAGAAAACACCCTTACAAGAGCCCAGATGGCCCTTATTCTAGATCGCTCGCTGTCTTTGTCAGAGAAAAGCACATTTACCTTTGAAGATGTCCCTTCTTCAAGTTTTTGCTTTGATGCAGTGAGTCGTTTAACAGAAGCTGGCATCATTACGAAACAAGACAAATTTAGACCATATGAACCGATTACACGTGCCCAATTTTCGGCTATGTTATATCGTGTTTCAAAACTGTAAAAGAGAAGACTTCATCGTCTTCTCTTTTCCTTATATTTTTTTAGTAATATCATTCATCTTTTTAATAGGAAAGAGAAAGATTTTACCAAAAATATGTATTTTTATGCTAATATATTGAATTAAGAGAATATTCTTTTATATCATTTTTAAGGTTCTTCTAAAGATTAATACCTCCTTTATGAAAGGTGTGATCACCAATGGATAAAGTATTAATTATTGTTCCTGCTTATAACGAGGAAGAAGCAATTTCAAATACGCTCTATTCATTACTCCATCTTAAGAACGAGCATCCCAGCTTAGACATTTGTGTTATTAATGACGGTTCCAAAGATCAAACTTCAAAGATTGTAAAACGCTTCAAAGACGTTATACTCATTGATCTTCCCTACAATCTTGGAATTGGAGGAGCTGTTCAAACTGGTTATCAATATGCATATCGTCATAACTACGATATTGCGATTCAGTTTGATGCAGATGGACAACACGATGCAGATTCACTTCAAAGACTTATCCATCCCCTTCAAAAAGATGAAGCAGATATGGTTGTAGGCTCAAGATTTCTGAAAAAGACGGACTATAAAGGCGCTTTTTCAAGAAGAGTTGGGATTTATTACTTTACTTTGTTGCTTCGGTCACTAGCTGGACAAACATTCACAGACCCTACTTCAGGCTATCGAGCTATTAACCACAAGGTCATCAAAATATTTGCTAATACGTACCCAAAGGACTATCCAGAACCAGAGGTATTAATCCACCTCTCTCGTAAAGGACTTCGCATTCAAGAAATTACGGTTAATATGACGAATCGTCAAGGAGGACAATCCTCTATTACTCCTTTTAAATCTATTTATTACATGTTCAAAGTAACGCTATCTATTGTTATTCAACGAATTGTAAAGGAGTGACATCATGAAAATCACCATTATCTCTCTCATTATTGTAATTGGAATTTTTATATTTGTTATTGAGTCTGTAAGAAGAGGGATTCTTGAAACAAAGTACTCAATCATTTGGATTTTAACATGCTTAGGAATTGGTATTTTGAGTGCCAACTCTTCCCTTATCAATAAGATTGCTGATGTGCTTAACGTATACTATGCTCCATCAATCCTTTTTTTGTTTGGAATGCTTTTTCTTATTATTGTGATCTTTGACTTAACCCGAAGAATTTCTAAAATGAATCAGCAGCTTGTTACATTAACACAAGAATATGCCATCTTAAAACAAAAATATGAAGAAAAAGGACAACACCAACAGTGATTTATATTCTAATACTCTTAAATATTCTAATGCTCGTAACAGGACAAATTCTCTGGAAAGTAGCTGTAGCTAACGTTGATGCTTGGACTTTGCAAAAAGTTATTTCCGTTCTTCTTTCTCCATTCTTTATTGGTGGAGGGATTCTTTACGTTTTAGCTACTGGCTTATGGCTTGTTATCTTATCAAAGCTCCCTTTAAGCATAGCTTATCCCTTTCAAAGCATAAGCTATGTACTTGGAGCTATCGCTGCTTTTCTTATTTTCAAAGAAACCGTTACACCTCAACAATGGTTTGGTATTTTTGTCATTATTATAGGCGTTTATTTCATAGCCCGATAATATTATCCAGTGAAACTTTGGAGGAAAATTTAACATGATGAAACTTGTAAAATTTCACACAGCTTTTCTACTACTACTTCTTCTCTATTTAGTTTTTAACCTTTTCCTTCTGTTCACACATCCAGGCCTTGTGTTTAACAGGCCTGATATTTTTGGAGAACCGATTTCTACGTACGGTTCACGAGATGCTTCCCTGTACGCAAAAATGGCTTGGCAACTTATTCATGAAGGATTTTACGGATACAACGCAACTGTTTCAAATGCTTATGTAACATATGGGCAACCTCTTTATCTTGTAGCTATCTTTAAAGTTGCAGAACTTTTTAATACAAATCATATTATGCTCTATCGATTATCCAATATGATATTAAACATTGGTGCCTTCATCCTTATTTATGTAATTGCTCAAAAACTTTTTCACCGTCGTGTCGTTAGCTTTATTGCGGCTTTCTTATTTGCAATACATCCAGCTCCAACTCACTACTTTCAAACAGCGCTAACAGAAACACCAACAATCTTTTTATTTCTACTAACAACCTTTATCTTTATTATTGCCCTTCAAAAAGGAGAATACCGCTATCATATTTTATTTGGAATTGTGGCTTCTATTCTTCTGATGTTTAGAGCTTCACCAGCCCTCCTACTTTGGCTCGCATGGGGTATTGTTGTATATCGAAATGGATTTAAAAAAGGGGTTAGGATTGGTTTAATATGGTGTATTGGGCCTATTCTAGTTATGGCCCCATGGGCGATTCGAAACTATCTAATGTTTGATCATATGTATCTTTTTTCATCACATGGTTCAAACCCACTCATTGCTGGAACTAATCCTTTTTATCTTGATGATTTTTCCCTATACGTACAGCAAGCAAAAGAGCTTGGAATGAGCACTGAAGAATTTTCCTTACATAAAATTCTAACTGGTCTACGAGATAATTTTCCACTTTACTTCTCATGGCTTACAATTGGAAAAACAACGTGGCTTTTTGTCGATCAAGCAGGGAACCCTGATGGACTCGGTGCATATGCTCACCTTTTACCAAACTGGATTGAAAAGCTTTCTAAATATCAAAACTTGCTCACAGTTGCAGCCGGCTTTCTTTTTGCACTCATTTACTGTAAAAGAAAACCTGTCTTGTGCTTAGTTCTCTCTATTGTTATTTATATTTGTTTCTCTAATGTCTTCCTTACTCTTCCACGATATGGATTACTTATTTATCCTTTTCTCTGTATGCTAACTGGCTATGGACTCGTAGACATGGGAACGAAAGTGATTAAACATCTAAAAGAGCGAAAAGTAAAAATGAAAGAAACATCTGCTAAATATTAAAAAAAACGTGTAGAGAAGCTTCTCTACACGTTTTTTGCTACATCTTGTGGAGGCGATGATTTTTCTTTTTGACTTTTAGCTTTCTTACTTTCAACAAACAAACTAAATCCATAACTTCCTATAATAATGAAAGATGGGATAATGAAGAAACGGTAACGTGTTTGAATTTCAATAAGAAAGTGAATAAAAACATATCCAATAACAAGCAATAAAAATAGGGATTGATTCATATTACTCTTTCGAATAAGACTGTATAATAAGCCAAGAATACTACCAATAGCAATTGTCATGTACATGATTCGTTCACCAACATAAAAAATGTTATGAATAAATGATTGCCCTTGATAGCCAACACTCCACTTGATTGATGCATCTAAATCTCCCCACATTTTTTCGGATTTATTCCACATCAAATCAACCACAGCATCTTTATCTTCTAATCTTTCTTTAATAAGCTCTTTTTCAGCTTCTGTTCGCTCTTTTCCTAGCGTATATTGAGTCATAAAATTACTGTCTTCTGTTGAATACTGGCCAACTGTCTCATGGTTAAATCCAAGCACAAACTTCCACATTGGGTTGCGGTTTGATAACGGATAATCTGTTACGCCAGCTGTCATAAAGGCAAAACTTACGCCATAATGAAGAAGATAAAAAACAGCAACGATCCCTATAAGTTTCTTAGCCACTGTCTTTTTTCGATCTTTCTTACTGCTTATAAACTGTAAGAACATATAGCAAAATAATGCAACTAAAATAAATGCTCCAAGCGGACGCATAATATCTCCAAGTGAAAGAAGAATCCCAATAAAGAACCAACTGCCTTTGTGGTCTACTCCATTTTTCACAAGTAAATAAAATCCAGCATAAAATAAGATAATTGCAATATATTGATTTGTTAATACAGAGGTCATAAAGATACTTGGCAAGTATAATGAATAAAAGACACCTGCTACTCTACCTGCAGCCTCATTAAAAACATGCGTACCAATTTTATAAACCAAAAAGACGGTTCCAACTCCATATACGACATTTAGAAGTTTAAGTACAAATGCTCCTCCATCAAAAATGGATAAAACAAGAGCTTGATACATTGTAAAACCAATTTGGTATACCCATGATAAGAAGTATGGCGTTTGACTAAATGAGAAGTCTCCCTTACTCGCATCCACAGCAGCTGTATACAACACATTAAAATCAGATTGAATTGGTGTGTCTACAACAAGAATCCATATAAAGCGCAGTAAAAAAGCAACGCTTAACATTACAATTAAAAATGTCTTCTGACTTAACTTTTTTACATAGGAAGAAATTAAAAAGATAATCAACCCATAGATAATAATGCCCATTGCTATCACTAGAGTAGCTGTACTACTTGAAAAATTTAACTGTCCTACTTTTAGAAATTGAGATGTTGCTTCCCATGAAAAAACAAAGATGGCTCCAAAAATAACTAAAGTAAGTAGAACGAGAAATTTGTTAAAAAGACCACTAACAGCATTCATATTGAAATTCGACATATCGTATATACTCCTTACTTAATTGCTTGAAGCGCTATACACTTCATAAATAAAAAAGTTCACTTTCAACGCTTGTACTGTCTTAAGTGAACTTTTTAATTCTACTTTTCAATATGGTTAATTATACTGTATTCCGTTTTTGAAAACTAGATAGAAAAGGCTTAGTCTTCTCTAATGTCCGTACACTTTACAGGAGAAAAAGCCCTCTTCTTTCTATCGGCTTCTTCTTCCTCTACTCTACTGCTCTCTCTTCTTTATTCTTAAAAATAAAGTACTTACTTGCTATATAATTAACAAAAATAACAACAATGTTTGCTAAAATTTTAGCAATAATATCATCGATGGAAAGCCAGCTAACACATATAATCATAATAGAAAGATCTAATACGTATGAAAGTCCTCTAAAAAAGAAAAATGAGAGAAGTTCTCTAAACATAATACTAGTAGTAAGAGTTTTGCTCTTAAATACATAAAGCTTGTTTGTGACAAAAGCAAATAGAACAGATACAATCCAAGCAACCGTTGTGGCCCATCTATAGTCTACAGAGAAGCCCTTTGTAAGTAAAATATATAAAGCAATGTTCACTACTGTTGTGAGCACTCCAAAAACAAGATAACTAATCATCTCTTTTGTTCGGCTGTTCATCCTTAAATCCCCTTAGATTCATAATGACGTTCTTTTTTCTCAAACATCACTTTCTCATTGTTATATTCATCAACAAAATAAAGTGGACGACGTTTCATCTCAGTGAATATTTTTCCTAAATACTCTCCAATAATCCCTAAAGAAATAAGCTGAATTCCTCCTAGGAATAACATGACTGTCATAAGGGACGGATAGCCTTGAACCATTTCCCCAACAACCAAGGTCTTTATAATAATAAAAATCATGTATATAAATGCACAAAGTGAAATAGTAAAGCCAAAGTAAGTTGATAAGCGAAGCGGAGCTGTTGTAAAAGACGTAATACCTTCAATGGCTAGATCCATAAGCTTTTTATAATTCCATTTTGTCTCACCAGCCGCTCTTGGATTACGGTCAAATAAAATTTCCTTCTTATTATAACCGATCCAGCTGAACATCCCTTTTGTATAACGCTGTGTTTCACGTAGTGTACGAAGAGCCTCGATACAACGACGATCAAGCAAACGAAAATCTCCTGTGTTTTCTTGAACAGGAATCTTGGTGATTTTTTGAAGCACGCGGTAGAATGTTTTAGCTGTCCACTTTTTCATCCACGTTTCTCCTGCTCTGCTTCTTCGTTTTGCAAAAACGTCATCATAACCTTGCTCCCAATATTTAATCATCTCAGGAATAAGTTCTGGCGGATCTTGAAGGTCAGCATCAATAATAATAACCGCATCCCCTTTAGCATAATCAAATCCTGCCATCATACCAATTTCTTTTCCGAAGTTTCTCGATAAATCAACATATGAAATGCGATGATCTGTTTCACGCATTTCTTTAATAATTTCTAACGTTCTATCTTTACTTCCATCATTGATAAACAAAAGTTCAAAATCATAGTTTGGAATAGCTTCAATCACAAACGTCAACTTCTCATATAGCTGCTCCAACACATCTTCTTCATTATAAGCTGGAATCATAATTGAAATAGTCTTCAATGATTTTTCTCCTTTCTATTAAACCTATTTTGGTGCCTCTCTATACAAAAATAGTCTATCCAACAAAAAAGTTCACTTGCGTCTAAAAATAGAGCGAAAGTGAACTGAATTCTAAATTTTCTGTCACTTAATTATAACTTATCTTGTTTTTTTTCACTAGTAAGACAGTGAAAGTCATTCATAGTTTAAGATTGCTTCTTATCCTCCCTTTCTCTCCCTATCACTTAACAATTTAGTATGATAAAAGAGTGTAACGAATCCTAATGAAGCGATGATAGCTAGTGTTGGGTTGATAAAAAAACGATACTTAGTTTGTACTTCAACGAGAAGATGAACAAGAACATAGCCAAGAATAAGAATAAGAAAAAAAGCTTTCTTTTTGTCTATCTCTGCTCGAAGGGAAAGGAGTAAATAGGCTATCCCTCCAAAGAGTAAAAGAAGGAACATCATTCGTTCTGAGGCATAGAGTACTTTATGAATGTCTTGAGCAGATTCCTTTTGATGACCCATGCTCCAGAAAATAGACTCATCTCGTATTCCCCACATGTTGTTAAACTTCTTCCAAAGTAAAACAGCCACCTCACTCTTATCTTCTAAGCGCTCTTTAATAAGCTCCTTTTCCACCTCATTACGTTCTGTACCTAATGAATAACGAGCAACATATTCTGCATCCTCTACTGAATATTGACCTTCTGTTTCGTGATTAAATCCAAGAACAAATTTCCAGAGTGGATTGCGGTTAGAAAGCGGATATTCTGTAATTCCCCATGCAATGAAAGAAGCACTTATAAGGTAGTGAACAAAGTAAAATACCACAAATATCCCAATAAACTTTTTTACTACTCTTTCTTTATGTATCCTACCCTTCTTGAGAAAAGCTAAAAACATGTAGCAAGAAACAGCAAGTAAAATAAATGTCCCGAGCGGCCTCATGATATCTCCTAAAGCTAATAAAGCACCAATAAAGATCCAGCTCCATTTATGATTAATGCCGTTCTTAATAAGAAGATAGAAAGCCCAGTAAAAGAAAAAGATAGCAATGTACTGATTTGTTAAAACAGAGGTCATTACAATAGCTGGGACGTAAAAGGCATAAAAGATTCCCGCTATTCTCCCTGCAAGTTTATTAAATAGAAGCGAGGCAATCTTATAGGTAAAGAAAACTGTGCCTACTCCATATAACACATTAAAAAACTTGATACTAGATGTTCCTTCACCAAATAAGGAAAGCAAAAACGATTCATATGCCGTAAACCCAAGTTGATATGGCCAAGAATAGAAATATTCTCGCTGAATTGGTGACCAATCACCATAAAAAATTCCAACTGCGCCATTATACATAGCTCTAAAGTCTGTTGCAGGTGGTGTATTAATAGTTAAGATCCATACAAGACGTACTGAAAAAGCTAAAGCTATAAGCAAAAATAAAAAAGTACGATTCTCTAGCTTCCTGATATAGTAACTTACTAAAAATACCAGTCCTCCTAATATAATAAGAAGAAACAATACAAGAACAAAGGCGCCTAAATTTGAAAATTTCAATTGTTCCTCAATATATTGTTGTTCTGTTCTCCACGAAAAATAAAACATAAGTCCCAAAAAAGAAAGTGTCATTATTATTAAAAGCTTATGTAATACCTTATTTAATCCATTAATCAATGCTACCTTCACCTTCATCCACTAGTCCTTTTGTTATAAATAATTAACTTCTATATATCAATTATACCTTATTTTGGAACAAAAACAGATCTAAGAATGCTCTTATTTATAAAAAAAAAAAAAAAAAAACCAACCACAGATGTGGTTGGCTTTTATGATTAGCTCCTATTATTTAGGAACGTTTACGCTAGTTGCTTTAATTGCATTACCAGCAAGATCTTGTACAGATGTGATGCTGATTGTTTGCGCGTCTGTTGGAGCTTGAGCAAAAGTAACTTTGAATTGCTTGTCAGATACTTTAGTAACAGAAGCTGCAGCGTTTTGAACTACTTGACCACCTTGGTTTACAGTGTAGTTGTCTTTATCAAAAGCAAACTTAGAAGCTACTTCGTTAGCTGCTTCTTCTGTTCCAGCTTGAACATCTTCACTGAAAGTAACAATAAAGTCGTTTTTATCTGACGTTTCTGTATCAGCAGCAATTGTTACAGTAGGTGATACTGTATCAAGAACTATATCTACATTTTCAACTCTTTCATTACCAGAAGTATCAGTTGTGCGAACTAGGATGCGGTATTTACCGTCAACTGATGGTAAATCGTAGTTGATTGTGTAAGCTTCTGAATCTGAGTTGATGCTTCCATCATTAATTGTAACACCAGTTTTTCCGTAAGCTTGAACTTGAGTTTCGTAGCTTCCGTCTTTGTCTGCATCACGGTATACTGCGTACTCAATGCTAGCTACTTCAACGTTGTCATTAGCTACGCCTGTAATCTTAACGTCTTTCTTGTTTGTAACGTCTCCAACATTAGATTTTGGTGTACTTTCACCTGGGATCGTTGTGTCACCAGAGTTTGCTGGAGTTTTGAAAGTTCCTTCTTTTGCATTACCGCCAGCTGCTTCTACACCACTTACAGTAACGTTTTGAGCTTTGCTAGTATTACCAGCTGCATCTTCACTTCTTACTTCAATTAGGTAAGTTGTTGATGCATTAAGTTGTGGTGTTGCAAATTTGTAATCTTCTTGTTTTTCATTGAATGAACCATCTGTTGCTGTTGCGTTTGTCCACTCAGTAGAAGTTGTATAAGCGTTTGTTGATGCATTGTAAGTAGATACGCGATATTGCACGTTCCTAACATCGCTATCTGCATCTGTTACTGAACCTTTAACTTCTACAGTGCGAGTTGCAGGTTTATAAGTCGCTTCACTGTTTACAGTTACTGGAGCTGTAATATCTTTCTTAGTGATTTCTAGAGTAGCTGCTACTGCAGAATCACTAACTTTTCCAGCTGCATCTACAGTTTGAACGTATACTTTATAATCTCCACCAGCAAAACCAGTAGTATTGATTGAACCTACAGCCGTTTCTGAAGTTTCATCAAAAGCACCACCTTCTGCATCTAGGGTTGTCCAGCTTGTGAATGTGTTATCTGGGTTTTGGATACGGTAACGAGCTGCAACGATATTGCTAGCGTCGTCGTAAGCTTTAACATTTAATTTCACAGTAGTACCTGCATTAGCTGATACTTTTGTAGAAGTTTGAGCACCGTTAGTAAGTGTAGCACTTGCTTCTGGGTTTGCTCCATCAGCTACAGGAGTTACGTTAACTGTTTTAGAAGCAATAATAATTCCTTTATCAGATTTAACATTTTGGATGTTTAGAGAACCTTTATCTTCAGTTGATAAAGCACTATCATTGAAAGTTAATGTTACAACTTGACCAGCTGCATAAGGACCTACTGCTTCAGTGTTTATAGATGCACTTGTTGGATGAACAGGTACATTTGTGGTACTGTTACGGTCATTGTCATAAGTGTAGTTAATAACATTTTGAGCTGTTGCTGTATCAACAGGGCTATTGAAAATTACTGTTGCTTGGTTACCTGCTGCACCTACAGAAAGAATAGAAGCTGCTGGAAGAGCGTCTACAGTAAAGCTTCCAGATTTAGCGTCAGTTTCTTTGTAAGCTACAGAGTAGGATACAGTTTGCTTAGCAGTTGCTGCTTCTACTTTTTCTACGTTGAACGTAGCTGTTTTAGAGCTAGCATCATATTTGAAATCTGTCGGAGCTACAGAAGTGGCTTTACCACCGTTTACAGATTTAGTGATTGTGAAATCGTTAGCTGTTGGAGCTGTTTCAGGTGCTTTGTTAAACTCAACAGTTACTTTTCCATTAACAGCTGTTACATCTTGAACGCTTGGTTTAGCAGTTCTTGATTCTTTAACGTCGTAAGCACGAACAATGAATGAAGCAAATTGAGCACGAGTTAGGTTTGTTTCTGGGTTGAATGTTTCAACATCAGTAACACCTAATTTGGAAAGAGTTTGGATATCTTCACGATACTCACTGTATGCTTTGTCAAGATCTTTTACTTTCGAAGTATCATCACTATCAACAAGCGCTTCTAATCCTAAGCCATTAACAAGTACTTTCGCCATTTGTTGACGTGTAATGTTTTGGTCTGGAAGAAGTTTTCCACCGTTACCAGTGAAAACGCCAGCTGCGCGTACTTTTAAAGAAGCTTCTACTAGCTCTTTATCAGAATAGTTGCTTGGTACATCTGAAAAGTTCTCAGTTTTAGAAGTGTCTACATCGTCCCCCAGTGTACGAGCAAGGATTTTAACAACTTGTCCACGAGTTATTGTGTTATAAGGTTTGAAAGTTCCATCACCATAACCTTTGATGTATCCTTTTTCAGATGCAGTTGCGATGTTTTGGTAGTGGTCTTTAACTGTTTCTTTTGTTACATCAGAGAAAGATGCAGCACTTGCAGCAGGAACGATTGCGCTTGCTACTACAGCAGCAGAAACAGTACCTACTAGGAATTTGCGATAAGATTTTGGTTGGTAAGCCATTGAGTTATTTCCTCCTTAGAATTGTTTTCTAGTAAAATAAGACTAACATCAAGAGTTTGTTATATATGTATATCTCTTAACATTAGTTACTAAACAATTACAGATATTAGTATAGGTTTTCATAGATTTAATGTCAATATTTTTAATTAATGTAAAAAAGAGTTATTTATAATGGATAATATATGAATTTCAACCAAAATAACTATATTAGTGAAAACCCTACCTATCATTCTACAATATTTCCTATAATTTTCAATAGTTTTTACATAACTTTGTATTTTTTTAGGTCTTTATCTCCCCTTTTAACCTGTTTTTCAAAGAGAATAAAGACCTATATTTAAATAAGAAAGGAGGTGATTATAAAGGTGATATTAACTTTTTTAAGGTTTTATAAATTGCTTACTAAATTCTAAACACCTAAAATATATTGTAATATAATCGTAATATAAAAGGTCAAAACAGGAAAAATAGAATTAATTATTCATATTATTCAAAATTTTCACATTACTAACACGCGTCTTTATCCCTATCTTTCTTCCACTATTGTAAAGTCCCCAACTTCATCATAACAAACTGTAGTTCTTTTGTTACATAACTGTAAAATAGAAGCCTGTTTTTCTATGATAAACTGTTATCATCTGTTGAAAAAGGTAGAATAATGAAATTTTAACATAGAAAATTTAGGAGAATTCGGAGGATACATATGATTAGACGAGTCACACTGACGTTGATTTCATGCTTTGCGTTACTATTATCGAGTCTACTGCTAGAACCATCTTCATCAGCCAAAGCGGCTAATCTCACAAATTATGATAAGTTATTGCCTGCTGCTTATAAGTATATGGGTGTTCCTTATCGTTATGGGGGAACAACGGCTTCTGGATTTGATTGCTCTGGGTATGTACGCCAAGTGTACAGTGAAGTGGGTATTTCCCTTCCTAGAACAGCTGCTCAAATGTATGGACAAGGTACAGCTGTTTCAAAAAGCAATCTACGTGTTGGCGATCTTGTTTTCTTCAACACATCTGGCAGAGGGGTTTCACATGTTGGAATCTACGTTGGAAATAATGAATTTATCAACGCTGCAAGCTCAAAAGGTGTAAGTATTGCAAAAGTTAACGATCCATACTATTGGGGTTCTCGCTATGTTGGAGCAAAACGTATTTTCTCAACTGGAAACGCAAAAGGCAACTTCCGCGATACTCAAAACAGCTGGGTAGCTAAAGATGTAAATGCACTAGCAAATAAAGACATTGTAATAGGGTATTCAAATAACTACTACCGTCCGAACGAAAGTATTTCTCGTGCACAAACAGCAACAATTCTTGCTAATACACTTGACTTAAAAATGACAAACCGCAAACAGCCTTTTAAAGATGTAACATCATCAGCTTGGTCTGTTGGAGCTGTAAATGCAGTAAAATCTGCTGGAATTTTTGAAGGGAACAACGGTTACTTCATGCCTGACAAAGCTTTAACACGTGCTCAAATGGCAGCTGTATTAACAGATGCTTTTGATTTAAAAGCTAACTCTTCTTATACATTTAAAGACGTGCCTAAAGACAATTGGGCTGCTGCAGATATTTCCGCTCTTGCTGCTGCGGGTATTACAACGGGATATGATGATGGAACATTTAAACCCAATGAGCCTGTTACACGTGCTCAAATGGCAGCATTCGTAAATCGTGCTGTAAGCCGATAATAATATGTAAAGAAAAGAGCTCCCTTTCTCTAAAAGAAAGGGAGCTCTTTTTTATTTCAATGCTGCAGATCTCTGGAGAAAAAGAGCAAATTGACCTCTTGTTACATTTTCATAAGGGCGATAATACTCGTTTAATATTGTAATTTTGTTCTCTGCTAATATATTAATATCGTTATAACTCCAAGAGGTTCTTTTTACATCTTTAAAAACTCTCTCTTGTTCTGCTTTCTTATATACTTTGCTGTAAGCTCTCGCTAGAACAGCTGCCATTTGTTCTCTTGTTAATGGTTCTTTCGGACGAAGTTTTCCTCCCCACCCCATGATGTCATATTGTTCTAAAATAGCAAGTTGTGTGTAGTAGAGATTATCTTTATTAACATCAGTTGCCTTCAGTTTATATGTAGGATCTTTCGTTAACTGCAGTTCCTGAACAAGCATCTTTGCTGCATGTTCACGGCTTAATGGTTGATATGGACGAAATGTTCCATCTCCATAACCTTCAATAACTCTTCTTAGTTGCAGATAGCCTACTGCTGAAACAACTTCATTTTGAACAATATCACTGAATATTGTTACATCTCCACCTTTGATATGTTCTGCTCGTATATATCCGTTCTGCCCGTTAAATGTATTAACTTTATAAAAAAGATGACCATCTTTCAGCAGAGCATTTTCCCTAATTAAAACTGGAGTATATTTCAGGAGACTTGTAAGCCCTTTTCCCCCTGGTTGATTATATAAAACCCCTTTATCAGTATAAACATAGCCTTTTTGATTATTTGTATATAAACTTGTTGCTTCTGTTGCCTCTTCTAAAGGATAAACTTTCTTTGTTAACTTAACTACCCCATTATCTTGGCTAGCTTCTACATATAAGAGTTCTTTTAGATCTCTATCTACTATATCCTCAATATATTTGTATACAGAATGCTGAAAGCTACCTTTTTTTGCGGATTTGTATCTTCTGTAAAACCCCTGTATGCTATAAGGGCAAAATACCAATGTTCTAACATTTTCTGATTTTTGTTCTTCATAGAGGGCAGCGTATTATCATCAAATTGCTCTTTTAATAATCTTACTCCAACTTCAATATTGTAAAGTGGGCTATATTTTAAGGATTCGAAATCAATATTCTGAGCTGTAGCCTGTTCAGCTGTTAGTTTTACTCCCATAATGCCTATTCTACCGTTCTCATCTATTTTAGGCTGCTCATTTTGAAACTGTTCATAATTGGAGCTTTGTGCTGCAACTGCTGTAATCAATTCGTAGGGAACGCCCTGTCTTATTCCCTCTTGGAGCATTTTCTCTTCTATTTCCTCTTTAGTTAGATTTAAGTGTTCGATAAGCTTAGCATTGCTTGTTTTACTCTCCTCTATATTTTGAAGATTGATCTTTAACCGCTCTGATCCCCTATTAAAACCATTTTCACTATGCTGAATAAGTTTGAATACTATGCCGCTATTTTGGTCTCTTGAGAAAAGCCAGCTTGATTTACTTCCAAGCTTCTCACCTTCATACCATTTACGTACTTGCATCACACCTTTAAAAGTATCTAAAAGGATTGGTAAATATTTATCTTTATCATCTTGGGCCATTAGATAAGTGTCATGTGTTCCAAGTTTTAAAGCGGTTAATTGTAAGCTAAGTAAATTGGAGGATTTATAATCTGTAAGATAAAGCGGGATAGCTTCTTCTGGCTTATATCCTTTTTCTTGTATAGCGTCTGTCCAATATTGTTGGATGCTCTTGTTTTCAAACGGTGACTGAATTTCACTATTCAGTGGCATATGGGTAGCGATAGCTTTGCTGGAACCAAATAACTCAACATAGTCTTCAGCTAATATCTCTGATAAATCCCATTTGTATGGAACAGGGTTTTGATTGAATGGCTTGTACTGTGTCATATGACGAATTTGTGCATATTGAGAGTCTTTCCATTTGCTAGGAACTAAATGTTCTTTTTTAAAAAGATGATAAAACGTAAAATGATGTCCATACTCATGGGCCATAGTTGGAGCAATACTTTCTACTGTTGAATATTTATCGCCTCCATAAAGATGAATTTTTCGATTTGGGGAAAGCGAGACTGATTTACTTCCATACGTATATTCAGCAAAATATTGTCCAAGAACATCTTGTCCAGCTGGGTAGTCTGGAAAAATATTAATGGTTGATAAAAGCTTGAGTTCTTCCCCATGCTTATTTTTAAGCAATTCTGTTTCAAGCGCTTTTAGTTTTTCTATCGTATTCCATTTTGTACTATAGCTTATAAAAGTAACACCAGAATCTCCCCTGTACGTCATTACTTTATTTTGATAATAATCTTCATAATCAAACTGAGCTGTTTTTAGTTTTGTTTCATCCACAACTTGTGCAGAAGTATTTAAAGGGTGGATAATAAAAAACAAACTGACAACAAAAAACATAGGTAACAGCAGTTTTTTCATCATTTACTCTCCTTACATATTCATCCTTTTTTAGATTAATATTCTCCTATTACCTTATTATTCTAGACCACAGAAAAACAAAAAGCTAGCTTTCTTATATACTAGAAAGCTAGCTTACATCATTCTTATCTATTGTTTTGCGATTGTTAATTTGTAAGGCTTGGCACTAGAACGCATTTGCTTATCCTTAATTTCCACAAAATATTTTCCTTTGCTAAGATCTGCGAATCCAACTTCATTATCACCAATATAATAGTTGTTTAACTGTTTTACGAGTGTACCTTTTTCATTATAAACATTAATTACACCGTCAATCTCTTTTGGGGCATCCATATTTAGCTTGTATGTGCCCTTTTCCGAAACGTTAAGAGCATAGAAATCTCGATCACCAAAATCAATTCCAGCATTTAAGTATCCTGCTGCTTCCCATGCATTCTTGCCTTTTGCTTTAAGAGAGATTGATTTTGAAGGTACATTATTTTTAACAGTTGAACCCTCATCCTCATCTTTCTTTGTTAACGTGTTTAGCAACATCTCGTACTCACCAATGTTTGAGCCACCGTAGTTTTCGGCAACAATGAAGTATCCTGTTCCTTTTTTCGCTTTGAACGATCCTGATTCAATTCCTCCATCAGTTTTGTCAAAGAGGATAACTTTAGAGGCTTCATTGTTATCTATTTCCATATTTCCATTTGTATCTTCTACGATGGTGATCATAAGATCAAGTGGCAATCCCATTTCAAGCGGGAGGCCTTTCTTTTGGTTTTCACTAACAGGTAACGGATTTGCATAGAACCCATACAATCCATCTTCTGTGCGATGCTTGTAATAGAATGTATCAATGTCACCTAATGGAGCAAAGTTTCCTTTTACAGGTTGATCCGGTTTTAAAACAGTTGCTTCAATTGGCTCATCGTTTGCTTCATTTTGATCAACTGGAGCGTCTTTTACTTTTACTGATGTTAATTCATATTTATCCAGTGATAGTGGTGTACCATTTTGAAGATGAATGTAGTACTCTTGACCCTTTTGAAGCATGATTGTTGTTTCAGAGGTTCCTTCACTCCCCCCTGTTAACAAGTCCATTAAAGGGTCTCCTGAGCCACTTAGTTGGTTTAGCATGCCTGATTCTTTATCATACTGGAATAAACCAATCATAGGTTTAAGTGTATTTGTTCCATTAGTTGATAGTTTATAGAAACCATCTTCCTTTACTTTTACTTTAAACCAATCTTCATCTTCTAGCTCTTGGAAATAGCCTGTCCCAACGGAACCTATTTCATAATTTCTAGCATCTTTAAGAATAGCTTCTGTTGTCTCTTCATCAAATTCCATATACTCGCCTGTTAGTAAATCAGTAAGAGCATCATATTTTTCCTTATATGTTGTTGGTTCTGGTAAGCTTTCTTCCTCTTCAGGCTCTTCTACAGGAGTTGCAATAGCAAGTGGTAGACTATCTTCATCTTCTGGTAGATCTTTTACATTTGCTTTCAAGTCATAAGGAATTAGAGAACCAAGAACTTCTTGTATTTCTTCGTCAGAAGAGCCTCCCATCATTAACGCCATCATCATATCTAACATTTGTGACGAACTTACAGGACTTGATGTAACTTCTATAATATAAGAGGTCTCTGGTAATGCTTCAAAAGCAAGTCCTTCCCCTTCACTCATTCCATTATTATTTGCCGCATATTCCGCAATTGGCCATTCTTCTCCTTCAGGAAGATCTGCTGGAGGCTCTTCTTTAAAAGCTGCTTCATCGTATACTTTTATTTCTGTATCCACTCCTGGGAGTGCTGAAAGATCTAGATTCACTTTTTTGCCCTCTTTAAAGGACATACGGAAATAATCACTATCTGCTCCTTCTTCACTATTAATAAGAGTTAAATCTCCTTCTGATTTTTTACTGCTATAAGGAAAGCTTTTAATTTTAGCTGGTTTCTCTTTTGATGCTTTACTATCATTAATATTCGTTCCTTTAGTTAACTGAAGTGCATATGTTGAAGCTCCTGATGTACTGTAATTTTCATTTCGGTCTTTAACACCGATTAACAGTTCTCCCTTTTGTTCTGCTTTATAAAGGTAACCTTCTGTTTTTCCTTGGGTAACACTATCTACATCTACCTCTTGTTCTGTTCCATCTTCACCTCTAAATTTAAGTTCTAGCTTATAGTCATAGTTTTTAGAAGCATCTAGAACGGTTTGTAGAAATTCACCTTTTTCTACATTGACTTTATACCAATCTTGCTGAGCTGGTTTAATTAATGAGCCTGTCTTCTTAACGGTTCCTTTTCCAACCTTAACAGCAGTTGCTTTTTTCACAATCTCATCCATTGTTAGCTTCTTAAATGAAGGAAGCTTATTTATATCAAAATCAAGTGCCTTAGATGGATCAACAAGTCCATATCCATAATCCATATCAAACCCTTTATTCCCTAAATCCTGAGCTGTTTGTTCTAAAATATATTCTACTTGATAGGAGTTCAAGTCAGGATACTTTGATTTAATAAGGGAAGCCACTCCTGCTACTGCCGGTGAGGCCATTGATGTTCCACTCATTTTAACAAAGGATGATCCTGATTCTGGCGTATAAACAGTACTATAAATATCTTCACCTGGTGCTACAACATCAATGTTTGGACCATATGTTGTAAAGTAAGCCTTTTTATTTTGATCATTTGTTGCTCCAACAGTAATCACTCCATCATATGAACCTGGATAGTTATAGACCATATCTCCATCATTTCCTGCTGCAGCTACTACAACGACACCATTATCTAAAGCTTTTTTAATAGCTTCTTCAACAAGCGGAATTTCAAATGAGGCTCCAAGACTCATATTAATAACGTCAGCCCCATTGTCAACTGCGTGCATAATGCCATCAGCAAGTACATAGTCAAAGCTACCATTTTGATCAAAGATATTTACAGGCATAATATTGGCGTTTGGATTAACCCCATATCCACCAACTCCATTTCCTTTCTTACCGCCAATAATACCTGCAACATGTGTCCCATGGTCCCCTGCATCTCCAGGGTTTGCTGGATCTGTTACGCTATAAGGAGCAAGCAAATTTCCTTTTAACTCCTCATGGTTTGTATCTATGCCTGTATCAATAACAGCCACATTCACTTCGTTTTTCCCTGCTTTTTTTAGAGCTTCATCCACTTTTAATGTTTTTAAATGATACATACTGCTTACTTTTGGATCACCCGTTTTTGAATTACTTTCTGTTGCAAATGTTTTAAGTTTCACACTTGGCGATACACTTTTAACGCCAGCTACTTTCTCATATTTTGAAATGGCTGTCTCAATTTTTTGCCCCTTACCTATTCTAACAACTTCATATTGAAATTCTGGGTATGAACGAATAACCTTTCCACCTAGCTTCTTATGTACTGAAGAAGAAAGTTTTTTGCTGTACTTTATAATGATTGTATTATTACTTAGGTTTTCCTTTTCTGCTTTTTTCTGTTGATAAAGTTTTTTGCTTTTTTCACTTTGAGACAAATTAAACTTCTCCATTACTTTGCTTTTCTTCTCTTTTACCTGCGATGCATTACTCTCTACTGCAGCTGAGGCAAAGGAGGGTACTAACAGGGTTAATCCTAATACTAGTGCAGTTAGAGTACGAATCCCTTTCTTCATATAAAATCCCCTTTCAAATCAAGAAAAATTTTCATCAGTATAGTTAGACGATTCAAAATCAAATAGGTTACAAAAATAATAGAATTTTCTCAATTTTTATTGTTT
Source organism: Priestia endophytica (assembly GCF_026790145.1). Lineage (GTDB taxonomy): Bacteria > Bacillota > Bacilli > Bacillales > Bacillaceae_H > Bacillus_I > Bacillus_I endophytica_A. Next base: position 196,828 of record NZ_JALAMS010000003.1, on the reverse strand, counting down.
TAATAGAATTAAAATAAAAAAGCAGATGCGAAATCTTTCATCTGCTTTTTATCTATCAATTTGTTATATGTTTTACAAAACGCTTTGCTTTGTTTTTAAAAGAATTTACTTCTGAAATATTTTCAAAATCCTTTATTGTTACTTTAGGGCCAATTCCTTGTCTTGCCAATTGGTACGGATCATCATTTGGGCTGACATATCCTGTTTTTGTTGTAAAGGCATACTTAAAACCAGCTTCTTTTACAAGATCAGCTGTATGTGGAGTATAATAACCAAATGGGTAAACAAATAGTTCTGTTTGATTAAGAAGATTTCTGTTTAACTTTAAGTCCTTTAGAATTTCTTCATCCGATTTCCTAAGCATATCCCCTTTTCCATCTTCACCTAGGTTATGTAAATTATCTGTATGTGCTCCTAACTCAAATACACCTAAAGTATCTTTAATTTCATTCATTTTCATAAACTGATGCTTGTCTGGATTCCACGGACCATCGTTTCGATTTGTACGACTTGTAATAATATTTTCAATAGCATGTAAATCATACTTCTTTAAAATAGAATATGCGTAACGCTTCACATCCCTGCGTCCATCATCAAACTGAATCATTACAGTTTTAGTTGGAAACTCTCTTTTTCCATTTAGGAATTGATCTAACTCATCGATTGTCATTGTATGGTAGCCGTTGTCATGAAGCCATTTCATCTGTTTCTCAAATGCCTCCACTGACAGAACATCTGGTTGATTTTTATAAAGTTTGTTTTCATCTTCTAACAATAAGCGATGATATGTTAAAACAGGAATCATATCTGCTTTTTTAGTAAAACTTATAATAAATAAGGACGAAACTGCTGCAGCAATTAGAACAAATAAAGCTACGACTATTATTATCTTTTTCTTCACATCATGTCATTCCTTTCAAAAGATTAGACATTGATGAGTATAACATCTTTTTAACTTAATTTTCTAATTAATGAACATTTTTTCATAGGTTAATTGTCCTCTATTCTCTTTTTATCTCCAAAATTTATATTTATTGGTTTCCAAACGCTACTTTATACCTTTAAAACTACTATTATTCCAATGTTATGAGGATTGTCCCTTCTCTTTTTATGTTTATATTTCTATTTATGCATTATTACCTTCTATTGTAATTGCCTAAATCTTCCAATATACTTGGTTGTGGAAATCAAAATTAGGAGTTTTAGCATGAATAAAAGGAAATTACTGTACATGTTATTGTTTTTATCCGTATTCGTTACTGTATTCGGGATTTATGCCTCATTCCAAAAAACTATGACTAGAGCAGACGTATCTCAAGCACTAGTTGCCCAAGAGGAATCAGTAGCCATTTATGAAAAAGCCTCACATAGCAAAGGCACTAAAATTAAAGGCTATCTAGTGAAGGGAAATGCTTATATCAATTATGTTTCGTTTAATACGGATTGGTGGAGAATTCCTATTGGCAATTCATTTGGATATGTTTCTAAAAAAGAGGCTAAAATAGAGGAAACTGAGGCACCTCGTCCTAAACAAGTTTCTTCTACTTTTCATGGAGATGCTATTTTAACAGAAGAAAAAACCCTGTTTATAGCTCTACTTCTACAAGCTCTAAAAAAATGGGCCAGTTTGATACACATATTCAAATAGAAGTGATAAATCAAAATGAGAATTGATCAAAGGTTAATCTAGGAGGACTTGTAGGATACGTTCAAAAAGAAGATTTGCAGATTGATAACGGCATTCCGGCCTTAATGTATCATAATCTTTTTAGAGAAGAAGAAAACCATAAATTTAAAGGTACATTTGTAACGATTACCCCAGAATTTTTTGAAAGCCAGATGAAATGGCTTCATGATAACGGTTATCACACTATTTCCCTTGAAGATTTACAAAAATATGTTGAAAAGGAAAAGGCATTACCGGATAAATCATTTGTGATTACATTTGATGATGGATTTGTCTCGACCCGTCAATATGCTTACCCTATCCTTAAGAAATATGGTTTTAAAGCTGAAAATTTCATTATTACATCTCGTACACCTAATCAAAGCCAGCCTTTTGATCCTAATCAGCTTACTACACAAGCTTTAAGTATGCAGGATATGGAGAAGATGAAGGATGTTTTTTCTTTTGGGGCCCACACCCATGCTCTACATGATCGCAAAGATGCTCATACAAGTGGATTATTAACACAGCTTCCATATGCTGAAGTTGTGGCAGATTTAAAATTAAATAGAAATAAACTTCCTACTCCTTCTCCTTACTTTGCCTATCCTTATGGAAACTTAAATGAAACGGGTATAAGAGCTGTAAGGGATGCTGGATTTAAATTAGCCTTCACAACACAGGAAGGGAGAGTCTTTCTAGGGGATAATCCATTAATTCTAGATCGCAAAGGGGTTTATCCAAATATGGATATGGGGGACTTCAAAAATATTTTTGCAACTTCGAATTAAAAAGGTGAGGAATTCCCCTCACCTTTTTATATAAATTTCTAAGTAGGAAATTATATATAATCTTTACCATATAACGGTGAAACAGTAAATAAAGAGTGCTATACTAGTTTTGTAGAAAGTCTAATATGCTAGGAGAGTTGTCGCATGGTGTTATCGTACATCAAAAAAGCAATGGGCGATAAGCAAGAAAAAGGGTTAAAAAAGCACTATAAAATTATAGAAGAAATTAACAATCTCGAAGGACAATTTACACAGTTGTCAGATCAAGAGTTAAAACATAAAACAGTTCAATTTAAAGAAGCCTTAGCCGAAGGGAAAACGATATTTGATATCCAAGCAGAAGCATTTGCAACCGTTCGAGAAGCATCGAGACGGGTGCTTGGTATGCGTCATTACGATGTGCAGATGATTGGCGGGCTTGTTCTGACAGAAGGGAATATTGCTGAGATGCCAACAGGAGAAGGAAAGACGCTTGTTGCTTCGCTTCCAAGTTATTTACGAGCTCTTGAAGGAAAAGGTGTCCATGTTATTACAGTAAATGACTACCTCGCAAAACGTGACTGTGAACTTGTTGGTCCAGTTCACACCTTTCTTGGTCTGACAATTGGACTTAACATAGCTGGCATGGATTATGAAAAAAAGAAAGAGGCTTATAACGCCGATATTACATACGGAGTTGGGACAGAATTTGGCTTTGATCACCTTCGTGATAATACAGTTATTGATCTAGCTCAGCGTGTTCAGCGACCATATCATTTTGCTATTATCGATGAAATTGATAGTGTTTTGATTGATGAAGCAAAAACCCCCCTCATCATTGCTGGCAAATCCGGTGTAAGTTATAATCTTCATCAGCTTTGTGCTCAAATTGTGAAAGGCTTTTTGAAAGATGAAGATTATCACTTTGATGAAGAAACGAAAGCAACAGGATTTACAGAACAAGGGATCGAGAAGATTGAAAAAGGCTTTGGAATCGATAATTTATACGATGTAGAACATCAAACTCTATATCACTATATGATTCAAGCCCTTAGAGCCCATGTCATGTTTCAGAAAGACGTAGATTATATTGTAAAAGATGATGAAATTGTTCTTGTTGATGCATTTACAGGACGCACAATGGAAGGTCGTACATTAAGCAATGGTCTTCATCAGGCTCTGGAAGCTAAGGAATCTGTAACAATTACAGAAGAAAATAAAACACAAGCTTCTATTACAATCCAAAATTACTTCCGTCTTTATCCAACACTTAGTGGAATGACAGGAACAGCTAAAACGGAAGAAAAAGAGTTTCAACAAGTGTATGCAATGGACGTTATTCAAATCCCAACGAATCGTCCAATCCTAAGAATTGATGAAAGTGATCAAATTTATGAAACAGTGAACGAAAAATATAAAGCAGTAACAAAAGAAGTTATCCGTGTGCATCAAACAGGACAGCCTATTCTAATTGGCACAACTTCTATTCGTCAATCTGAAACAATTGCTCAATCTCTACAAGATGCGGGCCTCTCTTTCCAGCTTTTAAATGCTAAAAGTGTTGAACAAGAGGTTGAACTTATCTCCAAAGCAGGCACAAAAGGTCAGATTACGATTGCCACAAATATGGCAGGACGCGGAACAGATATTAAGCTTGAAGATGGTGTTGAGGACCTTGGGGGCTTGTTTGTTCTTGGAACAGAACGACACGAATCAAGACGGATTGATAACCAGTTGAAAGGACGAGCTGGACGTCAAGGTGATAAAGGAAAATCACAGTTTTTCATTTCTCTTGAAGATGAGATGTTTGTACGCTTCGCCTATGAAGAAGTAAATAAACTGCGTAAAAATCTTCATAAAGATAGCACAGGTCTTATTCAATCAAAGAAAATTGCTGATTTTGCCGATAAGGTTCAGCGTATTTGTGAAGGAAGCAATTATGGAATTAGAGAGTATAATTTAAAACTTGATAACGTTATTAATGAGCAGCGCGGCGTTATTTATGAATTAAGAAATCGAATTTTAACAGATGAAAGTATTCTTACCCTCTTAACACCTATGATTTCCTCAACTGTTCATTATTATATAGAAGGATACTGCTCACCTGAAGTCCTTCCAGAAGACTGGGATCTGAATTCTCTAGCAACTGATTTAACTAAGGTGATTGGGGAAAGTATTTCACTAGATATGAAAGGAATTGCAGAAATTCAGGATGTGCAAGAGAAAGTAGAAGATGCTACCCAAAACTATTTGAACTTAATTAAGGAAGTCATGGAAGAGGAAAAACCATTAGATGGTTTCCTAAGAACTACTGTGCTGCAAATTACTGACAGAGAGTGGATTAAACATATTGAAAATATGGAGCGTTTAAAAGAAGGAATTGGTATGCGAAGCTATAGCCAAGAAGACCCTATGCGTCAATACCAGCGTGAAGGTCTTGAGCTCTTCTCAACTTCATATCAAGAGCTTGAATACTATATGGCAGAAGCACTTTGTCAGACAACAGCATCATTAAGAGCAGAGAAATAATCTACAAATAAGGGTGCTCCATTCATTTTTGAGTGACACCCTTTTATATTGAAAGGATGAGAAATTTGTTTCGCTTTTTTAAACGTGGAGAACAGAATATTAAGAAACAAGGTCTTGATAGTACAATTGAACCTGAAGAAAGAGTAACAACAGAAAATCAAGAAGCTAGCATCTCCCCTAAACTTTCCTTACACCCTGATTGGGAAGCACCAGAAGAGGATCGCTATGTTTATCAGTTTTTGAATAATAGCTGTGCCCCACTGAAGCCTAATCAAGTTTCTTTATCAGGTGCAAATCTCGCAAAAGATGAAAATGGAAATGCTGTTGTAACAGCTCTTGTCCGCACAAGCTTATCAACCCCATTAACGCTAGATGTCATGAAACTTGTGTTAATGGATAGTGAGAAAAATATTATTGCTAAAAAATCTTTTAACTTTAAAGAGCTTGGCGAGATTCCTCCTGCTTCAAGCAGACCTTGGCAGTTTACTTTTGAAAAAGAAAGCTTAAAAATAAAAGATCTTCCAAAGGAAAATTGGACATTAGCTTTTCAAGTAGCCCCTCCTCATAAGTTAGACTTAGATGAGACTTGGGAAAACAATTTATCAGAAAATGAAAAAGAGGGCCTAAAAAATCTTGTTGAAAAAGAAATGACTCCTCCTAAAGATGGAGAAGTAAATTTTCAAAGTCTACAAGCAGATCAGGCCAAGAACGGAAATCTACATATTTCCCTACTAATAAGAAATGGAACAGATCAAGACGTAACATTTGAACAGATTCCTCTCATTGTAGAAGATGCTATGGGAGATCAAGTAGCAGAAGGTGTCTTCCAAACAAAAGATCTACTAATTAAGGCATATACAACAAAACCATGGACATTTATTTTTCCAGCAAGCTTAATTCAAAAAGAAAATGCTGATTTCAGGCGATGGAGAGCATATCCAAATCAACAATAAGTAAGATAAAAACGATCAAAAATCTAGCATAAACGCTAGTTCTTTTGATCGTTTTTTCTTTCTACATTTCTTGTAAAAAACTTTTCATTTTTGTTACAAATACCCTTATGATAGGACAATATAATCTACATGTGGTAATATCTAACTTGTTATGAAACTTTAGACTCATTTATATTTATATTTTTATAGGTCTTAATATCTTTTATTTTATAACAAACTAAATCTATTAATCGTACAGAAAGGAGCTTTTGGTTTGAACCGTTTATCTTTGTGTTTGACGATTTCATTTGCTGTTTTCATGCTTGTTTCTCCCTTCTCTACACAACGTGCGGAAGCTAGTAGCAATGTAAACAAAAACATTATGGGCGATTCAGTGTTGACAGCTTCACAAATGGCAGCATTTGTACATAGTAAAAACCCAAGCAATATTCGCCTTTATGGCATTACGGTAGAGGAACTTGCTCAACTTTTTCTTATCGCTGGAAAACATGAAGGAGTACGAGGAGATGTAGCTTTTGTACAAGCTCTAAAGGAAACTGGGTATTTTAAATATGGCGGTGACGTTGTTCCAGAACAAAATAATTACGCTGGAATTGGGACAACTGGCGGTGGTGTAAAAGGACATTACTTTGATACCCTAGCTACTGGTGTTTACGCACAAATTCAACATCTAAAAGCATACGCTTCTAAAGAACCTCTAAATACTCCACTTGTTGATCCACGATATAAATATGTAACAAAAGGAATTGCTCCAACTTGGCCAGATTTACAAGGTCGATGGGCAATGCAACCAAGAGGAAATTACGGGGATGACATTCTTTCGATTTATAAAGAAATGCAAGACTTTGCTTCTAAAATGAAGCCACCAGTTGAAAATGAAGGTTCTATTACTCTTCCAAGTAAAGATCCAAATCCATTCCCTGCAGACGTTTCTAAAAACAATGAAGCATATGAAGCTGTACAATTTTTCTTAAAGAACGACGTTATTGATGGCTACGATATTGATGGAAAGGTTTATGTAAAACCTTACGATAATATCACGAGATATCAATTTGTAAAGATTCTTGTTCAAGCTCTTGGCCTTGAGAAAGACGGAGATGCTCCAACATTTATAGACGTAAATCCTCACGATGAAGATTATGTGTACCTTGAAACTGCAGCAAGTTTAGGGATTGTAAAAGGAAGCAATGGGAAATTCATGCCTTATGAAAAAATTAAACGTGAACATATTGCAGCTATGGTCTATCGGGCAACAGAGCAGCTTTTAGACTATAACCAATATAGCGGACAAGAAAAAGCATTTAAAGATGTGAACACTTCTTCAGAGTTTTATGAAGCTATTTCTAAATCTTCTGCAGCTGGCGTTATTAATGGTTTCTCTGAAACAGAATTTGGTCCCACTAAGTATGCAACACGTGCACAAGGAATCATGATGATTTATAGAGTAATGGAAAAGATTAATGAACAAGCAAATTCATAATAACAAAAAATCCCACTTCAGATGAAGTGGGATTTTTTGTTACCACGCGTGACTTTTAGCCTATAGTAAACTCGTTTTCATGCATAAGAAAAGACGCTGTATATATAGCGTCTTTTCTTACCGGGCTACCAACCGAGGTTATTATTTCAAAAGAAGGAAATATTTATCTCCGCCTCTATTTTATCATCTATACAACAAATCGACAATTTGTTTTTCTACTTTTATGAAGGTTTTTAGGAAATTTATGATAGTCGATTAAACTGACCATCTCTGCGCTTATCTTGCTCAATAGATGTTGCAATAACGGCAAAACCAATCATAAGTAGGAAAATCAGATCAAGCAATCCTGTATGAATGGAAATCATAAAAATCGTTGTAACAAAACCATACGCAATTGTTTGATATGACTTTGTTGTTGTTTGTCTCATTCTGTTGTAAAGAAGAGATAGAATAATACCGAAGATACCCATTCCAATAACGATTCCGACGTATCCTCCGTCCATATACAACTGACCAATAACAGTTGGCGTTGTTGTTCTTCCAGGTCTTGTAACATACTCTCCAACCTGTTTTACTGCATAATCGTTAGCTGCTTCTGTTACAATCATACGTGGTGATTTTTGCTCACCTGGAAGCACTGTACCAAGAATACTTTTATGAAGTTCTCCGTTCAGGTAACCATGATCTTCTGTATAATCTTCAATTTTACTGATAACAATACGTCCTGTTACCATTGTTTCAGTTAAAGCTCGAACCCATTTTGGAGTTTCATTTACCTTACGAATAGCTTCTTGCTTTTCTGTGATTGCTTCTTCCTGCTGATGTTCCTCTTCAACTTGAGGTCCTTGACGTGTATTAAATTCTTTCGATGTATCTTCTGTTAATACACGGAAGAGTCCGAAGAGAGAAAATGAAATACCAATAACCGCTACCATTAAGATAATCCACGATGTTTTTACTCTCTTTACTAAGTAGTGGAAAGCAATGAGTGATGTAAAAAACATAATAGCAATTGGTGTACGATATCCCATAAGGATAAACGCAACAAGGATTAAGGCAATAATAACACCGTAAGAGATCTTCTGTTTCTTCGATAAACGGCCACCGCTTCCTACAACACCGTAGAAGACAATAAGAAGACCACCAAACCATAATAGGGAACTTAGGAAGTTAAGTTTTGGATCTAGATTACGACGTACAGATTCATCCGTAATTCCGATTTGACCTGTAAAAAGCATAGCTAAGTAGCTCACTAATCCTACAAGAGTTAGGAGATAAACAAAATAAATTGTTTTTCCTTTCAAGAAGGAAAGTCCAAATTTCGGGAATTTCCAACCAAGTTTTTGGATTAAAAATACCGCTATATAATAAGCAATAAGACCAACAATGACCGGTAGGAAAATATTGTTATAGGCCTTAAAGTACTGAATGCGACCAAAATCAAACAAACTCATAAAAAAGTAAATAGCAAAGATCGCTGGAAAGAAGATATAAGGTGAAAAAACGTCACCTTTATTAATAAATTGAATAAGTCGATTATTTTTAAACATAAATAAGGTTGTTACTACAAATATAGTAACGTTTACCTCCCCTCAGATGCTTCTCGTTTTAGTTGTTTAATGTTCATAAGTTCTTTCATCGAACGTGATCTTGTTAGGAACAGAACAATAAAGTACGAAATAGCTCCTATAATAATCATAACCATTAAATATACATATTCATTCGGGCTGTATGTTTCTACAGTCCCCTTCATCAACATCAGCAATCCAAACATTGCACATGTAGCGATAAGTACTTTTCCATATTCCATTCCAACATAAGATAGAGAGAAACCATTTATCAATTTATACAAAGTTGTAAATGTAATAGCAGAATATATTAAGGCAACAAGTGAAAACGAAAGAGCAAGTCCTGATGCACCTAGAGTATTAACAAGAATAGCATTTAGAATAACGTTACATATGATAGAGACAATTCCTACCCGTAACATATAATGTCCTTTTTCTAACGTATAAAACCCTTTTGCAATAACAGCTTGAATACTGTAGAAAAGTGCTGAGCCAACGTAGAATATTGCGTAATGGCTCGTGGCAGCAGTTGCTTCAGCCGTAAATTTCCCACGTTCATAGACTACTTTTACAACCTCAGGCATAAGAATAAGCATCCCTGCGAGAGTTGGTGCTAGGAATAAAAACATGAGCGAAAGTCCCTTTTCAATCCCTCTTTTAAAGAGCACCTTATCATCTTGTGATTTTGCACGGGCAAGCATAGGAAAGATAATTGTTGCAATTGTTACACCAAACACAGCCTGCGGAATATTAATAAGCCTGAAGGCAAGATTTAAATTTGTTGCCGCTCCGTCCCCAAGCTGAGCTGAGAAAATAGAGTTTACAAGCAAGTTAACTTGTCCAACTGCAATTGTTAAACCTACAGGAACAAAAATATAGTAGAAGGCTTTGATTTCGCTCCAATCCGACTTTTGCTTCCAATCAATAAAATTGGTTGGCTTAAGATACACGAGTTTGATTAGAAATGAAATTAGCGTCCCAACTAAATAGCCAAGCGGTACTGAATAAATACCAAGCTGCGCATGGAAGAAAATTGCTCCTCCAATTGTACAAAAGACAACAATAGTTTGGGAAAATACAGAGAAGGAAAATTTTCTTTGAGCGTCAAAATAGCCTTCAAAAACAGCGTTGACTCCAACAAGAAGAATGGAAGCAAAATAAATGACAGATGTCCAAATTGCTACATCTTTTGCTTCGCCTTGAAAATCATTATAAATGAGGGGCACTATAAAAGGTGACAACATCATTCCGATTAAAGCAATCAATGTCGCAATAACGGTTGTCCCCTTCACAACGTTTGTTAAGTGAGAAAATCCTTTTCCTTTTGCATCATATTTATAATAACTCGGTAAAAAAGCTTCTTTCATTCCCGTTAGCATAAATAAAACAATAGCATTTGGAATGACCATTGAAACTGTGTATGCATCTGTGATTCTAGTACTTCCAAAATAGTTTGTAATGGCTACATCCCTAAGCATACTAGAGAACTTTAATACAAACGTTGATACGAAAAATAGCAGTGTAACAAATTTAAGTTTTGACATTATACCACGTCTATCCTTTGAGTACTTTGATCAAAAATTTTGGTAAGATTAACTGTCTTTTAAAGCGCCAAGGTTCTTTGATAAGGCGGTAAAACCATTCAAGTCCAAGACGTTGGAAGAAAGCTGGGGCCCGATTTAATCGCCCAGAGATTACATCAAATGAGCCACCGACTCCTTGATAAACATATGGAGCTAATTTCTCCTTATGATTGATAATCCAATTTTCTTGGGTTGGACTACCTAATGCTACAAAGATGATTTCTGCACCAGAACTATTGATAGTTTCTTCAATGACTTTCTCATCTTTTTCGTAGCCATTCAATGTACCGACGATGTGAATTCCTGGATACATTTCTTCAAGCTTTGCTTTAGCTTCATCTGCAATTCCAGGTTTTGCTCCGTAGAGGAAGACTTTTTTTCCATGAAGATGAGCTTGTTCACAAAGTTTCATCATCATATCAATTCCTGTTACTCGCTCTTTGATATTGCCTTTTTTTAACTTTGAAGCAATAAGTACACCAACGCCGTCTGGAATTTGGTATGTAGCAGCATTTAGCAGGTTCCTAAGAGATTCATCTTCCTGTGCCTTCATAATCTTTTCTGGATTAATGGCTACGATAAACGACTTACGCTTGTTCTCAATATCACTTAATAAATGGGACGCAAGCTGATCATACGTTTGGTCGCAAACATCTACTCCTAAGATGTTTTCCTTCATCTAATCACCTAATTTAGAAAATAGTAATAGTTTCGTAAACATAATGTTTCAAGCGGCACTCTTAATAAGCGCCGCTTTTAATTGTTCATCATACTTCTGAATGTTTAGAATCACCTAGTAAGAAAACATCAAACTGATTATCTTCCCAAAGCGTACGATCAATACAGTTCTTAGTATCAAAGATTATCTTCGTACGCATATTACCCTCTACTACTTGTGGATCAAGGGTTTTAAACTCATTATGATCAGTTAAAATGACAATTAAGTCTGCATGATTAACTGCTTCTTCTAAGCTCTGTGTTTGTTTTGCTAAGTTATTTTGTTTAATATGAGGGTCATATGCTGTGTAGTCTACACCTAGTTTTTCTAAGTGTTCAACAACTTCAACAGATGGACTTTCTCTCATATCATCAATATTACCTTTAAATGCTAGACCAAGCACTGCAACACGTCCGTTGTTAATTCCCTTTTCTTCCATAATCTGTTTTGCTTTTAGTGCCGTGTATTCTGGCATAGAATCATTTGTTTGACGAGAAAGAGAAATGATTTTGGCTAGTTCTGGTTGAAGCTCAACAAGGAACCATGGATCAACAGCGATACAATGTCCTCCAACACCAGGACCTGGTAAATGGATATTTACACGAGGATGGTAATTAGCCAACTTAATTGCTTCCCATGCATTCACACCAATTTTCTCACTAACCTTAGCTAATTCATTCGCAAAAGCGATATTTACGTCACGGTAGGTGTTTTCAATTACTTTTACCATTTCTGCTGTTGTAGCATCTGTTACATGAATGTTTCCTTTTACAAATGTTTTATAAAGATCAACAGTAAGCTGGCTTGATTTCTCATTAATTCCACCAACAATACGGTCATTTTCAACAAGCTCTTCAAAAACTCGACCAGGAATTACTCGCTCTGGTGAATGAGAAACGAACAGCTGTGTACCAATTTCTAATGGAGATGTTTTAAGTACTGGCATCATCACATCTTCAACAGTACGAGGAGGCACTGTTGATTCAAGGATCACCAAGTTACCTTCTTTTAAAAATGGGACAATTGATTCTGTTGCTTCACGTACATAATCTAGATTTGCTGTCTTATCAGCTTTAATTGGAGAAGGAACAGCAATAATAAATACGTCTGCTTCTACAGGTTCTGTTGAAGCGGTAAAATGGCCGCTTTCAATCGCTGATACAAGACGATCTTGTAAGCCGTTTTCTTCTATATGAAGTTGCTTATTATTAATTAATTGTACTGCTTTCTCATTAATATCTACTCCATGCACTTTTAGTCCATGGTTTGCAAACATAACAGCCGTTGGCAATCCAATGTATCCAAGGCCGACTACGCATAACTTCTTTGACATTTCAAAAGGTCTCCTTTACATGACTTGCTTTGAAATTTAAACCTAACTGATATTATATCGAAAAATACAAATTCATGATAGCATTATTCGAAAAACATGAAAAGATTTTCTCGTTTTTTATAATTTTTTGCCATTTTATTAAGAATCATTTTCTACATTGTAGGATTCAATTGCCTTATAATATACAGGTTCCCTGCCAATTGACAGATACGTCACTTCCTCTTTTTTAGCTTCTTCAATATCATGACAGTTACGGCCATCTAAGATAACTGGCTCTTTCATAAGCTGTTTATACGTTGAAAAAGGAATCTCCTTAATTTCATCCCATTCTGTTACAATGAATGCTATATCAGCTTGTGCTAATGCATCTTCTGGTACTTCCATATAATTTAAAGTATCTCCATAAATATGTTGAATATGTCTAGTTGCAATTGGGTCATATACAGCGATTTGGGCCTCTTCTTGTTTGAGAGCATCGATTAAAAGTAGACTTGCCGCTTCACGAATATCATCTGTATTTGGTTTAAAAGCAAGCCCTAGCACTGCTACCTTCTTCCCTTTTAAAGAGCCATAAAGTTCCTTCGCTTTTTCATAAAGCAGTACTCGCTGATCATTGTTCACTTCAATCACAGATTTTAACAGATGAAAATCATAGTTAATATGATTAGCAAGCTGAGCTAAGGCTTTTGTATCCTTTGGAAAACAAGAACCTCCATAGCCAATTCCAGCACGTAAAAATTGATGCCCAATTCGTTGATCTGATCCAATTCCATTAGCTACATCATCGACATCTGCTCCAACTTTTTCACAAATGTTCGCAATTTCATTAATAAAGCTGATTTTTGTAGCCAAAAATGCGTTTGCTGCATATTTAATCATTTCTGCACTTCTAATATTTGTACTGATAATAGGAATGTTTAACGGTGCGTACAGTTTTTCTAATGTTTCAATTACATAAGGATCTTCTGCACCAATCACAATTCGGTCTCCATTAAACGTATCATAAATAGCTGTGCCTTCTCGTAAAAACTCTGGATTTGAGGCAATACGAATTTTCACGTCATGCTTCTTGTGCTTTTCGATAATATCTTTGAGCCTGTCGTTTGTCCCAACAGGAACCGTACTTTTTGTGACAACGATTGTATCTTTTACAACATTTTCAGCAATTGCTTTTGCAACGCTTTCTACATATTGAAGATTTGCTGAACCATCTTTTTGCTCAGGAGTTCCAACCGCAATAAAAATGATGTCTGCATCTTTATATGCTTCTTTTGGCTCGTGAGTGAAAAAGAGGCGGTTTTGTTTGCTATTTTTTTTCATAAGTTCACTTAAACCAGGTTCATAAATAGGAGAGAATCCATCTTTCATAAGCTGTACTTTATTCTCATCAATATCAAAACATGTTACTTTATAACCCACTTCAGCTAAACAAACACCTGTCACTAATCCTACATATCCTGTCCCAGCAATGGAAATATTCACAATCTTCCCTCCACCATCTTTACTTGTATAGTAAAATAATTTCTAAATTGCTAAGATGTCTTTCACATAAAAAGAGGAAGAATATCCTCCTATAAAGCTAAGAGGCTATTCTTCGCAGATTTTTATTGCTGAAGTTCATTTAGCTTCTTTTTCATATAATCTAAAAGAGCAGGCTTTAGCGCTTGACGCTCTAATGCAAAATCAATTGTTGCTTTTACAAATCCTAGCTTATCTCCCACATCGTAACGACAGCCTTCAAAATGGTACGCTCCTATGCTTTGAAAAGCGCTAAGTCTACTAATTGCATCTGTAAGCTGAATTTCATTTCCAGCTCCTGCTGGCAAATTCTCTAAAATGTGAAAAATTTCAGGTGTTAATATATATCGTCCCATAATCGCATAATTTGAAGGCGCTTCTTCTCTTCTTGGTTTCTCTACGAGAGACTTTACCCTAAAGTAGTCTTCTGTTAGTGTCTCTCCAAGTTCAACAATCCCGTACTTTGAAACATTTTTCCATTCTACTTCTTGAACGCCAATGACTGTATGATTTTCTTTTTCATACGCTTTTATAAGTTGCAGTAGGCAAGGTACCTTAGATTGAACAAGATCATCTCCAAGCATGACGGCAAAAGGCTCATTTCCAATGAAGGTACGCGCACAGTTTACAGCATCCCCCAGTCCCCTTGGCTCCTTTTGACGAATATAGTGGATGTTTGCAAGGCGTGAAATTTGTTGAATCTCTTCTAATGGGGCCCATTTTTGTCGCTTTGCTAACGTTTCTTCAAGCTCATACGATTTATCAAAATGATCTTCAATTGCTCGTTTCCCTCGACCGCTAACAATTAGAATATCTTCAATTCCTGAAGCTACTGCTTCTTCTACAATATATTGAATCGTTGGTTTATCTACAATTGGAAGCATTTCTTTCGGCTGCGCTTTCGTTGCAGGTAAAAAGCGGGTCCCAAGCCCTGCTGCTGGAATAATGGCTTTGCGAATTTTCCCCATACTCTTCACAACCCCTTTGAAAGTAGCTTTTATCGCTCATTTATGTTTTAAAGTAATAAAAGAATGTTTCCAATATATAGTAGCCTTAATTTATCACATTCATATAATACCAAAATGAAAAAAAGGTCGCCAATTTTTACATTAAAGGTTAAAGTTTTACATCTTAATCCGATATGAGATATATTACGTGTTTTTATACTAATAGACGATAAATGTTAGCTCAAGTTTCAAAAACCATAGTATAATAAATTCAAGTATGATTGTTAAAAAATAACATATAGGAGGAATATATGTGAGGAAACGAGTACCATTTTTAACATCGTTAGCAGTTCTAGGCAGTGCTTATCTTTTTCAAACGTCCGCAGATGCAGCAAGTGTCGAAGTAAAGAAAGGCGATACCCTTTTTAAACTTTCAAAACAGTTTAATACAAGTGTCTCTGATTTGAAGAAGGTCAATAACTTAAGCAGCGACCTTTTACGTATTGGACAAGTTCTTCAATTACCAAATGGACAATCTGCAAATGAACAAAGCTCACAAGCCCAACCACCTACTTCAACAAGTAATCATACATCAACATATCAAGTAAAAAGTGGGGACACTCTTTACAAAATTTCATCCCAAACAGGGACATCTGTAACAGAGCTCAGAGCGTTAAATAATCTTAGCTCCAACTTAATTTACGTTGGCCAAACACTAAAAGTTTCAGGTGAAAGTACATCATCACCAACTACTGGCTCTTCACCTTCACCAACAGGGGGACAAAACGAGCAAAGCAATGGTTCTTATACTGTTAAACGAGGGGATTCCTTATGGAAAATTGCCTCTCAATACGGTATAAGCGTTTCTCAACTACAGAGCCTAAATGGATTAACAACCAATACAATATATGAAAATCAAGTATTGAAAATAACTGGTTCTCCTAAAACGGACAATAACACTTCAAAACCAGCACCACCAGAATCACCTGCTACACCTACACCAAATGGTTCGATTAATAAACAAAAATTTATTAATGATGCCCTATCTCTTCAAGGTATTCCTTATAAATGGGGAGGCACAACAACAAGCGGATTTGATTGCAGCGGATTTATTTATTATTTATTAAAAGATCAAACAGGCGGACAACGCTTAACAACGGCAGGATATTGGAGCACAACAACAAAAGTCTCTTCTCCACAGCCTGGAGACTTAGTTTTCTTCACTACATACCGTTCTGGTCCTTCTCATATGGGTATTTATTTAGGCAACAATCAATTTGTACATGCTAGCTCCTCAAATGGTGTAACCGTTTCATCACTTACAAATTCATATTGGAATCAACGTTATTTAGGAGCTCGAGCTCTTTAATGAAAAAAGACCAGCTACATCTTGTAGCTGGTTTATTTTTGGAGAGGTAATAGAGGATAAGTTTATATTGTCTTTTTAGAAGGTATAAGAAGTGAGGTAATGTAAAACGACTTCCCACCCCCTTTCAAGTTGTGATCTACCTAGGATGGTGCTCCTATTTGACGTTGCAAAAAGCGAATCCGGTCAGCTATGATTTCCGTTAGAAATACTTTTTCACCTCCATCACGTTCATACTGACGGGTTTGTACTCGACCTGTGATTCCAACTAAAGTTCCTTTTTCACAGTACTGAACTGTATTTTCTGCATTTTTTCTCCATACAGTAACAGAAACAAAGTCAGCGTCAAACTCTCCGTGTTGGTTGCGAAAAGAGCGCTGAACCGCTAATACTAAATGAGTATAAGCAACTCCGTCTGTTGTGTAACGAAGGTCCGGTACTCTTGCAAGACGACCAACTAACGTAACTTGATTAAACAATTAGTGTAACCTCCTTTCTCATTACTAGGGAGGATTAGAGTAGTTAAGGCTATAAAGGGTTTAAGTATGCTATACTAAATAATAATTTCTAATTTTGTGATGGAGGGATGTTATCTTGAAAACGTTTAAACTTGTCCACTTAGATATTGTAAGTCCGGACAAACGGAAGGATCTCTTACTAAAGGACGGGTTAATCATTAATAAAGAAGATGAGCAAAACCTTTGGACAATTGAAGCATTGCTTCCCAAAACTGAATTAGACTACTTCCAAGAGCTTTGCAGATCAGAAGGAAAGCTAGCTGTAAAAGCAACTATTTCTAAAAAAAATAATTTACCAGCTACTTTTCAAACAAAAGTAATTGCTACAACAGAGATGAAGAACTATGTTAGCGTGCTTATGAACGGCTATTTGAAAAACACACGCCCAAATATCGCAGAAGGAATTCTTGCTCAACTACTGCAAGAGGGTCTTGAAGGTGAAGCCCTGTTGAAAGAATTCAAAACAAAAGTTAATAAATCATATCAACGATAGTGCTTTTCGGGAAATGCCATAACATCATTTTCATATATAGGAGATAGAAAATTGTTTTTATAGGCTTTCCCAAGTACTATCGGCCTTCTTGCCTCCCGCTCTATGCTACTACACCATTTTGGTTTACTTAGATAGAACTTTCTCATCTCTTTCATACCTCCTTTCACATTTCTATCGTCATCATAATATATTCTCTCCCCTTTGCAACCTTCTTTTGTTATTAACATACTCCTCCTTTCTTTTTTTAGAAGGTTTTCACTGTAGATGTAAGGAAAACCCTTCGATAAGTTGACATAATTATACATATTTTATACAACAAGAGTAGACCTACTTTTTAGTAGAAGATTTCTAGTTTTTCTTATTCAAAGATTTGGGTCTTTATACAATTAAAATTTTTCAAAAACTTTTCTACTTTTTATGATCTATTTAAGAACCGACAGGGCTATGTTCTCAAATAGCACTATGTTTTATTATTCTATTTAAAAGGAGATTATTTATGGATTCTCTCTGTATGAACATTCGTCACTATCGTAAACAAAGAGGTTGGACACAAGCAGATCTTGCTGGAGAAATGGATATCTCACGTTCTACCGTTGCTAAATGGGAAAACGCTCAGCTCTACCCTTCCCTTCAAGACTTCGTTAAACTCTGTGAAGTCTATCAAGTTTCCATGGACAAGCTATATGGAAAAGCAGAACAAAATACACCTTTCCTCAAAGAGTTTCAGCACACTTACAAAAACCATTATTCTAATGAAATTGAGCAGCTTGTTAAAGTCTTAAAAAAATATCCTAAGCTTCAAGAGAATCTCTACACTTTTATTTTTAAAAATGATAATGGGTCTAGAAGTCGTGTTCATTTCCTTACAAAGGTCCTTAAAACAATTATTGAAGAATAATAAAATAAAAAGACTGTTGATTTTATATCAACAGTCTTTTATTTAAGTTTATTAGTTAACAAATTTACGAATCCAGAATCTTGCTTCAGCTTTACAAGAGTAATCTACGTTAATATTCCCTTGCTCTTTCGTCAAGCGCTCTAACTGTGCCACTTGTTCTTCCGTCGGCGGCTCTGTCACCACTTTTTGAATTGTCTCGTTAATCTTAACAGCGAGTTCTTGATGAAATTCAGGACTCTCTTTCATCGCCTCATCAATTTTTTTAAACCAAGAAGCATTATTTCTAATATAGGTCTTCCATTGATCGATAAATGCATTAGAACTATATTGACTTTCATTCCACTTAATTTCACTCATATAGTCTTCAAAAGCTTTTGTAATAGAACGCGTAATACTGACTTTTACTCCTTGTGGCAAATCCTTTAACATTTAACGAAAGTACCTCCAAACTGTAAACTTTCTTTTAACTCATCATAACATAATCAGTTAACTTCTAGCATATTACCCTATTATATCCAAAGAAAAAAAGCCGTGCTGCTGCAACGGCTTTTATTCTTCTTGCTTGTCCCCAAGTGCGAACATAATATCTGTCTCACATACAAGTTCTCCGTCAACAGTTGCTACCGCTTTTCCTTTACCAACAGCACCACGGAAACGCACCATTTCTACTTCTAAACGAAGCTGATCACCAGGACGAACTTGACGTTTAAAGCGACAGTTATCAATGCCAGCAAAGAAAGCCAAACGGCCACGATTTTCTTCTTTCATTAGCATCGCTACTGCTCCTACTTGTGCAAGTGCTTCCACAATTAAAACTCCTGGCATTACAGGGTATGTAGGAAAGTGTCCGTTGAAGAAATCTTCATTCGCAGATACATTTTTAATACCAATTGCTTTCTTTCCTTCTTCAACCTCCAAAACACGATCAACAAGCAAAAATGGATAGCGATGTGGAATAATTTCTTTAATTTGTTCAATATCAAGCATACTTTCTGCACTCCTTACTCTTTCACAATGAATTCCATAATGTGATTCCATGTAGACGGTTTTAAAGCATCGAAAACAGAGCCGTCCCCAATAAAGGCATAGCCAACGACAACCCCAATAAGAGCACTAACCGTCATTAGAACACTGACAATCATAACACGTAACCAAAGGGGAAACAATTTAACCCGATTTTTTCTCGCCTGCTGTAAATCATTCCATGCCGCTTTTAGAAATCCTTCTTTTTTCTTATGTTGGTGTCTTACCTCACTTGTTGGAGCTGTCATTGTCTTCCTCATCCCCCGTTCTTTTATAGTTTTATCTCATTGTATTAATTAAACCAAGCATTTGGTCTGAGAGGGTAATAGACTTAGCATTGAATTGATAAGCTCGCTGAGCATTCAACATATTTACTAATTCATTACCTATATTGACGTTTGATTGTTCTAGCACGCCTTTTTCTAATCCAATTTGAGATCTCTCTTGCCCTCTAATGTTAAGTATAGGGTTCTCTATTCCTTGTTCCGCTGGGGCAGAAAAGAGATTGCCCCCATCCCTCATTAGAAGCGCAGGGTTCTGTGCATAAGCAATGCCGAGATCATATACGTTTAAAGGTACTGTTTCATCTTCTCCATAAACAGCCAGTTCTCCTTGCGATGTAAAAGAGATTTTTTGATAGTTTGAAGGGATAACAATGGTTTCCCCATTTTCATCAAGAACAGGATTACCGTCTCCTGTTACAAGCACAACAGAGTTTTCATCTAGCTGTGAAAGATTGAATGCTCCGTCTCTTGTATACTTTATTCCATCTTTTGTAGCAATAGTAAAGAAATAACCTTTTTTAGAGAGAGCCACATCTAAATCTCGCTTAGTTGTTGTAAGAGAACCTAATTCATTATTTGTACTCGTGTAGCCAAGCATCGCTCCTACTCCTTCTCTAATACCGCTCGGAGTTTTTCTTCCTTTGTTCCCTCTAGTATCATCAACAGGGATAGCAAATTGCTGATATAAAAGAGAGTTAAAATTCGCTTCCTGACTTTTATATCCTACAGTAGAGCTGTTTGAAACATTGTGCGAGATAAGATCAAGTTGCTGTTGCAACCCATTCATCGTATTTGCTGCATTGATCATCGAACGGTTCATAATAAGGCCCCCTTCTTAACTAATCCGTCCTACTTCATTTGCTGCTTTTTCCATACTTTTATCATAAGCCTGCATAACTTTCTGGTTTGCTTCAAATGAACGATAGGCAGACATCATTTCTGTCATTGTTTGTGAGCTATCAACATTTGAATTTTCCAGCATACCTTGATTTATCTTATAAGAAACCTCTGCATTTCCAATAGCGCTTGAAAGAGGAGTTTCAACGGAATAAAGACCGTTTCCTTCTTGATTCAAATCTTCAACATTATTTGAAAAAGCAATATCAATGGTACCGACCACTTCTTCGTTTTGAGTGACTACACCTTGTTCACTAATCTCAAAATCGTCATCAGTTAACGAAATTCTTGTCCCATTTTGCCCTAAAACATAGTGGCCGTCGTTTGTTGTTAAGTAACCGTCATTGCTTAATGCAAAGTTACCGTTCCTTGTATAACGTACCTCATCACCTTGCTCTACTATAAAAAAGAACGAGCCTTCTTGTCCTGCTTCACCTTCTGGAACCTTTCCATCAATAAGGGCTACATCTGTAGAGCGGTCTGTACTCTGAAGACCACCTTGAGTGAAGTTAGGGGTTAATTCTTGCATATAAGCTCCTGTGTTCAGTGAACCTATTCTCTTACGAACCGGAATTTGATGATTATCGATTCCCTTTTCACACTGCACCCTATCAAGCAGCATCTCAGGAAAAGATCGAATTGAAGCCTGATCCTGCTTAAATCCAACTGTATTAACGTTTGCCATATTGTTTGTCAGCCGTTCAACATTACGCTGCTGCGTCATCATCCCGCTTGCCGCTGAGTAAAAGCCTTTGAACATATATAGACCTCCATTACTAAAATAAAGGGAAATTTCTATGTTACCGAAACTTCCCTTCCTTATGATAGAAACAATATAGAGTAGACTTCTTTTAAATAAATTGACGACGTGGCAGTTTATCCATATTCTCAAGCATAATACCTGTTCCAATAGCCACACAGTCCATCGGGTGCTCAGCTACGAAAACAGGAACTTTTAGTTCTTCTGCTAATAGTTGATCCATTCCGTGTAAAAGTGCTCCACCGCCAGTTAAAATAATCCCTCTATCAATTATATCGGCAGAAAGCTCTGGAGGTGTTTGCTCTAGAACGCTTTTCGAAGCTTGCACAATAACGGCTACAGATTCTCGTAACGCTCCTTCAATCTCTTCAGACTTAATAGTAATAACACGTGGTAAACCACTCACCATATCTCGTCCTCTAATGTCCATTTCTTCTTGACGATATTGATTAAAGACCGTTCCGATATTGATTTTAATCTCTTCTGCTGTTCTCTCTCCGATAAGCAGTTTATAGCGACGTTTAATGTAGTTAAGGATTTCCTGATCGAACTTGTCTCCAGCCATTTTAATGGATGCAGAAGTTACGATATCTCCCATTGATAAAACAGCTACATCTGTTGTTCCACCGCCAATATCAACAACCATGTTTCCGCTCGGTTGGAAGATTTCCATTCCTGCTCCTAAAGCTGCTACTTTTGGTTCTTCTTCTAAATACACTTTCTTTCCGCCACTTTTTTCAGCCGCTTCTCTAATTGCTTTCTTCTCAACAAGCGTAATGTCCGTTGGGCAACAGATTAGGATACGCGGTTTTGATAACACGCCTTTTACATTTAATTTATCCATAAAGTATTTCAACATAGCCTCTGTTATATCAAAGTCTGCAATAACGCCGTCTTTTAATGGGCGAATAGCAATGATATTTGATGGAGTTCTTCCGACCATTTGGCGAGCTTCCTCTCCGACCGCAAGAACTTTTCCTATATTTTTATCGATAGCTACAACAGAGGGTTCATTCAAAACAATCCCTCTTCCTCTTACATGAATCAAAACATTTGCCGTACCTAAATCTATCCCAATATCTTTTGCTAACATTACTGCTTTTTCCTCCTTCAAAATCTTCCTCTTAAAAACACGTTCTTTTGTCCTAATATAGTATTTTATCACAAAAGAGGATATATGTATGATTAATTTTAATATTTTCCCCATATACCAATATGAGTTATTTTTTTGATACTTTAGAACTTCTAAATCCTTATAAGTAGGGATTTAGAACTTAAGAAGCGAGCGCTCTAAAAAACAGACGATACCCTTTTAAAAATTAGAGTAATCGCCTGTTTTTTATCTTCTTAGACCTAACAAAACAACCATCTCTACAAATTATTTAACAGGTTCTTGAAGTTCTTCTTTCCTGTATTTTAACTTAGTGGCTTCTCCACCTCGTAAGTGACGAATTGATTTATGATAATCTAAAATCTCCTTCACTTCGTTAGCTAAATCAGGATTGATCTCTGGAAGTCGCTCAGTTAAATCTTTATGGACTGTACTTTTGGAAACTCCAAATTCTCTTGCAATCACTCTAACTGTTTTCTTTGTTTCCACAATATACTTGCCAATCTTGATTGTTCGCTCTTTGATGTAATCGTGCACACCACTCGCCCTCCCCAAATTGGATGTGAGAAGCGTAAGATGAGAGTTGTATACAAAGTTCTGTTTCAGCTTGTTCATGATTTAAAAAGAAGATAATAGAGGATAAGGTAGGATATATAGTTTCTCACCTCAAACATTCTCTTTGTTAGGTTTGTAACAGTGTATTAGCTTGGATGAAGATATATGCAACAAAAAGTCAATAGGGACAACAATTTATGAATATTTTTCTACTTTTTATTTTGGGGAATGAGCTTTTTGACAGAGTCAGTGACTTTTCAACAGAAATTGAGTCAATTTTCATTATTCGAGAATTTTGTCATAAAAAAAGAAAGAGCTAGAAGTCTAGCCCTTTCTTTCACTTGTTATGCATTTAATTTTGCACTTGCTTGATCTGAAGAAGATTCTTCCTGCTTGTCTTGCTCATCTGAAGAGTTTTCTTGCTTCTCATCTTCTTTCTGATCATCAGCTTGCTCTTCTTCTACAGGATCTTCTTCACTTGCTTTTACAGAACCAACTGTTTTTCCAAAATACTCATTTGGATTTACAACGTTATTATCTTTGCGCACTTCAAAATGTACATGTGTTTCAGCTTCTTTATTAAATAGACTTTGTCCTGCTTTTGCAAGTGCCTGTCCTTGCTTTACAGTGTCTCCAGCTTCCACTTTCACATCTTGTAGTGATTGATAATGTGTTACAACACCATCAGCATGCTCAACTTCAACAACATAGCCTAAAAGAGGATCTTTTTCTGCTCTTGTTACCGTACCACTTGCTGCTGCTGTTACTTTAAAACTTTTTCCATCTTCGCGTGCATAATCAACACCTGTATTCTGATGGTACTGATTGTTGTAGAAAACAATTGCTTCTTCTTGTTCTTCCGGTTTTGCACTGTGGTCATAAAACTCTGTCTTTACAACCATTTTGTCTTCATTTGCAAAAGGTTTTGCAATTTCCTCAACACTTGAATTTACTTCTACAGCATCTTGACTTCCGTCATATACAGTTTGGTCATTATTTTTGTCATTAGCTTGATCATTGCTGTTTCCTTGGAACCAAAGAACTGCTGTAAGAATGATTGCTGCACTGAATAAGTAAACAGCCGGATATACCCAACGTTTTCTAAAAAACTTCTTGAATTTTGATGGTTGTGAAACGCGATTTTTTTCTTCGTCTCTCATATGTTATCACCTCAGCAACCATTCTGAACAAAAAAAAGGCATTATATACACAAAAAGAATTTTTTCCACTTATTTTTTGCTAAAAACGTTAAATTATGCAGAAAATAAGAAAAAAGCTTAGAAAGTATGCTCTTTTCTAAGCTTTTATTTCTTGGCCATTAAACTATTCAACTCTTGATCATAGGAGGAAATAGAGACATCTTGATAATAGTGATGGACAATATCTTGATAATTTTTTCCTTCCTCTGCCATTCCATTTGCCCCATATTGACTCATTCCAATGCCGTGACCGTTCCCTTTTGTGTTAATGGTAATCTCGTTCCCATGCCTTTCAAATGAGAAATCGGTTGAAGCTAATTCTAATTTTGCACGTACGTCTTTACCAGTTAGTGTTTTGTTATCAAATTTCACTTTTTCTACTCGTTTACCAGGAGTAGTTGATATAATTTGCCCTATCTGTTCCCCATCTCCAAGAGTAACATCTAAATTTTTTTCAAACTGCTCAACTGATATGACTTTCTTTGCCGTAAACTTTGGTGATTTCTTATCCCAAGGGCTTTCAACACTTTTCAAGTATGGAATTGAATTCGGCCAATATTCTTCTGAATTATCCGTATAACCATTGCTTGTTGAAAAGAAGGTTGCCTCAATTGGATCACCATTATACGTTAAGATTTCTCCTGTCGTCTCTTCAACAGCTTCTTCAATCTTTTGAATTTTTTCTTCGTAGTTACCTTTCCAGAGTTTCTTTAGTTCTTTTCTATTGTGATAAACCTGATCTTGAACAGTATCCGTAACATTTGCTTTACCTGGAAGGTTAGAAGAGCCTGATGTTAAATGTTTTACAATATAAGTACGAGCTGCCAGAGCTTGAGCTTTCAAAGCTTCTTCTTCGAACTCTGCGGGCATTTCTGCAGCAACAACACCAACTAGGTACTCTTCAAGCGGAAGCTTCTCGATTTCTTTAGTTTCTGTTCTGTATACCGCCACTTCAACAGCTGTTGCGTTCTGTTTCTTTTTGGCACTAGCACTTTCTGTTTCCTTTTTGGGAGGTTGAACACTTTCCATACTCTCTTCACTAGCCTTTTCTCCAAAAGGAACAACTAGAAGAGCAGGAATGATTAAGACGACCGTAAATAGAATTGCTGCTGTGATAAAAAGGGGTTTGTAACGTTTCATGAACGCGTATAGCCTCCACTCTCTTAAAATTTAATCATCTATGTTCATTTTTATGGAAGTGGACAACCTTTTATGACTGAAGAAACCATAAAAAAAAAAGGTGGCTTATAAAAGCCACCTTTTTATAAATTAAACGTTCATATCTGTTACTTTAGAAACTTCTGGTTTTACAGCTTCATCATTCACGCGTTCAATGTCTGCTCCAAGGGCAAGTAATTTGCCATGGAAATTCACATAACCACGATCAAGATGCTTAAGCTCTGTAACACGCGTATAGCCTTCTGCTACAAGACCAGCAAGGATTAGAGCTGCTGCTGCACGTAAATCTGTTGCAGCGACCTCTGCTCCTTGCAATTTAGAAGGTCCGTTAATAATAACTGAACGCCCCTCGATTTTAATATCAGCATTCATGCGACGGAACTCTTCCACATGCATGAAACGATTTTCAAAAACTGTTTCTGTAATCATACCTGTACCAGATGCTTGAAGAAGCAATGACATCATTTGTGATTGCATATCCGTTGGGAAGCCCGGATGTGGCATTGTCTTAATGTCAACTGGAGTTAGTTTTTCTGGACCAATAATGCGTAAGCCATCGCCTTCTTCAGTAATGGTTACACCCATTTCTTCCATCTTCGCTACTAGAGAGCTTAAATGCTCCATAACAGCTCCTCTTACAAGGACGTTTCCTCCTGTAATTGCTGCAGCTACCATAAATGTACCTGCTTCAATACGATCAGGAATAATCGTATGTTGAGCGCCATATAATGTAGGAACGCCCTCAATACGCATTGTACCAGTGCCAGCTCCTCTGATTTTGCCTCCCATAGCATTAATAAAGTTAGCTAAGTCAACAATTTCAGGTTCTTTAGCACAATTTTCAAGCGTTGTTGTACCGTCTGCAAGAGCTGCAGCCATCATAATGTTTTCAGTAGCACCTACGCTTGGGAAGTCTAAATAAATTTTAGCTCCCTTTAGTCTTCCGTTAACATGAGCTTCAATGAAGCCATTTCCTACCTGTACTTTTGCACCCATTGCTTCAAAGCCTTTAAGATGTTGATCAATTGGTCTTGAACCAATCGCACAGCCTCCAGGTAAAGCTACACTTGCTTTTCCATTACGAGCCAATAAAGGACCCATAACAAGCACAGAAGCACGCATCTTACGTACATATTCAAAAGGCGCATCTGTTTTAAGTTCTTGTGATGCATCTACAACTACTTCATTACCGTTAATCTCTACTTTTGCGTTCAAGTAGCGTAAAACTTCGCTAATTGTAAATACATCGGAGAGAGCAGGTACATCATTCAGAATAGTTTTTCCATCACTAGCTAATAAAGTTGCAGCGATAACAGGCAACACAGCATTTTTTGCACCTTCAACTTTTACTGTGCCGTTCAACTGTTTTCCGCCGCGGACGATGATTTTTTCCAAGGTATTCCCCTCCGCGTCCATTTTCTATATATTAATATTCAGACGTAATAATAGGTGTGCCAACGACAAAGGTCGTCTTTTCGCCCATTCCTTGATTTCTTATTGCTATTTGTAAGTTCATTCTTTGTTGGTCTTGTGTCAGAAGAACGTCTTCCCACATTTCAGTATATGCTGTTACTGAAACAAATGCTTCTTCACTAAGCTCTTCGACAGAATCTGCTTTAAATGATTTCAATAGTTTCTGAGAGCCTAAAGACAAAACACCTTTAATGTTATCATTGAAGTGCCCTCTAATACAAGCAAAACTTTCGAAATTTCCTGCAAATAATTCTTCGTTTTTCTTTGTTAAATATGGATTAAAATAAGACCAGACTTCCTGACTCCACTGCTTCCCTTTGACATCATATATAATATACGATTGATGATGTTCTTTTTTGAGGGTCATTAGCAGCTGAATTTTTTCATTAATTCCAAACTTTTTCTCTTTCCCTACCCCGACAGCTTTCCAAACCTCTTTATCCTTTTGAATCGACCACTGAAAATGGGCATACTTCTTCTTTAATAAAGCCGCTTTGCTCTCAAAAGCCGCTTTTGTTGTTACATCAATTTTCTCTCGATTATAAATTGACCATTCTGTAACCGTTCCTTCTGATTTATGAACCCCGTGAGCAAGCTCTTCAATTGGGTATTTCTCCCCAAAAGCAAAACTCACGTAATTACCATGATATAGGAATATAGCTAGAATGAAAATAGCTAAAAAGACACTATTTTTAAATTTTAACATCCAATTTCTCCCCCTTCTCCTTATCTCTCATTTTTTCCAAATGATAATGTCTCATACGTGAAAAAAATCGACAGAATTCAGAGGAGATTGTCTAACTATATGTCACTATAAAAGAAGAAACATTCTGTCAGCACAATATTAGAAAAAAAGTGATGGCAACGATTGGGACCATGACAAAAAGTCTAGAAAAAAGTTACTAACGCTTGTGCCGATGGCAATTGTAAGAAGCATTAATAAAAGTCGTGCTTGCACAACACGATTAGCTCTAATCATCTTATCAATGGAAAGAGCTTGAAGAGCCCACCAGGTTACAACAAGAAAGATAAGATGTGAAAACATCCCAACTAATGCTTGTTGACCAATTGCTTGTAACATATTTTATCATTCCTTTTAAATCCTATTGTTTTTGCATGCTTGAATTGTTAATAAATATAGCTAAAAAAACCTCTAGGGCTTCTACGTTCGTTCCCTAGAGGTTTTTTATGTTAAACGTTACGGCTACCTACTTTAATACGGTTTAAAGCACGTCTTAGAGCAAGTTCAGCGCGCTGAACATCAAGGTCAGCTTGCTTGTTAGCTAGCCGCTCTTCCGCACGCTGCTTAGCCTCTTCCGCACGTTTGATATCGATGGCACCTGCTGCCTCTGCTGCCTGTGCTAAAATTGTCACCTGATCCGATCTTACTTCTAGAAAACCGCCGCTTACTGCGATAAAATCTGTTCCACTTGGTGTGTTAAGTTTTACAGCTCCGATTTTCAACGGTGAGACCATCGGAATATGACCTGGCAAAACACCTAGCTCACCGCCCTGTGTTTTGGCAATGACCATTTCTACATCTTCACTATATACCGGGCCATCAGGAGTTACCACACTGACATTCATCGTCTTCATCTAACACCCTCCTAGGTCCCTATCATTATGCTTGTTGCATTTCTTTTGCTTTTTCAACTACTTCTTCAATGCGTCCAACTAGACGGAAAGCATCTTCTGGAAGATCATCATACTTACCAGCAAGAAGTTCTCCAAATCCTTTAACAGTTTCTTTTACAGGAACATATGAACCTTTCTGACCTGTAAACTGTTCAGCAACGTGGAAATTTTGAGACAAGAAGAATTGAATACGACGTGCACGGTGTACTGTTAGTTTATCTTCTTCTGAAAGCTCATCCATTCCTAAAATTGCAATGATATCTTGAAGCTCTTTGTAACGCTGTAGAGTTTGCTGAACTTGACGTGCAATATTGTAATGTTCTTCACCTACATATTCAGGTGAAAGTGCACGAGAAGTTGAAGCAAGCGGATCTACCGCTGGATAGATACCCATCTCTGATAACTTACGCTCAAGGTTTGTTGTTGCATCTAAGTGAGCAAATGTTGTTGCTGGTGCTGGATCTGTATAGTCATCGGCAGGAACGTAGATTGCTTGGATTGATGTAACAGAACCAACGTTTGTTGATGTAATACGCTCTTGTAATTGACCCATCTCTGTTGCAAGAGTCGGCTGATAACCTACGGCTGAAGGCATACGTCCTAGAAGGGCAGATACCTCACCACCTGCTTGTGTAAAGCGGAAAATGTTATCAATGAAAAGAAGTACGTCTTGACCTTGCTCATCACGGAAATGCTCCGCCATTGTAAGACCTGTTAGTGCTACACGTTGACGAGCACCAGGTGGTTCGTTCATTTGACCGAATACCATAGCTGTCTTATTGATAACTCCAGAGTCTTTCATTTCATAATAAAGGTCATTACCTTCACGTGTACGCTCTCCAACACCTGCGAATACTGAGATACCGCCATGCTCTTGAGCGATGTTATTGATAAGCTCCTGAATTAGAACGGTTTTACCAACACCCGCTCCTCCAAACAGCCCAATTTTTCCACCTTTAATGTATGGTGCTAATAAGTCGATAACTTTAATACCTGTTTCAAGAATCTCAACTTCTGTTGATAAATTCTCAAATGTTGGTGCTTGACGGTGAATTGGATCACGCTGAATATCTGCAGGAAGATCTGGATCAAGGTCAATTTTCTCTCCAAGAACGTTAAATACGCGTCCTAATGTAACATCCCCTACTGGAACAGAGATTGGAGCTCCTTTATCTTCCACTTCCATACCACGAACAATACCATCTGTTGATGACATTGCTACAGCGCGAACTGTGTCGTCCCCTAAGTGAAGAGCAACTTCTAGTGTAAGATCAATACTCACATTATTTTCATTATTTGCTTCACGAACAATGTGAAGCGCGTTATAGATTTCTGGAAGGTGTCCACTTTCAAATTTCACGTCTACAACTGGACCCAGAACTTGAGTAACGCGTCCTTTTGTCATCATGTTCCCTCCTAACGTACATTTATCAGTCTAAAACAAGGAATAGTATGTAAAATTCCTTTGTTCAATGTAAATTTCTATTCAAGTGCCGCTGCTCCACCGACAATTTCAGTGATTTCTTGTGTAATTGCTGCTTGTCGAGCACGGTTATAAACAAGTGTAAGCGAGCTAATAAGATCTTTTGCATTATCTGTCGCATTTTTCATCGCTGTCATACGTGCAGCATGTTCACTTGCTTTTCCATCTAATAAAGCTCCATAGATAAGGCTTTCTGCATATTGAGGAAGTAACACTTCTAAAATTTCTTCTTGAGAAGGTTCAAACTCATAAGATGTAAGGTTAAGAGACTTGCTCTCTGCTCCAATATCTGTTAGAGGAAGAAGCTGCTTCTCTGTTACTTCTTGCTGAATAGCACTTACAAAATGGTTGTAGAATAAATGAATTTCATCAAACGTCTCGTCACCAAACATATTTACTGTTTGAGATGCAAGGTCTTTAATATCTGAAAAACTCGGTTGATCAGACAGACCAATAACTTCAAGCATGATTGGAACTTCACGCTTTTTGAAAAAGTCTCGACCAACGCGTCCAACGACAATAACGCCATATTCGTTTGGAGACTGATGATTTTGCTTAATTTTATTATAAACCGTACGAAGAATGCTGCTGTTATAAGCACCTGCTAAACCACGATCAGATGTAATGACAACGTAGCCTGTACGTTTAACTTCACGAGACTTTAACATAGGATGTGTAGCGTTACGGCTTCCGCTCGCAATACTTGCAACAACATCTTGGATTTTATCCATATACGGGTTAAAAGACTTTGCATTTGTCTCAGCTCGATTTAGCTTGGAGGCTGAAACCATCTCCATTGCTTTCGTAATTTGGCTTGTTTTCTTCGTCGAATTAATTCGAGACTGAATATCACGTAAAGATGCCAAAGGTCTCACCACCTTTTTTTCAAAAAGTCACGTTGAAGTTTAAAGAGGAAAGCTCTTTAAACTTCCCTTTTTATTCTTCTGATACAACGAACTTCGTTTTAAATTCTGCGATTGCACCTTTGAACTCTTCGTCTTCAGGTAAATTTCCTGTCGCACGGATAGAGTTCATCATATCGCTCTTGTTCTTTTCTAACCATGTAAGATATTCTTCTTCAAAGCGTTGAATATCAACTACAGGAATATCATCAAGGAAACCACGAGTTAATGCATAAAGAATCGCAACTTGCTTATCAACTGTTAAAGGTTTGTTTAATCCTTGTTTCAATACTTCAACAGTTCGCTGTCCACGGTTAAGCTTTGCTTGTGTTGCTTTATCAAGGTCTGAACCAAACTGTGCGAATGACTCTAGTTCACGGAAAGAAGCTAAGTCAAGACGAAGCGTTCCGGCTACTTTTTTCATTGCTTTAATTTGAGCAGATCCTCCAACACGAGATACAGAAAGACCTGCATTGATCGCTGGACGTACGCCCGAGAAGAACAAGTCTGATTGTAAGAAAATCTGTCCATCTGTAATCGAAATTACGTTTGTTGGAATGTATGCTGAAACATCACCAGCTTGCGTTTCGATGAATGGAAGAGCTGTTAGAGAACCTGCTCCTTTTGCATCTGAAAGCTTCGCTGCACGCTCAAGCAAACGAGAGTGTAAGTAGAATACATCACCAGGATATGCCTCACGACCTGGAGGACGACGTAATAATAATGAAAGTTCACGATATGCTGATGCTTGTTTTGTTAAGTCATCATATACAACTAGAACGTGTTTTCCATTGTACATAAACTCTTCACCCATTGTTACACCTGCATATGGTGCTAAGAATAGCAATGGTGCAGGCTGTGAAGCAGATGCTGTCACAACAATTGTGTAATCAAGAGCTCCTTTTTTACGAAGCGTTTCTACTACATTACGTACTGTAGATTCTTTCTGTCCAATAGCAACGTAGATACAAATCATATCTTCGTCTTTTTGGTTTAAGATTGTATCGATTGCAACAGATGTTTTACCTGTTTGACGGTCACCAATGATTAACTCACGCTGACCGCGACCGATTGGAACAAGAGCATCGATTGCTTTAATTCCAGTTTGCAATGGTTCATGAACTGATTTACGATCCATAACACCTGGTGCTTGGCTTTCAATTGGACGAGTTTTCGTTGCTCCAATTGGACCAGCTCCATCAACTGGTTGCCCAAGCGGGTTTACGACACGGCCAATTAGCTCTTCACCAACTGGTACTTCCATAATTCTTCCTGTACGGCGAACCTCATCACCTTCACGGATGTCTGTATAAGGCCCTAAAATAACAATACCTACGTTATTTGTTTCTAAGTTTTGTGCTAATCCCATAACACCGTTTGAGAATTCCACAAGCTCTCCAGCCATAACACCATCTAAGCCATGAACACGAGCAATACCATCTCCGACCTGGATTACTGTTCCCACGTCATGAACTTGAACATCTGACTGATAGTTTTCAATTTGCTTTTTTATCAGTGCACTAATTTCTTCAGCTTTAATGCTCATGTGTTTCACCCCTATCTACGATCTCTTTGTAAGCGTGCTACGGACACGGTCTAGGCGTCCTTTCACACTGCCATCATATATACGATTACCAATTCGAAGCTTTACACCACCAATAAGACTTGGGTCAACAATGTTTTCAATATGTAAAGACTTCTTGTTTACTTTCTTAGAAAAAGTATTGGAAAGCAACGATTTCTCATCTTCGCTTAGTATTTTTGCAGAATAAACCAGCGCTTTTGCCACGCTCTTTTCCTCATCATATAGTTCAAGGAAATGATCAATCACTTCAGTCACAATAGCAATGCGGTGACGATCTAAAAGTAATAAAAGCGCGTGCTGAACTGGTGGAAGACATGTAGAAAACGTTTCTTCCATCAACGCCTTCTTTTTCTGTCTATCAATCTTAGGATGTGTTAAAATTTCAAGAAATTGCGGATTTTCATTAAACACATTTTTAATGATTTCAAGCTGTTTGCTTGCCTCATCTAAAATATGTTGCTCTTTTGCTAATTGAAACAAGGCCACTCCGTAACGTCTTGCAACTACTCCGTTACTCATTACGCTCGCCCTACTTCATTAATATATTGTTTGATTAATTGCTCCTGATCATCTTCAGAAAGCTCTTTTTCAATAACTTTAGAGGCAATTAAAACAGATAGAGAGGCAACTTGCTCGCGTACAGAATCCATTGCTTGCTCTTTTTCAAGCTCAATTTCTCTTTTCGCAGATTCTTTCAAACGCTGTGCTTCATTTCTTGCAGCAGCGATGATTTCTTCTTTTTTCTCATCTGCTGTTTTACGCGCTTCTTCCATCATTGTTTGAATCTCTTGACGAGAATTTTTTAGAATTTCACGTTGCTCTTCAGCTAACTTTCTAGCCTCAGCATTGCTTTGTTCTGCTTGATCAATTTCATCCGCAATATATTGCTCACGCTTTTTCATAATACCCATAATAGGCTTCCATGCAAATATCTTTAAAAGCACTAGTAGGATAATAAACATAACAAGTTGGAAAAGCATATCTCCAACTAGAAAGCCTCCACCAGCCGCTCCTAACATAAGTGAATCTGGATTTAGAACAGACATCGCGATGCTCACTCCTTTCAGAGGGTTACCGTTTTTTTAATATATTATAAAGAAAAAATAGTTTGTGAATATAAAGGAAAGGCGAAGGTTCGTAGAGAATGATCTTCGCCATGTTCATCCTTGTAAGATTCTTGTTATTAACCTTGACCTTGGAAAATGAATGCCATTACTACAGCGATAATCGGTAATGCTTCAACAAGGGCAACCCCGATAAACATGATTGTTTGTAGTTTACCTTGTGCTTCTGGTTGACGAGCAACACCTTCTACTGTACGTGAAACGATTAATCCGTTACCAATCCCTGCACCAAGTGCACCTAAACCAATTGCAATTGCAGCTGCTATTAAATTCATTTAAAAGCTCCTCCTTTAATTTATGTATTAATGTAGTTAATTTATATAACTTTTAATGGTCTTTTGTGACTTTATGAGCCATGTAAACCATTGTTAACATAGTGAAAATAAATGCTTGAATTGTTCCTACGAACAAACTAAATCCTTGCCATAATAACATCGGGATAGCTCCTCCAAGGATTCCAAAAACTCCACTTGCCGAAAGACCTGCTAAAAGCCCTAATAATATCTCTCCGGCAAAAATGTTACCGTAAAGACGAAGACCTAACGTTAATGTATTGGCAAATTCTTCAATGATTTTTAATGGGAACAATAATGGCAATGGACGGAAATAGTCGCGTCCGTACTCTCCTACTCCCTTCATTTTGATGCCGTAGTAATGAGTTAGTACGACAACCATTGCTGCTAACGTTAGGGCAATTCCTGGATCTGCTGTTGGTGATTTCCACCAAAGCGTGTGATCTACAACTACAGCAAACGGTAATCCTAGCATATTAGAAACAAAGATATACATTAATAAGGTCGCACCTAGGAATAGAAAACGTCCTCCTGTTTTCCAGTCCATATTACTGCCAATGATTCCTTTTACAAAGTCTATGATCCATTCTACGAAGTTCTGCATTCCTGTAGGTTTCATAGCCAATGTCCTTGCACCAAGAACTGCAATGATGAATACAATGATCGAAGCTACTGTAATCATTAAGACATTACTCAAATTGAAAGAAAGTCCAAAGAATTCATGTATAGGCGCTTTATGATCCAATTTTGCTCACCTCTCTTCCCATTATTTATTACGTAAAATTTGAATAAGATAATCTATGACAATGACAATATAAACTGTCATTAAGCCAAGCAATACTACAATGGGATCAAATAGTTCCGGATACTCTACTGCGATAATGACAGCAAGTAATGCTATCGCAAAGCGTGTAAAGGTACCAAGTGATCTAAGCTTTTTTCCTTCTTTCAGCGCCTTAGCTAACTTTTGCTGACTTCTAACCATCGTCCAAAGCATATAAAAGCTAAAAGCTGCACCCATAATCAAACTGAGAAAGATGGTTTTATAAGGTGTAACTCCCCAGCCAATGGCAAATAGAGCTAGAATGGAAAACATGTACCCTCTTAACCTTATAAATAGATTTTGAATGTCTGACATAGGCATTAGTCTCCTGAGAAAAAGTACTTAATTGAGTAAAGCATCACATAAATCCCAAGGGCAATTCCAAGCAGTATACCTACTATAAGCCAAAGGGGATCTGTCCCAAACTTTCGATCAAGAAAGCCTCCAACAAACATACCAATCAATGGAAAGCCTGCTAGTTGTGAAACAATGGTTGTCATCAAAGACATTGCTTTAAGCAACTGATGAGGTCCATCTTTCATCACCTAGTTTCCCTCCCCCATTTTTTTAATATTTTTAAAATTCTTTTAATAATTTCTTGAAATTTTGATGTCTAAGAGTTGGGTGTGAGAGGAAAAAATTTGTTACTGATTGTAAAAAATACGGCTTTATAAATTGGTTGATTTTATGAGGAAAAACATTGATACTACAACTTTTTTTAGGGTGTGAAAACCTTACCATTCATATCCCCTGTTAGCATACAATACGACTATATTCATGTCAATGTGTTTAAAGTGAAAATCATCTTTATTCATCCAAAACTTCGCTTTTGTACACATTTTCGTCATATTTTCTCACAAACAAACCTAGATGTTAATATACTTAACATTTAGGTTTGTTTACTATTCATTCTATTTTTATTTCACCTTCAAAAGTTTGTTGCTTTGCATTTTTATACACAAAAATGACTGCTTTATACTCCCCTTTCACAGGAAGTAATGAACGTTCAACAACAGAAGTAAATCGTCCTCTTCCAATATTTTCACGAACATCAACGTATTGAACAAATCTTAATGTATCTTTTTCATAAAGAGCTATCCCTAACTTATCTGCTCCTTCAGGTAAGAAAAGCTCATATTGATAAAGATCGTCACTTTTAACTTGTGAGAATTGAAATCCCATAACTTTAGGATAGCTAGGTTCTCCTACAATAAAGAGATATGGAAGATGAACTTCACGAGTAGAATCTTTTATAGACACAAGTCCATCATGAAGACCTTTTTTAAGATTTGAGTTTTCAATAACAGCCTTTACTATAATTTCTTTTTTTTCACGTGGAAGCACATCTATAAATAAAGGTGCCTCCCAACGAATTCCTTCGCGTTTTGGAAACTGTAAGCTAAGTCTTTTAGATTCTTCACTTATATTTTCAACTGTTAGAGAGGCCTTTTTCGTTATTTTGCCCTTTTTTGTTTCATGAACAATTCCAAGGGATAAAGAAGGAGTGACAAACAAGGTTTGTTCAATAGCTCTTTTTAAGTCAATACGCCCTGATCCTTGAACATAAGCAGGTAAATTCCTTTTTTTATCATCTTGAAGAGATATTGCTGTATTCATAAGAGCTGCTTTCACTTGGTTTGGAGACCAGGTTGGATGAGCTTGTAAAATAAGAGCACACGCTCCCGCTACGTGTGGTGCAGCCATACTTGTACCATGAAGAGACATATAGTCTTTCAATGCTGTGCTATTAATCTCCATACCTGGAGCTAATACATCTGGCTTAATTTCCCACGTTGTTGTAACAGGTCCTCTAGAGCTAAATGGAGCTATCTTATCTTGAATCTCTTCATATTGAGTTACTCCATAAAGGCGGTTATTTTTCTTCTTTAAAAGAAGCTCTTTTCCGTCATTATGACTAATTGCTGCGATGGGTATTCCGAGCTCAGATTGAAGAGCACCAGAAAATATCCCCCTCTCCCTCTCATTGTTTGAAATAAGAACTCCTTTTGCTCCAGCTTTTTCAGCATTAAGCGCTTTTTCTGTAAATGATATTTTCCCTCTTTTTACAAGGACTACTTTTCCTCTTGCATCTTCTAATTCGTTCTTTTGTCCATAACCCCCTGCTACAATTTCATAACTTTGTTCTAAATTCCAATTTGGTGATCCTTGTAGCTGTTGAAGCGTAACCTTCTTTCTGTTAACTTCAAGATAAGGTAGCTTTAATGGAGGAGCTGAAGCACCAACTGAAATAGCCTCAGAAGCGGTGGCTGGAGCACCGACGGTCCATAAATCAGGACCTGAGTTACCATTTGCAGCTACAACTACGACGCCTTGGCGAACAGCTTCATTTACAGCTAGACTTGTGGGCCAATCAGGACCATTAATCTCGTTTCCTAAAGAAAGATTTAACACGTCCATTTTTTCTTCAATTGCTTTTTCTATTGCTAGAATAACTTGCTCTGAACTTCCCATCCCACCTGGTCCTAATGCTCTGTACATATAAATATCAGCTTCTGGAGCTACGCCTTTCATTTTACCGTTTGCACCGATAATTCCTGCTACATGTGTTCCATGATAAGTAGGAGGTCCTTGCTTTTCCACCGTTTCCATTGGGTATTCATCAACATCAACGAAGTCGTAGCCTCCTTTGTATGAATGTTGAAGATCGCGATGAAGCATGTTAATACCTGTATCAATAATTCCGATTTTTACACCTTTACCTGTCAAACGCTTGTTTTCTTTGTCAAAGATCCCTCTTACTTCATCTCCACCAATAAATGGAACACTCTCATTCATTGTTTGCTGATAATAAGTTACTCCAAATAACTGTTCTGTCCACTTTTCTTTCTTGATTGCTTGAAGATCTATACCAAGCCCTTCTACTGAAAAACCTTCAAAAACATGATGATACACATTCCTTATTTTTACATTTGGGTAATGTATCTTTACATTTCTTAAAGCTTCTTGAAGATGTCCCTTCTTTACTACAATAATGGTCTTTTGTAATTTCTGAGAAAGAGCATTGTCAATTGAAGGAGGTCTTTCAAAAGCTTGGCTATATACATCTATAGGTAACAATAGAAAACATAAAACAATACTTATAAAGAAACATTTTCTCATAAAAAAACACCTCTCACATAGCGTTTCACAAACAACGCTTTTCATGCGAGAGATGTTTCTTTATAATATAGACCTTTTATGGATTGAATGTATCAGGTCGATTTTCTTTTTGTTTGAAGTGATACAAGATAGCATCTGCAATACGAGCTGAAGCATGTCCATCTCCATATGGGTTTGAGGCTTTTGCCATTTGCTCATATGCTTCCTTATCTTCTAAGAGCTCTTTTGTAAGCTTATAAATATGTTCTTCTTCTAATCCTGCAAGCTTCAATGTTCCTGCTTCAATTCCTTCAGGACGCTCTGTTGTATCTCTAAGAACAAGAACAGGAACACCTAATGAAGGTGCTTCTTCCTGCACTCCACCCGAATCTGTTAGGATAATATGTGCACGTGAAGCAAAGTTGTGAAAATCTACAACTCCAAGTGGTTCAATAAGCTGAATTCTTGGATCATTACCAAGCACCTCATCAGCTAGTTCACGCACGACTGGGTTAAGGTGCACAGGATAAATTACTCGCACATCGTCATGCTCTTCGACAATTCTTTTTACCGCTTTAAACATGTTGCGCATCGGCTCACCTAAATTTTCACGACGGTGTGCTGTTAAAAGAATTAAACGATGGTCACTAAGACCTTCTAAGATTTCATGGTGATAAGTTTCGTCTACTGTTGTTTGAAGAGCATCAATAGCTGTATTTCCTGTAATGTAGATGTTTTCTTCTTCTTTATTTTCTGTCTTTAAATTGTTTGCTGATTTATTTGTTGGAGCAAAGTGTAAATCTGCTAGCACACCTGTTAATTGACGATTCATTTCTTCAGGGTACGGAGAGTACTTATTCCATGTTCTTAATCCAGCTTCAACATGTCCAACAACAATTTGATTGTAGAAAGCTGCTAAACTTGCAATAAAAGTTGTTGTTGTATCTCCGTGGACAAGGACAATATCAGGCTGCACTTCTTTCATTACAGCATCAAGACCTTGAAGACCTCTTGTTGTTACGTCCATAAGTGTTTGGCGATCTTTCATAATGTTAAGGTCATGGTCTGGTGTAATGTTGAAGATGGACAGAACTTGATCAAGCATCTCTCTATGCTGTGCTGTTACTGTAACAATTGATTCAAACTGTTCTGAGCGACTATTTAGTTCAAGTACAAGAGGAGCCATTTTAATTGCTTCCGGGCGTGTCCCAAAAATAGTCATAACTTTAATCCGCTTAGCCATTTTTCATCACCTTTTATTTTGTTTATTTCGTTCCGTACAAACGGTCTCCTGCATCACCAAGACCTGGCACAATATAGCCGTGATCGTTTAACTTTTCATCTAATGCTGCAATATAAATATCAACATCTGGATGAGCTTCTTGCATCACTTCTACTCCTTCAGGTGCTGCTACTAAACACATAAATCTAATGCTTGTTGCTCCACGTTTTTTCAGAGAGTTAATCGCTTCAACTGCAGATCCCCCTGTAGCTAACATTGGATCTACAACGATAAAGTCACGTTCTTCAACATCACGAGGAAGTTTTACGTAATATTCAATTGGTTTTAGTGTTTCAGGATCACGATATAAACCAACATGCCCTACTTTTGCCGCAGGAATAAGTTTTAAAATTCCTTCCGTCATTCCAAGACCTGCACGTAAAATTGGTACAATCCCAAGTTTTTTACCTG
Organism: Priestia endophytica; assembly: GCF_026790145.1. Taxonomy (GTDB): domain Bacteria; phylum Bacillota; class Bacilli; order Bacillales; family Bacillaceae_H; genus Bacillus_I; species Bacillus_I endophytica_A. The sequence continues at coordinate 157,370 of NZ_JALAMS010000003.1, read as the reverse complement.
CTAATACTTTTGATGTAGCTTCACAAACTGGTGTTTCAACGTTTACTTCTTGCAAAGGTAAATCTCTTGTAATTTCAAAAGCCATTAAGCTTGCTACTTCATCCACAAGCTCACGGAATTCTTTCGTTCCTGTACTTTTATCACGAATATACGTTAACTTATGCTGAATTAACGGATGATCAAACACATATACTTTTCCCACAATTACATCTCCTTTAGTTAAAATGTTACACATGGAACAAGGCATTCTAAAATAAGAAATCTTACTTTTAGAATACCTCTCAAATCTTGTTAGCCTCACATGTTCTGCCGTCAAGTACGCACAGCAATAGCGTTCACCAGCAATATGTAATACTGTTTATCATAAATAACGGTTCGTTTGTAATATCGCCTAAACGAAATAAACACATTGCGTTTATTTTACAGAAAAAAAAAAGTGAGTTCAAGTCCTTCTTCTAGAATGAAGTTTTTTTAAGACGATAAAAAGGCACGCCTTGAGCTGTCCTCAAGACGTGCCTTTTTGATTTTTAGTATGTTGGGTAAAGCTTAAATTTGCTTGTTAAAGCTTCAACACGTTCTTTTGCTTCTGCAAGTTTGCTTTCATCTTCTACATTTTTCAATGTTAGACTCATAATTGAAGCAATTTCTTTCATATCTTCTTCCCCAAAGCCACGGCTTGTAACTGCTGCAGTACCAATACGAATACCACTTGTTACAAATGGGCTTTCTGTATCATAAGGGATAGCATTTTTATTTGTTGTAATTCCTACGGAATCAAGAGCTTCTTCAGCTACTTTACCTGTTAATCCCATCTCTTTTACGTTGATTAGAATTAAATGGTTGTCCGTTCCATCTGAAACAATAGAGAATCCTTCTTCTTTTAGAGCACTTGCGAATGCTTTTGCATTATTAATGATTTGTTGAGCATATGTTTTGAAATCTTCCTCTAATGCTTCTCCAAATGCTACTGCTTTCGCTGAAATAACGTGCATAAGTGGACCACCTTGAAGACCTGGGAAGATCGCTTTGTCAATCTTCTTCGCAAACTCTTCTTTACATAGAATTAAACCACCACGAGGTCCACGTAATGTTTTATGAGTTGTTGACGTTACAAAATCTGCATATGGAACTGGGTTTGGATGAAGACCAGCTGCAACAAGTCCAGCAATGTGAGCCATATCAACCATTAAATATGCGCCAACTTCATCAGCAATTTCACGGAAACGAGCAAAATCAATTTCACGTGGATATGCACTTGCACCTGCAACAATTAATTTTGGTTTATGTTCTACTGCTTTTTGTCTTACATCATTATAGTCAATAAGATGTGTTTTTTCGTCTACACCGTACTCTACAAAGTTATATTGAACACCGCTGAAGTTAACAGGACTTCCGTGTGTTAAATGTCCACCGTGTGATAAATTCATACCAAGAACCGTATCACCTTGTTCTAGAATTGTGAAATAAACACCCATGTTAGCTTGTGCACCTGAGTGAGGTTGAACATTAGCATGTTCTGCCCCAAAAAGTTCTTTTACACGATCACGTGCGATATCCTCAACAACATCAACATGCTCACATCCGCCATAATAACGACGGCCAGGATAACCTTCTGCATATTTATTTGTTAATACTGAACCTTGTGCTTCCATAACAGCTTCACTTACAAAGTTTTCTGAAGCAATTAGCTCGATTTTAGATCTTTGTCTTGATAGCTCATCTTGAATGGCATTATAGATTTTTGGATCTTGTTTTGAAAGTTTTTCCATGGTGGTCCTCCCCTTCTTTTACGGTACTTTTTGTTATTTAGTCCTAAGTCTTTCCCTATTGTAGCACATTTCCTTAACTATGAAAGGCTATTTTTTATAAAAGTTCATGTTTTATATAAAAATAAATAGAAAAAGGACAAATAACAATGTTCATATCCATTTAAACACGAACATTAACCAATTTTCAACATGAAAATATATGTTAATAAGCTTAATTTTTAAGCATATGTTGCTCTGGCCCCACCAATGAACTTAGGTCTTGTTGTAGCAAAAGTAACATGTGCTTCTCCAAGTTTATTGCTTTGACACCGAACAGGAACAGCAACAGCTTTTAAATGCATTCCAATAAATGTGTCACCAATGTCAATTCCAGCTTCAGCTTTTATTTCTTCCACTACAACAGGGTCTTTCATATGTTTGTAAGCATACGTTGCCATTGACCCGCCAGCTTTTGCTACTGGAATAACACTTACAGGATCTAATCCATGCTCTTTTGCTGTCTCCCTTTCAACAACAATAGCTCGATTTAAATGTTCACAACATTGAAAAGCTAATTTGACTCCTTTTTCTTTACTAAGTTTGTCCAAAGAAGAAAAAATCGTCTCTGCTACAGGACTCTTGCCTGCTGTCCCAATTCTCTCCCCGCTCACTTCACTTGTACTGCAACCAATGACTAATGTTTTATCACTCAAAGAAACTTGTTCTGAAAAATCAGTCAACATTGCTTGAAAATCACTCGCTAGACTGCTGAAGTTATTACTCAAAGTAAACACCTCTTTACGGTTAATATTCGAACTTTCCTTCATTATAACTTAAAACGTTGAATTGTGGATTTCAATTGCTCAGCTTGTTCTGCTAAATATTTCGCAACATTACTAACTTCTTTCATTAAATGAAACTGTTCCTTAATTACGGCATTTACTTCTTCTGCACCTACTGATGTTTCTTCAGCGATTGCTGCTACTTCCTGAGATTGACTTGATGTTTGGCCTATGTTTTGTACTTGCTGTTGCGAGAAAGAGACGATAGTTTCAACAGAGGAAGAAACCTCATAAACAGATTCTTTCATATCTTTTAATACTTTTTGTGTTTTATCCCCTTTTAACACTTCTTGCTTTCCGATTTCGACTTGGTGATGAATTTGATTTACAACTTCACTAATTCCATTTTGGATATTTTGAATAAGCTTTGTAATACTTTTTACAGCTTGTGCACTTTCATCAGCCAATTTACGCACTTCTTCTGCTACAACAGCAAATCCTTCTCCATGCTCTCCTGCCCGTGCTGCTTCAATCGAGGCATTTAATGCAAGCAAATTTGTCTGCCTCGAAATATCCCCTACAAGTGAGATAATATCTTCTACTTGTTTAGCGTGTTTCTCAAGTTGTCCAACAGCTTGCAAAGATTGACCATTCTGCTCAACCAATCGTTCTAGCCCTTTTATAAGCCCAACTGTTGCTTCACTTGTTCCATCTAGAGATCCAACCATTGTTTCAGAAAGACGTTTTGAGTGCAGTGCTTTTTCCCGCACATCTCCTGCTAGAACAAGTACATGCTCAATAGATTCTGCTGTGTCTTCAATAGCAGCTGCAGAGTTCTCAGCGCCCGCTGATATTTCATCAATTGTTTGGGAAATATGCGAAGAATGTCTAAAGGCATCATCTGCTAAATTAGAGATTTGAAGCACGCACTCATTTGCTTTATTTGTGTTCTCTTCAATGGTCATAATTATGTCACGCATATTTTGCAACATTCTATTAAAAGCTTGTCCAATACCATAGATTTCATCATTTGAAAGTTTTAGATTTACTTCATCACTGAGATTACCTTCAGCTGCTTTATTTACTACAATCTCTAACTTTTGCAAAGGACGGATAATGAAACCTGTTGCTAAAAACATTAACAACCCTGTCCAAAATACCCCAAGCGTGAGAACAAGAGCTGTAAAGACTGTCTGACTCATCAATTCTCCTGCATGGGGGTAGACAAAATATAGAAAAAAAGCACTTGTAGAATAGGTGATGATTGCTAAAATAAAAGTGAAAAATACAAGCTTAAATCTTAAATTAAATTTATATTGCTTCGACATAAAGACCCCTCACTTATCCAATAAATTATTCTCTACAATGCCTTCCATGCAACATTTAGAGATAATGGACTTCTGTCCTATTTATCGGCTAATTTAAGGATAAGTTGACGAATAAGTTCGTCTAATTCACCGAGTGTTTCTCGGTAGATAGAGAGATCTCCCCCATATGGATCTTGTACATCTCCAACTGATGAAGTAGAAAATTCATGCAATGTGAATGTTTTCTTAGCAGCAGAGGGGTGCTGACTAACAATTAATTGTTTATGCTGATTTGTCATCGTAAAAATATAATCAGCCCATTCTGCAAGCTCTGATGTAAAGGGCTGCGAGCGGTGATTATGCTCTATTCCTTTTTCTAATAAAGCCTGAGAGGCTGCAGCGGAAATTGGCATTCCTTTCCCTGCAAATATTCCAGCTGACTGGACTTCAAAATCCTTTTTTTCCTTCAGCAATGCAGAAGCCATTGGACTACGGCACGTGTTACCTGTACAAACGAATAAAACTCTCTTCATGTAATCAACCTTCTCTCTAAAAAATAAAAAGCTCAAATCTCTGAGCTTTTGTTCATCTTCTTTCTATTATAAAAATTTAAAATGGCCAGAGCAATTTTATACCAAACGCAAGAAGGATACTTCCCCCAAGCACCTCACTATAAGACCCTAACAATCCTTGAACACGACGTCCAAGTAAAAGGCTTATCCACGTTAATACCATGCTGACAGCTCCAAACACAATAACAGTAAGCAAGGTTTTTGCTCCAAAAATCCCTAGGCTAAGTCCGACTGAAAAACTGTCTAAACTAACGCTTAAAGCAAAAACAATAAGACCAAATCCAACAGGTTTTATTAATATATCTTCCCCTTTTTTGAAAGACGAATAAACCATTTGAATGCCAAGGAAAAGAAGAAGAGCTCCTCCAACATATGTTGCAAACATCCCAAATTTCTCTGAAAGCAAACGTCCCATTCCAATTCCTAACAAAGGCATAATGAAATGGAAAACGCCAATAGTTAGTCCAATGTAAAAAATCTGTTTCATCCTCAATTGAATAAGACCCATTCCAAGGCCGATTGAAAAAGCATCCATTCCTAGTGCAAACGCCATCACAAATAATGTAAGAAACTCACTCGCAAAATCAGGCAAGGTCATTTTTTCTCCCCCTCAGATGTACATATCCTAATTCACCATATGCACGTCCAAAGGGGTTTAGAATGGTTCTATTCTTCTGAAATGATTTTATGTCCTGCAGCTTTAACAAGACGATTCATAATCGCCTCTCCTAATCCTTCTTTTTCAAAGCTTTCACTATAGATAATATCGAGATCTTCTTGATTGAAAGCTCGCAATGAATCGTATAAAGAGGCAGCAATTGAAGCTTGATCTTCTCGATGTCCACATACAATGACTTTATCTCCTGGATAGAAAGAATGATTTTCTTCTGTAGAAAGGACACCTACTTTCTTTCCGCCTTTTTGTGCTTTCATAATAGTCTCTCGCATAAACTCTCGTGTTCCAGATACAATGAAAAGAGGAGCATTTGGTGCATAATGCGTATATTTCATACCAGGAGATTTTGGTTTCTCCTCTTCCTTTAATAATGCTTGGTCAACTTTAACTTCTCCGATAACTTCTTCTAACTGTCGCTTTGTAATACCACCTGGTCGCAAAATAAGGGGCGGTTCACATGTACAGTCCAATACTGTTGATTCAAGACCTACTCCTGTTTGGCCACCATCAACAATCCCCACAATTCTTCCTTGTAAATCCTCGTAAACGTGCTGTGCAGTAGTTGGGCTAGGTCGGCCAGATAGATTCGCACTTGGAGCTGCAATAGGAAGGTTTACTTTTTGGAGAAGAGCAAGAGCTACAGGATGTGAAGGCATACGAATGCCAACCGTTGATAGACCTGCTGTCACTCCTTGAGAGATGCCTGTTTTACTTTTTAAGATAAGCGTAAGCGGGCCAGGCCAGTAGGCTTCTATTAGCTTTTTAGCTTTTAAGGGTACTTCCTCAACAAGTCCATCAAGCTGATTAGCATTCCCAATATGTACAATAAGAGGATTGTCGCTTGGTCGACCTTTGGCTTCAAAAATCTTCTTCACTGCTTTATCATTTGTTGCATCTGCTCCAAGACCGTAAACTGTCTCTGTTGGAAAAGCCACAACTTCCCCTTTTTTTAATAAAGAAGCAGCTTCTTCGAGTTGTGGATAACTATTTACATTATTTTCTGAATTATCCACAATCCACATGTTTGTTTTCATCTTCTTACCTCCTATTATCTTTTTATTTATCCCCATTAAAATAGGGGTTCTACTCACTTTTTTACTGAAAATAGCACCAATAAGCGCCCTTCGTCCACATTTTGTGGATAAAAGGCGCTGGGGTGTTAATAACTCTGTGGATAGTATTTTTCATAAAAGTTATCAACAGCTTTTCTACGCTTCTTTCTTTACATTATAATGCATAAAATGAATTTCTTCATTTTCCTCAACAGCTTCTTGATAAAATCGTTGAAAAGCAGACGGTGAACTTACTGGATCAACTTCCTGAAAACCAAGCAGATGGAAAAACGGCAAAGCACTGCTTTTATTCGTCACTAAGTACAAATCTTTCAACTCTTTTTGCCATGCAAGTCGAAAAGCTTCGTGAAAGAGCGCTAAGATTTCTTCCTGACTTACTTTCTCACTCATAACAAGAGAACGTAGAAGCCCTTTATCACCTAGTTTATAAATACCTAGCGTTCCTTGTAGATTTCCTTGCTTGTCTTCCATTAAAACAAAATGTTGTATTTGCTCCTTAATCCCTTCTGAATCAACTCCAGCTTTCTCAATAAAGGCAAGTATATTTCTTTCATCACTCTTCTCAGCATAGCGTAAATGCATCTCTCTTCCCCCCCTAGTCTTTGATATCTACTACCTACTCTATGAGGTGGAAAGAGAAATAGAACTAAGAGACCACTTTTTCAAACCATTCTACAACAAAGAACTTCACTTCTGGTTTTTGCTCTTTCTCTTCTATCTTGCTTTCTTTCTTTTTTGGTTTAGGATTTTTTGTTTCTTCTTCCTCTGCCTTTACTGATGGTTCTGGTTGTGCCACTTCTTCTTTCACCGGCTTTGAAGTTGATTCAGAAGCTTTTACACCTTCTTGTTCTGGAACAGCTTGACCGTTTGAGAAATCAAGGAAACACATCGGTGGAAATAATACACACCACCAATTTGCGCCTTCACCTTCTCCAAGCGTAATCAATACTGCTTCATATTCCCCAGCAGGATATAATAAATTCCCATAAAGCTTCGTTGGAAATGATACTTTACCGAATTTAACGTTTGCTTCATATGAAAACCCTTGTTCTTTAAGAACTCTATTAGCAATTTCCTTAATCTCTGGAAGATTACTTTGAATTACTTTACTAGCTTCTTCAAAAGACGTTAGCTCTTCTACCCACTTATTAATTTCCTTGTTCACTTCATCACGAACCATACGTTTTACTTTTTGATCTTTATCACTATCGCTATTAGCTAAAATCCGAAGCCTTATAGCGTCATTTGGAATAACCGTTCGTTCAGTGGCCTGTGCTGTTCCATTTCCTGTAACTTGGAGATATGCTCCTACAAATAAAAGTAATAAAAAAATAATTGCTTGTTTCTTCATTTCCCACACCGCCCTCTCACTAGAACAGTATGGGCAAAATTTGTTTTCTTAAACCTTGAAAAACTATTATTCTTTTATTTTTTCAGACAAGAAGTTCCTCTCCTAAAAGAGGAACTTGACTTAAAGACTTGCTATAACAATTCGATCTTTGCCGTTAATGTCATCAATTGCTTTTACATCCGCTGTCGGAAAAGTTTCTTTCAGCATGTTTCCTACATCCTTTGTTTGTCCAACTCCAACTTCAAACGCTACAATTCCGTCTTTTTCTAATACATAAGGAAGCTCTTCCATTAGTTGACGATAAAAATCAAGCCCGTCCTCTCCTCCAATAAGAGCACGCATTGGCTCATGTTCTTTCACAACAGGGGAAAGTGTATCAATATCACAACTTGGAATATAGGGAGGATTAGAGACGATAACACTTGCCTTTTTCCCCATCTTTATTAACGGAGAAAGCATATCTCCTTCTAAAAATTCAACAGCTGCTCCGAGCAACCGAGCGTTTTGTTCTGCCACTTCAATTGAAGCTGGAGCAATATCAATAGCTTTTAGAGCTAAATTTGAATTTTCTAGTGCAAGGGTAATCGCAATTGCCCCACTGCCTGTTCCAACGTCAACAGCGTTCAACTTCTTATTGCTTCCCCACTTTTGCTCTATCTTCTGCAAAACATGAAAGACAAGCTCTTCCGTTTCAGGACGTGGGATTAATACTTCCTTATTTACTAAAAAATCTCGTCCATAAAAGCTCTCTTTTCCAATAAGATATTGAATTGGAAGTCCTTCAGCATGACGTCGTACATCAGCTTCAAAAGCAGAGAAGATCTCCTGGCTTACTTCATCATGAAGAGAAGCTAAAAGTTTTGAGCGCGTTGTTTTTAAATGGTGAATTAAAAGAAGTTCACCTGCATTTTGATCTCGATTATGTTCTTCTAAAAAAGAAGAAGCCCATTTAAGGACTTCAAAAATTTTTGTTCTGTTTTTCATCATTACATCGACTCTTCCATACGTTGAGCTTGATCTTCCATGATAAGTGCTTCAATCACTTCATCAAGTTTACCTTGCAAGATTTGATCAAGTTTTTGGATTGTTAATCCAATGCGGTGATCTGTTACACGGTTTTGTGGGAAGTTATACGTACGAATACGCTCAGAACGATCTCCACTTCCTACCGCTTGTTTACGGTTTTGATCATATTCAGCCTGTGCTTCACGCTGGAATTTATCATAAATACGAGCACGTAAAACCTTCATCGCTTTTTCTTTGTTTTTAATTTGAGATTTCTCATCTTGACATGATACAACAACACCTGTTGGTACGTGTGTTAAACGAACAGCTGACATTGTTGTATTTACACTTTGCCCACCTGGACCACTTGATGCAAAGGTGTCAACGCGAATATCTTTTTCATGGATATCAACCTCAACCTCTTCTGCTTCCGGCAAGCACGCAACCGTTGCTGTTGATGTATGAATACGTCCACCTGATTCTGTCTCTGGTACACGTTGCACACGGTGTGCTCCATTTTCAAACTTCATCTTTGAATAAGCGCCTTTTCCACTAATCATAAAGATAATTTCTTTATAACCACCAACACCTGTTGAGGTTGCTTCCATTACTTCTGTTTTCCAACCATTTGCTTCTGCATAACGGCTGTACATACGATAAAGGTCTCCTGCAAATAGAGCTGCTTCATCTCCACCTGCTGCACCACGAACCTCCATAATTACGTTTTTATCGTCATTTGGATCTTTTGGTACAAGTAAGATTTTCAAACGTTCAACAAGCTCTTCTTCACGTTCAGAAAGCTCCGAAATTTCTTCCTTTACCATTTCCTTCATTTCAGCATCAAGCTTATCTTCAAGCATTAATTTTGCTTCATCAAGCTGCTCTTTTACTTCTTTATATTCACGGTATGCTTCAACTGTTTCCTGAATATCAGACTGTTCTTTTGAATACTCACGAAGTTTATTTGCGTCATTTACAATTTCAGGATCACTCAATAGCTCATTTAATTTATCATAACGCATTTCTACTGAATCTAAACGATCAAACACGTTCTTCACCTCTATTATATTCCCTTAATCGCGTCTTAAAGACATCTGAATAAATGTCTCATTTTACCCTTTACAGTAGTAAAATATAGACACTTCTAAGTGGAAATCAAATTTTATCCATAACATTATAATTATAGTATAGGCTGTAGCAAACGTCAAAAGCAAATAAGCCCACAGGATGTAGGTGATGAACCATTCTCTTTCTATAATAAAAGCGATAGGAAACCAAAGTGCCCTATCTTTTTTCTTATTTTTCTTGAACAAGAATTTTCATTTTTCTCTCTCTAAGAAGACCTTCAAACCCTTCTTCAATTACCTCATCCTTAAAGATTTTTCAATAATAAAAAATATATTGTAAAAAAACATTTATTTTTGATTTTTAATATAAGAAAAAGTGATAAAAACCCTTCAACTAGAAAAGAATTTTCATCGCTTTTTCCATTACTATTTATTTTACAGAGGCGGATTAGCATGACATTTACGACAAACTGGATAGTAGGAATCATTTCCCCCAATTTGAATTTGTTCACCTGTATATACGGGCTTCCCAGCATCATCTACGCGCAAATTCATAATTGCTTTACGCTCACAAAACCAGCAAATTGTCTTCATTTCTTCTACTTTATCAGCATAAATTAATAAATAACGACTTCCTTCAAAAAGTTCGTTTTGAAAGTCATTTTTTAGTCCGAAACACATAACAGGAATATTGAGTTCATCTACAATACGAGCAAGCTGTAAAACGTTATCTTTATTAAGAAACTGAGCTTCATCAATAAGGATACAGTTCGGTTTTGGAGAATGATCAAAGACAATATTAAAGATGTCGGTGTCATCAAATATTGGAATAGCTTTTCGACGAAGGCCCACTCTACTTGAGACATATCCTATTTCATCTCTTGTATCAATTCCAGAAGTAAACATAAGGACTGTTTTATTTTGTTCCTCATAGTTGTTTGCCACTTTTAAAATTTCAATTGATTTTCCACTATTCATTGCGCCATATTTAAAAAATAACTGTGCCATCAAATTCTCCTTACCTTGTTATTCATCTCTCTTTACAGATCCTTAGGAGTAGCTTTCCATACGTTACGCTTTTCTATGTTTAGAGCGAACCACATTAAAAAGAAGATAAGTTTTATACATATCTTCCTAGGTGCCCTATAATAATATAAACGTTTTATGTTTCACTATGTAAAAAACAGGCAAGAGCTTGAGCCGCTTGCCTGTTTTGATCGTACATATTTACGATTACTTAAGACCGTATTTTTTATTGAAACGTTCAACACGACCGTCTGCAGAAGCGAAACGTTGACGTCCTGTGTAGAATGGATGGCACTCAGAGCAAACCTCTACGCGTACCTCTTCTTTAACAGAACCAGTTTCAAATTCATTACCGCAAGAACATTTTACTGTTGCTTTTTTATAATCCGGATGAATTGCTGATTTCATGTTTTTCATCTCCTTCCGCCCTGAATCATCTGAAACAGAGTTATATCCACGCTGATTGCGTGATGTCGCACATCTTTGAATTATAACAAGGGTTTACTTCTTTTGCAATAGCATTGTTTTATAAGAAGAAAATGTTAACGTTTGCCGTGTGTGACCGCTTTTCTTTCCTCTGTTAATGCTTGAAAGAAATCTTCATTTGATTTCGTTTGACGTAAACGACGCATAAACTTATCAACAAAGTCAGGAGCATCTGCCATTGTTTTACGGATTGCCCATAAATGATCAAGATGCTCTTTCGGGATCAACATTTCTTCTTTACGAGTACCTGAACGACGAATATCAATTGCAGGGAAGATACGCTTCTCAGCAAGTGAACGGTCAAGATGAAGCTCCATGTTTCCTGTACCTTTAAACTCTTCATAAATAACGTCATCCATACGTGAACCTGTATCAACAAGCGCTGTTGCAAGAATAGTTAAACTACCGCCTTCTTCAATATTTCGGGCAGCCCCAAAAAATCGCTTTGGACGGTGGAACGCTGCAGGATCAATACCACCCGAAAGCGTACGTCCACTTGGTGGAATAACTAAGTTATAAGCACGAGCTAATCTTGTAATACTATCCATTAAAATAACCACATCTTTTTTATGTTCTACTAAACGCATAGCACGCTCTAGAACAAGTTCTGCTACTTTAATATGATTTTCTGGAACTTCGTCAAATGTTGAACTAACAACATCCCCTTCTACAGAACGCTCAATATCTGTTACTTCTTCAGGACGCTCGTCAATAAGAAGAACAATAAGCTCTGCTTCTGGATTATTTGTAGCAATGCTATTTGCAATTTCTTTTAAAAGCATTGTTTTCCCTGCTTTTGGCGGGGCTACAATAAGACCACGCTGACCAAAACCAACAGGAGCAATCAAATCCATCACACGAGTTGATAAGTGATTTGGTTTTGTTTCAAGCGTAATTTGACGATCTGGATAAATTGGAGTCAAGGCAGGGAAATGCACACGTTCTTTTGCAGACTCTGGATCATCTCCGTTAACCGCTTCCACGTGTAACAAACCATAATAACGTTCATTTTCTTTAGGAGGACGTACTTTCCCCGAAACTTTGTCTCCGTTACGCAAATCAAAACGACGAATTTGAGATGCTGAAATATAAATATCTTCTGAACTTGGAGAGTAGTTAATTGGACGTAAAAAACCAAAACCCTCTGATTGAATAATTTCAAGAACACCTTCCATAAATAGTAAGCCGTCCTTTTCAGCTTGTGCTTTTAAAATTGCAAAGATTAATTCCTTTTTAGTTAACTTACTATAGTATGAAACACTATATTCACGAGCGTGCTCATATAATTCTTTTAATTTCATATTTTCTAAACTCGATAATGTTAAGCTCATGGAAAACACCACTTTTCAAGATAAAATTTTTCAAAAATGCAAGATTTTATAAAGCATTAGGAAAGCTTGCACAAACAATGATAAAAAAACTAAATACTCGTTTAGCCTGTTCTTCCTAAATAATTCTTTTACTATTTTTCCGTTGGGATCAATCTATATTTTAGGAGAAGATAAATTAAAACTTCTAACGTGTAGGAGTTCATCTTTACTACTTTGTTCTGGATAAAAAGCAGTTGAGATAAGATAAACAGAAGTATAAAGAGTAGAGTAGTGTTTTTCTATTTGTGTAGCATTCTCTATTCTAACCCTTTTTACACTTTTTAATCAACAAAAAAGGTGAGCTATTACAACGGGACTCAGCAATGGGGATTAAAGATAAATTCGCGCTTATCCCTTCATTTCCTTCATTTTAGGCTAATGTCACTACAAAGGAAACGGAAACAAATTCCAGTAATATATCAAGCGTTGCCTCAATCTGGCAACGCTTGATCATTAGACTTTATACAACTATTAAAATAGTACATTATGAAAAGAAATACAAGATATGATAGCTCTAATTTTAATTATGGTTAAAAAGTTCCGTTATGGCTTAATAACTAGGTTTGGCTTTTTCTTCAGACTGTGACGACCATCAACAAAACGAACTGTACCCGACTTTGCTCTCATAACAAGTGATTGAGTTGTACCAATAGATCCTTTAAATTGAACACCTTTTAAAAGTTCACCATCTGTTACCCCTGTCGCTGCAAAGATGGCATCTTCCCCTTTTACAAGGTCGTCCATATAAAGAACGCGATCAACATCCTCAATGCCCATTTCTTTACAACGTTTTAATTCTTCTTCACTTTGTGGTAAAAGCTTCCCCTGAAGTTCCCCACCTAAACACTTTAAAGCAACAGCTGCTAAAACACCTTCTGGCGCTCCGCCTGAACCAAATAAAATGTCAACACCTGTATTGTCAAAAGCTGTGTTAATAGCCCCTGCAACGTCTCCATCGTTAATAAGCTTAATGCGTGCACCTGCTTCACGAAGTTCATGAATGATTCTCTCATGACGTGAACGGTTTAGGACTGTTGCTACAACATCTTCAATATCTTTGTTTTTAGCTTTTGCTACCGCTCTCAAGTTATCAATAACAGAAGCATTAATATCAACTTTGCCAACAGCTTCTGGACCTACAGCAATTTTCTCCATATACATATCAGGAGCATGAAGTAAGTTCCCATTATCCGCAACAGCTAATACAGCTAGGGCATTCCACCCTCCTGCTGCAACAATATTTGTTCCTTCAAGAGGGTCAACAGCAACATCAACACGTGGCCCATAGCCTGTACCAAGCTTCTCACCAATATATAGCATTGGCGCTTCATCCATTTCTCCCTCACCAATAACAACAGTCCCTTTCATTGGGATTGTATCAAAAACATCACGCATTGCAGATGTAGCAGCCTCATCTGCTTCTTCTTTTTTTCCTCTTCCCATCCATCGTCCTGATGCAAGAGCTGCTGCTTCTGTTACACGAACTAATTCCATTGATAAACTTCTTTCCATTCTCATCCATCTCCAGTCGGTGATTTAAGAATTTTGAAATTGCTCAATTTCCTGTTCTGTCATACGTTCGCGCCAAATAACTGCCCCTAAACCTGAGAGTTTATCAACAAGATGGCTATACCCTCTGTCAATATGCTCAAGTCCAGTAATCTCAGTGATGCCTTTTGCCATTAATCCTGCTGTTACAAGTGCTGCACCTGCTCGCAAATCAGAAGCTTTCACTTTTGCTCCTTGAAGCTCTGTCGGACCATTAATAATAGCAGAACGACCCTCTACTTTTACAGACGCATTCATTCTTCTTAATTCGTCAATATGTTTGAAGCGTGCACTATAAATAGTATCAGTTACCATGCTTGTCCCTTCTGCTTTTGTTAGAAGAGCTGTAATTGGTTGCTGTAAATCTGTTGGGAATCCAGGGTGAACGAGTGTCTTAATATCCGCTGCTTTTAAGTTTTCTTTTCCTCTAATAAGCACTTGATCATTGTTCGTTTGCACTTCTACTCCGATTTCACGAAGTTTTGCAATTAATGGTTCGATATGCTTAGGGATTACATTGTCAATTAACACTTCTTCTCCCATTGAAGCCGCCATTATCATATATGTACCTGCTTCAATTCGATCAGGAATAATAGAATGACGGCAACCGCTTAGATGATCAACTCCATCAATACGAATAACGTCTGTTCCTGCCCCTTTAATACGTGCTCCCATGCTTGTAAGAAGGGTAGCAACATCAATGATTTCCGGCTCTTTCGCCGCATTTTCAATAACAGTGCGCCCTTTTGCTCTCACAGCTGCAAGCATAATATTAATTGTAGCCCCAACACTGACAACATCTAAATAGATACGTGCTCCTTTTAACTCTTCTGCTCGCAAATAGATAGCTCCCTGCTCATTGGTTACCTTTGCCCCTAGAGCTTCAAAACCTTTAATATGCTGGTCTATTGGACGAGGACCTAAATGACATCCTCCAGGGAGTCCAACAACTGCTTTCTTAAATCTTCCAAGCATAGCTCCCATTAAATAATAAGAAGCTCGTAGCCTTTTCACCTTTCCATTTGGGAGCGGCATCGAAATCATCTTTTCAGGATTTATTTTAAGCTCGTGAGCATCCATTGAAACACTTCCGCCAATTTCCTCAATTAAGCTGCTTAGGATAGCAACATCTGAAATATCAGGAAGACCTTCGATTGTAACAGGCGACTCAGCTAAAATCGTAGCAGGAATTAAAGCAACAGCACTATTTTTAGCCCCGCTTATTCTCACTTCACCTTTTAACTTGTGACCACCTTCGATTTTCAATTTTTCCATGTTATTCTCCTTTCTAGCAGACCGATGTTCTACTATGTCAGAGTTACGTATTATATGTTCGTCATCATTATTGCCGATAATAACTTATATGTTACAAAAATAATAAAAACTTTAAACAATTTATAATAGACTACCTTATGATAACACTTTCAAAAAAGGATGACGATAGGGTTTTTCACACATATGAGGAAAAAGTAATTCTTTTTAATCCCTATCTTTTTTCTTATTCTAAACTTTCTTCTACCATACAATATATCATTCTTGCCTAAAAAAACAATTCTTACTTCCTCAAATTTCAATAAATGAACATAAGTACCTTGCAAAACAATATAGATAAGAATCGTGGTGATGAGAACAATTGGATAATCAAAGCCAGTTACTAAAAGGGATACTAGAAGGCTGTATTTTGCTTGTTATCTCTCGAAAAGAAGTATATGGATATGAACTTAGTGAGCGTCTTCATCAGGCAGGGCTAACTATGGTGAAGGAAGGAAGTATTTATCCAGTGCTTGCTCGTATGCAAAAATTAAAATGGATTAAAGGAACAATGAAACCTTCCCCATCAGGTCCAAACCGAAAATACCACAAACTTACAATTGAGGAGGAAAAATCCTTAAAGCAGTTTGAAGAAAATTGGGATAATATCATTGGTGCCGTTAGTCAGTTGAAAGGAGAGATGTAGTTTGAATACGAAAGATATTATTAAGAGGAATAGAGAACTACAGGTATTCCTAAATACTCATAATGAAAAAGTTTACGAGAATATGGTTGTCTATATAAGACTGAACTCACTATCTGAACGAGTCACAGAAGAAACGTTACTTGAAATATTGGAACACCTCATTATTGGACAGCAAAAAGGCGGAAGAAATCTTTGGCTCTGATTTAAAAGCTTATTGTGATGATGTATTAGTCAATCTACCAAAGGAAACAAAAGCTCTTCAAATTATGAATATTCTTTATTTCAATACTTTAATTTTCATGTGGATGTTTATTCCTAAAACGATTGGAGAAATCATTGGTCTCTTCTACCCTGCTTTTTCAGAAGACCATATTTCCCTCCTTCCCTTTTTAATTTCATGGCCTTTTACATGGATTATCATTTGGGCAGTTTTTAAAGCTATTAAAAATAGTGTTTATGGCTCAAAAGGCTGGATTGCCCTTGGAGTTTCTACATTCGTCATCGGTACTATCTCATACGTTTTCACAGATCAATTTTTTAAAGACGTATGGACAGTTCCAATGAATTTGTTAATAAGCACTTCTATTACTTGTCTACTTTTCACTCTTCAGTATGCATTTAAAAAATATTCAAAACATCTCGAAACAAAAATCTCCTATAGCTAAGCATTCACATAAACTAAAAAAATCTATAAAAGGAGCAAAAAACGTTGACTACAGAAGAACTAATTAAAAGGAATACTATTCTTCATAGAAGTTTAACAAAGGAAAATGCTGCTGCTTACGAAATAGTGCTTACCTATGTACGAGGAAGCAATGTTTCTGAACGAGCAACAAAGGAAACGCTTATAGAAATTATTGAGCACTTAATCACAGGGCAAAAACACGGGAAAAATGCAGAAGATTTATTCAGGCGGGACTTAAAACAATATAGTAAAGACATTGTAGCGAACTTACCTAAGGAAACAAAATTAGTTCATCTAATTGATGCCTTTTATTTTGGAATCTTAATGCTTATGTGGATGTTTATTGTGAAAACAGCAGGGCAGTTTCTTAGCACATTCTTTGACAGGTTCTCAAAAGATACATTTTCAATCATTCCTTATCTTATTAGTTTAATTTCTTTAGCTCTTCTTATTACTTGCTTCATGAAGTTACTTAAAAATGCAGATTCAAAGTTATGGACTATAATTACTATCATCGTTGGAGTATTAAGTATTCCATCATTTATTGTCTCAAGGTATTTATTTGAAGGTGTTTGGACATTGCCTATTAATTTTTCCATTAGTTTCTTTATTACCTTATCATTATTCCTAATTCAATATTCTTTTAAAAAATGGTCTAAGTCCCTTCAGAATGGATGGGTCTAACAAAAAAATCCCTCTAGATATATCTAGAGGGATTTTTTCATCTATCAAACGTTCACACGAGCTTCCCAGTCTTGTAGGAATTTCTCGATACCTTGTTCTGTTAATGGATGGTGGAAAAGTTGCATGATAACTTTTAACGGAATTGTCGCAATATCTGCACCACGTAACGCTGCTTCTTTAACATGTAATGGATGACGGATACTTGCAGCAATAATCTCCGTTGGTAAATCATGAATCGCAAAGATTTCAGCAATTTCACTGATTAAATCTAATCCCTCATGACCAAGGTCATCAAGACGTCCTAAAAATGGAGATACGTATGTTGCACCTGCACGTGCTGCTAAAAGTGCTTGGTTTGCAGAGAAAACAAGTGTAACGTTTGTTTTAATGCCCGCTTCAGAAAAATATTTGACAGCTTTTAAGCCATCGGGAGTCATTGGAACTTTTATCGTAATATTCGGAGAAATTTTAGCAAGCTCTTTTCCTTCTTCAATCATTTCCTCTGCTTTCAAGGAAATAACCTCTGCGCTTACAGATCCTGGAACAAGACTAGCAATTTCTTTCAAACGCTCTTCGAAAGATACATTCTCTTTTGCAACTAAGCTAGGGTTTGTTGTAACACCAGCTAGAATTCCTAATTCATGTGCTTCTTTGATTTCATCTAGATTCGCTGTATCGATAAAAAATTTCATTTTCCTCATCCCTTCTTTTTTCCTTTTATTTAAAACGGTTACAAGAAAGATATAAAAGCGAGGAAGCTTGTAAAAAAGACTTCCTCACATGTTTAATTATGCTTTGTTTGAAGAACCAAACTCACGCATTTTACCAATAACAGTCGCTTTAATTGCTTCACGAGCTGGTCCTAGGTATTTACGTGGATCATATACTTCAGCGTCTGCTGCTAGTACTTCACGAACAGCTTTTGCAGAAGAAATTTGGTTTTCTGTGTTTACATTGATTTTAGCTGTACCGAAAGAAATCGCTTTTTGGATATCTTTTGTTGGAATTCCAGTACCACCGTGTAATACAAGCGGCATGTTTGTAAGACCACTGATTTCTTCCATTTCTTTGAATCCTAAGTTTGGTTCCCCTTTGTAAGGACCGTGAACAGAACCAAGTGCTGGAGCTAGGCAGTCGATACCTGTACGTTCTACAAGCTCTTTACATTCTTGTGCATCTGCGTAAATTACGCCTTCTGCAATCACGTCATCTTCTTGTCCACCAACAGTTCCAAGCTCAGCTTCAACAGATACACCGTGGAAATGAGCAAGCTCAACAACTTTAGATGTTACCGCTACGTTCTCTTCGAAAGGACCGTGAGAAGCGTCGATCATAACAGATGTGAAGCCAGCATGAATAGCTTTTGCACAAGACTCAAAGCTTGAACCATGGTCAAGGTGAATCGCAACAGGTACTGTTACGTTGTATTCTTCCATAAGTGCTTCAACAAGTTTCACGATTGTTTTGAATCCGCCCATGTAACGGCCTGCACCTTCAGAAACACCAAGGATAACTGGAGATTTTTCTTCTTGTGCTGCTTGTAAAATCGCTTGCGTGAACTCTAAGTTGTTCAAGTTGAATTGACCTACTGCATAACCGTTATCTTTAGCAGTATTCAACATTTCTTTCATTGATACTAATGGCATTAGTAAATCCTCCTCTAAACTGTTGAAAGCTCGTTTCTTTAATAAAAGGAATAAAGCTTTAAAATAATGTAAGTACATCTTTAGGATACCAATTTACGAACTTGACGGCAATATAAAAGCTAGCAGAGTTCGACAAAAATAGGCAACCTCTCTTAAAAAACTGCCATATTTTTATACATTTTATGCAGTTAATACAAGAAAAAAACGCGCATAGCAAAGCCCGTGAGATTGAATAGTGATATGTAGAATTTCACAGCAACGAGGAGATTATAGTACTAGTTAGTATTAACTGGAATATATTTTTTTACAGCTTGACGAATTTCATCAATATCAAATGGTTTTGCAAAGTGTGTCAGCGCTCCTAAGTCCTTTGCTTCTTGAATCATATCAAGCTCCCCATACGCTGTCATAATGATGACTTTCACTGTTGCATCTAGTTCTTTTAGACGCTTTAAAATTTCAATTCCATCCATTCCGGGAATTTTCATATCTAATAAAACTAAATCTGGCGTGCGTTCTTTTGCAATATCAATAGCTTCAAAGCCGTTGGAAGCCTGAAGTGTTTTATATCCTTCTTTTTGCAACACTTCTGTTAAAAGAATGCGTATCCCGTACTGATCATCTACAATTAAAATTCGTTCTTTCACTTCTATCCCACCTTAAAATAAATTTTCGTACCGAGGACTACTTTACTCTATTCTACTTAGAAAAAGAAATCCCTTCTTTCACAAAAAATAACTTTTTGTATATTCTTAGCGGAGAAAGCGCTCGAACTTCTTAATTATAATCAAAAATAACATTTCACAGAATAAAATACTTATTTTTTTATAGTTCGGCTTTTTAAATCCTTGGTGTTGTAAGCTATAATAGCTAGCAGAGGTGAATAATAATATGATGAAGATTTTTACAACCCAATTGAACGGATACTTCAATCGAATAAGTGAGAAAGAAGAGCTAAATATAGAAGATGGAGCACGCATACTTGCTCAAGGACTCATAGGCGATGGTAAACTTTTCGTCCATGGTTTTCAAGAAATGGAGGCTATTGCTATTGAAGCAATAAAAGGAGCAGATGCTTTAAATGCTGAACTTCTTCTTTCTAACCAAAACCTTGAAAATATAACAAGCGTTGACCGAATTTTAGTTTGTAGTCGATATGCTCATGACCAAGAAGCTATAGAGTTAGCTAAATCTATCACTGAGAAAGACATTCCTTTTGTTACTATGGGGGCTCTTGACCCTAAACAAGAGGGAGAAACTGCAGCTGACTATTCAGATGTACATATTGATACAAAACTTCTTAAACCACTTATCCCTGGTGATGATGGAGAGCGCTTTGGTTTTCCTTCTACAATGGTTGGCCTATATGCTTACTATGCCGTACTATTCACAATAAAAGAAATGGTGGAAGAATACGAATAAAAAAAGCAGCTGATAATTATCAGCTGCTTTTTAATATTATTGTTTTTTACCTAACTCAATTGAAGCACGAACAAACTCTCTAAATAGAGGTTGTGAACGCGTTGGACGTGATGTGAACTCTGGGTGGAATTGACAAGCTAAGAACCAAGGGTGGTCTTTTAACTCTACAATTTCCACTAGGCGACCGTCTGGGCTTGTACCAGAGAAAACAAAACCTTCATCTTCCATTGCTTGACGGAATTCATTATTGAATTCATAGCGATGGCGGTGGCGTTCATATACCACTTCATCTTTGTATGCTTGCTGTGCTAACGTACCATCAACAAGTTTACATGGATATAAACCAAGACGAAGTGTTCCACCTAAATCTTCTACGTCTTTTTGTTCTGGTAGAAGGTCAATAATTGGGCTTGTTGTCTCAGGTGCAATCTCTGCTGAATGAGCATCAGTAAGACCTAAAACGTGGCGAGCAAACTCTACAGATGCAAGCTGCATACCTAAGCAAATACCAAAGAATGGTACTTTATTTTCACGAGCATATTTGATCGTTGTAATCTTCCCTTCGATTCCACGATCTCCAAATCCTCCCGGTACAATAATTCCATCAACATTTGCAAGTTCTTCTTTTACATTTTCTTCTGTAATGTTTTCAGAATTTAACCATTTGACTTTTACATCTGTATCAAAATCATAACCTGCATGGCGAAGTGACTCAACAACAGAAATGTAAGCATCTTGTAGCTCTACATATTTACCAACAAGAGCAATCGTTGCTTTACCAGAAAGGTTTTTCACTTTATTAACAAGGCCTTTCCACTCTGTCATATCTGCTTCACGACAAGGAAGTTTTAAATGTTCACAAGTTAGCTGATCAAGGTTTTGAGCTTGTAGTGCTAAAGGAATTTCGTAAAGTGTTTCTGCATCTCCAGCTTCAATAACAGCTTTTGTATCGATATCGCAGAATAAAGCAATCTTATCTTTCATGTCTTGAGAAATTGGCATTTCTGTACGTACAACAATGACGTTTGGTTGAATACCTAAGCTGCGAAGTTCTTTTACACTATGCTGTGTTGGTTTTGTCTTCATTTCTCCTGCAGCTTTTAAATATGGAACAAGCGTACAATGAATATACATTACATTGTCACGACCAATGTCGCTTTTGATTTGACGAATAGCTTCAAGGAATGGAAGAGATTCGATATCCCCTACTGTTCCTCCAATTTCTGTAATAACCACATCTGCATTCGTTTCTTTTCCAGCACGGAATACACGATCTTTAATTTCATTTGTGATGTGTGGGATAACTTGCACAGTACCACCAAGATAGTCTCCACGACGCTCTTTTCTTAATACTGTTGAATAAATCTTCCCTGTTGTTACGTTGCTATATTTGTTCAAGTTGATATCAATGAAACGCTCATAGTGACCTAAGTCTAAGTCTGTTTCTGCACCATCATCAGTTACAAACACTTCACCATGCTGATATGGACTCATTGTTCCTGGGTCAACGTTAATGTATGGATCGAACTTTTGGATTGTTACGCTTAACCCACGGTTTTTTAATAAACGGCCTAGAGAGGCTGCTGTAATTCCTTTTCCAAGTGATGATACTACTCCACCAGTTACAAAGATATATTTTGTCATCTGTACTTCCCCCTCTAAATTTAGGTTATCTTATTTAAAAAATTCTATGAAAAAGCAAAAAGAAGGCATATGTATCCTTCTTAAAAGTTTGCACGAGCTTATAAGTCATCATTCATATAAAAATAATGATCAACACTTTAGCAAAACTTCCCTTCAAAAATGGGAGCTTCCAATTTATATAAAAAAATCAAAAAATTGCTCTTTATCTTATATACAACTCTATAAAAACAAAATTGCTCCCATCCTGCACATGCAGTAATGGGAGCAATATATATCTTATAAAAGATTGCTTTAATTTTAAGAGCCCAAAAAGAATTCTACAAAGTTCTCTCTTAAAAGTCAAGGCTCTTTATAATTTTTCATCCTCATCAAGCTCTTCATACTCTAATTCTTCATCGTCTAAATCTTCTTCATCTAGTTCTTCATCATCTAGATCATAATCTTCTTCTTCAAGCATATCATCATAATCTTCTTCATCATCTAGTTCTTCATAGTCTTCTTCATCAAGACTATCTACATCATTGTACTCTTCGTAGTCATCATCAGCATCTTCATATTCATCAAGATCGTCTTTAGCATATCTTTTTGCTTTTCTTTTCTTTGTTTTCACTGTTGCAACAAGATCTTCTTCAGACTGATCAACAGGATACCAGCTGCGTAGCCCCCAGTGGTTGTCCCCAAGCGTAACAAAACGACCATCAATGTTTAAATCTGTATAAAATTGAGCAATACGTTGACGCACTTCTGCTTCTGAAAGACCCACTTTTTTTTGAATTTCTTCCACTAGATCGTGAAAAGAAAATGCTTTTGGTTCTTTGCTATCTGACATAATTTCAAACGCTAACTCGATCATTGCCGTTTCGCGTAGTTCTTCTTGAGTATATTGGTTTAGACCCAAAATAGACACACCCTTCCTATGTATCAAACTTATCTATAAAGTTTTCATAACTGTACTATTATAGCCTGTCAATGTTGTGTAAACACACCAAGTATTATTTTATCACGTGTAACATGAAATACATACCATTCATTATAAACAAATTTTATCCATTTATGCTAGTGTTGATAAGCAAAAAATTCATTAAGCAAACTTCTTTTCTAAAAAAGGGAAAACCTTATGAAAGTCTCATTTCATTAAGGTTTTCCTCTCTATTACATATTCCGCCTATATTGCCCTCCTACTTCATACAAAGCATGAGTAATTTGACCAAGGCTAGCCGTCTTTACGGTATTCATCAACTCTGTGAAAATATTACCACCATTTCTAGCTACTTCTTTTAATTTTTCTAAATCCCTTTCTGCTTTTCCTCTATATTTTTCTTGGAAATTTTGCAGGTCAACAATTCTTTTTTGCTTTTCTTCTTTCGTTGAGCGAGCAAGCTCCATACTGTCAATGCTTTCTTCACTTTGGGCTTCAGGATTTTGGTACGTATTCACTCCAATGATAGGCAGTTCTCCTGTGTGTTTCTTCATTTCATAAAACATTGATTCATCTTGAATTTTGCTACGCTGATATTGCATTTCCATAGCTCCCAGCACGCCACCTCTATCGCTTATTCTTTCGAATTCTTTTAACACTTCTTCCTCTACAAGATCTGTTAATTCTTCCACAATAAAAGAACCTTGAAGCGGGTTTTCATTTTTGGTTAGTCCATGCTCTTTTGTTACGATAAGTTGAATTGCCATTGCTCGTCGAACAGATTCTTCTGTTGGAGTCGTAATGGCCTCATCATAAGCATTTGTATGAAGAGAGTTACAATTATCATGAAGAGCCATAAGCGCTTGAAGGGTTGTGCGAATATCATTAAACGAAATTTCTTGTGCATGCAAAGATCGACCTGATGTCTGGACGTGATATTTCAGCTTCTGACTACGTTCGTTCCCACCGTATTTCTCTCGCATTACAATTGCCCAAATGCGCCTTGCTACCCTTCCAATCACTGTATACTCTGCATCCAAGCCATTGCTGAAGAAAAAGGAAAGATTCGGAGCAAATTCATCAATTTTCATCCCTCTGCTCAAATAATATTCAACATACGTAAACCCATTAGCAAGCGTAAAAGCAAGCTGAGAAATCGGATTTGCTCCTGCTTCTGCAATATGATAGCCAGAAATAGATACAGAATAATAATTTCTGACCTTCTGATCAATAAAATATTGCTGAATATCTCCCATCATCCGAAGAGCAAATTCTGTTGAGAAAATGCATGTATTTTGGCCTTGGTCTTCTTTTAGAATATCAGCCTGAACCGTTCCTCTCACAACATTTAATGTGTGCGCTTTCAATTCTTCAATCTCTTCTTGTTCAAGCTTGCGTGAAAGCTCCTTCTCTCTCATATCTATCGCTTGGTCGATAGCAGTATTGAGAAACATCGCAAGTAAGATAGGAGCAGGGCCATTGATTGTCATTGATACAGATGTTGTTGGGGCACATAAATCAAATCCCTTATATAACTCTTTCATATCGTCTAATGTGCAGATGCTTACCCCGCTCTCCCCTATTTTTCCGAAAATATCAGGACGAATATTTGGATCTTCGCCATACAGTGTTACAGAATCAAAAGCAGTGCTTAATCTATGTGCACTCTCCCCTTTAGAAAGATAATGAAAACGGCGGTTAGTTCGTTCAGGCGGTCCTTCGCCTGCGAACTGTCTTTTAGGATCTTCTCCTTTTCGCTTAAAGGGAAAAACACCTGCTGTAAATGGAAAGAATCCAGGGGTATTTTCTCTATAAACCCATTTTAAAATATCGCCATAATCATGGTAAGAAGGCAGCATAACTTTAGGTACTTTAAGACCCGATAATGTTGTCGTAACAAGCTCTGTTGTGATTGTTTTTCCTCTTACTTTTGTAGAAAAAGTATCACCTTTGTAAGAGGCAGTTTTTTCTTCCCACGTCTCTAAAATTTTAAGTGATTCTTTTGAAAGTTTTTCTTTTTCTTTTTCTTGTAGCTCCCTCATATGCTCTTTTACGTTTTCATTAAAAGTAAGTTCTTCTGCTCCTTGAAGTCTGTAAAGGTTTGTAGCATATTCTGCTTGCTGAAGTTTGTCTTGATGATACCTTCGAACTGTATCAGAAATTTCCCGCATATAGTGCTGTCGGCTTGGTGGAATAATCGTATGCTGCTCTTTTTTTTGACAAATATCTATCCCGCTGTCCTCAAATTTTTCATTGTATTGATTGTTAAGCTTCTTAACCAAGTCATTAAATAGAATATTAGTTCCACTGTCATTGAACTGATTTGCCATCGTTCCATAGACTGGCAATGAATCAAAGTCTTTATCAAATAGAGCGTGGTTTCGCTGATATTGTTTTTGGACTTGTCGTTTTGCATCTTCTGAGCCTCGTTTATCAAACTTGTTGATTACAATAAAATCTGCATAATCAATCATTTCAATCTTCTCAAGCTGCGACGGTGCTCCAAACTCACTTGTCATAACGTATAGAGAAAGATCACAAATGTTCGTAATTGACGCATCCCCTTGCCCAATACCGCTCGTTTCAACAATGACAATGTCATAACCAGCTTCCTTCACAACGGTAACAGCATCATCAATTGCAAAAGACAATTCATGATTCGAGCTTCTTGTTGCTAGACTTCTCATAAAAACGCGAGGGGAATTAACGGCATTCATTCGAATTCGGTCACCGAGTAGGGCCCCGCCTGTTTTTTGTTTTGTAGGATCGATAGATAAAACAGCAATTGTAAGCGATGGAAACTGCATTAAAAAACGGCGAATAAGTTCATCTGTAAGAGAGCTCTTCCCAGCTCCGCCTGTTCCTGTTATTCCAATTACCGGAATATCGTTATGAGGCGTCCCTTTAGGAAGCTCTCCTCCATTCTCAACATGGGTAATAAGACGAGCTACTTCTTGGTCGTCGCTTGAATTTAGAGGTAATCTCACCTCTTTTGATTCAAGTGGAACATCACACTCTTCAATAATTTTATCAATCATTCCCTGTAGGCCATAGTTCCGCCCATCTTCAGGAGAGAAGATATGAGAAATACCGTACTCATGAAGCCTTCTAATTTCTTTTGGTAGGATAACTCCTCCACCACCGCCATAAATTTTAATATGACCTGCATTCTTCTCTTGTAGGAGATCATACATATACATAAAGTATTCCATATGTCCTCCTTGGTAGGAAGAAACAGCAATACCTTGGACATCTTCTTGGAGGGCTGCTTGAACAATCTCATCAACAGAACGATTGTGCCCAAGATGAATGACCTCAACACCGCTTCCTTGGAGAAGGCGACGCATAATATTAATGGAGGCATCATGGCCGTCAAATAAGCTTGAAGCTGTAATAAAACGTATATGGTGTTTTCTTTTATACCCCACATTCTCACCACCTTTTCGCCTTATAAATACCGTGAAATCACAAGCCGCTGAATTTCCTGAGTTCCTTCATAAATTTGCGTAATTTTCGCATCACGCATAAACCGTTCAACAGGATAATCTTTTGTGTAGCCATAGCCACCAAAAACTTGAACAGCCTCTGTTGTCACTTTCATTGCTGTATCTCCGGCGAGAAGCTTGGACATGGCAGAGGCTTTTGCATAAGGCTCTCCTTGTGATTCTAGCCATGCTGCTTGATATGTTAAGAGTCTTGATGCCTCAACGCTTGTTGCCATATCTGCTAGCTTAAAAGCAATCCCTTGTTGAGCAATAATTGGTTTTTTGAACTGATGACGCTCTTTTGCATAGGCAACAGCTGCATCAAGAGCTCCTTGAGCAATCCCAAGAGCTTGGGCCGCAATGCCGTTCCTGCCCCCATCTAATGTCATCATCGCAATCTTGAAGCCTTCTCCTTCTTCTCCAAGAAGATGTTCTTTACTTACTCGACAATCTTCAAAAATAACCTCTGTCGTCGGAGAAGCACGAATACCGAGCTTTCTTTCCTTCTTTCCAACCGAGAAGCCTTTCATATCTTTTTCAATAATAAAAGCGCTTGTTTCGCCTTTTCCATCACTATTGGTTTTTGCAAAAACAATATAGATGTCCGCCTCCCCTCCATTTGTAATGAAAATCTTTGAACCATTTAGAATATATTCATTTCCTTCTCTTCGGGCAGTTGTTTTCATCCCTCCAGCATCTGATCCTGACTGTGATTCTGTTAAAGCATATGCGCCTAGAAATTTTCCTTCTGCAAGAGGAGTTAAATAATTTCTCTTCTGTTCCTCATTTCCAAATGTATAAAGAGGCCAACATGCTAGCGAAGTATGAGCTGAGAGCATAACGCCTGTTGAAGCACATACGCGCGAAAGCTCTTCAACAGCAATGCAGTACATTACATAATCACCACCAATACCTCCGTACTCTTCAGGCCAAGGAATCCCTGTCAAGCCTATTTCGGCCATTTTTTCAAAGATTGTTCGATCAAATCGTTCCTGCTCGTCTCGTTCTTCCGCTGTTGGACCTACTTCTTTGTCCGCAAAGTCACGTACTGTCTTCCTAATCATTTCATGTTCTGATGATAGCTCAAAATTCATCTCTTCTCCCCCTTTAGTTTAGAGACTGCGACTGATTACTATCTTTTGAATCTCACTTGTTCCTTCATAAATCTCACAAACCTTTGCATCTCTGAAAAAACGCTCAGCATGATGATTTGGAAGCCCTCTATATTCTGCTAAACAATCAAGCACACCGCTTGTAACATAAACTGCTGTCTTAGCAGCAAAAAGCTTGGCCATTGAAGCTTCTTTTCTACATGTTTTTCTTTTTTGCTTTAAGAATGCAGCTTGATATGTTAAAAGCTTCGCACCTTCAATACGGGTAGCCATGTTCGCTAAAGGTAGCAGACTTTTTTTGCCCCTTTTCATAAAAAGAAGCGCCTCTTCTAGGGAAGCTTCCGCAATTCCTAAAGCTTGGGCTGCAATTCCAATTCTCCCGATATTCAAATTACTCATGGCAATTTTAAATCCTTCACCTTCATCCCCTAAGCGATTGTCTTTATGAACTTTCATATTTTCAAAGTAGAGCGATGTTGTGCGTGAACCATGCAGCCCCATCTTTTTTTCATCTTTTCCAACCTTCAAACCCACCGTTTCTTTATCTACAATAAAAGCCGTAATACCTTTATTTGTGCGCGCAAAAACAAGGTAAATATCTGCCTCTCCCCCATTTGTAATGAACTGCTTTGCTCCGTTTAGGATATACACATCTCCATCCTTCTCTGCTTTTGTTTTTAAGCTCCCTGCATCCGATCCTGCTCCTGTTTCTGTTAATGCAAAGGCACCCAAAATATCACCACTTGCTAATCTCTTACCATATCGTTCCCGCTGCTTTTCTGTGCCGAATGTTAAAATAGGATTTGTACAAACAGATGTATGAACAGATAAAATAACCCCTAATGCTGCACTTTTTTTAGAGATCTCATGAATGGACAAGATATAAGAAATAAAATCCAACCCGAGACCTCCATACCTTTTGTTGAAGGGGATTCCCATGAACCCTTGCTTACTCATTTTTTCAATAAGGGGCCTTGGAAAAACACCTTCCTCCATCCTCTCTACAAAAGGAGCAACTTCTTCCCTTGCAAACTTTTCCATCTCTTGTTGTATCTTGACATGCTTTTTTGTAAAAACGAGCATAGAATCACTCCTCTTATTCATACTCGTAAAAACCGCGCTTTACTTTATGACCAAGGTACCCCCCTTTCACGTATTGCTTTAGAAGTGGACAAGGTCGATATTTATCATCACCAAACCCTTCATGCAGTACCTCCATAATGAATAAGCATGTGTCAAGACCAATAAAATCAGCAAGCTGTAGAGGGCCCATTGGATGATTCATTCCAAGCTTCATCACTTCATCAATTGCTTCTTTTGAAGCTATTCCCTCGTATAAAGCGTATATTGCCTCATTGATCATTGGCATTAAAATACGGTTAGATACAAAACCAGGAAAGTCATTTACTAGCACAGGAACTTTTCCCAGGGACTCTGTTATACTATTAATCTCTTTATATGTTTCCTCAGATGTGGAGAGTCCACGAATTACTTCAACAAGCTTCATAACAGGAACAGGATTCATAAAATGCATTCCAATGACTTTCTCAGGCCTTTTTGTTACAGCCCCAAGTTCTGTAATTGAAAGAGCAGATGTATTAGAAGCTAATATAGCTTCCCTTTTTACTATCTGATCCAGCTTTTTAAAAACTTCTTTCTTTACTTCTAAATTTTCAACGATTGCTTCAATTACAATATCAGCATCATCTCCATTACTGAGACTTGTTGTGCCTTGAATTCTTGCTAGCGTTTCGTTCATCTCACATTCTTTTATCTTTTCCTTCTGGACTGCTTTTTTAAGAGATGTTTCAATTTTGCTCATCCCTTTTTGCAGTGCTTGTGTATCAAGGTCATAGAGAACAATATTATAAGAAGCGGAAGCGAGAACTTGAGCAATCCCCGCTCCCATCTGCCCTGCACCAATCACCATCGCCTTTCGCTTTTCCATTCCATTTCCTCCTTTCAAACTTTAATCATAAGTGCGTCACCTTGCCCTCCACCGCTGCATATTGAGGCAATTCCGAACCCGCCTCCTATCCGCTGTAATTCATGAATGAGCGTGACTAAAATACGGGCTCCGCTCGCTCCAATAGGATGACCAAATGCAAGGGCACCACCATTTACATTTACTTTTGAAGCTTGAAGGCCTTCTGTTTTCATATTTATTAAAGCAACAGCTGCAAAAGCTTCATTGATTTCAAATAGAGAAATATCTTCAACCTTCTTACCTGTTTTGGCTAATAGTTTACGAATTGCTAAGCCTGGTGTTTTAGGGAAGTCTTTTGGTTGAAGGGCTAATGATGTGTAATCGACAATTGTAGCTAATGGTCGATATCCTAATTCATATGCTTTTCTTTGGCTCATCAGCATTAAGGAAGCGCTTCCATCATTGACTCCCGGGGCATTTCCAGCTGTTATTGTCCCCCCATCATTAAAAGCTGGCCTTAATTTTTTTAGTTTTTCAGCTGTTGTGTTTCGTCTCAATGACTCATCTTCTTCTATAAAAAGAGAACCTTTACTATTCTTCACCTGAACAGGGACAATTTCCTCTTTAGAATATCCCTTCTCATAAAAGAGAGCAGCCCGTTCATGGCTTCTTACAGCCCACTCATCTTGTTCTTCTCTTGTAAGCTGAAATTCTTCCGCTGCTGTATCACCATAACTCCCCATTGCAGCTCCTGTAAACGCACATGTTAATCCATCATGCATCATGAGATCTTTCAAACTTTGATTTCCCATTTTATGCCCAAAGCGAGCATGCTCCAAAAAATACGGAGCATTGCTCATAGATTCCATTCCTCCTGCAATAACGGCTTCACTTTCTCCAAGCCGAATTAAAAAGTCCCCTTCTATTACAGCTCTCATTCCTGAGGCGCATACTTTATTAATTGTCTCTGTTTTAACATTCCAGTCTAATCCACCTTTAAAAGAAGCCTGCCTTGATGGAAGCTGACCTTGACCTCCCTGTAGCACATTTCCAAGCAATACAGTATCAACCACCTCTTTCGCCTCTTTTTTCTCTTCTAACAAAGCTCTGATTGTCTTCCCACCTAAATCGCTTGCTGTTAAATTTCTAAAATGTCCCCCAAGTCTACCAAAAGGAGTGCGCTTTGCTGCAACAATAACTGATTTCATTATTTCCCCTCCTTTTTATGCTTTCTCACTAGAGCCAAAGACAGCCTTCTCAAGAAGCTCTGCAACGTCGTATGTTCCGACTTTATCTTCTACTTCTTTTGCTTTTGTACCATCGCTTAACATTGTTAAACAATAAGGACACCCCGAACTAATGACAGTTGGTTTCACCTCTAATGCCTGCTCTGTTCGGGTTACATTAATTCGAGACCCTGCTGTCTCTTCCATCCACATTAAGCCACCACCAGCTCCACAGCACATCCCTTTCTCTCGATTTTGTTCCATTTCCAGAACATTCACCCCTGGAATGGCTTTTAAAATCTCTCTTGGAGGTTCATATACTTCGTTGTAGCGACCAAGATAGCAAGAATCATGAAATGTAATGCTTTCATTTACTTCATACTTTGGCACAAGTTTCTTTTCTTTAAGAAGAGAAGCGAGTATTTCAGTATGATGATATACATTGCCTTTGAACCCAAAATCAGGATACTCGTTCTTAAACGTATTGTATGCGTGAGGATCAATTGTAATAATGTTCTTAACTTCATTTTTCTCAAATTCCTGAATGTTCGCTGCCACAAGTTCTTGAAAAAGAAACTCATTTCCTAATCTTCTTGGTGTATCTCCAGAGTTTTTTTCCTTATTACCAAGGATTGCAAATTCTACTCCTGCTTCACGCAAAAGCTTCACAAGAGAAAAGGTAATTTTCTGACTTCGGTTATCAAGCGCACCCATTGATCCTATCCAAAGTAAATATTGAAACGTTTTTCCTTCTTTTTTGAGCTCTTTCACCGTTGGAACGTTAACATCTTGAAGCGTACGCCACTTTTCCTTTTCTTTTCTGTTAATTCCCCATGGATTACCTTGACGCTCGATATTTGTCATCGCTCTTTTCCCGTCTCCATCCATCTTTCCTTCTGTTAAAACAAGATAGCGGCGTAAATCAATAATTTTATCAACATGCTCATTCATCACTGGGCACTGATCTTCACAGTTTCGACATGTTGTACAGGCCCAAATCTCTTCTTCTGTAATCACATCGCCAATTAATGATGGGTTATAGCTGAGAGTTGCTGCTGATTCCTCAATCCCCTGCTGTTTACTTTTTAGAGCAAGCTGATTGCCGTGTGTATTATTGAAAGCAAACGCAGGGACCCATGGAGTTCTTGACGTTACAGCAGCTCCTTTATTTGTGAGATGATCACGAAGCTTTAAAATTAAGTCCATTGGAGAAAGCATTTTTCCTGTTCCAGTTGCTGGACATACATTTGTACATCGCCCACACTCTACACATGCATAAAGGTCAAGAAGCTGACCTTGAGTAAACTCCTCAATTGTTCCAACCCCAAATGTCTCTTTGCTTTCATCTTCAAAATCAATTTTTTCAAGTTTGCCAGGAGGAGTAAGACGATTTAAATAAACGTTAGCAGGACCTGCAATTAAATGAGCATGCTTTGATTGTGGGACATACACTAAAAAAGCGAGGAGCAATAAAAGATGTACCCACCATGCTACATAGAAAAGAACAGTGGCTCCTGTTTCTGGCAGAAAGCTAAATAAACTTGCAATAAGAGAAGCAACAGGCTCTGACCAACCTAGTTGTTCGTTATGCCAAATAAGGCTCATTCCGTTTCCTGCAAGAACTGAGATCATGAGTCCACCAATAAAAAGAAGAACAAGACCTGATTTGAACCCTCTTTTCAAACGTACTAGCTTTTCAATATATCTACGATGAAAAGCCCATAAAACTGCAACTACAATTAGAAGCGTCACAATTTCTTGAAAAAAGGTGAACCCTCCATAGAAAGGACCAAATGGCAAATGATATCCTGGAAAAAGTCCTTTTATAATAAAATCAAGAGCTCCAAATTGCACAAGAATAAAACCATAAAAAAAGAGAACGTGAATAATACCGCTCTTTCTATCTTTCAACAGCTTCTTCTGTCCAAAAACATTTACAACAACCTTACGATAGCGTTCTTTCACTTCTCCATCAAATTCTATTTTCCTTCCTAACCTGATGTAGGCTAGCCTTGTTCTAATAAGATATGAGAACAAGAAAACAGCGTAAGCGGTTACAAACAAAAAAGCTAACATGTTAATCCATAAGAGCATTGTCACTTTTTCCCCTCCTTTTAACATGAAAACATCAGGAATCTTTTTGTAGTATAGTACTTTTATTGTATAAATTGAATGAACATTCAGTCAACCCTTTCCTTTCTTAAATTTAGAAATAATCTTAGTCAAAAAAGGGCAAGGTATAACAAAGCGAGGAGGCGGATTATGATTGCATTAACAATTATCGGTCTTATATTTTTATTGATTGTTCTTCTCATTATTGACTTTACCTGCGGTTCTGCTCTTCATAGAAAAACAGCTAAGGAAACACTCTATCCGAAGCGAAATGGAGACGTTACTTTTTATACAGAAGGATATGATCTTTTTGAACAATTCTTCTCTGATGTACGAAATGCTACAAAAAGTATTCATGTACTTTTTTATATTATTCGCTCAGATGAAGTTGGACAGGAATTTCTAACTCTTTTGAAAGAAAAAAGACAGCAAGGTGTCGAAGTATGTCTTCTTCTTGACTGGGTTGGAAGCTCTCTTACTAAAAAAGATATTCAACACTTAAGAGAAAAAGGCATAAAATTTTCATTTACGCACAAACCTACTTTTCCTTTTCTTTTCTATAAACTAAACACAAGAAACCACCGAAAAATTACAGTTATTGATAATTCAACTGGCTATATTGGCGGTTTTAATATTGGCAAAGAGTATTTAGGATTTAACCCAAGGCTTGGGGCATGGAAAGATTTTCACCTCCGGATAACAGGAGAAGGAGTTGCAGATCTTCAGACTCAGTTTTGTGAGGATTGGAAACAGGAAACAGAAGAAGTACTATACCCACCCGAGCCTTCAAACACTGGTCCGTTTCCTTGCTCTTTCCAATTTAAAACAACAGATGGTAAAACACTTGAACAAGACTATATGACAATGATTGAGAAAGCCCAAAAAGACATTTATATTGGTACACCTTATTTTGTGCCGAGTCAAAAATTGTTTAAAACCCTTCTTGATGCAATAGATCGAGGGGTAAACGTAAACATTCTCACACCACTTAAAGCTGATCACCCTCTTATTCCTGATTCTGCTTTTCCCTATTATAAGCCTCTCCTAAAAAAAGGAGGCCGTGTTTTTCGTCATTATTATGGCTTTTATCATTCTAAAGTCATCGTGATTGATGATGTGATGTGTGATATTGGAACAGCAAATTTTGATAAGCGAAGTCTTTTTCTTAATAAGGAAATTAACTGTTACATGTACTCTCCTTCATTTATCTTGCAGGTTAAAAAAATTGTATGTGACGACATAAACGATGCAGAAGAGTTAATGTTAGAAGATATCCCAAAAAGAACGTTGTTTCAGAAAACAAAAGAGCAAATTTCAAAATTGGTATCGCCACTTCTATGAGAGGAGTTTCATTATGTTTATTCGGTTTGGCTATGTGTCACATGCTTTGAACCTTTGGGAAGGGTCTCCTGCTAAAACAATGACATTTACGCGTTTTAAACAGCTCGACAAAGAACAGCGGCTTGAGCAATTAAAAAATGTAACAGAACATAATCTTCAAACAACATGGCGCATCCTTCACTATAATGTTGGCCATAAAATTGAACTTTATCGCCTTTCTTCTTCCCTTGTTCCACTTGCAACACATCCTGAGGTAAACTGGGACTACCTTGGGATTTTCGGTTCAAAATTAAAAGAGATTGGTGCTTTTATTAAAAAACATAATTTACGGGTTAGCTTTCACCCTAATCAATATACGCTTTTTACGAGCGATAAACCTCATATCACAAAAAATGCTGTTCGTGATATGGAATATCATTACAATATTTTAGAAGTAATAGGCGTTGAGAAAACGTCACTTATCAATATCCACGTTGGCGGAACTTATGGCGACAAACCTTCTGCTATTGAACGTTTTCATAAAAATTTAAAAGAGCTCCCAACTCCTATCAAACAAAAAATGACGCTTGAAAATGATGATAAAACATATACAGCAGAAGAAACACTAAAAATATGTCAACACCAAGGAATCCCTCTTTTATTTGATTATCACCATCATCAAGCAAATTTGAGTGAAACGCCACTTGAAGAGTTGCTTGAACCCATGTTTGATACATGGAAAGAAAGGAACTTAAAACCCAAAGTACATCTCTCCTCTCCAAAATCAGAAAGCAGTTTTAGAAGTCATAGTGATTACTTGTCACTTGATTTTGTGAAACCATTTTTCAAAACAGCTCGTGAGTTAAATAGAGATTTTGATGTCATGATTGAAGCAAAAGGCAAAGATAAAGCACTGCTTCAATTTGTAGAAGAGGTAAGTAAGCTACGCGGCATAAAACGAGCAAGCGGCGGAAGCATTGTTTGGCCATAAAAAAATCTCCCACAACATAGAGGGAGATTTTTTTATTTACATTTTTTCTGGAGCTGATACACCAATTAATGCGAGAGCATTTTGAAGTGTAATGCGCACTGTTTGAATAAGAGCTAAACGAGCTTTTGTTGTTTCAATATTTTCTTTATCTAATACTTTCTCAGCATTGTAGAAGCTGTGAAGTGCAGAAGCTAGATCAAAGATATAGTTCGAAATACGGTGTGGAATACGTTTTAATGCTGCTTCTCCAACAACCTGCGGGAATTCTCCTACTTTCTTAAGCAAATCAATTTCTTTCTCTGCTTTGATTAGGGAGAAGTCTACATCCTTATCAAACGAGATGTTCAGTTCCTCTGCTTGACGAAGCATACTGCAAATACGCGCATGTGCATACTGAGCATAGTAAACAGGATTGTCATTTGATTTTGATACAGCAAGATCCAAGTCAAAGTCCATATGAGTATCAGCACTGCGCATTGCGAAGAAATAGCGAGTCGCATCAAGACCAACTTCTTCGACAAGGTCGCGCATTGTAACAGCTTTTCCTGTACGCTTACTCATCTTCATTTTCTCACCGTCTTTGTAAAGATGTACAAGCTGAATAATTTCAACTTCAAGCGTATCTTTATCGTATCCTAATGCTTGGATAGCAGCTTTCATACGTGGGATATAACCATGGTGGTCTGCTCCCCACACGTTGATAAGTTTGTTGAACCCACGTTTAATTTTATCTTGGTGATATGCAATATCAGGTGTTAAGTATGTGTAAGAACCATCGTTTTTAATAAGTACGCGGTCTTTATCATCCCCAAATGTTGTCGAACGGAACCATGTTGCTCCTTCTTCTTCATATACATGACCTTGTTCTTTTAATGTTTCTAGAGCATCATCAATTTTACCGTTTTGATAAAGAGATGTTTCAGAATACCATACATCAAAAGGTACACGGAAGTTCTCTAAATCTGTTTTTAATTTTTCCATTTCATATTTTAAGCCGTATTCACGGAAAAATGCCAAACGTTCTTGTTCTTCCATATTGACGTATTTATCGCCTTCTTGTTCTGCAAGTTTTTTTCCGATTTCAATAATGTCTTGACCATGATAACCGTCTTCAGGCATTTCTTTTTCTTGACCAAGAGCTTGCATATAACGAGCTTCAACAGATGACGCAAGATTATTAATTTGATTACCAGCATCGTTAATATAATACTCACGAGAAACTTCATAACCTGCTTTATCTAAAATATTACAAAGAGAATCCCCAACAGCTGCACCACGTGCATGTCCTAAATGTAGACTTCCAGTTGGGTTTGCTGAAACAAATTCAACCTGAACTTTTTCTCCTTCGCCAACTTTTGTTTCCCCATATGCATCGCCAGCTTTCATCACAACTGGAATTAAGTCTGTTAAATAGCTATTATTCATATAAAAGTTAATAAACCCTGGACCTGCAATTTCTAATTTTTCAATAGATGCTTTTGTTTTATCAAAGTTTGCTACGATATCTTCTGCAATTGCACGAGGAGCTTTACGTGCAACACGAGCAAGCTGCATCGCCATATTTGTTGCATAGTCACCGTGTGTTTTGTCTTTTGGTGTTTCTAGCACAACATCTGGAAGTTGTTCTTCAGTTGCTAATCCAGCTTTTAAAACAGCTTGTTTTACTTCTGCTTTCAAATTCTCCTGCACTTGTTCTACTATATTCATTGCTCTTCTTCCTCCTTGACTGTCACAGTGAGCGCATACTTTCCTGCTTTTTCTCCCTGTAGATATAAATCATATGATAAAAAAAGACGGACTTTCGTCTTGAACTGCTGATATTCAATGTTATGTGTTTCTGTTAAAACATGAAAAATGCCGTATGGACTTTTATAAGACCCTTCTGTTTTTTGCTGTTTTTTAAATGTTTGCTTCATCGTTACAGCACCAGAACGGTTCAGAAGTACTTCTACTTTACCAATTTTTAAAAGAGTACGAATTTCTTCGCCATCTTGTTCTTCGTCATATTTAATATAGATGCTGTCTCCCTTTTCATAAAGAAGCCCTCTTGAATTTGTTTTTACAATTTCTTTGCGTGCTCCGTCACGAATATCTGAGACAACTTCTACGCTTACTTTTTTACCTGTTGATGATATGCTCATCTCAACACTTCCTTACAATTCTAGCATAACTATTAACCTTTATAGTATAAGGATTGTTTTCATAAAATTCAATGTGAGGATGCCTTTAATTTCATTTTTTACATTCTCTCGTATTCTAATCAATAAAAGAGTATTTACTGTTCACTAGCTTGATTTGCGCTCACTTTTTAACAAGTAAAGGAAATAGGGAGCTCCAATAACAGCCGTAATAATCCCTGCTGGAATTTCAGTTGGTGGAACAAGTCCTCTTCCTAGGCTATCAGATACAAGAAGAATAACAGCCCCACAGAGAGCTGAAGCAGGAAGCAATACACCCGCTCGATTTCCAACAAGTCTTCTTGAAATATGCGGAGCAATTAAACCAATAAATCCAATTGATCCAACAACAGCTACACTTAACCCTGTTAAAACGACAGCTACCGCTAAAAGAATATATCGAGTTTTTTTCGCCTTCTCCCCTAATCCAACTGCAACATCGTCCCCTAGAGCTAGAATATTCAGTTTTGAGGAGAGTAGGAAACAGAATGGAATAATAATGAGGCACGGGATAAGGAGAACAAGTTCATCCCATCCACGACTCCAAAGGCTTCCTGTTAACCATACTAGTGTTGTATTCACATCGTCTGGAAACTTAATCATTGTATATTGAATACCAGCCTGACAAATAGCACCTAATGCCACACCAACAAGCGCAAGCGTGCTCGGTCTCATATTTGTTCGATGCGAGAAAATCATAAGCAAAATAGCAATAATAGACGCCCCTATAAATGCAGAAATAGGCAATGCTATAAGAGGTGAACTTGGCAGTAAGATGATTACAATCGCAGCAGCTAAACCAGCTCCTTTTGTGACGCCAATCACATCAGGGGAAGCAAGCGGATTACGTAAGATCCCCTGCAATATTGCTCCTGAAATTCCTAAACAAGCTCCGACAACTAAAGCAATAAGGACGCGTGGAAGTCGATAGTTATAGAGAATAAAGAAATTATCTTGAACACCGAAAAAGAAGGTTTGCAAAACGCTCCACGGTGAAATATAGATGGAACCAACGCCTAGGCTCATAACGCTAAGTGCTAAAACAATAATGAGTAGGATAAGAATTGTTGAAACTGGATGTTTCTTCTTTATAGCAGCGGCTTTCTTCATGATTTAGCCTCCTTTCCTTTAGTAGCCAGATAGAGAAAGAAAGGGGCTCCAATTAGTGCTGTAACAATACCAACCGGTGACTCAAATGGATAGGCAATAAATCGTGAGAGTACATCAGCATATACCATTAAAACAGCCCCAAATAAAGCTGAGAATGGAAGAATAATAGTATAATTTCCACTTCCAAAAATCTTTCGTACGATATGAGGAACAATAAGCCCAACAAACCCAATCGGACCTGCTACAGCAACAGAAGAACCTGCTAAGATAACAACAATCAAGGAAACAAAAATTCGAATTCCTTTCACTTTTAGTCCAAGTCCTTGTGCAACACTTTCTCCTAGTACAAAAATAGAAATGGATTTTGCACAAAGTATTGCAGCTATTAATCCGACAATAGCCCAAGGTAAAATAATTTGCACATGACTCCAATCTTTCCCATCAATTGCTCCAACTAACCAATATAGAACATCTTTTGCCTGCTCACTCATTACAATAAATGCCTGTGTTAAAGACGAAAGAAATAGATGAACAGCCATACCTGCTAAGGCAAGCTTCACATCTGTTATCCCTCCTCCAGAGGCAAATGAATACACAACAATGCCCCCTAATAGAGCTCCTAACAAGGCAAAATAGACTGTTGTAGAAGAAGACATTGCTGGGAATAAAACAAGAGAGCTTACCACAATAAGCGATGCTCCTGCATTTACGCCGAATACTTGCGGAGATGCGAGAGGATTTCTTGTTAAAGCCTGCATAAGCGCTCCTGCTACAGCTAGATTAGCTCCTACAATAATAGCTAATATAGCTCTAGGGAGGCGCAATGTTCGAATTACAACTTGCTCTTTTGAACCATCTGGATTGAATAAAGCACCTATAAATGTACCTACACCTGTATGTGTAGCTCCAATTAGAACACTTCCCATCGTACCAATCACAAGAAGGAAAAGAGCAAGAAGAAAAACACCATAAATTTTTATTTTTGAACTCTCCACTTCAAACACACCACACTTTTATAACTATTTCTCTCTACAAAAAAAGAAGTAAGAAAAGAGTTTTCTTACTTCTTTTTTCATAACTTAATCTTGTTTCTTTTCATCTAGCAGCTTGTTTATGTCTTTTCCGATATTTTCAGCTGAAATAATACCACGGAAACGAGTCCATAAATCACGGTCAACGTTATAGACTTGATTATTTTTCACAGCTTTTAAGTCTTTCCAAAGTGGATTATCTTTCCACTCATCTGTTAAAAGCTTTCCTTCATTGTTTGCTAAAATTAAGATGTCTGGATCAATTTTTGAAAGCTGCTCTAAGTTCATTTGAGCATAAGCATCTTTTGTGTCGATTGGATTTTTAAATCCAAGCTGTTCTAAAAGCTGTCCATCATATGATGAAGAAGTATGAGCTTGGAACGAAGTATCACGTACAACAGCAGGTAGAACAGTTGCTTTTTCATTATCAGCAAGCTTTTCTTTTAAATCTTTCATCGTTTGTTTATGTTCTTCAAGACGTTTTTTGCCTTGTTCTTCTTTATTCATTGCTTTTGCAATTGTTGTGAACGCATCTAGGTTTTCCTTATATGTAGATTCACGGCTTTTTAATACAATTGTTGGCGCAATTTGCTGTAACTCTTTATAAATAGCTTTATGACGCTGGGCATCTGCAATAATTAAATCTGGTTGTAAAGAGCTAATAACTTCTAAGTTTGGCTGCTCGCGTGTTCCAACTGAAGTATAGTCCATTTTCTTGTCAACTAACTTTTCAATCATATCTTTTTTATTATCATCTGCAATTCCAACAGGCTCTACGCCAAGAGCATTAAGAGAATCAACAAATGATAGTTCCAATGTAACTACACGCTTCGGTGTACCCGTAATTTCTGTTTTGCCTAGCTCATGCTGAACAGTTCTGGTTTCCTCTTTACTTGAGCTTTTCTTCTCTTTTTCTTCACTATTTTGTGAAGAGCTACATCCTGCTAAGGCAACTATAAAAGTTAGTAAAATGGCTACAAGAGAAAAAGTCCATTTCTTGGTGTTACGAACCATTGTGAATTCCTTCTTTCTACTTAATACTTGATAGTGATAACAATTATCAGTGTTATTATCTTACAACCCTTTCACATTGCGGGTCAATCCCTTATAAGGTGTTTATTCGATATAATAACGTATTATTCACCAAACTAATTCAGAAAATGTGAGCTATTTTGATTTATTTCCCAAGAAATTTCCCTTTAGGGCCAACTATTTTGCACTCTATCTCGTCTTACATCATAGGAGGGATTACTGTGGAAGAAACACAACTAATCAAAAGAGCTCAACAAAGGGAGAAAGGGGCTTTTGAGCACCTGATGGAAGTCTATACACCTAGACTTCAAAGGATTATTAATGCCTATGCTCTTAATAAATATGATTTAGAAGATATTAAACAAGAAACAATCATTCGTATGTTTGTTTCTCTTCCAAACTTATTACATCATCGCTCCTTCACTTCCTGGATGAAGAAAATTGCCATTCATACTTCTATTGATTTTTATCGCAAAAAAGACCGAGAAATCCCAATTGAAAATGTACAAGAAATAAAACATCCCTATAAGGAGGAAAGCGAACATTTACTTTGGATTGCACAAATTCTTGATGAACTAGATAAGAGAAAAAGCCAAATCCTCTTTCTGAAGATTATCGATGGTTATACATTCAAACAAATTAGTCATATTGTGGGTCTTACAGAAAGTACAGTGAAAAGTCATTATTATGGTGGCATAAAAAAGTTAAAAACGATTCTCGCAGCAGAATCGATTGGGGAGGTTCAGAATATGTTAGAAACGTTAAAAGAAAAAGCAGTTAGTATGTTCTCTATTCCTTCTAGCTATGACCTTTTGATTGAACAGGAATATTCAGAAGAAATATTATTTGCATGGGAAGATAAAGCTGAGGAAACTGGTTTTATTGTCTCTTTTCACCCTAATGGAGAGTTACTCTCCTATTCAAGAGACATGAATCATACTCACATTCGCTATGCTGAGGAAGTGTTATACGAAAAAGCCTTAACATTTCTCCATGATCAAACAAATTTGTGCCCGCCCTCCTTTTCAAAAGCTTCGCCCACCTTTTTAACGAAAAGTATACGATTTGAATGGATAATGAAACATAACGGCTATAAAATTGATAATAGCGGCTTCTTTATCGACGTTTCATATGATGGATATGTGATTAATTTTAGAAGGTATTGTACAACGCTCCCCCGTCATTTCCAAGAGCCGCAAAAAGAAGTACATGTAGAAGCTGTAAAAGATTATCTTATGAAAGAAACCTCATGCAATTTGTTTCTTTCAACATCCCATAACCAAGGGAAGCTTGTTTACAAAATAGAGCCTCCATTTTATAGCGTCGAGGTTGATGAATTCTCTCCACATCCTGAAAAAGAAGAAGACCTAGTCCTATCCAAACCACTGATGTCTGTAAACCCAAGTACAGAAACTATTGAAGAAATGATTGGGCTAACAGACGAACATGAATGTATTCGAGAAAGTAAAGACCCTGAGTTAAGAGGAAAAGTGTTTCGAAAGAAAAATCTTACTCTTGTCTCACCAGATAAAAGTGTTGATAGCTATATGAAAGAACGAAACGAGGAGACCATCAAAATTCAATATAAAGAGAATGGAGAAATAAAAGGAATCTTCTCGTTTGAGACCCCTCCTTCCAACTTAAAAAAGAAATGCAATCGAAAACAAGGATACGATCGTGCACTGCAATTTTTGGAGAAAGTTCTTCCTTCTTATCAAACGGTTCTTCATTTTGGTGGAGTCAGTTATAATACTGATGAATCTTGGGTGCTTGTAACCTTTTATCTTACCTCTAATATTCCTTTTGAATATGGGGGAATGATTAATGTTAGTGTTTGTCGAAAAACTTTACAAATTGTCTATTATATGGGCCCTGAGATTGAAGTTGATAAGCTTCTTTCTCTACAAGGAGAAACACCACTTATCTCTGCTACAAAAGCCAAAGACACCCTTCTATCCCTTCTTGAAGTAGAGGCTGTTTGGAAAGAGGATGAAGAAAAAGATTGCTTTATATTGCATTATCAAACAAACCTATTAGAACCTAACTTTCATTCACGTATGAACGCAAAAACAGGAGATCTTTTGGATTAAAAAAAGGCAGCTTTTTATAAGCTGCCTTTCCTAATTATTTTACCCAACCAAGCATCATTTCACGAATGAGTTTGCTTGCTGTATTTGCTGTTTGTTCTGAATTATCATAGATTGGAGCAACTTCTACTAGATCTCCTCCAACAACATTGACGTTAGAACGTGCAATTTCATGAATTGAAGCAAGAAGCTCTTTTGAAGTAATCCCGCCTGCGTCAACCGTTCCCGTTCCAGGAGCATGTGCTGGATCTAATACATCAATATCAATCGTCACATAAACAGGACGTCCTACTAGTTTTGGCAAGATTTCTTTTAAAGGCTCTAAAACTTCAAATTTTGAAATATGCATCCCATTGTCTTTAGCCCACTGGAATTCTTCTTTCATACCTGAGCGGATTCCAAATGAATAGACATTTTCAGGTCCAATATGCTCAGCAATTTTACGAATTGGGGTTGAATGTGATAAAGGCTCTCCTTCATATTCAACACGTAAATCCGTATGTGCATCCATATGAATGATTGCAAGATTTGGATATTTCTTTGCCATTGCTTTCATAACAGGCCATGATACAAGATG
This sequence comes from Priestia endophytica, assembly GCF_026790145.1. Classification (GTDB taxonomy): domain Bacteria; phylum Bacillota; class Bacilli; order Bacillales; family Bacillaceae_H; genus Bacillus_I; species Bacillus_I endophytica_A. Next base: position 114,215 of record NZ_JALAMS010000003.1, on the reverse strand, counting down.
TTCTCCTCCCATACCAAGTGGGAATTTTTCATCTTTAAGAAGATCATCTACATATTCTTCAATCATATCAATGCTGCGCTGTGCATTTCCGAACGGAAGTGGAATATCTCCTGCATCAAAGTACGCTACATCTTCTAATTCACGATCAAGGTATGGGCTATATTCTTCAAGTCCAATTGAAACTTCACGGATACGTGTTGGACCAAAACGAGAACCTGGGCGGTAGCTTACTGTCCAATCCATTGGCATTCCGTAAAGAACAACTTTACTTTCTTCATAACTTTTATGACTTCCGATAAACACATTACCAGAATAGGCTTCATCAAAACGCATTATACTGACTCCCTTCAAACAATAGGAAGCCATGAGAGTCCCCATGGCTTTTTCTTATTTTAGTAGATCTGCTACGAATTTAGGTAGAGCGAACGCTGCTTTATGCAGTTCCTTTGTGTAATATTTCGTTTCAATTTCATGGAAGCGTTCTTCACTCACTTCTAAAGGATCGTACTTTTTAGAACCAAGTGTGAATGTCCAAAGACCGCTTGGATATGTTGGAATGTTAGCTGTATAAAGACGCGTGATTGGGAAAATTTCCGCTACGTCACGTTGCGCATTTGCAATAAGGTCTGCTTTAAACCAAGGGTTGTCTGTTTGGGCAACAAAGATACCATCTTCTTTTAGCGCTTTATAAATCCCCGCATAGAAACCTTTCGTAAATAAGTTTACAGCAGGACCAACTGGCTCTGTTGAATCAACCATAATAACGTCATATGCATTTTCACTTTTCGCGATGTGCATGAAGCCGTCACCAACTTGAACATCTACACGTGGGTCTTCTAATTGACCTGCGATTGTTGGTAAATATTTTTTAGAGTACTCGATTACTTTTCCATCAATATCAACAAGTGTTGCTTTTTTCACGCTTGGATGTTTTAAAATTTCGCGGATAACGCCACCGTCTCCTCCACCAACAACAAGTACATGCTCTGGATTTGGGTGTGTGAAAAGTGGTACATGTGCGACCATTTCATGATATACAAACTCATCTTTCTCTGTTGTCATAACCATATCATCAAGAAGAAGCATGTTACCAAACTCTTCCGTTTCTACCATGTCTAACTTTTGAAATTCTGTTTGTTCTGTGTGAAGCGTTTTATTAATTTTTGCTGTAATACCAAAATTCTCTGTTTGTTTCTCTGTAAACCAAAGACTCATTATACTTCATCCCTTCTATATCAAATATCCTCTTGTCCACATTAACATTTAGTAGTGTATTCGCAAAATCGAAAAGTACACGTAAAATATGTACGAATTGTTCTTCAGATAAGGAGCTTGTTAACCTTATGTTAAGGCATACTCGCAAGTTTCCCACCTTAGTATAGATTAATCTCGTAAAAAAGCAAGCGTTTTTTGCATGATCTTATTCTATGAAAATTCTTCTAAAATTCAAGGCTATTTTGATGTTTAAAACTCCGCTTTTTTTTCAATACTGTTTTATGTATGAAGAAAACGGAGGTGAATACTTTGGAGCTAAATGCAAGCAAGTATCAGCAGAAGCTCAAGAAAATGGGGCGTCGAGCTATTGCCTTAAGCATTATCCTATTAATCTTATTTTGTATCTCTCTCGGCGTCATGTGGATGATAGCAAAAATTCAAGGAGCTCCTCCTCTATCTGTACCTCAAACGACTATTCTTTATAATGCTGATAAATCTCTATTAGAAGAAATGCATCATGGCCAAAAAAGATATTGGGTTCCAATTGAAAACATTTCTCCTCATGTCATTCAAGCAACTATATCTGTTGAAGATCAGAATTTTTATAATCATCATGGATTTGATCCCAAACGGATTGCAGGGGCTGCTGTTGCCGACTTAAAAGCAATGGCAAAAGTTCAGGGAGCGAGTACTATTACACAGCAATATGCGCGTAACTTGTTTCTTGAACATGATAAAACATGGATTCGGAAATTGCGGGAAGCATGGTATACAGTCCGGTTAGAAACGAACTATGACAAAGACCGTATTTTAGAAGGATATTTAAACACAATCTACTACGGCCATGGGGTATATGGTATAGAAGCAGCTTCTCGGTACTATTTTAATAAGAATGCTTCAAAACTCACGCGTAGTGAAGCTTCTATTCTTGCAGGAATCCCAAAGGGACCAAGCTACTACTCGCCTTTCAATAACCTAGAGAATGCCAAAGAAAGACAGAAAATCATCTTAGCCGCTATGCAAAAAGAAGGTTTCATTACACAAGAAGAAGAGAAGAAGGCTTTTGCTACTAAGCTTTCCTTTCATGAAATAAAAGAGGAAGAAAAGCAAGATATTGCTCCTTATTTTGTTGATGAAGTAAAAAAACAAGTAAAGGAAAAGCTTCATTTAACAAATGAACGTGAACTTCATGGGCTTCGAATTTATACTACTTTAAATCCAAAGCTTCAAAAGCTAGCTGAAAAGAAAGTGGAAAAAACAATTGACCCTGACTCTTCCATTCAAACAGGATTTATTGCTATGGATCCTAAAACAGGTGCTGTAAAAGCATTAATTGGTGGAAAAGATTACGAAGAAAGCCCTTTTAACCGTGCAACTCAAGCAGTGAGACAGCCTGGCTCAACAATGAAAGTACCGCTCTATTACGCAGCTATTGAACATGGACTCACTCCTTCTACATTATTTAAAAGTGAGCCAACCGTTTTTACATTTGGAAAAGGAACAAAAGAAACGAAATACAAACCAAGCAATTACCATGATTACTATGCAAATGATAATATTACACTTTCACAAGCCATCGCTCTTTCCGATAACATTTATGCGGTAAAAACAATGCAGTATATCGGAGCGGATCAGCTTGTTCAAACTTCAAAAGAAATGGGCATTAAAAGCAACATTAAACCTGTTCCTTCCCTCGCCCTCGGCACCTCTCCTGTTCGTCTAAGTGAGATGGTTAATGCATATGGAATGATTGAGAATGGAGGACGAGAAATTGAACCGACCTTTGTAACTAAAGTGGAATCTTATGATGGAAAAGTACTTTATGAAGCACCAAAAGAGCACAAACAAGTACTTGATGAAGATGCTGCATATGTGACCACACATCTCATGACAGGTATGTTTGATGAACGTTTAAATGATTATACAACTGTGACAGGGAATTCCATTAACGAAAAAACAACGCATATCTATGGCGGGAAATCCGGAACAACACAAACAGATAGCTGGATGATTGGATTTTCTCCAAGCCTTGTAGCAGGTGTATGGACTGGCTATGACAAAGACCAAACAATGGACAAAGTGACAGAAAGAAGCTATGCCAAAAACATTTGGGTTTCGTTTATGGAAGAAGCTCATAAAGGAAAAACAGTTCAAGCCTTCTCACCATCTAAAGGGGTTGTAGGCGTTCTGGTGAATCCAGACAACGGAAAGCTTGCTACTAAAGACTGTCCAAATACGAGGCTTACTTATTATGTTAAGGGCACAGAGCCAACGGAGTACTGTGATGAACATATGGAACATACCGAAGAGGAGAAGCAAGAAAAAAAAGAAAAGAAAGAGGAAGATGGATTTTGGAAGAAAGTCCTTCCTTGGGCATAAAAAAGACGTGGAGCTTAAGCTCCACGTCTTTTTTATGCTTCTAGTAGCGCTTTTTTCAGTTCTGGTTCTGAAGCATTCCAAAGTGCTTCATTATGCCCTTTTAAAAATTCACGCAGTAAGTGTTTTGATTTTTCGTCCATATGATCGACAATAATATGGTGTTTCATTGATTTATCCATACGATTTACATGTTCTGGAAGAGACTTATATCCACGGCGTGCTTCACGGTTAACCGTCATCTCACAAGCTGTTACTCCTGCATAATAAGGAGACTCTGGTTTTCTTCCAATCGTTACCCAAACAAGCCAATAAAACTTATCTCCTGCTGGCACTTCTTCACGGTTTGGTAAAAACTTAATTCCTTTTTCAACGACACTACGAGCATGCATTGCACCGATGTCTACAAAAACCTCTTCATCTTCAAGATCAATGAAAACAGGTGAAACATTATCTAAACTAAGAGCTCCAACACCAAATCCTCCATGACCATCTGTTGGGTCACTTTTAATGATATTAAATGCTGCTTTTTTCTTTTTCGGTTGTTGATCCATTTTAAAACTTCCTCCTATCTTGTATACGGTTGTTTTTAAAAAAAGAACGGACTTAATATACGTGTAAATGTGTGCATTACGCTTGGAATCCCTTGATTGTAAATCGGTGTAATCACGTATTGATCAAGAGGTGTAATCACAATAATTAAAAATAGCAAAATTCCATATGATTCATACTGTTTCATCTTGATTCGAATATTTGTTGGGGCTAAATCCTCTAATATTCTATATCCATCAAGAGGAGGAAAAGGCAACAAATTAAAAATGAAAAGAAGAATATTCAGCATGATAAATAAGTTAAGAAATTCATACAAATACTGATTGTTTGATGCTACTTGCGCATTAACCAGAGCATAATAACAAATTGTCCCAATAAAAGCCAAAACAAGGTTGCTTAATGGACCTGCAATGGATACAAGAACACCCGCAAGTCTTGGACGCTTAAAGTTCCGTGGATTAACAGGAACAGGCCTCGCCCATCCAAACCCTGCAATAATAAGCAGAAGTGTTCCGAATGGATCTAGATGGGAAATGGGTGATAGCGTTAACCTTCCTTCATTCTTCGCTGTTGGATCACCAAATAGATTGGCTACAAAGGCATGCGAGAATTCATGAATTGTAAAAGCTATAATAAGAGTGATTACAACAAAAGGCATTTGTTGTAATGGAAATGCTAAAAACTGTTCCACATCATTTCTCCTCTACACCATATTTAAAATTTCAACTTCTTGCCCTTAGTATACTATATTAGAGTCTCCTCTTCATGCAAATGGAAAGGTATGATTTTTCTTTCTAATTAGGAAAGAAAGAGCTACACTAAAGAATGATATCTATTTTAAGGAGGAACTAATATGCCATATGTAACAGTAAAAATGTTAGAAGGTCGCACAGATGAGCAAAAACGTGCTCTTGTTGAGAAAGTAACGGAGGCTGTTGTAGAAACAACAGGTGCTTCTAAAGAGAAAGTAGCCGTTATTATTGAAGAAATGAGTAAAAACAACTATGGTGTTGCAGGAAAGCGTATGAGTGATCAATAAAAAAAGAGGCTCTATTTAGGAGCCTCTTTTATAGTGGAGAATGAATCGTCTCACGAAGAGACGAGATATAGCTATATGCATCATTAACCTCTTCTTGTGTATAACGCTGTTTGCTTTTTAATGTGAATACTTTTTCCGCTACTTCTTCAGGTGGTAACGTTTCAAAGTAAAGAACGGTTGAAACAAGTTCAAGAAATCTTGAGCTTTGTTCATTCATGCTTTTCACACAATCATTTAAGAAAGGAAAATCTAAATCCTGGTGATGCTCTAGAAATATTTCCCCCTCTTGAGTTAGCTCATAGCGGTACTGCATATAACCGCCTTTGTTTTCTTTTACTTCTGTCAAAAATCCTAAATTACAAAGCTCTTCAACTCGAAGCGTCAATTCTTCTGAATATGGTCCAAAAAAATGAAAGTTGTATTTCTCATAAAACGGATAGTCTAGCTTCTTTGCAATAAAAATCATTTTCTGCAGCTTTTTTCGCCCAATAATTTCCCCTGCAGATAAAAACACTTTAATAATTTTTGCATGATCCTTCAACAAGGCCCCTTCAACTCCTATACTTCAAAAAATTTCACTGGAAGCTTGTCTCTCGTAGCTTTAACGCTCTCTATTTTTAGTCTATTTAATAGAGTATCACGTTCATTTTTGCTCGTCACCCTAGCAAAATCTTAGAAATGTAACGTAAAACTTAAGATTATGCCCTTTTATCTCATTTCTTCAAACAAGAGCTTACGAATTTGCTCCTTGACTTTTCGTTTTGAGGATAGTTGGTCAATTGCATCCTGAGGGAAATAGAGCTTATGATCTGTTCTCTTCTTCCCTGAAATAGCTTCAACAATTTCAGACTGACGAGAAAGCTCACGTAATTCCCCACTCGGCATTAATAAATGGATTGGTAGACGCTCTTCTTCTTCACCAGGACGGTAAAAATCATATGGAAGATCACTGGATGAATCAATTACTAAATAATAATCTGGATCTATCCCTGCTTTTTTGAAAAGCTGTGTCAGTTCCATCCACATCTTCATTTTCACCTGTGAATTTGGATTGAATTCAATGTACTTGAATAAGTTGCGGTTAAGAAAACGACGGCAAAGATCTGACAAAATAGCATCTTCTTCTTCTTGCCATGTTTGAAAATAAAACATAATAATGGATTCATCTAACTTTACATAATCCTCAACAGTGACTTTTCCTTCAAAAATAGAATAAAAGTGACGCGGAGGTTGCTTGAATTCATAGTTCTTTTCATATAAATGTTTAGCTCGGTGGAGAATTTTCGTTAAAATTACTTCAGCACTTCTTGTTACAGGGTGGAAATAGATTTGCCAATACATTTGATAACGGCTCATAATATAGTCCTCAACGGCATGCATTCCACTATGTTTAATCACAACCTGATCTTCCCTTGGACGCATAACACGAAGGATTCGTTCCATGTCAAAGTGACCATAACTAACTCCTGTAAAATAGGCATCACGCTGCAAATAATCCATCCGGTCCGCATCAATTTGGCTTGAAATTAAACTAACAACAAGTTTATTTCGATATGTCTTAGCAATTACTTCCGCTACATCTTTTGGGAATCTATTTCCCATTCGGCGTAGAACTGCGTTAACTTCTGTATCTCCTAGAATAATTGCTTGGGTAAAATCCTCATGATCGAGATGAAAAACTTTTTCAAAAGAGTGCGAGAAAGGACCATGACCTAAATCGTGCAAAAGAGCAGCACAAAGACTTACTAGGCGTTCATTATTATCCCACTCTTCCCTATCTTGAAAAACATCATCTACAATTCGGCGAATAATTTCATATACTCCTAGAGAGTGATTAAAACGGCTATGCTCGGCTCCATGAAACGTCATATAAGTAGTTCCAAGCTGGCGAATCCGCCGAAGTCGCTGAAACTCTGCCGTACCAATTAAATCCCAGATCAGTTTATCTCGAACATGAACATAACGATGAACTGGATCTTTAAATACTTTTTCTTCACTTAGTTTTCCACTTGGATATGTCGTCATCTAGTTACCTCTCTATTTTTAAGCTTCTGTTATGTTAATCCCATTCGACAAAAGGTTGTTAATTCCTATATTGACTCTAAAACTTTCAATTTTAAGATGAGAGAGGAAAAAGAATGAACCTAAACGTGAAAAATCACCCTTGTGAAACAAACAAAGGCGATTTTTATTTCTTCATCTTCTTTTCAACTTTATGAATCAGCTCATCTTCACTCAAAGCTGCAACAGGACGATTATTTACAAATGCAAAAGATTTCTTTCGACCTGGGCCACAGTAGGACTGGCACCCTATTTTAATCTCTGCATTAGGATCTACTTTTTTAAGCTTTGGTACTAACGTTTTTATATCTGTTGCTTGGCAATCATCACAAATGCGAAATTCATTTGCCATTGTTATACCTTCCCTTCTTCACCATACCATTAAACCTAAAGGGTATTTTACCGCTAAATATAGCCCATTGCAAGTCCTACTTGTGCTTAACAAGTGTCGGTAAAATTCCCTCTCTACTCCTATAAAAATCCTATTATCTTTCTGCAAGTTTGGTATAAAGTACATTCTTTCTGTCAAACATATAACTAACAACATAATTCTTACAGCAAATAAAAGAAAGAAACTAAGGGAGTTGGTTTTACAATGAAAGAGCGTCAAGATGCATGGACAGAAGAAAATGATTTATTGCTAGCAGAAACAGTGCTTCGTCATGTTCGCGAAGGAAGTACACAGTTGAATGCTTTTGAAGAAGTAGGAGATGAATTAAACCGTACATCAGCAGCGTGTGGTTTCCGCTGGAATGCCGTTGTACGTCATCGCTATGAGAAAGCTCTATCACTAGCTAAAAAGCAGCGCAAACAGCGCCAGCGTGTTCTTGGTCAAGAACAGGGTAAAAAGAGATTACTTTATAACCCGCCTGTACCAACGTTAGAAGATATTAGTGAAACAGTATCTACTGATACTTACCAAGAATACGAGTTAATGCCATATGAACAAGAAGATAATCAGCATGAAGTGGAAAGAGAAATGGAAACTAAAAGTATTCAGCAACCTATCAGTTCTCCTCGTGAAGAAGGTAGCGAGATTCATGAAGTTATCCAATTTTTGAGAAACCTAGAAGGTCGCCAAAGCAACTCACAAGCTTACCGAGCAGAAAATGAGCGCTTAAAACGTGAAAACGAGAAGCTTACACAAGAAAATCTTATGCTAAAATCAAAAGTTGCGAAGCTTGAACAAGATACAACTACTATTCAAGAAGACTACGAAACATTAATGAAAATTATGAACCGTGCTCGCCAGTTTGTTCTTTTTGAAGATGATGATCGTCAAGCTACAAAATTTAAAATGGATCGCAATGGTAATCTTGAGAAAATGGCTGAATAATGAATCCCTTTATCACATTCCCAAGGAGAGTGAACGCATCTTATTTCAAAGACGTTCATTCTCTTTTTGGTTTAAGCAAGAAGCGAATAAAACTGTGCTATAATAACGATGTTAAAGCTAGTTAAAGGAGCACATATTATGAATCAAGCCGTAGAGTTATTATCACAGCCAACATGGCGTATTATTGATCAAACAAGTTTAGGTCCTGCTTTTGATGCTCGCCAATCGTTTGCCATGGACGACATGCTTTGCACAGTTGTTGGTTCATTCTCATCCCCACCTACAATGAGATCATGGGTTCATCATCAAACAATCGTTCTTGGTATTCAAGATACACGCCTGCCATATTTGAAAGATGGGCTTTCTTATCTCCATGACCAAGGGTTCAAAACCATTGTCCGTAATTCTGGTGGCCTTGCGGTCGTGTTAGATGAAGAAGTACTAAACATCTCTCTCCTTTTCCCAGAAGCAAAAATTGATATTGATCGTGGATATGATGCAATGTGGGAACTTATTAAATATATTTTTAAAGATTATAACGTTGAGATTGAAGCAAAAGAAATTGTTGGCTCATACTGTCCTGGCAGCTATGATCTAAGCATTAACGGAAAAAAGTTTGCAGGAATTTCACAGCGTCGGATTCGAAAAGGAATTGCTGTGCAAATCTATCTTTGCGTTGATGGAAGTGGTTCAGAGCGCGCCAAACTTATTCAGCAGTTTTATGACAGAGCCCTTAAAAAAGAAGAAACTAAATTTACGTATCCAACGATTAAACCAGAAACAATGGCTTCTCTTACAGAACTATTAGGAGAAAGAATGACAGTGAACGATGTAATGTATAAAGTTCTAAGTACGTTGAAATCTCTCGGTAGCAAACTAATAACAAGGGAACTTTCTGAAGAAGAACAGGCTCTGTTCCAACAAAATCTACAGCGTATTTATGATCGAAACGAAAAAGCATTTCGATAAAAAAGAAGCTCCTTTATGAAAAGGAGCTTCTTTGCTTCTATTACAGTGCTTGAGCTGAAGTAATAATAGCTAATTTGTACACATCTTCCTCACTGCATCCGCGTGAAAGATCGTTTACTGGTTTATTTAACCCTTGAAGAATTGGTCCAACTGCTTCAAAGTTACCTAAACGTTGAGCAATTTTGTATCCAATGTTTCCTGCTTCAAGACTTGGGAATACAAATACGTTTGCATCACCTTTTAAAACAGAATCTGGAGCTTTCTTTGCCGCTACTTCTGGAACGAAAGCAGCATCAAATTGGAATTCTCCATCTAACACAAGTGTTGGGTTTTTCTCTTTCGCAATTGTCACAGCATCTGCTACTTTCTCTGTTTCAGGAGATTTTGCTGATCCTTTCGTTGAGAAGCTTAACATTGCTACTTGTGGTGTAATACCAAACATGTCTGCAGTGTTTGCACTTTCAATTGCAATCTCAGCTAAATCTTGGCTGTCTGGAGCAATGTTGATCGCGCAGTCAGCAAATACGTAGCGCTCTTCACCACGAACCATGATAAATACGCCAGATGTCTTTTTCACACCTTGTTTTGTTTTGATGATTTGAAGCGCTGGACGAACTGTATCTGCTGTTGAGTGCGCAGCACCACTTACAAGACCATCTGCTTTGTCCATATGAACAAGCATTGTCCCAAAGTAGTTTTCATCTAGAAGAATTTTACGTGCATCCTCTTCTGTTGCTTTTCCATTACGGCGCTCTACGAATGAAGCAACCATTTCTTCAAACCCTTCGTAGTTTTGAGGATCATAGACTGTTACTCCTTCTAAAGATGCGTTGATCTCGCCTGCTTTCTTTGCAACCTCTTCTTGGCTTCCAATCACAATTGGAGTTACAAGACCATCTGCAGCAAGACGGCTTACCGCTCCTAGTACACGCTCATCTAGTCCTTCTGGAAATACGATACGAATATTTTGACCTTTTACTTTGTCTTTTAATGATGAGAATAAATCACTCACACTAAAATCCTCCTTTAATAGAAATCATTTTTATTTATGTAACATTCCCTCTTTTACTAGGATAGCTCTTTTAAAGTTAAATGCAAAGGAATCTGGCAAAACAATGTCGAATTAGTAAAGTTGTTTTAATTTCGAATATTCAAAATTAATGTTTCTCTTTACTATCATAGACCAATCTGAATGCTTGTATGTTTCCCCCTGTTTCTTTTTTTAACCCTTATTTCACAAAATATTCACCGAATTTATAGGTGTTCAATTCAGAAATATCGGTTAGACTGTGCTATAGTTGGGATAGATGCTAAAAACCCATATATAGGAGTGAAAACATTATGGTAGAACCAGCTCAAACACTAGATGGTTGGTATAGTCTTCATGACTTACGCGCAATGGACTGGGCAGCTTGGAAGATGCTAACGAGCGATGAACGTCAAGCAGCTCTTCATGAATTTCAGGGGCTCATGGAAAAATGGAACAACGTACAAAAAGCAGAGCAAGGAAGCCACGTTGTATACAAAGTAATCGGGCAAAAAGCAGACATTATGTTTATGTTCCTGCGCCCTACAATGGCTGAACTAAATGATATTGAAACAGAGTTTAATAAAACGAAATTAGCTGAGTTTCTAATTCCAACATATTCGTACGTTTCAGTTGTTGAACTTGGCTCATATATGGCTAAAGAAGGAGAAGATCCTTATGAGAACCCACATATTCGTTCTCGTCTATATCCTATCCTTCCTCAAACAGATTATATTTGCTTCTATCCAATGGACAAGCGCCGTCAAGGTGATGACAACTGGTATCGTCTTGAAATGGACGAGCGTAGCAAATTAATGTATAGCCACGGTATGATTGGCCGTCAATATGCTGGAAAAGTAAAACAGATTATCACAGGTTCTGTTGGATTTGATGATTACGAGTGGGGAGTTACTCTATTCGCCGATGATGTTTTGCAATTTAAAAAGTTAATTTACGAAATGCGTTTTGATGAAGTAAGTTCTCGTTACGGAGAGTTTGGTAGCTTCTTTGTTGGGCATCGTCTAACAGAAGAAGGAGTTTCTCCATTTTTCTACGTATAAAATATATGCATAAAAAGCTGAAGAAGGGGCCTTCCTTTCTTCAGCTTTTTCTCGTTGCCATTCTTCAAAAGTCATCATATCCCCCCGCTCGCCTACATAATAATGAAATAGCGGCTAAAGAGAATGATATTTAGCTCTGTAAAACCAGCATATATTCGGGCTTATAAGCCTTCTGAAAGGCTTGAAACCTAAAAGCTTATACATTTTCTTTAAGGAGGAATTGGATAATGGCTAAATCAAAATCGTCGAATCAACCTGAGCAAGGAGGGCAAGGATATGGTGCATATCCACCATACTATGCTCCTTACTATGGATTTCCCTATGACCAGTATGGGTTTGCTCCACCTTCTATAAGGCAGGCATCTGGGCAAATGTCTAGCAATGGAGGGCAAAGTCAACAAGGACAACAAGGGCAACAAGGGCAAATGGGGCAAGGGCAAATGGGGCAAGGCATGGGGATACCGATGATGCCACAAGGACAAATGGGGCAAGACATGCAAGGTGCACCAGGTCAAAATGTTCCAGGTATGCTACCTCTTCAAGAATCTTATATTGAAAATATATTACGCCTTAACAGAGGAAAAGTAGCTACTGTTTATATGACTTTCGAAAATAATAGAGATAAAACATTTAAAGGTGTAGTTGAAGCTGCAGGGCGTGACCACATTATTCTAAGCGATCCTCGTACAGGGATGCGCTATATCCTTCTTATGGTTTATCTTGATTACATTACATTTGATGAAGAAATTGAATACCAATATCCATATTTAAATTCCACTTCACTTAGCACTTATTCTTCACGCTAAAAAAAACCCTGCTTCTTAAGCAGGGTTCTTTTTATAAAAGTTTAGCAGCTGCAATTACGATTAGAAGCCACGCAACAATGAACGCCACTCCTCCAATTGGTGTAATGGCTCCAAGGATACCGATACCGCTTAATGTTAAGATATATAAGCTTCCTGAGAAGAAAATAATCCCAACTAACATTACCCAACCTGAGGAAGAAATTAGGCTAGACTGTGGAAATAAGTTGGCTAGAAAAGCTACAACGAAAAGACCAAAAGCATGGAACATATGGTACTGTACCCCTGTTTTCCACACTTCTAGATATTTTTCTGAAACGCGGCCTTCTAACCCATGTGCTCCAAACGCACCTAATCCAACAGCAAGCATTGCATTAATAGCTCCCAATATTAAAAATATCTTCATTTTTCTCGCCCCTATGTAGTAAAAAGTATTTGATTTCTACAGTTCTTAAAAGTCAAAAAGACTGTCTCCATTAGATCCATCATTCTCTTCCACTTTGTTTGGTGGATTTGTTGGAGAACCTTGTTGGTAATTAGAAAATGTTTGGATACTTGAAACAGGAGAAGTCTCTGCTTTCTTAGAGATAGACGGAGAAGAAGACTGTTCACCAATAGCAAGTTCACAAAGCGTTTTTATCGCAATTAAATGATCTCGAACTTTGCCACTCTCTCCTGCCGAGTTTTTCTCTTTGGCTTCCGTTACTTCTGTCTGTAATTTATTTAACACATGCTGTATGGAAATATCGGCCATTGTTACACCTCATTTTTAGTTTGCTTATCCTTTTCTATTGTATCAAAACATTCTTTTCTCCTCTATACTCTTCCTTATTCTCTATTTTCAATTTGCCAATCAATCGGTTCTTGGTTTGTTTCCTTTAAGAACTCATTTGTTTGTGAGAAATGATGGCTCCCAAAGAATCCTCTGTTTGCAGAAAGTGGGCTTGGATGAGGTCCTTCTAGAATTAGATGATGATCTTTTATAAGTGCTTTTTTCTGTCTTGCATTGTTTCCCCATAATAAGAAAACCATTGGCTTCTCACGTTCAGAGAGCTTTTCGATAATCTTGTTTGTGAAGGTCTCCCATCCTTTTCCTTTATGAGAGTTTGGTTTTCCTTCTCTTACCGTTAAGACCGTGTTTAACATAAGGACTCCTTGTTCAGCCCATTTTACTAAGTAACCGTTGTTTGGAATATAGCAGCCAACATCCTGCTTTAGTTCTTTGTAAATATTCACAAGGGATGGTGGTGTTTTCACTCCAGGTTGAACAGAGAAGCTTAATCCATGGGCTTGGCCAGGACCATGGTAAGGATCTTGCCCTAATATCACAACCTTTGTATCTTTATAAGCTGTGTAGTGAAGAGCATTATAGATATCATACATATCTGGATATATCGTTTGTGTTTTGTATTCCTCAACTAGAAACTCACGAAGTTCCTTATAATAAGTTTTTTCAAATTCCTCTGCTAATATCTCTTGCCAATCATTTTTCAAAATGGTCATTTTAACACCTCTCAATAAATTTTTTAAAAATAAAGACAACTGGTAACTTCCTGTTCTTGACTTTAAGCTCTCTTCGCTACCGTATCTCTATCTTTTTACACATAAACTTTACTTTGTCTTATCAAGATTAAGTACAAAATACTTTTAAAGTAAAAGAAAACATGGAATAATAGGTACAAGCCATTAATGAAAGAATACTGTTTTTATAACTCTATTCTTTTTAAAATTATTACATATTTCATACGTAATTCAAAATAAAGTGAGGTTAGAGATGCGATGACAACGAGTTCAAATCCGAAATCAATTATTGTAATCTTTGGAGCTACTGGTGATTTAGCAAAACGCAAGCTATTCCCTTCTATTTACCGCTTATATCGCAACGGGAAAATATCTGAAGACTTTGCTGTTGTAGGCGTGGCAAGAAGACCATGGTCAAATGATACATTTCGTGACAATGTAAAAGAATCTGTTAAAGGGTTAAATGGCAAAGACATTGAGGAGTTTTCTTCTCACTTTTATTATCAACCATTTGATGTAACAGACCTAGAATCCTATCAGAAGTTAAACAGCTTATTAACAGACCTTGATGAGCAATATCATACTGAAGGCAACCGAATTTTCTATTTAGCAATGGCACCAGAGTTTTTCGGCCCAATTGCAGAAAATTTAAAATCTGAAGGTGTTACAAATACAAATGGATGGTCAAGACTTGTTATTGAGAAACCTTTTGGTCATGATTATCAGTCAGCTGAAGTATTAAACAACCAAATTCGTCACGCTTTTAGCGAAGATCAAATCTATCGTATTGATCACTACCTTGGAAAAGATATGGTTCAAAACATTGAGGTTATTCGTTTTGCTAATGCTTTATTTGAACCGATGTGGAATAACCAATATATTTCAAATATTCAAATTACATCGAGTGAGACACTTGGTGTTGAAGATCGTGGACGCTATTACGAGACGTCTGGTGCCCTTCGTGACATGGTTCAGAACCATATGCTGCAAATGGTGGCACTGCTTGCGATGGAACCACCAATTAATTTAACAACAGAAGAAATTCGTAGTGAAAAAGTCAAAGTACTACGCGGACTTCGCCAAATTTCTGCGGAGAATTTAAATGACTATGTTGTACGCGGACAATACGGAGCTGGTGTTGTTGAAGAGGATAACGTAAAAGGCTATCGAGAAGAAAACGCAGTTGACGAACAATCAAATACAGAAACATTTGTCGCAGCTAAGCTCATGATTGATAACTTCCGCTGGGCTGGAGTGCCATTCTATATTCGTACAGGTAAACGTATGAGAGAAAAATCAACAAAAATTGTTGTTCAATTTAAAGATCTACCAATGAATCTTTATAAGAATAAAGGAAAAAGCATTCATCCAAACTTACTTGTTATTCATATTCAACCAGATGAAGGTATTACACTTCATTTAAATGCACGCAAAGAAAGTGGTGCTGATCCTTCAACTTCTACACCAATTGAACTTGATTACTGCAATAACTGCGGAGACAAAATCAATACACCGGAAGCTTATGAGCGTCTTTTATATGATTGCATGAATGGAGATGCAACAAACTTCACTCATTGGGAAGAAGTGGCCCTTTCTTGGAAATTTGTTGACAATATTTCAGCAGCATGGGCGAATGAAAAAGCAACAAACTTCCCAAACTATGAATCAGGATCAATGGGACCAAAAGAAGCAGACGCTCTTTTAGCAGAGAATGGTTTCCACTGGTGGGATATTAACTCGCATAAAGGTTTTTAATTACTAGCATAGAAAGTGAGAGGAGTTTCTCAATGAAGTTTTATGATGTGACAATGTCGATTCGTGAAAGTATGATGGTTTATAAGGATAAAGCAGAAAAAAAGCCAGTTTTTAATACGAGTACGAACGGTCATGTAACAGAAACGAAAATAACAATGGATGCCCATACAGGTACCCATATAGACTCTCCTCTCCATATGATTAATGAGGGAGATACGTTTGAAACAATCCCTCTTGACCGTTTTATCACAAAATGCAAAGTCCTTGATTTAACAACTGTTGAAGATGGAATTACGGCACGTCATCTCGAGCCTTTTGAGATTAAACAAAATGACTTTCTTGTTTTAAAAACAATTAATTCTTTTCATGAGAAAGATGAATTTGATCATGAATTTATCTACTTAAAAGAAGATGGTGCGAAGTATCTGATTGATAAAGGTATTAAAGGTGTTGCTACAGATGGTCTTGGCATTGAACGTAGCCAACCAGATCATAGTACACATCGCTCTCTCTTTAAAGAGAAAATCGTTATTATGGAAGGCTTCTCTTTAAAAGATGTACCACAAGGAGAATATTTGATGATTGCTGCGCCTATTAAAGTAACCGGCATTGAAGCAGCTCCTTCTCGTGTTTTCCTTGTTGAGGGAATGGAAGATATCGATATCCAATTTGCATAAAAAAAGACGCTCAAGCTTGAGCGTCTTTTTTTATGTTTATTTTTCTAACCATTCTGTATGGAAAATACCGTCTTTATCAATACGTTGATACGTATGTGCACCGAAATAATCACGCTGCGCTTGAAGTAAGTTTGCTGGTAATGTTTCTGTGCGGTAGCTATCATAGTAAGCTAGTGCACTAGAGAATCCTGGTACAGGAATTCCGTGTTTTACAGCAAGAGAAATTACTTCACGTAACGCTGATTGGTAGCCTTCAACAATCTCTTTGAAATATGGATCAAGAAGTAAGTTTGTTAGAGCTGATTCACGATCATATGCATCTTTAATTTTTTGTAGGAATTGTGCGCGAATGATACAACCACCACGGAAGATCATAGCGATATCTCCGTAGCTTAAGTTCCAATCGTACTCTTCAGATGCTGAACGCATTTGTGCGAATCCTTGAGCATATGAACAAATCTTACTCATATAAAGAGCTTTACGGATAGCTTCTACAAATTCAGCTTTATCACCTTCAAATGCTGAAGCTTCTGGTCCGCTTAGTACTTTACTTGCTTTCACACGCTCTTCTTTCATTGCAGAAAGGAAACGTGAAAATACAGATTCTGTGATAATCGGAAGTGGTACACCTAGGTCAAGAGAGCTTTGGCTTGTCCATTTTCCTGTTCCTTTTTGACCTGCTGTATCTAAAATCACGTCAACAAGTGGTTTACCTGTTTCTTCATCAACTTTTGTGAAGATATCAGCAGTAATTTCGATAAGGTAGCTGTCAAGCTCACCTTTATTCCATTCAGAGAATACTTCATGTAACTCTTGTGCTTCTAGACCTAAAAGATTTTTCATAATGAAATATGCTTCACAAATCAGCTGCATATCGCCATACTCAATTCCATTATGAACCATTTTCACGTAGTGACCTGCTCCATTTGGTCCAATATATGTGCAGCAAGAATCGCCATCAACTTTTGCTGAAATAGCTTCTAGAATAGGCTCTACAAGCTCGTACGCTTCTTTTTGTCCACCAGGCATGATAGATGGTCCTTTAAGCGCTCCTTCTTCCCCACCTGAAACTCCTGTTCCAATAAAGTGGATACCTTCTTTTTCAAGCTCTTCATTACGACGAATTGTATCTTTAAAGAATGTATTTCCGCCGTCGATTAAAATATCTTCTTTATCTAAATAAGGTTTTAATGATTCAATTGTTGCATCTGTTGCTGGTCCTGCTTTAACCATTAACAAGATTTTACGTGGTTTTTCAAGAGAGTTAACAAACTCTTCTACGCTATATGTACCAACGAAATTTTTACCTTCTGCTTCATTTTTTAAAAACTCTTCTGTTTTCTCTGGAGAACGGTTAAAAACAGAAACTGAATACCCGCGACTTTCAATGTTAAGAGCAAGGTTTTTACCCATAACAGCCAAGCCAATAACACCAATTTGTTGTTTTGACATACTTTCTCTTCCCTTCTGTAATTAAAATATAGAGTGAATTTGCCCTAGCACATTTTGCATAGGCAAAACGTTATTTTAAAAGCGCCCATCCTGAAGCTTTTAAAACATTTTCGTTTTGTTGAACATACCACAATAAAAGTTCACTTTTCAAGCAGGATAAACTAGCTTGTAAAGATTGCCTATTATAACATGTGCCATGATACTTCTATTGTACACATTTTTCAGAAAAATTTCTTCTTTTCTTCCTCTATATGAAAGATTATTTTATTTTTTTTAGCAAAAATAGATCTTAAAAACATAGTTTTGATTTCTCTTTACACAGAACCTTTTATTTTCTTGTATACTGTTTGTAAAAGCTTCGATAAATGAGGGGAAATTTATGAGTATAAAACAACACGATCCGTTCCAATCTAATTTTGACTCACTAGATGAATTTGCTGACCATATTAGTGATGTATTAAAGTGTCCTATTACAATTGAAGATGCGAACCATCGACTTTTAGCTTACAGCACACATCAAGATGAGATTGACCCTGCTCGTATTTCTACAATCATCGGTCGACGCGTTCCTGAAAAAGTAATTAATAACCTTTGGAAGCAAGGAGCTATTCCTGCCCTATTACAATCAAGAGAGCCTATTCGAGTAGAGAATATTAACGAGATTGGTCTTGGCAACCGCGTAGCAATCTCCATTTGGAAAAATGACGAAGTTCTTGGTTTCATTTGGGCCCTTGAAGTTTACCATAAACTCCAAGACTCAGAACTCATTCTGTTAAAGAGTGCGGCAAAAGCGGCAAAAAACAAACTATTGCAACTACAAATCCGCAAAAATAAAAAAGAAGAGAGATCTCAAGAGCTTTTCTGGAAGATAATCACAGACCATGTAAAAGAAGCAGATGATGTTCACATGCAATTTCAGCAAGTGCAACTTACACCCCCAACTTTATTTTCTGTGCTTGTTTTTCGTTTTCACCAAGAAATCACAGATGATATGGAAAGGAAGCTTTCTTATCTTCTTCAAACAACACAGCAAGTTCAAGTTTCTTTATATACAACAGATTTTAATAAATTAATTTTACTTATCTCATTAAAAAATCGATCACAGCCTCTTCAGCAATGTGAAAACTTCATTGAACACTTCACAAAACAAACCGTAGAACGATTTAACCTTTCATTAGCTGATGCGAGCAGTGGGAATATATATGAATCCCTTGACTATATTTCAAAAAGTTACAAAGAGGCGCTTACTGTTCTTTCTATAAAAAAACGATTTCCAAAAGAAACTCAGTCCATTTACACTTATCAATCATTAGGGATTTATCAATTTTTGGATGTCTTATTAGAAAAAAGACAAAGAGATGGGTTCACAAACCAGACGGTAGAAAAACTTGTCTCATATGATCAAAAACACCAAAGCAACTTAGTTGAAACAATTGAGATTTTTCTTGATCGGGATCAGAACCTTCATGAGGCAGCAAAAGCATTAAACATTCATATTAATACACTTAATTATCGTCTAAAACGAATTCAAGAAATTGGAGAGCTCAATTTAAAAAATCCTAATCAAAAGATTACCTTATACCTTGATATCAAACTTGCACGTTATGCTGAAAGTCTTCATTTGTGATTTTACACAAATGAACAGAAAATCTTTCTCTAAATACAACAAAGATGATTCCAATAATTCTGCTTATACTATAGATATAGTAATTCACTTACTACATTATCAGAGGAACGCTTGTTTCTCTCATATAAATATAGAAAACGCTTACATTGAAAGGGGTATAATAATTATGATTATCGGAGTACCAACAGAAATTAAAAACAATGAAAACCGCGTAGCACTTACACCTTCTGGAGTCGTTCAACTTGTAGCACATGGACATCGTGTCTTAGTTGAAGAAAATGCTGGCGTTGGCAGTGGATTTGTAAATGAGGATTACCTACAAGCAGGTGCTGAGATTATTGCAAAAGCAAAAGATGTCTGGGCTACTTCTGATATGATTATGAAAGTAAAAGAACCTCTGCCAAGTGAATATGACTACTTTAAAAAAGGACTTATTCTATTTACTTACCTTCATCTAGCAGCTGAGCCAAGCCTTGCTGAAGCATTGAAGAATAAAGGCGTTACAGCTATTGCTTATGAGACTGTTGCAAGTAATGGAAAACTTCCTCTTTTAACACCTATGAGTGAAGTTGCAGGACGAATGGCTGCTCAAATTGGTGCTCAATTTTTAGAAAAGCCTAAAGGCGGAAAAGGAATTCTACTATCAGGCGTTCCTGGCGTAAATCGTGGAAAAGTAACAGTTATTGGCGGTGGTGTTGTTGGAACAAACGCAGCTAAAATTGCAGTTGGCCTAGGAGCAGATGTTACAATTATCGACCTTAACCCTGAACGTTTACGCGAGCTTGATGATCTTTTTGGAAGTAACATTCAAACATTAATTTCAAATCCTGTTAATATTGCTAGCGCTGTTGCACAGGCTGATCTACTCATTTGTGCTGTTCTAATCCCAGGTGCTAAAGCTCCGACTCTTGTGACAGAAGACATGGTAAAATCAATGTCAAAAGGATCTGTAATTGTAGATGTTGCCATTGACCAAGGCGGGATTGTAGAAACAGTTGACCATATTACAACACACGATAATCCAACATATGAAAAACACGGCGTTGTTCATTATGCTGTAGCAAACATGCCTGGTGCTGTTGCACGAACTTCAACAATTGCCTTAACAAACGTAACCGTGCCATATGCTTTGCAAATTGCTGACAAAGGAGTTCAAAAAGCAGTTGCGGAAAATGAAGCATTAAAACTTGGTGTCAATGTAGCAAACGGTGAAATTACATTCAAAGCTGTTGCTCATGATCTTGGTTACACATATGTACCTGTTGAAACAGCTCTTTTAAACGGATTTGCTTCTGTATAATTTCAGCATGAGAGAAACTTCTCTCATGCTTTTTTGTTTCTCGGAAGATTAATCCTGTTCTATGAAAAATCGCCTATTTATTGATATAATAGAATACAGAAGCACACTATAAAGATAACTTTTGCTTGGATGCAAGGAGGCTTTTTATCATTATGAAAAAAGTATTAACAATTGCTGGTTCTGACACGAGTGGAGGCGCAGGTATACAAGCTGATTTAAAAACCTTCCAAGAGCGTGAAGTATACGGCATGACAGCTCTAACAACTATCGTGACGATGGATCCAAAAAACAAATGGTCTCATAACGTATTTCCTATAGATATTAATACGCTAAAAGCCCAGCTTTCTACAACTGTTGAAGGCATTGGAATTGATGCAATGAAAACAGGCATGCTTGGTTCTGTTGAAATTATCAACCTTGTGGCAGAAACAATCGATAAATATAATTTAAAAAACATTGTTATCGATCCTGTAATGGTTTGTAAAGGAGAAGATGAAGTCCTGCACCCTGAAACAGCAGAAAGTCTTCGGGACACGCTTACTCCACGCGCAACAGTCGTGACGCCAAATTTATTTGAAGCAGGTCAAATTAGCGGCCTTGGAACTCCTACAACAGTAGAAGAAATGAAAGCTGCAGCTGAGAAAATTCATGCTCTTGGACCACAGTATGTGTTAATTAAAGGTGGCGGAAAGCTACAGCATGATAAAGCAGTTGACGTTTTATATGATGGCAAAACGTTCGAGGTGCTTGAAGGTGAGCGTATTGACACACCGTATACACATGGAGCAGGATGTACGTACTCAGCTGCTATCACGGCCGAACTTGCTAAAGGTAAAGACGTGAAAGAAGCTATTTTAACAGCAAAAGAGTTTATTACAGAAGCAATTCGTGAGTCTTTCCAATTGAATGAATATATTGGACCTACAAAACACAGTGCATATCGTAATAAAGAAAAGCAGAACGTTTAAAAAGGATGAGGGGAATTTCCCTCATCCTTTTCTTATATAAAGAAAAACCTCAGCTCAAATGAGCTGAGGTTTTTTTGTATTAATGATTGTGCATTCCGAATGACATAACCCAAACAGAACCTGCAACAATTACAATTGCGATAAAGAATGCATACACCATATTCCCAACCTGTATAGCACCTTCTCCTTCTCTTAAGTGCATGAACAGCACGAGCTGCATACCAGCCTGTAAGAAAGCAAGAATAAGCATAACAGTAAGAATAGCAGTGTTTGAGAAACCTGAACTAAAGGCTACCCATACGGTGATCAGTGTAATAACGATCGACAGGATAAAGCCGATAACAAGCTTCCAAGGAAAACCATCATGATGCTCTTGTGCATATCCTTTTCCAGCCATGATTATAACACCATCCCTGATAAATAGACTAACGTAAAGATAAACAACCAAACGATATCTAAGAAGTGCCAGTAAAGACCGATAATGAATACTTTACGAGCAGTTTTTGGTGTAAATCCACGCTGTTTTAATTGAATCAAGATACACGTTAACCAGCCGACACCGACCGTTACGTGAAGTCCGTGAGTTCCAACAAGAACAAAGAATGCTGATAAGAAAGCACTTGTTTTAATTGAAACACCTTCGTGTCCAATATACTCATAGAACTCAAAAATCTCACAGCCTAGGAATCCAAGACCAAGAGCCATTGTAATTAAAAGCCATGTTACCATTGCTTTCATCTTTTGAGCTCTTAAATAATGGATAGCCATACTTCCTGTAAAACTACTTGTTAAAAGTAAGAACGTCATTAAAAGAACGATTTCCGGTTTAAACAAGTCAGCTGAAGTTGGTCCATTTGCTGGACGAGAATGTAAAACCATATATGTTGCGAATAGTGTTGAGAACAGGGCGATCTCGGCTCCAAGGAAGATCCAGAAACCAAGAATGGTCATTCTGTCCTCGCCTTTGGAATATTCAAGCGGCGTATTAGCATCATGTGCGTGTGTAGATTCTGCTGCCATGCGTTACGCCCCCTTTCCGATTCGTTGTGTTCGTTTAATTTCTTCAACGCTGACATAGTAGCCATCGTCATAATCGAAGGAACGAATAACCATACAGATTAACATACCTGCTAGACCTGGAATAGCCATCCAATACCATTCAAATACAAGGCCGAAACCTGCGATGAATAAGAACACTGACATAATAACACCTAAGCCAGAGTTGCTTGGCATATGAATTGGTTTTAAATCTTCCTCTTTTACTTCACGAGCAGCTTCAAAACCTTTTTCTTTCTTCTGATACCAATACTCGTCTAAACGAGTCATTTTTGGTGTTGTAGCAAAGTTGTAGAATGGTGGTGGTGAAGAAACCATCCACTCAAGCGTACGACCATCCCATGGATCACCAGTAAGATCGCGTTCACCATGACGAGCACTGTAGTAAATGCTATATACAAGTACAAGGAATCCTAGACCCATTCCAACAGCACCGATAGATGCAATAACGTTTAATGGTGTCCAGCCAAGACCTGCTGAGTAAGTGTACATACGACGTGCCATTCCCATTAGACCTAAGAAATACATTGGGAAGAAACATACGTTAAATCCGATCATAAATAACCAGAAACTAATTTTTCCTAAACGTTCGTTAAGCATATGACCGAACATTTTTGGATACCAATAATATAGACCTGCGAAACAAGCAAAAACTGTACCAGCGATTAATACGTAGTGGAAGTGGGCAATAAGGAAATACGTATTGTGATACTGATAGTCAGCTGCAGCCATTGCAAGCATAACCCCTGTTACCCCACCGATAACAAAGTTCGGGATAAATGCTAGTGACCACATCATCGCAACGGTCATCTTAATGCGCCCTTTGTAGAGCGTAAATAACCAGTTGAATATCTTAACCCCTGTTGGGATTGCAATCGCCATCGTTGAAACAGAGAAGAACGAGTTAACTGCTCCGCCTGCTCCCATCGTAAAGAAGTGATGGACCCATACAAGGAAACTTAAACCTGCAATAGCAATCATTGAGAATACCATTGCTTTGTAACCAAATAGTGTTTTACGTGCAAACGTACAAACGATTTCCGAGAAAATACCGAATGCAGGTAAAATAACAATATATACTTCAGGATGTCCCCAAACCCAGAACAAGTTAGCCCAAAGCATAGGCATACCGCCATCTCCCAAGTTGAAGAAGTTGGCATCAAACAATCTATCAAATGTCATAAGTGCTAAAGCTACTGTTAAAACAGGGAAAGCAAAGATGATAATGATAGTCGTAATAAGCGTTGACCAAGTGAACATTGGCATTTTCATTAATGTCATACCTGGTGCGCGCATTTTTAAGATTGTAACTAAGAAGTTAATACCTGTAGCAAGTGTACCGATACCGGCAATCTGTAATCCTAACAGGTAGTAGTTTTGACCAGGTCCTGGGCTTAGTTCATTACCTGCTAAAGGCATGTAAGCTGTCCACCCTGCATCTGGTGATCCCCCGATAACGAAGGAAATATTGAAAAGCATTGCTCCCATAAAGAATGACCAAAAACTAAAAGAGTTCAGGAATGGGAATGCTACGTCACGTGCACCAATTTGTAGTGGTACAGCAACGTTAATTAAACCAATTAAAAATGGCATAGCCATAAACAGGATCATAATTGTCCCGTGTGTTGTAAAAATTTCATTGTAATGTGAAGAGCTTAAGAACTCTGTCTCTGGAAGTGTGAGTTGAGCACGCATTAAAAGGGCATCCACTCCACCGCGGAAAAGCATTAGCACCGCAGCAATGATATACATGATACCAATTTTCTTATGATCTACGGATGTAAGCCATTCTGTCCAAAGCCATTTCCACTTCTTGAAGTAAGTTAAAACAAAGATGATACCTAAAGTGGCTAATACGATGGAAACGTCCGCGCCATAAATTAGCGGATCACCTGTGACGAAAAATTCATCGAGCTTCATCTCTTAGCTTCCTCCTTCCGCTGTATTAGCAAAAATTATATGTTGCGTTATGAAACTGTTCATGATGAAAAGCTTAAAGATTAATGACTGCTATGGTCCATACCTTCCATGTCCATGCCTTCTTCATGACCTTCATGGTCTTCTGCAGCCTTGTTATAAGTGTCTTGTTTCGCATGGTCAACAAAGTCTAAATGCGTGTTTGAGAAAGACTTACGACCCATAACGCTCTGTTTTAAGATCTCTTTGTTGTACTCTTTTTCTGTAAGCTTAGGAGCCGTATCTTTTACTTCATCAGCCCACTCTTGGAATTCTTCTGGTTTTTGAGATTGTACTTCGAATTCCATTTGTGCGAAACCTTCACCATTGAAGTTAGCGTTACGTCCCATGTAAGTGCCTTCGTGATCTGCTTGTAAATAAAGCGTTGTTTCCATACCTGCCATTGCATATTTTTGTCCACCAAGCTCTGGAATCCATAGAGCCGTCATTGAATCAGCAGATGTTAGCTTAAATTCAACTGGTCTATCTTCTGGAATGTTTACATAGTTAACCGTCTCAATTCCTTGTTCAGGATAACTAAAAATCCATTTCCAGTCAGCTGATGTTGCATAGATAACAAGCGGTTCTTGTTGTTCTTCTGCATTTGCAGCTTGTGGTGGTTTCTCTAAGTCAAAGATAGCTTTGACTGTTGGGATAGATAGTGCAATAACGATGATAATAGGAATACCAGTCCAGACGATTTCAAGGAATGTATTTCCGTGTACCTCTGGTGGCTCGTAATTCATATTATCTGGTCTTTCACGATACTTAATAAGAACTACAGCAAATAAAACGAAAACAACCACAATGATAATAAGCATAAAACCAATTGACCACATAATTAAGTCATATTGAGTTTGAGCCACTGGTCCTTGTGGGTTTAATACACCCATCTTTAGATCACAGCCACTCAATAAAAAGAGAATAGCTAGAGCAGACAATGAGATCCACTTGCGACTCACTTTTTGAAGCTTTTTCATGGATGTTCCTCCTTTCCTTTGTTTTAAAAAAGGATATTATAAAATTTTAAACCTCAACTACCCCACTTACTATTTATGGAAGTTGAGTAGAGTAATATAGTAGAAGACAAAAAAAACACAACGTTTTATTTACCTATCCACAATACCACATATTTTACGACATTAACTTTCTTTTGACTAGTCGTCAAAAAATGATAATTAATTTGTCACAAATAAGTCACAAAATGTTCATCATTTATCCTTTTTTGTCCAAATAATGTAATATCATGTCTGTTATTGTCGCCTTTTTTTCTTGTTTTGGCAAGAAAAAACTGCTCATTTTTAGAGCAGTTTTTCAACTATTTTGCTTGAAAGAACGCATCGTAGCTCTTTGCTAACTTTTCAAAAGTTAAATCTTCTGTTTTTTCGACATAAAGGTCGGCATTTTTCATCATTTCGTCCTCCCCTACCCCAACCGAAAACATATTTGCTTTTTGAATACCTTCAAGTCCTGCTCGTCCATCTTCTATTGCTATACAATCTTTTGGATGAATTTGTAATTGACGTGCAGCAGTCAAAAAAATCTCGGGATTTGGCTTTCCTTTCTTAATTTTTGTCACATCTACAATATGATCAAAATATGATGAAAGCCCAATCTTCTCTATTAAATATAGGGCATTGGAGCTTGAGGACGCAACAGCTGTTGGAACTCCCCTCTTTTTCAACTCTCCTAGGAATAATTGAATTCCAGGAAGCACAACTTTTTCATCAAGGTTTTGAATGAGCTTTTTATATTCTTCATTTTTCTGTTCCCCTAGCTCATAGACTTCTTGCTCACTATAGGTTTTAATACTGTCTTTTAGGAGCGTCATAATGGTTTGCTTCCGATTTACTCCTTGAAGCTGCTGATTCATTTCGGACGTAAAAGTAACACCTAACTTATCCGCGATTACTTTTGTTGCTTTATAATAAAGTGGTACAGTATCCACAATAACGCCATCAAAGTCAAAAATAACAGCCTGTATTTTCTTCATCTCTCTCCCCTCCCCTCTTCTTCATTTTTAAATATATTATTTTTCTTCTTTTGGAATAAACTCATAAATTTTCCCGCTCCTGATGCTCTCCACAAGCTTATGCAGCCAAGCATAATAAGGCTTTGAATCCTCAAGTTGATGATATAAATCCCTTGCTTCTGCCTGAAGATCTTCTCCAAGCTCCTTCATAATTAAGACATTTTTAATTTCCTCTTGAGCTTGTTCAATGGCTTCTAAATTTAGTTTTACTTCCCTCTCCCATTTATGAGTAAAGAAGTTAGCAAAAAAGTGAAAGAAATCTTTTTCAGCAACATACGTATGCTTTCTACTTCCCTTTATAAATGTTTTCTTCACAATATCAAGCTCTTGTAGCCTTCTTACTCCTGTACTCATACTCGGCTTGCTCATCCCGAGCTTTTCTCTCATCTCATCAAGCGTCATATCATTCTCAAAATACATTGTTCCAAACAAATTTCCAACACTTCCAGTTACCCCATACAAGTCCATTGTTTCAGCAATTGACTCTGTTACAAGATCCTTCGCATGTTCAATAGAAGCTCTTGCTTTTTCAGTCATCTTCCCTGCATCACCTTGTTCCATTGTGTCTCCTCCTCTATATGATCGATTTAGAATTTATATTTAGAATTTTCAAATCAGCCCTATAGTAGCCGCTGCACTTCTATGGTTATAGATATTTATCAATTAGTTTACTTCCCTCTGTAAAAAAAGAAAACTCTTTATCATTATAAGTTCATTTCTAAAAAGTGAAAATAACATCAGTTTCGTTAAATTTTTTCTTAACAAAGTTATACTGTTATTCTCTCCAAAACAGACTTATACCTTAATTTTAGTCTTAATTTATAAAGGTTTATAAGTTAAACAGTTCTTTTTTGACAAGAAATGATTGCCATGTTAAGTTGTTAAATATAAACATTATTAAAAATATTCTTAACAAACTTTACGATTCATCAGGAGGAGTGAAGAGATTGGAAACAAAGAAAATGTTTATCAATGGTCAATGGGTTGAGGCCAAAAATGGAGAAACAAGAGAAATTATTAATCCGTTCAATCAAAAAGTGATTGCTAAAGTTTCAGAAGGCAATGAAGAAGATACAAAAGAGGCGATAAAAGCAGCAAGAACTGCTTTTGACGAAAGTGAATGGGCTTTTACACCTGCCAATGAGCGCGGTTTGATTGTTCAGAATATTGCATCTCTTGTTCGTCGTGATCATGAAGAACTAGCAAAACTTGAAACATTAGATACAGGAAAAACGCTCGAGGAAAGTCGAGCAGATATGGAAGATATCGCAAATGTATTTTCTTACTATGGAGGTCTTGCAGACAAAAATGGGGGTGAAGTCATCTCCTCCCCTCTTCCACATTCACAAAGTAGAGTAGTTCGTGAACCTGTTGGGGTTTGTGGCCAAATTACACCGTGGAACTATCCTTTACTCCAAGCATCTTGGAAACTTGCTCCTGCTCTCGCTGCAGGGAACACACTTATTATGAAACCTAGTGAAATCACTCCCCTCACAACAATTAAAGTATTTGAACTTATGGAAGAAGCAGGAGTACCTAAAGGTGTAGTAAATCTCGTGCTCGGAAAAGGAAATACAGTTGGTGCTGAA
The DNA here is from genome assembly GCF_026790145.1 of Priestia endophytica. Classification (GTDB taxonomy): domain Bacteria; phylum Bacillota; class Bacilli; order Bacillales; family Bacillaceae_H; genus Bacillus_I; species Bacillus_I endophytica_A. The sequence goes on along the minus strand of NZ_JALAMS010000003.1, from coordinate 85,843 downwards.
CTTTCTTCAAGTACAGAAGTAGATCTTCTTTCTTTTACAGGTGGAATTGAAACTGGCAAAGAAATTATGCGGGCAGCAAGCTCTAACGTAAAGAACATTGCTTTAGAGCTTGGGGGAAAAAATCCAAATATCGTTTTTGCTGATGCGGATTTTGATACAGCCGTTGATCAAGCTTTAAACGCAGTCTTCTTTCATGGAGGGCAAGTATGTTCAGCAGGTGCTCGCCTGCTTGTTGAAGAAAGCCTCCATAACAAATTTGTTGAAGCACTAGTTGAAAAAGCTAAACGCATTAAGCTCGGAAATGGATTTGATGAAGGAACACAAAGCGGTCCTCTTATCTCAGCTGAGCATCGTGAAAAAGTTGAAAGCTATGTAAAGATTGGTAAAGAAGAAGGAGCTACACTAGCGCTAGGAGGAGAACGTCCAAAAGCTGAAGAGCTACAAAATGGTTTCTTCTACTCTCCTACTATTTTCATAAACTGCACATCGAACATGCGCATTGTACAAGAGGAAGTCTTTGGACCTGTTCTTACTGTAGAGAAATTCAGTTCAAAAGAAGAGGCCGTGAAATTAGCAAATGATACAATCTACGGCCTTGCAGGTGCTGTTTGGTCTAATGACATTACAAAAGCTGAGTATGTAGCAAACCGCCTTCGTATGGGTACTGTTTGGATTAATGACTTTCACCCATACTTTGCTCAAGCCCCTTGGGGTGGTTACAAACAATCCGGAATCGGTCGTGAGCTCGGTCATACTGGATTAGAAGAATATACAGAACTTAAGCATATTTATCGAAATACAAAACCAGAGCCTGTTGGCTGGTTCAAATAATTTTTTACTATTCTAAGGAGGTTTTTTAGTATGACACTAAATATGAAAATTGAACATATGACAAAATTTCATCAGTTTGAGATCCCTACAGCAATCAAACATGGTATCGGAGCGATTAGCCACCTAGGTGAAGAAGTAAAAAAATTAGGCGTATCAAAGGCTCTTTTAGTAACAGACCCTGGTATCTACAATGCAGGTGTTGTTGATCCTGTAATCAAGAACTTAAAAGAAGAAGGAATTGAAGTAGTTTTATTTAACAAAGTAGAACCAAATCCACCCGTTCGACTTGTTGCAGAAGGTTCTTCTCTTTATCAAAAAGAAGAATGTGACGGCCTTGTAGCAGTTGGTGGTGGAAGCTCTATGGATACAGCAAAAGCAATTGGAGTAGAGGCAACACATCAAGGCTCTGTATTAGATTACGAAGCTGCTGAAGGTAAAAAACCGCTTGAAAATCGCATCCCACCATTAACAACAATTCCAACAACAGCTGGAACAGGTTCTGAAGTAACACAGTGGGCTGTTATTACAGATGAAGAGCGTGAATTTAAATTTAATACTGGTGGGCCACTTATTGCTGCGCACCTTACAATTATTGACCCAAAACTTCATGTATCAATGCCTCCACGTGTTACAGCAATGACAGGCGTTGATGCACTAGCGCACGCTATTGAATGTTATACAATGAAATTTGCTCAACCAATTACAGATGCTGTTGCATTGATGGCAATGGAGTATGCTGCACATTATATCCGTCGTGCTTATGCAGATGGGGAAGACCTTGAAGCAAGATACGGAATGGCCCAAGCGGCTATGCTTGCTGGTCTTTCGTACGGCAGTGAATCAGCAGGAGCAGCGCATGCAATGAGCCAAACATTAGGTGGAATTATTCCAGTTGCTCATGGAGAATGCGTAGCAGCTATGATGGGCCCTGTGATGGAGTTCAACTGGAAAGGAAACCCTGCTAAATTTGCGCGTATTGCTAAAGCATTTGGAATTGATACGAGTAACATGACAACAGAAGAGGCAGCAAAAGCTTCTGTAAACTGGATGTATGAACTTGTTGAAGATCTAGGTATTCCTTCTCTTGAAGATCAAGGGGTTCCAAAAGATATGATTGAACGTCTTTCAAAAGAAGCAATGAAAGACCCTCAAACAGTAGGAAATCCTCATGATCTTAATCAAGAGAAATATGAATGGATCTACAACCGCTGCTTTAACCTAACACCAAAAACAGTTTAAAAAACATAAAAAAAACCGGTCTCATTTACGGTGAGACCGGTCCTTTTTTATGAATAAAGATGTGAACCTTCCTTTTTAAATGTTTCAGATTTCTCTTTCATGCCTTCTTCTCTAATTTCTTCTATACTTTTGTCTTTTAATTCCGCCATTGAGCGGATATCGTGAGAAATTCTCATGGAGCAAAACTTCGGGCCACACATGGAACAAAAGTGTGCTGTTTTTGCACCTTCTGCTGGTAGAGTTTCATCATGAAATTCCCTTGCACGTTCAGGATCAAGTGAAAGGTTAAATTGATCATCCCACCGAAATTCAAAGCGAGCTTTAGAAAGAGCATCATCCCTGTCTTGAGCTCCTTTATGGCCTTTAGCAAGATCTGCCGCATGCGCTGCAATTTTGTAAGAGATAACTCCTTCCCTTACATCATCTTTGTTTGGCAATCCAAGGTGTTCCTTTGGGGTAACATAACAAAGCATCGCAGTGCCAAACCAACCAATCATTGCTGCTCCAATAGCAGATGTAATATGGTCATAGCCTGGTGCAATATCAGTTGTTAATGGTCCTAATGTATAAAAAGGAGCTTCATGACAAATATCCATTTGTTTATCAACATTCTCTTTTATTTTATGCATTGGTACATGTCCAGGCCCTTCAATCATTACTTGAACATCGTGCTTCCATGCAATCTTTGTAAGCTCCCCTAGCGTCTCTAACTCAGCAAACTGTGCCTCATCATTCGCATCCTTAATGGAGCCTGGACGAAGGCCATCACCAAGTGAAACAGCAATATCATAACGTTTTAAAATTTCACAAATCTCTTCGAAATGCGTATAGAGAAAATTCTCTTCATGATAAGCAAGACACCACTGAGCTAAAATAGATCCTCCTCTTGACACAATCCCTGTTGTTCGGTTAACCGTAAGTGGGATGTAACGTAGTAGAACACCAGCATGAATTGTAAAGTAGTCAACACCCTGTTCTGCTTGTTCGATAAGTGTATCGCGATAGATTTCCCACGTTAAATTTTCTGCAATTCCTTGTACTTTTTCAAGTGCTTGATAAATTGGAACAGTGCCAACTGGAACTGGTGAATTTCTTATAATCCACTCCCGCGTTGTATGAATGTCTTTCCCTGTAGAAAGATCCATGATCGTGTCTGCGCCCCATTTTGTTGCCCATGTCATCTTCTCTACCTCTTCTTCTATAGAAGAACTAACAGCAGAGTTGCCGATGTTGGCGTTAATCTTCGTATAAAAGTTACGCCCAATAATCATTGGTTCACTTTCAGGATGATTAATATTCGATGGGATAATTGCTCGTCCTTCTGCAACTTCTTTCCGTACAAAATCTGCTTCTACTCCCTCTCGAATTGCAATAAACTCCATTTCCCGGGTAATAATTCCTTTTTTGGCATAGTGCATTTGTGTAACATTCTTTCCTTTACATGCTCTGAACGGGTGCTTGATTACATTTGGATAACAGGCAATATTTTGTTTTTGGTTTTCACTTCGGTATCCGTTATCTTCTGGTTTGATTTCTCGTTTTTCATATTTTTCTACATCTCCTCTGTCCATAATCCATGCCTCTCGAACACGAGGTAACCCTTTCGTAATATCCACTTCAACAGCTTCATCGCTATAAATTCCGCTTGTATCATAAACACGAATTGGTTCATTTTTTTCATGTTTGCTATCTGTTTTTGTATCACTTTGTTTAATCTCTCTCATTGGTACTTGAATACTATGATGTTCACCTTCTACATAAACTTTCTTACTGTTTGGAAATGTTGATTGCAATGGAATGTTTACTTTTTTCGACATACAAATCTTCCTCCTTAGTATTGTTGTTGGGCTACACCTTTGGAGGAGATGAAATAGCAGAAATTTTTTCTTAAAATAAAAATTGGGTTCTCTAATATAGAGAACCCAATTGGATATGTAGAAAAAAACGCAATTCACTTTCTTACGTTATCTCTCCTACTTCCCTCCGCTGGTATAACCCAGATCAGGTTCGAAGAGTCAGAAAGATTTTGTCTTTCCTCTCAGCCCACAAAATTAGGGCTCCCCTAGTAGTAAAATATTGAATATTCAGTTTACATTTCGAACTATAGCATATCTAGTAAATGATGTAAACTACTATTTTTTCTTTTTCACTCTACATAATAGCGCCAAACTCGGTCTACAGACCTTCCGTAAGCTTCTCCAAAAAGATTTAAATGAACAAGTAAATAAAAAAGTTGATAGAGTGGTTTTCTTTCCTCATACTCTGGAGAAAGTGGCCGAACTTCTTGATAAGCTTGGTAAAATTCTGAAGAAAATCCACCAAAAAGTTCAGTAAAAGAAAGTTCAAATTCAGAATGACCATAAAATACTGAGGGATCAATCAAATAAGGATCTCCTGTTTTACCAACAATCCAATTTCCTCCCCAAAGGTCTCCGTGAAGTAAAGAAGCCTCACAAGAGTGAGGAAGCCATTTCTCCATTCTCTTAAGAAGTTCATAAAGCCCTGCTTCTCGTTCCTGATAAAGGTACCCCTTTTTCTTTGCAAGTTCTACTTGAGGAAGAAGACGACTTTTCGTGTAATATTCTGACCATTTATCATAGTATTGATTTGGCTGTTCCATCATCCCAATATACGAAGAATGAGGAAAACCAAACTTATCTTTACTTACACTATGCATAAATGCGAGCTGTCTGCCAAGAAGCTCTTCTGTTTTTTCATTTTTCTCTCCTTGAATCCATTCTAAAATAAGCCATCCTTCTCCGCTTTCTGTTGATTCGTAAAAGTCATACACGTTTGGGACCTGAATAACACCTGTTTCTTTGATTTTCTTTAGGCCTTGAGCTTCTTGTTGAAAAAAACCAGGAGGTGTAGAATTATTATACTTAATAAAATATTCTTCTTTCTCTGTCTTCACATAAGATGCCTGATTGATATCACCACCAGAAACAGGCCGGATTAATTGAACGTTTGAAGTGTCACCTCTATTATAAATAGCTTGCTTAATGAGCTTTTCCAATCCTTCTAACTCCCCTTTCCTCTTAAAACCTTAAAAGAAAATGGTTCACCTTTCAGTATCCAGTAGAATACTCCTTTTCTCTATATAATTCATGAAGCAGTGGAGAAATTCCTTCAATAATGTCTGTAGCTAGTACATCTAATGTGGAATGTGTAAATGCTACTAGTTGATCTGCTATGGCACCATGAATAAATACAGCATTACTCAGCGCTTTTTGTACATTTTCATACTGAAGAACAGATCCTAAAATCATTCCTGTTAACACATCCCCACTACCGCCTTTTGCAAGAGCAGGATTTCCCGAGGAATTTACAAATTGCTCTCCAGAAGGAGTCGTCACGATAGTAAAAGGCCCTTTTAAAACAAGATATACGCCATACGTTTGAGCAAACTCGCGCGACTTTCCGAACCGGTCACTCTCCACTTCTTTAATAGACAAATCCAGAAGTGAGGCCATTTCACCTGGATGAGGAGTTAAAATTGTTGGAAAATTTCTCTTCTGCACTTTCTGTAAATGAAGTTTCACATGGAACAATGCATCTGCATCAAGCACAAGGGTAACCTGCTGTTTCAATATTTCCTCAACGATCTTTTCCGTCTTCTTGTTTCTTCCAATTCCTGGACCAATGCCAATAGCATCCAGTTGCAAAGAGCTGTAATCTTTCACTTCAGAAAGCATACCTTGGTGGCTTTGGTTAAGATTGTACATTGCTTCAGGAAGATGAGAGGCAATAATAGATTTAATGTTTTCGATAATGCCAATTGTGAGAAGTCCTACTCCACTTCAGGAAGCAGCCTTTGAAGAAAGAACAGCAGCCGCATATTTTCGGATCCTGCTATCATAAGAGCTCGCCCATATGTCCCTTTATGTGAAGAGATGTCCCGATGTGGAAGAGATGAAAGCACTTCATTTTTACTCCACCTTCTTTTCACACGCGAATTCTGTTATATAACAGAAGAAGGAATGCCAATATCAACAGTTTTAATCTCCCCATAAAAGTTTGCACTAGGAAATAAAAATGCCCCTTGCTTGGCACCTTGAATAACAAATGTAGTATGAGCTTTAATCGCTACATCTACTTCCCCTTCATCCGCATTGAGTCCACTTGGAATATCCACGGCATATATGATTTTGTTTGCATCATTGATTTCTTCAATGATGCTTCGATACGGATCTCTCACCTTTCCTTTTGTGCCAATCCCTAAAAGAGCATCTACAATAATCGTACTTTTCCTTAAAGAAGTTTGAAATGCTTCTTCATTTTCTTCATAGATTTTATACGAATGCCCGCAATTCTCATAAATCTTTAACGCTCGTTGGGCATCTTCTGCAACACTTCCTCCTTTATGACTCATCCAAAGCTCAATAGAAAAGCCTCTCTCCTTTAAAATACGTGCAATAACAACTCCATCTCCCCCATTATTCCCCTTTCCAGCAATGACAATAACCTTATCATTTTTTTGATTCGACTTTCAATTTCTCGAGCTACTGCCTGCCCTGCATTCTCCATTAACATACCGTTATTTAATCCAATCTTCTCAATTGTTTCTTGATCAATGTTATACATTTCATCTTTTGAAAAAATCCTCATCCTATATTCCTCCTTACCTTCTTCTTTCTTTTTATTTTCCCGTTCTAAAAAAATCAATACCTAAAAAATAAGAATGGCTTTATTTCAAATGTTCCACGGATTTTAATAGGTATTATAACCTATATTTATTAAATTTAAATTTTTAACGATACGGGAAATAATTCGACATTTCGACAAATAAGCTATTTTTTATATTATTTTAGAAAAACAATAGTGTTTTTTGGTATTTTTTTATAATAATTTCTATATAAATACAGAACGACAGCTAAATTGGTACAGGGATAACAGCAGTTCAGATCTATATTTTCTGAAAATAATTTTTTCTACCAAGAAAGAGGATCAAGAAAAGGTGGATAAGAGCGATGAAGAAGCTAGCAGATTAAGAAAATGGTGGATAAGAAGTTGAAGATATTGATTATAGGGATAGGCTTCTCAAAAAGTAAGGGAGTATCCTAAGATGAGGTACCACTATAAATACTGTTTTCTATCTGTTTTAGCCAGCAGGGAAATAAAAGATACGTAGGTAGGGGGTTCATAGTATTGATAGGCAGCACTAAACTAAGAATGGAGAGTAAAAAAGAGGATGAAGTCATGTCGTTAGGAAGAAAAAAGGCGGATATTGTAGAAGAACAGCTTTTTTTGCTGTAAAAAGAAGTTGAAAAAGGTCGTATATAGGAGAATGGGAGGAAGCGATTTATTCTAGGAAAGAAGAATATAGAAAAAAGAAGTCTTTAAGTATTAAAAACTGTGGATAACTTAGAGAGGAAAGGTTATCCACAGTTTTTAGAAACAGAAAAAAAAGCCTAAAACAGAGGATTTTAGGCTTTTTGAATGAAGACAACTTTTAAATAGTTTCCTTCTTTAAAATGAGGATTCGTTTTAAAATCTTTTGGTAACTTATATTCTTCGAGAATTTTATAGCGTTCTCCTTTAGCTTTGAAAGCTCCATCGATAAAGGTTTTAAACTTTTTCATATCAAAGCCACTATAGTTTGTAGAAGCAACAATTACTCCATTGTCGTTTGTTAGATCAATCGTGTCTTCTAAGAGCTTTTGATAGTCTTTTGCGACACTAAATCTAAACTTTTTAGAGCGGGCAAAGCTTGGAGGATCTAATATAACTAAGTCATACGTGAACTCTTTTCGTTTTGCGTATTTAAAGTAGTGAAAAACGTCTTCTACGATAATATCATGGCCTTCATGATCAAGTTGATTGACGCTAAACTGCTCAATCGTTTTACTTAAACTTCGATTAGCAACATCCACGCTTGTTGTTTTAGAAGCACCACCAACTGCGGCACTAACAGAAAAGGCACCTGTATAGGAAAACAAGTTAAGGACCGTTTTATTTTTAGCATAATAATCTTTAATACGTTCTCGAACATTGCGCTGATCTAAGAAAATCCCAACCATAGCTCCGTCGTTGAGGTATGTTGCAAAATTTACATCATTCTCTTTGATAATTAACGGGAATTGAGCACGCTCTCCATCTACAAAGTCATCATCTTCAATATATTGACCTTGCTGATCAAAACGCTTCTTCTCATATAAGCCTTTATATTGAACAACCTTTTTTAAAGCACTTAGGATTAAATCCTTGAAAGCATAAATTCCTTCACTGTACCAATTAATAACATAGTATCCTTCAAAATATTCAATCGTTAAACCACCAATACCGTCTCCTTCACCATTGAACACTCGAAAAGCAGTTGTGGATAAGTTTTGAAAGAATGAAGAACGATAAGCAAGGGCTTGAGAAAGCTTGTTGATAAAAAAAGATTCATCAATCTTCTCGCGCTCGTTTGTTGTAAGAACCCAACCATACCCTTTATTTTGTTTTCCATAGTATCCTGTTCCTAAGAATTCGCCACTTTCTGTTACTAACCGAAGTAGTTGACCTTCTTTTTTAAGCACATGTGGATTCACAATAGCCTCTTTTTTTAATAGAGGAACACCACTTTTAATTTTTCCTGCGTCTTTACGTTTAATTTGCAGGGAAATCATTTCACTCATTTTTTCATCTCATTTCTTCTATCATTAAAATTACACTTGTTCATTATCGTAGCACTTTTTCTTTTAAAGTGAAACAACACATACGTTTCATGTGAAACAGCTAAAAAAGCCGATACTTTGAAAGTATCGGCTTTTTTTCTCTTTTTTAAGACTGTTTTTCTTGAAAAGCAGCGATGTTTGCATACTCTTCTTTAAAAAGGCGCGCAAGGCGAATGTAAATAGAGGAAAGCTCTTGGTATGTTTGAGCGTTCTCTTCATTTGGTGCATGTTGGTGAGTTTCTCCAACCATTGAAGATACAGCATTTAAGGAGTCAATCTCTCCAATACTATAAAGGCCAAGCAGAGCTGCCCCTAAGCATGAGCTTTCAAAGCTTTCCGGAATGGTTACTTCCTGTCCAAAGATATCGGCCATCATTTGACGCCAAACCTCTGATCGAGCGAATCCACCTGTAGCTTTAATCTTCTTTGGTTCCCCAATTAACTCACTTAAAGCAAGAAGTACAGTATAAAGGTTGAATAAAATGCCTTCTAAAACAGCTCGCACCATGTGTTCGCGCTTATGATGAAGTCCTAATCCAAAGAATGAACCTCGTGCATTAGCATCCCATAATGGAGCACGTTCTCCTGCCAGATATGGGTGAAAAATTAACCCTTCAGCTCCTGCTTTAACGTTAGAAGCCATTTCAGTTAATAGATCATATGAATTCTTACCAAGCTCTTTTGCTTTTTGAATTTCTTGCTCTCCAAGCTGGTCGCGAACCCATCTGAAAATCATGCCTCCGTTATTCACAGGTCCCCCGATTACCCAGTGATCATCTGTTAGCGCATAGCAAAAAATGCGGCCTTTCGGATCTGTTACAGGCTTATTTGTTACAGCACGAATGGCTCCGCTTGTCCCAATTGTAACAGCTACAACACCTGGGTCGATTGCATCTACACCTAAGTTTGATAAAACACCGTCACTTGCACCAACAACAAATGGAGTTGAAGCAAGAAGACCTGTTTCCTGTGCAAACTTTTCATCCAAGCCTGTTAAAGAATGCGTTGTTGAAACCGGTTTGGAAAGATGATCTTTTGTCACTCCTGCAACTTCAAGAGCTTCCTCATCCCAATCAAGATTTTGCAAGTTAAACATTCCTGTTGCAGAAGCAATAGAATAGTCTACAACATACTCATGGAAAAGCTTGTAGAAAACATATTCTTTAATTGATACAAACTTATGCACAGCAGAAAATAGCTCGTTATGCTCTTCTTTTAGCCACAGCAATTTTGACAGCGGAGCCATTGGATGAACAGGTGTACCTGTGCGCAAATAAATTTCATGGCCATTATATTCATCCATGATTTTTTGAGCCCAATGTGCACTTCTGTTATCTGCCCATGTGATACATTTAGTAAGGGGTTCTCCCTTTTTATCCACAGCTACAATACTGTGCATAGCGGAACTAAATGACACGCATACAATATCTTCAGCATTAACGTTGCTTTTCGCTACTGTTTCTTTAATGCTTTCAATAACAGCTGCAAAAATCACTTCTGGATCTTGCTCTGCTGTTGCTGGAGTTGGAGAAAACAGTGGATACTCAACCCCATGCTTTTCAATGACTTTGCCTGCAGGTGAAAACAAAACAGCTTTCGTACTTGTTGTACCAATATCGACCCCTAGTACATATTTTTCTCCCATGTTTCTTCCTCCTTTATGTTTCTCCTCTATGCTTGTTTATTTATTAACAACACTATGCCCACCAAATTCATTGCGAAGTGCAGCTACGACTTTACCAGAGAATGTGTCGTCTTCTAATGAACGGTAACGCATCATAAGAGAAAGAGCAATAACAGGTGTCGCTACTTGATAATCAAGAGCTGTTTCTACCGTCCATTTTCCTTCTCCTGAAGAGTGCATAATTCCTTTTAAGCCTTCTAACTTTGGATCTTTCGAAAATGCGTTTTCGATAAGTTCCATAAGCCATGAGCGAATAACAGAGCCGTTATTCCAAACACGAGCAACCTCTTTATAATCATAGTCATATGGACTTTTTTCTAATACATCGAACCCTTCTGCCATTGCTTGCATCATACCATATTCAATTCCGTTATGAACCATTTTCAAGAAGTGACCACTTCCACTTTCACCTGTGTATAAGTATCCTTTTTCAACACAAATATCTTTGAAAATCTCTTCTACATAACTAAATGCATCTTTATTTCCACCAACCATTGTACAAGCACCGTTACGAGCTCCATCTGTTCCTCCACTTGTACCAACATCTAACAAATGGATGCCTTTCTCAGCGAGACGATTTGAACGTGCTAATGATTCTTTATAGTTTGCATTCCCACCGTCAATAATAATGTCATCTTTCCCTAGAAGGCTCTCAAGCTCGGTAATTACACCTTCCGTAATTTCTCCTGCTGGAACCATTACCCATACAACTTTGCGTTCAGGAAGTTTTGAAACAAGTTCTTCTATTGAGTAAGCTCCTTTAGCTCCTTCTTTCTCAATGTTTTGAACAGACTCTTTTGCAACATCAAAAGCTACCACTTTATGATTATGATCTAATAAATTTAGAGCTAAATTAAAGCCCATTTTCCCTAGTCCAACGATGCCGATTTCCATTGTAAAACCTCTCTTTTGAAAAAAAATTTTATGTCCTTATCTATTATACGAAAAAAAATTTCTTGTTGCAATCGTTTACAACTTTTGTTTTCTCGTTGTAAAATAAATATTAAATGCTAGTGAACGTAGAGGAAGTGATTTATGATATGGTACAAAACTGTTTAGGTAAAATACGCTCCCATTTTGCTCGATTTAGTGAAAAAGAAAAGAAAATCGCTAATTATATCTTAAATCATCCCGAGAAAATTATTCATGGGACGATTAATGAGGTTGCAGAAGATTTGCGTGTAGCAGATGCAACAGTATTTCGCTTTTGCAAACGAATTGGTTTCAAAGGCTATCAAGCAATGAAAATTTCACTTGCTTCTGAAACAATGAGTCCTGTTCAACAAATTAATGAAAAAATTTTAGAGGAGGATGATGAAAAAACAGTCTCTCAAAAAATTTTTCATTCAAACATCCGAACGCTTGAAAATACGCTTGAAATATTAGAGCAATCATCTATTCAAAAAGCGGTGCAATTTCTGCTTCAAGCACGCCGCATTCATTTCTTTGGAATAGGAGGATCCAGCGTCATTGCAATGGATGCTTATCACAAATTCATCCGATCAGGTATCGATTCCTTTGCTTTTATTGATTCACATTTTCAACGAATGTCTGCTTCACAGCTCACTGAAAAAGATGCGGCTGTCTTCATCTCCCACTCAGGCTCTAATAAAGAGATCATGGAAATTTTAGATGTTGCTAAAAAGAATGGAGTCAAAACCATTGGTATTACAAGCTTTCCAAAATCTCCTTTAAGTCAAGGTGTAAATGTAGCACTTTATACAAGCTCTGAAGAAACAGAATATCGTTCTGAAGCACTTGCTTCTAGGATTGGTCAATTGAGCCTTATTGATGCTCTTTATGCGAATATTATGATGCTAAATAAACAGAAAGCAGAGGTGTCCTTAGAGAAAGTAAGGGATGCTATTTCAAATACAAGAATGTAAAGCTCGATAAGAAAATAAGGATAAAGAAACAATATCGGAGGGATAAAGGTTATGAAAGAACAGTTAGCCCGTTTAGAAGATATTTACCCTGAAATAGTAGAACTGCGCCGCTATTTTCATCAATATCCTGAACTCTCATTTCATGAAGTACAAACTCCTGCTAAAATCGCGGATTATTTAAAATCATTAGGGTTAGATGTGAAAACAGGTGTTGGAGGAAACGGAGTTGTTGGCTTTCTAAAAGGTGGTACTCAAGGAAAAACAGTTGCTTTACGTGCTGATTTTGATGCTCTTCCGATCCAAGATGAAAAAGATGTTCCATATAAATCTAAAAATCCAGGGGTTATGCACGCATGTGGACATGATGCTCATACTGCAACACTCCTTGGCGTTGCTAAGGTTCTCTCTGAAATGAGGGATAGGCTTTGTGGAAACGTCGTATTTATCCATCAATTTGCGGAAGAAATAACGCCTGGCGGAGCAAAACCAATGATTGAAGATGGATGTCTTGATGGTGTGGATATTATTTTTGGCACACACCTTTGGACGCCTATCCCAATTGGGGAGATTGGATACCGTAGCGGAGAATTTATGGCAGCTGCGGACCGATTTGATATTACAATTAATGGGAAGGGGGGCCACGGGGCTTCCCCTCATGATACAGTTGATCCAATTGCAATCGGAACTTCACTCGTTCAAGCTCTCCAGCACATTGTAAGCAGACGCGTTGATCCTTTAAAGCCCGCTGTCTTAACTGTATCCTCTTTCCAAGCCGGTGATGCTTTTAATGTTATTCCGCAAAAAGCTACCATCAGAGGTACGGTTCGCACATTTGATGAAGAAGTACAACATTTTATTCAACAAGAGATGGAAAAAATCACGGAAGGTATTTGCCAACAAGGTGGCGCTTCCTATGATTTTACATATCAAAAAGGGTATCCTGCTGTAATCAATCATTCTCATGAAGCAAATTTGGTTGCAGAACATGCCTCACTTATTGTTGGGCCTTCCAATACAAAAGAGGTTTTACCAAATATGGGTGGAGAAGATTTCGCTTATTATCTTCAAAAAGTACCAGGTGCATACTTTTTTACTGGTGCAGGCAATGAAAAGAAACAAGCAAATTATCCTCACCATCATCCTAAATTTGATATTGATGAGAAATCAATGCTTATTGCAGCAAAAATGCTGACTTCCCTTACTCTTTCTTATTTACAATCTTAATCAAAGGAGCCATATCAAGAGATTGATATGGCTCTAAGCTATTGATCTTGGACGGACAAGTCAATAATGTTATAGGCAATAAAGTACGTAACAAGAGAGTAAAAGGCTTCTCTCATTCCAAATACAAAAATAGAACTTCCAAAGATAATAAAGTTAAAGATCATCACATATTGACCGATAGAGAATCTTGTTCTCTTACTTAATAAAATAGCTAAAATCTCCGTCCCATCTAAAGCTCCTCCATAGCGAATAATCAATCCTATTCCAAGTCCTAAAATTGTTCCTCCTACGCCAATTACAACAAAAGGGTTTGTTGTAAGAACCGGGTATGGTTTCAACAAAAACATTCCGCTCCATAACGCAAAAATGGCAAGCATACTTAGAAATACAAATCGCCTTCCCATATATTGATATCCTACAAGAAGAAAAGGACTGTTTAATAAAAGAAGAAGAGGGCCTGCTTCAAAAGATGAAAGATGAGAGAGAATGAGACTTACCCCAACAATTCCCCCATCAATGACGCTGTTTCTCACGAGGAAAAGCTCTAAAGAAACGGCAACAAGCATTGCTCCACAAAGAACAAAAAAAATTCTCCTGTATAAAGATGTTTTTCTAACACTGCTTTGAATTACATATTTCAATCGTTCAACGTACATATACGCCCCCTATCTAAACCTCTTCCGTACTTGTCCATAGTTCAATATATTCTTCAACCAAAAGAACATGACGGTTTTCTCGAGAAGGCGCATAAAACTATTTATCCCGCTTATAAAAAAGACTTAATAATATACCAAATATTAAATGGCCCAGAAGCCAAAATCCTAAAGAAGGTAAAGAAGAAAAGGAGGGGGTTCTCTCTGACATAATTGTAGAAGGATATAAAAGAAGACCAATACACATTGCCATCATAATTGTTGCTATTCTGCTCTTTTTCTTCGTTAGATTGATTTTTCGGAGCACAACAAACCAAACAACAGAAACAATAACAGCTACTATAAGGTGAAGAATAAGCTCCAATGGTTCATTTGATGTTACCCGTTTTAACAATGGAATATAATCTACATTTAGTAACAATGTATAAACACGAAGATGAGTTAATTCTTCGATTCCTTTTAAAAAAACACTCATTATGATACCTGAAATAATTCCACCTATAAAAGCTCTCCATTTCATATTTTGTCCTCCTTTTTTCTATGTTCTTGTCTATAGTGGAGCACTTGCAAAGATGCTACGAGATGTAATTACAAAAGGAACTCCCTCCGCTGATGAATCTCTACAGCCAAAAGCGGATCAACCTATAAAAAAAGCGTTTCTAAGCTAGCTTAGAAACGCTTTTTTTAGGCTCTAAATGTATGAGCAAGCTCTTTAATATGCTGTGGAGAAGTACGACAGCATCCTCCAATTAAACGGGCTCCTGCTTCATACCAGTCTTTCGATTCTTCATGAAATCCTTTTCCTGTTGAAGATCCATGCCACGTTTTTGTTTCAGCATCATACGTCTCTCCCGAGTTTGGATAAACAATAACAGGCTTACCACTGTAGTGATGAAGAGTACGAATAGCCTCTGTAACAACACTCATAGCTGAGCAGTTCACGCCAACTGCAACAATCTGAGGATGTTCCTTAAAAACTTCTGCACATACCTTAAGCGCACTTCCATCACTAATCTCCTTCTCATTTTTCAGGGAGAAAGAAAGCCAAGCATAAGCAGATTGAAATTTTCCCAAAAGACCAGACAAGACTTTTGCTTCCTGCAAAGAAGGAATGGTTTCAAATGCAAGAACATCCGCTCCTGCTTCAATCAGCGCTTTAATTCTTGGCTCATGAAAAGCTCGAAGGGTTTCATCATCAATCCCATAGTTTCCAACGTATTCAGAACCATCTGCAAGGTATGCTCCATATGGTCCAACAGATGCTGCAACAATAGGTTTGGGTCTCCCATTGCTCTTGTGTTCATCCCAGAAATCATCACGTGCCTGTTTGGCAAGCTCTACCGTTTTTTTAATAAGCTTAATTCCCTCTTCTTCTTGAATTCCTCGCTGTTTAAAGCCATCAATTGTTGCTTGATAGCTTGCTGTAATGGCACAATCTGCTCCAGCAAGAAAGTATTCCTTATGAACTTTATATATAAGTTCTGGATTTTCAATAAGAACACGTGCAGACCAGAGAGGATCATTAAGGTCACAGCCATATCCCTCTAGTTCTGTTGCAAGTGCTCCGTCTACAATTAAAGTTTGATATTGTTCTAGAATATTTTTAACTGGATCTTTTCTCTCCATTAGCATATTCAATAGGCTCCTTTTTCTTTTTAAAATGTTGAGTTGTGTAATATACGATATAGCATAAAATAATAAATGGAAGGCCGCAATACAAGGCTATACGCTGTGTTGGATCAAAAGCAATCCCAATACATGATGCTAAACAAAGTAAAAATGATGCAATAGGGACAAATGGATAAAGCGGTGTTTTGTATGCTAAATCTTCAACAGAGTTTCCTTCTCGAATATAACGACGACGGAAGAAAAGCTGTGAAAGACTAATGCTCATCCAAACAATAACAACGGCAAGTCCTGAAATAGAGACAAGAACAATATATACTGTATCAGGAGCAATAATGCTTGAAAATAAAGCAAGTACCCCTCCAACCATACTTAAAATTACAGCATAGATTGGAACACCTCTCTTTGTTAACTTTGCAAAGATGGGTGAAATTGTTTTTTGATCAGCAAGTGACCAGAGCATTCTAGATGAAGCATAGAGCCCTGAGTTTGCTGCTGATAGAATAGCTGTTAAAATGACAAAGTTCATAATATCTGCTGCGTATGGGACACCTATTTTTTCAAGAACAGCAACAAATGGACTTTCTACAACTCCTGCTTCTGAACTTGGTAAGAGTGCTGCCAAAATAACAATCGTTCCAACAAAGAAAATAATAAGTCGGAATAATGTTGTACGAATAGCTTTTGGGATATTCTTCTCTGGATCAACTGTTTCCCCAGCCGCAACCCCAATAAGCTCTGTTCCTGAAAAAGCAAAGTTAACTGCAAGCATCGTCATTACAAGAGCTAATGCTCCATTTGGAAAAAGACCTTCACTCGTTATATTAGAGAAAAAGGGAGCAGCTTCTGAATGCTCTAGCGGAATGATACCAAACATTGCTCCGGCTCCTAGGATAATAAAAAATACAATGGCTAAAACTTTGATAGATGAAAACCAAAACTCTGATTCTGCAAAAAATTTGACTGTTAAAGCATTAAGAACAAAAATCAAAACAGCAAATAATGCACTCCATATCCACACATTAATAGAGGGAAACCAACGCTGCATAAGCAGCCCTGCTGCTGTAAACTCTGATCCAAGAGCAACCGTCCACGTTAACCAATAAAGCCATGCAACAGCATACCCTGTTCCTGGACCGATATATTTGGCTGCATAGGCATGGAATGCTCCTGTTTCAGGCATGTGAACAGAAAGTTCTCCTAAACATAGCATTACAAGATAGACAACAACGGCACCAACGAGATAAGAAAGAATAGTACCAAAGGGGCCTGCCTGTTGAATTGTATAACCAGAGCTTAGGAAAAGACCTGTTCCAATAACTCCTCCAAGTGAAAGCATTACAAGGTGTCTTTCCTTCATTTTTCTTTGAAATTCCTGTTTTGGTTGAGCTCCCATGCTGATTCTCCTTCATATTTCAATTAAAAATCCAATAAAAAAACGCATCCAATCCATGGATGCGTTACTGACAAATAAAAACGTACGGTCCTATCTATCAGGCTAAATCACCCGCTGGAATTAGCACAGTGTCTATAATCGACCTGTTGCTGAGGCTTCAAAGGGCCAGTCCCTCCACCTCTCTGGATAAGAATTCAATTTTCATAACTATATCGTTCTCTTTATTAATTGTCAATACCATTCTAATAGTTCAGAATAGTCAAACATAACAAACTAAAAAAAGGGCAGAGAAACCTGCTCTTTTCGATCAACTCTCCTTATTTTCTTCATTACTAGCGCTAAAACATTCTGCTCATTAATTTTCCTACTCTTGTTTCCAACTCTAATAAGTTGAACGGCTTTGTCATATAATCATCTGCCCCAAGTTGAAGTGCTCTCGCCACATCCTTCTTACTGTTTCGTAAAATAAGCATAATTACTTTATAAAGCCCTTGCTGTTCTTGACTATGCAGCCTTTTTAGCACTTCTAATCCATCTACGTTTGGCATAATCCCATCTAAAATCACAAGACAAGGATCCTCCTCTGTTATATGCCATTTAGAATTCATAAAGTCTTTCCCATCCTTAAATGTTTTAACTTCAAGAACCATCTGCTGGTGAGGAAACTTTGTTAAGATGCCTTTGATAATCGTTCTAATAATTGGATCGTCATCAACTACTGCTACTTTCAATGTTTTTTGAGGCCAAAAACTATATAAGGACTCTGCCTTCTGTACTCGATTGCGGCCTTTTTTCTTTACCTCATAAAGAGCACTATCTGCTAGTTGTAACCAGTATTCGAGTGTATTTACATTGTTTACCTCTACAATCCCTGAGGAAAATGTGCAGAAAAATGTCCTTTTTCCTTCAAAGGACAACTCTTTAAATTTCCCCCGTAACCGATCAATCACCTCATACCCTTCCTGAATATTTGTTTTCGGAAAAAGAATGATGAATTCTTCTCCCCCAAAACGAACCACAATGTCATTCATACGTGTTTCCTCTTTTAAAAAGCGAGCAAATGCTTTTAAGATTTCATCTCCAACAAGAGAGGACCATGTGTATCATTAATTTTCTTGAAATGATCAATATCTAAAACAGCTAAACAGTATGGTTCTCTAGAACGATTCCTTTCATTTTGCAACTGTTCATAAGCTTGATTTAAATATTTACGATTATACACATGTGTCAACTCATCAAGAAGTAACAGATCATGAATTTGCTTTTTTCTGTCTAATTGCCTTTGATACGAACAATAAACTCCGTTATATCAAACGGTTTCTGAATAAAATCATCTGCACCTTTTCGGTAGCTATTAATGCGTGTCTCTCCCCCCATATCCACTTACTACCACAGTTGGAACAAATTGTTGTTCAAGCTTTCCATTTAAAAACTCAAGTCCACTTTTCTCCTTCATATGAATATCAATAATCACACAATCTGGTTTCATATCGTAAAGAGTAGAGGCAGCCTTTTGAGGGTTTGCTACTACAATGATATACCAATTAGCTTTCTCTTCTAATTTTTCTTTCATATACATTAAAAAAGATGTGTCATCATCAATTAATAAGATGACAGCACTCTCTTTTTGTTGTTCATTAATCTTTTTGGAAAAGTCGGTTATTTCTTGATAATCATATGCGTAACAAAGATGGATGACATCGAATATATAGTGCTCTACATTCTCCATTCCCCACTCTTCTTTATCCATATCTTCTAGCCCATTCATTAGCTCTCTTGCCTTCATTCTAATTTTATCCAAACCTATTGTTGCAGCTGTCCCTGCTATAGAATGAAGAAATCTGTAAAGCTCTTCATGAGAAATGAAAGAAACAACTTCCCAATCTTTTAGCTGTTTCCGTATATTTTTCAAGAAGTGCTGCTTATATTTTTCCATTTCTGATCTCCTTGTTGAAAGAAATTGATATAGAAAGAAGAAACTCTCTATCTTCCCATAAAGAGATTTCTTGTTTTTATTATAAAATATTTTCCGTTAATATAGTATTTCCCCAAATAAGCTCCCTTTTACTGAAATAAAAAAAGTGAAAGTAGCTGCACATTTTCTCTGCTAAACATATGAATTCACTTTTTATTTCTCCTGTTTTATTGTTAATTAAAAAATAGTCAAAGCATATGATGTAAACGATTTAAATATAGATTGACAACTACATAAATCGACATTATATTAAAAATATAGTTAGTAATGATAATCATTATCGTTTAATTATTTTTATATACATAGGTGGATAATTACGATAATCGTTCATAAACTAACCACTATATTCTTTTAAAGGAGAAATTAATATGAAAAAATGGTTAGTTCCCCTTTCTCTTGTTTTCGTGTTACTAATAAGTGCATGCAGCAACGGAAACACTGATAAAGATAAGAATTCAGCTTCAAGTGATAATAAAGAAGAAATGGTTACATACCAGTCAGAAAGCGGGTCTGTAAAAGTACCGAAAAACCCGAAACGCGTTGTTGTTCTTTCTAGCTTTGCAGGTAACCTAGCTAGCCTTGATATTAATATTGTTGGAGTGGATAGCTGGGCTAAAGATAATCCTCGCTATAATAAGTATTTAAAAGATGCAGAGGTCGTTTCTGAAGATGATTTAGAAAAAATTATTGAACTTAACCCTGATCTTATTGTTGGTTTATCTACTACAAAAAATATCGATAAACTAAAGGATATTGCTCCTACTGTTACATATACATGGGGTAAACTTGATTACTTGGAACAACAGATTGAGATTGGAAAGCTTGTTGGAAAAGAAGACGAAGCACAAAAATGGGTGGATGACTTCAAGAAAAGAGCACAGCAAGCAGGTAAAGATGTAAAAGCAAAAATTGGTGAAGATGCAACCGTTTCTGTAATTGAATCAGCAAATAAAGAGCTTTATGTTTTTGGCGATAATTGGGCACGAGGTACAGAGGTCCTTTATCAAGGAATGGGGCTAAAGATGCCTGAAAAAGTGAAACAAGATGCATTAAAGGAAGGATATCGTTCAATTTCAGCTGAAGTTCTTCCACAATATGCGGGCGACTATATTATCTTTAGTAAGAGTTCAGAAGCTGATAATTCATTCCAACAAACAGAAATATACAAAAATATTCCAGCAGTAAAGAATGGCCATTTATTTGAAATGGATGCAAAAGAAGCATACTTTAGTGATCCAATTACGTTGGATTATCAGCTAGATTTCTTCAAAAAATCTTTCTTAGAAAAATAAACATAAAACTACTCCCCCGTCTCTTTCTAAATAAAGAGACGGGGGATTTTTATTTATGGTAAATGACTTTTAGTTAATAACTAGCAGAGAGGAATGGATACCATTAATTCTTCCTTTTCGTATCCTAATTTCTTTTTTATTTGCAACGTAATTATGAGTTATGCTGAAATGTTTAGCAAGAATAAAGGTATTACATCTTTTCCCTTAAATTAGAGCATTATATATAGGCTTTTACATGCTCAAAAGATAATATATATAACATCAAAGGAGGTACTGCCATTGATATTAGCGTCTTTAACCGCTATCAGCTTTCTTTTATTCTTAGTTAGTTACTTAACGGATAAGAGACGAATCTTAAATGGATTTTTACTCACGATAAGCATGCTACTTCTTATGATGAGTATTACAGTGGTTGTTCTAAAAGTGGAGTACCTTGAACCACTTAAATGGATTTTAGTTTTATTTGCTATTTTGTTTATCTTTCTTATCCCCTTTATCATTGTGTTTATTGCTATTTATCTAATCCGTAACGGTCGTGAACTTATTAGAAAAGAAGGAAAAAAGCCTACAAACCTGCTTTCTCTTACATTAGGAGTGGCTATTATTTTATTTATTGTCTCTTATGCGATTTTCTCACAATACCTTTTTCCTTCTATTATTTCTATAATTTTAGTTATCGCTATATTTTATGGGTTTTGGTTTTTCTGCTATTTAGTCTCTACCTACCTTTATTTCCTACATCAACCATTTCGGAATAAAGACTTTATTATCGTACTAGGAAGTGGGATTATCGGAGAAAAAGTCCCCCCGTTACTTGCAAGTCGACTTGATAAAGGAATTTCTTTTTACTATAAACAGATGAAAAGAAAAGGAAAACGCGCTAAATTTGTTGTAACAGGTGGACAGGGACCAAATGAATCGATTCCGGAAGGTGAGGCAATGGCTCGTTATCTACGAAATGCAGGAATACCTTCTGACGACATTCTAGTTGAAGACAAAGCAGTTGATACAGATCAAAATATGAGATTTTCAAAAGAGATAATGGAGAGAGAAAAGCGGGATTATAAAGCCATCTTTGTTACAAATCGCTTTCATCTATTTCGAGCTGGGCTCTATGCTAAGAGGGCTGGACTTTCTATAGATGGAATTGGTTCTAAAACCGCTTCTTACTTTGTTCCAAACGCTTTTATTCGGGAGTTTATTGCGATTTTATTTATGTATAAGAGTGTACATCTCCTTTTGTTTATTCCCCTAGCACTATTAGCAGCAGCTTTCTTACTCTATCAATAAGTAAGAAAAGGAAAATAGTTTCAAAGGCAATCGATAGATGATTGATTCCCATTTAAAATACGAACATCAACTAATCAAGAAAATAGACGTAATGCCGACTAAATATAGAAAAAAGCTAGACGAAAGGATGTTCATCTAGCTTTTTTTATTACTAATCTTCTATTCATCAACGTGGCTTCTTAAAACTGTAGGTTGAAGCTACATTGTTACTTATTAAAAAGTTCCTTTGCATTATCTAAAGCAAGCTTATTACCTAGTGCAGAATAGTCAAGCCAAGGCTGTTCTGGTACAACATAAACATGTTCATTTTTCACAGCTTTTAACCCTTTCCAAATTGGTGACTTTTCAAGTTCTTTGAACGCTGTTTGTGATTGATCATCTTCGTTTACAACAACAAAAATAGCATCAGCGTCAAAGTCTGGTAGTACTTCTTGGGAGATGACTTCATATGGTTGCGTTTGGTCAAGCTCTTTCACTTTTGAAGCAGGAGTTAATCCTAGATCTTCAAATAAGATAGGGCCCATTGGACGTTTCGTTGTGAAAACGCGAAGTTCTTTTGCTGTCACTCTTATAGCCATTGTGCTGTTATGTTCACCAAGCTCTTTCTGGATTAAACTCTTAACTTCTTTCTCTTCTTCTTCATAATCCTTAATGAACTGGTTTGCTTCTTTTTCACGATCCACGATCTTGGCAATTTCTTTTAAGTGATCTCTCCACGTTCCTTTATCCAAATCAAATACATGAGTTTCTGCAATTTTTTCGAACTGATTTAAATCACTTCCTGAGTATTCTTTATCAAGATAAATAGCATCTGGTTTTAGAGAGAGTAAAGCTTCCATATTTGGATCTTTGACAGAACCTAGCTTTTCTGTATTTTTCAAGTCTTCTTTAACATGAGGCAGAAAATCTTTTAATGCTCCACCAACAACTGATCCAGCTGGTGTTAGGCCTAGAGCAAGAAGGTCATTTGTTAAATGAATAGAAAGTGAGGCAATTTTCTCTTCCTTACCACTCTTTGTATCTTCTGATGTTTTACGATTTTCGCTTGAATTACTTTGGCCACATCCAGCGAGAATACTTACCACCATGACAATACTTAGTATTGTAATTAAATATTTTTTCATCTTGTACTCCTTTTTTTTATCTATTTATTTAGTTTTTATTAATAAGTAAAGAAAATAAGGGGCGCCAACAGCAGCAACAACAACTCCTGCTGGAATAGAATTAGGCTCAAATATATTTCTCCCAATCGTATCAGCTACAACTAAAATCAGCAGACCAATAAGAGCTGAAAGAGGTAAAAAATGTCGATATAATGGGCCTACAAGTCTCCTAGCAAGATGAGGTGCTACTAGACCAATGAAACCAATTCCACCTGCCATAGCTACGCTAGCACTTGATAAACCAACAGCTAGAGCTAATAGCAATAAACGCTTTTTTTGAACGGATGCTCCTAGACTTGAAGCAACTTGATCCCCTAAAGAAAGAGCATCTAAAGTTCTTGACTGAAACCATGAGAGCGGACCTAATACAAGAATCCAGGGCAAAAGAGTAATTACATGAATCCAATCTCTAGCCCATACATTTCCAACTAACCATCTAGAAGCAAACATATATGTTTCTTCATCTAGACGTAAGGATAAGAAAAGAGTAGCAGCGCTAAACCCTGCTGAAACAGCTATTCCAACTAGAATCAATCTAATTGGGATGATGCCTTGCTGCTCATTGTATGTTAATAAAATAATGACAAAGGCTGCTAATACCCCTCCTATAAAAGTGAAAAGAGGGATATAAAGAGAGGCATGTTCATTTAAGGAGTGAAAATATGTAATAAAAATCATCAATCCAAAAGCTGAACCTGTATTAAGTCCAATAATTCCGGGATCTGCTAGAGGATTACGAGATAATCCTTGTAGAATAGCTCCTGAGATGCCTAATCCAATCCCAGCTAAAACTGTGATTAGTATACGAGGTAAGCGATAATCAAAAAGCACCGTCTCACTGTAAAAATCACCTTTCCCTAAAAATGTATTAATCACTTCTAAAGGAGATAGTGGAATTGTACCTGTATCTAGACTAATAAGGATTGAGACTAAACTTAAAATGATGAAAAGAATTGTTACAGCATACGTTCTTCTTATTCCTACGTTGTTCCATAAAGCTCTCACCTATAATTCCCTCCCTATTTTACGGGCAATATAAAGGAAAAATGGAACACCAACAAAGGCTACCATAATACCAATAGCAAGTTCTCGTGGAGGGTCAACAGTGCGGGCCCCCAAATCAGCGATAACTAATAAGATAGCTCCTAATAAAGCTGACATTGGAATAATAGCATAATAATTTGTTCCGACAATTTTCCTTGCAATGTGGGGAATTACGAGGCCAATAAACCCAATTGAACCAGCAACTGATACTGAAACTCCTGCTAAGATAACCGCGAGAACGATTCCTATAACCTTAACTCTTAATGTTTTAACCCCAAGGTTAGCAGCCATATCATCTCCCATTGCAATAAGAGAAAGAGATTTACCTAAGCAAGTACTAATTCCAATAACAACGAGGATAATAGGAACTAATATGGATAAATGAGACCATTTTACTCCTGATACTCCACCTGCATACCAAAATGCTAGATCTTGACTCAAATCATAATAGATAGCAACTCCAGTTGTTAAAGAATGTAGCAGAGCTGCTATAACTGCACCTGCTACTGTAAGCTTCATTGGCGTAAACCCACCCCGAGAAGCTACACTAATAGCAAAGATTAAAAGTGTACTCAAGATAGCTCCGATAAAAGAGAACACCATGAGAGTGGGGTAAGAGAGATTTGGTAAAAAAGCAAAACATAGAGCAACAATAAGCATAGATCCTCCATTAATCCCCAATACTCCCGTATCTCCTAAAGGGTTTCGTGTAATACCTTGAATAAGTGCTCCAGCTACAGCAAAAGCAGCTCCAATAACAGTCGCTCCAATGACCCTTGGAAGGCGTAGCTCATGAATAATTTGCTGAGCAGTAATTTGATTATTATAATGAAAAGTTGCTTTCCATACAGTTTGAAAATCTAGATTCTTCGCTCCAAAAGTAATCCCTATAAATACACAAATGCAGAGAATGATAAGAGCTAGTAAAAAAGAGAGAAAGATGACAGAACTTGTTCTCTTCCTAATAAATTTATTTGAAAGACTATTTCCCATATGCTCACTCCTCTAGTAGAAGCCTTCCTTATAAGAATCCCTTTTCTCAATTGATAATCATTTTCACAATATCCCTATTATAGCGAGTGAAAAGACGAATGACAATCCTTTCTTAATAGCAAACAAAAAGCCTAATCAATATTGATTAGGCTTAGAGTAAACAAAACAGAACATGAACACTGATGTTAATCAACAATCTCCACATCCTACTATACATCTGATGTTTATTTTCTATTCTTTTTATGATAACCCCCTCAATCAATGCCTTAATGAAAGTAATCAGAAAAAAGACGAAAACAGATAAGGGCACCTTTTCTTGATAGCCCTTTGTGAAAAGGGGAGAAAAGAAAATTAAAAGGAGAAATTATTGAAACGTTCCACGTGTAAATAAACTTGTTTTCCAAATGAATACCCTCTTTTTAAAATATGTTCTAACTCCTTCAGGATTGATTTGTTTCATGCTTCTCTCTGTTTTCTAATACCTTTTCCATATTCTCTAATCCCCAATTTCTCATAAATAAAATGAGCGGTTCTAGAGATCTTCCAAACTCAGTTAAGGAATATTCCACTTTAGGAGGAATTTGACGATAAATCTCTCTATGAACAATTCCTGAAGCTTCTAGTTCCCGAAGTTGAAGTGTAAGCATTCGCTGTGTAATTCCTTTGTTGAGTCTTTTTAATTCATTAAATCGTTTTGTTCCATTAAGTAAGTGATAAACAATAACACTCTTCCATTTCCCGCCAATAACATCAACTGTTGCTTCAACAGGACATGAATATCTCCCAAGAAAGGCTAAGTTTGATTCCTTTTCATTCATACGGACACCTTCTTTCTACAGTACCTTTTTTGATACTATACCACAAAAATGTGCGTACTTATATTTATTGTTTATGTGTACTATACTCTACCTATAAAACGAAAAAGGGAGAGGATAATGATGGCTACAAAACCAACCTTTAATAAAGAAGAAATCTTAAATGCTTATCAATATAGACATGCTAGTAAAGAGTTTGATAAAACAAAGAAAATTTCAGAAGATGACTTTAATTTCATTCTAGAAACAGGGCGACTTTCCCCTTCTTCATTTGGATTTGAACCATGGAAATTTATTGTAGTTCAAAATGAAGAAATACGCGAGAAATTAAGAGCTGTTTCATGGGGAGCTCAAAAGCAGCTACCAACAGCAAGTCACTTTGTTGTGTTTCTTGCTCGCACAAAAGACAGTTTAGCTCCTGATTCAGATTACATTCAAGGAATGATGAAAGATGTGCACGCTCTTCCTAATGAAGCTGTGGAAGGTAGAGGAAAGGCATACCGCAATTTTATTGAAAATGATTTTGAATTAACTAAATACGATGAGCAAATGTTTGAATGGGCAGCTCGTCAAACTTATATTGCTATGGGAAATATGATGACGTCTGCTGCAATGATTGGAATCGACTCTTGTCCTATTGAAGGTTTCGATAAAGAGAAGGCAGAAAAAATACTTATCGAAGAAGGTGTGATGCCAGAGAAAGGTTTTAGTCTCGCTTGCACAGTTGCTTTTGGATATCGTCTAAATGATCCTCGCCCTAAATCGAGACAAATGTTAGAAAGTATCGTAGAGTGGATTTAATCTAAAAGCTCGTTGCTTATAGCAACGAGCTTTTTTGTAAGCATTCCTCCCCCTCCCCAATTTTCATGCATACCATGTTACAATAAAAACATTAAAGCTTACACATATTTCAAATGATGGTGAGGATCTATGCTATATTTTATTTTACTAATCATTCTTTCTGCTCTTATAACTTCTTTTATAATAATGAAAGAAGTTTATATTAAAACATCAACAATGGCAATTGTGATGGCTTTAGGAATTATTACAGAAGGAGCCTTATCAAACTACTTTGGTTCTAAATTTTTTACATTAGGCTATGGAAAAGTTATGAGTATCATTATCTTCTCTCTTTGGATTTCTTTTTTCATTTCTATTTCAACTTCACTTTTTCATCATAAATTTATTGAAAAACACTATAATGACCCTTTAAATCGATTTGGAATGGGAACGTGGATTGCTGGCACTTCAATTTCCGGTATTTTGCTTGCGAAACATTTTACTGACTTGCTTTTCGTTGCAAAGATACTTTCCCTTTTCAATGGTGGTTTGTGGACTATGTATATTTTCATTTGCATAAAAACACTCCTAATCTCCCAAAGAGCTCAACTCCTGAAAAAAGCTCACGGAATTTTGCTTCTTACAACAGTGAGTACCCAATCAATTGTACTATTGTTAAATACCGTCTGGATTGATTTACCGCAAATACTCAATGTTTGCTTAGTCACAACGGGAATTCTTCTTTACTGTATTAGCCTCTTTTTTATAGCTAAACGCTATGTCAGTCGATCTTCTACTGGGAGAGTTGCTACACATTGGAATAATACTAATTGTATTCTTCATGGAGCTTTATCGATTACAGGGCTCGCCTGTATAACGTCTCAAGCCATCAATCCAGAAATGATTTTATTCATTTGGGTACTTGCTTGTCTTATGTTTTTTCTTGTTGAAGGAATTGAAATTTATCGCATGTATGAGCGCATTAAATTATATGGAATTCGAGAAGGTATTCTAACGTACGATGTATCGCAATGGAGCCGATTGTTTACGTTTGCTATGTTTTATACTTTCACTTCTTATGTTGAACCTTCATCAAAACTTCAAGCAATTGTTCAGCATACTACATTATTAACGGGCATTTGGGTTATTCTGTCCTTATGTCTTGCTGAACTTTTAATGCTCTTTTTTAGCTCTATTGCACACCCTAAAACAAACCAAATACAGCGTAGTGAACAATCTTTATAAAAAATAAAACTCCTGCGGTCCGCAAAAAGCCACAGGAGTTTTGTTTATATAACAAGCTTAAATATAGATAAAACAAGACCAATCAAGAACCCACAGAGAGCTCCATTGACGCGAATCCACTGTAGATCTTTACCAACATTTGTTTCTACCATATGGATAAGCGTATCATTGTCTAATCTTTCAAGGTTTTCTTTCACAAGGCTACCAATTTTAGAATGATTATTTTCAATAAAAGAAGAAGCTTGTCTGTGAATCCATGTTTCAATTGCGTTGACTTTTTCTTCATCACTCTTCGTTTTCTCAATAAGTTCTTTTACAGCTGAGAACACATGTTTTTCAATAAACGCTTGATCCTCTAGCATTTTATGAAGTTTATCTTTATATCGCTCTAAAACAGCTTTTATTTTGTCCGAAGCTTCAATGTTTTGAACTGTTTTATCTTTCCATTGATTGATTTCAGCCATAAGCTCTTCACGATCTGAAACACCGTTAATTTCCTGGCGAATACGATTTAAAATAAGTCCCCGATAAGGATTATCCTTATCTTGGAGGAGAACGATCTTTTCAAGAAGAAAAGGCTGAAGGATTTTTCCGAGCTTATCCTCATTGATAAAACTACTAAAAGAGCTCATTGCCATTTTTAAAAATCCATCTGACTCTGTGTTATCAAGAAATTGTTTGGCCATTACGCCAATTTTATGTCTTGTATCTTCTTTAGAAATCCATTTTTCTACTTCAGCTAAAATATAGTCTATTGCTTTTTCATCTAGATTTCTTTTTACAACTTGATCTGTTAGAGATTTTACAAAAATAGTAACATCTACAGATGAGATGTATTTTTTTAACTCTTTTTCAATGAAAATAGAAATTTGGTCTAAATCCACTTTATCAACAGCATGTTTAAGTCCCGATTGAGTTGCTTTATAAACACCTTCTGATGCCAGTTCTCGCTCTAGGAGTGGAAAAAGCTTGTCTGTAAATGTGATCTGTCCAATTTTCCCTTTAATACTCTCTTTTGTCAGCCAATTATTCTCAACCATTGCAATGGCTCCACGCACCATCTTATCACGGTTTTTAGGAAGAAGTGCCGTATGTGGGATAGGAATACCAAGTGGATGGCGGAAAAGAGCTGTGACAGCAAACCAATCCGCAAGTCCCCCAACAAGACCCGCTTCAAATCCTCCTTGTAGAAGTTTGCCAATAATAGAATCTTGAAAAGGAAGGGTTGCCAGAAACCCTATACCCATAATTCCTAGTGAAATACCTGCAAAGTATCTGGATTTTTGTTGTTTTTTTGCCATTATAACTTCCCTCAAATATAGTTTTTTATCGCTTTCTTTCATGATTATTCTCAATATAAGAGTCAATATACTATGAAAAAGCCACACTTTAAAATGTAGAAAAGTGACAGCTTGCTCGTTTATTTTATCAAAGAACGTTATCATTAGCCACTTCTTACCATAATTAAGAATAAAAAAAGAGGACCTTTAAACTCACAAGGTCCTCTACTAATAGCTATTGTATCTAGCTTCTAAATATGTTTCAATAGACTTTATTTTTAATTTTGTATAGATAGATTTTCGGAAACTCAGCACGTCTAGTACTTTATAAAAGTATAGATCTGCTTTCGAGTAACGTCCAAGTGGATCTTTAGTTGCTAAAAAGTTCACCCGTCTCACATCCTTTAAAAGAAGTGATATTGTATATACCAAATTATAACATATCACAATTAAAAGAAGCCAAACAAATTCATTGTTTGGCTTTAATCAACGGTTTTTATTGATAAAGAGTTCATAATATTGATTGAAGCGGCAACATTTCTCGCTGCTCTCTTCATGTATCCTTCCGCATTTTCAATAGCATCAGAAAGGGAAGTTACACATGGAACAATTGTAAATAATGCATCGATTCCATGTTCATGTACAACTTCACTATCTTCAGAGAGTGAACCCGCAAATCCAATGACAGGAACTCCATATTTTTTGGCAGATTTTGCTATCCCAATCGGTGTTTTGCCGTATATCGTTTGACTATCAATTCTTCCTTCTCCTGTAATAATAAGGTCTGCCTTCTTTGCATGCTCTTCAAAATCTACGGCATCTAAAACAATATCAATCCCTCTTTTTAATTGTGCGTTCAGGAAAGCAAACAAACTTCCTCCAATTCCTCCAGCTGCCCCACTTCCCTTAATTTCTCGAAATGATATTCCTAACATTTCTTCGGCAATATCGGCAAAATGTGCAAGGTTATTATCAAGAATATCAATCGTTTCAGGAGTAGCACCTTTTTGAGGACCAAAAACAGCCGACGCTCCTCTCTTTCCTGTTAAAGGATTATCTACATCACACGCTACTTCAATTTGAACATCTTTAATTCGCGCATCAAAGTGTTGTAAATCTATTGTTGAAAGCTTTGCAATTTCCCCACCGCCAGGACCAATTTCTTTTCCTTCTTGATCTAATAGCTTAGCACCTAAAGCTTGCAGCATACCTGCTCCACCGTCATTTGTTGCACTTCCGCCAATGCCAATAATAATGTGGTTGACACCCAAATCAAGGGCAGCTTCTATTAATTCTCCTGTTCCTCTTGTTGAAGTAATAAGTGGATTTCTTCTTTCATGTGGAACAAGATGTAGACCAGATGCAGCCGCCATTTCAATGATGGCTGTTTCTCGATCTCCTGTTAAACCAAAGAAAGCCTCGACTTCCTCTCCTAAAGGACCTGTCACTGTTCTTTTCTCAATTATTCCCCCTGTTGCATCAACTAACGATCTCACCGTTCCTTCCCCACCGTCGGCCATTGGAAGCTTTACATAAGAAGCTTCTGGAAAGATTTCCTTAAACCCTTTTTCGATTGCATCAGCAGCCTCTAATGCAGATAAGCTTTCTTTAAAAGAGTCAGGAGCAATGATAATTTTCATTTTATTCATCTCCCTTTTCACATCTATTTTTTTATAGTCCATAACTATCCAAATAACTTAAATACACCAAAGATAAGGGTAGAAACAATGGCAAGCGTGAGACCAATTAGAGATTCATAAGGCATTAGCTTTAGCCTTTCTTTCATATTCATATTGACACTTCCCGCTGTAGAGTGAAAGAAACTCCCATGTGGCAAGTGGTCAAGAACAGTCGCTCCTGCGTGTACCATAGCTGCTCCTGCTAGTGCCGATACACCTAATCCAACAATTGTGCTACTAAACACAGTACTTGCTACAGCTGTTCCTGCTGTTGTAGAAGCAGTTGCTGCCGACATGAAAATCCCAGAGGCTGGTGCTAGTAGATAAGGAGGCAGTCCTGAAGCACTTAAAGCTTGTGTTACAACATCTTTCAACTCTGAATTTGCAATAATTCCTGCTAATGTTCCTGTTCCTAATAGCATGATAGCCACGCCTGACATTTTATTTAAGCCAGAGATAGCATATGTATTAATATGTTTAGATTTTCTCATCGCAATTGCGCCCACAATCCCCCCAATTGGTAAAGCGACCATTGGATCAATATTAATCCCGAAAAGCGGGCGAAGTGCTAACAAAATAATCGTAACAATTGGAGCAACTAAAGCTGTGATAAATACCGGAGCTTTTGCATTGTCCTTCATTTCAATTTCTTTACTTTCAACAAATGAACCTTTATTTGCCAACTTTTCAGCTAAAATATAAGTTATAAATAGGCCGAAAACAGCTGGAATAACGCCTGCTACCATAACAGATGTAAGAGGCACCTTGAAGGCATCTGCAGCTGCAATCGCATTTGGGTTTGGTGACATAATGTTCCCCGCCTTCCCCCCTCCAATCATTGCGAGCAAGATTGCTGTTTTCGATAAATTCGCTCTTTTTGCAATGGCTAGAGCAATCGGAGAAACAGTAATAACTGCTACATCAACAAAAACCCCAACAGCTGTCAAAATGGTTGTTGCTAATGCTAAAGCAAGCAGTGCCCGTTTCTCACCTAGCTTTTTAACAATGGTTTCAGCAATCGAAGATGCAGCACCTGATTCAATTAACACTCCTGCTAAAACCCCTGCTGCCATAATCCTCAGCACTGCTGAGATAATATCTTGTGCGCCTTCCATCATCAATGTAACTGTATCTGTAATATTTACTCCACCAATTAGTCCACCGATTAATGCACCAGCGACCATCCCATATGCTGGAGGTACTTTCCTTAAGATTAAAACAATCGCAATAATTAAGGCACTAATCGCTCCCCATACGCTTACTGTCATATCCATTAAAGCTCCCTTCCCCTTCTTTCTCACGGATGTCACTTAAATTGTAAGCGTTTACTTGTTGAGTATCATTGTGAAGAGTGATGAAATATGAACAAAATCTCGTCTTCATAATTGTGCATTTGCACAATTATGTAAGATCATTTAAAAGTTTTGCTATATACAGTTCCATAACATCTTTCATGTTTTTTGGATCTTTTCCTGTTATGGTTAAAATCCGTTCAAGTCGGTATCTTAATGTATTGCGGTGAATAAATAGGCGCTCAGCCACCTTGTTTAATTCCCCACTCTCTTCTAGGTATATCTCTAGTGTTTTAATCAGCTCTCCATTTTTATCATTTTCAATCAGTCTATGATAAAAATGGAACATCTCCTTACTACTTGTAAGCTGTGACAATGAAATTTCAAGCTGGTACTCTTCATAGTGATAAAAGCACTTTTCCGGCTGAAGCTTCTGACCAATTTCAATTGCCTTTTTTGCATACTGAAAAGAAGATTTCACATCCAACAAATCATCCACAACAAATCCTGTCCCTATTACAAGTGTGTTGTCATATTTATTGATCCACTTTTTAAATAGAGAGAGCCAGCTTCTAAAATCTGTCTCGTTGATGACATTCTTCAGTATAATAATGTCATCATTAATCGTAACTCCAATTAGGTCTTCTTGGGATAATTCATAGCGAAGTGCACGAATGATTTTATGATTAGAAATGTCTATTCTAGTTGATTGTTTAAGCACCACTGCTACTCTTGATTTACTAAGGTTTACGCCAAGAAATTCTAATCGCTCTCTTATCCCGTTTTCGTTCATTTGTATTCCTGAAATAAGTTGGTTCACAATTTCACTTTGCAGCCTTTCCTTCCACTGCACTCGGTCTAATAAAACAGACTGCTCCAATACAAGTTCAGCTGCCATTTTAACAAGCTGAGCATAGTTTTGAATTTCATGGGGTTCACCTGTAATTCCAATCACTCCAACAGGCTGATTATTAAAATAGATTGGGAGGTTAATGCCTGGTTTTGATCCTTTCATTTCTGATGCTTTCACTTGATCTAACTCAATGCTTTCTTCATTCTTTAGAACAAGTAAAGCTCCAACATGAAGCTGATTAATTCGGGTTTGATCACCAGAACCAATAATAATTCCCTTACTGTTCATCACATTAATATTTCGATTTAAAATTTTCATTGTTCTCTCTACAATCTCTTGTGCTAATTCATGGGTTAGAAACAGCATCGATTTCCCTCCCTTTATTTTTTTCTTCAATCTACCATATAGAGGAGAAACAATAAATAAAAAGAATATAGAAGTTTAGAGAGATGTTTAATCCCTGTTTCTTTAGCACATCCTATAAAACGGCACAGGGGCAAGGCACAAAAGTTGTAAAAAGCACAACAGTCTTTTATAATCGATGTCTCAAATGAATAAGAAGGAATGATACCATGATTTCATTAAAAGGAAAAACAGCCATTATCACAGGCGGAGGTAGAGGCATTGGACGCTCTACTGCTATTGCTTTAGCTAAAGAAGGCGTAAACATAGGTTTAATCGGACGCTCAATTGAAAACCTTGAAAAAGTGAGTGCTGAACTTGCAGAGTATGATATTAAAGTTTCAGCAGCAACAGCAGACGTTGTTGAGCTTGAAGCTGTAGAACATGCTGTTGAGCACATTAAATCAGACCTAGGCGCAATTGATATCCTTGTAAACAACGCAGGAATCTCAAAATTCGGTGGATTTCTTGATCTTGATCCACAAGAATGGGAAAACATTATCCGCGTCAACTTAATGGGTGTTTACAATGTAACGCGCGCAGTGCTCCCTGAAATGATCGAACGAAAATCAGGAGACATTGTAAATATTGCTTCAACAGCTGGTCAAAAAGGTGCACCTGCTACAAGTGCTTATAGTGCTTCTAAATTTGGTGTTCTAGGTTTAACAGAATCTCTTATGCTTGAAGTAAGAAAGCATAATATCCGTGTTACAGCTCTTACACCAAGTACTGTTGCAACAGATATGGCGAAGGAGATTGGTCTTATTAATAATGATCCTGAGACAATGATCAAACCAGAAGATTTAGCTGATATTCTAGTTGCAGGATTGAAACTTCATCCAAGAGTTGTTATGAAAACAGCTGGTTTATGGTCGACAAATCCATCTTAATATGTAAAACAAAAAGGCAGCAGGAACATGATGTTCCTGCTGCCTTTTTTATTATAGAATAGATTTTTCCGGAATCTAACAACGTTTAAAATTTTCCGTGAGCGAGAAGTATATAAAGAAGAAAGCTCATTTTATAAACTATAATTCATGTACAAAACCATAAATCTCATATATTTACAAGGAGGAATTGAAAATGGCAAAAGTTACAGTAGGAGAAGAGAATGGAAGTCCAATTGAACTGTATTATGAAGATTATGGGAGTGGAAAACCTGTAGTTCTTATTCACGGTTGGCCTTTAAGTGGACGTTCGTGGGAATTTCAAGTCCCTGCTTTAACTGAAGCCGGTTATCGTGTTATTACATATGACCGTAGAGGTTTCGGAAAGTCCTCTCAACCATATAAAGGATATGAATATGATACGCTAGCCTCTGATCTTAACAAACTTCTTGAGCACCTTGACCTTCATGATGTTACGCTTGTTGGATTCTCAATGGGTGGTGGTGAAGTAGCTCGCTATATTGGAATATACGGAACAGAGAGAATTGAAAAGGCTGTTTTAGCAGGAGCTGTTCCTCCTTACCTTTATAAAACTGATGATCATTCTGAAGGTGGGCTTGATGATGCAACGATTAAGGAATTTGAAAATGGAGTGAAACAAGATCGCCTTGCATTCCTTGAAGAATTTACAAAGAATTTCTTCTCTACAGAAGATCAAAAAGACCTTGTAAGTGAATCATTCCGTCTATACAACAAAGATATCGCTGCTTTTGCTTCACCAAAAGGCACATTAGATTGCATCTCCGCTTTTGGAAAAACAGACTTCCGAAATGATTTAAAGAAAATGAACATTCCCACGTTGATTATTCACGGTGATGCAGATTCCATCGTTCCATTTGAAGTAAGCGGAAAACTTTCTCATGAATTAATTGAAAACAGTGAACTAGCTCTTATTAAAGGTGGACCACATGGGTTGAATGCAACACATGCCGAGGAGTTTAATAAGGCCCTTGTAAACTTTCTAAATAAAGAAAACTAAGGTATATGAAAAACAGAAGCGAGAAGGCCATAATTTATGGTCTTCTCACTTTTGTTTCAATTTCTATACTCAAATGTTTTAATCTTCTTTTTCGTTTAAAGGTGTAAAAGATTTAGATATTAAACTAAAACAACCTAAATTCTCATCTAAAAAAATCGTTTCATCTACGTTTTATGTTACTGTCCATTTGTTTTCTTTTTCCCTCTAGTCCCACATAAAATAAATAATAGAATAAACCATACCGGCGTCAATAATAAGGCTGGACGTGTTTCCTCAGAGAACAGCATAATAATAAGAATCATAGCAAACAACGTTAGGACAACATAATTTATAAATGGGGTTAATGGCGCTTTGAATTTTGACTTTGAATGTAGGTGTGGACGTGTTTTCTTATATCTTAAATGACAAATAAGAATAATACTCCAAACCCAAATAAAACAAATGGCACTAATGGTTGTCACGATTCCAAAAGCTTGTTCCGGTATAAGTTTGCTTAAAAGAGCTCCCACTGAGATGACAAGTGTAGATATTAACAACGCGTTACCTGGTACATGGTTTTTATTCAATTTTTTAAGATTTGATGGACCCTGGCCATTAGTGCTTAAACTATATAGCGTCCGGCTCGTTGAAAACATTCCACTATTACAAGCAGAAGCGGCTGAAGTTAATACAACAAAATTAATGATTCCTGCGGCAACCGGAATACCAATCAAACTAAACGTCTTAACAAAAGGACTTTCTGTTGCATTTAGTTCCATCCATGGATTAATACATAATAGAACAATAAGTGCACCAACATAGAAGAATAAAATTCTTAGAGGAATTTTATTAATAGCTGATGGAATATTTTTTTGTGGATTAGATGTTTCTGCTGCCGATACACCTACTAATTCCACACCAACATATGCGAATATAACCATTTGAAATGAAAGTAGGAAACCTGAAATTCCATTTGGAAAAATCCCTCCATGCTCCCAAAGGTTTTTAATCGTAACTGGTCCTGTATCTGTCTTGAATCCCATCACGAGCAAAATAATCCCAACGCTAATTAATACAAGAATAGTAATTACTTTGATTAAAGCAAACCAAAACTCCAATTCTCCAAAAAGCTTCACAGTTAATAGATTGAGTCCTAACAAAATGATTACACAGATGAGTGCAGGTATCCATTGCGGGATATTAAACCAATATTGCACGTATACACCAACAGCAATCACATCAGCCATTGCTGTCATAATCCAACAAAACCAATATGTCCATCCAGTCACAAACGATGCCGCAGGTCCAAGATATTCTTCTGCAATATCTGTTAAAGATTGATAACCTGCTTTAGATAATAACAGTTCCCCTAGCGCCCTCATAACGAAAAAGAGGGCAATACCTATAATTAAATAGGCAAAGATGATAGAGGGTCCTGCCAATTGTATCGCTTTACCAGATCCTAAGAATAGCCCAGTACCAATGGTACCTCCAATTGCGATGAGTTGAACATGACGATTTGATAAATCTCTCTTCAATCCTTGCTGTGCCAAACCTAACTCCTCCTTAAAATGAATGAAATTCCCATGTGAAACTGTGAACAATAAATTAGCCCAATAAAAAAAGAGATTGGATGGCCTCCAATCTCTTGATCATAAGAATAACAAATAATATTCGTTACGCTAATTATTATCAGCATAACAAATAAATATCCGTTACTCTTCTGTCCTTTTGCCTGAGATTGTGAACCCTTCGGCGCCGCAAAATTTCTGCGGTCTCTCCAGAAGCTGCTCCTGCTATAGTGTGACCCATAGCAATCATAGCTTTCTATTTATTAAATTTTTGGATAGGTATAATTACTGTCGAATAGTTTTCTATTCTAATGTTAGTTAAATGTTTTGTCAATAACAAAGATAATTCTCATTTATTGAATCTCCCTGAAATAAGGAGATAGAAATCATTCAATTAAAACCAACATTACTTATGCTATGACTCTCACCATACTTATTTAATCATTGCTTTATAAATTCCTACATTTATAAAGCATATAACTCCCGTTTCTCCCCATATCTTCTCTATTTATTTTACGTTATAAAAAATGACTAGTAAAATAAGAATATATCAATTTCTAAATCCTATAAAATATTTATTTAAAATAATAAACGCATTTTAATTGACAATAGTATTCAATTCTATATAATAATTAGTATAAATTAATAATTATTATATGAGGTTTACAAAGTCACTGAACAAACTCTCTATAATAATTAAATAGTAAAACTAGGAGGAATTTTAATTATGTCTCTAATTGGAAAAGAAGTACAACCATTTACAGCACAAGCTTATAAAAACGGTGAGTTTATCGAAGTTACAGAAGAAAATCTAAAAGGTCAGTGGAGTGTTGTTTGTTTTTACCCAGCAGATTTCACTTTCGTTTGCCCAACTGAACTTGAAGATCTTCAAGAGCAATATCCTGCACTTAAAGAATTAGGAGTTGAAGTATTCTCTGTTTCAAGAGATTCTCATTTTACACATAAAGCATGGCACGATTCATCAGAAGCAATTGGTAAAATTACTTATACTATGATTGGTGATCCTGCACATATCCTTTCTCGCCAATTTGATGTATTTATCGAAGAACTAGGTCAAGCTGACCGTGGTACTTTCATCCTTGATCCTGACGGTGTTATCCAAGCTGTTGAAATCAACGCAGATGGCATTGGTCGTGATGCAAGCACGCTTATCAATAAAATTAAAGCCGCACAATATGTTCGCAACAACCCAGGTGAAGTTTGTCCTGCTAAATGGCAAGAAGGCGGAGAAACACTTAAGCCAAGCCTTGACCTTGTAGGTAAAATTTAAGGAGAGCGATTATAAATGGCACTTGATGCAGAAATTAAATCACAATTAAATCAGTATCTTCAACTATTAGAAGAGAATATTCTGCTTAAGGTCAGTGTAGGTTCAGATGACGTATCAAAGGAAATGCTAGCTCTTGTTGAGGAGCTAGCTTCCATGTCATCTAAAATCACTGTCGAAAAAGTAGAATTAAATAGAACACCAAGCTTTAGTATCAACCGTGTTGGCGAAGAGACTGGCATCACTTTTGCTGGTGTACCTTTAGGACACGAATTCACTTCTTTAGTATTGGCTCTATTACAAGTTAGTGGACGAGCTCCAAAAATTGACCAAAGTGTAATTGATCAAATTAAAAAGATTGATGGTGAATATCACTTTGAGTCTTATGTCAGCCTAACTTGCCACAACTGCCCTGACGTTGTGCAAGCACTAAACATTATGAGTGTGCTTAACCCTAACATTACGCACACAATGATTGATGGAGCTGCATTTAAAGAAGAAGTGGAAAGTAAAAATGTTATGGCCGTACCAGCTGTCTTCCTTAATGGGGAATTCTGGAATGGAGGTCGTATTTCACTTCAAGAAATTATTGCTAAATTAGGTGAAGGCTTAAGTGCAGAGGATTTAGCAGATAAAGATCCATACGATGTCCTCGTTGTTGGTGGCGGACCAGCTGGAGCAAGTGCAGCCATTTATGCAGCACGTAAAGGTATCCGTACAGGAATCGTTGCTGAACGCTTTGGTGGACAGATTCTTGACACACTAAGTATTGAGAACTTTATTAGTGTAAAAGCTACTGAAGGACCTAAACTTGCACAGGCTCTTGAAGAACATGTAAAAGAGTATAATATTGACGTGATAGACCTACAGCGTGCTAAACGTTTAGAAAAGAAAGATCTTTTTGAAATTGAACTTGAAAACGGTGCTGTTCTTAAGAGTAAATCTGTCATTATTTCAACAGGTGCTCGTTGGCGAAATGTTAATGTTCCTGGCGAACAAGAACTTAAAAACAAAGGAGTTGCGTACTGCCCTCATTGTGATGGTCCATTGTTTGCAGGAAAAGACGTAGCGGTTATCGGTGGCGGTAACTCTGGTGTTGAAGCAGCAATTGATCTCGCAGGAATTGTGAAACATGTTACAGTTCTTGAATTTGCATCAGAGTTAAAAGCAGACCAAGTCCTCCAAGAGCGTCTTAACAGCCTGCCAAACGTAACAGTTGTAACGAATGCTGCTACTCAAGAAATTACGGGTACTGACAATGTAACTGGTATTACGTACACTGATCGTGAGACAAATGAAGAACATCATGTTGAATTACAAGGTGTGTTTGTCCAAATCGGACTTGTGCCAAATACTGAATGGTTAGAGGGGACAATTGAGCGTAATCGCATCGGTGAAATCGTTGTTGATAAGCGTGGAGCTACTACAATGCCTGGAGTGTTTGCAGCAGGAGATTGTACAGATAGCGCCTATAACCAAATTATTATTTCCATGGGATCAGGTTCAACGGCAGCCTTAGGTGCATTTGATTATCTCATTCGAAATTAATTTAGAACTTAACTAGTGAAATCCTAGTCTAACGGTTCTTTTGATATTTATAAATTCCTCCAACATTTATAAATGCCGTTAAAAAACCTGTTAGACTGAGATGTATCACCTTACCATAAACAATTTTAACATTTTTTTTAGAAAATCACTATCCTGTCTAGTTAGATAGAATAGTGATTTTCTTTTTTTATTATTCTTTATTTTTAGTTATTTATTGCATTCAAAACAGCTTATGTTAGAAAAATCCAATACAAAAGACATAGGACGTCATCCCCTATCATTTTACAAATCAAAATATTTTTAAAGGAGCCGCAGTAAGGGGAACTTAAAGTATTGAAGCTTAAAAACAGCTGCTTTCTGGATTTGGTTATTTGATGCTCTTATAAATATAGTAAAAGCTGCACCTATTTATGGTACGGTTCACCGTAACATATCTTGAATGAGGTTTCAATTCAATTCCTTATTTGATATAACAATGAATAGGGAATTAATTCTTCCTTCTTCTTTTAGGAAATCAAATTAAAGCATCGACATGCTTGATCCAGTCAGATTTCCTTCCGCTTTATTTTAAACAAAAACGTATGCTTTCTTATTTAGTATAGTACTATACTAAAACTATGCGATATATAATCCTTTGGAAAGGAAATTAAGATGAATTCATCATTAGAAATGCTAATCCAAGTTTTTGAACGGGCAGCACTATTGTTAATTTGCTTATTTTTTTTAACAAGAGTCCCCAGATTTAAAGAATCTCTCCATAAAGAACAGCATTCACTTTCGGAGAAAATTGTCATCACTCTTATCTTTTGTTTATTTGCTATTTTTGGAACCTATTCCGGAATTAAAGTAGAAGGGTCTTTAGTCAATGTAAGAATTATCGCTATCATGTCTGGAGGCATATTATTCGGTCCATGGGTAGGCATCATTACTGGAATTGTTTCAGGTGTGCATCGTTTTTTAATTGATATTGGTGGCGTAACATCTGTTCCATGTTTAATTACAAGCATTATTGCCGGGATAGCATCCGGGTTTATTAACCTTAAAGTTAAAAAACCGCAGCGGTGGATTTATGGGATTGGCGCAGGTATGATCTGCGAAGTCCTTACTATGCTATTGATACTTGCTATGGCAGAACCCTTTAAACTTGGCCTCGATATTGTATCAAAAATTGGCTTTCCTATGATTGCAGGTGAAGTCAGTATCGGCTTGATTGTTTTATTGGTCATGAGTGTGGAAGATGAAAAGGAAATGATTGCTGCTAAACAAGCAAAGTTAGCCTTGGATATTGCCAATAAAACATTACCTTATTTTCGCTCGATCAATACAGAATCTTTGACAAAAATTTGCACAATCATTAAAGATCAAATTCATGCCGATGCAGTGGCTATAACTGATACAGAAACTGTCCTTGCTTATGTTGGCTTTGGTGAAGAACGGTATAAGATTGGACAAGAAATCATCAGTGACCTAACGAAAGCAGCAATCCGTAGCGGTGAAATCACGATTAGAAATCATGTGGCTGATCAACAAACTCCTGAAATTCAGTCTCTGCTCATCATGCCATTTGAAGAACGGGGAGAAGTCACGGGATCTCTCAAAATTTATTCTCGCAAAGCCTCCGAAATGACCTATCCTTTGCAAACGATGGCAATTGGTTTGTCACAAATTATTTCTACCCTTATGGAGATATCTCGCGTCGAGCAGATTAAGGAGGAGGCCAACAAAGCAGAACTAAAGGCACTGCAAACAAAAATTAACCCGCATTTTCTCTTCAATGCACTGAATGCCATTGCGTCGACAACCCGACGCAATCCAGAAAAAGCCCGTGAATTGATTGTTACTTTATCAAGCTATATGCGATACAATCTGGAGTTAAGTGATGAACTTATCAATATTCATGACGCACTAAAACAGGTGCGCGATTATGTTGAAATTGAAAAGGCTCGTTTTGGCTCTAAACTTCAGGTGGAATATGATATTGAAGAAGTAAACATAAAACTTCCAAGTCTGCTTATTCAGCCACTGGTCGAAAATGCAATTATTCATGGCATACTAAAAAATGGTCCTGGTACTGTTACAATTGCTGTGAATGATCTCGGTGATAAGG
This sequence comes from Priestia endophytica, assembly GCF_026790145.1. Lineage (GTDB taxonomy): Bacteria > Bacillota > Bacilli > Bacillales > Bacillaceae_H > Bacillus_I > Bacillus_I endophytica_A. The sequence goes on along the minus strand of NZ_JALAMS010000003.1, from coordinate 44,123 downwards.
TCCGGATTAGCGTAAAGGATACGGGAGCTGGGATAGCAGATGAGGTGATAGAGAATTTGTACCGCGATGAGGTTCCTGCAAATAAAATCGGATTATATAATGTACATCAACGAGTCAAATTGATTTATGGCAAAGGACTAATCATCAAAAGATTATCTCCGGGTACTGAAGTTTATTTTGATATTGTAAAGGAGAAAAAATGAAAGCGATCATTGTTGAAGACGAATTTCCTGCAAGAGAAGAATTAAAATATCTTATTGAAACACATAGCAGCATCCAGGTGACTAATTGCTTTGAAGATGGATTAGATGTCCTAAAATTTTTACAAGAAAATGACACAGATGCTATTTTTCTTGATATCAACATTCCATCTCTCGATGGAATGTTGCTGGCAAGCAATATAAGTAAGTTTGCAAAAAAACCCTATATTATTTTTACAACAGCATACAAAGAACATGCGGCTCAGGCATTTGAACTTGAAGCCTTTGATTATATCCTTAAGCCATATGATGAGAAGCGGATTGCTGCTATGTTACATAAGCTCGAATCTGCTTTTTTGCGTGAGCTAAATCAAATAGATAAAGAAGAGGAGTTATCTTTTCAAAAAAATGATTCAGTTAAAGTCTTAGGAACGGATGCTCGAGTAAACTTGCGAAAAAACGATAAAATAATCGTCACAGACGTGAATGATATTTATTACGCACTGGCGAGTGAAAAGGTAACACTGGTCTATACGTTTGATGAAGAATATACGATGCCAATGAGTATAACAGAGTTCCATTCTACTCTTCCCCAGAACCTTTTTTTTCGCTGTCATCGCTCTTATACAGTGAATTTATCCAAAATCCGTGAAATCGTCCCTTGGTTTAACCAAACCTATATGATTCATCTTAAGGACTTTAATGCTGAGATACCTGTAAGCCGGAGCAAAGTAAAAGAGTTTCGACAAATTATGCGATTTTAACTGCAATTCATTCCCTTCTTTAAGCATTTGGTTCTGAATACGGTTTCATGATTTTTTTTAGTGGTATGATCTTCTTGTAAACGCATTCTACTAAGAAACCAGCATTGGTTTCGTAAGTTGAAGGGAAGATCAACATGAATTCACAAACAAGTAATCGCTGGCTGATTGTTCTAGGAACCATTATTGTTCAAATGGGATTGGGAACTATTTATACATGGAGCTTATTTAACCAACCATTGGTTGATCACTTTGGGTGGCAATTGAACTCGGTAGCCATTACTTTTTCAATTACAAGCTTTGCTTTAGCTTTTTCAACACTATTTGCCGGCAAACTTCAGGATCGCTGGGGAATTCGCCGCTTAATCGCAACTGCAGGCATTGTCTTGGGCGCAGGTTTAATCATTAGCTCACAAGTCTCATCATTATGGATGCTTTATATCCTGGCTGGTGTTGTGGTAGGATTTGCCGATGGTACTGCTTATATCACATCATTGTCAAATCTTATTAAGTGGTTTCCGGAGAGAAAAGGGCTTATTTCTGGAATCTCTGTCGGTGCTTATGGTACAGGAAGTTTGCTGTTCAAATATATTAACGGATCACTAATTCAAAACGTTGGCGTATCTTATACATTTTTATACTGGGGCATAATCGTGATGATTATGGTTATAGGCGGCTCATTCTTAGTTCGCGAGGCACAGGTAACAGGCCAGTCCCCGGCTGTTAATGGGGTACAAGCTAAAGACTACACAGTTAAAGAAATGCTTAAAACAAAAGAAGCTTACTTATTGTTTATCATGTTTTTCACTGCGTGTATGAGCGGTTTATATTTAATCGGAGTTGTAAAAGATATCGGTGTAAGTTTAGCTGGTTTGGATGTGGCAACAGCAGCCAATGCTGTAGCGTTGGTAGCAATTTTCAATACAATTGGACGCATTATCCTTGGAGCATTATCAGATAAAGTTGGCCGTTTAAAAGTAGTAGCAGGCGCTTTGTTGGTAACTGCAGTAGCTGTATCTGCTTTAAGTTTTCTAGAACTAAATTATGGATTGTTCTTTGCGTGTGTTGCAGGAATTGCTTTCTGTTTTGGCGGAAATATAACCATTTTCCCTGCAATTGTTGCCGATTTCTTTGGCTTAAAAAACCAAAGTAAAAACTATGGGATCATTTATCAAGGGTTTGGGATCGGTGCATTGTCCGGATCATTTATTGCCGCAGCGCTTGGCAGCTTTGTTTCTACCTTCACGTTTATTGCCGTGTTAAGTATAATCTCAGTAGTCATTGCGCTGTTTATCAAGGCACCTGGTCAAAGAGATGTTTTGAAAAAAGAAAAAACTCACGCCGCATGAAAGGCTACCAAGATTGGTTAATCTCTGCAAAATAGCCTTTATAGGTCACTGTATTAGAATAATAATGTGCTAAAAGGTACCTCTAAAATAGAGGTACCTTTTATTCATAAAATCATCGTTTACTTATGGTACGGTTCTCCTCGATTAATTCGAAATCCGCGATAAATCTGCTCCACTAAAATCAATCTCATCAACTGATGTGGAAAAGTCATTTTTGAAAATGACAATGTATCATTAGCTCTTTTCATTACATCACTGCTTAATCCTAGTGATCCACCAATAACAAAAGCAATTTTACTTTTTCCATATGTAGCAAGCTTGTCTAAATCATCTGCAAGCTGTTCAGATGATTTCATTTTTCCTTCAATGGCAAGAGCAATAACATGTGTATCTTGTGAAATTTTAGCAAGGATGCGCTCTCCCTCTTTTCCTTTCACTTGTTCCATTTCAACCTCACTAAGGTTTTCAGGTGCTTTCTCATCTGGAAGTTCAACTACTTCTACCTTTGCATAAGCTGATAAGCGTTTTAAGTATTCATTAATACCTTGTTTTAAGTATTTTTCTTTTAATTTTCCAACTGTAATAATCGAGATATTCACAGGTTGTCTCCTCTCTGTAAATAGTTTACAAACAAGTTATACACAGAAATTATCCACATATCCACAAAGAGTGGCATATATGGTATAGGATCACTCGTTCCCCACTATATATGTAGCATTATTTTCGCAATATTCACAAGTTATACACAGTTCTTTGTCTAGCTCTTTCATAATTGGTGCTTCTTCTGTTTCATCAACAACAATATCAAGCGCAAGCTCTACGTGCTCAAGGCAGCAATTCACTTTCATATTTTTTTCTCCTTTACGTTTTCTTCTTTCTGTGGACAAAATAATACACAGAAAATTCTGGAGTTATCCACAAGTTATTAACGTAAAAACAGGAGAAAGATTTTCTCCTGTTTTACTTTGGTTCTTCCACAAGTTTTAACGTTTCGTTTTTCTTCTTTCCATTGCGATAAAACGTAATGTCTAATGTATCATTGACTCCTTTTTGATACAAGTATTTGCGTAGATCAATGATGTTTCGCACTCGATGTCCATCGATCTCCACAATGACATCATATTCCTTTATTCCTGCTTTAGCTGCTGGTGAAAGACGAGAAACGCGGAGCACTGCTACTCCCTCTACAATGCTTTTTGGCAACTTTAATGTTTCTTGTAGATGATAACCTGAAATTTGTGATAGTGAAAGAGTACTTACGCCAATATACGGTCTGTGGACTTCTCCATCTTTTTCAAGATCTTCAATAAACGGTCGTGCTGTATTAATCGGGATTGACAATCCAATTCCTTCAACGGCATCTTGAGCAATTTTCATGGAGTTGATACCAATAACTTTGCCTGCCACATTAATAAGAGCTCCACCGCTATTTCCAGGGTTAATTGCTGCATCTGTTTGAATAACCTCTGCTTGCCAGTCTGGGTTTCCGTCATTGTTTAAGTCTTGAGGAATTAATCTGTTTGTGCCTGAGATAATTCCTTGTGTGACAGAACCTGCAAACTGAAGACCGAGAGGATTACCAATTGCAATTGCAGGTTCTCCTGCTTTAATACGGTCTGAGTCTCCAAATTCAGCGAGTGTTTTAATATTCTTACCATCAATCTCAATGACCGCTAAATCTGTTAAATCATCTCCACCACGTACTTTTCCAACAATACGTGATCCATCTTTTAAACTTACTTCAATCTCATTTGCACCTTCAATAACATGATAATTGGTAACAAGATATGCTTTATTTCCACTCTTTTTATAAAGGACTCCTGAACCTGTTCCAGCTTCAGATGATTCACTCTCATCTTCCCAGAAACCACTCTTTTGGATGTTCACAATCCCCACAACAGCATCAGATACTTTATCAACAGCTTCAGTAATGTCTGTTGTCACATCAATCGAAACAGACCGCTCTTCTGAAATGTTGTTTCCCTCTTTATTACTGCTCTCTGTGCGGCTTGATAAAATACCATTTCTCTCTAAGGCAGAAAAAGCAAGCAGGATAAGAATAGCACCGATAATTGCACCCATAAGACCTGTAAAAAATATAGTTCTCTTTCTTCCTTTCCGTTCATCGTAAAGCCCCACTTCAAACATTCATCCTTTCTCACATTAGACATATGCTTTTATAGTATGGATGTTTGAAGTTTTTCTATCCTTCATTTAGAGGGATTTACGTGTGTGAAAGATCAATAAGAGGCGTTGGCTTTTTCGGATCAGTATCATGGATATTGAACTGAATGCCAACTCCATGGTCTTTTTCTTTTAATGTTTGCTCTGCTGTCATTCTAGCAAGTTCTTTCATATTATTATCTTGGCTTAGATGAGCTAAGTAAATATATTTTGTATGGTCTCCAATCACTTCTGACAAAGCGATAGCTGCATCTTCATTTGATACATGACCAAGGTCGCTCAAAATACGTCTCTTAATATTCCACGGATAATGTCCCATGCGAAGCATCTCAACATCATGATTGCTCTCAAAAATGAAGGCATCGCTATTTCTAACAATGCCTTTCATTCTATCGCTAACATATCCGGTATCTGTTAAAAGAGTGAGCTTTTTTCCTTCACTATGAAACGTGTAAAACATTGGCTCTGCGGCATCATGGGAAACCCCAAATGATTCTACTTCAATTCCTCCAAAGCTTTTTACATCTCCAATTTCAAATGAAAACTTTTGCTCTGTTGGAACTGTCCCAATTAAGTGCTCCATTGCCTTCCATGTTTTTTCATTTGCGTAAAGAGGCAGTTTATATTTTCTTGCGAGCACCCCAAGACCTTTAATATGGTCACTATGCTCATGGGTCACTAAAATGCCTGATAAGTTCTCAATTGATTGATCAACCTCTTTAAAAAGCTGTTCCATCCTCTTACCACTAAGTCCTGCGTCAACTAGTAGTGATTCTTTTCCATTGCCAACAAAAAGAGCATTTCCTGTACTCCCACTTGCTAGCACACTAAATTGTAAACTCACCGTTCTCACTCCGTTTTTTTAACCATTACGTCTTTCTCTAATCAAGTGCTGTCACATAGTACACTTCAACCTCACCTTTATCCTTATCCACAGTCACTCGCCATGTTGGGGCTAAGATTTGTGAATCAGTTGCAGGTGGGAAGTACGCATAATAACCTAAATCCATGCTAACTTCACTATTTTGTTTAATCTTATTATTATCATAAAGTTCATTAACAGCATTAATTCTACTTTTCACAGTCTCAGCTTCTGTTCTCTGTTCAAACTGCTCTAACATCCTTTGTTTATAAGATACCATTTCATTCTTTTCATTAAGTTGAACGGTAATAAAGGTTTTAGTATTATCATAAACAGGCTTTTGTTTATACAACTGGGCAAATGTAATTTGTCCACCTTCTTTATCAACCTGTATTAGCTTATACTGATCGCCATTTATCATGTTCTTTTTCACAAAGTCTTCTAATTTGTTCGTTTCATCAGAAGTAGGCAAAGAGGTTGGCTTTGTAAACTCTCCATGAATTTCTTTCCCCTCTTCTTGAACTTCAACCTTTTGGTCTTTTAAACTATTCACTTCTTTTTCTGTAAATGTATGAACATAAGCTTTAATATATCCTGCCTTCTCATTGCTGCTTGGTGACTCTTTAAATGTAATATTAGCATCTTGTAATAACTCTTCAACTGTTCGTTCTGAAATCATCTCAAGCTGATTAGCTTCTCTTTTGACCATAAATTGACGAGCAAGAAAAAGGTCCAGGATAAAGAAGATAACGATAAAAATCGTTTTCGTCTTATTCCAATCCATCCTTATCTCCTCCTTGCTCTGCTTTATCTACAATTTTATACCATATTCCATCATACTTATAAAACCAATATGGCTTGAGCGTAATTACATTTGTAAAGTCTTTCTCTGTTTGCAGCTCATAACCTACTACGATATTTTTCAATTTGCTGTCATCAAAGTTTTCTCTTGCTTTAATTTCTTTTATAACATCTTCACCAGATGGTAGTTTAATTTTCTTCCCGTACTCGTCTGAAAGCTTTCCTAATTGAAAGGTTGGACGTTTATATGCAGAAATATTTTGTCCTGATGACTTTATCGTAATTTTAGCCAAATTATCATCATTAAAAACGGGATAATAATCTTCATGAAGCTGGAACATTACACTTTGATCTGAATTCCATTCTGTTAGATAATATGGATCTGTCCAACCTCCATGAGCATTTACAAAATCAAATGATCTTTTTATCGCTCCCTCTTTATCTGCATCAACACTTTGAGTTGCATCTTCAAAGTTTGTGTATTCCATTATTGGTTTTGTTTTAGATAATTCCAACATTCGCTTTGAATCGTTATAAACGGTTTGACCTGAGAGTTCATTTTCTTCAACAATTTTCATATTATCAAACAATGCATTGCGAAACTTATCAGATGAAATCATTTCTTGTTTATAACTTTTTTGTTGAAGTGGTGTTGGTTGCTCTGGTAAGAAAAGAACCGATTGATCTTCTCTTTTAAATGCTATATAATCCTGTCCATTGCTTTGTATGTCTTGGTAGTGTTTCTCCCATGTAGCTTCATTAAATCCCTTTATATTTGCCTCGTAAATCTCTTCTGTCTCGTAATTAACAAAATAGATACGAACAGACTGTGAGACATTATCCGCTTGACCTGGCTTAAGAATGATTCGGTCAAATGTCCCAGATGGCATTGTCCCTTTTACTTCGTACATATTTTGGAAAGTTGATAATGGCATCTTTGTTGGATAGAGGATTTCCATTGTCTGATTTCCATGTACAAAATCATAGAAATCTTCTGGACGCTCAAAAGAAGTATTCGAAATACGCACTACATCAGAAATAGACCATTTCTTCATCTCATTCGTCCATGTATCCATATCTTTATTGAGAAGTCCTTTATGATTGGAAGTAAAGTGAGCTAAAATTAAAGACGGCTGAATATGTTCTTCTAACATCTTAGTTTTACCGATTTTCACATCCTCTACATAAGATGCCTTGTCTTTACCCATTTCATCATATGCAGGTGTGTAAGTCCACAATGTCCACGTTAAAATAAGGCTAATCAAAATTAAACATGACAGTACTACGGTTTTGATATTTTCATATCTCATATCCATTCATCCTCGTCTTGTTCTACTTGTAAAGGAAGCGTAAAGTGAATGGTTGTTCCTTTTCCTTCTTTACTTTCAGCCCAAATTTCACCTTTATGAGCTTCAATCATTTCCCGGGCAATGGCTAAGCCAAGACCTGTTCCCCCAAGCTGTCTTGTTCTTGCTTTGTCAACTCGGTAAAAGCGTTCAAAAATTTTCTTTACTTTCTCACGAGGAATGCCCATTCCTTCATCCTTCACACTAACAAGAATGAAGAACTCTTGAGGCTGAACAGAAAATGTCACTTTTCCGCCTTCAGGGGAATATTTAATTGCATTTGAAATAATATTATCTAATACTTGTGTAATCTTATCTTGATCAAATTGAATTGAGATTGGTCCTTCTGGAAGTTTGCGAACAAACTCGATATTTTGACTTTTGCTCATATCAAAACGATCAATAATATGGTTGTAAAAATCAATAAAGTCCACTTGTGATTTTGTTAAATGATAATCTCTACTGTCCATTCTTGATAGCTGAAGCAAATCATTAACAAGTCGAATCATTCGCTCTGTTTCTGTTTGCGTAACGTCTAAAAAGCGCGGTGCAATCTCTTTATCTTGCCATGCCCCTTCTGCAAGAGCTTCTAAATAGCTGCGCATCGTTGTAAGCGGTGTGCGGAGCTCATGGGAAACATTCGCAACAAATTCACGACGTTCACGATCAATTTTCTCTTGTTCTGTAATATCATGAAGTACAACGATAATCCCATTAATAAATCCTGTTTCCTTCTGGATAGGAGATACAGTAGCTCTTAAAATATAGGGCTCATCATATTTATCAAATTCTAGAATAAGTGAATTTTGCTCTTCTAATAACGTATCAAACGTGTATTCTTTTTCAATGTTTAACAGCCTCAAGATAGATTCTGAAAGAACAGTTTCACGTGAAACATCTAGCATTTGTCCAGCAGGCTCGTTAATTAAAATAACGCGACCTTTTCGGTCTGTTGCAATGACGCCATCTGTCATATTCGTAAGAACAGAAGCAAGCTTCCGACGTTCCCCTTCTGTTGTTGCCTGTGCTTCTTGGAGTTTTCTCGTCAAATTGTTAAACGTAATAGCAAGCTGTCCAATCTCATCATAGCCATATACTTTTACTTTACGAGAGAAATTTCCTTTCGCCATTTCAAGGGCTTGGCGACGCATGTCAGACATCGGTCTTGTAATTGTACGAGCAAGAAGAATCCCCAAAATAGCTGTGAGTAAAAGAGAAAGAAGCGTTCCTTTTGCAAAAATAGCATTCACTTGTTTCATTTGTTCATAAAGAGATTCCATTGAAGCTTCAAGATAGATAGCTCCAATTGTACCTTCACTAGAATTAACTGGAACAGCTACAACTCTCATTCTCTCGCCTTTCTTTTTATTCACCATCATATTATTATAAGTACCGCCTGATAACGCTTTGTTCACAGGGTCTGTCATAGACTTCTTACCAACAGTACTTTTAGCATCATAGTTTGAAACAGCAAGAACTTGATGATTTTTGTCCACAACGCTAATCTCACTAATATCCTCAGACTTAAAATCATTCAGAAGTTTGGCAATCTCCTCTTCTAAAGTTGGATCACCTTCACTCCTTTTCTCTGCCATTTCTTTTTCCACACTATAAGCGAGTACATCTACTCGTTCATTAATTGAATTCCTAAAGTTTGTAATATTATTCTCTTCCTGCTTTTGAACAAAATAGGCCCCAATAATTTGGGTCGCAATTAAAATAAGTAAAATATAAATTAACACAAACTTAAAATGAATCGATTGAAAGAATCTAACCTTTTTCATTTCTACTACTCCTGCTCTGGATTACGGAGATAGTACCCCACACCTCTTCGTGTTACAATCCAAGTCGGATGACTTGGGTTATCTTCAATTTTTTCACGTAAACGGCGAACTGTTACGTCAACAGTACGTACGTCTCCAAAGTAGTCATAACCCCATACTGTTTGTAATAAATGTTCACGAGTCATAACTTGTCCAATATGTTTAGCTAAGTAATGTAGGAGCTCAAACTCACGATGAGTTAGTTCAATAAGCTCTCCACGTTTAGATACAATATACGCATCAGGATGGATTACTAAAGAGCCAATCTGAATTTCATTTTGTTGTCCTGCTTCAGAAGCTACTGCTTGATGACGACGCAGATTTGCTTTTACCCGAGCAATTAATTCCCTTGTGCTAAATGGTTTGGTGACATAGTCATCTGCTCCTAGCTCAAGTCCTAATACTTTATCGATTTCTGAATCTTTAGCTGTTAGCATAATAATAGGCATTTCATATTTTTTGCGAATTTCTCGGCAGACTTCCATCCCATCTTTTTGAGGAAGCATAATATCTAATAAAACAAGTTCTGGCTGCACTTCTTCTACTTTTTCTAATGCTTCTACTCCATCGTAAGCGCAGTGAACTTCATATCCTTCTTTTTGTAGGTTAAATTTTAAAATATCCGCGATTGGTTTCTCGTCATCAACGACTAGAATACGTTTATCCATTTTATCCGGCTCCTTTAATTGCATAAAATCATACGAATACATCGTACCTTTATTATACTGCATACACACTTTAACATTCTAATATAGTTTGGTCTATATTGCTCATTTCCACTACAGGAAAGCCTCTAGACAGAGCTAGAGGCTTTTATTTTTCTATATTTATCTTTATTGTATATATCATGAAAAGTCAACCCTGGATGCCCTTTACATCTTTCTCTTTCTAAAAATAGAAATTTAGTTGCTTAAAATATAAAAAGGCATTTTTTCCAACTTTATTAATGTATCATACCTTAAAAAAGATATCACTGATAAAGGAAAATTTGTAATTCATTTGTATTACTTTTGTCATATGTGAAAAGTCTTTTTTCCATACAAAAAACACGACAATATTTGTCGTGTTTTAGAAGTGGCTCAGGACGGAATCGAACCGCCGACACATGGATTTTCAGTCCATTGCTCTACCAACTGAGCTACTGAGCCATGGCGGTCCCGACGGGAATCGAACCCGCGATCTCCTGCGTGACAGGCAGGCATGTTAACCGCTACACCACGGGACCAAACCGTGTTAAAGTATGTATTATAAAGATGACCCGTACGGGATTCGAACCCGTGTTACCGCCGTGAAAGGGCGGTGTCTTAACCGCTTGACCAACGGGCCACATTGATTAATATCTTAGCGACATTGATTATATTATCATCATTTTAAACATAAAGCAATAGTATTTCAGAAATTTATTCACTTTTTTTGAAAAAAGTTTTAAAAAAAGAAAAAAAGCCTGCAATTTGCAGGCTTTTCCCTTTATCTTGGACCATATACGCTGCGAATAACGTTTGTTTGTGTACGATCAGGACCGACTGAAAAGACTGATAGCGGAATTCCTGTAAGTTGTGACACACGTTCAATATAATGACGGGCATTTTCAGGGAGCTCGCTTAAAGATTTCACACCTGTGATATCTTCAGTCCAGCCAGGCATTTCTTCATAAACAGGTTCGCATTCTGCTAATGCTTTTAAGCTTGCTGGGAATTCTTCAATAACTTCCCCTCTATAGCGATATGCAACACAGATTTTCACTGTTTCAAGGCCTGTTAATACATCAATAGAGTTAAGAGATAGGTCTGTAATCCCGCTAACACGACGAGCATGACGAACAACAACGCTATCAAACCAACCAACGCGGCGGGGACGACCTGTTGTTGTACCATATTCACGTCCAACTTCACGGATTTGTTGACCAATTTCATTATCTAACTCTGTTGGGAAAGGACCGTCACCAACGCGTGTTGTATAAGCTTTTGCTACTCCAACAACGTGCTTGATTTTACTTGGACCAACACCAGAACCAATTGTTACGCCACCTGCCACAGGATTTGAAGATGTAACAAATGGATATGTTCCTTGGTCAATGTCTAGCATAACGCCTTGTGCTCCTTCAAATAGAACACGACGACCTTCATCAAGAGAATCATTCAAAACAACAGATGTATCACAAACATATTTTGCAAACTGTTGACCATATTCATAATACTCATCTAGAATATCTTCAATTTTGAAGCCTTCTACTTCGTACATTCTTTCAAGAAGACGGTTTTTCTCTTTTAGATTCTGTTTTAATTTTTCTTCGAATGATTCACGATCTAAAAGATCTGCAATTCGGATTCCAACTCGGGCAGCTTTGTCCATGTATGCTGGGCCAATTCCTTTTTTCGTTGTTCCGATCTTGTTTGCTCCTTTGCGCTCTTCTTCTACTTCATCTAATTTGATGTGGTATGGAAGAATAACGTGCGCACGGTTACTAATACGTAAATTGTCTGTTGTTACATTACGATCGTGTAAATACTTAAGTTCTGTGATAAGTGCTTTTGGATCTACAACCATTCCATTGCCAATAACACAAATCTTATCACTATAAAAAATTCCTGAAGGAATTAAATGTAGTTTATATGTTTCACCATTGAATTTAATTGTATGTCCTGCATTATTTCCACCTTGATAACGAGCAATTACCTCAGCATTTTCTGAAAGGAAGTCAGTAATTTTACCTTTTCCTTCGTCTCCCCACTGTGTACCAACAACTACTACAGAAGACATATGATCGCACCTCCGCCTTTACAATTAGAAGTCTATTTCCTTATTGAACGTTCTAAGTGTACCAATTTAAGATTTGCAAGTCAACAAAACACGAACAATTAATATTTCTTTTCCAAATATGTTCGCCTAAAAAGCGTTTTCTTATTCTACAAAAGTAAAAAACCTCTTCATCAATTATGAAGAGGTTTCTACGAAGCTGGCGGAGGTGCACTTGCATCATCAAAACGCCGCTCAAGGTTTACGAATTTATTATATTCTTTTACGAAAGCAAGCTGAACAGTTCCAACAGGACCATTACGCTGCTTTGCAATAATAATCTCAATAATGTTTTGATTTTCTGTTTCTTTATCATAATAATCATCACGATATAAGAAAGCTACAATATCAGCATCCTGCTCAATACTCCCTGATTCACGAATATCAGACATCATCGGACGCTTATCTTGTCTTTGTTCAACTCCACGAGAAAGCTGTGAGAGCGCAATTACAGGGACTTCCAACTCACGTGCTAACCCTTTTAAGGCACGTGAAATCTCGGAAACTTCCTGCTGACGGTTTTCACCTTTATGGCGTCCACTACCTTGGATAAGCTGTAAATAGTCAATTAAGATCATCCCAAGGCCATTCTCTTGTTTTAAACGTCGACATTTTGCTCTAATATCTCCTACCCGTATCCCAGGAGTATCATCAATATAAATCCCTGCATTTGAAAGAGAACCCATTGCCATCGTCAATTTGCTCCAGTCCTCTTGAGTGAGATCCCCAGTTCTCATATTTTGAGCATCAATGTTTCCTTCTGCACATAGCATACGCATAACAAGCTGCTGAGCACCCATCTCAAGACTGAAAATAGCTACATTCTCATCTGTTCGGGTAGCTACGTTTTGTGCAATATTTAAGGCGAAAGCAGTTTTCCCTACAGAAGGACGAGCAGCAACAATAATGAGGTCATTCCGCTGAAATCCTGCGGTCATTCGGTCTAGCTCAGTAAAACCTGTCGGGATACCTGTAATATCTCCCTTTCGATTTTGAAGCTCTTCAATATTGTCATATGTTTCAACTAAAACATCACCAATGCTTTGAAAAGCTCCTGTATTTTTACGCTGAGCTACTTCTAAGATACTTTTTTCAGCATCATGTAAAAGCGCCTCAACATCATCCTCTCTTGTATAACTATCAGAGGCAATTGTTGTTGAAGTACGAATAAGACGACGCAAAATGGATTTTTCTTCTACTATTTTGGCATAGTATTCAATATTTGCTGCTGTTGGTACTGATTCTGCTACATCACTTAAGTAAGATACGCCCCCTACTTCTTCAAGCGTCTTTTGATCAGCAAGCTCAGACGTTACAGTGACAAGGTCAACAGGTTCCCCTTGATCTGCTAGTGTAAGCATGCAGTTGAAAATACGCTGATGTGCAGCTCTATAAAAATCTTCTGGAATCAAAATCTCAGAAGCCATTGTTAATGCAGATGGCTCTAAAAAGATTGCCCCAAGCACTGCTTGTTCTGCTTCAATATTCTGGGGCGGAATACGATCTGCAAACAAATCACTCATAGTTATTTGCCCCTTCATTTCCATTATTTTTATTCGCTATGAATGATAATAGACAGCCTTCATGCTGTCTATTATCTTCATCTCTATAGTTATCATTAAGCTTCTGTAACATGTACTTTTACCGTTGCTGTCACTTCAGGATGAAGCTTAACAGGAACGTTTGTATAGCCTAAAGCACGAATAGCATCATCAAGTTCAATTTTACGTTTGTCTACTTTGATATTATGCTTTTTCTTTAATTCCTCAGCAATCTGCTTACTTGTAACAGATCCAAATAAACGGCCACCTTCACCAGATTTAGCTGTTAGCTCAACCGTTAAAGCCTCAAGTGTCTTTTTAAGCTCTTGGCTTTCTTTTAGCTCCTCTGCTTCAAGCTCTTTTTGTTTTTTCTTTTGAGCATCAAGTTGTTTAACATTGCTGTTTGTTGCTTCAACAGCTAAACCTTGTTTTAATAGAAAGTTATGTGCATAGCCATCAGCTACGTTTTTTGTTTCTCCTTTTTTACCTTTACCTTTTACATCTTTTAAAAAGATTACCTTCATGATTGTGTTCCTCCTTCCAAGTACTCATCAATGACTTCTTTTAATCTATTTTCAGCTTCATCGATATTGATATTTTGCAACTGTGTAGCGGCATTTGTCAAATGTCCGCCTCCTTGTAGACCTTCCATAACGACTTGAACATTCACATTTCCTAATGAACGAGCACTAATTCCAACTTGGTCGTCTTCACGCTTAGCAATAACAAAAGAGGCGACAACACCGTCAATTGAAAGCAATGTATCTGCTGCTTGAGCAATAAGAACCGGACTAAAAGCAACGTTCTCTGGGGCTTTTGAGATAGCAATCCCTGCTTTATATATACAAGTTTTTTCGATAATCTTTGCCCGCCTAACATAGTGATCCATATCTTCCTTTAAAAACTTCTGCACAAGCACAGTATCTGCACCTTGTGAACGTAAGAAAGAGGCTGCATCAAATGTTCGAGATCCTGTACGAAGCGTAAAGCTTTTCGTATCTACAATAATCCCTGCAAGCAATGCTGTAGCTTCGAGCATATTAATACTAAAACGCTTTGGTTGATATTCTAAGAGCTCTGTTACAAGCTCAGCTGTTGAAGAAGCATATGGTTCCATATATACAAGAAGGGGGTTTTTAACGAAGTCTTCTCCTCTTCGATGGTGGTCAATAACGACAACACTATCTATTTTATTAAGCAAACGTTCTTCGATAACAAGAGATGGCTTGTGGGTATCCACAACAACAAGGAGCGATTGATCCTGAGCCATATTAAGTGCCTCTTCTGGTGAAACAAAATGCGGCCACAAATTCTCGTCTTTTTTAATCTCGCTTAATAGTTTTTGTACACTAGAGTCTGTTCTTTCTTGATCAAGCACAATATAGCCTTTTTTATTGTTCACAGCTGCTACCTTTAAGATTCCAATGGCAGCTCCAATGGCATCCATATCTGGATACTTGTGTCCCATAATAATCACATTTTCACTCTCTGTGATAAGCTCCTTTAACGCATGGGAGATAACGCGTGCTCTTACTCGAGTTCGCTTCTCCATAGGGTTTGTTTTCCCACCGTAGAATTTTACTTTTCCACTTGGAAGCTTAATTGCTACTTGGTCACCACCACGCCCTAATGCTAAGTCAAGGCTCGACTGAGCCAGTGTTCCTAACTCCGGCAATGATGAAGAGCCAATCCCAAGTCCAATACTTAAAGTTAGAGAAATATTTTGCTTAGAAGTTTCTTCCCTTACATGATCTAGAATAGAGAATTTGTCTCGTTCTAATTGAGAGAGAATACGTTCATTCAAAATGGCAGCAAAGCGCTCAGAAGAAGTTCTCTTGATAAGAATGCCTTGTTCATTTGCCCACCGATTAATGATCGATGTTACCTGATTATTTAAATTACTTTTCACTTGATCATCCATGCTTTGAGTCAAGTCATCATAGTTATCAAGAAAAATGATGCCAAAAACTGTTTTTTCTTCTTCATATAGCTTCTCAATCGTAGCCTGTTCTGTTACATCAAAGAAATAAACTAAACGTTCATCTCTTTTAATGATAACTTTATACCGGCGATCATAAATTGTAACAACTTCAGATTCTACTTCTTGTTTAATTAGCGGCACAATGCTGTCTAATACATCATAAAGCGATCTCCCTACTAACGTTTCTTCAGCAAAACATGAAGCTAGAAAAGAATTAGTCCACTCAATTTGATAATCATCATTGAAAAGCATAATCCCAATAGGCATTTCCATTAAAGCTTCTGTTCCTACTTTCTTCACACGATGCGAAAGTGTGGAAATGTAGGCTTCTAACTCTGTCATGATCATTCGTTCCATTTTTATATAGAGATACAACATGCCAAGAAGAACAGCAAATCCCGCAGCCCCTACATACCAATTTTCATACGTAATGATTGCTGTTATAATCAAAGCAAAACTATATAAAAGGTAAAAAGGAAGACGAATGATATGCTTTTTTTGAAAGATAGGCATACATTTCAACTCCCTATTTAAACTACTTATTTATTCTATTATACACGCAAAAATGCCTTCTTGTTTGAAAGAATATGCTCTATTCTAGGTTAAGATTCAGAATTGTTCTTTCTGAGGTTAAACCCTAAATCTACAATTCCAACAATACGTAATACTGTTCCAGCAGGTGGAATAACTAAAGCAATTATCGTAATAACAACAGGGATTGCTTTTGATCTTCCTTTGCTATGAAAGTAATAGAAAAGAAACGATACACCTTGAAGAAACATAAGCCACTGAAGTACCATAAGTAAGTTAATCACTGCTATATACCCAAATGATCCTTCATCAAGTGGGATAAGGGAGCATACTAAAGTGATAAGGTAGTACCAAAGAAGAGACTTAGGTAAACGTAAATCACGTAATGGTGGAAATGAAACTGGTTTGTGCCCTAAGCGTTTCAATACTGGTACTGAGAAAAGCTGAGTAATAAATGCTAATATTACACCAGCCCCAACAAGTAATGTTGGGATAAGATATGTCATCATCCGCATGTTCTCTCGAATGAGTTCAATTTCTTCTTCTACAGGGGCTTGCCCAACCGATTTCATAATCTCTTCTGACCTCTGTATTGAGTCGTTTACAGATTGCTGAAAAACTCCTTGTAAATCAACGTTAAGGAAAACACTAGCTACTACAACCTGCAAAAGCAATGTTAAAGCAAAGGAAACTGTTCCTCCTAAGAGAACCACATATGCTAATTTCGTTTTTGAAAAAAGATGTCCCATTACAACCCCACTAATTCCGAACATAAATGCAAAAGGTAATAATACATATGTACCAAGAAGCAATGTTATAGGAATCGCTATAATTACCATAAAAATCCCATTTTTAAGCCCATGACGAACTGTATATATAATAAAAGGGATAGAAAGGGTAAAAGCAGCCAAAACACCAAGAGCTGGAACGTAAATTGTAATGAGAAGCAGAACAATAAAAATTGCTAAGTTCATTGCTCCTTCAGTTAATGTCCGTGCTTTATTCACAACTTCACCTCACTTTTTAAACTACACTATCTTATATTTTATCTAGATGAGACACCCGACGCAAACTTTTACATTAAATAATCCTTATGTCAAAAAGTGTTCACAATATGTTTATACGATAAAAAAAGAGACAGTAAGTGTAACTTACTGTCTCTTTTTAAACAACTTACTTCTCGTCTGCTACATATGGAAGAAGTGCCATTTGACGTGAACGCTTGATAGCTCTTGTAAGCTTACGTTGATATTTCGCACTAGTTCCTGTTACACGACGAGGTAGGATCTTACCACGTTCAGAAACGAACTTTTTAAGAAGATCTACATCTTTATAGTCGATATGAGTGATTCCGTTTGCTGTGAAGAAACACACTTTACGACGTTTACCGCGACCTTTACGTCCTCCTGCTGCCATGTCAAGTCCTCCCTTCTATTTGAGATTATTAAAACTCGATCTATTGTGTGATGAATTAGAATGGCAGATCATCATCTGAAATGTCAATCGTATCTCCGTTGCTTGAGAACGGATCATCATCTACACGTGTATATCCTTGATTGTTGCGGTTCTGATCTTGTCCAAATGGAGAACCTTGATTTGGAGAGCTTTGGAAATTGTTATTAGAATTTCCGCCACCGCTTCCGCTCTTCGGCTCAAGAAATTGAACGTTGTCTCCTACCACTTCAGTGACATAGACACGACGACCTTCTTGATTGTCATAGCTACGGGTTTGAATTCGGCCATCAACACCAGCTAAACTTCCTTTCTTCAAGAAGTTTGCTACGTTCTCAGCTTGACGACGCCAAACGACGCAATTAATGAAGTCAGCTTCACGGTCGCCTTGCTGATTTGTAAATGTGCGATTAACTGCCAAACTAAAAGTTGCTACAGCGACTCCATTTGGCGTATAGCGTAATTCAGGGTCTTTCGTTAAACGGCCAACAAGAATAACGCGATTGATCATGAGAACCACCTCTTACAGAATTTCGTTCAATAATTAAGCTTCTTCTCTTACAACAATATGACGAATGATGTCTTCGCTGTATTTAGCAAGACGGTCGAATTCGTTAACTGCTTGAGTTTCACCTTGTACTTTTAAAAGCATATAGTATCCATCACGGAAGTCGTTGATTTCGTAAGCTAGACGACGCTTACCCCATTCTTTTGCTTCTGTAACTTCAGCACCATTGCTTGTGATAACACCGTTGAAACGCTCAACTAGTGCCTTTTTACCTTCATCATCAATGTTTGGACGAATGATGTACATAACTTCGTACTTTTTCATTATAGTCACCTCCTCTTGGTCTAAACGGCCCTATTTGAAAATAGAGCAAGGAGCAATAGTCATTACTCACATCTAAAAATTATAGCATAGGAAACTATACGTTGCAATGGCTGATAAAATAAATTTTAAACATAGCTTTTTAGTTTTTTGATTAAGTTAACTATCTTCTTTTTACTATCATATCAAAGAAACGTATGTTCGTCTATTTGTATAAAGAAAAAAACCGAGAGATTCTCGGTTTTTTATACGTTGAAGCGGAAGTGAATAACATCTCCATCTTGAACAATGTACTCTTTTCCTTCTAAACGTACTTTTCCAGCTTCACGAGCTGCACCCATTGTTTTAGCTTCAAGAAGATCCTCATAAGCTACTGTTTCAGCACGGATAAAACCACGCTCAAAGTCTGTATGGATGATTCCAGCACACTCAGGAGCTTTCATACCATTACGGAACGTCCATGCACGCACTTCTTGTTCACCTGCCGTAAAGTATGTTGCTAGTCCAAGTAACTCATATGTTGCACGAATAAGCTGATCTAATCCAGACTCTTTAATGCCTAGTTCTTCAAGGAACATTTCTTTTTCTTCTCCTTCAAGTTCAGCAATTTCAGACTCGATTTTTGCACAAACAACAATTACGCCTGCGCCTTCTTTTTCAGCATAGTCTTGAACAAGTTTTAAATATTCATTTTCAGAAGCATCTGCAACTTCATCTTCCCCTACGTTTGCTACATAAAGAGTTGGTTTAATTGTAAGAAGGTGAAGACCTTTTACAACACGTGCTTGTTCTTCAGTAAAGCTAACAGCACGCGCTGGCTTTTCTGCTTCAAATGCTTCTTTTAGCTTTTCAAGAATCTCATATTCAAATACTGCTTCTTTATCTTTTTGTTTCGCCATTTTACCAACGCGACCAATACGTTTCTCAACTGTTTCTAAATCTGCTAAGATAAGCTCTAAGTTGATTGTCTCAATATCTGCAATTGGATCGACTTTGCCTGATACGTGTGTGATGTTATCATCTGCAAAGCAACGAACAACTTGACAGATAGCATCTACTTCACGGATATGTGATAGAAACTTGTTTCCAAGTCCTTCACCTTTACTTGCACCTTTTACAATCCCTGCAATATCTGTAAATTCAAATGCTGTTGGAACTGTCTTTTTTGGTTTTACAAGTTCTGTTAATTTTTGTAATCGCTCATCAGGTACCTCAACAATTCCTACGTTCGGGTCAATTGTACAGAACGGATAGTTTGCTGATTCTGCTCCTGCTTGTGTGATGGCATTAAATAATGTTGATTTCCCTACGTTTGGAAGACCAACAATTCCTGCTGTTAAAGCCACTTCAACCACTCCTCTTCATTTTGAACAATCTATTGTCTAACACGTCTCATGCCCGTGTTCACTATTACTTCAACCTTTCACAATTATAGAGATTTCTGAAAAAGAATACAACCTTTCTTTCCTAGAGCTTCTCTATGTTTACAACACAATCATAAAGAGAGCTTCCTAATCCATTATCAGAAAGAGCACTAGATGTAAGTACGTTGACGGTTTCTCCCATCGTTCTCCATCTTCCTTCATCAATATTAACTGTTCTAGGATGGGCTTCTTTTAAAATTTTCACTTCTCCCTCTAGCACACCTCGATCATTGTACACACGGATACGATCTCCGTTTTTCAATTCTCTTTCAAGAGCAATATCGGGTGATATATCAATTGTTGCCTTGTCCATTCCTTTTAAGACATGATAGTGCTGGGAGTGATTAGATCTTAAAGGATGAATAGATAAAAGTGTATAAGGATACCTTGAGCTCTCTTTCCCCTTTTCTTTTTCCACTTCACCAGGTAATGATGCTGAGAGAAGGCCGCTATATCCTGCTTCACTAGCTTTAAGAGACGTAAATTCATACTTTCCGCTTGGTGTCTTAAAACGTCGATCTTCCCAAGGCACAGCTTTAACTGGTAACAATATATGATGCTTTTCTTTTAGTTTTTCAAGGGTTATGCCCTTTTCACTCAAAGAAGAAAGACCCATTGCTAAAAATTCATCAATCGTATAATTAAAGAGATCGAAAAACCCCAACCGTTTCGAAAGTTCTGTCCAAATCCACAAATCAGACTTTGCTTGTCCTGGAGGCTCTACTGCTTTTTCACTATAGTTCATATATCCATGATACATAGAAGAAAAATAGATATCCGTTTCTTCAAAAACTGTTGTAACAGGCAATATATAATCAGCAAGAAGCGCTGTATCTGTCATAAATTGTTCAAATACAATCAATGTTTCCACATTAGAAAAAGCTTTGTGCACGCTATTTGTGTCCGGAACTTGAGTAAGTGGATTTCCACAAGTAACAATTACCGTTTTGATTGGTGGTTCATTTGCCTCCATCATTTCCTTTGCTTGAGTCATCATGGAAAACTTACGGTTTGTTTCTTTTAAATCTTGTCTTGAGAGCTCTTTTATATTGAAACTCTCCCCAACTTGC
The DNA here is from genome assembly GCF_026790145.1 of Priestia endophytica. Taxonomy (GTDB): domain Bacteria; phylum Bacillota; class Bacilli; order Bacillales; family Bacillaceae_H; genus Bacillus_I; species Bacillus_I endophytica_A. The sequence continues at coordinate 23,173 of NZ_JALAMS010000003.1, read as the reverse complement.
GTATTTCCGAAATGGGAACCTCCCCCTTTGATTCCTACGTTCCCACTTAGAGCAACAAGAGCATCAATGAGTCGAATCGTATTTCCCCCATTTTGATAACGTTGCATACCGAGACCAAGATAAGTTGAAGTTGGACCACTTTCATAAAGAGATGCAAGCAAAGAAATAATGTCTCTTGAAACTTCTGTTTTATCTAAAATCTCTTCCATTGTCAGAGAGTCTAAAAGCTTACAAAGATCAGAAAATCCATGCGTATATTTTTCTACAAATTCTTTATCATACACATCTTTTTCAAGGAGCTCTTTCATAATCCCAATTGCAAGTAATCCATCCATACCAGGCTTTACTGACACATAGTGATGAGCAAGTTTTGCTGTTGCATTATGAATAGGGTCAATAACCGTAATTATTGCGCCCTTTTTCTTCGCTTCTTGTAAATAATTAAAAAGATGCATATTTGTACGAGCTACGTTGCGTCCCCAAATCACAATATTTTTACTGTGTAAAATATCTTCTGGAGAATGACTATGTGAAGCACCGAAGTCCCATACTTGTGCTTCAATACCACTTCCCCAGCAAATACTTCCGTAAAGCTCCGTAACTCCTCCAAATGCATTAAAAAAACGTTTGTCTAAATTTTTCAAAAGACCATTATTAGCATAGTCATGACTATGTAAAACAGCTTCTGAACCGTATCTTGCCTTTACATTTATTAAATTTTGGCTAATCTCTTCTAACGCTTTTTCCCATGAAATTTCCTCAAATGTACCGTTGATTTTTTTCAAAGGAACGGTAAGGCGCTTAGATGAGTTTGTTCTCGTTTCTAATGCTCTTCCTCGTCCACAAATTTTCCCTTTTGTAATCGGGTGAGTAGGGTCTCCGTCGACTTTTCTCACCTTCCCATCTTCAACTTCGATATAAAAGCCACAGCTATCCCAACAGTTCAATGGACAAGCTGATTGTCTGATTTCGCCCATTCTACCTCTCCTTCTTATGAATAATGCTAAAAAAACAACCTCATCGCTTTAAAAAGGCGATGAGGTACAATTATTCCTCGTGTTTTACAAGGATCTTTTTCAACTTTCGCGAGAATTCTCTTCTCGGAATCATAACACTATGTGAACATCCTTCACATTTAATTCGGATATCCATCCCCATACGGATGATTTTCCAGCGATTTTCACCACAAGGATGTGGTTTTTTCATTTCGACAATATCATAGAGATCAAATTCTTTATCCACTACTATTCGCTCCTCTTTCTATTTTTTAAAGGGGCTTTGTGCTATTTGATGGATTGTACATCATCATTTGAGCAAATGGAACTTGAATACCATTCGCATCTAGAACACCTTTAATGTCTTTGCGCATTTTTCTAGCAATTGGAACATGTGTCATTGGTTTCACTTCACAAGCAACTCTTATCATCACTTCTGTTGGTCCCAAACTTTGAACTCCTAAAAGTTCAGGTTCTTTTACCATATTTTCATAACGAGCAGGAAGCTGTGGTAAAAGTTCTAGAATCACTTTCTCTGCTTTTTCGATATCTTCTTTATATGAAATATTCACATCAACTACAGCCATGCTATTATGGATAGAAAAGTTTGTCACATCAGTAATGTTTCCGTTTGGAAAAATGTGAAGCTCTCCTGTCCAGCTTTTAATTTTTGTTGTCCGAATTCCAATTTCTTCAACAGTTCCTTCAAAGTTTGTAATTCGTACATAGTCTCCAACTGAGAACTGATCCTCAAATATAATAAAGAAACCTGTAATAATATCACGTACTAAGTTTTGTGCTCCAAATCCAATAGCAAGTCCAACAACTCCTGCTCCCGCAAGAAGAGCTCGGACTTCTAAGGAAAGCGTCTCTAGAATCATAACAATTGCAACAAAGTACGTAAAATAAGTTAGCGTATTTTGGAGGAGGCGACTAATAGTAGCTTCCCGTCTTTCCGAAATTCGCAGTGGACTCTTCATTCTGACTTCAAAAGATTTGTTTAATAGAGCTTTTCCTACTCTAATAAAAAGAAAAGATAGAACGAGAATTAAAATGATTTTTAAACATTTTTCCCCAATTAAGATCCATAGGTCTTCATTGGATAAATAACCGACAATTTTATCTATTGCTTTCTCTGTTGCATTCACTTTTTATTCTTCCTTCCCCTATTCGTTCCGAAAGATAGAAAACTTCCTTTATATTTTAGCAACTTTTCATTCAGATTTGTACCGATTTATAATAGGATATGCTAAAATTCCCGCTAGTAAATAAAGGTTCAGAATCCCATAAATAGGGTAAAGAACAGCAATTAACGTTGAGAATCCTACCATTGTAAACGGAACCATAATAAGTAATAATAACACAGCAAGGATAGGAAGAGGTAATCCGACAGCTTCTTTAATGCGGGCTAAAAACCCAAGAATGCTAGAAACAGCTGTTGTATATATAGCCGATATTAATAGAATGGTCATTATGAATGACATTAAGTAAGGAAAACTTTTCATAATTGCAAAAAGTGGAATTTCGTAATGACTCATTTCACTTTCTACAAACAATAAAGCACGGTTATAAATGAAAGAAAGAAATCCAATGATAAGGCCGCTCCCAATGCTTGCAATTTTAATTTCTTCTATACTTTTAATCTTTTTTCCGACGGCTGCTAGCACAGCTACAAGGGAAAGCACATTTAAAGATGTAAAAGTAAAAGCAGAGGGCCAATTCCGCTGAAGCTTTTCAAAGAGAGGCATTACCCCTTGGTCATGACCAATAAAAATAAGCAGTGTTGCCAATAAACCTAAAATTAAAAGAGGAGTTAAAAGCGTATTTATCGTAATCATACCTTGTACACCTTTAAAAAAGATAATAACAATACATACACAAAATAAAATCATGCCTCCCCAATAGGAAAAACCAAATGCCTCTAGTGATGTACTTCCACCTGCGAGCATAACGACCGTTGTCGTAAAAAGATAGAGCATGATTAAAATATCATAAACAGAGGCCCACCTAGCACCAACTAGTTTCTCTAATAATGGCATAAAATGTTCCGTTTTTTGTTCATAACTCACTTTCATAATTGTATAGCAGCAAAGAGAAAAGATAATAGTGAATAAAACTATAGCTAGCCCACTTTCCTTTCCAAAGAACTGCCATAGCTCTCGTCCAGATGCGTAGCCAGCACCAATGATTGTCCCCATAATTAAGAAAATCCACTGAAAACCTGATTTCCACATTCCTTTTCCCCCATTTCTTTCCCTTCATACGTATAGAAAGCTTGTTTTATTCGTATACTGTTACTACTATGTGTAAGGAGTGGACCCTATGAATCTAAAGCATTCTTTATTTGATAAATCAAAATCTCTATTCCGTGTTGCTCATGATGAAAGCTTAGCAAGTGAGAAACTTGCTGAACGGTTACTCACAGAGCTTGCTCCACTTTCACCTCACCGTTCAATTGTCTTTGTTTGTATTGGAACAGATCGTTCTACAGGTGACTCATTGGGTCCATTAATCGGTACTAAACTTCAAGAACAGCCTTTCTCCCCTTTTTATGTATATGGCACATTAGCCAAGCCTATTCATGCCCTTAACCTTGATGAAATGCTAGAACATATTCAAAAGCTTCACGTGAAACCTTTTATTATTGGAATTGATGCTTGCCTAGGGAGAAGTAAAAATATTGGAACCGTAACTTTAGGGATTGGTCCTGTCAAACCAGGGGCAGGAGTGAATAAAAATCTCTCACCTGTTGGAGACATTCATATTGCAGGAATTGTAAACGTAAGCGGTTTGATGGAATTCTTTGTTCTTCAGAATACAAGGCTTCACCTTGTAATGAGCATGGCTGATATGATTACAGAAGGAATAGCACTTGCAGGAAAAGAAATGCAACGTATTCGCAAACCAACATTACTTAAAGTTCCTCCAACATTGAAGGAAACGTAAAAAACCGCTACACATCAGTATGTGTAGCGGTTTTTCATTTCATTTGAAGCAAGTCTAGAAGACGGTTTAAATCATCAGGTGAGAAAAACTCAATCTCAATTTTCCCTTTTTTCTTATGTTGTGTAATATGAACAGATGTTCCAAATCGCTCTCTCAAGCGCGTTTCACTTTCTTTCAAGAAAAGATCTTTCTTTGGCTTCTGTTTATCTTCTTTTTGACTTTCTTCTTTATTTAACTTTGTAATATATTGTTCAAGATAGCGAACGTTCCACTTCTCTTCTACCACTTTTTGAGCTAGCTTTACGAGAAGGGACTTGTCCTTTACTCCCAACAAAGCACGGCCATGTCCCATAGAAAGCTTTCCTTCAGTTAAATACCCTTGTACTTCTTGAGGCAAATTTAATAGTCTTAAATGGTTAGAAATATGCGGTCTGCTCTTACCTAAACGAGAAGCAAGCTGTTCTTGGGTCATTTCAAGTTGACTGATTAAAGTTTGGTAAGCAATACCTTCTTCAATTGGAGTTAAATCTTCACGTTGAAGATTTTCTAAGAGAGCAAGCTCCATCATTTGCTTCTCTGTTAACTCCCGCACAATAACAGGAACAACTTCAAGTCCTGCTTCTGTTGCTGCCCTGTATCTTCTTTCCCCAACTACAATCTCATATCCTTTAATACTTTTTCGTGCTACAATCGGCTGAAGAATCCCATGCTGTTCAATTGATTCTTTTAATTCCTGAATCGCTTCTTCATGAAAGATTTTCCGAGGCTGATATGGATTTGGTCGAAGTTCACGTAACGGAATCTCTTGTACTGTTTCATCCGTTTTTTCGTCATAAGTAGAAAAAAGAGCGTTAATTCCTTTCCCCAATCCTTTTCCCATTGTAAATCACTTCCTTTGCAAGCTCCATATAAACTTCTGCTCCGCGAGATTTATGGTCATATAAAATAATAGGTGCACCATGACTAGGCGCTTCGCTTAAGCGAACATTTCTCGGAATAATCGTTTGATACACTTTATCTCTAAAGTACTTTTTAACTTCCTCTGTAACTTGCAATCCTAAATTTGTACGCGCATCAAGCATTGTAAGTAGAACACCTTCAATTTTAAGAGCTTTATTCAGGTGTTTTTGTACAAGGCGCACTGTGTTCAATAACTGACTAAGACCTTCTAAAGCATAGTACTCACATTGAACAGGAATCAAAACAGAATCCGCGGCTGTTAATGCATTTATTGTTAACAACCCTAAAGAAGGCGGACAGTCAATCACAATATAATCATAGTGTTCTTTTACTGTATCAAGTGCTCGTTTTAGACGAACTTCCCTAGAAATAGTTGAAACAAGCTCAATTTCTGCACCTGCTAACTGAATTGTAGCAGGTAAGATGTGAAGATTTTCTACACCTGTTGGATAAACCACTTGTCTTGGTTCAACATCTTCTGTAAGCACATCATAAATGCACTGTTCTACATCTCCTTTTTCAATACCAACCCCACTTGTAGCATTTCCCTGCGGATCACTGTCTACGAGTAACACTTGATGGTTTTGGGCCGCAAGACATGCCCCAAGATTAACAGCCGTAGTTGTTTTACCAACTCCACCCTTTTGGTTAGCAACCGCGATGATTTTCCCCATGCTGTCACCTACCCTTTATTTAACATTGGAATAATGAAACTCTTATTGATAGTTTATCACGAATTTTCTAAAATCTCTTTCAGAAAGGGAAAAACCTCATCAAAACTAGGGACGATGAGGACAACGTTTGCTATGCATCAAGTCTATAAGAAACGACTACTTTCTATTTTTTCGGAATTCGAATTGTAAATTGATAATAGTCATCAAACTCTTCTTCTTCAGAATTTAACGTAATGCCGCTATCTTGTACCATTGTTAGCGATTGACGAATTGTGTTCATCGCAATTCGAGTATCTTTGCTAAAAGCTTTTCGCTTTGGTTTTGCTTTTCGTTTTGTTCCGTCTAATAACTGCACAATTCGATCTTCTGTTTGCTTCACATTTAGGTTCTTCTCAATGATCTCATACAGTAGTTCAACTTGCTTCTGCGGAATTTTCAAGGAAATTAAAGCTCTTGCATGACGTTCTGTAATTAGCTTTTGACGAATGCTATCCTGAACCTCTTCAGGAAGTTTTAGAAGTCTAAGCTTGTTAGCAATTGTGGATTGACCTTTACCTAACCTTTGAGCTAATGCTTCTTGTGTCAAATTGTGAAGCTCTATCAACTTTGCATAGGCTACCGCTTCTTCAATTGGAGTAAGCTCCTCACGCTGAAGGTTCTCAATAAGGGCAACAGAAGCTGTTTCTGTATCGTTGAACTGCTTTACAATAGCTGGAATGGTCACCCATCCTAGAGATTGCACAGCTCTCCATCTTCTTTCCCCGGCAATAATCTCGAATTGCCCCTCTGTCATTTTCCGAACAATAATCGGCTGGATAATACCATGAGTGCGGATTGTTTGAGCAAGCTCTTCTATCTTATTTTCCTGGAAAATAGTACGTGGCTGATAACGGTTTGGGCTAATTTGACTAACAGGCAACTCCTTAACTTCATCACGTATTTCCTTTTCCTCAATATCAATCTCATGCTCTTCTGGCTTGTCTTTCAAATTAAAAAAGCGAGAAAAAGCAGATTTCATTGTCCAACACCACCTTAAGGAAAATCCCTCTTACATAATTCGATATACGGTCTAAATTTCCTTCTTGATTCGTAGCTTAAAATTTTTCAAGACGTTTCATATGAAACATTATTCAATTGGTGTTTTGATTGGAACGCCTGGCTTGCGTGGATATTTTTTAGGTGTAGCTTTTACTTTATCAATTGTCACAATGTAGCGTTCACTTTCTTCAAATGGAAGTGTGAAATGATGGATTTCACGAAGTTTACCGCCTAGAACTTCAAGTGATTTTTCACCATTTTGAAGCTCTTCTTGAGCACTAGCACCTTTCATTGCAATGAATGTGCCATTTTTCTTAACAAGTGGAAGACAAAATTCGTTCAAAACTGAAATACGTGCGACAGCTCTTGCTGTTACAGCGTCAAATTTCTCACGAAACTGCTCTTTCTTTCCAAAAATCTCAGCTCTATCGTGATAAAGAGATACATTGTCCAATCCTAATTCAGAAACAAGATGATCTAAAAAACCAATTCGCTTTTTTAAAGAATCAACAATGCTAACATGAAGATGAGGGAAACAAATTTTAAGAGGAATACTTGGAAAACCTGCTCCTGCGCCTACATCGCAAAGTGTATGTAGAGATTTAAAATCAACAAAAAAAGAGGCTGAAATAGAATCAAAAAAATGTTTCTCATATACGGCTTCTTTCTCTGTAATGCCTGTTAAATTCATTTTTTTATTCCATTCAACAAGAATGTGGAAGTATTGTTCAAACTGATGAAGTTGATGAGACGAAAGAGAAATCCCTTTCGCCTCCAGCAACTGTTGAAATTGGGTAGAATTCATTAGGTAAATTCCTTTCAACTTAATTTATAAATTTAATTAGATTCATTTGAGACTTTTGCAATACGTCCTTGTTCAATATAAACAAGTAAAATTGAAATGTCTGCTGGGTTAACCCCTGAAATACGAGAAGCTTGAGCAACCGTAAGTGGTCGAACTTGTTTTAGTTTTTGACGAGCTTCTGTTGCTAAGCCTGTAATTGCATCATAATCAATGCCATCTGGGATTTTTTTATTCTCAAGTTTTTTCAGACGTTCTACTTGTTGCAATGACTTTTGAATGTAGCCTTCGTATTTTGTCTGAATTTCAACTTGTTCTTCAACATCATAATCAAGTTCCTTATCAGCTGGAACAAGCTTTTTAACCGCGCTATATGTCATTTCGGGACGCTTTAATAAATCTGAAGCACGAACAGCATCTTTTAGCTCTGTTCCACCTGCTTCTCGAATCACTTCTTGAACTTCGTCTGTTGCTTTAATAATTGTGTTATATAAACGTTTCTTTTCTTCTTCAATCTCTGCTTTTTTAGTATTAAATTTCTCATAGCGTTCTTCAGAAATCAATCCAAGTTTATGACCAATATCTGTTAGACGAAGGTCCGCATTATCATGACGAAGAAGAAGACGATATTCAGCACGAGATGTTAATAAACGATAAGGTTCATTTGTTCCTTTTGTAACAAGGTCATCAATTAAGACACCGATGTAAGCATCTGAACGACTAAGAATTAACTCTTCTCTCTTTAATGCACGAAGACCTGCATTAATTCCTGCCATAATTCCTTGTCCTGCGGCTTCTTCATATCCAGATGTTCCGTTAATCTGACCTGCTGTATAAAGGTTTTTCACACGTTTTGTTTCAAGTGTTGGCCAAAGCTGTGTTGGTACGATTGCATCGTATTCGATGGCATAACCCGGACGCATCATTTCCACATTTTCAAGCCCTGGGATTGTTGACAACATTTCGCGTTGAACATGTTCAGGTAGACTTGTGGATAACCCTTGAACATATACTTCTTGTGTGTTACGACCTTCTGGCTCAAGGAAAATTTGATGACGCGGTTTATCATTAAAACGAACCACTTTATCTTCAATAGATGGACAGTAACGAGGTCCTGTTCCTTTAATCATGCCAGAATACATTGGTGAAAGATGTAGGTTTTCATCAATAATTTGGTGTGTACGCTCACTTGTATATGTTAACCAGCATGGAAGCTGATCTGTAATATATTGCGTTGTTTCGTAAGAGAAAGCACGTGGTGATTCATCACCAGGCTGAATCTCTGTTTTGCTGTAATCAATGGACTGACTCTTTACACGAGGTGGTGTTCCTGTTTTAAAACGAACAAGATCAAACCCAAGTTCCTCTAAATGCTCAGACAAATGAATAGATGGCTGCTGATTATTTGGTCCACTTGAGTATTGAAGCTGTCCAAGAATAATTTTCCCGCGTAAGAATGTTCCTGTTGTAATAACAACTGTCTTAGAATTGTAGATGGCTCCTGTGTTTGTGATAACACCTTTACATTCTCCATCTTCTACAAGAAGTTTTTCAACCATTCCTTGCATAAGCGTAAGGTTCGGTTCTTCTTCTAATGTTTTTTTCATTTCGTGTTGATAAGAGAATTTATCAGCTTGTGCACGTAGCGCTCGGACAGCAGGACCTTTGCCTGTGTTCAGCATACGCATTTGAATATATGTTTTATCAATGTTGCGCCCCATCTCTCCACCAAGCGCATCAATCTCGCGAACAACGATTCCTTTAGCAGGACCGCCTACAGATGGGTTACAAGGCATGAAAGCAACCATATCTAAGTTCAGAGTGAGCACAAGTGTTTTAGCTCCAAGGCGAGCAGAAGCTAATCCAGCTTCACAGCCAGCATGACCTGCCCCAATGACAACAACATCATAATTTCCTGCTTCATATTGTTGCATATCTTGCGTATTCCTCCTTATTTTCCTAAACAAAATTGAGAGAACAGCTGGTCAATTAAACTTTCGTGAACAGCATCTCCGATAATTTCACCTAAAAGCTCCCACGTACGTGTTAAATCAATTTGGACAATGTCAATTGGAACACCGCTCTCAATGCCCATAATTGCTTCATCAATCGAATTTTTCGCCTGATTTAAAAGCGCTACGTGACGCGTATTTGATACATATGTTAAATCCTGTCCTTCAACTCCGCTTTCAAAAAAAAGAGAAGAAATAGCTTCTTCTAGCTCATCAATCCCTTGTTCTTGAAGAAGAGAAGTTGAAATGACTGGTTTTCCACCTGCAAGAGTTTTCACACGTTCTAAATCAATTTTTTGCTCTAGATCTGTTTTATTAATAATAATAATATAGTCCATACCGCTCACAGCTTCAAAAAGATGCTCATCTTCTTGTGTAAGGGCATCATGGTAGTTAAGGACAAGCAAAATTAAGTCTGCTTTTTTCAAATACTCACGAGAACGTTCTACACCAATTCGCTCAACAATGTCTTCTGTTTCGCGAATTCCTGCTGTATCAACAAGGCGAAGTGGTACCCCTCTTACATTTACATACTCTTCAATTACATCTCGAGTTGTTCCTGGTACATCTGTTACAATAGCTTTTGTATCATGTACAAGGCTATTTAAAAGGGATGATTTACCGACATTTGGACGTCCTACGATAACAGTTCCAAGACCTTCGCGCAAAATTTTCCCTTGTTGAGAAGTTCTCAACAGTTTTTCGATCTCACTTTTCACACCTGTTGCTTTCTCGATTAACACATTATGGGTCATTTCTTCTACATCATCGTATTCAGGGTAATCAATGTTCACTTCAACATGTGCAAGCGTTTCAAGGATTTCTTGACGAAGATGACGAACAAGTTTCGAAAGTCGCCCTTCAACTTGACCTAAGGCCACATTCATGGCACGATCTGTTTTAGCACGAATTAAATCCATAACGCCTTCTGCTTGAGAAAGGTCAATACGACCATTTAGGAAAGCACGTTTCGTAAACTCACCAGGCTCTGCTAAACGAGCTCCTTGTGAGAGAATGAGTTGTAGCACTCGATTTACGGAAACAATACCACCGTGGCAGTTAATTTCGATAAGATCTTCTCTTGTAAAAGTTTTAGGTCCTTTCATAACAGACACCATTACTTCTTCAACAATTTCATCTGTAGCTGGATCTTTAATATGGCCATAGTTAATCGTATGGGATGGAACATTGCTTAGACGTTTACCATTTGGACTTTGAAAAACTTTATCCCCAATAGAAATTGCCTCTTGGCCACTCAATCTTACAATAGCAATAGCTCCTTCTCCCATTGGAGTTGAAATGGCTGCGATTGTATCAAGTTCAAGCATATTTTTCACCTCTTTTCGATATTCTATCTATAAAAAACAATGGTTTTGTGTAAAATAAAGCTCTAATATATTAGAATAACATAAATCTATAATAGACAAAATTGTCTTTTGTTGAAAGTTATACACATTGTTTTGTAAAAAACATTTCTATTCTACATTATTAACATGTGGATAACAATTCTTTCACAATATCTTTTTAAAAAAAGAAGCTTGAGGACCCCCTCAAGCTTTTTTTGATTATTCTGTTGTTTTTAGAAGAGTTGCTGTCCTTTTTTCAATATGATCTTTAACAAAGAAGCTTTGAGCAATCATAAAAATGTTGCCAACACTCCAATAAAGAGAAAGAGCAGCAGGAAAACTCAAAGCAAAAATAACAATCATAACAGGCATAACCCAAAGCATCATAGCCATCTGTGGATTATCATTCTCAGCTCCTGCCATAATCAGTTTTTGACCCATATAAGTAGTAATGCCCGCAATGATAGGCAGAAAATAGTATGGATCAGGGCTACCTAAGTTCATCCAAAGAAAATTATTTTCGGAAATTTCCTTTGTTCTCGTAATAGCATGAAAAAAAGCAATGAGAATAGGCATTTGAATTAAAATTGGTAAACACCCAGATAGTGGATTCACATTATAATGGCTAAAAAGTTCCATCATCTTTTCTTGGAGCTGTTGCTGTGAATGAGCATCTTTATCTGGATACTGCTCTTTCAGCTTCTCAATCTCAGGCTGAAGGGCTCCCATTGCTTTTGTATTTCTTATCTGTTTCACCATCAATGGGAAAATAAGAACTCTAATCATAACAGTAACGATAATAATTGCTATGCCAAAGTTATTCCCAAAGAGTTGAGCAAGGTAGATGATCGTTTGTGAAATGGGGTAAACAACATACTCGTTCCACAGTCCTTCACTCTCTCTTGTAATAGGCTCCTGAACCTCAGTACAGCCGCTTAGAAAAAAGAGAGCAACAAGGCATAAAGCGAGAACTCTACTTCTCACGGTTTTCCCTCCTTCTCTCCCCGCCCAACTCTTTGATGTAAATCTATTGAATAAGCTTTGCTCGTTTTAAAACATGAAAAAGACTTTTTTGAATTTCGCTGTGTGACATCTCAGCGGTTGGAAAGCGGGCAATAATAATATAATCCTTATCTTTTGGCAGCTGATCTTTTACTTCTTGCAGCGCCTCACGAATTAAACGCTTAATTCGATTTCGTGTTACAGCATTTCCTAACTTCTTACCGACAGAAAGTCCTACGCGAAAATTTTGTTGATCACGCTTATCGAGCGTATAAACAACAAATTGTCTATTTGCCGTTGACTTTCCTCTCTTAAATATCTTCTGAAAATCTTCATTTCGTTTTACACGATAACGTTTTTCCATCTCTAACAGCTCCTGGACTTCTTCATTCAACAGTATAGCCAACTTTAAGAAGCCTCTTACATATATTTTTTAAAAGCATCTTTTCATTTCAAAATTATAAAATATTTACTCGCTTATCCGAGAAAATTTGTAATAAAAATAAGAAAAAAAAGACCACTGACAGTTCAGTGGTCTAAGCAGATAATACTTTTCTTCCTTTACGACGACGACGAGCTAAAATGTGACGTCCGTTTTTAGAGCTCATACGGTTACGGAAACCATGAACTTTACTACGCTTACGTTTATTGGGTTGAAACGTTCTTTTCATTATATTACACCTCCCTGAGGAATATCTTAAAAAGACAGTCTTACTAATTATAGAGAATACCCCTCGATTCTGTCAACTTCAAATCATGAAATGATTAAAACCATAATAAACCAAGAGCAATAAAAAAGGCTGATTTTCTTTATGCATTTATAGGCCTATTTTGCTCTGTGGATAAAGTTACTCCTCTTTTTAACGATCATTCACCATTTATCGACATCTATTACACATAATCTAGTACTGTGGAAAAGTTTACTCCACAACCTGTAGTCATTGTGGATAAGTTTCTGAAATTCATTGCAACTATTGTTTTTCTTTGATATGATATTTTTGTTTTCACTTTAATAGATCATCATTATTTCTAACTTTATCCACAAATTGTGGATAAAGTGTGGACATTTTTACCACAGGGTGTATATAAACTTGTCCACAGGCTGTTAATTTTGTCGAATACTCTAGTTTCTTCTATATTATATACTTATTCACAATTAGTTCTTTGCATAAATATGTATTCTAATTTATATCGTCAATTTGTTTAAAAATCTAAGTTGTACAACAGTTGTACAACCCTTTAGTTTTCAAAAAAGGAGGGGTATTGTTGGAAAATATTCATGATTTATGGGATAAGGCACTAGTAGAAATTCAAAAAAAATTGAGCAAGCCTAGCTTTGAAACTTGGCTAAAATCTACAAAAGCACATTCACTTCAAGGAAGTTCACTAACAATTACAGCACCAAATGATTTTGCCCGTGATTGGCTTGAGGCTCATTATGGAAACTTAATTTCAGAAACGCTGTACTCACTTACTGGGGAAGAGCTTGAAATTAAATTTATTATCCCTCAACACCAATCTTCAAATGAGCTTGACGTTGACCAGCCTAAAGAAAAAAAGAAAAAAGTAGATGATGTAGCAGAGTTCTCTCCAAGCATGCTTAATTCCAAATATACATTTGAAACCTTTGTTATTGGGTCTGGAAACCGTTTTGCCCATGCTGCATCACTAGCAGTTGCCGAGGCCCCAGCAAAGGCCTATAATCCGCTTTTTATTTATGGGGGAGTAGGACTTGGCAAAACTCACCTTATGCATGCTATTGGTCATTATGTATTAGAGCATAACCCATCAGCAAAAGTTGTATACTTATCTTCTGAAAAGTTTACAAATGAGTTCATTAATTCAATTCGAGATAATAAAGCAGTTGAATTTCGTAATAAGTATCGCAGCGTTGATGTATTGCTTATAGATGATATTCAATTTCTAGCGGGGAAAGAACAAACTCAAGAAGAATTCTTCCATACGTTTAATACATTGCATGAAGAAAGCAAACAGATTGTCATTTCAAGTGATCGACCACCAAAAGAGATTCCAACACTAGAAGATCGTCTTCGTTCACGTTTTGAATGGGGATTAATCACTGATATTACCCCTCCAGATTTGGAAACAAGGATCGCCATTCTGCGCAAGAAGGCAAAAGCAGATGGATTGGATATTCCAAATGAGGTTATGCTCTATATCGCAAACCAAATTGACTCGAATATTCGTGAATTAGAGGGCGCACTCATAAGAGTTGTTGCATATTCATCTCTTATCAACAAGGACATCAATGCTGACTTAGCAGCTGAAGCCCTAAAAGATATCATCCCAAGCTCAAAACCACGTGTTATTACCATTCATGATATCCAGCGTGTTGTTGGGCAACATTACAATGTAAAGTTAGAAGATTTTAAAGCGAAGAAGCGTACAAAATCAGTTGCTTTTCCGCGTCAGATTGCTATGTATTTATCTCGCGAATTAACTGATTTCTCTCTACCGAAAATTGGGGAAGAGTTCGGAGGGCGAGATCATACAACAGTCATCCATGCACATGAAAAGATTTCAAAATTACTTGATTCTGATGCTCAACTTCAAAAGCAAGTTAAAGAAATTCAAGATATGCTACAAAGGTCATAGTGAATTATGTGAATAACTTAGACTCATTTACACACAGTCTGTCCACATGTGGATAGACTTTATTTTCTGGGTTTCTAAGAGTTATCCACATTTTCACAGCCCCTACTATTACTACTGCTATTTTTCTATTAAAAAATAATAAATAAAAGAACTCTCCAGATAAAAAAAGGAGGAACAAGAGAAAATGAAATTCTCAATTCAAAAAGATTATTTAGTTCAAAGTGTTCAAGATGTGATGAAAGCTATCTCTTCTCGTACAACAATTCCAATTCTTACAGGGATCAAGATTGTTGTTTCTGATGAAGGAGTAACATTGACAGGAAGCGATTCAGATGTTTCAATTGAATCTTTCATTCCAAAAGAAGATGAAGACAAACATATTGTAGATGTTGAAAAAGAAGGCAGTATTGTTCTACCAGCTCGTTTCTTTAGCGAGATTGTTAAGAAGCTGCCAAAAGAAACAGTAGAAATTGAAGTTCAAAATAACTTTTCTACAGTTATCCGTTCTGGAAAAGCAGAATTTAATTTAAATGGTTTAGATGCAGAAGAATATCCACAGCTTCCACAAATTGAAGAAGAAAACATGTTTAGTGTACCTACAGACTTAATTAAAAACATGATTCGACAAACAGTGTTTGCAGTGTCCACGTCAGAAACACGCCCCATCTTGACAGGTGTAAACTGGAAACTTGAAGATGGTGAGTTGACATGTATTGCAACAGACAGCCACCGCTTAGCTTTAAGAAAAGCTAAAATTGAGACAACAAATCAAGAAAAATATAGCATTGTAATTCCAGGAAAGAGCTTGAATGAATTCAGCAAGATTCTGGATGATTCAAGCGAGCTTGTTGATATCGTCATTACAGAAAATCAAGTCTTATTTAAAACAAAACATCTGCTGTTCTTCTCTCGTTTATTAGACGGCAACTATCCTGATACATCTCGTCTTATTCCAGATGACAGTAAAACAGATGTTGTATTGAATGTAAAAGAATTTCTTCAATCTATCGACCGAGCATCATTGTTAGCTCGTGAAGGACGAAACAATGTTGTTAAACTTTCTACAATGCCAGAGGGAATTATTGAGATTTCTTCAAACTCTCCTGAAATCGGAAAAGTAAGTGAAGAAGTGCAAAGTAAATCAGTAGAGGGGGAAGAGCTGAAAATCTCTTTCAGTGCTAAATATATGCTTGATGCACTTAAGGCTTTAGAGGGCAGTGAAATTAAAATAAACTTCACAGGGGCTATGCGTCCATTTGTTATTCGCACATTAGATGACGATTCTATGTTACAATTAATTTTACCAGTACGAACATATTAATTCATAAAGAGAACAAAGCTACTAGAAGAGGACTAGTAGCTTTCTTTTCTCTTTTTAAATTTTTTAGTAAAATAAAAAAGATAGATCATTTTGGAAAGTAGGAGATATTGATGGCTCAAGAAGTGCAAATTTCAACAGACTTCATTACTTTAGGGCAGTTTTTGAAGCTTGCAGACGTGATTCAGTCTGGTGGAATGGCTAAATGGTTCCTTAGTGAACATGAGGTTTTTGTAAACGGAGAAAGCGAAGATCGCCGTGGACGAAAATTAAGAACGGGTGATCAAGTGGACATTCCGACAGTTGGTCAATTTGTTGTTTCATAAAAGTTGGTGAAATCTTGCATATCAATGAACTACAGCTGAAAAATTATCGTAACTATGAGAAAGCTACTATTTCGTTTGAGAACAAAGTGAACGTCATTTTAGGCGAGAATGCACAAGGGAAAACAAACGTGATGGAAGCTATTTATGTGCTTTCTATGGCAAAATCTCATCGTACATCAAAAGATAAAGAACTTATTAAGTGGGACTGTGATTTTGCTAAGATACAAGGAGAGCTTACTCGAAATTCAGGACCTTTATCTCTTGAACTGATCGTATCTACGAAAGGGAAAAAGGCTAAGTACAACGGACTTGAACAAAAACGACTCAGTCAATATATTGGAGCAATGAACACTGTGATGTTTGCTCCAGAAGACCTTAATCTTGTAAAGGGAAACCCACAAGTAAGACGACGATTTCTTGATATGGAAATCGGACAAGTTTCTCCTGTTTACATGCATGACTTAGCCAGATATCAAAAAATTCTCCATCAACGTAATCAATATTTAAAACAGCTCCAAACGAGAAAAGTAACTGATCAATCTTTATTAGATGTTTATACAACTCAGCTTTCAGAAGTTGCTGCATCTGTTTTAAAGAAGCGATATGAGTTTCTACAGCTTCTTCAAGATTGGGCAGAGCCTATTCATCATGGGATAAGCAGAGGGCTTGAAACGCTGAAAATTCAATATAAAAGTTCTGTTGATGTATCAGCTGAACAAGATTTGTCGAAAATGATACAAGCATACTATGAAAAGTTTGATAAAATAAAGATGAGAGAAATCGACAGAGGTATCACATTAGCAGGTCCACATCGCGATGATTTAATTTTCTACGTAAATGATAAAGATGTGCAAACTTTCGGTTCTCAAGGACAGCAGCGTACAACAGCACTCTCTATAAAACTTGCTGAGATTGAGCTTATTCATGGAGAGATTGGAGAGTATCCGATTCTACTTCTCGATGATGTATTATCTGAATTAGATGATTATCGTCAGTCACATTTGCTCAATACGATTCAAGGAAAAGTTCAGACCTTTGTGACAACAACAAATATTGACGGGATTCACCACGAAACGTTACAAAAAGCAACCACCTTTCATGTGAAGGCTGGGGAGATTGAGAAAGTTTGACAGTCTGTTAATGGGAATAAAAGAGTCATATTCAAGATCAATTTAACCTAGCTCAGGGGAGGGAAAAGGATTGTCCTCTTTATGAGAGGATGAAAGTGATTTGGCCCAATAAAAAGTGTAGGTGATATAGTTGACAATGGAACAAAAAGAAGTACAAAACCAATCATATGAAGCTGATCAAATTCAGGTATTAGAAGGTTTGGAAGCCGTCCGGAAAAGACCTGGTATGTACATTGGATCTACAAGTGGAAAAGGTCTTCACCACCTTGTGTGGGAAGTTGTTGATAATAGTATTGATGAGGCGTTAGCAGGTTTTTGTGACGAAATTACTGTCACAATTGAGAAAGATAATAGTATCACTGTACAAGATAATGGACGTGGAATTCCTGTTGGCGTCCACGAAAAAACAGGTCGTCCTGCTTTAGAAGTTATCATGACTGTTTTACACGCAGGAGGTAAATTCGGCGGTGGCGGTTATAAAGTGTCAGGTGGACTTCATGGGGTAGGGGCTTCAGTTGTAAACGCACTTTCTACTTTCTTAGAAGTGCATGTTCATCGTGATGGAGAAATTCATTATCAAAAATATGAGCGAGGCATTCCTCAAGAAGATATTAAAGTAGTCGGAAAAACTGATCATACAGGAACAATTACTCACTTTAAACCAGATCCGGAAATATTCCAAGAAACATTGGAGTATGACTATGATACACTTGCTAACCGTCTTCGCGAGTTAGCGTTTTTAAATCGTGGAATCAAAATCATTATCCGTGACAAACGTGAAGAAGAGAAAGAGAATGTATATTACTACGAAGGCGGAATTAAGTCATATGTAGAACATTTAAACCGTTCACGTGAAGTTCTTCATGAAGAACCGATTTATGTAGAAGGAGAGAAAGATAATATCTCCATTGAGGTTGCGCTTCAGTATAATGATGGTTTCGCAAGCAATATTTATTCGTTTGCCAATAACATCAACACGTACGAAGGTGGAACACACGAGTCTGGTTTCAAAACAGCTTTAACACGTGTAATCAATGATTATGCGCGAAAGAATCAAATCTTTAAAGACAATGATACAAATCTAACAGGGGAAGATGTTCGGGAAGGTTTAACAGCGATTATTTCTATTAAGCATCCCGATCCACAGTTTGAAGGACAAACAAAAACAAAGCTTGGAAATAGTGAAGCACGTACAATTACAGATTCACTATTTACAGAACGCTTTGAAACTTTCTTACTTGAAAATCCAAGTGTTGCAAGACGTATTATTGAAAAGGGACTTACAGCTTCAAGAGCCCGTATTGCTGCAAAGAAAGCACGAGAAATTACAAGACGTAAAGGTGCTTTAGAAGTATCACATCTACCAGGAAAACTTGCAGATTGCTCTTCAAAAGATCCATCAATTGGTGAGATTTACATTGTTGAGGGTGATTCAGCTGGAGGTTCTGCTAAACAAGGGCGTGATCGCCATTTCCAAGCTATCCTACCTCTAAAAGGTAAAATCCTTAATGTAGAGAAAGCACGTCTTGATCGCATTCTTTCTAATGATGAAGTTCGAGCTATTATCACAGCAATTGGTACAGGTATTGGAGAAGACTTTGATATCTCAAAAGCTCGTTACCATAAAATCGTAATTATGACTGATGCAGATGTTGATGGAGCTCACATTAGAACACTTCTTCTAACATTCTTCTATCGTTATATGAGAAATATTATCGAAAAAGGATATATATACATTGCACAGCCACCATTGTATAAAGTTTCTCAAAATAAGAAAGTTGAATATGCTTACACAGATCGTGACTTAGAACAAGTTCTTCAAAACTTCTCTGGAACATCAAAGCCTGGTATTCAGCGTTATAAAGGACTTGGAGAAATGAATCCTGAGCAGCTTTGGGAAACAACGATGGATCCTGAGTCAAGAACATTGCTTCAAGTTAGCTTGAAAGATGCAATGGAAGCAGATGAAACATTTGAGATCTTGATGGGAGACAAAGTAGAACCGAGAAGAAACTTTATTGAAGAAAATGCAAAATATGTGAAAAACCTAGATATTTAACACCAGTGCAGGGTAAGTTGATGAGTTCTTATCCTGCATTATATATGGAACAGAGACTTGTTATTGGGTCTCACAAGGAGGTTTACTGTTATGGCAGATACGCCAAGCTCTCGAATTCATGAAATTAACATTAGCCAAGAAATGCGAACTTCATTCCTTGATTATGCAATGAGCGTTATCGTTTCAAGGGCTTTACCAGATGTGAGAGACGGACTTAAGCCTGTGCACCGTCGTATTCTCTATGCAATGAATGATTTAGGAATTACCGCTGATAAAACATATAAGAAATCCGCACGTATTGTTGGGGAAGTAATTGGTAAGTATCACCCACATGGTGATTCAGCCGTTTATGATGCAATGGTACGTATGGCACAGGATTTCAACTATCGTCATATGCTTGTTGACGGCCATGGAAACTTCGGATCAATTGATGGAGACGCAGCAGCAGCTATGCGTTATACAGAAGCTAAGATGTCTAAAATCTCTATGGAACTTCTGCGTGACATTAATAAAGATACAATTGACTATCAAGATAACTATGATGGGGTAGAGAAAGAACCTGTTGTTTTACCTTCTCGCTTCCCTAATCTTCTTGTAAATGGCTCGTCAGGAATTGCTGTTGGTATGGCTACAAACATTCCACCACACCATCTTGGAGAAGTAATTGACGGGGTATTAGCCGTTAGTGAAAATCCAGAGATTACAACAATGGAGCTTATGGACATTATTCCTGGTCCTGATTTTCCTACAGGAGCTCATATCATTGGAAGAAGTGGGATTCGTAAAGCTTATGAAACAGGAAAAGGGTCTATTACATTAAGAGCAAAAGTGGATGTTGAACAGAAGAGCAATGGAAAAGAAACAATTATTGTAACGGAGCTTCCTTACCAAGTGAACAAAGCAAAGCTTATTGAGAAGATTGCTGATCTAGTTCGTGATAAGAGAATTGATGGAATAACAGACTTACGTGATGAATCAGATCGCCGTGGCATGCGTATTGTTATTGAAGTTCGTCGTGATGCGAATGCAAGCGTACTTCTTAACAATCTCTATAAACATACAGCTTTACAAACAAGCTTTGGAATCAACACTCTTGCGCTTGTTAACGGTCAGCCTAAAGTACTTAGTCTGAGAGAGTGTTTACAGCATTATCTTGATCACCAAGTAGTAATTATTCGTCGCCGTACAGAGTTTGAATTGCGTAAAGCAGAAGCGCGTGCTCATATTTTAGAGGGACTAAAAATTGCACTTGATCACCTTGATGAAGTCATCCAGCTTATCCGTAGTTCTCAAACAGCAGATATAGCTAAAGAGGGGTTAATGGAGAACTTCTCTCTTTCTGAAAAGCAAGCTCAAGCAATTCTAGACATGCGTCTTCAACGTTTGACAGGTCTAGAGAGAGAGAAGATCGAAGCTGAGTATCAATCCCTATTAGCTTTAATTGCAGAACTTCGCGCAATTCTAGCAGATGATGAAAAAGTACTTGAAATCATTCGTGAAGAACTTACAGAAGTGAAAGAGAAGTTTAGTAATGACCGCCGAACAGAAATTTTAGATGGTGGCATTGAAAACATTGAAGATGAAGACTTAATTCCTGAGCAGAGCATTGTTATTACACTGACGCATAATGGTTATATTAAACGTCTTCCTGTTTCAACATATAAAAGTCAGCGTCGGGGTGGACGAGGCATTCAAGGGATGAATATGAATGAAAATGACTTTGTTGAACAGCTTTTAACAACTTCTACACATGACACGATTCTATTCTTTACAAATAAAGGAAAAGTATACCGAACAAAAGGGTATGAAATTCCTGAGTATAGTCGAACAGCAAAAGGTCTACCAATCATTAACCTTCTAAAAGTTGAAAAAGGAGAATGGATTAATGCTATTATCCCAGTGAAAGAATTCACAGATACAGATTATCTATTCTTCACAACTAAGGATGGAATTGCTAAGAGAACACCACTGTCATCCTTTGAGAATATTCGTACTAATGGACTGATTGCAATTAACCTTCGTGAAGAAGACGAATTGATTTCTGTTCGCTTAACAAATGGAGAACAGCATATGGTCATTGGAACGAAGAAAGGATTGCTTATTCGTTTTGATGAGAACGATGTTCGTTCAATGGGAAGAACAGCTACTGGTGTAAAGGGAATCACTCTTGCTAATGATGATGAAGTAGTAGGAATGGAAATCTCAGCAGATGAAGATGATATTCTTGTAGTCACGAAGAATGGATATGGAAAGAGAACTCCAGTTGAAGACTATCGTATCCAAACGCGTGGTGGTAAAGGACTCAAGACGTGTAACATTACAGAGAAAAATGGTGATGTTGTAGCTTTAAAATCTGTTAATCTTGACGATGATTTAATGCTTATTACTGTTCATGGTGTTCTTATTCGTGTATCTGTTGAGGACATCTCTCAAACAGGAAGAAATACACAAGGAGTTAAACTTATTCGTCTTGGTGATGATGAATATGTTTCAACTGTTGCTCGTGTACAAAGTGAAGATGAAGATCTTGATGAAGAAGGAGAACATCTTGAAAGTCCTCAAGCTGAAGAAACAGAGGAACAAGAAGATTAAACCTTCTAAATAAAATCATTGAAAAAAGAGCGCTATATGCGCTCTTTTTTTAGTATAATTTTACTCATTCATAGAAATGCTGTTTGAGGAGGCGAGAATAGTGAACGTTTTAGTTCAAGATTTAAAAGCAGGCTTTGTTGTGAAAGAGGATGTATGTTCTCAAGGTGGACATATTATTATGCCAAAAGGAATGAAGATTACAAAACATAGAATACAAGTTTTGCGAGCTTTTCTCATTAAAGAGATAAGAGTTCAAGAAAGAACATCATTATCTAATCCAGAAGAAGAAATAAATGAATTATATGAGAGTATTGAAAAGTATAATACATTTGTTGATCAATATAAAAAAGCTATAGAGGAATATAAGAAAATATTTCAAGGATGGCAAGCTGGGATGATGATTGACATGATAGATATCAGAAAAAGATTTATTCCCTTTTTCAAAGATTTTTCTACTTCCTCTCATATTTTAAATCTCTGTAGATATCAATCAAAAGAAAATTATTTTTATCATCATCCAGTAGCTGTAGGTTTAATTGCTGCTTTTATTGGACTGTGGGTTTTCTCGTATGAATGAGCATCTTTTCTTGAAAAGTAATGAGGTATTAAGTGAAACTGAAAAAAGAATGATTAAAGTCCATCCTAGTAAAAGCTATCAAATGGTTCGCCACCTACGTTTGTTAACAGAGGGAAGCAAGCTTGCTGTTCTTCAACATCATGAGCGTCTTGATGGCTCAGGGTATCCTCTTGGTCTTACCGGAAATCAAGTTCATCCTTATAGCAAAATTGTAGCAGTTGCAGATACGTTCTATGCTATGGTAAGTGGTAAAGCGCATGGAGAGAAGAAAATACCTTTCACTGTACTAGAAGAAATGCGAAAAAACTTTTGGAAAATATGATTTTGAGTATCTCATAATCCTTAGGAAAGAAATATCTTTAACAGCCATTGGAAGAAGAATTTTATTAAATAATAATCAAAGAGGAGAAATTGTTTTTATCAATCAAAGTGATCTTTCCAAACCACTTATTAGACTTGATGAAGATGCTTCATTTCTAGACTTATCAGGGAAGAATGGTCTATACATTGCAGAAATTTTATAAAAAAGTGAAAAAGGGGTTGCCAATGTAAGCATTTCTATGATAATATTTTAAAAGTCAGCTCAAGACAACTTAGAGCTGAAAAAAAGAGGTTGACAAGCTTAGTAGATATGAGTTATACTGAGTAAGTCGCTTAAGACAAGTTCTTTGAAAACTGAACAAAATACGTCAACGTTAATTCTATTTTTAAAACAACGTTTCTTATAAGAAACAACAAGCTATGGACATCGAAAGATGAAACCAAACTTTCTATGGAGAG
>NZ_JALAMS010000002.1:0-70724 GCF_026790145.1 Priestia endophytica | reverse complement strand
TTTTTCGGAGGTCTCCCTTGCGGGGTTCCCTTAGTGGGTATTCCCACTCCCTTAATTGGAGCCTTTAACATCTTGCTTATAATCGTGAGAATACGCTTGTCATACACTCCAATATTGTAGAGTTGTTTTAGTAACCTAGTATGGTTCACGCTATCAAAGAATCCTTGTATATCTATATCTACTATATGGTGTAGTTTACTCATATTAATTAAGCTCTGACATCTAGCCATTGCATCATGTGTATCCCTATTCGGTCTGAAGCCATATGAGTGATTGTAGAATCTCGCTTCACATATTGGTTCTAAAACCTGTTTAATACATTGTTGTATTAATCTATCCCTCATTGTAGGAATACCTAGAGGTCTTAGTTTGCCGTTTGGCTTAGGTATCATGACTCTGCGTACAGTGTTTGGTTTGTATTTTTTGAAGTGTTTTCGAATTTCTTCTACAAATGTATCTTCAATAATGCACTTGTAATCTTCAATAGTTAAACCATCTGTACCACACGTTTTAGACCCAGTATTTGCCTTTATCGTTCTATAAGCTAGTAGAATGTTATTTTTAGAAGTTATGATTGAATATAAATCTAATCTTCCTAATCTTCCTTCTTGACTTCGCTGGTACAAGTCATCGAAGGTGTCTAACATGCCGTAGTACTCAGCTTGTCGCAAGAATGTATTCACTGACGGTTAAATTCCTCCTTAGAGGTTAAGTCCCATCGTCTTACTCGACCCTGTGAATTGCATTTAATTGTATTTAATCCCTAATTATATGACTTGGGGCTATCCCTCCACGTTGATTAGACGCTTTATCGGTACTGTGCCCCTACTCTCACAGAAGTAAATGAATTTCGATTCGTGAGAATCTTATATCATCCGTTCCCCTAGTAGGCGTTATCAAACGTCTTCTGTTTTCCACGTTCCAATTAACCTAGCTATACATATATACCTTTAGGTGCTTGCTCTAAGCCTGTCAACCGTATACTCTCTTTGTTAAGTATCCCGAATTTCATAGGATTCAATCTTACTTTTCGGTAGTTGACCTCCGTATTCGAAGACATTGATTTCCCAATGCTAATATTCTAGACCCGTACATTCACAAGTTCGTCAGTCCTTTTCTTTAGGACATTCTCACCATAGATATTTTATAGCACTCCGACCTATCCTCACCGTATAATAGCTATACCTATTACTTAGGACTATCGTTCAGTCGACTTCACCTAGCTTCAGACCCTAAATTGCTACTACAATTTAACGCATGTAGGGAGTCTCAAGTGAATGGTTTCAGCTCAACATGACGGCTTTCATTCCCACTTCTCAGTTAATCAGTTATGATTATCTTACGATAATCCTCCTATTTCATGCTTATGCACTTATAAGGAAACGTGTCGCACGAATCCATATACCCTTTTCCTTAATTATTTCATATACTTCATCTAATATTTGATCTCGTTTTTTTGGAGAAAGTTTTACTCCAGGATATTTCATCATCTTTATATATCGCTCTCTTAAATCTCGCCCAATGTGCTCTTTTTGCTTCTTAGTTAAAGCAGAAAATTTCTTATTCATTTAGATGAGACGACCATTTCGATATTCATGATCCTTCATCTTTTATGCCTCCTTTATTCCTATGATAACAAAAAAGGGATAGGGGATGCCGATAAGAAAATAATAAGAAAAATTTGTAATAAAATGGAGGATTTTAGAAAAATGAAAAGAATGGATATAAAAGAGGAGGATTATAAGATTCTTTAAATTGCTTAAAACTATTGGTCAACATATCCATATACACATTCAAAAGGAAGCTTATTGTATCAAGTGGAAAATTACAAATTTCGTTACCGAGGAATTTCTTCAGCAAGCATTGATCTAATAATTGTACCCGGAGAAAAGATAGCCTTTGAGTATGACATAGAAGAAAATGATATTGGTCAGAGATTCCATCAAAATATCACAGTTTACTCTCAAAGTGTCAATGGTCACAATTTTTGTGATTTAATGAACGTAATCCGTTCTAATGAAAATATACGTCTTGCCTATCAAATATAAAGAGAAATACAGGAAGTAAAACCGCAGATTTTAATCAATTAACGATCGAAGATATCAAACACTTATCAGTAGAAGAAGTCATTGATAAAGTTCAGATCAGGCTTCAATCGTATAACCCGGAAAAAGTCAGGCGGGTTTTCATTCTTAAATCGAATGAAAAAACCAGACCTTTGGGAATCCCAACGATAGGGGATAGAATTCTTCAACAGTATATGTTACAAGTCTTAGAGCCCATTTGTGAAGCGAAATTCCATAAATATAGTTATGGTTTCAGACCGAATCGAAGTACTCATCACGCCAAAGCCAGATTGGAATTAATCATCAATTTGAGTGGACTCTATCACTGTATAGACGTAGATATCAAAGGATTCTTTGATAATGTAAACTACTCAAACAAATATGGTCGTTAGGTATAAAGGATAAGACGGTACTATCGATTACTTCAAAACTCTTGAAAGCCGAGATTGAACAAGCGAAGCAATTGTTAATTCTGGATCTATCCACAGTCATGTCGGTAAACAATTAATTGGGAGATGGAACTATGCAATTAGAATATTTATTTTAATCAATTTAAGGAGCCCGTTCTTATGAAAACTACTGACTCAAAAAGTCTATGGAAAAATAGGGTTTATTTACAGGTTTTCTCTGCATATTCACTGCTTATGCTTGGGGTATTTATTGATATGTTAGCCATTATGACTATTGTTGGTTTTGAATGGGAAGTAGACCCCACCATGATAGGATTGATTCCTGTTGCGTACGCACTTCCTGGAATTTTATTTAGTTCATGGGCAGGTGTAATTGCAGATCGTTTAAAAAAAATTCCTATTATGATGTTTTGTAATCTTATGGTTGGTCTATTAACAATTGCTCTTTTATTTGTCCAGAGTATTTATTGGCTCTTATTAGTATTAATGATTCGTTCTATTTTTATCGTTTTCTATTATCCTGCACAGCAAACACTAACAAGACAGATTGTTTCTCCTGATTTGCTTACTAAAGCAGTAAGTATTAACGGTATAGTTGAGCAAGGAACCAAGATAGTAGGTCCACTTATAGGAGGAATGTTGCTGAGCTGGTTTCAGCCAGAGTTCTGCCTCATTATAAGGGCGATAAGTTGTTTACTAGCTACTTTGATTCTGTTGCCTACAATAAAATTTAAGGAATCTCTGTCAAGAGAACATATTGAAAAGCAACAGCAAAGCACTTGGACCGCTTGGTTACAAGGTTGGGGTTATGTGTTATCTAATCGCATAATATTATCAACCATGATTTTCGTTACAATAGCTATGGCAGTATTACAATTAGTAGACTCACAGTTCCCTACTTTATTTAAGAGCTTGTTTCCAAATGATAAAAGTAAAATGGGATACATCATTTCTATTATTGGTCTTGGTGGAATACTTGGTGCGTTATTAACTCAGAAATTAAAACAAATTCAATATGGTTGGGTAGTATGTGGAGGTATGGTTTTAATGGGAATTGGTTTTGGAGGGATTGGGCTGATAACTCCCGGTACGGTCTTCGTTTGGGCCTATCTGATTAGTTTTATCGCTGGTATTGGAAGTGGACTGATGCTTGTATCTAATCAAGTCATTTTACAAATAGAATCCCATCAAGATCAAGTAGGAAGAGTATTTGGTATTCAAAGTAGTTTAACAAACGCAGTCCTAATTATTTCTCCTGCTATGAGCGGCCCACTAGTTCATTTGTTTGGAGTAACTCAACTCTATGTTTATGGAGGGATTGGGCTTATTATCATTGGAGTAATTGGGGTTTCACTACAGAAATATTTATGGGTTAAACATAAACAAGAACCTATAAGAGTAAATAATTTTTGAAGGGAAGATTTCTTATGGCCAATGAGGAATATTATCCGTTAAGTCATCCGCAGAGGAGAATATGGTATACAGAAGTTATTCATTCCGGTAAAGGGATATGTAATTTAAGGTTTTTGTTTAAACTTCATAAAAAAATGAATTATTCAAAATTAAACCAAGTTGTGAATCGTGTTATCAGTGAAAATGATGGTCTGTGCATCAGACTAAAAGAAAATGGGCATCGGGAACCTGAACAATATTTTGTTAAACATGAAGAAGAAGAATTTGAGTTTTTCGATTTCAGTTCTGTGGAAGATTCAGATTTGCTGGAGAAATGGATCGAGCAGAAAACACAAGAAACGTTTACATTATTTAATTCTGATTTATACTATTTCGCTTTAATAAAATTAAACGATAATGAATGTGCAATTTTTGGGAATGTTCATCACATTATCATGGATGGTTTATCAATCCAAATTTTCACTAGTCAGATTGCTAAATATTATTATGAGATTCATAGCGAGACTGATGAAGGCGTACTTAGAAATTCATATGTTCAATTTCTGATCAATGAACAAACATACTTGAATAGTATTCGCTTTCAAAAAGATCAAAAATTCTGGTTAGAGGAATTCAAAACACTTCCATCTGTGACGGGATTGAAGTCCTATAATGCGTACCAAGTTAGTACCAGAGCATCACGCGAGACGTTTATTTTATCGGAACGTTTGAAGAGAAAGATAGAAAAAATTTCTGAAGATTATAAATTTAATATATATACTCTTTTTGTTGCTGCGTTTTCGTTGTCGATGTACCGGTGGACCTCATCGCTTGATATTGCATTAGGAATGGCTTATGGCAATCGTATGACTAAAATGGAACGGGAATTAATTGGAATGATGGTGAGTACGGTTCCTCTAAGAATGGATATCGATCCTGAAGAAGAAGTACTTTCATTTATTGATCGGGTTTCCAGAAAACAAAGTAAATCATTACGACATCAGAAGTACCCATTTGATTTGTTATTAAAGCAGATTAATAAAGAGAATAACAGCAATGTTAGACTTTTCGGAACTACGATTGATTATAGAGATCGTGATGAAAGTGGTGACTCACTATGGATTCCAAACGGTGAAGAAGTGCAAGATTTTGCAGTGCATATTGAAAATTTGATTGATATAGACTCTTTACAAGTACATATTGATTATCGTGAAGAGCTATTTTCTAAGGAAGAGATAAAACGTTTTTTTAAAGTTATGTTAGCAATAATAGAAAATGCTTTTGAAAATCCAAAGCAGAAGGTAGCTGAAATCGAAATCATTTCTGAAGAAGATAAAAGAAAAAGTTTAATAGAGTTCAACAATCCTAAGCTTGATTTTCTACCTCGAGCAACTATTCATGAATTGTTCGAACAGCAAGCGATGATTTATCCGAACGCTATTGCAGTTATGTATGAAAAGGAGAGGGTTACCTATAGGGAGCTAAATGAACGTGCAAATCAGTTAGCTCATTATCTACAGAAAAAAGGAGTAGGACCTGATACTTTGATTGGACTTTGCGTTGAACGTTCTTTCGAAATGATTGTAGGTATTTTGGGGATTTTGAAGGCTGGTGGAGCTTATGTTCCAATTGATCCAACATATCCAGAGCAGCGACTTCAATATATTGTAGAGGATGCTAGTATTCAGTTATTTGTAACGCAAGAAAGTTTAAAAGAATTGAAATGGTTACCAGAAAATATTGAATCGATTTGCCTGGATCATGATTGGAATGAGATTGGGCAAGAAAGTAAGACTTTACCGATTTCTGATGTAAGTTCTCAACACCTAGCTTACGTAATCTATACTTCGGGATCAACCGGGAATCCGAAGGGCGTTATGATAGAGCACCACAATGTTATTCGTTTATTTAAATCGACGGACTGTTGGTATCAGTTTAACGAAAAAGATACTTGGACGCTTTTTCATTCTTATGCATTTGATTTCTCAGTATGGGAAATTTGGGGAGCATTATTGTATGGTGGAAAATTAGTCGTTGTTCCTTACTGGATTAGTCGATCGCCTAAGGACTTTTATCAACTATTGGTAGAGGAAGAAGTCACAGTTCTAAATCAGACACCTTCCGCATTTCGACAATTAATACAGGTGTGTGAACAAGAAGATAAGAATAAAAATTTGCATCTACGTTATGTGATATTTGGTGGGGAAGCATTAGACCCTATTAGCTTGCTACCGTGGTTTCAAAGGTATGGAGAGAAAGAACCACAGTTAATCAATATGTATGGAATTACAGAAACTACCGTTCACGTTACTTATTCTCCGATTACTCAAGATGAGGTCTGCCACTCTTCACGAAGTAATATCGGAAAACGGATTCAAGATTTAGAAGTGTATGTGCTAGACGCTTGTCAACAACCTGTACCTATTGGGGTAGAAGGTGAGCTTTATATTGGTGGAGCAGGGCTTGCACGTGGGTATTTAAATAGACCTGAATTAACTGCAGAGCGCTTCATTCCTCATCCATTTAGTAATGAACCGAAAGCAAGATTATATCGGACAGGAGACTTAGCGAGGCATTTGCCGGATGGGAATCTAGATTATCGTGGAAGAATTGATCATCAAGTTAAAATCCGTGGTTTCCGAATTGAGATTGGGGAAATTGAGTCTACTTTAAACGCACATGCATCTATAAAAGAGGCTGTTATGATTGTTCGAGAAGATCAGCCGGGTGATAAACGATTAGTGGCATATGTTGTAGGAGATGGCAATGTAGGTGCGTGGAGGGAGTATCTAAAAGCGAAACTACCGAGTTATATGGTCCCTTCAGGATTTGTGACGATGGAAGCCATTCCACTAACAACTAACGGGAAAGTTGATCGTGATGCCTTACCTTTGCCGGAGAAAAAGAAGATTAACAGTGAATGTGTTGCCCCTCGGAATAGTAACGAAAAAAAACTGGCTACCATTTGGAAGCAAGTATTAGGAGTTGAAAAGGTGGGAATTCATGATAACTTCTTTGAAATTGGTGGCGACTCGATTCTCAGCATTCAAATTATATCACAAGCAAGTCAAGTGGGATTAAAATTTACTCCAAAGCAAATGTTTGAATGTCCAACTATTGCCGAGTTGGCACAAGTGGTTATAGAAACTCAGGGAGTACAAGCGGAGCAGGGAGTTGTGACAGGAGATGTGCCTCTTACTCCAATTCAGTACTGGTTCTTCGAGCAAGAACATCCACGTCCGGAGTATTGGAATCAATCGATGCTTTTAAGAGTAAAAGAGAGATTGGACATGAAGTTACTAGAGGGAGCTATATTAAACTTACTCAAACACCATGATGCTTTACGTTTCCGATACAAACAGTTACCAAATGGAACGTGGAGGCAGAGAAATGAGGGAATTGATGAGCAGTCTGTACTTCGTGTGGTAAAACGGAACAATGCTAATGAACAAGCGTGGAATCAAGTGATACAAGAAGAGATGAATATCACACAATCTAGTTTCAATTTAGTTACAGGTCCGTTAATGAGAGTAGTTTACTTCGAGGATATGTTGAATGGGACTGATCGATTATTCTGGGTGATTCATCATTTAGTAGTAGATGCAGTATCATGGAGAATTCTATTGGAAGATTTACAGGCAGTATACAATCAGATGAAACAAGGTCAAAGCGTTCGTTTACCTGCGAAAAGTACATCTTTTAAAGAGTGGTCGGAACGACTACAGACATACAGTGATTCTGGTATTTCAAAAGAAGTACAAGGTTATTGGAAGGAACAGGAAGGAAAAGAAGTGATGAAGATTCCGATGGACTACCCAATACAAGAAACAACAGAAGAATCGATTGATCAAGTGACGAGGACTTTAGGAGTAGAAGAAACCCATGCGTTGTTACAAGAAGTTCCGGTGACTCATAAGACAAGGATTAACGAGGTCCTATTGACGGCGTTAGGACAAGCTATAGTCGATCGTACCAATCAGCAAACGGTTTCTATACATCTAGAAGGACACGGGAGAGAAGAGATGATTGAAGGTATGGATCTATCACGGACAGTGGGCTGGTTCACGAGTATTTATCCTGTTCATCTTAATTTTCAAGGGACAACAACACCTATTGAAGGATTAAAGGCTGTAAAAGATCAATTGCGTCGAATTCCGAATCGTGGCGTTGATTATGGTATTTTACGTTACTTGAATAGAGAATTACTTCCGTTTTATCAGCAAAAACCGTCAATAAGCTTTAACTATTTGGGCCAATTTGATCAAGTGTTTTCAAAGGAATCTTTGTTTATACAAGAGACAAGGTTTACATTTTTAGATCATGCTCCAGAGTCCAAACCATCTCATCTAATTGATGTTATCGGTATGGTGAAAGATGAGAAATTACATTTTGTTTGGATGTATAGTAGAGAACAGTTTTCTAGATTAACAATTCAAGCGATAGCAGATGGTATGTTGAGGAATCTTCGTCAACTTATAAATAAACCAACAACTGAGTCTGCTTTTACAGTATCAGATTTTGCTGACGCAGAGGAACTTACGGAAGAAAGCTTGAGTAAAGTATTACTTAAATTAACAAAGAAGAGGGTGTAAAGATGGAAGACGTCATTGATATATATGGATTATCACCTTTGCAAAAAGGAATACTGTTTCATACTTTATACGATCAAGATGATGATCATTCTTTTTCCTACATTGTACAAGTAGGCTTCTTGCTCGGTGGTCGATTGGATATTGCTACTTTCGAAAAGGCTTGGGAATACGTCATTCACAGACATGAAGTTCTACGTTCAGTATTTGTGTGGGAAGAAGTAGAAAAACCTCTGCAAGCCGTTTACCAACGTCTTCCTTTTACTATTCATCAAGAAGATTGGAGTGCCCAGTCTCGTGAGGAGAGGGAGAAGAAATTACACCAGTTTTTGACTGAAGATCGTAGAAAAGGATTTTTATTGGACGAAGCACCGTTGATGAGAGTCACCGCGATTAAAGAAGCAGAAGAGGAAACGAGAATCATTTGGACACATCATCATATTTTGTTGGATGGATGGAGTGTGTCCTTAGTCTTTAGTGAAGTGATGGAAGTTTATCTCAAAATGATGAAGGGAGAATTGTTTAATCTTCCTAAGTCTCTTCCTTATAAAAAATATATCCAATGGATAAATAAACAAGATTACAGTCAAGCAGAAAAATTTTGGACAGAAGAATTAAAAGGATTTCATGCACCTACGCCATTAGCGATGGAAAGAAAGGACCAAGGACAGGAGAAGGGTTATGGAGAGTGTGTTTATCAGGTATCTGAGGAACTTACTGAGAATTTACAAGAGTGGGTACGAAATAGTCGGTTAACATTGAATACGTTAGTACAGGGCGCTTGGGCCTACTTGATGAGTAGGTATAGCGGTGAAGATGACATCGTATTTGGCGTAACTAGCTCTGGACGTCCTACTGAATTGGTAGGCGCAGAGAATATGGTTGGCCTATTCATTAACACATTACCTACTCGAATTCGAGTAACAAATGATACATCAGTAGTAGATTGGCTTCGTAAGATACAGATGAAAGAAATGGAACGAAGACAATATGAGTATAATTCGTTGGTTGATATTCAAGGGTGGAGTGAGGTTCCGCGGAATAGTTCCTTATTTCATACATTGTATGTGTTTGAAAATTACCCCATTCAAGGTGAGCGTAATGTTGATTTAAGATTACTAGAGGTCCAAAGCGCGGAACAAACAAACTATCCTTTAACACTCATTGTAATGCCTGGTAAGGAAATTACGTTAAAGTTGATGTATGACCGCAACTATTTTAATGAAGAAACAATAAATCGGATTCAGGGTCACTTATCGCAAACATTAATTCAGATGACGAAAAGTTTAGATTCAAAGCTCTCTGAAGTCACTCATTTAACAATGGAAGAGCAGACGCAGTTGCTAGAGGAATGGAATAATACTCAAGTAAAATATTCATCTGAAAATATGATTCAAACGGTATTTGAGAAGCAAGTTAAGAAAACGCCAGAAGCAATTGCGGTTATTTATGAAAATGAACAAATTACCTATAAAGAGCTGGATGAGCGCGCTAATCAGTTAGCTCACTATTTACAAAAACGTGGTGTAGGTCCAGAGTCTCTAGTTGGAGTATATATGGAACGTTCGACACAAATGATGATAGCGTTACTAGGGATTCTAAAATCAGGAGGAGCTTATGTTCCACTTGACCCCACTTATCCAGAGAGTCGGTTACGCTATATATTAGAAGATGCTAGCATCGAAGTACTAGTAACGCAAGAAAAGTTAAAAAGTCTAGGTATATCCCAACACATCGAAACAATTTGCATGAATCAAGATTGTAGTGCAATTGAAAAAGAAGAATCAACCGTATGTACAAGTAGTGTAACAGGAAGAAATTTAGCATATGTTATGTATACTTCAGGATCTACAGGGAATCCAAAGGGAGTGATGATTGAGCATCATTCAGTGATTAATTACCTTGAATGGATGCAACATCAATATCCACTTTCTGAAAAGGATGTGATCTTGCAGAAAACGCCATTCTCATTTGATGTATCTGTTTGGGAGTTATTTTGGGGTATTAGCGTAGGCGCGTGTGTATCTTTCTTACCTCCAGGTGGAGAGAAAGATCCTTCTATTATAGCTGAAGTGATTGAAAAACATCAGGTTACTATTGTTCAATTTGTTCCTTCGATGTTATCTGTTTTCTTAGATCATTTCAATCATATTGAATTGAATTTGAAATGTTCGTCCGTGCGTCATGTATTTTCTGGTGGGGAAGAGCTAAGTTCAGGGGTGGTTAGACGATTTCAACAGCAATGGAATCAGAGCGGACAAGTAAAACTAACCAACTTTTATGGACCAACTGAAGCAACTATTTACGTAAATGCATTTGACATTCAACCTAATCAAGAATTTGTTTCTATTGGCCAGCCGATACAGAATACGCAATTGTATGTATTAGACCAAAATCAACGCTTGCAATCGATAGGGATAGAGGGTGAGTTATATATTGGTGGTGCAGGTTTAGCGCGTGGATACTTAAATCGTCCTGAGCTCACTGCTGAAAGATTCGTTCCTCATCCATTTCAATTAGGAGAACGACTGTATCGCACAGGAGATTCAGTAAGATATCTAACTGATGGGAATTTAGAATTTATAGGGAGAATGGACCATCAAGTGAAAATGCGTGGTTTTCGGATCGAGCTTGGAGAAATTGAAGCGACTTTAGAAAAGTATTCGTCTATTAAAGAGGCTGTCGTATTAGTTAGAGAAGATCGCCCAGGCAATCAGCGATTGGTGGCATATGTGATAAGCGATGGAAATATCAAAAAGTGGCGAGAGTATTTACAAAATCAATTACCAAATTACATGATTCCAGCGCACCTTGTAGAGTTGGAACAGTTCCCACTTACTCCGAATGGGAAAATCGATCGAAAAGCCTTACCAGCACCAGATGAGCAACCTATAGGGGATTTTAATGTTCTACCTCGGACGCCATCGGAAGAGCTTATTGCTTCGGTTTGGAGTCAAGTGTTAGGGATAGAAAATATTGGTGTTCAGGACTCCTTCTTTGAACGAGGTGGGCATTCACTACTCGCTACTCAAATCGTCTCTCGATTACAAGAAGTGTTCCAGATTAAAATCCCGCTACGTGAACTTTTCACGCACGTTACAGTGGAGGCATTAGCGAAGCGATTGGATCAGTTATGGAAAGGAGAGAAAAAACGAGAGGTTCCACCACTTGTACCTATGACGCGGGGAGAATCTATTTCGCTTTCCTACGCACAGAAACGCCTATGGTTTATTGACCAATTAATGCCAAATAGTGCGATGTACAATATTCATGCAGCTTGTCGATTGACAGGGAAATGGTCAATTCAAGCATTGGAGGCCGGATGGAATCAATTGTTGGAACGTCATGAATCATTACGGACGATAATTCAAGAGCAAGAGGGGGAACCCTTTCAGCAGGTTCAATCTCATGTTTTCAGACCTATCCCTCAAACGGATCTAGCAAATCTCTCTCTAGAAGATAGGGAAAGAGAAATGAAACGGCTCATTCAAAACGAAGCGGAGGAGCCATTTCATTTGAGGAAAGGTCCTTTGATTCGAACACGAATATTGAAAGTGGACAAGGAAGAATGGGTGCTTCTTTGTACGATGCATCATATTATCTCGGATGGATGGTCAATAGGAATCTTACTTGAAGAATGGATGGCTTTTTATGAAGGAGCGATAAGCGGAAAACCAGTGGAACTGAAGGAGTTATCTGTTCAATATGCAGACTTTGTCATGTGGCAAAAAGAATGGCAAAAAGAAGAGAATTTGGATCAGCACCTTCAATATTGGAAGGAAGAATTGTCTGGAGAACTACCGGTTTTACAATTACCGATGGATCGTCCTCGACCTGCGGTTCAAACCCACCGTGGTGCAAGTCAGTTCCTAATGGTGGCGAATTCCCTACTAGAAAAGCTCAAAGATTTAAGTCTGCAAGAAGGATCCACCTTATTTATGACCTTGATGGCGGCGTATCAAAGCTTCCTTTCTCGTTATACAGAACAAGACGACATCTTGGTGGGAAGCCCGATTGCAAACCGAAATGTTAAAGAGATTGAAGGATTAATAGGTTTCTTTGCAAATACGTTGGTTTATCGAGCTGATTTTAGTGGAAATCCGACGTTCCAAGAACTTTTGTCGCAGATACGAAAAAAAGCACTAAAAGCATACGAGCATCAGGACATTCCATTTGAGAAAGTAGTAGAATCCGTAAAACCTGAACGGAATACAAGTCATTCGCCGATTTTTCAAACCATGTTTACTTTACAGAATACGAAACAAGAGTTATCTCAGCTATCTGAAAGAAACATGGAGCTGATGGAAAGTCATACTTCTTTTGCTAAATTTGATTTGAGTTTATTTGCTTCGGAGACGGAAGAAGGATTATTGCTAACTTTTGAATATAATACTGATTTGTTTAATGATACAACCATTGAACGTATGGCAGGCCATTTTGAACATTGGTTATATCAAATTGTATCTCATCCAAGAGATTCACTATCAGAACTGAATATGTTATCGAAAGTAGAATATAAGCAATTACTAGAGGAATGGAATGAAACAGGGGTTGTGGATATACGCGAAAGTAAGATTCATACACTGTTTGAAGAACAAGTAGAGAAAACGCCAGAAGCAATTGCGGTAGTGTGCGAAGATGAAGAACTAACATATCGAGAATTGAACGAACGCTCGAATCAGCTGGCACATTATCTACAGAAACGGGGAGTGGGATGCGAATCATTGGTTGGGATTTGCGTTACACGTTCACTCGAGATGATTGTCGGCCTCTTAGGAATCATGAAGGCAGGAGGAGCTTATGTTCCAATTGACCCAGCGTATCCGGAAAGTCGGCTGCAGTATATTTTAGCGGATGCTCATATAAAGGTACTGGTGACACAGGAAAAGTTACAGCAAAAAATGATTTTACCTAAATCCGTTGACATGATTTGCATTGATCGTGACCGAGCAGAAATTGAACAGGAAGTAACGACGGTGTGTATGAGTGAAGTGACAAGCTATAACTTAGCTTATATTATCTATACCTCAGGGTCCACTGGAAATCCTAAGGGAGTGATGATTGAGCACCGGAATACAGTAACAATGATTCATTGGGCGCATCAAACTTATTCCAGAAAGGATTTAGCAGGAGTGTTAGCTTCAACTTCGCTATCCTTTGATTTGTCAGTCTTTGAAGTGTTTGTTCCCTTAACAATGGGTGGCAAGGTGATTGTTGCTGAAAATGCTCTTCACCTAGATAAGCTGTCTACCAAGGGAGTAACTTTGGTCAACACTGTACCATCAGCAGCAAAGGAGTTGGTTCGAGCAAATGCAATCCCTTCTTCGGTAAAGGTGATGAATTTAGCTGGAGAGCCATTGCAGCACTCACTTGTCCAAGACTTATATGAGAGAAGTACGATTGAGAAGGTGTACAACCTATACGGTCCATCCGAAGATACTACGTATTCCACATATATGGAATTAGAAAAGGGTGTCATGTACAGGGTACCACCAATTGGTAAGCCCGTCTTCAATACAGAAGTATATATACTGAGCGCGAACCAGAAAATGGTTCCAATTGGTGTAATCGGTGAGCTTTACATTGGGGGAGCAGGATTAGCACGTGGATACTTAAATCACCCTGACTTAACAAACGAGCGTTTTATTCCGCATCCGTTTAAAGGAGAAGAGCGAGTATACCGGACTGGAGATCTTGTCAGGTATCTGCCGGACGGAAATTTGGAGTATCTCGGTCGAATCGATCATCAGGTGAAAATCCGTGGGTTCCGGATTGAACTAGGGGAAATTGAAGCAACATTACAAAATCATACATTGATTAACGAAGTTATTGTGATGGTGCGTGAAGATTATCCTGGTGATCCGCGTTTGGTTGCCTATGTAGTGGGGGATGGGGATGTTCATACGTGGCGTAGTTATCTCAAGACCCAGTTACCAAATTATATGGTTCCAGATCATTTTGTCAGATTGACCGCATTTCCACTCACCCCCAATGGAAAAATTGATAGAAAAGCATTGCCTGTACCAGAGTGTAAGGAAATAGCGAGTGGTTATATTGCTCCTCGTACACCTACGGAAAAAACCATCGTTTCAATATGGCATCAAGTTTTAGGTATAGAAAATATCGGAATTCAGGATTCGTTTTTTGAAATCGGTGGCCATTCATTACTTGCTACACAGGCTGTTTCCAGTCTTAAAGAAGCTTTTGGAATTGATTTACCATTGCATGATGTATTTACGTATCATACGGTGCAGGAATTGGCAGAACGGATTAATCAATTGCTCTATAGCGAAAATAAAGAAATGCAGAATGATAGTAAGGAGAATGTAAGTTTTCAAGACTATATTCAAAAAGAAACAGAAGTGAGTAATGATGAAGAATTACTTGAACTTCTTAAGCAATTGGAAGAGTTATCAGAGGAAGAAGCGCAAGGTATATTCGAGAGTAATTTGCTTGAGAAAGGGGTAAAAAATGAGAAGTGATTTACTTGCAAAGCTGAGTTCACTTTCTCCTGAGAAGAGAGCTTGGCTTCAGGAGCAGATGCAAAAAAAGGGGAATAAAGAAGCACTTCCGTTGTCATATGCACAACAACGTTTGTGGTTTATGGATAGATTTAACCCAAACAGTTCATTATATAATATCCCGACAGTATGGCGTCTAAAGGGAACCTGGATACCTGAAGCTTTGGAAAAGGGATTCAATCGACTGATTGAACGTCATGAATCGTTACGTACCGTTTTTAAGGAAGTAGGAGAGCAACCTGTACAACATATTGTCGAATTCCTTCCTAGAACATTACCTGTGAGGGATTACTCTCACCTTCCTCTAGAAGTAAAAGAAAAAGAGATAAATAGTTTAATTACGAGAGAAGCGCAAGAACCATTTGATTTAATGAATGGCCCTTTAATTCGTAATCAGCTTGTTCAATTAGGAAAGGATGAATGGTTATTGCTGTGTACCATGCATCATATTATTTCTGATGCGTGGTCTATCGGTATATTAATGAATGAATTACTTGCTTTCTATGAGGAAGAAACGAGCGGAAACCCTGCTAGATTAAGTTCACTATCAATTCAATATGCAGACTTTGCGAAGTGGCAAAAGAAGTGGTTGCAGGGTGATGTGCTAAATCGTCAACTCACGTATTGGCAGGAAGAATTGTCTGGGGAGCTTCCCATACTACAACTGCCAGTGGACCGCCCTCGACCGGTTACGCAAACGTACGCTGGAGACACCTATCACGTGGTTTTTCCTCATAAATTACTCAGTCAATTGAAGGATATAAGTCGCCAAGAAAGGGCTACCTTATTTATGACTTTAATGGCTGCATATCAGAGCTTTCTTGCTCGTTATACGGGGCAAAAAGATATTCTCGTCGGAAGTCCGATTGCGAATCGGAATCATAAGGGAGTAGAAGGATTAATCGGTTTCTTTGTTAATACGTTGGTTTATCGAGCGGATTTGAGTGGAACTCCTACTTTTCGGGAGATTTTGTTTCAAACAAAGAAAAAGGCGTTAAAAGCGTATGAATATCAAGATATACCGTTTGAAAAAGTGGTAGAAGCTGTGCAACCCGAACGAAGTATGAGTCATTCTCCTGTCTTCCAGACCATGTTTACACTACAGAATATAAAACCAGAACGACTAGAGCTGTCTGGTAGAAGCTTAGAAATGATAGAAAGTAATATTTCTATTGCGAAATTTGATTTGAGTTTAACTGCTTACGAAGTGGAAGAAGGTCTATTTGTCTCTTTTGAATACAATACAGATTTATTTGATAGTAGTACCATTGCACGTATGGCAGGGCATTTTGAGAACTGGTTAAATGAAATTGCGTATCATCCAGATGAATCATTTACAAAGCTGTCAATGTTATCGGACACAGAGCAGAAACGGCTCTTAGAAGAATGGAATGACACTGACGTAGCTTATGGACATGAGAGCATGATTCATGAACTGTTTGAACAGCAAGTTGCACGTACACCTCAAGCGGTGGCGGTAGTTTATGAAGATGGACAGCTAACGTATCAAGAACTCAATGAAAAAGCGAATCAAGTGGCGCATTATTTACAAAAGCGAGGTATAGGACCTGAGTCATTGGTCGGTATATGTGTTGAACGTTCACCTGATATGATTATTGGTCTCTATGGAATTCTTAAAGCGGGTGGGGCTTATGTCCCGCTGGACCCAAGTTATCCTGAAAACCGCCTGAGATACATTTTAGAGAACTCACAAATTCAAGTAATTTTAACAAAAGAAGCACTACAGGACTGGTTACCTGAAGATATCCAAGCAATTTGTTTAGACCGTGATCAAGCAACGATTTCTAAAGAGAGTAATTTGGCTCCAGTGAGTGGAGTAACAGCAAATAACTTAGCGTATATCATATACACTTCGGGTTCGACAGGGAATCCAAAGGGAGTTATGATTGAACACCACTCGGTTATCAACCGACTACAGTGGATGCAAAAAAAATATCCATTATCTGAGGAGGATGCAATCCTACAAAAAACGCCATTTTCGTTTGATGTTTCTGTCTGGGAATTATTTTGGTGGTCATTTGTAGGAGCACGTGTTTGTTTACTTCCACTCGGGGGTGAGAAAGATCCTGCGATGATTGAGAAGTATATCGAACGATATCGTGTGACCACGATGCACTTTGTTCCGTCGATGTTATCTACTTTCTTGGATTATATGGAACAATCTAAATCGAAAAAGAATGTATCGTCTTTAAGTCAGGTTTTTACTAGTGGAGAAGAGTTAAACATTGAACAGGTTCGCCGGTTTAAGGGGGTATTTTACGATATTCAGCAAACGAAGTTAAGCAACTTGTACGGCCCTACCGAAGCGACTGTGGATGTCACTTATTATGAATGTGATTTAGAAAAAGAACTAATGCTTATTCCAATTGGTCGTCCGATTGATAATACAAAATTGTATGTGTTGGATCAAAATCAACAGGTGGTACCGATTGGTGTGGCGGGGGAACTTTACCTTGGTGGAGTAGGCTTGGCACGTGGCTACTTCAATCGATCAGAGTTAACTGCCGAACGTTTTATTCCGCATCCATTTAAGGAAGGGGAACGACTCTATCGGACGGGTGACCTGGTGAGGTATCTGAATAATCGTAACTTGGAGTATATCGGAAGAATAGATAACCAAGTGAAAATCAGAGGCTTCCGAATTGAGTTGGGAGAAATTGAAGCGGCCTTACATGATCACTCATCTGTAAAAGAGGCTATCGTGTTGGTGAAGGAAGATCGTCCAGGAGACAAGCAGTTAGTAGCTTATGTAGTGGGTGAAGGGGACGCTGGAGAGTGGCGTGAGTATCTCAAGAAGCAACTGCCGCATTATATGGTTCCGGCATACTTTTTCAAAATTGAAGCGATGCCACTCACTCCAAATGGTAAGGTTGATCGGAAAGCCTTACTGGAAATGGAAGCACAGTTCATAAGTGAAAATATTACTTCACCACGAACACCAGTGGAAGAGCTCATCATTTCCGTATGGAGTCAAGTGCTAGATATAGAAAATATTAGTGTTCAGGATTCTTTCTTCGAACTTGGTGGTCATTCATTACTTGCTACTCAAGTAGTTTCACGCTTACAAGAAATTTTCCAAATCGAATTACCGGTACGTGAACTGTTTGAGTATTCAACGGTAGAGGCACTGGCAAAGCGATTAGATCAGTTGTGTAAGGGAGACAAAAAAAGAGAGATTCCACCACTGATTCCGATGGAACGAGGGGAAGCCATTCCGCTTTCTTATGCCCAACAGCGCTTATGGTTTATCGATCAATTTACGCCTAATAGTGCACTTTACAATATACCGATGGTATGCCGCCTTACAGGGAATTGGATACCCCAAGTATTGGAAAGGGGATGGAATCAGCTGATAGAGCGTCATGAATCATTGCGGACGGTCTTTCATGAAGTGAACGGTCATCCTGTGCAGCAGATTCAACCGTATGCTTTCTGCTCCCTTCCACAAATGGATTTAACTATGCTTTCTCCAGAAGACCGAGAAGCAGAAGTTAAACGTTTGATTCAGCAAGAAACAGAAGTGCCATTTGATTTAGGGGAGGGCCCACTGATCCGGGCAATTATTTTGCAAGTGGGAGAGGAAGAATGGATTCTCCTTTGTACTCTGCATCATATCATTTCGGATGGATGGTCCATAGGAGTTCTACTTGAAGAGTGGATGGCCTTCTATGAGAAAGCCATGGATGGGAAGGTAGCAGAATTTGAACCATTACCGGTTCAATATGCAGACTTTGCCCAGTGGCAAAAGGGATGGTTGAAGGAAGAAGTGCTTGAGCAACAACTCCAATATTGGAAGGAAGAATTGTCTGGGGAGCTTCCTGTACTTCAACTGCCTAGGGATCGTCCTCGTCCCGCAATACAAACCCATCGTGGTTCGACATACACTGTGTTGCTGCCAAGTACGCTGCGCGACAAACTGAACGAATTTAGTCGTCAAGAAGGGTCGACACTCTTCATGACCCTGTTGGCTGCTTATCAGAGTTTTCTATCTCGCTATACAGGACAGGAAGATATTCTCGTTGGAAGTCCGATTGCAAATCGAAATTACAGAGAGATAGAAGGGTTAATTGGTTTCTTCGTCAACACGTTAGTCTATCGGGCTAATCTGAGTGGCGAACCGACATTCCAGGATATCTTATCTCAGGTTCGTCAAAAGGCATTGAAGGCGTATGAATATCAAGATATTCCTTTTGAAAAAATTGTAGAAGTTGTACAACCAGAGAGGAGTACAAGTCATTCTCCAATTTTTCAGACCATGTTCATCTTGCAAAATATGAAACAAGAGTTCCCAGTGTTGTCTGGTAGAAGTATCGAAATGATAGAAAGCCATAGTCCAATCGCAAAGTTTGATTTAAGTGTAATGGTAGTTGAGACGGAAGAAGGATTAATTTTTACTTTTGAATACAATAAGGATTTATTCAATGTTACAACTATTGAACGGATGGCAGGACATTTTGAGAAATGGTTACACGAAGTTTCTCATCACCCACAAAGACCATTGAATAGTCTGAGTATGCTATCTGAATCTGAGCGTGCTTTGTTATTAGAAACATGGAATGACACTGCAATAGAAATGTCACATCAGGGCCTTATTTGCGACAGATTCGAGGAACAAGTAGCAAGGCGTCCTGATGCGATTGCAGTAGTTGATCAAACAAGAGAGTGGACTTACAGTGAACTGGATGCCCAAGCAAATCAGTTGGCAAATGCTTTACAGAAAAAAGGAGTTACTCCCGAATCAGTTGTGGGCGTTTACCTTCCGAGGTCGGCTGAGCTCATGGTAAGTTTACTGGGCATATTAAAAGCTGGTGGGGCTTATGTCGTCTTAGATCCGTTGTATCCAAAATCAAGGTTACAATACATGATTGAAGATGCAGGAATTCAAATCGTGGTGACGACGGCAGTGCAAAAAAGCCTTTCCGAACAGGTCGAAACGGTGAGGTTAGAAGAAATAATAGAGGAAAGTGTAATAGCACCGAAGCGACATATAAATCCAGAGCACTTAGCTTATATCGTCTACACCTCTGGTTCTACTGGAAAGCCAAAGGGTGTCATGGTTGAATATCGCTCATTAATGAATATGGTCTCTTGGCATCAAGAAGTTTATCAAATTACAGCAGAGGATCGTGCGACTCAGATTGCGGGGATTGCTTTTGATTCGGCTGTCCAAGAGATTTGGCCGTATCTTACTGCTGGTGCAGCACTCTACCTGTCAACAGAGGAGTTGAGAATTAATCCAGAGGCGC
Source organism: Priestia endophytica (assembly GCF_026790145.1). Taxonomy (GTDB): domain Bacteria; phylum Bacillota; class Bacilli; order Bacillales; family Bacillaceae_H; genus Bacillus_I; species Bacillus_I endophytica_A. The sequence continues at coordinate 50,479 of NZ_JALAMS010000002.1, read as the reverse complement.
TACGAGATTGGCTCATTGATTCGCGGATTACGGCTAGTTTTGCACCTACACCTATTCTGGAAAGACTCTTGAAATTATCTTGGCCAGAAAAGATTGATCTTCGTTTTATTATTACGGGAGGAGATCAATTAACACAGTATCCATCTGAACAAATTCCCTTTGCGGTAATTAATCAGTATGGTCCATCAGAAAATACCGTCGTTACCACGGATTGTTATGTACCTGTAGGAATGACAGCAGGTATGCCATCGATTGGTCGACCGATTGCGAATACAGAAGTTTATGTGTTAGATTCTCATCTTCAGCCAGTACCAATTGGTGTGATTGGAGATCTCTATATCGGAGGAAAGAGTCTTGCTCGCGGATATGCCAATCGTCCGGATCTCACAAAGGAAAAATTTATTTCAAATCCATTCAAGTCAGGGGAACGCCTCTATTACACCGGAGACAAAGCAAGTTATCTTCCTGATGGTGCTCTCCAGTTCCATGGGCGTATAGATGACCAAGTGAAAATTCGTGGTTTCCGGATTGAATTGGGAGAAATTGAAGCAACTTTACAGGCGCATTCGTCTGTGAAAGAAGCTGTTGTATTGGTACGAGAGGATGAGCCAGGTGACAAGCGATTAGTAGCTTATGTAGTTGGGGAAAGAAGTGTTCATGAATGGCGAGAACATCTACAAACACATTTACCAAATTACATGGTTCCAGCAAACTTTGTTGAGATGGCATTTTTACCACTTACACCAAATGGAAAACTTGATTTGAAGGCATTGCCTATACCTGGTGAACTATCTACTGAAAATAATGTATACCCAAGAAATCCAATGGAAGAGCTTATTGCCTCAGTATGGAGTCAAGTGCTAGGGATAGGAAATATTAGTGTTCAGGATTCTTTCTTCGAACTTGGTGGTCACTCATTACTTGCTACTCAAGTAGTTTCACGCGTACAAGAAATTTTCCAAATCGAATTACCGGTACGTGAACTGTTTGAGTATTCAACGGTGGAGGCACTGGCAAAGCGATTAGATCAGTTGTGTAAGGGAGACAAAAAAAGAGAGATTCCACCACTGATTCCGATGGAACGAGGGGAAGCCATTCCGCTTTCTTATGCCCAACAGCGCTTATGGTTTATCGATCAATTTACGCCTAATAGTGCACTTTACAATATGCCGATGGTATGCCGCCTTACAGGGGATTGGGTACCCCAAGCATTGGAAACGGGATGGAATCAGCTGATAGAGCGTCATGAATCATTGCGGACGGTTTTTCATGAAGTGAACGGTCATCCTGTGCAGCAGATTCAACCGTATGCTTTCTGCTCCCTTCCACAAATGGATTTAACTAAGCTTTCTCCAGAAGAGCAAGAAAGAGAAGTGAAGCAATGGATTCAAACTGAAGTCGAAGCTCCATTTGACTTAGAGCAGGGGCCGTTGTTCCGTGGGCAAATCGTGAAAATCTCAGAAGAAGAATGGATTCTTCTTTGTAACATGCATCATATTATCTCGGATGGATGGTCGATGGAAATCTTGCTCCAAGAATGGATGGCATTTTATGAGGGGGCAGTTGGCGGAAAATCAACAGAGCTCGCACCATTACCAGTTCAATATGCCGATTTTGCTCAATGGCAAAGGGAATGGTTGAAAGAGGAAGTACTAAATCAACAGCTCGCATATTGGAAGGAAGAGCTGTCTGGTGAGTTACCGGTCTTAATGTTGCCAATGGATCGTCCTCGTCCTGCGATACAAACTCATCATGGATTAACACACACTGTGTTGTTGTCACGCTCATTACTGGACAAACTTAACGAACTTAGTCGTCAAGAAGGGGTAACGCTTTTCATGACCCTATTAGCATCGTATCAAAGCTTCCTTGCTCGATATACAGGACAATCGGATATTCTTGTTGGAAGCCCGATTGCAAATCGAAATTATAGAGAGATTGAAGGACTGATCGGTTTCTTTGTCAATACGTTGGTTTATCGAGCTGATTTGAGTGGCACACCGGCATTTCAAGAGTTGTTGTCTCAAGTACGGAAAAAAGCATTGAAGGCATATGAGTACCAAGATGTTCCGTTTGAAAAAATTGTAGAAGTTATCCAACCTGAGCGAAGTACAAGTCATTCTCCGATTTTCCAAACTATGTTTACTTTACAAAATACTAGACAAGAGCTACCAGAGCTTCATGGACGGAATATTGAAGCAATGGAGAGTTACGCTTCAATCGCTAAGTTTGACTTGAGTTTAAGTGCCACAGAAGTAGAAGAGGGTTTATTGCTTTCTTTTGTTTATAAGACTGATTTATTTGACAGTGGAACTATCAGATGCATGGCTGAGCATTTTGAAAACTGGTTGAATATAATTGTGGAACATCCTGATAAACCATTATCGAAGTTGCCGATGCTATCAGAATCTGAGCAGCAACAACTTGAGGAGTGGAATGATACTGCCATAGCGTATCCCCGTGAGAGTGTGATTCATAAATTGTTTGAAGAGCAAGTGAATCGTACACCTGATACGGTGGCAGTGGTAGATGAAAATCAGCAGCTGACATATCGAGAGTTGAATGAAAAAGCAAACCAATTGGCCCATTATCTTCGGAAATGCGGGATTGGGGCGGAATCATTGGTCGGGCTTTGCTTCCAGCGTTCAGTTGAGATGGTTGTTGGTCTCATGGGAATCTGGAAGGCTGGGGCAGCCTATGTTCCATTAGATCCATCCTATCCAGAAAGTCGCCTACGATATATTCTGGATGACGCAGGAATCCAAGTATTAGTTACGAACGAGGAATTAGAAGGTTGGATACCTAAAGAAGTCACGGCAGTTTGTTTGGATAGGGATCAAGAAATGATTTCGCAAGAAAGCAAACTGTCACCAGTATGTGAGGTAACAGGAGAAAACCTAGCGTATGTTATCTATACTTCTGGTTCGACAGGGAATCCCAAAGGGGCTTTAGTACAGCACCATTCTGTAATAAACCTGTCGTATGGTTTACAAAAAGAAGTTTTCTCACATGAGATACCTGCTAACATGCGTGTTGGTTTAAATGCTTCCATTGCCTTTGATGTATCTATTCAACAATTACAAATGCTGTTGTATGGTTCGAGTTTGTATATTATTCCGAACGAAGTTCGCAGTGATCCTCAACAGTTTGTAGGGTATATTCGTGAGAACAAATTGGAAATGTTCGATATAACACCGTCGTTACTCCAATTACTCCTCGATAGCGGGTTGTTAGAAACAAATGATAGTGTTCATGTTCCAAGCAAGGTGTTGGTTGGTGGAGAAGCAATTATGCCGTCATTATGGGAACAACTAGTAGGAGCTGACAAAATTGATTTTTATAACGTATATGGCCCTACAGAATGTACTGTTGATGCAACATGCTATCATATTAAAAAAGATAGCACGAGAGTTACCATCGGGCGTCCGCTACCAAACGTTCAAACTTATGTATTAGATAAGAATTTGTTACCAGTTCCAGTTGGTGTGATGGGTGAACTTTATATCGGTGGAGCAGGTCTAGCGAAAGGATACTTGAATCGTCCAGAGTTAACGTCCGAACGATTTATTCGTCATCCATTCAAAGAAGGAGAGAGGTTATATCGGACGGGAGACCTCGTGAGATATCTTCCTGATGGTAATTTAGACTATCTAGGCAGAATAGATAATCAAGTGAAAATTAGAGGATTTCGGATTGAACTTGGAGAAATTGAGGCTACCTTACAAGAGGACTTCTTGGTAAAAGAAGCAGTTGTGATGGTTAGGGAAAACCAGCCGGGAGATAAGAGGCTGGTAGCTTATGTAGTGGGAGAAGGGAGTAAGGAGGAATGGCGCGAGTATCTCAAAACAAAAATGCCAAACCATATGGTTCCTTCCTACTTTGTCGAAATGGAAGAGTTACCATTGACCATAAATGGAAAGATTGATCGAAAATCTTTGCCTATACCAGATTATCAAGGCACACAAGAAGGTTACGTAGCTCCAAGAAATGAACGTGAACAAATACTTTCTGTAATTTGGGAACGTGTGCTGGGTTTAAAACGTATTGGCATTCATGACAACTTTTTTGAAATCGGTGGAGACTCAATTCTCAGCATTCAGATTGTCTCCCGTGTGAAGCAAGCAGGTTTACAGTTGACTCCAAAACAAATATTTGAACACCAAACGATTGCCGAGCTGGCGCAAGTAGTCAAAGAAGAAGAGGGGGTACAAGCCGAACAGGGAATTGTAACTGGAGATATGATTCTTACACCTATTCAGCAAAGTTTTTTTGCACAAAATCATTCTAACCCACATCATTGGAATCAATCCATGTTCTTTAGAACAAAAGAGCGACTGGACATAGTATCACTGGAGAAGTCAGTGCGTAACCTTCTGCTTCATCATGATGCCCTGCGTTTAAGATATGAATGTTTACCTGATGGAGCTTGGAAACAGTGGAATGAAGGAATAGAAGAACAATCGACGCTGATTGTAATTTCATTAGAAGAAGTGCCGCAAGCAGATTGGTATCAAGTGATTCAAAAAGAGATTAATATTGCACAAGAAAGTTTGAATTTACATGCCGGTCCGTTAATGAGGATGGTATATTTTGATGAAGGTGAGAAGAAGACTGGCCGATTATTTTGGTCAATTCATCACTTAGCAGTAGATGGTGTTTCTTGGCGGATTTTATTGGAAGATCTGCAAACTGCATATACTCAAGCAATTCAGGGACAGAAAATTCAATTACCTATGAAGAGTACATCCTTTAAAGCGTGGTCGGAGAAATTACATCATTACGCTGAATCTACAATATCGCAAGAAGTGCTTGATTACTGGAAGCAGCAGTCCAAACAAGAAGTAGTTATGCCACCAGTGGATGTAACTGTTAATGATTCAATAAACGAAGTAACTGAGGAAATTACCGTGGTACTAGATGAGAAAGAGACCCGTACGTTATTGCAAGAGGTTTTAAGCACTCATCGTGCCCAAATTAATGAAGTACTATTAGCAGCATTGGTACAAGCTACGACAGTATGGACAGGACAGCCGATACTGACCGTGGATTTAGAGGGGCATGGTCGAGAAGAAATTATTGAAGACGTTGACCTATCGAGAACAGTGGGGTGGTTTACAAGTATTTATCCTGTTCACTTAAATATTACCGGTGCCCACACGCCAATTGCAGCATTAAAAGCAGTTAAAGAACAAGTGCGCAAAATTCCTAATAAGGGCGTTGACTATGGGATTTTGCGGTACTTGAACGCAACAATGTGTGAGCAATTGGGGTCTCAACATACACCGTTCATTAGTTTTAACTATCTTGGACAATTTGACCAAATGTTTTCTGACGATGCAATGTTTGTTCCAGAGAACGGATTTAAGCGTTTAGATCATGCTTCTGGGTCCAAGCGATCGCATTTAATTGATGTAATTGGGATTGTAAAGGATGGAAAACTTCAGTTCACTTGGGTGTACAATGTTGGACAATTTGCGAAATCAACTATTCAAAGTATTGCAGAGAATCTGATCCATCAATTGAGCAGATTGATTCAATCTTCGGATGGAGAATCTGCAATGACCGTTTCGGATTTTGCGATGGCTAATCTTAACCAAGTAGGTTTGACAAAAGTACTATCCAAGATGAATCGTGGAAAGAACTATCCGATTAACGATTTGTATCCACTATCGCCTTTGCAGGAAGGTATGATTTTTCATACACTACATGACCAAGAGGATGAACATGTAGCGCCGTATATAGTGCAATTAAGTTTCATGATTAGAGGGGAATTGGATATTCCTACCTTCGAGCAGGCGTGGAAATTGGTGATTCAGCAGCATGAGATTCTTCGTTCAGCATTTGTTTGGGATGAAATTGAAGAGCCTTTACAAGTGGTGTATGACAACATTCCATTTAAGATGAATGAAGAAGATTGGCGTACGCTGACTGCTGAAGAAAAAGAGGCGAAAAGAAAAGTCTTTTTGGCATTAGATCGAAAACAAGCCTTTCTTTTTGATAAAGCGCCATTGATGCGGGTGACTGTCATTCAAGAGGGTGAGGAAGAATATCGGGTTGTTTGGACACATCACCATATTCTGTTGGATGGATGGAGCCTACCACTGGTCTTTACCGAATTGCTTACAGTGTATCAGAAGATAATGAATGGAGAAGCTGTGAATTTACCTAAGTCATCGCCATACAAGAAATATATCCAATGGCTAAGAGAACAGAATCAGGATCAGGCGGAACAATTCTGGAGAGAGAAACTTAAAGGTTTTACAGCGCCAACCCCGCTGGGCTTAGAAAGTAAAGAGCAAGAAAAAGGTTACACAGAGAAGGTTACTCATTTATCAGAAGAGCAGACCCAAGCTTTACAAAGCTGGGCGAAGCGCAATAAGCTCACTTTGAGTACGATAATTCAAGGTGCGTGGGCGTATCTCATGAGCCGGTATAGTGGTGAAAATGACATTGTCTTTGGTGTAACTAGCTCAGGGCGCCCTACGGAGATTATCGATGTTGAACACATCGTAGGTCCTTTTATTACCACATCACCGACGCGAATCCAGTTGATAGATGATACAAAAGTAAGGGATTGGTTGCAAAAGATACAAGAGGAAGAGATAGAAAGAAGACAATATGAGTATGCTTCTTTGACAGAGATTCAGGGATGGAGTGAAGTTCCTAGAGGAACACCGCTGTTCAATAGTTTGTATGTGTTTGAAAACTATCCAGTGAAAGAGGAGTCTTCAGGAACTTTAGAAATTGGCGAGTTGGAAGGAGTAGAGCAAACCCACTATCCATTAGGGTTGGCTGTTGTTCCAGGAATCCAGTTATCATTAAAGTTAATGTATGATCGTAGCAAGTTTAATAGATTAACCATTAAACGGATGCTGGTGCATTTACGCCAAGTGTTAAAGCAAATGATTGAAAACGTTGATCAAACTCTGTCGGAGCTAGTGTATGTTACGGAAACAGAACAGAAGCAACTGTTAGAACAATGGAATGATAATGCTATATCATATCCACGTGAGAGTGTGATTCATAAATTGTTTGAAGAGCAAGTGAATCGTACACCTGATACGGTGGCAGTGGTAGATGAAAATCAGCAGCTGACATATCGAGAGTTGAATGAAAAAGCAAACCAGTTGGCCCATTATCTTCAGAAATGCGGGATTGGAGCAGAATCATTGGTCGGGCTCTGCTTCCAGCGTTCAGTTGAGATGGTTGTTGGTCTCATGGGAATCTGGAAGGCTGGGGCAGCCTATGTTCCATTAGATCCATCCTATCCAGAAAGTCGCCTACGATATATTCTGGATGACACAGGAATCCAAGTATTAGTTACGAACGAGGCATTAGAAGGTTGGATACCTAAAGAAGTCACAGCAGTTTGTTTAGATAGGGATCAAGAAATGATTTCGCAAGAAAGCAAACTGTCACCAGTATGTGAGGTAACAGGAGAAAACCTAGCGTATGTTATCTATACTTCTGGTTCGACAGGGAATCCCAAAGGGGTTTTAGTGCAGCACCATTCTGTAATAAACCTGTCGTATGGTTTACAAAAAGAAGTTTTCTCATATGAGATACCTGCTAACATGCGTGTTGGTTTAAATGCTTCCATTGCCTTTGATGTATCTATTCAACAATTACAAATGCTGTTGTATGGTTCGAGTTTGTATATTATTCCGAACGAAGTTCGCAGTGATCCTCAGCAGTTCTTATCTTATATTCGGGAAAATAAGTTGGGAATGTTTGATATAACACCTTCAGTGCTCCAATTACTCATAGATGAGGGGCTGTTAGAAACAAATGATGGTGTTCATGTTCCAAGTAAGGTACTATTCGGTGGCGAAGCGATTGTACCGTCACTGTGGGAACGATTAGTAGCAGTCGATAAGATTCATTTTTATAACATGTATGGTCCTACAGAATGTACTGTTAATGCGACATACTATCATATTAAAAAAGATAGTAAGAGGGTGACCATTGGGCGTCCGTTGCCGAACGTTCAAGTCTATGTATTAGATAGAAATTTGCTACCTGTTCCAATTGGTGTAACGGGTGAGCTCTATATTGGTGGTGCAGGCATAGCGAGAGGATACTTGAAGCGCCCAGAGTTAACAGCTGAACGATTTATTCGTCATCCATTTAATGAAGGAGAACGATTATATCGGACGGGAGATTTGGTTCGCTATTTAACTGATGGCCATTTAGATTATTTGGGAAGAATCGATAATCAAGTGAAAATTCGAGGCTTTCGGATTGAACTTGAAGAGGTTGAAGCGAATTTAGAAAGTCATCCATCGGTGAAAGAAGCAGTAGTCTTGGTAAAAGAGGATAAACCAGGAGAGAAGAGATTGATCGCCTATGTAGTTGGAGAGGGAAGTATGCATGAATGGCGTGAACATCTTAAGACACAAGTACCGAATTATATGGTTCCTGCACACTTTATTGAGGTAGACGCGATTCCGCTCACAACGAATGGAAAGGTTGATCGAAAAGCATTGAACAGCTTAACCATTCAAAGAGAAAATAACTTCTCTACATCAATTATACCAAGGGATGAAATTGAGTATCAGCTGATTAAAATCTGGCAGGATCTGCTACAGATAGAAGATGTCTATGTAAACGATGATTTCTTTAATAGAGGGGGGCATTCTCTCCTTGTAATCAAATTGATTTCAAAGATTAGAGAGACATTTGGAAAAGAGATTAAGGTGTCCACACTGATTAAGAATCCAACAGTGGAAGGAATCGCCTGCCTCATTCGTGACAAGCATGATATGACAAAATCTTTATTGACTCTGGTTCCCCTACAAGAGTCAGAGAAAAAGCCTTTCTTCTGTGTTCATCCGTTTATGGGGAATGTATTCTGTTACATTCAACTAGCAAGATTACTCAAGAACCACTGCTCATTTTATGGTCTACAGAATCCTCTCGTAGAGAAAAGACAAATGGATGGGTTGACTTTGTCGGAAGTAGTTCAACTCTACATAGAGGAAATAAAGCGCGTTCAGCCAGAAGGACCATATCGTCTAGGAGGATGGTCTTTGGGTGGTGCCATTGCCTATAAAATCGCAACTGTACTAAGGAATCAAGGAGAAGAAGTTGAGTTGTTGGTACTTATGGATACTAAGGTGCCTTCAGAACAGGATTACAAAACAAAGGAAGATGTGATCTCTTATATAACTAAGCATTTCATTCATTTTGATCAAGTAGAACAGGGAGAAGAACTTGTTCATCAACAGGATATACTTGTTGATCGGTTAATTGGGGAAGGAGTGCTCCCACCCGATGCGGATCTTACGAGTTTAAAACAAATGGCCAATGCTCACAGGAAATGTCTAAATTTAATGGCAGAGGATGTTTTAACGCCATATTCTGGGGAAGTAATCTACTTTAGTGCTGAAGAAGGTATAGAGTTGTTTACGGATTGGCAGCCTTTATTACGGGGGAAAGTGAATAAGTATTTGGTTCCTGGGTCGCACGAAGAAATAGTCTTTTCCCCAGCTGTGGAAAAGATATCTAAATATCTCGTAAATAAATTAGAAGGGATAAAGGGAGTTGACTTTTTGTTAGCTCGAAAGTAGAGAACCTAGAAAGATAAAAGTTTATCAGTATGGTCCTGAATTAGGTGAGCGAGTACGGCGTCACCTTAAGCTAACCAATGATTCTTAGGGAGTCGATGAGACGTATGTGAAGGTCAAAGCGCAATGGGTATACCTATATTGTGCTGTTGAGTCGGAAGGAAATACGATTGATGTTTATTTAAGCAAAACAAGAGATCATCAGGCTGCAAAGCGCTCTTTCAAGAAAGCTTTGCAGTCTTTTTATGTTTCAAAAGCCTCGTGTTATCACAGTAGACAAGAACCCAGCCTATCCTATAGCAATTGAAGAGTTGAAGAAAGAGAAAAAGATGCCTGTAGGCAACCAAATAAGACAGGTGAAAGATCTTAATAACATCGTAGAACAAGACCATCGTTTTATTAAAAAGAGAGTTCGTGCGATGTTAGGATTGAAATCTTAGCGTACAGCCAAGAATATTTTGAGTGGAATAGAAGTGATGCATATGATCAAAAAGAAGCAAGTTTACCAAGGGGTGAAGTCTGCCCAAAATTAAAAAGAATTCATTCATAAATTGTTTGGATTAGCTACATAAACTAGCAATGTAAAGGAAATTGATATTCTATGTTTCTAGCGAGTAGTTTTTGCGCCAGAACCAAAAATATCCGTACTATGAAAACGAAAGTACTTTCATTAGTATAATAAGTGAGTTTTAACCAGTAAATGGTTTTTTGAACAATATATAAAGGGATGATAAAAATGAAAGCTATTGTGTTTGGAAGTACAGGGTTTATCGGAAGTCATACTGTTGAGCAATTAGTATTAAAAGGTCATGAAGTGACAGCTGTTGTGCGTTCACATCGTAACGTTGCTTTTTTAAAGTCTTTAGATGTTAGGATTGTTGAAATAGACTACTCGGATACTGCATCCATCAAAGAAGTAATCGAAGGTCATGAAGTTGTTTACAACTGTATAGGGAGTGTTGGTTTAAGTTCAAAGATTGATTTAGAGCATTCAGTAGAAATTGAACTTACAAAAAAGTTAGTGAGAGCAGCTTCTTTAAGTGCTGCAAACCGATTCATTCAGCTAAGTTCTATTGTGGTATACGATTTTCATAGCAGTGAGCCGTTAGATGAGTCATATTGCATAAAACCACAATATCCCATTCAACAACTGCTCCTGAGACGAGAAGAAGTAGTAAGGAAAATAGGGGAAGAAACAGGTATAACAACAATTATACTACGCCCAGCAAGTGCAATTGGTCGTCGGGATTATACGTCTTTCTTCTCACGCTTATTTCAACAGCACATGAATGATCAGTTTCCACTCGTTAAAAATGGTAAAACGAAAGTATCGCTTGTTGACACAAGAGATGTAGGGCAAGCAATGGAGTGGCTCGGGAGGTATCCATTTCCTACAGGAAGCACAAATATATTTGTATTAAAAGGGTTTGATACAACGTGGAGAAACTTGAAGGAAGAGATTGACGAAGCAAGAGGAATGAAGGCTAACATTTACGATTTATCTTGTGTTGTTGAGAATCCAATGTCATATAGTTTAAAGACGTTTCATACGGACCGGATTTGGAATGATGAAAAAATAAGGAAGCTTGGATTTACAACAAAATATTCTCAAAAAGAAAGTATCAAAGATGCGGTTCAAAGTTTACTCGAAAGGGAAAAAGATACAGGTGTTGAAGGCAGATGAATTGACTCCAAAAAAGCAAAATTCATATAATAAATTCGTAAGTCTGATGAGAAGGTGAATCAAAGCGTTACGCTTTGATTATCATGAAAATTGCTGAAGGATTAGAAATACTGAAGTTAGAAATGGGTTCTGGAGAATAGAAAATGGTTGTTTATCCTACGGTTATCTATGATAAAGAGTCTTGTGTGCTTGTTGATACAGGAATGCCTGGTTATGCAAAAGAGCTTTACAACTTAATGAGTGAAGAAAATCTAAATCCTGAACGTCTTACAGGAGTTCTGTCAACACATCAAGATATTGATCATATCGGAAACTTGCCACAGCTGATAGAGGAGAACGAGAACCTACATACCTATGCTCATGAAGAAGATAGGCCATATATTGATGGAGAAAAGCCGTTTATTAAATTAGATGAAGAAAAGAAGAAACACGTGACAGGTTCACTAAATGAGCATGAACGCTTATTGTTTGATGAGACGTTTTATAATCCCGAAAACAAAAATGTGACACATGTATTAAAAGATGGCGAGACGTTGCCTATTGCGGGTGGAGTAAAAGTGATTCATACACCAGGTCATACGCCAGGACATATTTCTCTTTATCATGAACAAAGCAAAACATTGATTGCAGGAGACGCAATGATTGTAGAAAATGGCGAGCTTTTAGGTTCGAATCCTCCATTTACGCCAAATATGGAACAAGCTCTCGAATCTCTCAACAAATTTAAACACTTAGAGATTGAAACGTTAATTGGTTATCATGGAGGAATACTTAAAGGAGATATCGAGAAACGTCTTCAAGAATTAACGTCACATTCTAAGTCTTAATACTTGACCTATGAAATAATAAGTTCCTTCATAATATAATTTCTTTGAAAAGAAGAAATGCTGTTCAAAAAGGGGCGATGGAATGGCTAATGAGAAGATTTGGCACGATGTTGATCAGTATTTGAACGGTAAATTAGTTGGTGCTCATGATGTCTTTGAAGAAGTGTTAAAAGAGAATGAAAAAACAGGGTTGCCTGCAATTGATGTATCACCTACTCAAGGTAAATTTCTTCACTTACTAGCAAAGATAAAAGGAGCAAAACGTGTTTTAGAAATTGGCACACTTGGAGGATATAGCACGATTTGGCTTGCGAGAGCTCTTCCTAGTGATGGCAAACTTGTGACATTAGAAGTGAATAAAAAGCATGCAGAAGTAGCACGGGGTAATTTGAAGAGAGCACATGTAGATCATCTTGTTGAAATTATTGTTGGTTCTGCACTTGAGACGCTTCCATTGTTAAAAGAGAAGGGAGATCCGTTTGATTTAATCTTCATTGATGCTGATAAGCCTAACAATCCACACTATTTAAAATGGGCTCTTCAACTGTCAAAGAAAGGTACGGTTATTATTGGAGATAATGTTGTACGAGAAGGAAGAGTTATTGAAGAAGACAGTGAAGATGAAAGCGTAAAAGGGATTCGCGAATTTATCGATCTATTAGCGGGTGAAAAACAAGTTGATGCAACAGCTCTTCAAACGGTTGGAAGTAAAGGGTATGATGGTTTAGTTTTCGGTATTGTAGGGTAAAGAAAGCATCCATTCTTTATACAAAGAATGGATGCTTTTTGGGGGAGGATTAGGTTAAAGGGAAGGTTTCTTAGGGTGGTTGTGATGAGACTCTACAAAGTAATCATCAAATGTTTCGATCTTTTCAACTTCAAGCGATTGTCCGTCGCTTTTTAAGCAGAAGTAAGCAGAAAGATAAATAATAAAACAGAGAATAACAATAGAAAGCATCGTAAATCTCTCCTCACTTTCGATATTTGCTTCAAGTGTAGAGTATGAAACGCTTTGCAGGTCAAATAGAAAATGAGGGAAGGATGAGAACATAAAAAATAACGGAGGAAACTCGCTAAAAAGTAACGAGCTTCCTCCGTTATTCATGTGTGCTATAACTTGGATGATTAGCTAACGATGAAATAAATGGCTACAGCGACCAAGTTTGGCGCAGCGACTGAGAGCAATCGCTTTGATTTTTTCCAACTCTTCATGTTGCGGTCTTTCTTTTCGAAAGAAAATTTATTTTTATCTTTTAATGTGATACTGTGAACGAAGTAATCGGCTGAAAATAAGAACGAAACCCAGCCTACGCCACCTGAAATAAAGTAAAGATATGACCCATTCCCTGTAAAATAAAAGGCGGCCAATGACACCAACAATATAATAATGCCAATCATAAATCCTTTTTTAATCAAATTGATTCCTCGATTCCTTGATGGATTATTAATTCTATTTTAACATATTTCTGCAAGAAAGTGTTAGATAACGCTAAATACGATCATTAATGTTGTTTGTAAAACTAATAATCCTATCATATATAAGCCGAAATTTCCAGAGTCAGCTTGCCCTTTTTTTCGATTGAAAGTAACGAAATAGAGCGTGATTAAAGCAATTGTGAGGACAATATTGATGTCCAGAGTCTTGAAAAAAATGCATAATAACAAATTAGAGGTGATCCATTGAAAATTAGAAAAGCAAGTGAAAGAGATATAAAAGAGATTGCCAAAATCTATGTTGATAGCTGGCGAACAACATATGATGGTTTGGTACCTAGGACGTTTCTAAATGAATTATCATATGAGACGTCACAGCATAAATGGCAGTCGTTTTATGATGATGACGTAAATGAAACGGTTATGTATGTAGCGGTGAATGATATGGAGAAAGTGGTAGGATTCGCAGCAGCTCGGTGTATGCTTCATAAGAAACGTGAAGGTGAACTGTATGCTCTATACCTTTTAGATCAGTGCCAAGGGAAAGGGGTAGGAAGATCTCTTGTTAAAGCGGTCGCAGCTCATTTTATCCAAAATGACGTTTCTTCCATGTTTGTATGGGTGATGAAAAATAATCGTGCTGGTCGGGGGTTTTATCAATCTTTAAAAGGTACATATACAAGAGGGCGTCAAAGCGAATTTGGGGGATATGTTGTTGAAGATGAGGCCTATAAATGGGATGATCTTTCCCTTTTAACATAATAAAAAAAGAGACCTATTATATTATATTTAGATTAGACAAGTAAAACAGTTGGTAATAATAAGACCCCACATATTAGACATGTCTAATATGTGGGGTCTTATTATTATATCTTCGTAAAGTAATCAGTAAATTTTTCATTTTCTTTTGCCCATAATTGCTTATTTTCTTTTTCTAACTTTTTCATTCCTTCATAAAACCGGTAATTTGACGATACAAATCCTCAGGATGAGTTAACGTAACCATATGATCTGCACCAGAAATTTCAACAATTCGAGCGTCTGACTGCTTTCGAAAGTAGTCAGCGACACGAAGGTTATCGGGTAATTCCTCCGTACCAATCATAAATAAAGTTTTAACAGTCAACTCATCCAGTCTTTCGGCTGCAGGAGGATTCGGCCAAATCATATCAAAAGCTGGCCAATTAAATGTCCTTTTGATATGGTGTCGAAGCATTTGTTCAGTAAGCTCTTTGTGGGGACTAGCCTGGACAACACGATACGACAGTGCACTTTGTGAAACCTTAATCATTTTGTCTATATCTGGTGCAGCCGCACTTACCTTATTCATGTATTTTGCAAACTCCGATGAATAGTTAAACCCTGTCAATGCGGGTGCGATTAAAACCAATTCCGATACGTATTCAGGATATTCTAATGAAAAGTCTGTTGCAATCTGTCCCCCCAGAGAATGTCCGATCAATGTGGCCTTATGAATATTCAGATGGTCAAGAAGCCCCTTCAAATCTTCCACACAATTAACATCTCCTACTGGATTCGGTGATTTCCCGGCTCCGCGTCCGTCAAAAGCAACGACCTTGTAGTGTTTTGCTAAAAGTGGCGCAACAAATGTCCAGTCCCGTAAATCAGCGCCACCACTGTGAAGAAGAACGACAGGGCGCCCGTTACCATTAACCTCATAATACAAATCCATTGAAATCCCTCCATTACAATTTAATATTATAATTTAATAATTAAAACTATGTTATCTTTCTCAAATAATTCTTCCTTTTCCTGGATTAACTTACGCTTCAAGAAGCGCCTTTTAATTTCCTTCCTTATTCTAGAATATGGCCTTTTTATGCAAAAAAGGCGCATATCCTTACTCTGGAAATGCGCCCTTTTCATGAAGACTTGGTTTCAAGGTAATATTAATAACAAGCTTCCGCATTAGTCCCCTTTACTTTAAGTGAATTTCGCTGAAATCTTCGGGATATACCGAGTGTTTTTTTTTGTAAATAATAAGATTGTTAAACAATAAATTGAGGAGGACTTGTATGCAACAGCATCAACAAGCTAAAGAGAATTTGGGTTCTATTATGAAACCAGAATTTTCCGGAACTGATGCACAAAAAGTAAAACAAGAAATTCAAAAAGATGTAAGCGAAGGACAAGGAGCAGTGACTTCCCGAGAAGCAGGAGCAATACGTGATTAAAAAACCACTCTGAGTGGTTTTTTTCTGCTTCAAGATTAAACACTTTACATCTCTCATTTGGATTTGATCGAGATGCTGCAAATTTAATAATTAAGCACGGTTGGTTTGAAAGACCACCTCAAGAAACGCATTTTATACATACTAAACTATATTTTCAACCTTTATTTTCTTAATACAAAATGTAAATAAAAAAGGATAATTAGCCCTCATAATAGACTAACTATCCTATTAATTATTATCTTAATTTAATGTAGTAGGTCTCTTTTTTTGATTTTTTTACATATATTTATAATATTGTAATATAAAGTTTGTTTTTATTGAATATATAGTGAAATACTTTATGTGATAAATACCATGCAATTAAAAGCTTATATTTAAACATTTTATTGTGTATTTAATTATTTTTTGATTTTTTTATATAATTTTATTGACGTACATAATACTTTTTTAATAAAATAATAAAAGATTATATTCATTACAGTATGTATATTCTGACTTTTTTGTTGATTCACACAAATGAAAGACGATATCAGGCTGTGAGATTTTTTAGGGGGATTCATCATGGAAGCAGCTGTAAAGAAAGAAACACAGCAGCCGGCGGAATTAAAAAAGAAACATCCGCCTGGACTCTACTTATTATTTGCCACAGAGGCATGGGAACGCTTTAGTTATTACGGAATGAGAGCTATTCTTGTTTTGTATTTAACAGCTACTGCCGCAAGCGGCGGGCTTGGTGTTGATAAAGCAACAGCATTAAGCTTATACGGCACATTTACAAGTGCAGTTTATATTACGCCAATGATTGGTGGCTATTTAACAGACCGTTATCTTGGCCGAAGATTAGCGATTACGCTCGGCGGTATCATAATGGCGGTCGGGAACTTCTCTATTTTCCTTCATCAAAGTATGGCGGCTTTATACATTGGACTTGCCCTACTTATTATCGGGAATGGATTTTTCAAACCGAACATTTCAACGCTTGTTGGAGACTTATACGAAGAAAACGATCCTCGACGCGACGGAGCGTTTACAATCTTCTATATGGGAATTAACGTTGGAGCATTCTTCGCACCGCTTGTTGTTGGATTAATGAGCTATAAATATGGTTTCCTAACAGCGGCAATCGGAATGATTGTTGGACAAGTTTTATTTAATACATTAGCAAAACGCTACTTAGGTGATCTTGGTCTTAAACCAACAAGAAAAATTCAGCAAGAAAAAACACATACAACAAAAGCACCATTAACAAAACAAGAAAAAATGAGAACACTTGCGATTGTTATTTTAGCTTTCGTGACGATTGCTTTCTGGACAGCATTTGAACAAGCAGGAAGCTCGCTAACTCTATATACGCAAGAACACATTGACCGTCATATTGGAAGCTTCACAGTTCCAACAGAATGGTTCCAATCGTTAAATGCAATGTTTATCGTTCTATTAGCGCCAATTATGTCTATTGTTTGGTACAAGCTTGGGAAATCAAAACGCGGTGACTTTAAAACACCAACAAAAATGGGTATGGGATTAATCACCGTTGGTTTAGGGTTCTTAGTATTAGTATCTGCTGTATTACAAACAGGAAACAGCTCAGAACTAAAAGTAAATTTATTGTTTATGGTTTTCACTTACTTCCTACACACGCTAGCTGAACTAATGATTTCACCAGTTGGACTATCAATGGTAAGTAGACTTGCTCCACTGAAACTTGCTTCTCTTCTAATGGGAGTATGGATGGCAAGTTCTGCAGTAGCAAACAAGCTAGCAGGGGTGTTAGCAACATATACGCAATCATTCGGATATTTGAAAATATTTGGTGTAATTAGTGCCGTAACCATTGTTCTTGGAATTATCGTCTTATTCCTTTCAAAACCAATTGCAAAATTAATGGATTAATCGAAAGCTGCCTTTTTAGAAGGCAGCTTTCTTTTAGTATATTCACTTCATGAGGAAAACGTTTTCCTTACCTTGATTGTAAAGCCTTTTTCAAAAGTGTTAAGAAACAGGATAATAATGAGTAATAAGACTCTATATAGTAATTATGTCTTGTTTTTATAGGGGAATAAAGTTGTTGACTTCAAACTAAAGGCGAGTATATAATCAGAAACATAAGGAAAACGTTTTCTTTAATTTCATTATCAAAAGACTGAATATTCGATATTGTATTAGTTATCTTTTTTTACTCACTCGCGATAAAACGGTAAGCGTTTACTTCGGAGGGTGAGAAACACCATACTAAAGGGAGAGGTAGGAATCTATCATGAAAAAAGTGAAAGTTGGAATCGTTGGACTTGGACGTTTAGGAAGACAGCATGCGGAGAACTTAGCGTTTCGTATCCCAAACTGCGAACTTACTGCTGTATGCAGCATTATTGAAGAAGAAGCGAAAAAAGCGCAAGAAGAGTGGGGTGTAAAATATGCCTACACAAACTACGATGAAATGATTAAAAATGAAGAATTAGATGCTGTTTTAATTGCGTCTCCATCGGGTTTTCATTGTGAGCAAATTGAAAAAGCGCTTCGGGCGAATCTTCACGTTTTTAGTGAAAAACCGCTTGGTCTTTATTTAGAAGAAGCAGTGCGCGTTGAGAAAGCGGTTAAGAAGCATGAGGACAAAGTATTTATGCTTGGTTTTATGAGAAGATATGATAAATCATACGCATATGCCAAGAGAAAAGTAGAAAAAGGAGCAATCGGAGAACCTGTCTTGATTCGCTGCTACGGACTTGATCCAAGTAAAGCAATAGGTGGCTTTATGAGTTTTGCGAAAAACAACTATAGCGGTGGTTTATTTTTAGACATGGCTATTCATGATTTAGATCTAGCACGTTGGTATCTTAATTCAGAAGCAAAACAAGTATGGGCAATTGGTGGTGCTTATGGATATCCTGAAATCGGACAATTAAATGATGCTGAAACAGGGGCTGCCTTAGTGAAATTTGAAAACGGAACAATGGGTGTTTTTGTAGCAGGTCGAAATTGTTCACACGGCTATCATATTGAAACCGAAATTATCGGAACAGAAGGAACCTTAAGAATTGGAACAACACCAGAGCGAAATATGGTCACAGTATTCAATGAAACAGGAGCTGTAAAAGAGTGTTCAGAAGGATTTTTAGAAAGGTTTGAACAAGCATACTTAAGTGAAGTAGAAGAGTTTATTAATTGCATAAGAGAAGAAAGAAAACCAGCCGTAACAGTAGAAGATGGCGTTTTATCCACTGCTTTAGGATATGCTTGCAAAGAATCATTTGAAACAGGAGAGCTTGTTAACGTTCAATCTCCCTATAACGTGGCTCGTTCTACAACATAACGCTTGTTCCATCGTAGAAAGATATCGTTTGCTTGCTATGAAAAAGAGAAGATAAGTTATAATTGAAAGCGTTATCAATTATAGGTTTCATAGTTTATGAGAACGGGAGGAACACGATGTGGGAGAGAATACAGGGAAACAAAAGGAGCCAGCGAAGAAAATAAAAGTAATTGCGTTTATTTCAACGTTTGGCGGTTTGCTTTTTGGGTATGATACAGGGGTAATT
Source organism: Priestia endophytica (assembly GCF_026790145.1). Taxonomy (GTDB): domain Bacteria; phylum Bacillota; class Bacilli; order Bacillales; family Bacillaceae_H; genus Bacillus_I; species Bacillus_I endophytica_A. The sequence continues at coordinate 31,237 of NZ_JALAMS010000002.1, read as the reverse complement.
AACGGAGCATTACCTTATATGTCAATGCCTGATCAGCTTAACCTTACTCCATTTACAGAAGGACTAGTTGCAAGCTCCCTTTTGTTAGGGGCTGCGTTTGGGGCCTTGTTTGGAGGACAACTTTCAGATCGTCATGGCCGTCGCAAAAATATTATGTTTCTAGCTCTATTATTTTTTGGCGCAACGCTTGGATGCACACTAGCGTCAGATACAACGCTAATGATTGTTTTTAGGTTTTTACTCGGTCTAGCTGTTGGCGGTGCTTCTGTTACAGTGCCGACATTTTTAGCTGAAATGGCACCAGCTGAAAAAAGAGGCCAGATTGTGACTCAAAACGAATTCATGATTGTGACCGGTCAGTTTTTAGCTTTTACATTCAATGCTATTTTAGGCAATACATTAGGAGAAATTGGACATGTTTGGCGCTATATGCTAGTCATTGCTTCTCTTCCTGCTGTAATTCTATGGTTTGGAATGCTTATTGTGCCAGAAAGCCCGCGCTGGCTTGCTTCAAAGGGGAGAATAGGCGAGGCATTAAAAGTGCTAAAACAAATTCGAAAAGAAAAGCAAGCAAATGAAGAGTTAACAGAAATTAAAACGTCGATAGCTAAAGAATCTAAAATGAAAAAAGCTACGATAAAAGATTTATCAACACCATGGATACGACGCATATTATTTTTAGGAATCGGGATTGCAGTTGTGAACCAAATTAATGGTGTAAACGCTATTATGTATTACGGAACAGAAATCTTAAAAGATGCTGGGTTAGGAATTAAAGCTGCACTAATCGGAAATGTAGCGAACGGCATCATTTCGATGGGCGCCATGCTCGTTGGGATTTGGCTGCTTGGAAAAGTGAACCGTCGTCCAATGCTTATTATTGGGCTTTGTGGAACAACGACTTCTCTTTTTCTAATCGGACTTTTCTCAATGCTTTTAGAAGGATCTCCCGCTCTTCCTTATGTTGTTCTTTCACTCACGGTTCTCTTCCTTGCTTTTATGCAAGGGGCAATTGGTCCTGTAACATGGCTTACGCTTGCTGAAATTTTCCCTCTCGGAATGAGGGGATTAGGGATGGGCTTTAGCGTATTTTGGATGTGGATCGTTAACTTTTCAATCAGCTTAACGTTTCCCATGTTACTTGCTTCAATTGGGTTAGCTATGACGTTCTTTATTTTCGCCATTCTCGGTGTGTTTGCCATTGCTTTCGTTTATAGATACTTGCCTGAAACAAGAGGATATTCACTGGAAGAAATTGAACAGCGTTTTCGTTCTTATGATGATAACAGAGTTCAATCAGAACTGCAGAGACAAGTGAAACAGTAATAAGAAAAAGACAGCTTAAATGAAGCTGTCTTTTTTTAGGTATAGGATTGATAGAAGAGGAGGATTTCTTAATATGAAAATTCATCAATTTACCATAATGTGTTAAAATTTTATTGTAAATGATTAAGACAAGGTTTATGGAAAGAGGATGAAAAAATAAAGGTGAGAATGAGAGAAAACGGGGTGTAATAATGAGTGGAAAAAAAGAAACACCTGAAAGAAGAAGAGAAAGACTAAGAGGAGAAGAATTAAAAAGAAACCCTACTGGAAATATGAACGATGCGTTTAATAGGGCTGAAATGGGAAACCTTGCTGATTTAGTAGGGGGCTTAGGTTGGAAAGGGATGGGAATACTCCTCCTTGTCATCATCATAGGTTTTATAGTCGCATTCCTATTTTGAAGTGAGGCGACCTCTTTCTTATACAAAAACAGCCGTTAATAAAGTTAGAAGGACTCCGTTAAATTTTTATCTACTTTAATGTCTGGATTGGCTTCTTTTAATAAAGAGATAAACTCCCGTGTGTTTTTAGGAGACACAAGTAGGATGCTGCTATGAGAATGCGACGTAATTTCGATTCTATCTAGTGAAAGAGCAGGAGAGGCTAACGGATTTTTCGTTCGTTTCATCTTTTGGATATCTTTGATTGAAACTTTCTTTTTTAGGGGACCATTGTGGATGATTAGCATTTTCTCGTCTACCATATATCCTGTTTTAAAAAAGCATAACAGGAGAAAGAGTGCTAATGGAAGAGTGAAAAAAAGAGCTTCATAGTCTCTTTTAATAATAAGAGGTGTGAAACAAGCGAAAATAACAATCCAATTTATAATAATAACCCATATGTCTTTTTGGGATGGAAAATACATGGTTCTTTTCCTCCTTTCTTTTTAAGAATACGGTTTAAAGTCTAGGAGTAGAGTGGCTGTGCTGTAGAAAAAAGTTCTATGCTATAATAAATAAGTTCATTTACGTTCATTATTACATAAATACATACTCATTTCTGGAGAGAAAGGAGGAAAAAATGAAAATTACGATCCGTAGCGTTGCCGAAGAGGCCGGCGTTTCTATTGGAACGGTTTCAAAAGTAATCAATGATAGCGGGAAAATTAGTGAGAAAACGCGAAAAAAAGTGTTTCAAGCAATGCAAAAATTAAACTATAAGCCTGATGCAGCAGCAGCTTCTTTAAGAGGAAAGCGAACCAAATTAATTGGACTTCTTGTTCCTGATATATCGAACCCTTTTTATGCAGGAATCGCAAGAAGCATTGAAGATCGCAGTCATGAAGTAGGATTAAATGTAATGTTGTGTAGTACAGATAATAATACAGAAAAAGAAAGAAATTACTTAGCTCTGTTAACGAGTCAACGAGTAGACGGACTTGTTGTTGCTTCTGCATTTAGAAGCACGGTTTTGCTACAAGAAACAATTGAAAGAGGAATTCCAAGTGTTTTAATTGCTTCCGAAATCCCTCAGCTTTCGATTAACACGGTCACTGTTGATGATTATAAAGGAGGCTATTTAGCAACATCACACTTGCTTGATTTAGGACATAAAGACATTGCAATCATTTCTGAAAACGTTCGCAGTAACGAACCTCGTTTAGCGGCCTATAAGGACTCTATGAGAGAAGCGGGCATAGATGTGAAACCAGAATATATCATGAAAACAGAAGCGATAATTCAAAAAGGATATGAATGTGCTAAAAAGCTTCTCTTATTGGATGAGAAACCAACCGCTATTTTTGCATGTAACGATTTGCTAGCAGCAGGCGTAATTCAAGCAGCTAAAGAGCTTGAACTTGACTTGCCACGCGAGCTTTCTGTTGTTGGATTTGACAATACGGTTTTATCCACAACAACAGCTCCAATGCTGACAACCGTTTCTCAGCCGATAAAACAAATGGGCGCAAAAGTTGTTGATTTATTACGGAAAGAAATGGAAGAGTCCAAAGGATATAAGGAGCGCCTGCTTATGGCTCCTGAACTTATTGTACGACAGTCTACAGCAAGTGTCTAAAGTAATGAGGAGGGATGCTGTGAGAAAAACGGAACTATATTCTTGGACAGAACAGTGGGGGACTCTATATGAACAAGAGAAAGAGCTGCTCCATGAAATATTAAAAGATAATGTTATCCATATGTTTCATATTGGCAGTACCTCTGTTCACACTATTCCATATGCAAAGCCTATTATCGATATTTTAGTTATAGTGTCTAATATTGAGAGAATCGCTTCTTATGAAAGAGAAATGATTGGAGTGGGCTACAGTGCTAAAGGAGAGAATGGTATTACTGGAAGGCGCTACTTTGTAAAAGGAAAAGAGAAGAGAACACATCATGTTCATATTTTCCAAAGCGGTCATGCGCATATTGAACAACTCCTAGACTTTAAAGAGTATTTGCTTCACCATCCTCTAGAAGCAAGAGCTTATGGAGAATTAAAGAGAAAGCTAGCGCGAGAATTTCCAGATTTTCATTATAAGTATCAAGAAGGAAAGAGGGGGTTTGTAACAGCACTAGCTCATAAAGCATCTCTTTGGGGAGAAGAACGACGAAGGAGAGAGGGAAAGTGAACCGCATTATGGTTGTGGGGATTTCTCCAGGAGTCGGAAAGTCGACGTTTGCACGGAAACTCGGAGAAAGATTGCATATTGAGGTTCATCATTTAGATGCATTGTTTTGGAAACCAAATTGGGTAGAAGCATCGTTAGAAGAGTTTTCAAAATCTCAGCAAGACATTATCCCTCATGAGCAGTGGATTATAGAAGGAAACTACAAAAACACTTTTCAAATTCGCTTACAAAGAGCAGACACGATGATTTATCTTGAACTTCCTCTTCGTGTTTGTCTTTACCGCGTGCTAAAACGCTTTTGGATGAATAGAGGAAAAACGCGCGCTGATTTAGGCAAAGGATGCGAAGAAAAGCTAGATTGGACATTTCTTAAATTTATCTGTACAACTTATTACGGTCGTAAGAAAAGAATGGCTGAACACTTTGAGGCTTTTCAAAAGCTAAATCCAAGCAATAAGGTTATTCTTTTAAAAAGTAAAAAGGAAATTAAGAGATATTTAGAAAATCTAAAATAAAAAAGTGTTTCTTTAATAGGAGAGAAACACTTTTTTCATTATTAATTCACTTTGTGAACTTAATGAATGAAATATATCTAAAGAAAACAAAACATTAAACACTCACAATATTTATGTTACTTTCTGAATACTATCTCATTTTTGGAAATGAGCATTTTTTATATTTGTTTTTTAAATAAACTATGTGCTAAAAGAAAAATTACTACTACTATAAATTCAATCCTTTGCTTTTTAAATCCAGAAAAGAGTATTCTGTTTCTAGAGATGATAGAATGGGAAAACGTAAAAAAGTTGTGGCTATTTCAGGAAGCATAAGAGAGAGTTCAATAAATACGAACATATTAGAAAATCTAGCTTCTTTTTTCAAAGATGATATTGACTATTCTATTTACGATAAGATTGGAGAGTTTCCGCATTTTAATCCGGATTTAGATAATGAAGAAGGACCAATAGTTATCGAGGAGTTCAGACAGGAATTAAACGAAGCGGATGCCCTTATTTTTTGTACGCCAGAGTATGCTCGTGGCATACCAGGAGTACTGAAAAATGCAATTGACTGGCTTGTTTCATCAGGTCAGCTGTTAAATAAGACTGTAGCTGTTATTACGGCTTCTCCTATGGTAGCGGGAGGAGAAAAAGCACAGGCGTCTTTTCTACAAACATTAGAAATGCTGAATGTTAATATGGTGAAAAATGGAACGCTTGTCATTTCATCTGTTGGAACGAAATTGAATTCAAAAGGTGAAGCAATAGATAAAGATACAAGACTCTCTTTAGAGTTATTAGTAGAAAGTATTATTACGGAGATAAAAAAGAAGAAAGCGCCCCTTGCCTAAATAAAAAGGAACTTCTACAAGAGAAGTTCCTTTTTATTCTATTTGTAGATGATTTTCAAAAAGGGGGATTAGTAATTATATAAATAACAACCGAGCAATATCAATGTTCAAAAAATAACTAAAGAAGAGAATTCAACGAAAAACGAAATAGAATGGTTAATGGAGTAAAGTGTATGTAGGGTGTCACACTAAAAAATGTAGAATAACCCAGAAAACAGGAACGAAATAAGCTCCACTTTTCTAGGTTGGGAGAAAAAAGATAGAGTTATACTTTCTCAAATTGATTTCGCAAAGAAATGTAATGAGCGGCAAGGTAGATTATAACGAGAATCGGAAAAGAATAGATATATTCCCATTTTATTGGTTTATAAATGCCAAGCCATGTGAGGAGAGGGAGACCAATAAAGGAAGAGAATCCTGCATAAATAATGCCTTTTATAAAGGGGTTCATGTTGGGCTTAATTTGTAAGGTAATCATAACTGAAATAGGCAAGAGAAAAAGATCCCAAGGAAAATAATTGTGTGTTAAAGGAAAAACTTCATATCGATAATCCCACAATCCGAGAAAATCGCCAACCATATCAAGAAAAGAAGCTAAAACAGCAACAAAAAGCCCTGTATACAACAGTCTGTCTGTACTTTCTTTTTTTCTAAATTTCAGCCATATTCCGGTTAAACAAACGATTATAAAGACGCCTAATCACCATCTCCAGCTAAAAACGGTATAATCAAGCCAAATCTGTAGCTTTTCATGATTTAAATCATTTTGTTTTTCAAAATAGTTGTTATAGATGGAGGTTTTGTTAGCCATATTTTTTCCTTTCTAATAATGTTTTTTCATGATCTAATCTGGATAAAAAAAGCTTAACAAAGAAGGGATTTTCGGACGGATAGATTTGATATACAAAATATCTTTTATAGTGTGCACGAGCGATGAAGAGTTATTCTTTTTAACTGAAAGAACAAAATATCATTTAAATAAACTATGTTCTAAAAGAAAAATATAAAAATAAAAAACGGTATTTTAAAACACAATAGGAATTAAAAATACAGATTATAATCAACCTCTTTTCCTTATACTTTAAATAGAGCAGAAACATAAAAAAGCCGTTTTTTTACGTTTTTTGCTTTTTAAAAAAAGGGGGGATATCACCATGACAAGAGGACAGTCAAGAAACAATAAACATAAAAACAAAGCAAAATTATCCCAAACACCTCGAAGTGGAAAAATGGTAAACGGGGAATTTGCAGACGAGATCACAGAACGCACAAAGATGCGTTTTAAGCGTAAATAAAGAATTTATAAAAGCCCTCAATTACTAAAGTGATTGAGGGCTTTTGTCATTACATAACAACAGTCACGTTCATAAACAAGAAAGGGGTATAAAAAATCAAATTCAGGAAAAATTATCAATTAATGATAGCAGAAAACATCGAGCTCTTCATTCGGTGGCACTTGGAGGGGCATAAGACATGAACAGTGGATGGAAACGTCTAACAAAAAAACAAAGAAAGTCAAAAAAAGAGGCTCCTTACTATGAAGAAACAGAGGTTGCTTCAAATGAGGAGGCGCTTAAGTCTTCTTTAGAAGAGAATTTAAAAAAGATACAGGAAACTTTTGGGAAAAGCGAGGATGTAGTGGTTAGGAACTTTACGATGGGGAAACCTTTTGTTCGTAAGGTGGCTTCTATTTATATAAATGGCTTAACAGATAAGGAAATCTTGGGAAGAGGTATTATTAAACAGCTCATGAGTAACGCAAACCTAGCTGAAGAAGAAGATTTCTCTTTACCAAACCAAGTAGGAGCATACATAAAAGAACACATGCTAACCATCACACATGTAAACGATGTAGTGGACTGGAACAAACTATTTTTTTCTTTATTATCAGGAGAAACGATTGTTTTAATTGATGGGTGGAATCAGGGGTTTACTTGCGCTGTACAAGGAGGAGATCTCCGGGCTATTTCAGAACCTGTTGCTGAATCTTCAGTAAGAGGACCTAGAGATAGCTTTACGGAGTCACTCATTAGTAATACAGCAATGGTCCGTCGCCGAATTAAAAGCCCTAATCTCTGGTTAGAGACAATGGAATTAGGGGAGATTACCCAAACAACAATTGGGATTATGTATGTAAAAGGAATTGTAAATGATAAATTGCTTACGGAGGTTAAAGAAAGACTCCATAAAATTAAAGTTGATGAAGTATATGGTTCTAATACAGTTGAAGAGTGGATTTCAGATGAAACATGGACACCATGGCCAACCATTTTTGCTACAGAACGACCAGACGTAGTCGCAGGTAATTTACTAGAAGGCCGAATTGTCATCTTTGTTAATGAAACACCAATTCCTCTTATCGTGCCTGCGACTTGGAATCAATTCTTTCAAACAGCAGAAGACTATTATTTACGATGGACAATGGCTAGTTTTTTACGATTACTGAGAATCACTTCTTTTTTAATTACTCTTCTAGGTCCATCGTTGTTTGTTGCCTTTATTTCCTTTCATCCTGAATTGATTCCAACTCCTTTGTTAGTTAATTTAGCTGCACAGCGGCAAAACATTCCTTTTCCGATTATTATAGAAGCACTATTAATGGAATTTACTTTTGAAGTATTACGGGAAGCAGGAATTCGGATGCCTCGTCCTGTAGGTCAGGCTGTTTCTATCGTAGGAGCTCTTGTATTAGGGGAAGCAGCGGTTTCAGCTGGTATTGTTTCAAGTGCAATGGTTATTGTTGTAGCTGCAACGGCTATCGCTAGTTTTACAATTCCTCATTATGCGATGACAGATGCGACAAGGTTGCTTCGCTTTGGGATGATGATTATGGCAAGCTTTTTTGGACTTTATGGAATTGGATTAGGGGTTATTGTGTTAGTTGCCCACACGTGTAGTTTGCGTTCATTTGGTATTCCTTACTTAACTCCTTTTGCTCCTATCGTGCTAGCTGATCAAAAAGATACCATTATTCGATGGCCCTTACCATTTTTATCTAAACGCCCCCGTCTAATTAGTCAAGTCAAGACCAAAAGAGTAGATCATAACCAAGATCGGGGCCCTTCAAAGAGAGAAGGACCTATGAAAAATCAAGAATCAAAGAGGGATCCTAATGAGACATAAGCTAGTAAGATTTCTTCTTCTTTTCGTTTGTTTATCTTTATTATCTGGCTGCTGGGATCGTGAAGAACTACAGAAGTTGAGTATTGTATCAGGACTGGCAATTGACAAAGGTAGTGACAAAATAAAGAACAGATACGAAGTTACGGTCCAAATCACTAATCCTTCTCAAATTGCGGGGGGCCAACAAGGCGGAAAAGTCCAAGCTTCTCCTGTAACTACATTCACAGAGAGGGGAAGTACTCTTTCAGAAACGCTTCGGAAAATCTCCACAAAAGCGCCTGGCGAGCTCTTTTTTCCTCATCTTCAAGTAATGATTATTAATGAAAAAGTAGCGAAAGATGGGATTAAAGAATTGTTTGATGTTATTGAACGAGATGCTCAGTTTCGCGTTCTTTTTCCTGTTCTAATTACAAAAGGGAATGCAACAGCCAAAAGAACGTTAGAAGTAGCAACACCGTTAGAAGATATCCCTTCTACTAAGATTTCAGAGACCTTGAAATACTCCGAAAAAGAGTGGGGTGTCTATAAAAGTACACGTGCTGACCAAGTTATCCAAGGCTTAGAACAAGGGAGTTTAAGTGTTACAGGAGTACAAGTCGAAGGGAAAGCTAGCGAGGGAAATGCGATAACAAATATACAACAGATTGACCCAAGCGCGAGAATTGAAATAAAAGGTCTTGCTCTTTTTAAAGATGGCAAATTAAAAAAATGGCTTAATGGTGATGATGCCCGTGGAGTGACATGGGTGATGAATGAAATGAAGACTACCGTTTTAAACCTTGACTGTGGAAAAGCGAAAGATGCGATTGCCATTGAAATCTCCCGGGCAAAGTCGAACGTTCATGTGAAATTTAAACATCAAAAACCCATTATCTATGTTGATGTTCATGCAGAAGGATTAGTGCTAGAAAATAATTGTGCTAAAGACCTTGGGAAATCAAAAGTACTAGCAAAGTTAGATGAAGAAGTAGAGGAAGAAATAAAGAAAGAAATCCTTTTAACAGTCGAAAAAGCTCAAAAACAAAAAAGTGATATTTTTAATTTTGGTGAACAAATTAATATTGCGAATAAACATGTATGGAAAAATATAGAGTCCTCATGGCAAAAGGAGATCTTCCCACAGACAGAAGTCCATGTGAATGTGCAGGCTATTATTCGTCGAACAGGTCTGATTACGAGATCTTAATAGGAGTAAGTGCGAAATGGCAAAGAAGGGAGTGATAGAAATGGAGAAGGCAAAAATAAGTGTTATTCAGCTATTTTCCCTTATGCTTATTTTTAATATGGGAACAGCGGTAGTGATCAGTTATGGTGCTACGGCTGGGAAAGATGCATGGTTAGCTATTCTTCTAGCCATATGTGGAGGAGTAGCTGTATTCTTCATTTACTATTATCCCTTTCGTCAATATTCTCATTTGTTGTTCACTGAATATATTAGGAAGATATTTGGTAAATATTTAGGCTGGGTGCTTGGCCTAGTATACTGTCTCTTTTTTCTCTATATTTGCGGAAGAAATGTACGTGAATTTGGAGATTTAATTATTTCCTCCACTTTGACAGAAACGCCGTTACTGGCCATTAATCTCACGTTTATCCTTGTTATTTGTTATGTCATTCATTTAGGAGTAGAAGTATTAGGAAGATCAGCAGAAGTATTTATTGTCATACTGGTAGTGCTCGGAGCATCAGGGAACTTCTTAGTGCTTGTATCAGGAGATGTAGATTTCGAGCGTATACGTCCTGTCCTTGAACATGGCTGGAAGCCGATTATGAGTACAACTTTTCCAACCCTTATTACTTTTCCATTCGGTGAGATGCTTGTTTTTACGATGCTTCTGCCATATTTAAATCGGCCACAATTAGTGAAGAGAGTATGGCTATTAGCTGTTATTTCAAGTGGATTGATTTTAGGCTGGACTGTCATACTAAATATATGTGTTCTTGGTTTAAGGGCCATGAAAAGATCAACTTTTCCGTTATTAATGGCGGTAGGAAAGGTCAATTTGCTTGAGTTTATTGAAAGGATGGACGCGATTGTCGTCTTTACTTTATTAATTACCGTGTTTTTTAAAGCCTCTATTTATTTATATGGAGGGGTTATCGGAATAGCCAATTTATTCAAAGTAGATAACTACAATCACATTCTTTTACCAATTGGAACCATTGTTATTTTTTTATCTCTTGCAATGTCTTCAAGTTTTTCGGAACAGACGGAAGAAGGTGTTATTAATCAATATATGGGTATAGTCTTATTCATCCTTATTCCTTTTATTATGTTAGCTGTGCTAATGGTTCGTCAGTGTATAAAGAGGAAAAAACATTAGACTGTAGGAAAGAGGATGAGCAAATAACTAGCTCTATCATAGAAAGGAGCCTAAAAAATGGAGAAAGCAAAAATAAGCGTTATTCAACTCTTTGCTTTAATGTTTATTTTTAACTTAGGTACTGCTTTAATTGTTAGTTATGGAATTACAGCAAAGAAAGACGCTTGGTTCTCTATTCTTTTAGGAATGGGTGGAGGAATCTTCTTATTCTTCATTTACTATCTATTATTTCGTCAATATCCTAACCTTCCCTTTACAGCATGTATCAGAAAAATCGTAGGAAAATACATTGGTTGGGGATTAGGACTGATATATTGCTTACTTTTTTTGTACATAGCGGCTAGGAACATACGTGATTTTGGTGATTTGCTTCTTTCCTCCACTTTGCCAAGAACACCGCTACTAGCAATTAACCTCACCCTTGTTTTAGTAATTTGTTATATCATTCATTTAGGGATTGAAGTTATAGGGAGAACAGGAGAAGTATTTATTGTTATTTTACTTTTACTTGGAATTGCAGCAAACTTCTTTGTGCTTGTATCAGGGGATATTGATTTTGAACAGGTACGGCCTTTTTTAGAACATGGTTGGAGGCCTATTCTAACGACAACGGTCTCTTTCACGATGATTTTTCCATTTGGTGAAATGTTGGTGTTTACGATGCTATTACCTTATTTAAATCGGCCCGAATTAGTAAAGAGAGTGTGGGTGCTTTCTGTTATCTCAAGCGGTCTTGTTTTAAGTTGGACAGCTGTTTTGAATATGGCTGCACTTGGTATAAATGTAATGGAGAGATCTACGTTTCCTACATTAGCTACGATTGGAAAGGTCAATTTGTTGAATTTTATTGAAAGACTAGATGCCATCGTGGTTTTTACTTTACTAATGACCGTTTTCTTTAAAGCCTCTGTTCTTTTGTACGGTGCTATGATAGGAATTGTTGACTTATTTAAATTGGAAAGTCACAAACCCATTATTCTTCCGATAGGAATTGTGGCCATTTTTTTATCCATGACAATAGCTTCTAGTTTTTCTGAGCACATGGAAGAAGGATTGGATGTAGTGCTTAAATATCTCTCCATGCCGCTTTTAATCATTCTCCCTTTAGTGTTATTCCTTATTTCTATGATACGAAATATCTTAAAGAGAAAAGCTAATTAGATTCATCTTGTTTATTCGTTCTTTTTTTCACGATTGTATAGATTTGCTGTCCAATAACAAGTAAAAAAAGTCCTGCTAGCATGACATACTCTGCGCTGCTTATGACCCAAAATGGATTTAGAAGGTGTAATACTGACTCAGAAAAATCAAAACCTAAGAGAAAATCCATAAATAAAAGGTTTAAAATAGATAATAGAAGAACGATAAGTGTGATTGCTAATATTTTCATCATTGTTCCCTCATTTGCGATTAAATGGTTATAGGATATTTTAACGAAGAGCGTTTCTCCCAGAATGCGATCAAGAGAAAGGTTATTGTTTACATCAGTTCTTTATAGTATGAGTATGTAGTGTTCTGATATACTTCCTGAAATCACAAAGAATAAAAATTTTAATGGGAGAAAAGGCAATTTTTTTTATTATTAAGAATAAAGGTTAGGGAAGAGGAATGCAGAAAATATGTTGAGGTTTTTGTGTGTATTACCTTTAATGAATTTTCATCTTGAAAAACGTTTAGAGAATATATCAAGCTCATATTAAGGAACCAAGATATTATCAATAGGGTGTAGCTTATTGATAAAAATAGACTGATCGGTTTTTACCGTTCAGTCTATAAATAATTATTTATTCTAGAAAAGCGCCCTTTAATGGAATAAGAGAGCTTCTATTAGCTTGTTTAGCTAAACAAGCAGCAATAGTTATTATATTCGCCCTGAAAAATGTTAATTTTTTTTACATATATCAAATAATTTGTTCAATTTGTCAAGTTTACTTTAACGCAAGCCATTCAAAAACATTTGAGTAATTTGAGGGCCATATTTTATCAAATTCTCAGTATTAATCGCTTGACTTTTCAATCCCTCCGTAAAAATATGCATTAACATCAGTAAAACCTCATCAGAATATGCGGGATTAATTTTTCCTTCTTTACGCCCTTTTTGAAACATTCTTAAAACCAATCTATCACTTGTTTCTTGTGCATCCTTATTAAAAAAAGTCGGATCGCTTGCAAATTGCTGCATCACATTATGAAAAAACATGGATGTCATACTTTGGATTTTTTTTATTTTATATTGCGTGAGTTCCATATATGTTTGCTCAAATGATAAATCACTTTCAATCAAACGTTCATATTCTTCTAGGACAGAGGCAAATGAATTATGAATCGTGGTATTAATTAAATTATCTTTTGTATTGTAATAATTAAATAATGTTACTTTACTAACAGCGGCACTATTATTGTTTTTTGTTCATCATTTAGTGCATGGTCAATCTGATGATAGATGGCACGATATAATTTATTTTGAACATCATTTGCTGCATCTTTTAAGGTATTATAGACGGGTAATTCGTATTGTAGTCTTATTAATTCTGCAATTGCAGCATTGACTAAGTCGGCCGGATCAGATTAAAATCTGATGGGCTTCATGATTAAACGGTCGTAGCTGAAGATAATCTCATGTAAATATCAATCCCCGCTCATTACAGTTCTTGTGAAAAACAAATAAGAGTATGAATCATCTATGTAAGCAAAATAATAGTAATGAATTCAGGCTAATTATATAATTTTCGTATATTCTTAGAAATAGGAAGGTTGTTTAGAAATGCAATTACAATTAAAAGACAAACTTGTATTAGTCACAGGATCAACAGCAGGAATTGGAAAAGCAACAGCAAAAGCTTTTTTAGAAGAAGGAGCTCATGTGATTGTTAATGGAAGATCTCAAGAGAAAGTAGAAGCCGTTGTGGAAGAACTATCTTCTCTTGGAACTGTTCACGGCCTTCACGCTGATTTATCAACAGCGGAAGAAAGTAAAGAACTTATCGAAAAAGTAAACAAAATCGGTGCGCTTGACGTACTTGTTAACAATTTAGGCTTTTTTGAAGTAAAAGAGTTTGAAGATGTGACAGATGAAGAATGGACAGAATACTTTGAAGTAAACGTAATGAGCGCTATTCGTCTTTGCCGAGCTTTTTTATCTGGAATGTTAGAGCGAAACAGCGGACGTATTTTGAATCTTTCAAGTGAAGCAGGAGTCAAACCTCTTCCACAAATGATTCCATATTCTTTAACAAAAACAGCATTAATTAGCTTATCAAGAGGATTAGCTGAGCGAACAAAAGGAACGAACGTTACCGTTAACTCTGTGCTCCCTGGTCCAACATGGACAGAAGGTGTTGCAAACTATATGAAGGGAGCAGCAGAAGCTGCTGGACAAGACCTTGATACGTTTGTAAAAGATTATTTTAAAGTCAATGAACCAACATCTCTTACACAGCGCTATGCAACACCAGAAGAAGTAGCAAGTGTTATTGTGTTTCTCTCTTCAGAAAAAGCAGCGGCTATTAATGGAGCGGCACAGCGAGTTGAAGGCGGGATTATTCGTTCGTTATAGGGAGAGAGACAGTGAGGTACTATGTGATGGAAGAAGATGAGTTTGATTCTCCTTCCTCTGAAGAAATGATTTATGTGTTTGAGCATGAAAGAAAAAACACATGGGGAGAGATTCGATCTCTAGAAGATTTTGCGACAAAGTGTTTGTTCATTGAATCAAGAGATCATTATATGTATCAAAAAAATGCTGTAGAAGATATGGATGTAGTTGAACTAGAAGGAAAGCTGAGAGAAGAATTATCATTACAAGAAGTCACTTACGATGAATGGTTGCAATTAAAAGAGGAGTTTTCAGAACAAATTAAACCGTTTATTTTTCCAGATAATATCGTAAGACGTGCTTATGCATATGAACCAGATTGGAATGATCGTTTCTTTGTAGCAGAAACAGAGGAAAAGTACTTTGGGCTATATTGGTGTACAACGGCTTAAATCATAAAAGCAAATATATATTAGACTGTTCGTAAAGTTTGTACGACAACTTACGAGCAGTCTTTTTTTGTGTTTTTTCAGAAAATAATAAAAATAGATTGTTTTCTTTTTTTAGCTATGCTAGTATTTAAATTGTAAAAATCATATATAGAATTACGAATCACATATGTGATTTAAAGGAGTGCTTTATGTCAGTTAAGTCAGCAGAACGTGTATTAAGGGTTTTTGAACTATTAGCTCGTTATCCAGAAGGGCTAACAGTAAAAGAAATTAGTAGCTCACTAGCTTTTCCGCAGAGTAGTACATTTAACCTCGTTACAACGCTGCATGAGGAAGGCTATGTAAATCAAGATCAGCTAAAAAGATATAAGCTTGGGCCAAAACTAATTCAAATTGGAACTGCGGCAATGGATTCTTTAGATATTTCGGCTGAAGGAAAACCCTATTTAAAGAAGCTTATGGAAGATGTACAGGAAACGGTGTTTATGGCTTTATTGTCGGATGGAGAGCTCATCTATGTAGTGAAAATCGATAATAATCGCTCTATTCGTACAACTGCTCAGCTTGGAAAGAGAAAACCACTATACTGTACAGGGTTAGGAAAAGCATTTCTAGCATTTTTACCGTTAGAACGAAGAAAAGAGCTACTTCAAGGAATGGAGCTTGTTCCGATTACGGATTCTACGATTACAAACAAAGAAATGTTAGAGCAAAATTTAGATTCTTTTGTGGAAAGTGGTTACTCCATTGATGATGAAGAAAATGAAGAAGGGCTATTTTGTCTAGCAGCTCCTGTTTATGGAGCAAGCGGCATAATGGAAGCGGCCATTAGTGTCGCAGGACCAAAAGAAAGAATGCTAAAACATAAGAACATGATTGTAGAGAAGCTTCTTTCTACATCAAAGAAAATATCGGGGATTGCTGGATATACAGGAGAGAAAGAATAAAAAGGAGGGGTATGATGGATGTGATTAGTTTGGGGGAGACAATGGTATTGTTCAACCCCCATTCAACGGGAAAAATGAGATACTGTCAAGATTTCTCCACAAAAGTAGCGGGAGCAGAAAGCAACACATTAATTGGTCTTTCTAAGCTTGGTTACCAAACAGGCTGGATTAGTCGAGTTGGAAAAGATGAGCTAGGAGCTCGAATTTTATCTACTCTTAGGGGGGAGGGAGTCGATGTAAGCTTTGTCATACGTGATGAAGAAGCCCCAACAGGTTTGTTTCTCAAAGAAAAAACAAATGAGAGACAGACAAAAGTATTTTATTACCGAAAAGGATCTGCTGCGAGCTTTATGAGCGAGAGAGACATTAATGAGGAATACCTCTCTAGCGCAAAATACTTGTATATTACAGGTATTACACCTGCTTTAAGTTCATCCTGTTATGAGAGCGTTTTCTATTCTATTAAAATAGCAAAAAAGCATGGATTAAAAGTCGTATTTGATCCAAACTTGCGCAAAACGCTTTGGGGAGAACATGAGGCCCGAGAAACATTGATTGATGTAGCAAAAGAGGCCGATATTATCCTACCTGGTATTAGTGAAGGAGAATTTTTATTTGGGGAACAGACTCCGGAAAAAATTTGTTCTCAATTTCATCAACTTGGAGTTGAAACAGTAGTTGTAAAACTAGGAGAAAAAGGAGCTTATTATTCTAGCGTAGAGGAGGCTTCTTATATAGAAGGTTATCCTGTTCATAAAGTAGTAGATCCAATCGGAGCTGGTGATGGATTTGCGGCGGGTTTTCTATCAGGACTCCTTGATCATGTTCCTCTACAAGAAGCTGTTAAAAGAGGATGTGCCATTGGGTCTATTGTGGTAACTGTTGAAGGAGACATTGAAGGATTACCAGATAAAGAGGAACTATATCATTTTATGAATACGGTTACAAGTGAAGATGTTACAAGATAAAAAGGAGTGTAGAAGATGAATTTACTTTCCCATATTTTAGAACATAAAATTGTGGCGATTGTCCGCGGTGCCGAATCAAAAGATGTTGTCCAAATTGCTTCAGCTTTACATGAAGGCGGAATAAAAAATATTGAAATTACGCTTAACAGCCCAAACGCACTTGAAGCTATTGAGAAAGTAGCAAAAGAGTTTAAAGGAGAAATGCTTGTTGGAGCAGGAACTGTACTAGATCCAGAGACAGCTAGAGCAGCTATCTTAGCTGGAGCTCAATTCATATTGGCTCCTACTGTAAATATTGAAACTATTAAAATGACAAAGAGATATGGAGCAATAAGTATTCCAGGAGCATTTTCACCAACGGAAATCTTAACCGCTTATGAAAAAGGAGCCGATATTGTAAAGGTATTCCCAGCAAGTATTGGAGCTCAATATATTAAAGATATCCGAGGACCGCTTCCACACATTCCACTGCTGCCTACTGGGGGTGTTAACTTAGGTAACATTGGGGAGTTTCATGCGGCAGGTGCAGTAGGGTTTGGGATTGGTAGTTCCCTTGTCAATACAAAAAGAGAAATAAACGCTAGTTATTTAAAAGAGCTAACAATAAAAGCTCGTCAATATGTAGAAGCTGTACACTCAAAACAAAAGGAGAATGTTTAATATGAAAATTACAAGTTATGAACTCTTTCAAGTACCACCACGCTGGTTATTTTTAAAAATTGAAACAGATGAAGGAATTGTTGGTTGGGGAGAACCGGTTATTGAAGGAAAGGCAGCGACAGTTGGAGCAGCTGTACATGAATTAATGGAATATCTTATTGGCAAAGATCCATTGAATATTGAAGATCATTGGAATGTTATGTATCGAGGTGGATTTTACAGAGGTGGTCCCATTTTAATGAGCGCCATTGCAGGAATTGACCAAGCGTTATGGGATATTAAAGGGAAATATTATAATGCTCCTGTTTATGAGTTACTAGGTGGTAAGGCGAGAGAATCCATTAAAGTATATTCATGGATTGGGGGAGATCGTCCATCAGATGTTGGAGAAGCCGCTAAACATGTCGTTGAAAAAGGATTTACAGCCGTGAAGATGAATGGAACAGAAGAACTGCAATATGTTGATTCATATGAAAAAATTGATGCTGTAGTAGAAAGAATTGCAGCTGTAAGAGAAGCTGTAGGCCCTTATGTTGGCATCGGCATTGATTTCCATGGACGTGTCCACAAACCAATGGCAAAAATTTTAGCAAAAGAGCTTGAAGTTTATCGCCCAATGTTCATTGAGGAACCTGTTTTACCTGAAAATAATGAAGCATTGCGGGAAATTGCTCATGCTACAGCGATTCCAATTGCCACAGGTGAAAGAATGTTTTCCAAATGGGACTTTAAAAAGCTTCTTACAGACGGATATGTTGATATTATTCAACCTGATCTTTCTCATGCAGGAGGAATTACGGAAGGTAAAAAGATTTTATCAATGGCAGAAGCATTCGATGTTGCGGCAGCTCCTCATTGTCCATTAGGACCTATTGCATTAGCCTCTTGTCTCCAAGTAGATGCGACGTGTCATAACGCATTTATTCAAGAACAAAGTTTAGGCATTCACTATAACCAAGGAAGTGACTTGTTAGACTACATCGTTGATAACAAAGTATTCAAATATGAAGACGGATATGTGAAAATTCCAGATGGTTCTGGTTTAGGGATTGAAATCAATGAAGAACATGTACGAAAGATGGCAAGTGTTGGGCACAATTGGAGAAATCCAGTATGGAGACATAGGGATGGTTCTGTTGTGGAATGGTAAAAACTAGAATTTGTCTAGTTATGTAACGAAATTTGCAATAAGGGGATGACGGTGTGAAGGGGTACAGTGAGAAACCAACTCGGGTAAGATTTAAAGTTTTAGCCTTTATTTTCGTAAGCGTTGTCATAAATTATATGGATCGAAGCAACATCTCTGTAGCCGCAACGGCCATCGGAAAAGATTTAGAATTAACATCTGTTCAGCTTGGTCTTATCTTTTCTGCTTTTGGATGGGCATATGCTGCTCTTCAAATTCCAGGAGGCGTGATGGTTGACCGGTTTGGTGCTCGGCTTACATATGCATTCAGTCTTATTACATGGTCACTTGTTACATTACTCCAAGGGTTTACAAAAGGATTTGTTGGACTCTTTGGTTTGCGGCTTGCAACAGGGGCATTTGAAGCCCCTGCTTTTCCGACAAATAATAAAGTTGTGACAAGCTGGTTTCCAAATCAGGAAAGAGCATCTGCCATCGCGTTTTATACATCTGGTCAGTTTGCAGGGCTCGCCTTTTTAACTCCTGCTCTTGTTACAATTCAACACTTTTTAGGATGGAGAGGGCTATTTATTACAACAGGAGCTATCGGTATCTTATGGGGGATTATTTGGTATATTTTCTACCGGGATCCGGCGAAACATAAAAAAGTAAATAAAGCAGAGCTAGATTATATTAAAGAAGGCGGAGGACTTGTTACACAGGTTAATGAAAAGGAAGAAAAAGCAAAGTTTGAGTGGGGAAATTTAAAAGAAGTGTTTGTTCACCGTAAATTATGGGGGATTTATTTAGGTCAGTTTGCTGTAAACTCTACGCTTTGGTTTTTCTTAACGTGGTTTCCAACATATCTTGTTGAGTACCGCGGACTAGACTTCTTAAAATCAGGGTTCTTAGCTTCTGCTCCGTTCTTAGCGGCTTTTGTCGGGGTTTTATTATCTGGTTTTCTTTCTGACTTTTTAGTAAAAAAAGGAGTTTCTCTAGGCATTGCCCGAAAAACGCCCATTATTGTTGGATTGCTCTTATCAACTTCCATTGTAGGCGCCAATTATGTAAATAATACTTCTCTTATTATTATGTTTATGGCCATTGCCTTTTTTGGAAATGGTTTAGCATCTATTACGTGGGTATTTGTTTCAACACTTGCTCCTAAACATCTTGTCGGATTAACAGGAGGCGTGTTTAACTTTATTGGCGGATTAGCCTCTATTGTTGTTCCGATTGTGATTGGGTTTCTAGCTCAAGGTGGCAGTTTTGCTCCTGCACTCGTCTTTATAGCTATTGTAGCTTTACTTGGTGCTTTATCGTATATTTTCCTCGTTGGGAAAGTGGAAAGAATTAAAGTAACTCAAAAACCCGACTCAAATCTTCCAATGTAGAAAACAAGCAGTGATAAGGGATAAACCCTATATCTTTCGAGTCAATGAAAGATATAGGGTTTTATGGTATAATAAGGATAAAATAGCGGTCTTCGCATTGTGAACAAAAATGAAAGGAAGTGATTTCACATGCGCGACTTCATTACGTCTAAAAAGTTTTTACCCGTCTATTTTATCGTCGGTTTTTTATCAGCGCTGTTGTTTAAAAGTCTAGGATGCTCACCCCTACAAATTGCACTTCAAAGCTTTCCTTGTTTTTTCATCGGAGTTGTATTTTCTCTTCAGCATTTTGTTTGGAAAGATCCTAACTTTTTTAATAAAGGATCCAAATGACGAAGACCATACTTATCCTGATCACTCAGTTATTAAGCTAAACCTTACAATAAAAAAACCTCTATTATTTAGAGGTTTTTTCTATTATATAAGGTTAGTATTCTTATAAAAAAGGAGGGGGACAAGTGAAGAAACCTTGGTACTTAAAAACTGGATGGTTTTTTGTGTTTTGTATATTAACGCCACCAATTGGCTATTTAATCATTCTCACAAACCTTAAGAAATTTGACAATAAAGATAAAAAACAGTTTGAGCAGAAAACTTTTTATTTAGCGATTGCAACGATCGCAATGGCTTTTTGGGTACTTAAATTTACACCACCTATCGTGCAAGAGGTTGTATTATGCGGATTGCTTGCTATTTTTATTGGTCGAAAATTAAAACGAATGTTTAAAAAATAAGAAAAACCTATATTCATTTTTAGAATGTAGGTTTTTTTGAGGGAGGCATGAAGTTTAGTTACCTATATTCCTCTTTTTTCTATATACAACAGAGGCACCTTTATGTAAAATAAAAACAGGTCTATTATACTGTTGTTTTTGTTTGCTATAACAGACAAAAGAAAAGAGGGAAGGTTATGC
Organism: Priestia endophytica; assembly: GCF_026790145.1. Classification (GTDB taxonomy): domain Bacteria; phylum Bacillota; class Bacilli; order Bacillales; family Bacillaceae_H; genus Bacillus_I; species Bacillus_I endophytica_A. The sequence continues at coordinate 10,545 of NZ_JALAMS010000002.1, read as the reverse complement.
CATTAGTATCTTTTTTGCTGTATATTTTTGTTACGAGTTTTACCCCAGGGCCGAACAATATTATGGCAATGGCTTTTGCAAACAAGTATGGACTAAAGAGAACGCTCAAATTCTGTTTTGGAGTGAGTGCGGGTTTCCTTATTATTATGCTTTTATCAAGTTACTTCAATTTGATGCTCAAAAGCGTTGTGCCAAAAATTGAATTGATTATGACAATTGTAGGGGCTTTGTACATGATCTATCTTGCCATTAAGATTATGAAAAGCAAAGATAGTAGTAATAATGGGGGAAACGAGAAAGAAAATAGCTTTTTTATGGGGATGGTTTTGCAGTTTATTAATCCAAAAGGGATTCTTTATGGAATTACGGCTATTGCTACCTTTATTCTTCCGTATCATTCCTCACATGGGAGTTTAATTCTTTACTCGATTATTTTAGCATTTGTTGGTTTTTTAAGTACCTTTTGTTGGAGTTTATGTGGTAGTGTTTTTCAGAAATTTCTATCAAAATACTACCGTCAGTTTAATATTGTAATGGGATTATTATTGATTTATAGTGCGGTATCTATTGTAGTACACTAAGAGTTATACATATTTTAGATAAGCTCTAAACAATCGTTTTAAGTTTATCTACTATAAAAATATTATGTTAACTAAAAGAACTGCAAAAACAAGCGAAAGGAGCGGTAAAATGAAAAAAGAAAAGCTATTTTATGAACGAGGAACAGAGGAGTTACAAAAGAAAAATAGGCGGGCACATAAACTTGTTCAGCAGTTTAATCGTGCTCATGTTGAAGATGAGAAACAAAGAGAAGAAGCGATTCGTGAGCTATTTGGAAGTGCAGGGGAAAACGTGAGTATAGAGCATAATTTTCATTGTGATTTAGGCTACAATATTCATGTTGGAGATCATTTTTATGCAGGATACAACTGTACGATTTTAGATATGGCAGAAATCATCATTGGTGACAACTGTATGATTGGACCTGATGTTGGAATTTACACCGCTGGACATAATATTGCACCAAAAGGACGAAATAAAACAGGATATGCAATGCCAATTCGGATTGGAAATGACGTATGGATTGGGGGAAGTTGCGTTATTTTAGGAGGGGTAACAATTGGTGATCACTCTATTGTTGCTGCTGGATCTGTTGTAACAAAAGATGTTCCTCCTAATGTAATTGTAGCTGGTAACCCGGCAAAAGTTATAAAAACAATTGAAGAGGAAGAGTAAAGGGGGGGAGAGCCTTCTATTCTTGCTCACAAAAAAGCAGGCTGACCTTTAGTCAGCCTGCTTTTTTTGTAGGACAAGTCATATGGACAACGTACTTTGGTAACTGTTATTTTTCTACTTTAACACAATTTAACTAGAATCATTTCTTCGAATCTTAACCGTTATTTCAAGATTTGTAATTCCTTCGATTTCAGGCTTTGTTAACGATAAAAGGGACGTTTCAATTCTGTGTTGGTTCATAACTTGGTTTTGTTTATCAAACTCTTGCAGCCATTTTTGCACCTCTTTGAAATACTGTGCTTCTGTAAAGTTATGACTTCCTGTTACTAAAGAATCAGGAGATTCCCCCTGTTCCTTTAACATCATTTTTCCTTCCCTTATAAAGGACTCCTCTCATAAATTTGAATTGATTTATACCTATTTCCCATGGTTTAGTCCAGCTTCTCATTGACAAAAGTATTTTTCATCCTGTACATTAATAGACGTAGTGTTTAGTAATGTACATCGTGTGTAAATCATACTTTAATGGTACAGCACAATTTGAATAGAGGTCAATAAACAGTAAAAGCGGAACCGTTCATAACAATACATAGGAAATTGTTTTGTCTACAAAGTGCCAGAAGTTATACAAGGAGGTAGAAAATGTCTAAAAAACCCAAAGTAGATCCGCGCATAAGACGCACAAGTAAATATTTACGAAAAGCGTTTATCGAGCTTTTAAAGGAGAAAGATGTAGGGGCTATTACGATTCAAGAAATTACAGAAAGAGCAGATTTGACCCGTGGAACCTTTTATCTTCATTATCAAGATAAGCAAGATTTTTTGTTTCAAAGCATGCGTGAAATGTTGGAAAATCTTATAGAAGAAGTAAAGGCTCCAAAAGAAGAGAACCAGCAAATCTCTTTCGTCCGGCTTTTTGAATTTATTCACGAGCATGCGGACTATTTTAAGGTGATGCTGAGTGACCGAGGGATTCCACAGTTTCGAAGCTATATGACGAAGATTGTTCAAGATAAAGTGTATGGAGAATTAATTTCTTCTATTGGCGAAGCAGAGGAAGAGCTTGAAGTTCCAAAAGACATTTTAATTAGCTATATTGCTTCTGCTCATATTGGCGTTATTAGTTCTTGGTTAGAAAATGATATGAAATTCAGCCCGCTATATATGGCAAATCAATTAACTCGTTTAACGCTTCTTGGACCAATTAGAGTTGCTGGATTAGAGGATAAAATAAAGCTTCTACACTGAAGCTTTATTTTTGTTCCCTACATTTGTGAACGAATGAACAAATAATAAACATAGAAAGGAAAAGTGTAATGAAAATAGAAAGACACTGGGGAATTTCACTATTAGCTATTTTAGCGGTTGGCCCTGGCCTTATGTTAAACAGTGCGCTTACCCCACTTCAAGGGTTGCTTCAAAAAACGTTGGACTCTTCTTCTTATCCATCGATTATACCTATCCTGACAGGAACAATTGCTTTTGCCCTGTTTGTTCCTTTAGGTCCTTTTTTACGTCATAAGTGGGGAGATAAAACAACGTATATAACATCAGCCTGTATTTCGCTGTTAGGTGTATTATTAAGCTTAATTTCAACAAAATTTATCGTATTTGAAGCAGGGAGAGTGTTACAGGGCATGGGAGCAGGTATGGCTCTCATGATGATGCTTCCTATGCTTGTTCTTGCTTTTCCTATTAGTCGCCGTAATTTGGCCCTACTCATTCTTATCGGCGGGTTTTATGGTTCAAGTATGATCGGTGTTTGTTTCGGAACGCTTGTTAGTCATACAGGGCATTGGAAAGAAATCTTTTATGTAGCTGTAGTCTGTTCTATCCTCGCTATCCTGTTAGGATATACGCTCCTTTCAAATGAAGGGACTCGACATGCAAAAGAGAAAGCACATTTTGACTGGATGGGTTTTGTTTGGGCAGGAATTTTCGCTTTATTAACATCTTTTACAGTTCTTAGCTTACAAAAATGGGGTGGATCATCGCTTTACGTATGGATTGGATTAGGTGGCAGTGTTCTTTCTTTTCTTTTTCTATTTATTACGGAATATAGCACTACAAAGCCGCTTCTTTCATTTAAACTCATTTTGCACAAAAAACCGCTTCTAGCCATCTTAGTCGTTATAACAGGATATATAGCAATGACGTTAAGCTTAGCTTCACTACAAGGCATCTTAAAAACTGTCAATGCGCTCCCAAATAAAGAAATGGTCATTGTTTATCTATGCCTGCTTGTTGGAGTAGCCGTTGCCGCCATTTTAAGCTGTTTACTTTATGATAAATTAGGTCCTGGAATTCTAGGAATGGTAGGGGCTCTCCTTATTATTGGTGTAAACTTAACGTGGATGTATGCCGGGGATCATGAACCGTATACGTTCTTTGCCATCAGCTTCTTTGTACTGATTTTAGGCGTTGGCTTTACGATTGCTTCAGGGCTTATGGGGGCTGCTTTAGGCGGACCATTGCCAGATTTAGTGCCACGTATGGCGACTGTTCAATTTTTACGCATGATTGCATATGCCGCGATTCCGGTTATAAGTAATTATATATTAAACAGATTCTCTGAACATCACTTAACAAATGGAAGTTCACAAGATGTAAGTGAACAAAGCGTTGAAAAATCGCAATTATTAGCTTATCATGACTTATTTTTTTCTTCTTTTAGTGCAAGTTTAGTATTGTTATGTTTTTCGTTTCTTATGGCATTAACAGGGAAAGGACATAAGTTAGCTCATAAACCACATCATGGGCAAAATGAAGAGCGTAAAGGGAAGTCACAGGTAGATGAAGAGGTTGTGCAACCCACTCAGCCCGCTCTACTTCATACAAAAGATGCTGTAATTCCTGATCATGATTATCGAAAAGCACTTCAGAAATTTAAACAGCTTAAACAGACTCAAACAAATGATGATGTTTTTAGAGAAGCATTGAAAAAATTTAGAGAAAAGTAGAATGATATCCGGAAAATAAACAAACGCAACTTTGTTTATTTTCCGGTTTTTATATACAAGAGAAAATGTAAGGATAAAACCTGTTATTCGGAATAAAAGATTTTGAAGATGAATACATATATAACCATAAAATAAAAAAATGAAAGCGCTTTATAGAAGAGGGTACAAATGAATAATACGATTCTCAATCAAACAGTGATTCCATCTGTACGAAATTTAAAACATTTAGACTTAGCTTTAAAATCACCTTCTCCTTTTATCCTGTTATCTGAGACACATATCGGCAACCTACAGTTACTAACCAAAAGATGTCATGCAGTGAATAAAAAAGTACTTGTTCACCTTGACTTAATAGGGGGGTTAAGTAAAGACCAAATAGGATTAAAAATGCTTCGTGACTTATACAAAATAGATGGAGTCATTTCACCAAACGCTAATTTGTTAAAGCGGGTAAAAGATTTAGGGCTTATGAGTATTCAGCGTCTTTTTCTTCTTGATTCTCGTTCGCTTGAATCAGGCTTAAAGGCAATGGAAGAACGCCATTTAGATGCCCTTGAACTTTTGCCAGGTCCTTTTTCTCTTTATGTAATAGAGAAAGTGAGGAAGACTACGTCATTACCGCTTCTTGCAGGTGGGTTTATTTCCGAAGATCAGATGGTGAAAAAGCTGTTTGAAGGAGGCATCAAAGGAATTACAACAAGCGAGAAGCATTTATGGAAAACAAAATAGTATGCGAAGGGAGGCGATGATGAGAAACCCTACAAAGCTCTAGTATTAGCTAGAGCTTTGTAGGGTTTCTTTTTTTAATAAGGTAGGACAACATCTTCTAAGCTTCACTCTCATGATAAAGGAGGAAGATAAAATGAGTTTTATTAATGAAATTATTGAGTTAGGTCCAACGGTGATGATGCCGATTATTTTCTTTATTCTTTCCTTGATTTTTAGAGTAAAGATTGCCCAAGGCTTCAAAGCTGCCATGCTTGTTGGAATTGGATTTGTCGGGATTAATCTTGTCATTGGGCTTTTGCTCGATACATTAGGTCCTGCAGCAGAAGCGATGGTGCAGCGGTTTAATTTAAATTTAACTGTTGTTGATCCAGGATGGCCCGTTGGAGCAACGATTGGATGGGGAACGCCTATTGTTCCATTTGTCGTATTTGGAGCCATTATTTTAAATGTTGTTCTTCTGTTATTAAAACTTACGAAAACCGTAAATATCGATATTTTTAATTATTGGCATTTCATGCTAACAGGTGGCGTTGTGTACGCTGTGACAAATAGTATCGTAATCTCTGTTGTTAGTGCATTACTTCATTTTCTAATTGCCATCATTATAGCGGATTTAACAGCCAAAAGAATTCAAGAACAATACAATTTAAAAGGAGTTTCTTTTGCACATGCAACATCTGCGATCTATGTACCAATCGGAATTGCGATGAACTGGATAATAGAACGCATTCCTGGATTAAACAAAGTAAAAGCGTCCCCAGAAGAAATTACAAAGAGATATGGCGTAATGGGAGAACCGCTAACGCTTGGGACGATACTAGGTATTTTATTAGGACTTCTTGCAGGTCTTCCACTTGCAGATGTTGTGACACTCGGCATTAAAGTTGCTGCAGTTATGGTTCTACTTCCTGCAATGATTAATATACTTGTCCAAGGGCTTGAAATTGTTCGAGAAGCAGCAGAAGTCTTGTTGAAAAAGAAATTTCCAGATCGGGAGTTTTACATTGGACTTGATACCGCATTGCTTGTTGGAAATCCAGCTGTTTTAGCAACAGGGCTTTTACTTATTCCAGGTGCCCTTCTTTTGGCTATTATTTTACCAGGAAATAAAGTTCTTCCATTTGTTGATCTAGCTTCACTTGTCTTTCTTTTACCAATGGCAGCTCCTTTTTTAAAGAGAAACCTTGTCCGACTTTTCTTAACAGGAATGGTGATCGTGACATTTGTTCTTTATGCAGGAACGTCCATTTCTTCTTATTATACGAAAGCTGCCGAAATGGTAAATGTAACGCTTCCAGAGAACGTTCAGTCAGCAACAGGCTTATCGAACTTAGTTGGTGGAGCGACAACACCTCTTGGTTGGCTCATCATTGAAATTTCAAAGCTATTTTAACGAGAAGGGGGAAGTAAAGATGGGGAAGTATGTGCTAGGGATTGATAATGGGGGAACCGTAACAAAGGCAAGTCTCTTATCAATTGACGGAAAAGAGCTTGCTGTTGCTAGTCGAAAAACAGAGATGTATATGCCATATCCAGGACATACAGAAAGGGACTGTAAAGAATTATGGGAAGCAAATGTAGCTGTTATTCAAGAAATAATTCAAAAATCTAAAATAGATGGAGAAGAGATTATAAGTGTTGCAGCAACAGGACATGGAAATGGATTATATGTTGTGGATGAAAAAGGAGAAGCTGTTCGGAAGGGAATTATTTCAACAGACTCACGTGCAAAAGAGATTGTTGAATTTTGGAAACAGCAGGGAATAGAAGAGAGAATTTTGCCGAAAACAATGCAGTCGGTATGGCCAGGTCAACCAGCAGCTCTTTTAGCTTGGCTTCAAAAATATGAACCTACTACTCTTCATAAAACAAAGTGGATTTTTATGTGCAAAGACTATATTCGCTATCTTCTAACAGGTGAAGCATATGCCGAGATTACCGACATTTCTGGAACTAGTTTATTAAATAGCAGAGAGAAAAAATATGATGAAGGTCTTCTAAAAGAACTTGGGATTGAAAGCATATACGAAAAGCTGCCTCCCATTCTTTATTCCGGAGAAATTGGTGGATATATTACAAAAAAAGTAGCGCAATTAACAGGCTTAAAAGAAGGCACTCCTGTTGCGGGTGGGTTATTTGATATTGATGCAGCTGCTATTGCGACTGGTACAACAGACGAAGAAAAACTATGTATTGTAGCAGGAACGTGGAGTATTAATGAGTTTATTACAAAGAAACCAATTGTTGATAAAGATCTATTTATGACATCTCTTTTTTGCATACCAGGGTATTGGCTCACATTAGAAGGAAGTCCAACATCGGCAAGTAACTTAGAGTGGTACGTAAAAGAGTATTTCAATTCAGAACATGAAGAAGCAAAGAGAAAAGGGATTTCTGTTTATGATCTTTGTAACGAAATGGTAGAGAATATTGAACCCCACGAATCGAACATTCTCTTTTTTCCGTTTCTCTTTGGGTCAAATGTTCATAGGGATGCAAAAGCGTGTTTCTTTGGGTTTAATGGCTGGCATACAAAAGCACACATGCTTAGAGCTCTATATGAAGGGGTTGTTTTTGGACATAAAATTCATGTTGATAAGCTTATGGAATATAGAGAAAAGCCAAACGTTATCCGGATTGCTGGAGGAGCAACAAAGTCTGAGGTATGGATGCAAATGTTTGCCGATATTCTACAAACACCTGTTGAAGTTGTTGTAGGGACAGAACAAGGAACACTTGGAGCAGCCATTTGTGCAGCGGTAGCAGTAGGAGCATATCCTTCCTTTGAAGAAGGAGCAAAAGCAATGGTTCAAAAGGGAAGAACATATAAACCAAATGAAGCACTAAAAGGAATATACGAGGAGAAATATAACTATTTCACTTCAGTATTAGCTGCATTAGAACCGGTTTGGAAGCCTTAAAAGGAGGGGCAGAGCAATATGGATCTTTGTTTAAAAAGAAAAACGGCCGTTATAACGGGGAGTTCAAGAGGTGTTGGAAGAGAGATTGCACTCACCCTTGCTAAAGAAGGAGCAAATATCGTGCTTCATTACAATCGAAATGTTGAAAATGCAATCGAAATTGCAGATCTTATTAATCAAAATTACAGCAAATGCGTTGCTGTTCAAGCTGACTTGGCTCATGAAGAAGGATGCAAAAAAATCATTCAAAAAGGAAAAGAAGCTTTTGGAGAGCTTCATATTTTAGTAAATAATGCGGGAATATGGCCTAAAAGCTGGGTGAAAGATATGTCTCTTGCCGAGTGGGAAAACACGATGAAAGTGAATCTTACCGCTGTTTTCTTGACGTGCCAAAGCTTTGTAAATCATTTACTTGAAGAAGAGCGAACAGGGACTATTTTAAATTTAACGTCACAAGCAGCATTTCATGGTTCAACAACAGGGCATGCTCATTATGCAGCAAGTAAAGCAGGAGTTGTTTCTTTTACGGTTTCATTAGCACGGGAAGTCGCGAAAAATGGAATTAACGTAAATGCCCTTGCATTAGGAATTGTGGAAACAGATATGATTGGGGACGCACTACAAGAAAACAGAGACTATTATGTAAACCGGATTCCAATTGGAAGAGTAGCACAACCAGAGGAAATAGCTGAAATTGCGGCGTTTCTCGTTTCAAGAAAAGCCCGCTATATGACGGGAGCAACAGTTGATGCAACAGGCGGAATGTTAATGAGGTAAGGAGTGAAACTATGCTTGTTTCGTTAAAAGAAGTAGTAGAGGATGCAAGAGCCCAGCAGTATGCAGTGCCTGCTTTTGATTGTATAAATGATGTTATGGTTCAAACCATTCTTGACAAAGCTGAACAACAGCGTTCACCCGTTATTCTAATGTGTCTTGAGCATAACTTAAGAGAACGGAAAGGATTTGTATATTTAGCCGAGTATATTAAAGCTGTTGTGCCTTTTTATGATATACCGGTTGTGCTTCACCTTGATCATGCAATGGACGTAGAGTTAGTGGAAGAAGCGATAAAATTTGGTTTTTCTTCTGTTATGATTGATGGCTCAAGCCTTCCTTTTCAAGATAATATTGCTCTAACCAAAAGAGTGACAGATCTTTCTCATCCTAGAGGAATCAGTGTAGAAGCAGAGCTTGGGCATGTTGGAGGAGCAGAGCTTGGTGGGGATTATGGAAGCGACTCTAAACTAACAGAACCTTCCCAAGTGGAAGCATTTATTGAGAAAACAAATGTTGATGCTCTTGCTGTCTCTATTGGAACTTCTCATGGAGTGTATCAGGCAGAACCCTTTTTAAATATAGAAAGAACAAAAGAAATTAACAAAGTAAGCAAAGTACCACTTGTTCTTCACGGTGGTTCTGGTACACCTCCTGATCAGATTCAAAAAGCGATTGAAAACGGGATTAGTAAAGTGAACTTGTATGCAGACTGCCGTATTGCGATGACAAAAGGATTAAAAGAATCTGCAAAACAAATTAGGAGAATTGATCCTTTACCAGAAGATTTATTTGCCCCTGTGAAAGAGCATCTTGCTCATGTTGTTGAAGAAAAAATAATCTTGCTTCGTTCAAACAACCGAGTATAAAAGGAGTGAGGAAATTTGAAACTGCTTGCAATTGGAGACGCTCTTATTCCAGCAGACGTGATGGAAGAAGGCTTATCCTCCTTATCTCTTCATGGGATAGAAGTAGAAGTACGTGAGTGGAAACACGATTCTGTTGAGGCTCTTCAAAAAGATAACTTGCTTGTTGAAGGAAATGGCCCAGAAGCCATTACAGTCGAAAAAGAACTTTTTGACGGAATTGAAACATTTGATGCTATTGTTGTTCAGTTTACTCCTCTATCAAAAGAGATTCTTCAAAGAGGGAAGAAATTGAAACTCATTGGGGTATTAAGAGGGGGAACAGAGAATGTCGATCATATAGAAGCAAAAGCACTCGGTATTTCGGTCCTCAATACACCTGGCCGAAATGCTAGAGCAGTAGCGGAATTTACGTTAGGGATGATTCTATCTGAAGTGAGAAATATTGCTCGCTCCCACGAAGCTTTAAAAAAGGGGAAATGGGAAAAAGATTTTCCAAATGGTGAAGGAATTCCAGAACTTAATGAAAAGAAAGTTGGCATTATTGGCTACGGCAATATTGGAAGATTGCTTGGATCATACCTACATGCACTTGGATGTGAACTGTTAATCTATGATGAATATACAGATGACATTCCTTACTACAGTAAAAAAGTATCGCTAGATGAACTTCTCGAGCAGGCAGACATTGTATCTCTTCACCTCCGTCTCACAGAAGAAACGTATCATTTTATTGGTCAAAGAGAGATTGAGAAAATGAAAGAAACAGCAGTTTTAATTAATACAGCTCGTTCAGGACTTATCGATGAGGAAGCCCTTGTTCAAAGTTTACAAGAAAAAAAGATTATGGGAGCTGCATTAGACGTATTCGACCACGAACCACTTCCTTATGATGATAAGCTTCTACATCTTGAGAATGTTACGATTACGCCACACCTTGCAGGGAGTACAATTGATGCGTTTAGACAAAGTCCAAAAAAGATGGCGGAATATATAGTAGAGTGGATGAAAGCAAGATAAAAAAGACGGGGAGGCAGTAAGTGAATATACCCCTGTCAA
>NZ_JALAMS010000001.1:651549-764718 GCF_026790145.1 Priestia endophytica | reverse complement strand
TTTTCTTTTCAAATGATGTTGTTAACGTAACGTCAGGATATTTATCTTGGAAAAGACGGAACACAAAGTCATTTTCAAAAAGCAAAACAGAATGTCCATCACGGTCAAGAACATGAAGAACACGGGAATCAAGCATACGGTCTTGAATTTGATCTTTCGGAATCCAACGTGCAATATGATGATTCATATACTGGAATTCAAGATCTACCCCATATTCCCCTTTCATTCTATGTTCGAAAACCTGGAACTGAAGTTCTCCAACAGCTCCTAGAATATAGTCTTGGAAGAAAGGTGTTTTATAAAGCTGCACAGCTCCTTCTTGAACAAGCTGTGTTAAACCTTTTTCGAAATGTTTATGTTTCATCGCATTTTTCACACGAACTTTGCGGAACATTTCAGGTGGGAATTTTGGAAGTTCATCAAATTCAAACGTTTCGTTTCCACCAATAATTGTGTCGCCGATTTGATAGTTACCTGAATCATAAATTCCAATAATGTCACCTGGAAAAGCTTTATCAACCGTTTCTCGGCTTGATGCTAAAAATTGATGTGATTGAGCAAGCTTCATGCTACGACCTGTTCTTGGGAGCGTTACTGTCATTCCACGCTCAAAAACCCCACTGCATACACGAACAAAGGCAATACGATCGCGGTGTGCTGGATTCATATTTGCTTGAATCTTAAAAATAAACCCTGAAAAGCTGTCATCTAGCGGACTTACTTCGCCTTTTGAAGCATGACGAGGCTGTGGCGGCAACGTTAGCGGTAAAAATGAATTAAAGAAAGATTGAACACCAAAGTTAGCAATAGCACTACCGAAAAACACAGGCGTTAGCTCACCGCGTTTTACTTTTTCAAGATCAAATTCATTTCCAGCTTCTTCAAGTAAACTAATCTCGTCAATAAGCCCTGGAAGATACTCACTTCTTACATGTTCTTCTAACTCTTTTGTAATTGTTTTTCCATCAAAAGGAATGAACACGGATTCTTCGTTTCCACGATATACTTCAACCTGTTTTGTAAAACGATCATAAGTTCCTTGAAAAGCTTTCCCCATTCCAATTGGCCATGTTGCTGGATATGATTCAATTTCAAGTACTTCTTCGATTTCTTCTAACAGCTCAAGCGGATCTTTTCCTTCACGATCAAGCTTATTAATAAACGTTAGAATCGGGATTCCACGCATACGGCATACTTTAAAAAGTTTTAGTGTTTGAGCTTCAATTCCTTTTGTACCATCAATGACCATCACCGCACTATCTACGGCCGTTAATGTTCGATACGTATCTTCACTAAAGTCTTCATGTCCTGGAGTATCTAATATGTTAATAAAATGATCACGATATGAGAACTGCATAACGCTTGATGTTACCGAAATTCCACGCTGCTTCTCAATTTCCATCCAGTCGGACGTCGCAAATTTACCTGATTTTTTACCTTTTACTGTTCCTGCTGAGCGAATCATTCCTCCAAGCAAAAGCAGCTTCTCTGTGAGCGTTGTTTTCCCAGCATCAGGGTGAGAAATAATAGCAAACGTGCGTCGGGACTCCACTTGCTCCTGTTGTATTGACATCTTTACTAACCTCATTTCTATCTCAAAAAGTTCTCTTTTTATATCATCTTTGAAAAATAACTGCTTTATTATCTTAACACTTTGAACCGTAGTTTTCCTCTTTTTTTCTTAAAAAACCTCTTATGTCAGTTTCAATTTTCTAAACTTCACACTTTGGAATATGTTGTAAAAGCATGGGATGGCGCATTGTTCGATTTAAGCTAGGAAATACTTTTACTACGCTCCTCTACACCTTAAAAGAGCAATACTGTTAATGGATGTGTTTTTTATGTTTTCATCTTCACATTACCAAAAAGAACGAGTCTACTTTTTTATTGGACTAGCCCTTCTTCTCCTATATGTCTCTCCTCTCTATATATTAGGAGAAGATGCACACATTCGCGTTCATGATAATTTAGACTCCAATATTGCGTGGTACAAAGTACTTGCTGAAAGCGGTCAGCTTAATGGACCTCTTCATGCTGTTATTCCTCAAGTTATGAATGGAATTGATCGAGGTTCTTTCGGCACAGAATGGAGCTTGATTGTTTGGCTTCACTATCTTTTTCCCTCTATGACGGCATATGCACTCAGCCAAACCATTACAAGAGTTGTAGCCTTCATTGGAATGTATCTTTTATTAAGAAAACATTTTATTACAGAGGAAAAAGCCTCCTTTATTACAATTGGGGTTTCATTAGCTTTTGCACTTACCCCTTTTTGGCCTTCTGGTATGTTAAGTACGCTTGGACATCCACTTGCACTTTGGGCTTTTTTGAACATTCGAAATAGAGATTCGTCATGGAAAGAGTGGCTTACACTTGCTCTTATTCCTTTCTATTCAAGCATTGTACTTGGCTTTTTCTTTCTGCTTGTAGCTGTATCTCTCCTGTGGCTTTATGATGGAATTTTTAAAAAGCGATGGAATGTGGTGTTTCTTTTAAGCATCGTCTTTATGACACTCATTTATTTACTTATTGAATATAGGCTTATCTATTCACTTCTTATTCCACATGAATTATCGCACAGAAGTGAATTCATCTCTTCAAGACACGTTTTCGCTCAATCATTTCGACTATCATTTAAAAATTTCATTTTCGGTCACACACATGTGCACACAATGCATACCGCTATTATATTGCCAATTTTGTTTCTTGCTTCGTTTCTTGTAATTGTCCGTAATAGGCTTAAACAGAACGCAACTTTTCTTTTTCTTTTCTTCTTAAGTTACGTTTTATCTCTTTGGTATGCTCTTTGGTTCAATAAAATGTGGATTCCCTTAAAGTCACACATTGACTTGCTTAATACATTTAACTTTGCACGCTTTCATTTTCTACGTCCTCTTGTGATTTACGTAAGTTTTGCTCTTGCTTGCTATGTTTTGTATCGAATGAATTCGTTTTTTAAGGCACTTTCATTGTTTGCGGTAGCAGCACAAATTATCGTGCTTGCGCCTTTTAATGAAGAATTTTTGTACGGTACTTATTATCATCCTCCATCGTTCCGGGAGTTTTATGCCGAAAAGCAGTTTCAAGATATAAAGGAGCATATTAATTTACCTCAAAGCACTTACCGAGTCGCAAGCATTGGTATTCATCCAGCTATTGCACAATATAACGGTTTTTATACGATTGATTCATACAGCAATGTTTATCCACTTTCTTATAAGTATCAATTTCGCAAAATCATTGCTTCTGAGCTTGATAAGGATGACAAAATTAGGACGTATTTTGATGAATGGGGCAGCAGATGTTATATCTTTGTAGCTGAACTTGGGAAGAAGTATGAGTTTCGAAAAGATTCTAAAAAGAAAATTAAAAACTTGGAGCTTAATACAGGTGCCTTTAAAGAAATGGGAGGAAAATATTTATTCTCTGCTCTTCCTATTTTAAATGCAAGCGACAACAATCTTGAGCTTGTAAAAGTATTTGATCATAAAGAATCGGCTTGGAAAATTTATTTGTACGAAGCAAAATAATGAAGGAGGAGAAAAAGTAATGAGTGAAAACCCACTCTTAACTGTCGTTGTACCTTGTTATAATGAAGAAGAAGTACTAGAAGATACGATGAAAAAACTTCATAACTTATTAGAAGAGCTTGTTCATGAGAAACTCGTTCATCCAAAGAGTAACCTCCTCTTTGTTGATGACGGAAGCCGTGACAAAACGTGGAGCATAATTGCTAAAGAAAGCGTACATCATCCTTGGATAAAAGGATTGAAACTTGCTCGCAATGTTGGCCATCAGAAAGCACTTATAGCAGGACTAGAAAAAACAGCCGAAGTAGCAGACTGCGCCATTTCTATTGATGCTGATCTTCAAGATGATATTAAAGCAATTAAAGAGTTTTTAGTAAAGTTTCACGAAGGCTATGATATTGTTTATGGAGTAAGAAGAAGACGAACAACAGATACATTTTTCAAACGATCCACAGCTCTCGGTTTTTATCGATGTATGAACAAACTTGGTATTGAACTTATTTATAATCATGCTGATTTTCGTCTTATGAGCAAAAGAGCGTTAACAGAACTTCGTCGTTATAAAGAAAAAAACTTGTTTCTTCGTGGTATCATCCCTCTTATTGGTCTCAACACTGCTGAAGTTTTTTATGACCGAAAAGAAAGACTTGCAGGTGAAAGCAAATATCCTCTAAAAAAAATGCTTTCATTCGCCTTTGACGGGATCACATCATTTAGCGTAAAGCCTATTCGATTTATCACATATATTGGATTCTTTTTGTTCCTTTTAAGCGGGTTTGCCTTTTTGTATGCTTTCGTCCAAAAGCTGCTTGGTTCTGCTGATTCTGGTTGGACATCTATTATTGTCTCACTATGGTTTTTAGGCGGATTGAATTTAATTGGAATTGGAGTTGTTGGAGAATACATCGGGAAAATATTCACAGAAGTAAAAGCTAGACCTCATTACGGGGTGGATATTGATTTGTATACAAGTTCGCTAACGGGGGAAAAAAGTGAAGGAATAGAACCTACCGTCTTATTTAAAGAAGAAAAATAACTCTTATAACAAGGCAATAAGCATGTTTCTCTTTTAGGACCATAAGTATGGTATAAAGTCCGGATTGGAAGGAGAGAACGGTATGCTTTTGCCTTCTTTTATTTATAATGTGCAAGGAAAAAACGATCATAAACATTACGTTTACTCTTTTTTTAGTATTCTTTTTTCATATGTTATAGCAGGTACATTTCTTTATACTGTTGTGACATCCTTCATCTTATCGCCTTCTTCAGCCGTATCGTTCGGGTTAAGTCACCTTTTTAATATCTGTTGGATTGTTGGACTATGGATTTCAGTAGCGAAAATTCATAAACGACCTTTCTTAACTCTTATAACAATTGAGCGTGCATTTTGTTGGCACTTTTTCTCCAGAAGCTTTTTCGCTGTATTTTTTTTATTATTTTTATCACAGCTTATCAGCTTTTCTTTATTTCCTCATTTTTATATTTTACAGTACATAGAGTGGACAAGGTTTCTGTTCTTTGCTTTACTTTCTATTTCCCTCGTTCCCCTGCAAGTTTTATCAGAAGAGCTGTTTTTTAGAGGATTTCTTCTACAATGGTGGGGAAAAGTCTGTTTCTCTCCACTTTGGCTTGCAATATGTTCTGGGCTATTTTTTGGTTCTCTTCACTTTATGAATCCTGAAATGAACGTTTCTTTCTTCCTTGTTGGGTTTCAGTACGTTTTTGTTGGCTTTATTCTAAGCTATATAACAGTAAAAGCTAACCGCTCTGAACTAGCTATAGGCGCTCATACTGCGAACAACCTTTTCATCGCTTTATTTCTTGGAGATGCTCATAGTGTGCATGGACTTCTTCCTTCGCTATTTATTGTAGAAGATGAAAATGCTTTTTGGTCTTTATGTTTAACAATGTTTGTTTTCTTATCTTTCTATCTCTTCTGTTCTCGCTACTTTAATAAAAAAAGAGCGGCATAAGCGCCGCTCTTTTTATTAAAATGATACTGTTGTTGTTTGCTCTTTTCCGTTACGATAGTACGTAATGCTCATCTTCTTACCATTTGACTCGTAAATACTGCGTCGAAGTTCCGCATCGCTTGAAATTTTGTCTCCATTTACTTTCGTGATTACATCGTACTGCTTCAATCCAGCTTTTTCGGCTAGAGATGAACCTTCTACCTCAATGATAACAACGCCTTCTTGAACACTATCCGGCAGTTTTAATGTTTCTGTTCTTCCAACAGGATTGACTTGAGAAAGATCAGCAATTCGCACACCTAATGTTGGGCGGTCCACTTTCCCATCCTGCTCTAAATCTTCAATAATTGGTTTTGCTACATTCATTGGAATAGCAAACCCAATTCCTTCTACTTCGTCTTGAGCAATTTTACTTGAGTTAATCCCAATCACTTGACCGTCGATATTTATAAGAGCTCCACCGCTGTTTCCTGGGTTGATCGATGCATCTGTTTGAATAACTTCAGATTGCCAATCTTCTTGACCATCTCCATTTGTATCAACTGGAATCGTACGGTTTGTACTACTAATAATTCCTTCCGTTACACTTCCTTCTAAGAAACCAAGCGGATTTCCGATTGCAATAGCTGGTTCCCCTAACGTTAGCTTACTTGAATCACCAAGCTCTGCTACAGAATTCACTTTGCTTCCATCAATACGAAGAACAGCTAAGTCTGTTAACTCATCAGAGCCAACCACTTTTGCTTGCAAGCGCGTTCCTTCTGAAACTTGCACTTCAATTTGAGAAGCTCCATCAACAACGTGATGATTTGTTACAATATAAGCATAATCACCGGACTTTTTATAAATAACGCCAGATCCTGCTCCTGTTTCTGTTGTGCCTTCAAAAAGTTGGTTTCCTTGATATGTATAAATACCCACAACAGATTCCAATGTTTTATCAACCGCTTTTGTTGTATCACTTTTCACAGCAACGGCATTTTTAATAGGCAGCGAACTTGTTGTGGTTGTTTGTGAGGAAGCTGTGCTTGCTTTATCCTCAAGCAACCCAAATTCATCGCTTGTCATAAAAAATACAGTAGCTGCACTTGATACAACGGCCACAATGATCATAATTAGAAATGTAAAAACTGGATTACGTTTCTTTTGCGGACGATACTGTTCTTGTGACTCAGAATCATCGTAATATCCCATAACAACGTCTCCTTTCACGTCTACGACTCATTCATAGTTTTTTATTTTTGGGTGTATATGGTTATGATAGCTGTGAACTTATTGTAGCAAAGCTCTATTGCAAAATCACGGTTTATGGTGTTCTTCACATAAATTCACACAAAGTCCCACAATTAGTTGACATAACAAAATGGCACGAACGAGTGTCCGCACCATTTTTTTATATGCCGTGTAAAAAGAAATTCATGAGAAAAAGTCCTGCAATAATATATAGCGGAACAGACACTTCTTTGTAGCGGCCAAGAACAAGCTTCATAAACGGATAAGCAACAAAGCCAAATGCCATTCCATCTACAATGCTATACGTAAACGGAATAATCACGATCACTAAAAACGCAGGAAATGCTTCTGAGAAATCTTTAAAGTTAATTCCCTTTACATTCTCAAGCATAAGTCCACCAATAATAATTAAAATTGGTGCAATAGCAGTGTTCGGAATGAGCGAAATGACCGGTAGAAAAAATAGAGCTACTAAAAACAGCAGTCCACTAACTAAAGATGTTAAACCAGTTCGGCCTCCTGCTGTTATACCTGAAGCAGCTTCTACTGTTGACACCGTTGGACTTGTTCCAAAAAGCCCCGAAAGCATGGAAGAAATCGCTGTTGCTCGAATAGAACGCTTATACTTCTCAGGTTTTCCAATCATCTCTGTTTGACCATGAATAAGACCAATATTTTCAAAAACAAGAACCATTGCTAATGAAAAAACGGCAATCCAGAAGGCTACTGAAAAGATACCTTGAAATGAAAACTGAGCAAAAACGTCCAAATAGTTCGAAAGCGATACGTCCGCTTGTTTCGGAGCAGCATTTTCCACTCCAAAAAAGTGACCGATTAAAGAACCTGCAATAATCGTTAACAAAAAGTTAGCTGGAACATTCCGAATGAACAATACGAGCGCAATAAGAAGTGTTACAACAGTTGCTAAGACTTCTGGACTGTGAAAGTCCCCAAGCGCTAATATAGCATTATTGCCACCAACAACAATTCCACCTTTCTCCAATCCAATAAGAGTTAGAAAAAGCCCTATTCCAACTGTGATAGCTTCTTTCAAGCCTTTTGGAATAGATCGTGAAAGAGTATGAGAAAGAGGCGTGAACGCGACGATTGTAAACAAGATGCCAGCAACAAAAACAGCTCCTAGCGCTTCTTGCCACGGCAACCCCATTCCCTGAACAATAGTATAGGAAAACAAAGCATTTACACCCATACCAGGAACAATAAGCAAAGGAGCATTGCCTAAAAAAGCGACAAGAAGACATCCGACGAAACAAGTAACGACTGTCGCCACTATCCCTGCTTGAAGCGGAATCCCTGCTTCTGACAAAATTAAAGCGTTCACAGCAATAATATACACAATTGTAAAAAACGAAATCATGCCTGCTAATACTTCTGTTTTTACGGTTGTACCATGTTCTGCGAGATGAAAGCGTCTTTCAAAAAATGGATGCACTTTCTTCGTACCTTCTTTTCCTAAAAACCCTCGACCCTACCCGTTAACAGTTACAGACTGCAACAGGTTACATTTTAGCAACTTTCCTGTGTAATGACAACTGTTTTTAAACACCACTTGTAGCTATCATATAGTCCATGTTAGAGAAATGAAAAAACAGGCGAATATTTCTGCTAACTTCCCATGTTTCACACTAGTTCGTTGCCTCTTTTTCTTCAGGTTTTTTTTCTTATTATAGATTTACCACTAACCAAGAAAGCTATACAGCTCATAAAAATAATCGAAAGCATGCTCAATTGAAATGAAAAAAGAACTTTGTACACGATACAAAGTAAAAAAGAAAGAAAAAGCCCAATTAGGAACGCCTGTTGTTTTCCTAATATAAGCAAGCAAATTTGCAGGAGGAGGCAGCTACTGAAAGAAAGAGGAATAGTCAAGAAGAAAGAGTGTTTCCACCATGAAAGAAGCGAATGCTTATCATGTAAATAAATACCGTAGTATAAAGAAGCTAGCATATGAAAAGTAAGCCAAAACGCAGCTACCCTAGCTAAGAACCGCTGCACTCTTTCTCCCTCCTTCTTCCTATATTAGTAGCTAGTATATGTAGAAAAGGCTATTTTTCATTATGAAACAGTAAAAAAGCTGACGTAGACGTATAAACCTTTTATACTCCTACATCAGCTTTTTAAACGTTCTTAAAAGAAAATCGAAAATCCGATAAATAGCATGCCAACAATAAGGCTTCCATAGCTCAATTTTGTTCTAAATTTTTGATGCACTTCTTTTTCCGTAACAGAAGTTACATATTTTATAGAAGCTAGCGGGGCAAACCAAAGCAGTGATGAAACTAAAATAAAGAGAATCCCAATTATAAGGATCATCTCCTCAATAAACGGCATGTTTCGTCCCTCCTTGTTCAATAAGAAACTCTTCTGTACTTCTTTAGTATAACACGTCTCTAACTTGTTTTTATGATTCTTATCTTTTTCAACAGTTTTTAGGCTTTTATTTAGATTCCTCTATAAAATCAGGCTTTTGATTTAGTATACTCGTCCATTCGTTTTGTTCTATTTCTCATATGATACTACTATACAAAGGAGGTGAAGACGCTTATGTTCGAACGAAACTGCAACAATAAAGCTGAAAGAAACAAAGCAACAAAAACCTTCTTTTTTGGTAGCAAAAGAAACAACCGTCAAAATAACAGCTGTTGCAGGGAAGATCGAAATATGGACGAAAACAACGATCCAAGTTTGAATCCACCTCTTATTTTCAAAAGATACTCACCTTTTAGGCACGAAGAAGAAAACTGTTTTTTAAACGAAATTTATTAATCAAATTATTAGGGAGCTGAATAGGTATGTACGAATTCGAATATGATTATGACAAGAAAAAAGATTGGAAAGATGACGAAAAAGACTGTAAAGAGAAAGAATTCAAAAAAGTAAAATGTGTTTGTGAAGAAATCGAAGACCGTCACGACCATGATAAAGAGGATGACAAAGACGACTACAAACGCCGTCGCAAGCATGATGACAAAGACGACTACAAACGCCGTCGCAAGCATGATGACAAAGACGACTACAAATATGACTACAAACACGATGACAAAGACGACTACAAAAAACATCACAAACATGATGACTGTGGTTGTAAAGATAAAGATGAAGACAAAAAAGACCGCCACCATCATTATGACCGCAAAAAAATCGTTCTTAAAGGCTACATGCACTTTAAAGATGATGATTGTGGATGTAAAAGAAAACGCTACTAAAAGCAGACTTTTTTTATACTAAGGTACACCCTCCCCTTACCTTCTATAAAATTGTGCGGATGTGAGAGGATAAGTAATTTGCTTATCCTCTTTCTGTGCAATTTTTATCCATTTCTGCTATTCTTAACTTGTACAGTATTATTTTAAAAAGGAGAGGATTTTTAGTGTCTAAAAAAGTCTTAATTTTAACAGGGGACGCCGTTGAGGCTCTAGAAGTTTTTTATCCGTACTACCGCTGTCTTGAAGAAGGATTTGACGCAACTATTGCGGCTCCAGCTGTAAAGAAAATCAATACTGTTGTACATGATTTTGAAGATTGGGATACATACACAGAGAAACAGGCTTATAAACTAGACTCCCATGCAGCTTTTTCAGATATCAAACCAGAAGAATACGATGGACTCATCATTCCCGGAGGACGTGCTCCTGAACATATTCGGATGAACGAATACGTTCCGTCAATCGTGGAACATTTTTTTCAAGAAGGAAAACCAATTGCAGCCATTTGTCATGCAAGTCTCGTTTTTACAGTCATTAATCGTGAGCTCTTAAAAAATAGAGAAATGTCTGCTTACATTGCATGCAAACCTGAAGTCGAAAGTGTTGGTGCAACTTATATTAACAAACCTTTACACGTTGATAACAACCTTGTCTCAGGTCATGCATGGCCTGATCTTCCTGCCGTTATGAAAGAGTTTATCGGACAGCTTCATAAATAAAGGGAAAGGACCGAAATATATTTCGGTCCTTTCCCTTTATTTACTTTCTCTCTTTTTAGCTAATATAAACCATTTTTTCTTTCCACCCACAATATCGGTATACAAATCTGTATGAACTTCTGTAAAATGTGAAGAAAGAAACCCAGCAATATCCTGATCTGATAGAAGTGATGTCTCATCGTCTTCTTCTCCTAACTGCGCTAAGCACGCTAACGCAAGGTACCCTCCATCCCTCAGCATCGAGGCCATTTCTTCCACAAATTTTTCGTTCTCTGAAAATGTTGTAACATGAAAATCGTTAGCAACAAAAATACCTTGAAATGCAAGTTCCTCCTCCTTCAAATTTGAAAGATACTGAAGGTTTTTCACATTTCTTATTTTTGCCTTTTTTGTAGCTTCTATTACATTCTGACTAGATTCATCATATCCTAAAACGCCTAGACCTTTTTCAGCAAAAAACAAGCTATTATGCCCAGCACCACAGTGATAAACAAGCAAATCCTTAACAGCTAAACGTCGGAAAAACCAATATGCTTTTACTGCGGACGGACAAGGCTGGTCTTTCCACAAATATTCTTCATTATTCTCCAACGGTACACTCATGTCAACGCTCCTTTATCTTCTTTATAATTATTGCTTTTCTTTTTCAATTCCCTCCACCAAGACTCTGTGAATTTTTGTACAAGTACAGCTACTCCTACTCACCTTAAAGTTATTCCAAAATTGAGATCCACTTCTCATAGCTCCTCATTGTCACCATTCATCTCTATTTCCCTTATACAAATGAAGAACCTTTACTTTTTCTAGAGAGAGACAAATAGGTGATTCAGCCTTTATATTCCCTATTTTTAACAGTTGTGAGTATCTGATCGTTGTGCTTCAATTCGATTCTTCGTCACATTACGTTACATATTCTACTTAATATTCATTATTTTCCCATACCAGCTTTTCTTTCGCGATAAAAGTGTGAGAAGTTATTACATTTTTATTCCTTCTCTTCCTATTTACGAATGAAACACTGTTAAAGTTTCAAAAATAAAAAAGAGCTTCAGTATACTAAAGCTCTTTTTCTTTCTTATTGAAACATTTTTTTAACTTCCTGCCGTTTTGCTTTTGGAATAAGCACATAAAGGGTGTCATGATTTTCAAGAATTGTTTCACCTCTTGGTGTCACAACTTGCTCTCCTCTTACAATAGCCGTAATCAATACTTCAGAAGGTAAGTAAATATCTTTTAGTTCCTTTCCTATCACTTTTGAACCTTCTTTTAACACAACTTCAATAATCTCTGAACTTGTTTTCCCCATTGATACAAGCTCTAAAATATGTGGAGATTGCTCTTGATCAGGGCCAGCAAGATTCAGCTTATTAGCAAGTGGTGAAAGGGTTGCTCCTTGAATAAGGGCAGAGGTGAAGACAACAAAAAAGACGGCATTAAATAAAAGCTCGCTTCCTTCTACTCCTGCAATTAATGGATATGTAGCTAAAACAATTGGAACTGCCCCTTTTAATCCTGCCCATGAGATAAATAGTTTTTCTTTGCCTGTATATTTCGTACCGATCATACTTAAAAACACACCGATTGGTCTGGCAATAATCATGAGAATAAAAGACAAAACAAGGCCTTGCCACGTAATAGCTAAGAGGTGCTCAGGAAAAACAAGCAAACCGAGCAAAATAAACATTAAGATTTGCATCATCCAAGCAAAACCATCTGTAAAACGTACAATTGACAGACGGTATGTCAAATCATTATTTCCAACCGTAAGTGCCATAACATAAACAGCTAAAAACCCGCTTCCGTGTAAAAGAGTTGTACCACTGAAAGTTACAATAGCCAAAGAAAGGGCCAGAACAGGATAAAGCCCTGATGAATCAAGATTGATGTTATTAATAATTTTAATCGATAAAAAACCAAATAAAAGACCTAAAAGAAGACCAAGCCCCATCTCAAGAACGAAATCTAATGGCAGAGACCATAATGATGTTGATGGTTCATTAATTAATTCGATCAAGGACACTGTTAGAAAAACGGCCATTGGGTCGTTTGTCCCTGATTCTGCTTCAAGGGTTGAAGTAAGCTTAGTTTTAATATTTTTATTGCCAAGCGCTGCAAAAACCGCTGCTGCGTCTGTCGAACCAACAATGGCTCCAAAAAGCATTCCTTCTGCCCACGTTAAGTCCAAAATGTATTTCGCACATGTCCCAACAAGAACGGCTGTAATTAAGACGCCAAAGGTTGCGAGAGATGTTGACGGACCAAGAATAGGTTTGATATGTTTCCATTTTGCCTGAATTCCTCCTTTAAAGAGGATGATAATTAAGGCGAAGATACCAACAAGTTGGGTAATTGAAGCATTATCGTAATAGATATAGCTCGTAAGCCCCATCCCTATTAAAATATATAAAACAAGCGAAGGAACCCCTAAACGATTGGAGAATTTTGTTGTAATAACGCCAAGCATTAGTAAAGCTGCACACAGAAAAATAAAAATTGTAATATTTATATCCAAAAATGTCACTCCTAGTGTATTGTTTTTCTCTTCTTTCAAAAAGAGAAAGGAAGTTGCTCAATTATCTCGAATAATAAAGAATAAGGTAAAATAAAACATACTCGTTACTCTCAATCTTTTATGATATTATCCATCCGCTTACGTTGCTCCCTATAAAAACACATTTGCTATTTCCGTTTTTATGTAAAAAACATTTTATTTGTCTAAT
This sequence comes from Priestia endophytica, assembly GCF_026790145.1. Classification (GTDB taxonomy): domain Bacteria; phylum Bacillota; class Bacilli; order Bacillales; family Bacillaceae_H; genus Bacillus_I; species Bacillus_I endophytica_A. Next base: position 751,316 of record NZ_JALAMS010000001.1, on the reverse strand, counting down.
AAGGATACAGCCTTTATGTTTCCATTCTTTTGTTTTGTCCTTTTTAGCACATACGATGTTATAAATTGCTTTTTCCTGTCATATATTGAAAAAAGAGAAGAAGTTCTTTGTTTATAATCTGTCCATCTTTTCTTATTGTTTAGGCAGTAAAATCTTCTTGTCTGCTCACCGGGAAATTTACGAGGCGAATAGCTACATAAAGAAGAGGAGTGATTTATATGTCATTTACCACTGATGATCAAGAGCGTACAAAAGCCGAATCTGAAAATACCCCACATGATTTAGTATTAGACCAAAATATTGATGTAAAATGTCGTTTTTCCTTAGAAGGCACTTACTTACAAGTATCCCCCAATTGTGAATATTTACTAGGCTATACAGAACAAGAACTCCTTCATCAAAACTACCAAGACTTCATCCATCCAGTGGACCTAAAAAAGTTGCATATGCAGCTAGAAAAAATGAACGATTCAATCGAAACTTTTAGCTTTCGCATTCAGCATAAAGACGGACACTATATTTGGATGGAAACGACTGTTGCCTTCATCCCCCACCCAGAGACAAAACAGTATGTTGAAGCTGTTGCCGTTGCAAGAGATATCAGCCATCGAAAAAAAACAGAACAGCATATGATGGAATCAGAAAAGCTTTCTGTAACAGGTCAGCTTGCAGCAGGAATTGCCCACGAAATTCGAAATCCCCTTACTTCTCTAAAAGGTTTCTTACAACTATTAAAAATGGATAATGATCACCGCGATGACTTTTTTAAGATTATGGAATCAGAATTAACAAAAATCGAAACAATTTCAAATGAGCTTATGGTTTTAGCCAAACCGAAACAAACAGATTTTAAATTTCATCGCCTTCAGTCTTTACTAGAACACGTTATTATGCTGTTAGACAGCGAAGCTTTTCGTCATTCCATTCAAATTGAACAAGAATTAACAGAAGAAAGCTTATACGTATACTGCGATGATACAAAATGTAAACAAGTGTTTCTCAACATCTTAAAAAATGCTATCGAGGCCATCGAACAAGATGGGAAGATTAACGTTAAAGTATTTAAAGAAGACGAACATACAGCCGTAATTGAAGTAAAAGATAACGGCTGCGGTATTCCAAAGCACCTTCTCAAAAAGCTTGGTTCCCCATTTTTCACAACAAAGAAGACGGGAAATGGACTTGGACTCATGGTTTGCTATAAGATTATTGAACAACAGAACGGAAGTATCTCAATTGAAAGCGAACCAAATGAAGGCTCAACATTTACAATTCGCCTTCCCCTTTATATGGCTTAATACAAAAGCTAGAATGTGGATAATAATTATCCTTTCATTCTAGCTTTTTGTTTATTTCTGATTGTCCATTTTCGAATGACCATTAATAATACAAAAATTAGAATAAAACAAAAAAGACCATAACTTGTTACTGTTTTCTCCATAACTGAAATATATTTATGAAAGTAAGTTCCAGCTGCAAAAAAAAGCGATGTCCACCCAAAGTTTCCAAGAGTTGTAAGAGAAAAGAAAAGGAAAAAAGGACTTTTGCCCGTTCCTGCAACATACGGAATTAGATGCCTTATAAAAGGAATGAAAACACTTATAGGAAAAGCACCTTTTTTATAACGTTCAATGAAGCTTTGTCCTCGCTCTAGAGACAGTTTTTCACGCAATGTTTTCCATTTGAGCAAGTGAGGTGCACCAATCCATCGGCCAATACTATAGTTAACAAGTGTTCCAATCGTCATCCCTATCCATGTTAAAAACCAAAGTAAGAGGTCATTTTGCGATAGAAAAGCTGCAAAATAGCCCACCGTCATGACAATCAGTTCATTTGATATTGGGATAATCACCCCAATCATCCCAAGGGACAGGAGAAAAATAAAAACAATAACCCCATACTCTTTCATGAAAACCACAATATCGACAAACTCCATTAGGCCACCTGCTTTTTTAGAAAAATTCACAATTGTTTTTTGTCTTTTTTATTTTATCATTTTCCCTTTCTATCTTTCTATCAAACGCCTTTTCGAGAGAAGTCTTCAGCAAGCATTTTCAGAAACTTGAACAAAATCAATTTTCATTGAAAATATGAAGCATCTACAGATACATTTCACTATACAAAAAAAGCATAGGTTTAGAACTTTTACACCATTTTCGAATACTGTAGCCTCATACAAGCAACTAAATTCTAAATGGCTAGTTCACTTTACACCAAAAAACTTTTTTATAAGAATAATATTCAATAATCAAACAATCTTGATACCCATTTTCAAAAATTCAGTCGATAAAAAGTATATTCTTCACTTCTTTATATTCTCTAAAAACAAAAAATACCCCTTTATATGGAGAGGAATTATATAGACAATACTCAAGGAGGAAAATAGAAGTATAAAAAATATAGAGAATTTAGTGCAAAACTAAGTTCCCTGTCTATTAACCTAACAAAGTATATTTAATAAAAAACCCCTTGAATTTCACAGTGAAATCCAAGGAGTTTTAGATAAGTAATCAGCCATTTTCCTTCTAGATAAACTCATTACAAAAAATCAGGGAATTTTTGCACTTTATCTTCCCTATATGTCAATGCCACTTGAAGCTCTTTTTTACCTTATAGGCCAAGTGAAATATATTTGATTTCTAAAAATTCATCAAGTCCATGATGTCCACCTTCACGGCCTAAACCACTTTCTTTAAATCCACCGAACGGAGCTTGAGCTGTTGAAGGAAGACCATCATTCAGCCCAACAATGCCGTATTCCAGATTTTCGGCAATTGATATTGCTTCTGAAATATGCTCAGAAAACACGTACGCAGCAAGCCCGTACGGTGAGTTGTTAGCGCGCTGTATGACCTCTTCATTTGTTTTAAACGTTGAAATAGGAGCAAGAGGTCCAAACGTTTCTTCTCTCATACAAAGCATACTATCATCAACATTACTAATGACAGTTGGTTGCATGAAATTTTCTCCGTGCTCAGCACTTTGCTCTCCACCTAAAAGAAGGGATGCTCCTTTATCCTTTGCATCTTGAATTTGGTGAGCAACTTTTTTGACTGCTTTTTCATCAATTAATGGACCAATCTCTATTCCTTCTTCTAATCCATTTCCAACGCGCAGCTTTTCTACTCCTGCAACAAATGCTTCTGTAAACTCTTTTTCAACTGCTTCATGTACGTAAATACGGTTTGTACATACACATGTTTGGCCTGCGTTACGAAATTTTGAAGTAATTGCTCCTTCAACAGCTTTTTCAATATTAGCATGCTCTGTCACAATAAAAGGTGCATGTCCACCAAGCTCAAGCGATACTTTTTTTACTGTATCTGCTGCGCCACGCATAAGCAGTTTGCCAACTTCTGTAGATCCTGTGAATGAAATTTTACGAACGCGGCTATCTTTCATCCACGTTTCTCCTATTTCAGCAGCATTTCCTGTTACAACATTAATAACTCCTTTTGGGATTCCTGCTTTTTCAGCAAGTTTGGCAAGCTTAAAAGCAGTTAAAGGTGTTTGTTCTGCTGGTTTGATTACAACTGTACACCCAGCAGCAAGCGCTGGCGCTACCTTACGAGTAATCATAGCCGCTGGAAAATTCCAAGGTGTAATCACCGCCACAACTCCAACAGGCTGCTTTTGCACAAAAAGACGCTTATTTGGTGCTGAAGCAGGGATTGTTTCCCCGTAAATTCGTTTTCCTTCTTCTGCATACCACGCTAAAAAACTATTAGCATATTTCACTTCTCCAATTGCTTCATTAAGCGGTTTTCCTTGTTCAATCGTCATAAGTTTGCCTATTTCTTCTTCTTCAGCAGCAATGGCTTCATACCATTTCATTAAAAGTGATGAGCGTTCTGCAGCTGTTTTGTTCTTCCAAGTTGAAAATGCTTCATAAGCTCCAGCAACCGCTCTCTCTGCTTCTTTTTCTCCTCCATTTGGAACCGTCGCAATTACTTCATTTGTAGCTGGATTGTTGACCTCAATATTCTCTTGAAGTGTAATCCATTCTCCATTAATATATAAGCGCTCTTGAGTCATTGGTTTTTCCACACCTTTCTTTATTTTTTCATTCTATCTTTTACTCTAGCATATTTTCCTTTGTCTGACTTATTGCAATGCTCAGACTTTTCCCTAGAAAAAACTACTCTTTTCCTCTTGTATATTTCTGAATCTTTCTTATTGCTGAAGACTGGCTGATTCCAAGTTCTTCAGCTACTTTGTAAGATGAGCCAAATTCTTCGTATGCCTCTTGAATAAGACGACATTCAAGCTCTTCTAATTTTTGTTGGAGAGACAAATGTGGGGAAATATACGTTTCTTGTTGAAGAAATGGGACATCTTTTATGGTAACAATACGTTCACTTGTCACAACAAGACGCTCAACCATATTTTCAATTTCTCTTATATTTCCGGGCCATTCTCCTTTTAAAAAAGCTTCAAACACTTTCGGAGAAAATTCCACACTTCGATTATATCGCTCATTAAAAACGGTTAAAAAATGATGAACAAGTGGAATGATATCTTCTCTTCTCTCTCTCAAAGGCGGTATGTACAGTGGGATAACATTCAGCCGGTAATATAAGTCTCTTCTAAACGTACCCTTTTTCACCATTTCTTCTAAAGGCTGATTTGTTGCTGCAACAATTCTTATATCAAGCTTTATTTCTCTCGTTCCTCCAATTGGACGCACTTTCTTTTCTTGTAATACGTACAACAACTTGCTTTGTGCTGAAAGAGAAAGTTCTCCAACTTCATCAAGAAAAAGCGTGCCAAAGTTCGCTTTCTCAATCAATCCTTTCTTTCCTTGCTTAAGCCCCCCTGTAAAAGAACCGCCTTCATAGCCAAAAAGCTCTGCTTCAATAAGCGTCTCTGGCAGCGCTGCGCAATTCACTTCATAATAAGGTTTTGTCTTACGAGAACTCCTATCATGCATAAGGCGAGCAATTCTGCTTTTTCCGACTCCTGTTTCACCAAGAATAAGGACTGTTGTATCAACTACTGATACTCGTTCTATAAACTGAAACACTTTTTTCATTTTATCGCTATGAACAATAATTCCTGATATTTCGCTCTGCGTTTGAACAAGCTCACGCTTGTAAAATTCAATTTGCTGCTCCATTTTATCAACTTGATGAGAAAGTTCCATTAAATCTGTTAAGTCTCTTGAATAGCTAATGACGCTTTTAAGTTTTCCGTTTTTATAAAAAATAGGTCGTGCTCTTACATGAAGATAACGACTTTTATCTGTTTTTTGAACAATTTCTAAGGCCTGTTTACTTTCAATAACTTGAAGACTTGCTGAAGGATAAAAAATCCCCTGCTCTTCTAGCTCCCTTACATGCTTTCCAACAAAGTCTGATTTAGAGAGACCATAGTACTGTTCACAAGTTGAGTTCACCATAATGACCGTACCATTTGCATCCGTTACAAAAATTTCATCAAAAGATGATTCAAAAATATCGTAAAGCTCTTCTGCTATCTGTCCATGATGATGGGTATGAAATGTCATCTTTTTTCCCCTTTTGCTCAATTCTTTTATCTTCATCATAGCATAAAGGGGAAAAAAGATTATAGACTTGTTTTAATATGAGAACTCTTTGCTAGATGTACATTCTTTCAATAGCTCTTCCATTAGAACTAACCCTTGTTCAAGCTGTTCATCTGTAATCACAAGCGGCATAAGAACACGCAATACATTCCCATATACTCCAGCACTCAAAAGAAGCAAACCTCTTTCATTCGCTTTTTGAGCAATTTCTTTAGCGAGAAGAGCGTCGGGCTCTTTTGTTTTTGGATCTTTTACAAGCTCCATTGCACACATAGCACCAAGAGAACGAACGTCTCCGATACATTCAAATGTTTCCTGCCATGTTTTAAAACGGTTTGTTACAGTTTCACCAAGCTTAACAGCTCTATCATTTAACTGTTCCTCTTCAATGATATCAAGAACAGCAAGAGCAGCTTTACAACCAAGCGGGCTTCCGCAATAGGTTCCTCCAAGTTCTCCAGGGGCAGCTGTATCCATTACTTCACTTCGTCCTATTACTCCGCTGAGCGGGACACCTGCTGCTAAAGATTTTGAAACTGTGATTAAGTCTGGCTCAACGTCAAAATGCTCAATGGCAAACGTTTTTCCTGTGCGTGCAAACCCTGTTTGAATTTCATCTGCTACGAACAGTATTCCATGCTCCTTACAAAATTCAGCAATCTCTTTAACAAACTTTTTAGATGGGACAATAAAACCACCTTCTCCTTGAACAGGCTCCATTACAACTGCAGCTACTGTCTCTGGAGCTACTTCATACAAGACAAACTTTTTGAATTCATCAATAATAAAATCTGTATACTGCTCTTCTGTCATTCCTTCAGGACGACGATATTCATATGGATAAGGTGCTTTATACACTTCAGGTGCAAAAGGACCAAATCCGTATTTATAAGGCTTTACTTTCCCTGTCATCGTCATCGTCATTAACGTTCTGCCATGAAAGCCGCGTGTAAAGGAAATTACTCCTTGGCGCTTCGTATATTTACGAGCAATTTTCACTGCATTTTCCACAGCTTCTGCTCCACTATTTAAAAACATTACTTTTTTTTCAAAACTTCCTGGTGCAAGGCTTGCTAACTTTTCCGCTAATTCAATATATGACTCATACATCATCACATTAAATCCTGTATGAATAAAATCATCAATTTGTTTGTGCAAGGCTTCTGTCACTTTTGGATGACTATGGCCAACGTTAATTGTTCCAATCGCTCCTGCAAAATCAATAAATGTATTGCCATCTACGTCTGTAACAAGAGCTCCCTCTGCTTTTTGAGCAAATGCCTTATTCCCATAACTAACGCCTTTTGGAACAATAGCTTCTCTTCGTTTTAATAGCTGTTCTGATTTCTTATATTCTTTGCTCATTGCAATCTCTCCTCTAAATAAAGTCTTCCCTCTCTTATAATGCAAGTTTTGTGCCATCTTTTAAAAAGACGATAAGAAAAGATTTTTATCCTCTGCTCTATGCATAGGTTAAGTCAAGAAAGACTCGATAAGTCTTTCTTGACTCAACTCCTATATATCGTTTAAGTTTGCATAGTATGATTAAAATTTACAAACCGATTACTTTTTCATTACCGTTTGCTTATAATCATCAAATTTGATAACAAACGAGTATTTTTTTTGTATACTTTTAATGAATGGTGATTTGGGAGGGATAAAGATTGAAAAAAGAAGAAACCATTTCACTTTCCACTTATGACCCAGCGTGGCCGAAGCTCTTCCATTATGAAAAACATCGAATCAAAAAAGCGTTAGGTATGGACTTATGTGATATAGAACATGTAGGAAGTACTGCTGTAGAAGGGATGATTGCAAGACCTGTTATCGATATTCAAGCAGGCATGTATTCTTTACGACTAACAGAGCCACTCTATCATAAATTAGAAAGTCTTGATTACACATTAGCTGAAGAAATAGAAAATGAAAGATTGCTTTTTACAAAACGAACAAACCTTTCGATTAACTTACATATTGTTCTTTATGATGGAGAGCGGTGGAGAAACGGACTACTTTGGCGCGACTACTTACGCAGCACACCTAAGATTGCCCAAAACTTCGGCAGCTTTAAACACGGCCTTGTAAGAAACGGGGTTCACGATCTTCAAGAATATATTAGTCAAAAGCTTTCTTTTATTAACAACGTTATAAACTACGCAAACCCAAAAAAAGGCTGGGGATGAAGTTCCCGAGCCTTTTAAGGTAGATTGTGAATTACTCCTATATAATGTACAACAAGCGCAGATGAAATTAAAATAACCACGTTCAGTAAAAAACCTAAAAGTGACAGCGTGCTTTTTCGGCGCTTTAAAAATAAACTAATGAAACCAAGCCCTCCTCCAATAAATAAAAATGGAAGGAGAATCTCTAAATACATCTTTTGCGTTAAAATGGTCACATTAGCTAAAATCAATCCTAAAAAACCGATTCCAAACGATATTAACCCAATAAGGGGTTCTTCATGATTTCGCTTTGTTCTTATTCCCATTGCCAAAGTTCCACCTCACCTAGTTCTAATCCTTTTACATGCTTATTATCCTTTAGCTTCAAAATTTCTTTTGTTGGGCCTGTCATAACAATACCATATGTTTTGATGCCGTTTTTATTGACATAAGCTAAGCGTTCTTTTAAATGCAAGTCCCGCGATTTTGCTATTTTTTCAGACCACTCTTCATTCTCAGTAAGCTCTTTTAAGATTTGATGAAATTCCTCTGTTGTCATTTTCTTCGGATTTTCAATTCCATTTTCTACAGGATAACCGATTGGTGTTACAACAACGCCATTTTTATCTTTTTGTTCTTTTTCATATCCTGTATCAATAGCATACCATAATGTTTTATGATCCATATTCCCTAGAAGATTTTCCACATCACTTGGATCATATAATTTGTCGAACGACACGTAGGCCTCTGCAACCGTTCCTTCTGGTAGCTGACTTAAACGCTGCCACTCTTTTTCAGATGAAGGAAACGGGCTCACGCTCGGATGATGGATTTTTAAGTCTTTCACTTTCTGAGAAGAAGAAAAAGAATCGCTTAAATAATTATGATCCACGTTTTCAAGGTTGCTAAACCATAAATTAAGTCCTTTGTCCCCAATCCGTGTCTGTTCTGTTCCAACTTGTTTCCACATATCAAGATTGGCACTTAACGTAAAAAGACCAACTTGCTCATGAAACTTATTGCGATCAATTTGTACGTTGGGCTCTGTGACCATTACCGTATCTGAGGCAACGTCCAAAAAGCGATTTGCCATATTTTGTTCTTCTCCGTATCCGTAAAAGATATACGTTAAAAGCGTCCCAGCAGGTAAGATAGAAAGAAGCAATACGCTTCCAAGCAAAGCGGCTTTAATTACAGCTTTTCTTCTTCCTAAGTTGATTAATTTCAACTTTTTCTCTTCCGATAATCCTTGCTCTTCCATATTCGGTTCAAATTCTTCATCAAGAAAATCTTGATAAACCTCAAACTTTTCTAAGTCTTGCTCTAGCTCCTCTTCCTCAGCGTGAGAAAGTTTTCCTTCTTTATAGAGCTCTAGCTTCTTGCGAAATTCATTATCCAATGTCATCATCCTTTTCCTTTAACTTGCGCAGTTTCCGTCGTGCTCGAAACAAAATACTTTTGTAGTTCGCAAGCGATACACCCATCTCATCTGCTGCTTCCTGATATGTAAGTTCTCTTACATCCGATAGCAAGACAGCTTGTCTATATTTAGGAGATAGTTCGTCCATAGCGTTAAAAACATTTTGAACCGAATCTTTTGTAAGTACCTGTTTTTCCACTTGATCGTTCGATTGAACAGTCCGAAAAAATTCATCATCAACAACAGATACACGTTTATGTTTCCTTAAGAAATCAATCCACACGTTATGCGCAACTCTAAATAGCCAGGCTTTTATATTGGTTGTCTCATCTTTATCAACATGTAAGTAAGCACGATAAAATACTTCCTGCACTAAATCCTCACTTATATAATGGTCTTTACTTAACGAAAGGAGGTATCGATACACATCTGTTACATATTGCCTATATAAGTCTTCTAACGTTTGTTCATCCATTGTATTTTCCCTTTCTATAACCTCCACCCGTTTATTCCGTTTACAAAACGAATCGAGGCAGCAAAAAGTTGCACCTTAATTTCTGGTTTTACATTGTTTTATTAAAAAAGTCAAATTCTCTTTTCATACGTTTAATGGATGTAAAGGTTTCAAGAACGTCAAAAAATAGGTAAAACTCCCCCTTTGATGCGTCTTTTGGAGGGGCTTTACCTTTTCATTTTAAACTTTAAAAAAGGCGCTCTGGTAGCTTGTCAACAGATTCAATTAGCGCATTAAGTCTTCCTTCAATTCTATGAAGCAAATAGATGCTCACAGCAATTGGAAAGCCAACTTCTGAGGCAATTGAAATAAATTGGTCCATTTTATATCCCCCTATTCTAACGTAAATGTACTAGAATTTCACCTCTTTTATAAAAAAAGACCAAGCGTGCTAATATGTTTTTAGCAGCGCTTGGCGTTTTCTTTAAACGATAAGCTCTGTTACTTCTCGACTCACAATTTGAGCTCCTTTTACCTCTTTAAAACCTCCACCTTGTGAACTAAATATGTTCTGTAAAATAAGTTCCTCCATCACTGCTTTAATCTCGGCTTCTGTCACATTTTCTCTAGGATGCTGCAAAGAGATACTTACTGATTTTCCACTTTCATCTAAAAACTGCATACTTAGCGTTTTCTCCATTATTATTCCCCCTTATTATTCAACAATAAAATGAACGTCATTTTGTTCTACTCTTTCAAGTGGAAGTGATTGTAAAGAAGCAAGAGCATTCGCTGCTTTGTACAATTGATCTTCGGTGCTGCTAGCTTTTGTGTTGTACGTTTTAAAAGCATAAACCGGATTTCCTTTCTCATTTGTCCCTTCCAAAAATACGAGTCGAAGCTTGCGTGTTTGTAAGATTGTATTTGCCATCTTTATCCCTCCTTTCACTCTTTTTATACAAAGTAACAATAAAAAAAGGGTAGTCATTTTTTCATGACTACCCTTTTTTATCGTTTATATAGCTTTTCTTCTTGTAAACCGTTCATACTCATAAAACAAGTGATGAAGAGGCTTGTCGTTTAAGTTTTCAAAACCAGCCGTAGCATAGATTGCATATGCATTATACTCAATCCCCATCACCTGTTCCCCTTGTAAAAGAGGATGCTCTGCTATCACCCATTCAGCACCAGTCAGAGATTCGATCACAACTTCACCAAAGTACACAAACATCATTTCCTCAAACTCTTCTTTTGACGTTTGAAAGATGGACCATTTTTCTTTTTTCTCTATCTCTCTATATAAAAGTTCGATATCAAGCAAACTTTCTGCCGTATAATCTAGAGGAAAACCTTCAATACTATCGCAAATTGCCGTAAGTTTGGCAAGATGATCTTTACGCTTTTCATAAAAAAAGACGTTTGCTGCAAAGTTAGTCAATCTAACGCCTCCTTAACTTTACCATTGAGTAAAGTCTATCATAAAGAGGCATTGTCCTTTATACAAAAAAGGTGGTGAACCATCCTATCCTTGCCAATTTGCTACTTCTGCTTCATTTTGAATGATCTCTTGTTCTTCTTTGTATGTGTAAAAGATAACGTTTCTTTCTTCTTCAGAAAATCCAGCTGAATGAAGAAAATAAAGATCCTTTCCTATTTCACGAACAAGACATTCAACCATGACATAAAAATGTGGAAGATGATTGTCTTCCAAATATTTAAAGTAATTTAAAACTTCTTGTTCTCTCTCCAAGTTTTGGTTTTCCTCGTATTTCTTAACATTTTCTATGTATGAAAAAGTTTCTAAAACCCATTTCTTTATGTGATCTAAAAACTGTTCCTGATTAAAAGAAGGAACTGATTCTTGTCCTATTGTAGCAAGCGAATGAAAAACTTCTTCATGCGCCCGGGCAAGCTGTTCGCTGCACTCCACTAACCACGGCATATCATAAGCAATCTGCAGTAAGCGTATCAATTTTTTTCTCTCCTTTACATTTTTATCGTGCATGCTTAACAGGTTATATTCTTATATTATTCAACAAGTTAATATAAAAATCCTATATAAATATTGCTAAAGTTACTTTAATTAAAACAAACCTTCTCTTTTTTACTCTATAACCCTTTATTACCTTTCGTAAAACTTTATGTAGTGGGAAGTATAAAAAAGAAGAAAAATTTATATAAAACTGCTCTTTCAAGAAAGAAAGGAGCGAAAAAATAAATGAGCAAGAAAATTGCTGTTTATCTTGTTATTTTCTCTATATTTCTAACTGGATTTTCAGATTCTTTCACATCCTCAAATAAGAATGTGGAAGTTTTCGATCTTACTCAAAGTAAAGTTGTTAAGATTACACCAACAAATAAGGTATTGCAAAAAGAAGCAGAAAAAAGCATCCGTTCCATAACTTTATTAAGCAAAAAAGTAAGCCCTCTTCCTCGAAAAGGAGCATTAGTGCGGATTCCCCTTGACCCTGCTGTTTCCATTAAAAATGAATGGATGGACGACCTTGTTGACGAAGTTATTATTATTTTTGGCGAGCGTGAAAAACCGCTCCTTATGGTATTTACTGATGAAAATCGGACCCTTTTCTTTGAATTCAACTATAATCCTAAAGAAATTCGAACTTTGTTAAAATAAGCCCGTGTCATGTCACGGGCTTTTTCTTTAAGAAAGAAGCGTAGGCTCATACACTTGGTTCACTAAATACTGACCAACAGCGAAAGAGGCTTTTCTTCCATAGTATGGTATTTGCACAACATGAGCAGAACACTCCCCATTAATGAAGAAGAAGCCTTCTCGGAACTGGCCATCTGTTGTAACAACAGCTTGATCCTGCTCTGTAAAATGTGGTATAAGATCTTCTCTAGCAATGGAAGGAATAACGGTTTGCACCTGTTCTAAGAAATACTCTTCGGAGCCTACATCCTTCATCGTTTTTTTATATGTTCCAATCATGCCCCTGTAAGAAGAAGCTTTTCTGATACTTGATATATTCGAAATAAACTCTTTTATATTTCCTTTAATGTGACCCTCATTTATGGAAGAACCGACTTCCATCCCACCGTTAAACGTCGGAGCTACATAAATATTTAAAAAAGGGGCAAGGGCAGATGGTACAGGTGACACAATGTGCTGGAGTTTTGCTTCTTCAACAGAATAGTACTGTCTTTGTATCGGGAACTTTTCTATATCCGTATAGTAGTCGCTTAATTTTGCGACTTTGTTACTTTGAAATTCTTCACAATTGATATATTTTTTGGCATAGTACGCTCCATTGTTCGTTTCTACTACAACCGATTTCTTCCCTTCCACAATGCTTTTTACTTTCTCATCATATCGTATTTCCACTTCACTTTCTTTTACATCTTGTAAAAGTGCTGAGGCAACTTTTTTATAATCAACAATGCCTGCGGATGGAACATAAAGGGCACCTATCCCAAGCGCAAAAGGCTCTCGTTCAAAAAGTTCCTCTTGTGAAAGAACTGTACTATCTTCATCATTTTTTTGTAAAAAATGATGAAGTTCAACTTCTTTTTCGTCTTTTGCCACAATCAGCTTGCCACATTTTTTATAAGGAATGCTGTGCTCATCACAAAACCGGTATAGCTCTTCATGCCCTTGTTTCACAAGATTTTGTTCTACCGTATTTTTGCCAGCATAGATTTCTGTATCAATCATGTTATTTTCCGAATAAGCTTCCTCAGCACTTTGAGCAAGAATCAAGACACGCGCTCCTTCTTCTCTTTCATGAAACGCTTTCGCTGCTGAAAGTCCCGTTAAATTGCCACCGACAATAATCATATCGTACATACATCTCATCCCTTTCCATCCCAATATTTCCCTCTATCTTAGCATGACTCAATTTGAATCCCTAGGAAACTACTCTTTCAAACTGTTTATATTCTTCCACCGATAAACACTAAGAACAAAACCAATGAAGGACGCATTAATCATAAATGAGATAACACCATAGCTAACAAATGGCACAGAGACGTTTAGAAACGGTACTTTTCCCATTCCCATAAGCAGGCCCCATACACATGTCACCCCATAAAGGATAATAACGCCGAGTGTTAAAGCTCGTCCAAACGGTTCCCTTGTTCCAATGAATGTTCGGTACATTCGAAAAAGCAGAAAGCTCATAAGAAATAATAAAAATAGACTGAAAAGCCACCCATACATGTACGTAAGAGGTACAAAGATTAAATCAACATAATATTTTGTATTGAGTTCTACTGTTGAAGGTAAAACTCCATTTCCAAACCAGCCTGCCCTGCTTAATAAATAAAAGGATTCTGAAAAAAGCTGGTATGGTTTTTCTCTCCATAAGTCTATAATCTTTGGTAACGTTGTACCTCTTAACAAGGATGCAGCATAAGCTGACAAAATCAACACAACAAACCATATATAAAGGTGGCTTCCCTTTCTTTTCCACTTCCCTGTTCCTGTTAAACATAAGGCAAGAAGGATGTAAAGAAGAGAAGGCCCATAGTACCCCATCCTAATAAACATAAAAAATGGAAACACAAGTAAAAAACTTGATGCTAGAAAAGACATCCTGTTCCGTACCGTAAATGAAGCCCATGAAAGAAGAAAAAGAGGAAATGTGATATAAGCACTTGAAAAAACAGGGCCAATGCTAACAAAAGTTCGACTCCCCTTTACAGTCCCAAAGAAATACATATAAAGAAGAAATAAACACCCTACTATATAAAAGAACAATCCTTTATTTTTTAATTTTTCATAGTTAAAAAACATAAGCAACCCAACAATACATACGCTAATCGAAACACCTATACTGTGCATTTTAAGCATATCTGATGAGGAGACTTTCGTAAAAAGAATTGGAGTTAGGAAACTTAATGCTATTAAGGAAATCATCGTTAAAAGAGCAAACCAATCTACAATAGGTCGATGCAGTTTATTCATCTTTTTCCCAATTTGAGCTGGACTCCCCATTTGTTCAATTGTTTTCTTTTCTGCTTCTTCCTTCGTCATTCCTTCTTCTTCCCATAAGGAAGAAAGCTCTCTCATATGTTGATAGAGCTCTAGTCGAACGACTTTTTTCGCTTCCTTAGAACGAATATGAGCTGTAACCCGATTTAAAAAAGCTTCTTTCATATCCATTGATTACTCTCCCAAACTCCAACTTTGGGCAAAAGTCTTCACTTCTTTTCTCATATCACTTGCTTTCCCTAAGACTTTCGCTCCTGTTTCTGTTAACTTGTAGTATTTTCGCTCAGCTTTCCATTCGCCTACAATCCAACGTTTGTTCTCAAGTTCGTGAAGAAATGTATACATCATCCCTTCCTTCCCTTCGAACGCAAAAAGAGCTTGCGACTTTAAGGCAGTTAAAATTTCCATTCCGGTTTTTTCTGTTCTCACAAGTTGCAACACAGCAAAAAGTATCTTATTTTTTTCACTATCCCCTCCATTTATGGAAGAAGAAATAGCACGACGGTGCCGATCTGTAAACTGTAAATCTTTAAAAACCGTATTCTTCATCGCTTTTTTTAAGGATGCTAATTTCTCGTCCATTGTTATGCCTCCTTTAATTCATCTTTTAAAAGCTCTTTTGCTCTTCTAAGGCGTGTTTTCACCGTATTTTGTTTAATACCAATAAGCTCTTCAATTTGTTTTAGCGACATTTCTTCAAAATAGAAAAGGTAAATAACTTCCCTATATTTTATAGGTAGATTCATGACAACACTTACTAAACTTTCATCTTCACTTTTTTGGATTACTTCTTCTTCAACACTTTTTTGCTTAGGAGAAGAAAAAAGCGAGAGTTTTTCAGATACCATAACTTTTCGGTAGTGCCAGCTTTTAAAATAATCTTTACAGTGATTAATCGCAATCCTCCATAGCCATGTTTTCATTTTAGCTTGCCCTTTATATGTAGGAAGTGCTTTGTAGCACTTTACGAAAATTTCTTGCGTCAAGTCTTCCGCAATTTCGCGACTTTTCACATATGAATACACAAGCTGCAGCACATCTTGGCCATAATCAATCATGAGTTCTTGAAGTACTTCATCACACTGATCCTCTTGGATTAGCTTTTCGAGTGCAACCTCACTCATTCTGACACCCCCTTCTTCTCTTTTCATTTGACGAACTCCCCTCTCTAAAAGTTTGGTTTTTTAACTTATGTTTTTATGGACATACTAATGCTATATGTATGAAAGGAGAGATTAGATGAGTCAATACTCTGGTTTAATTGTTTCAGGACACTATGTTAGAGAAGAAAATATGTTTTATATTCGAGCAATTAACGATATTTTTCATTCTTCATCCTATACAAAGGATGAACTGAACTTTTTTTATGAACAAATAAAAAAAGGTGGCTTCCTCAATTTTGAAGACCCTGCTCCTCTTTCACATACTGAACAACATATGCTTCTTAATGATTTAAAAGAGATTAGCCATCTATACTCTCTTTAGCTATTTTCTTAGAAACCTTTTATAATTTCTACCCTTTTTGCCTATTTTTTCAAAAATACCTTTACCTTTTTCTGATTTTTCTATATAATTACATCGTTAAGAAAAAAATTCCAAGGAGGTCGACATTTATGAAAAAGTTTATGCATACTCTTGATTGCTGCCGTTTTTCTGTATTCCATCCGACCTTCCGTGGAGTGAAATAAGTTTTATTCTTTTCACATTCTACGCCACAGGACGGATGATGTTCTGTGGCTTTATTATGTTTAAAGCCATGAGTATTCTCGTGGCTTTTTACTTTAAAAGGAGGTGAAAAGAATGACACTCAACTTAATATTTTTTACCATTTCATTTAAAAAGCGGAAGTATACAAACGAAGAAATCGAGTACAACGAGTTTGTAGAAAAGATTATGAAAGAACAGCACGATAAGATTATTAACTATTACTACCACAACTAATAAATCCATTTTGAAAGGTGATGATATGTATGAAAAGAATGACACTATGGAAAGGAATCCAAATCACACACTATATAGATATTGACTCAACATAGCCTTTTTGGAAACGGTAAGCTGGACGAATTCAGAAAATAAAGTAAACTATACTAATAGACTTTTATTTTTTGGTAGGAGGAACAGCAATGAATACCGTTATTTCGCTAGACAATATTTCATGGATCAGACAAAAGCAGCCAATTATTAAAAATGTGTGCTGGACAATACAGGAAGGTGAACACTGGGCACTTGTTGGTCGAAACGGCTCTGGGAAAACGACACTTTTAAATATGATTAACGGCTATCTTTGGCCAACAAAAGGAAGCATTTCTGTTCTTGGAGAAACGTTTGGTCGCGTTAATTTACAAGAGCTTCGCAAGCATATTGGAATTGTTAGCTCCTCTCTTAGCGAACGATTTTCTTCAACAGTGCTCTGTGAGGAAGTTATTGTAAGCGGAAAATTCGCTTCTATTGGATTATATGACCAAACAGAAGAGGCAGATTTTGAAAAAGCGACTGAGCTTATGAGGATGCTTGGAATCAAAGGTCTAGCAGCCCGAGAGTATGGTATCTGCTCACAGGGTGAAAAGCAAAAGGTGCTTATTGCACGAGCTCTTATGGCAAATCCCAAGCTTCTCATTCTTGATGAACCATGCAATGGCCTTGATTTACTTTCACGTGAAGCATTTTTAGAAAGTATTGAAACACTAGCATGTCTTGAGGATGGTCCGACCTTAATTTATGTAACACATCATATCGAAGAAATTTTACCTGTTTTTAACAAAACTTGTTTGTTAAAAGATGGAGAGATCTATGCTCAAGGAAATAAGGAAGAGCTTTTAACCTCTAAAACGTTATCAACCTTTTTCAACGTTCCTCTTGAAGCTCAAACAGAAAACGGAAGAACTTACGTTAAAATTCTTCAACAAGAAAAGCGCTAAACAATTATGTTTAGCGCTTTTTCCATGCTCCATATTTTTTCTTGAAGTTTTCTTCAAAAGAAGAAGATTTTTGAATATGATGAACTCCTCGATGTAAAAGCGTCCTATCAAATTCTTTATTAATATCTTCTACAACGTCTAAAATTTCTTCATCTTGGATTTCATTTTCATATGTAAACAAGCTAAGCTGTTTTAATGATTGCTCTTTTTCTTCAACCCGAAGAGCTGTTACACCAAGAAGGCGTACAGGAGAACCGTTCCAGTGTTTGTCAAACAAAGAAGAAGCAACTTGAAAAATATCTTCTTTCTCTTCAATTGGATTCATCAATTGCTGACTTCTTGTTACAGTTTGGAAATTGGCGTACCGTATCGTAATTTGGATATCGTCTGTTACCGTATTTCTCAATTTCATTCGTTTGCTAACCGTTTGAGACAAGCTATTTAACGTGTTTAATAGTAGTTCATCATCGTCACTATTAAAGGCAAGCGTTGTTGAATTTCCTATGCTTTTTACTGTTGCTGCCGCATCAGGATCAACAGGGCGTTCATCTATTCCATTTGCACGCTTTTTTAGCTGTGGTCCTAGAATACCAAGTAAAGAAGATAACTTCCTCTCTTCTTCCCGAGCAAGGTCCCCTATCGTTTGAATCCCAATACTGTGAAGCTTTTCAGCCGTTTTTTTGCCAATGCCGTGCATTTCATGTACCGTCTTTGGCCACAGCTCTTTTTGAACATCTCTTTTTCTTAAAATAGTAATGCCAAGCGGTTTTTTAAAATCAGAAGCCGTTTTTGCTAAAAATTTGTTCGGTGCAATTCCGATTGAAACAGGCAAATCGTATTTTTGTAAAATGTCTCTTCTAATTCTTTCAGCAATTTCAACAGGCGTACCAAGCTCATGACAGTTCGTAATGTCTAAGTACCCTTCATCAATTGAAGCAGGTTCAAGCAACGAGCTTATCGTTGATAAATAGGTGAAAAGGTTTAGGGATGCTTCTCGGTACAGAGAAAAGTTAGGCGTGCAAACAGCAAGCTCTGGACATTTCTTCCTTGCCTCCCACAAAGGCATTGTTGTATAAATTCCATATTTTCTCGCTTCATAATTGCACGTTAAAATAATTCCTCTTCGCTTCGTTCCTGCTACTGCAACTGGTTTGTCTCTCAAAGATGGATTGTTCGCAATTTCAACAGAGGCGAAAAAAGCATTTGCATCAATATGTAAAATAACGCGTCCCTTTTTTGGATACATCGATTTCATGAGCATCTTCCTTTAATATCGCTTTCCCTTTATCTTACCAAAAGAACATATGTTCCTCAACAGATATAAAAAAAGGATGAGCCCATATAGGGATCATCCTTTTTCAAACTACCCGAACAGTTTCTTCTGTTGCTAATTTTACATTTCCAGCTAAAGCTCTTGAAATCATACATGACTCTTCTGCTTTATGTGCTAGACGACGCGCTTTCTCAACTTGAAGAGGAGTTGATTCCGCTTTTAATGTAATAACAGGCTTATGCGTTATGCTTTCATATGTAAAGATGTTGTTTGTAACATCCACAACAGCATCTGAATGAAGAGTTAAACTCTCTACCCCAATGTCTGCTCTCTCAAGCATAGCAGCAAGTGTTATCACATAACATGTTGCAGCTGCTCCGAGCAGCATTTCATCAGGATTTGTTCCAACTCCAGGGCCGCCCATTTCTTTTGGAATCGAAATAGAAGACTTTAAATTCCCTGCTTCAATATGCCCGTCGCTGTTTCTTCCTCCATTCCAAACGGCTTCTAATTGAAAAGGATGTTTAGCCAATGTAATTCCTCCTTCTAAGTGTTTGACTTTGTCACTATAGCACACATTACGAAAGGCGCGTACTTTTATGCTCTTTGTTTTTCCTTATCTTTTTTTGTATATAAGCAATAACTAAAAGAAGCAGTGGAAGCATTTGCGGCACAATATGAATCATAATAATATTATGTCCTGTTCCTTCTTTAATGTGCTCAGGATAGCTGCTTGCAATTGACATTAAAAGGAGGAGAATTAAAAATTACGTTAAGTGCAAACCAAAGGCCAACTCTTTCCTAAATTTCCTTGTCTATCCCTTTGGCAAAAAATTGACGAATAGCATAAAGAGCTAAAAGAAGAAAAATGAGGCCCCAAATTGAAAAGGCGTAGCCAGCTGGTGTTATAAAAGCATTGATGCTGTCCGAGATTTTAGACACGTTGCGGCTTTCTGGAAAAAAGTAATTTGTACTGATCATAAATAAGAATGCTAAAAGATTAATAGCGCTTATAATAAGATATTTCATCGTTATTCCTCCTTCTTCACCTTGTATTCCACTTTTTATCACTTGATAAACACTATTCAGAACACTGCCTTTTCATCCATAAAAAAAGCTGAAGGAAAGTTCCCCTCAGCTTTTCATACTTTATTGTTTTTTTCCTTTACGCTTTACAAGCGGATAAAATACAATTCCGATTAAAAAGAGACCAATTCCTAAAGAAAAAGTTTTCATATCTGCAGTTCCGGAAATAATAACCCATGCCGCATAAATGAATGCAAGACCCGCAATAATTCCGTCTTTTATGCGTGAAGATTTTCCACCTAGTTCTGCGTATGTTTCACCTTTAATGACAACTTTTAAGAAATAAATAGTTGAAATTAAGTATGGGATAAGATAAGCAAGCGTTGATGATGTTGTTAAGAAAGAATACGCTTGACTAATCGTTCCTGAAACAGTTGAAAAAATAAAGATTTGAGACATAATATTCGTTACAAGTAAAGCATTACTTGGGCTTCCTTTTTTGTTTGTCTTTGCAAAAAAGGCTGGAAAGTTTCCTTCACGAGCTGCTCTGTATGGAACTTCTGAACTTAATAAGATCCACCCAAGCATTGATCCAAACAAGGAGACAAGTGCAAGAAGTGCCATAATGATACTGCCGCCACGACCAATTAAAACGTTTAAAACATCTACGAAAGGCTTATCTGATGCTTGAAGTTCACTATGTGGGAGTGCCCCCATTGTAATTATTGTAATTGTCATATAAATAATAATAGCAATTGTTACACCTGCAACAGTGGCCTTTTTAATATCGCGCTGTGAAGATGCTCGACCTGATAAAATAACGGCTGACTCAATACCAACAAATGCCCATAGTGTTGAAATAGCGGCATTGTATACTTGACTCGAAAGTCCAAGCGGATTTCCTCCATCTGTGCTCTCAACAGGATAATAAAAACTTCCCATTGTGGAGAACTGAAAAGCAAATAACCCAGCAATAATGAAAAGAGCGAATCCCATGACTTTTGAAAATGTCGTAACAAAATTCAGTTTACCTGCTGCATTCATACTTGTAACTAAGATGGTATGAGTTCCCCATAAGAAGATAGAGCAAACTACAAAAGTAATAAGCTTCCCTAATTCAATTGGTTGAGATCCAACATGAAATAATACTCGACCGTCTCTCATAATCGGTAGAAAAGTAGATAAATAACCTGCAAAACTTGTAATAATCGCTACGTTGCTAATCCAGTTTGCTACCCAATATCCCCAAACGGTTGTAAAACTTGCTACATCACCTGTTTTTTTATTTTCAAATAGCGCTCTCGCATAACTCTGCGGTCCCGCTTGTAGCTCTGGTTTTCGAATTGATAGCGTTCCAAAAGTTAGGGCAAGCATTAACACACCAAACCCAGTAACAGCCCATGCTGTCATAACGCCAAGTGGACTTGCCACTTGTGCAAGCGTACTTGGAAGCATGAAAATTCCTGATCCTACCATGTTTCCAACAACAAAAGCTGTTAAGAGCCAAAAGCCCCATTTTTTCGTTTGTTCCATGCTGCAAAAATCCTCCAATAAGTAATTTTTAGCAGACAAAATAAAAAAGTATGGAAATGCCCATACTTTTGCATTCACTCTGCCATATCTCTCTGATAGCCCTCCACAAAAACTTGTGGCAGTCCTGTACTTATTTAATACAGGCCCAGCTTATAAAAAAAGTGGTTTTTTATAAGCTTCGGCGCTCATTCCTTTCACATATGTTCATAAGCTCCACTTGCTTCCCATATGTTACTCCTAATACGCGCAACCTCTACCTCACCGAGAAAGAGTGAGGATTTATATTATTTTTACTACGTTATAATACCAAAGAGAGCATGAGCTGTCAAAGCCCTATTTTGTGTAAAATAAGGAAAAACAGCTCATGTTTGTTTCTTATGCTTTTAGAGAACTTTTTAATACTTTCTCAATCGCTTTTGCTACTCCATTATTATCATTTGTTTCGGTTACATAGTCACATAATGACTGCACTTCAGGATCTCCATTTCCCATTCCAAAACTTGTAGCTGCTTCATTAAACATACTAATATCGTTGCGATTGTCTCCAATAGCGACTGAATGTTTCATATCAACTTTTAAATGCTCTGCCATTTTACGAAGCGCAATTCCCTTTGTTGCCTTCAAGTGGTTGACCTCCACGTTATGCAAAGCAGATGAGCTAATAGCTACGTTGTCGCTTTTTCCTAATTCATCTTTTACAACTTGCAGCTTGTTTAAGTCGAAGGAGAAAAAGAGGAATTTAAAAATATTAGTATCTTCTTGGAGCGCTTTTTTCATAAGCTCTTCTTTTGGTAAAAAGGTAACGCCAGCCTGCTGTGACTGTTTGGCAGCTAAAAGATCAAGTTCAAAGCGAGAAATTTTTTCATTGGAGCTTCTCACCCGGTCTGCTTCTGCTTTCATTACATCTCCTGCATTTTCATATGTATAAACACCGTCTTGCACATACATTTCAAAGTAAACTTCCTCATCGTTATGGAAGCGAAGATTCATAGCATTTTGAATGTCTTGCTCCTCTAGAGATTGGCGATGAAGAACGTTTCCTTCTTCATCTCTTACGTCTGCTCCGTTTGCACAAATCTTAGGAAGTTTAAGATCGAACGGTTGTAAAGGACGCATTGCATCCTCATAGCTTCTTCCCGTTGCAATGACAACCTTAACCCCAGCACGCTGTGCATTCTTGATCGCTTCTACATTCTCAGCAGGCACCTTACCTTCACTATTTAATAATGTTCCATCCATATCAATTGCAATAATCATCAATTGTTCCCCCTTGCTGTATTTGTTTTTACTATAGCGTATGAAACGCTTTTCACTGAAAGATTTTTTATTATTTCATGTTATTTTTTAGACATAGTAAAAATATTATTCCCTATTTCATATGTTTCAATCAAAAATTAGAGTTCCGTGAAATGCTTGTGAATTATTGCTCTTTTTTGTTGTCCTCTTCTCCTTATCTATAATACTATAGAAAGAAGAAGATTTTTTACGATTTCTTGGTCTATTCACAAATTTTGTCGATTGTTTTTTCACATGCTGTATATTATCTTGTATGTAAGTACCTTTAGGAACTATCCTAGAAAGGGGGGAAAGAAAAAACATTGATTCGTTCACTAAAAAAAGCTCATCGCCTATCATCTGTTTCATACCTTGATTCACCAACGGCTTTTTCGTTTTATGCCTTGAGTTTTACATATATCGTACACATCGGGATATTAACGTTTAAACCACTTTCTACCGAGCATTATATAAGCGCTTTCGTCAACTTTCTTATTTTGTTGATTAATGGATTTTTATTAGCTACAGATAAAAGGGTTATTAAAAGCGTACGCTATAACAAACAAGCTCGGTTTCTCTACTTCTCAACAGCAGCCATCTGGTTATCTGCAGGAGCTATTTTTACAGAAAACTACTTTTTAATGGCTGTAACAGTCACTTTTATCTTTTATTTAATTGTAGAAGCTGTAAGACTTCTTTTATCCTTTTTCTACTATTGGGGAATTGCGCTATTTTTCCCTTATGAATACAAAGAAAAAAGTGACGATATGATCCGTTCTGGTCAGGAACTTTCTATGTTTTTAACAGCACCTGAACAAAAAGGACTTGCTTTCATAAGGCTTGTACATGGAATGTTGTATATAGCTGCTATTTTTGTTCTTTTTATGATTGTTTCTATTACAATGCCTATTCCAAACGAGAGCCTGTTTTCTTTATTTGATCAAGGAAGAAAACTTGCTACTGAAGCAGAGATAACAAAACCATTTCATGTTTTTATTTTTGGGGCTCTTTTTCTTTCTGTTCTTGCTTTTACAGTTCCAAAAGTGAAGCAGCTTGAACAACTTGCACTAGAGCGAAAGGCAGCCATTCAAAAATCATATGCTGTGTAACGTATAAGTTAAAAAGACTTATACGTTTTTTTTGTGTAGAGTAACGTAAAGTATAGTAAGATAGTGGGTAAGAGTAGGAGGCTTTTTTCTTATGAAATACCTATTAATCTTTGGGGTGGTGATTGTATTGGCTGGATGCTCGGATGATCGACAAGCTCGGAAGCAAAAAGTGGAAGATAGCATATTAAGAGCCGAGGTAAACATTTCCTATCAATCTAAAACAGAAGAATACACAATAGAGGCTTCACTACACAATAAAACAACCAAAGATATTCAACTTTTATTTGATCATGGCACTCTTCTCTGGCTTAATAAAAACGGAACAACTCAACCTTCTAATACGTTTTCAACACAAGTATACTCAATGCTTCTAGAAGGAAAAACAAGTGAAACCGTTAGTAGAACTCTTACAAAACAAGAGTGGAAAAAAGAAGACTATGCCCTTTATGTTCAGTACAAAGATCAAAGTGGAAAAAAGCATATTCTTGCTCTTCATTCTCCTACGTAGCTAAAAAAGCTCATGCGTCTAGACGCATGAGCTTTATAATAAGTTAAATGAATATAACAATTTCAGCGTGCTTGAATCTAGCGACTTAAAATTCCTTTAATGACGCTCGTTTTCGCTTTCGCGTATTCATTTGTACTTTCCCATTCTCGAAGTGCAAGTTTTCGCTTAACAGAAGCATATGCCTCTAAACTGTCTTCACTACTTCTTAAAATATCGCGAAATTGTAGATGCCTTTCCCATAAGTTGCTCCCCTTTACAACAACATGAAGATGTGCTTCATGATGAAAATCGGCATCCTGTGAAAAATCACGATCTCCATCCCTGATAATGTCCGGAAGACCTTCCTCTTTAAATCGAACGAAATAGCGTCGATTTGGCAAAATGGTTTCATATTGTTGCACATATGTATAACCAAGCTCTCGAATTGGATCAATAGCATACTGTAGTTCTTCTTCTTTTTCCACTCCTACAATTACGTCAATTATTGGTTTTGCCATCATATTTGGTACAGAAGTGCTACCAATATGCTCAATGCTAACCTTCATTGGTGCTAACTTTTCCTCCAACTGTTCTTTCAGAACTCTAAACTTTTCTGGCCACTGTGCATCATACGGAACAAGCTGTACTTTTGCCATTCTTTCTCCCCCCTCATCACTTTCCCATATTATTATATAATAGAAAGATTAATTGGGAAAAGAAGAATTA
The DNA here is from genome assembly GCF_026790145.1 of Priestia endophytica. Classification (GTDB taxonomy): domain Bacteria; phylum Bacillota; class Bacilli; order Bacillales; family Bacillaceae_H; genus Bacillus_I; species Bacillus_I endophytica_A. The sequence continues at coordinate 726,434 of NZ_JALAMS010000001.1, read as the reverse complement.
TTGCTTTTTCAGAAAATAAGCGTATTTTGTCGGTTTAACGCGCTTTTTGATTTTCTGCTACAAGGTCAGGATAATCACAAATAATACCATCAACACCTAGATTATAAAAGCTTTGAATTGTTTTTTTACGATGCACAGCGTAAGGAATAACTTTCATACCATTTTTATGAATACGTTTCACAAGCTTCTTTGTAATCAGTCTTCTGTTTGGATTCACATATGTAGCATATGCTGATATTTCTTTTAATTTTGCAGAAGATATCCCCCATATACTGTACTTTACAAGGACCCCTACTGAAATTTTTGGAAGACGTTTCTTAATCCGTTGGACAGCTTTCTCATCGAAAGACTGAACAATAATGTTGTCAGATTCCTCTAATCGAAAACTTTCAAGCGTTCGTGCAAGCTTCTCCTCAATCCCAGGATATAAAGAAGGATGTTTTAGTTCGATTAGAAAACCTACTTTGGTTCGGAATGTTGCAAATATTTCTGGGAGTGTAGGAATACGCTCGTTTTTAAACTCTTCGGAAAACCACCCTCCAGCATCAAGTTCCTTTAGCTCATGAAGCGTTTTTTCACTAACAAGACCATTTCCATTCGTTGTTCGCTCTACTGTCTTATCGTGTATAAGAACAAGTTCTCCATCCCTGCTCATTTGAACATCAATTTCAAGATAGTCTGCCTTCATTTTCAATGCTAAAAAGTAAGCGGCAAACGTATTTTCCGGGGCATACCCTGAAGCACCTCTATGAGCAATGTTCATGACTTCTCCCCTCTTATCTTTTTTCTTCATAAAAAAGGTGGAGCAATAACTCACTCCACCGAAATTTTGCTTGCTAATTCTCCATTTTTTAACCATACGTGTACTTCTTGACCCTTTTTCAGTCCAAACACGCCTTGATCTCCGCCCTCAAATTCTGTGTCTTTATCTGCTGTTACTTCAATGATTTGATATCCTTCATCTTGAGTTAATGGACCAAGGTATACTTTGCTTCCGCTAATATCAACTACTTTCCCATGATAATCCGCTCTTGTAAAAATAAAAAAAGCCGCACATACAAGAACAACAACTGCAACAGCAGGTATAACGATTCTTTTTTTAAGCTTCACTGGCTTTCGTTCCTTTCATCTCTTTTTCTTATATTTTCTTATTTATTCGTTCTTTTCCTTTAAGAGAAAAAGAGGAAATATGCAAATGTTTCTGTCATTTTTTGACGACTCTAAACGTATTTTTTAGGATTGTACTTTATATAAAATTTCATTTCTATTGCTCTCAAGCATTCTTTAATAAAAGAGGAGGCTTTTCAATAAAAGTTTAAGACCTCTCTAGAGCTTCTTTAGAAAACTTCCTCTTTTGATTAATACGTACTTGGCATGTGAGCCGCTGCAATAGAAAGAAGAATAAAGACGATGAGTACAGCACCATTTATAATGACCGATACGATAGACATTTTTGTTTTCTCTTTAAAAAAGCTGATAATCGTTAATACGATTCCAACAAAAGATAAGAGAAAAGCCCCGAAGAAAAAGAAAATGCCCAACGCAAATTGTAAAACAGTCGGTATAAAGAAGATCCCTGTACAAATAAGGCTTGCTATGCCGAACCATAACGAAGTTTTTGCAATATTCTTTTTTGTTTCTCTATACAATGAAACCTCCCCTTTTGTTTTCATTTCAAATATGACCGGTAACTTGATAATTATTCCAACACTGTACATCTTATCACGAAAAAGAGAAAGAACAAAACATAGAAAAAAGAGAAAATTCTATGAGTTCTGATTCTCAATTACATCCTTTAATACGTCAGGATTATTGGTAAAAAGACCATCTACGCCCCAATGTATCAGCTTCCCCATTGCCTTTTTATCATTGACTGTAAAAGCATGAAGAAACAAACCTTGACTATGGACTTTTTCAATATATCCTTTATCTAAACACGTAGCACGGGAACCAATTCCGTCTGCATACGTTTTAATTTCCTTTATTTCCTGTAATGATGGACGACAAAGAGAAAGCTTAATGAGTGAAAGTTCAGGCTTCTTCTCATGAATGCTTTTTAAACTTTTCGCACTGAAAGATTCAATTAAAAGATGCTCTTCTGGAATATTGTATTTATCCACAAGCTTAAGCAAATTCTCTTCCATTCCTTTATAACTTTGAGGCGATTTTGTTTCAATATAGTAATGCTGATCACGCCCAAAGTAAGCAAAAATTTCTTCGAGTGATAGTATTGATTCTTTTTCAAATGACCCTTTTGCTTGCTTAGGATATTTTCGATTAAACCATGAACCAGCATCAAGATTCTTTAATTGATCATATGTGTAATCTTTCACACGACCTTTTCCATTTGTTGTTCTTCCTAATTTTGAATCATGGATCGCAACAAGGACGCCATCCTTTGTTTGCTGAAGGTCTATTTCAAGATAGTCTGCTCCCATATCAAGAGCTTTTTTATAAGAAATCATCGTATGTTCAGGTGCATATGCAGACGCACCACGATGAGCAATATTTAAAATAGGATGAGTAGATTGTGCTAGAACAAATCTATGCTCAGAACTCACGAGAAGCAGAAGTAACCCAATCGCGATAAAAATGCGTTTTGTCATCGTTTTCTCCTTTTTATGTAAGCCGTGTTTTTTACTATTCACGGTTCTTTCTTTTTTTATGTAAAAAGATTGTGTTTCTTTCATTATCATCTGTTATCCGCATTTCAAATGCTATCATAATTCTCTCATGTTGGGAACATTAGGAAAGGAGAAAGCGTAAAAAAGGTGCTAAAAGTAGCACCTTTTTTACATTTTATAATGTTTTATAGTAGTAATTTAGATCGTATATGATTCTTTCTTCATCTAGCGTTAAGAGAACGCGGTTTTCCATTACGATATTTCCGTTAATAACACTATCAGAAACATCTTTTCCACTTGCTGCATATAGGAGATGTGAAGAGGCATTTACAAGAGGTTGAAGATGGATTTTATCTCTTGGATCAATCGAAATGAAATCTGCTTTGTATCCTTCTTTTAATACACCTGTATCCTCATATCCTAACGCTTTTGCTCCATTCAAGGTTGCCATTTTTAGCATGCTATAAGCAGGCATTGCTTCTGGCGTTTTATGTGTACCTTTTTGCAAAAGTGCAGCTGTTCTCATTTCTTCGAACATATCTAAATTATTATTAGAAGCAACGCTATCTGTTGCAATAGCTACGTTCACGCCTGCACGATTTAGGCGAGAAATATCTGCAACTCCAGATCCTAGCTTTAAATTACTAATAGGGTTATGAGCAATTGATGTTCCTTTTTCATTTAAAAGAGCAACATCTTCGTCTGTTAAGACAACTCCATGAGCAAAAATGGTGGGCTGTTCGTAAAAACCAAGATCTGCTAGATATTGTACAGGAGTTGCTTCATGTTCGCTAAGACAATCATTCATCTCTTTTTCTGTTTCAGACACGTGAATGTGAAGAGGTAAGTCAAGCTCTTTTGCAATTGAAACAGATGAACGCAGAAGCTCTTCATTACAAGAATATGGACTGTGTGGAGCAACTGTTGTTCTAATGAATGAACGATCTTTCTTAATATATTGAGCAATATCATAGGCTTCTTTTGCTATAGCTTCATCTCCCTTGTCATTAGAAAACAGGGTATACGCCAAATTACCTTTCATTCCGGTATCTTTTACCGCTTCGTAAAGTTTAAATACATCAAGACCAATTGGATTAAACATGTCGTTAAAAAGCGTTGTCCCGCTCTTTATCATTTCAACAATAGCTGCTTTTGAGCTTGTAATAGCAAGATCTGTTGTAAACTTCGCTTCAAGCGGCCAAATTTTTTCCGTTAGCCATGGATGAAGAAGCATATCATCTCCAACACCACGTAGAATGTTCATGACAATATGAACATGTGAATTCACAAGCCCTGGCATAACCCATTTCCCGCTCCAGTTGTAAGTTTCTTCACAATCTTGCAATCGCTCTTCTTCCATTTTTCCAATATAGGCAATTTTCTCGTCTTCCGTTATAATCATTCCGTCTTTAATTATTTTTTCCTGATCTAAGGTGAATATATCGCAATGATAGAACGCTTTTTTCATTATATGCTTCCCTTCTTTTAAGGTTTGAAGTTAAATTTTTTCAAGTATAGCATACCTGTTAAGTTCTCCGTAAGGCGTTCGTTTATTTTCCTAACATTCAAAATAATCAAGCTTATTGCTGTTTAAAAAAGTGCCACATCATTTCACTAGCACTTGGAGCAAGAGGATCTGTGAACGTTCCTTTTACGCTTCCTCCTGGCCATGAATGAAGCATGCTATTGATTGATACGTAGTGAATTTTGATGCTTTTATCCGGAGATTCATATTCTTCAATTTTATACGTCTTCCCAAGCGGTACCGCCCCCTTATGTGTTCGAACAGGAGTAGAGGGAATCTTGCCGTCTTTTTCATTTTTGTTCATTAAATTACACAAAGTGATCCACTGTTTTATTAATTTATTGGCATTTATTGGATGAACAACACAGTCATATGTACCGTGAAAGACAATAAGAGGCACCCTTTTATCGTACACAGCCGTTTTTTCGTATAAAAGCTCTCCCATCTTTTCAGCATCATGCTGTGGTCCATTAATCATAGCAAGCGCACGCTCTGATTTGGTTTCGGCTGCTTTATAAGGGAGACCTCCTACAACTCCTATTCCTGAAAAAAGCTCTGGATAAACGCCCCCTACGATCAGAGCCATTGCCGCTCCGGCAGAAAGACCTGTTATGTATATATCAGATATTTCATATTTTTCTTTTACATGATTAATCATGCTAACAATTTTGTGAGGCTCTCCTTTCCCTCTTTCTTGATGATCTACATCATGCCAACTCCAGCATTTTCCAGAATCTTCACTTCTTGGCTGATCAGGATATAAAACAAGAAAATTGTTTTGTCGAGCCGTATCATTCATTTCTGTTGCCGTAGCAATAATGAAAGGATTTTGCGTGCATCCATGCAAGACAACCATAAGTGGAGACTTTTCGTGTGGGCGATTATTTGGTGGCACATAAAGATAGTAAGAGCCCTGTTTAGATTCATATTCTTCAAATCTTTCTTCTGCATTTATCATATACACCCTCCTCCTCGTTATTTTCAGAATAAAATTCGCTTCATCATAGCTTCATCGTTTCCTTCTCTTATTCCTTCTTTTTTTAAAAACAAGATAAAAAAAAGCATTCTCTCTTGTTTAGAGAAAATGCTTTAATAGAGGATGAACTTTTACCTAAAGTCCACCATGGACGGAGTTTCTTAACAATATACCTGTACTCAAAGGACTTACCTTTACTGTAGATTAATTTACATGTTTTGTCTTCTTTTTTGTTAGAAGCACGAACACATCATATCGTTTTTCTTACATTCCAGCAGTTGAGCGAACTTTCTTCCCTATTGCTGTCTTATTAAAGTTAAGGACAAAGTATGCGAGCATTCCAATGCCAATTCCAACCATCAGATCAAAAAAGACGGTGAAAAAGAAGGTAACAAGCAATACAAATGATTCACGTGATTTTTCTTTTACAATGCCCGCAAAATGTTTACGTTCACTCATATTCCACGCTACCACCATTAAAACTGGGGCAAGGCTTGCAAGCGGAATATGAGAGGCATAAGGAGCGAGCACAAGGAGGACAATTAAGGCGAATAAAGCATGCACAACGCCTGAGAATCGAGTTGCTGCTTTGTTTCGAATATTTGTTGCCGTTCTTGCAATAGCTCCTGTAGCAGGAATTCCTTGAAAAAATGGTAATATAGTGTTTGCAATGCCTTGGGCAACAATCTCCCGATTACTTTTATGCTTTGTGCCAGCCATTTCATCTGCTACAACAGCCGAAAGTAGAGATTCCAAACCACCTAAGAAGGCAATGGCTAACGCCGCAGGAATAAGGGTAATAATTTTTTCTAGCGTAATTTCAGGAAGGCCAAACTGTGGAAGCGTGTTCGGGATTGCTCCGTAGAGAGTATTAATGGTTACAAGCTTATCAGGGAAAAGCAAAAGCGCAAAAGCAGTTGAGACGAGAACCCCAATAAGAGCACCTGGAATTTTAGGAACAAAGCGAATTGCTAAAATAATGCTTACAAGACCAACAATGCCTGTTAACACTCCATAAAAGTTGGCATCTGGTAGACTTTTAACAATGGAAACCATACCACCTAAAAATCCAGCTTCATCATTTGTATCGTATAGCCCTAAAAAGTGGGGAAGTTGGCCATAGAAAATGATGATCGCAATCCCGGCTGTAAAACCGATAATAACAGGTTTTGGAATATACTTAACAAGCGAACCTGCTTTACATAATCCAAGCACAATGAGAATAAGCCCTGCCATAAAAGTCGCAATCATTAGATTATCAAATCCGTACTGTGTGACAATCCCGAGCAGTATCGGAACAAATGCCCCTGTTGGTCCTGCAATCTGAAATTTTGAGCCTCCTAATGTAGAAACAATAATCCCGGCAATTACAACGGTATAAATTCCGTGTACAGGTTCCGTTCCTGAAGCAATAGCAAATCCCATCCCAAGTGGAATAGCTACGATTCCTACAATAATCCCAGCAATCAAATCACGCCTCAGCATCTCAAGCGTATACGGCTGTTTCTTTGTTTTATTCATCTTCTTCCTCCTCGCCCATCTTCCTTCATCCTCACTTTTTCTTAAACAGTACGCTCTGCTCTTTCTTCTTTTGTAAGCGATGTGACATGATCAACCTTTCCATTCTCTGGATCAATGATAAGACCGTGAATTTTTATACCTTGAGGCAGAAGTGGGTACTCATGGAGGAATGAAACGCTCTCTTTCACGCTATCTTCTATATGATCAAATCCTTTGAGCCATCTTTTGAGATTAACTCCTTCATTTGATAATTGTTGCACACCTTGTTGAACGTCACTTCTATCCTTCCATTTTTCAAGTAAATTGTCGCAGCAAAATCCTGCCATACCGCAATCATAATGTCCTACGACAAAAATTTCTTCAACACCAAGCTCATAGACAGAAACAAGGATGCTTCTAAGAACATTTTCACTTTTTCCACAAACAAGAGCACCTGCTGTTTTAATAATGTTGGCATCTCCATTTTTTAAACCAAGGGCTTCTGGCAACATTTTAATTAAACGAGCGTCCATGCATGTAATGACAAGCATGTTTTTATTAGAAAATTTACTTGCTTTAAACTTTTCTCCTTCACCTTTTGCTACAAATTCCTCATTTTTCTTTAACATGCTTTCTAATCGTTCCACCTTATTCATCCTTTCTTCCCTACGGCTTTTTAAGTTGAACCGTTTTCTTTTATGTTCTTTTAAAGAATAAAAGGAAAATATGAGAGAATAATTAGATAAATATTAGAATTCTATGAGATTTTAGAAAAATTAAAATATATTTAACTTTCTTAAATTTTAATTATACTCAACTTTGTTAACTAATTGTAAATTAAACAACAAGTATTACAGAACTAATACAAAAGCACCTTTCTAAAGAAAGGTTTCTTTCTTATGATAAAAAGGTATAATGAACTGAAAAAGGAGGATTACATAATGGAACTTACTGTTTACTTAGCAGGACAGATTCACGATAATTGGCGCGATATATTAAAAAATGAAGCAAGCGACTTAAATTTACCACTTACATTTGTTGGTCCGATGGAAAATCACGATCGTTCTGATAACATTGGTGAAGAAATTCTAGGAAAACAACCTAATAATATTTTCAAAGATGAAGCAGCTTCTTCTATTAATAATCTACGAACTGAAATTTTAATGAATAAAAGTGATGTTGTTATTGCTCTTTTCGGAGATAAATATAAACAGTGGAATACAGCAATGGATGCATCACGCGCAATTGAAAAAGGAAAACCGCTTATTTTAGTTCGCCCGGAAACTCTTCATCACCCATTAAAAGAACTGTCAAACAAAGCACAAGTTGTTGTAGAAACACCACAGCAAGCTTTGCAAGCTCTTTCTTACGTATTCTCATAAAAAAAGCGTCTCGCATATGCGAGACGCCTTTTGCCTTCTATTCTACTGAAACCTCTTTTTCTTTCCTAAGGTTTTGAGCCATTTCTTCTTTATAGCCAAAAAAGTAAGTAAAAATGAAACCTGCCCCGTAGGAGATTAAAAGACCAAGCAAGTATAAAATAATTTTCCCATCTACAACAAGTAATGTAAGCGGGAGCCCTGAGATTCCTACTGCTTTTGTTGCTGTTGCGAAAACAGCTTGTGAAGCTCCTCCAACAGCAGCGCCTAGACATGCTGTAATAAATGGACGTCCAAGCGGTAAAGTCACCCCATATAAAAGCGGTTCTCCTACCCCTAAAAATCCTACTGGAAGCGCTCCATACAAGTTTTTCTTAATGCGCTCGTTCTTCGTTTTTACTAAGATAGCAAGCCCTGCTCCAACTTGACCTGCCCCAGCCATCGCTAAAATCGGTAGAAGAGGAGTAGCTCCTGTTGCTTGAATAAATTCCATATGAAGAGGAATCAATCCGTGATGAAGCCCTACCATTACAAGAGGTAAAAATGTACCTGCTAGTACAGCACCAGCGAGAGGCCCACCTATTTCTAGTACAGCAGTTAAGATGCTTAGAATCCCTTCTGAAAGAAGCCCTCCTAATGGCTGAATAATATACATTGTACTTATTCCAACAATAAGAAGCGTAAGAAGAGGAGTTAAAATAATGTCTACAGCGCTTGGAATAAACTTTCTTACATTTCGTTCAATAACGGTCATAAACCAAGCTGAGATCAAAACAGCAATAAGTCCGCCCCGTCCTGCTGTTACTTCTTCTCCCATAATTGTAAGATCAAGAGTATCAAGAGCTGGGTTAATAATTAATAAACCTGCAATTCCCCCCAGAACTGGCGTACCCCCAAATTCTTTTGCAGCATTAATCCCAACAAAAACTCCCAGATAGGTGAAAATACATCCTCCAATAAACTTCATTAACACAATCAGTTCATTTGCTTCATCAACACCGCCGTTGATAAGCGTACTTACAATCCCATTAATAAGTCCTGAAGCAATAAGTCCTGGCAAAAGAGGGATGAAGACGTTTCCAATTTTCTTTAGACCATTTTTAAAAGGGGTATTGTTCTTTTCTTGAATTTTTCTTTTTTGATCTTCTTCAACTGAAGATTGATCAAAAAACTGCTGAAATTCTGAAGCCACTTTATTCACAAAACCAGGTCCTAAAATAATTTGAATTGTTTCATCTTCTACAACTCCAATAACGCCGTCTATTTCTTCGAGTTTTTGAATATTGACCTCTTCTCGGTTATAGACGTTCACTCTAAGCCTTGTCATACAATTTGTAAAATTAGCGACATTCTCCTCAAACCCAAGACAAGCTAAAATTTCGCGTGCGACTTCCCGCTCTTTTGACATTGTACTCCCCCTCTTTTTTTACCTCTCTTAAAGAGCCTGACGTACAAATCCATTGCTAGTCTGCAATTTTTTTAGTGCTTCCTCTACTGTACAATTTGTTAGGACCATTAGAATGGCAACTTTAATATTTTGTTTTGATTGATCATAATAGGTAGAAGCTTCTTCATATGATATACCTGTTGCCTCCATAATAATTCGTTTTGAGCGCTCTACAAGCTTCTCATTTGTTGGCTGTACGTCTACCATTAAGTTTTTATATACTTTGCCTATTTGAATCATTGAAACAGTTGAAATCATATTTAGTAAAAGCTTTTGGGCTGTTCCTGCTTTTAGTCTTGTTGAACCTGTAAGAACTTCCGGGCCTGTATCAACTTCAATTGCCACGTCTGCTAGAGCGCTAATAGCTGTTTCTTTATTACATGAAATTGCACATGTTGATGCACCTCTTTCTCTAGCATATCGTAAGGCTCCTATAACATATGGTGTTCGTCCACTTGCCGCAATACCAATTACGGTATCATTAGAGGTAATGTTCAGCAATTTCATATCTTCTGCTCCTAAATCTTCACGATCTTCTACTGCTTCAACAGCTTTGATAAAAGCTGATTCTCCTCCTGCCATGACCCCTTTTACAAGGCTTGGATCTGTACCAAACGTTGGTGGACATTCAACAGCATCAAGAACACCAAGACGTCCGCTCGTTCCTGCTCCAACGTACAAAAGCCTCCCCCCTGCTTTAAAGCTTTCTACAACTAGACTCACAGCTCTTTCAACATTTTCTAATTCCTTTTGAATCGCTTTTGGAACTTTCTTGTCTTCTTCGTTCATAGTACGCAAAATATCTTGAATACTCATTGTATCTAATTCCTCTGTTTGATTGTTACGACGTTCTGTTCCTAAACGTTCTAACACTTCTCCACCCCTTTGATAACGTTTTCATATGTTCTTATTTTATGAAAAAATGAAACAAATAGTCAATATATTTATTATTTTTAATGAAATTATATTTCATTTAACATATTGCTACCTTCTTAAATTTATGACGGCTTCTCTTGTTTCATGAAACTTTTGAAGAATATCATCGTTAAGACGATTAAAGACATTAATATACAGGGCATCCACAATGTTAAGCTGGGAAGTTCTAGAAGCAATGCTCCCAATTCGGTAATCTTGTTCAACATCTGGAATACAAAGGGGAAAATCAGCTGTTTTATAAAGCGGCGTTTTTTCAAGTTTTGTAATAGCTACGACACATACCCCTCGTTTCTTAGCTAGTTGAGCTAGTTCGACGACTTCTTTTGTTTTTCCAGATGTTGAGATTCCGACAAAAAGATCTTTTTTCTCCATGCTTGTCATTAAATTGATAGCCATATGAAAGTCGTATGAAACTAAAGAAGGATAGCCAAGCTTTGAAAACTTATATGTAGCATCCATAGCACTTACAGCAGATCCACCAACACCGAAAAAAAAGATTCGATTTGCTCCTAAACATTTCTCAATGACACGTTCAAATACCTTTCCATCAAGAGAACTTTCTGCCATATCAAGCGCTTTTCGACTAGCATTCGTTACTTTCATAAAAAGTTGCAACGGAAGATCATCCTTATGAATTCTCGAAACTTCGTTAATATAATCGTTTCCACTGAGTTCACGTACCAAAGACATCTTAAATGTTTTATAACTTTTAAGCCCTATTTTCCTACAAAAACGAACAATGCTAGCTTCACTTACCTTACAACGAAGAGAAAGCTCTTTTGTTGTTAAAGTTGGAATTTCTTCAACATTATTTAAAATATACCCAGCAATCTTTTCTTCTGACTTTGTAAACCCTTTTTTACCTTCTTTGATTTGTTGCAATAAGCTCACTGACAATCCCTCACTTTTTGTAAAGTAAATCTATTTTCTTTATTTTACGGTCTAAAAAAATGGAATACAATCTTTCTTTTCCATATAAAAAGCACAATCACATATTGTGATTGTGCTAGAAAGCATCCTGTTCTTTTTTTAATGAGTCAACGGTTAAAGTCTTTTCTTCATCAATGCGTCGACTTGGCTGTGTCGATCGGTCTGCATTTGGAGAAGGCTGTCCTTTTTCAAACTTTTCCTGTGCTTTAGCTGTTCGTTTTGCATAAGGATTAGCTTTTAAGCGTTCATATGGAATTTCTTCGCCAGTATCTACACAAATACCGTATGTTCCATCTTCCATACGCTGTAATGCTTCATCTACTTGTTGAATTAAGCGTTCATCAACTTCCCGAATCGTCTCATCTCGTTCACGCTCATATTGCTCTGTCGCAATGTCTGCTAGATGATTGTCAACTCCATTCGTTAATTCACCTGTTGATTCTTGTAAATCTTCTTTTGGCGTTTCTTCTACTCGCTCTGTTTTATATTTTTTCATATTTAAAAGCATTTCTTTTAAATACGTTACTTGTTCTTTTGTTAAAGCCATTTTCTTCTCTCCTTTTTCCTTTACTATTTTCATTCCCCCTTTCCTATTATTTAAACATATAAAAAAGCTATCTCAAAAACAGATAGCTTTTTTCCCTTACTTCTTAAAGAAAGCTGTTCCGCCACCAAGCTCAACTACTTTGGCTTTCCCTTTTGCGTCTTAGAGCACTCCGCGCGTGTCAAAAATAAGGTTTGCTTTTTCTAAAATCTGCTCTTTTGGCAGCACGCTATGATCTGTTAAAATTACCACACAGTCACTTTCGTTTAACTCTTTGTCAAGTAGCGAGACACTATGATGAACTTCTCCATTGATCATAATACGTTCAAAGTGTGGATCATGATAAGTTACATTAACCCCTTTTTCAAGAAGATATACCATCACTTCTACAGCTTTTGAATCTCGCACATCTGGCACATCTCTTTTATATGTTAATCCATAGAGTAAAACGCTTGTTTCTCCAGGTGATTTGCCTACTATTTCTAATGTTCTTTCAACAATATACTGAACAATTTTTTCATTTGTAGAAGTTGACAACTCAATGAAATTGCTAGTAATTCCTTTTTCTTTTGCTTTAAATTGCAAATAGAGAGGATCTACGGGAATGCAGTGGCCACTAATGCCTGGACCTGGATAAAAAGGCGCAAATCCATATGGCTTTGTGCTTGCAGCCGCAATCACTTCCCATACATCAATGTTAATTTGGTCACAAAGCATCGCCATTTCATTAATAAAAGAAATGTTGATAAATCGATACGTGTTTTCTAAAAGCTTTGTAAGCTCGGCAATTTCAGGCGAGGAAACAGGGACCACCGTTTGATAAATCTTTGAATATAAATCACAAGCAACTTCCTGACAATCTGAAGTAATGCCTCCAATTACTTTTGGAATATCTCCAAGCGAAAATTGAACATTCCCAGGGTCAACGCGTTCTGGAGAATATGCTAAATGAAAGTCTTTCCCTGCTACAAGCCCACTTTCTTCTAAAAGAGGTTGAAGAATCTCTCTTGTTGTTCCTGGAAACGTAGAGCTCTCGAGAACAACAAGCTGACCTTTTTGAAGATGAGCTTTCAACGCCTCTGCGGCTTTCTCGATATAAACAAGATTTGGAGCATATTCTTCCTTAAGAGGAGTTGGAACACAGATAATGATTGCATCTGTTTCCTCTACATTTTTATAGCTAGAAGAAACAGAAAATCGTTTTGATTTCATACTTTCTTCTACACTCTTGTCACTAATATCTGAAATATAGCTTTTCCCATTGTTTAAAGAGCGAATTTTATTTTCATCTAAGTCAATTCCAACAACCGTAAATTCTTTTGATAATAGCAACATAGATAGAGGCAATCCAACAAATCCTAACCCTACTACAGCTATTTTCTTCTTATCATTATGCATAAAAACCCGCCTTTGCTCTATTCCTTTTATAAGGTATGCATAATGAAAGAAGTTGGCATGGACACCACACCAATTATAAAATATTAATTCTTTTATTTTAGAGATTTCCTACAATCACTTCTAGAAATCGTGGTAGAACGATGATAGAATCCGGAGTATAATATTTGCGCTCGCCATCACAGTCAATTTTTTGTGCTGGTGATGTGGTTACTTTAACATGCTTAGCTTGAAATTTAAGAATACTTTCCTCTTGAATAATTTTCTCATCTGAAAAATTTGAGAGAAAAAGCTTCCAAAACGTCTGTACGTTAGATTCCGTCACAACAAGCACGTCCAAACAAGAATCTTGAAGATGGTTTTTCGGAAAAAAAGGTCTTAGCCCTCCTGTAAAAGCCCCGTTTCCTACTACAACCATAACAGCCTCTCCTTTAAACTCCTCTTCATCACCTTTTATTTCTACGTAGAAAGGTTCAATATTCGTAATTGTTTTAGCTGTACTCATATAATAAGAGAGTTTACCAAAACGAGCTTTTGAACCTCCCTCAATGTTTTCAGATACTTCATTAATGAGCCCAATTCCCCAAAAGTTTGAAAAGTATTGATGCTCACTCTTCCCGATATCTACTTTTTCAACTCTTCCTGTTGCAATTTGCTGTGCTGCTTTGATAATATTTTGATCCATTCCAATCCCTCGTGAAAAATCGTTACATGTTCCACCTGGAAGCACTGCAAATAAAGGTCTTGTTTCTAGCTCACACATAGCATTAATGAGCTCGTGAATCGTTCCATCCCCCCCTGCTCCAATAATTAAATCAACTTTACTTTCAAGCTCTTTTACTAAACGAGCGCCATCTCCTTCTCGTTTTGTTTCATAAACAGAAAGTGGAGCATACGTGCTTTCTATGATTTCTTTTATATATCGTAACTCTTTTTTTATTTTTTCATTGCCTGCATTAGGATTTAAAATTAGTGCTGCTGACCTCATCGTCATCTTCCCCCATTCATAGTACTTTATCTTTGTTTATTCCCTTTTTCGAAAAATTGTACACCATCCTCTCTGTATTGCTTGTCCTTTTTCACATGAGTTTTAGAGAAACGCTCACAAAGAACTTATCGTTCAAATGAAAGAGTTTCTCTCACTTTTGTTTTCTACCATTTCCGACTTGCTCCCCCACCGCCAGCGCTTCCACCACCGCCGCCGATATTGCCTCCACCTCCACCTCCTCGAAAAAGAAAGAGAAGCTGAAGCAATAAATTTGTAAGAAAGCCACCAAAAAACTTTACATCAATCACAATAAGAATAATTAAGATAATACCGATAATAATTACAACAAACGGATTCATTTCTTGTCCTGAAGAAGCTTCCTTTTCAGCTGGTGTGGCTGTTTTCCCTTCCCATTTTGTTTCCACTCCGTATTCTTTAGCTGTTTCCGCATAAAGAACGCGATATGTTTCAACAATTCCTTTTCCATACTTCCCTTGTTTAAAATAAGGAAGAGTAAATTCATCCAAAATAGCTCCTGCTTTAGAATCAGGTATTGCTCCCTCAAGACCATATCCAACCTCAATGCGAACTTCTCTTTGTTCACTGCCTTTTACAACAAGAAGAAGAATACCATTGTTAAGCTTCCTGTCACCTAGCTTATACTGTCTAAATGCTTCAATTCCGTACTCTTCAATTGTCTTTTCCTCTGTTGAGGAGACCGTTAGTACCGCAATTTGAGCTTTTGTTTTTTGTTGAAGACTTCTCCCCATTTGCTTCAATTCCTCGGCTTCTTCGTTTGTTAGAAGCTTTGCAAAATCCTGAACATAAATATCGCCAACTGGTGTTGGAGCATTAGCACTTGCTGAAAAGGGGGCAAGAAATAAAGTAAAAAAACAGAGAAACATAAAAAAACGGGAGAGGCTCATTCGCTTCCACTCCCAAAGTCTACTTGAGGATTTTCTTGATCTTTCTCACTTACTTCATAATACGATTTTTTTGAAAATCCAAAAATATTAGCTATAATGTTTCCTGGGAAACGTCGAACTTTTAAGTTGTATGTTTCGACACTTTCGTTGTAATCACGGCGAGCAACAGCTAAACGATTTTCTGTTCCTTCAAGCGTATCCATTAAACTCCTAAAATTCTCGTTTGATTTAAGATTTGGATAATTTTCAACAACAACGAGAAGACGATTCAAAGCTCCGTTCAAGTTCTCATCTGCGTTCGCATATTCCTTTGGAGTATTTGCTCCCGCAAGCTGGGCGCGAGCATCTGTTACAGATTGAATGACTTCTTTTTCTTGACTTGCATATCCTTTTACAGTTTCAACTAGATTAGGAATTAAATCTGAACGACGTTTTAGCTGATTTTCTACCTGTGCCCATGACGTATCTACTTTTTGTTCCTGTGTGACAAGACCGTTATATGAACTAAACGAAAAGATTGCAAGCAGTACAATGACGCCAAGGACAACCCAAATCCCCCATTTTTTCACGTTATTCACCTCTTTTTCTGATCTTAGTTATAGTATGAACGAAAAACATTTTTTATTTCATACGTTGTTAAAATAGCTATTTCTTTTCTTTCTAACGCTTTTTTTCTATAATTGAACAGAAGTAGCGGTTAAAAATATAAAGATCAACTAAACCTACTACAACAGCAAACTAAAGGAGCATTCTATGGAAGTAAACAATTTCTTTGCCGGGATCATGCCTCCTTATGTCCCAACAGTGCTGCTTGTTCTAAATATTTTGCTTGCAATGGCAATTGTCTTTTTAGAACGACGCAACATTACAGCAACATGGGCATGGGTTATGATATTAGGGTTTATCCCAATTGTTGGATTTATTTTATATTTAATATTTGGTCAAAATTTAAGCAAAAGAAAGATTTTTACTTGGGATAAAAAAAGTAAGGAATATATTAAGAAAATCGTTGCAAATCAGCGCGAACTTCTTCAATCCCATATGTTTGATTTCCATAATCCCATCAATAAAAAGCATCAGCATTTAATTGCTATGCTTTTAAATAACGATCGAGCTATTTTCACTCAGGATAATGAAGTTGATCTTTTTATTGACGGAAGGGAGAAATTTGACTCTCTTTTTCAAGATCTTGAAAACGCGAAACATCATATTCATATGCTGTACTACATTTTGAGATCAGACGAGCTTGGAACTAAACTTGGGAATTTGCTTATTAAAAAAGCGAAAGAGGGCGTTAAAATAAGGCTTCTTTACGACGATATGGGTTCTAGAGGACTTAGTCGGAAGCTTGTCAAAAGCATTCGAGCAGCAGGGGGAGAAGTTGAAGCATTTTTCCCAGCTCGCTTTCCACTCGTTAACCTCCGCTTAAATTACCGCAATCACCGAAAGCTTGTTATTATTGACGGAAACATTGGATATATTGGTGGATTCAACGTTGGAGATGAATATTTGGGGTTAAATGAAAAGTTTGGATATTGGAGAGATACGCATTTACGTGTCAAAGGTGAAGCTGTTCACCATATTCAAAGCCGCTTTATTTTAGATTGGAATCAAGCTTCAAAACACGATATTTCTTTTAAGGGACATTATTATCCTCCAGCTTCTCCAAGAGGAGACGTTGGTGTTCAAATTGTTTCAAGCGGTCCTGATTCTCAATGGGAACAAATAAAAAACGGCTATATTAAACTGATTTTGTCAGCAGAGCGCTATATTTATATTCAAACACCTTACTTTATTCCTGATGATAGCTTACTTGATGCACTTCGAATTGCAGCTCTTTCAGGTGTGAAAGTAAAAATTATGATTCCAGACAAACCTGATCACCCTTTTGTATATTGGGCAACATATTCGTATATTGGAGAGCTTTTAAAAGCAGGAGCAGACGTTTATATTTATGAAAATGGCTTTCTTCATGCAAAAACTATTGTTATTGATGATGAGATTGCTTCAGTTGGTACTGCCAATATTGATGTAAGAAGCTTTCGTCTAAACTTTGAAGTAAACGCTTTTCTTTATCATTACAAAACTGCTATGAAGCTTGCCGCAATCTTTGAAGATGACATGCTAAAATCAAAGAAATTGACTCGTGAGATTTATGATCAGCGTTCCTACTATATCCGCTTTAAAGAATCGATTTCACGCTTATTATCACCTATATTATAAAAAAGAGACAAAGCTAGGCTTTGTCTCTTTTTTAATCAACAATCGTCTCCATATTAGGATTTTCAAGAAACCGGAAAAAGGTGTCGATTTGGGTCTTTGTCACACGTTTGACAGAAAGCGGTGGCAAATTTTCTTGCTCACAATATTGAACATCAAGTGTTTCCATCCCTGCTTTAAGCTCTCCGCCTTTTACTTCACAAAGAAGATAGAGATTGTAAATGTGGAAAAATGATGGCGGGTGATCGTGGTGATGCTGATCAAAAACGGCAAGAAGACGTACAGGCTCTACCTCAATCCCTGCTTCTTCTTTCACTTCTTTTACAACCACTTCACGCGGACTTAATCCAACATCTGCCCATCCTCCAGGAAGAGACCATAGCCCGTCTTGTTCTTCTTGCACCATTAAGATTTTATTTTCCTGAAACACAACTGCTCTTACCGCCACTTTTGGAGTTGGATATCCTACTTCCCCCTCCAATAGGGTGTCTAATGTATTAGCATCTACTTTTGTATACTGAAGCAAAATTTCTTTGCTTAGTTCTCTAAGTTGTTCGAAACGTTCAATATCATACTTATCTTTTGAGTATGCTAATCCCGCTTGCGCAATTCCCTGCATTTGTTGTATCCATGCTAACCAGTTTTCACTCACGGTCTCTCACCCTTTATCTAGTTTTCGAGCAAAAAGACGCTCGTCTTTTATAGTATGCAAAGATGAAAAGGCATGTTTCTCTATTTATTCTAGTATTGTTGCACCTACTTTTAGTAACACTTTACTCGTTCTCTTCTCAAGCGGCGGTAAATTATCTTGAGAAAAGAAAGAAAGTTTCTTTGCTTCCTTAAAGTTACACTGCAAGCTTCCATATGGGTCAATAGCTAAAAAAACGGAAATGATATTATACACTTCATCACCGTTAGGATATTTAAAATAGTAGTCTTCCCCTGAAAGAATATCCATAAATTGAAGTTTATGAGCTGTTAACCCTGTTTCTTCTTTGAGCTGTCTTGCGGCTGCTTCTTCAAATGTTTCTCCAAGCTCCATAGCTCCACTCGGCAATCCCCATGTTTCTGTATCTTTCCTATGTAATAAAAGTACTTTATTTTCCTCATTCACAACGATAATCATGGCACTTGGGACAAAAAGAGAAGACGCCCCTATTTTCTTTCTCATCTGCTCAACGTATCTTTCCATAACAATCCTTCCTCATAACAGCGATTTTTCCTAATCTTAACATAGATTTCATCCCTGTTGTGTACTGCTTTATATTTATTTTCTTCTAAATAAGAAAAAGGCCGTCCGATGAACGGCCTTCTCCTTATTTACTTTGCCCTTTTAAAGCATAATTCAATCCTTTAATTACACCATCATGAAGAGTTTCGTGCCAAAGGCTGAAAGAAAAAAGCTCTCCAATTGTTTTCATTTCCACGCTTCCAAGTTTGAATGGTTCAACAAGCTCCTCACCAAATTTCCCTGCAAATGTTTGAGGAAATTGTTCAAGCTGACGAGTCAATTCTTTCTTGACTTCTTGTAGTGATGGAGCTGTTTTTTCCCATCCGTCTTCTTTTGGGTCTGTTCCCATATCAAAATGAGAAATAAACTCTTCTGAAAGCTCTGGTTTTTGTCGTAATCCTAATCCATATAGCACGCGTTCTTGAATAACGGCAATATGTCCTAAGTTCCAGTGAATAGAGTTGCTGAATCCTTCTGGAATAACGTCAGCCTTTTCCTCTGATGTTGTCTCTAGTAAACGAATTGTTCCTGAACGTAAAAATTGAAATTGACTTATTAAACCTTTTTCCATAATATCGCCTCCCATCCCTATCTTACACTTTTCAATTAGGAAATATAAAGCAATAACATCTGAAACTCTACTAAAATAGAGCAAATATATTTAAACAGACATCCCTTTGGTCAGTACTTGTTTTTTCAGCTTTGGCAAAGAAGCAACCAAAAATAAAGAACGACCAGCATTAAATATTAAAAAGGCAATCCACAACCCGTGATTTCCATAAAACGGGGGAAGCAAGAAATATGAAGCTAAAAAGAAAAAGAGTGCAAAAATAGTAGAATCTCGAATTGGTTTTGCTCTTGTTGCTCCTGTGAAAACACCGTAAAAAAGCAAACCAGCACCTGTAGCAAAAGGAAATAGAGTGAGCCAGAAACTATACTTTTTAGCGGCTTCAATTGTGCTCATGTCGTTTGTAAATAACGAGAACAAAGCGCTGTCTATAAAGAAGTAGCACAAACTTAAGAAACAAACAACAATGAGGCCCCAATATATTGTAAGCGAAAGACCTTTGTTATACAGAGATTCGTTATTACCTCCAACAGCTCTTCCTATAACAATACTTGTAGCATTAGCAAAACCATCTAAACAATAAGCCATAATAAATTGAATTTGAAGAAGAATGGCGTTTGCTGCTAGTATTTCTGTACCAAAATCCGCTCCTTTTGCTGTAAACATATTGTACATAACAATTAAACAAAACGTTCTAATAAAAAGATCACGATTGACTTCAAGCATTTTTTTTAAAGAGGAAAAATCAGCAGTGCTCCCAAATGACCATTTTTTTAAAGAAAGGTTAAATGTTTGAGCAATAATAATTATTCCCACGACGGCTCCCAAAACTTCAGCAATGAGGGTTGCAAAAGCAACGCCCTTGACTGCCCAACCAAATCCTTGCACAAATAAAAAGTCGAGAGCGATATTTACAACGTTCATTCCAATTTGAAGAAAAAGAGACACTTTTACCCGCCCAGTGCCAATTAAAAAGCCTAATATGACATATGTTATAAGTGCAAATGGTGCTCCCCATATGCGGATATAAAAATAGTTTAATGCAAGTTCCTGAACTTCCTGACTTGGTTTGATAACCATTAATGCTATCTTGCCGATCGGCCACTGCAATAAAATAAAAGAAACGCCAACAAGTAGAGCAAGAAACATCGGCCGTGTTAAAGCATGAAGAAGTTCTTCTTTTGCTCCCTTTCCTACTGCTTGGGCTGAAAATCCCGACGTGCTTACTCTTAAAAAACCAAACAGCCAATAAATCGTGCTAAAAATTAAGCTACCAATGGCAACTGCTCCAATATATGTAGCTCCGCTTACGTGTCCAACAACTGCTGTGTCAACGGCACCGAGAATGGGAGTTGTCATTGTTGACAGCATAAGCGGAATAGCTAAGCTAAGATATTCTTTATGTCTCATAGTTTCACTTCCTTACTCTTTTAAAAAGCAAATGTTCTGGCTAACATGTATCAACACTAGCGCCTTCTTTCATCACTCTATTTTTGTCGCTCCCCCCTTACACAGAACTTAGATTATGCGAAAGAAACAAATAAGAGATTCCATATTATTCTTTTAAAAATTCTAAGATAGAAAAAGCAGTTAAAGATAAAAATAACCCTTTAATTTTCTTCATGGCACCCTCACAATACGTAATGATTACGATTTATCCTTACTAAGGATAATGGATTTTCAAAAGAAAGTAAATAACTTATTTAAAAATGAACTTTTAACGAAACCAACTTCTTCCTTCTTCGTACTACTATAGTGTGAAAGAAACTCACAATCTATCAAAGGAGGAAATAGAATGGAAAACATGGTTGAAGTTCGTGAACTTCAGAAAGTAATTGGTAAGAACACCATTATTGATAATCTTTCTTTTTCAATTCGAAAAGGCGAGATTATTGGACTTGTTGGCCCAAACGGCGCAGGTAAAACAACAACGATCAGGATGATGGTTGGCCTTATTTCAATGAATAGCGGGGATGTTTTAATTAACGGCCACAGCATCAAGCAGGAGTTTGAAAAAACACTTGAGGGAGTTGGAGCAATTGTTGAGAATCCGGAGTTCTATCCTTATTTAACAGGACGTCAGAACCTTCTCCATTTTGCTCGTATGCATAAAAATGTTACAAAGGAACGAATGAAAGAAGTTGCAGAATGGCTAGAAATTGATTCTTACCTTGATAAAAAGGTGAAAACATATTCACTCGGCATGCGGCAGCGACTAGGTTTAGCTCAAGCTCTCCTACATAATCCTAAGTTTTTAATTTTGGACGAGCCAACAAATGGCCTTGATCCTGCTGGTATTCGTGAGTTCCGTCTTCTTTTAAAGAAGCTTTCTCATGAAAGAGGACTATCTGTGTTAGTTTCTTCACATTTACTTGCTGAGATTGAACAAATGTGTGATCGTATTGTTGTTATTAGTAAAGGGAAGCTTGTTCGCGTACAAGATGTGAATCAAAACAGTACGGATGATACTTCTTCTATTTATGAATTGCAGTGTGATCAAGCAGAAAACGTTGTCGCTTTCTTAACAGAAAAAGGACTAAAAGCGGAGCAAAAAGAAGATCTTGTCCAAGTTTCAATTACAAAGCTTGAAGCTTCTCCTCTCATGAAAGAACTTTTTGACAATGGATTTACGCTTTATCGCTTTAATCCTGTCCGCAAAACACTTGAAGATTCATTCTTTGAAATGACAGGAGGCGACCAAAAATGATGAGTTTAGTACAAAATGAATGGATGAAAATTTTTAGACGTCGCGGAACGCTCGTAATGCTGATTTTAACCGTAGTTGCGGCAATTGGAATTGCCATCATTAGTCAGCAAACAACTAACTTCCTTGCAGGAGATGACTGGAAACAGACGGTGCAAGATGAAATCAACGATGATCAAAAAACGCTAAATGACTCGAAAGCGTCAGATGATGAGAAGCAGTTTGCTCAAGAAAATATTGCGAAAAATCAGCTTGCACTTGATAAAAATATTAATCCTTATGGATATACACTTCCTCAATTTTTAAATGAATCTACCTTTTTAATCTCCTTTGTTGCTCTATTTATGGTTGTAATCGCAGCAACAACGGTTTCGAGTGAATTCTCTTTTGGAAGTATTAAACTTCTTATGATTCGTCCGTTTAAACGCTATAAGATTTTAACATCAAAACTTATTGCTATTTTCTTAACTTCTCTTGTCTTTCTTGCTGTATTGCTTGCTTCTTGTTTCCTTATCGGAATCATCTTGTTTGGATTTGAAACAAGCGCTACAATTTTTGATATGAGTTCTGTAAGTGGAATTAAAGAAGTTGCTATTGATGGAGATTTCTTTTTGTCTTATCTTTATGGGATTATAGACATCTTACTTGTCGCTATTTTAGCATTTGCGCTTGCGACTGTTTTTAAAGCGAACGCCATTGCGGTTGGGATTTCTATTTTCCTTATGCTTTCAAGTAACGCAATTGATTTCTTCCTTCAGTCAAAATTCGACTGGGCAAAATATTTATTCTTTGCGAATACTTCCCTTGTCGGAGCTGAAGACGTATCATTTACATTTATTGTCCAAATTGTTCACATTGCCGTCTTTTTATTTGCTGCCTATTTTGTCTTCTCAAAACGGGACATCACAAACGGTTAATATCAAAAAAGAGGCGGATGCGTACGCATCCACCTCTTTTAAATCTCTAATCACATCCTCCTCCACCGCCATCACTTCCGCCACTATCACACGAACTTGAATCACTTGCAAAAAAGCTAAAACCGCTCGTATGGCCAGCATCGCTTGACACTTTGCTTCTTTTCTTTCTCTCTTTTTTCTTTTCATCATTACTCATATTTACAAGCAAAAGAATAATACCTGCCATAAATAATAAAATAATGGCTCCTATTACAAAAAAGTTCATCTTTTCCCCTCCCTTTCCTTATTACAGTAATACGAAAAGAAAGGCTATAAGTTTCAATTTTCTGAAATCTAAGCGAGTAAAGATAATGTGAAAGATGAACCTCTTAAGAAAAATGTTAACCGCTGCTCCATTTTAGCCAACAAATCTCTAATATCTGTTGCAATTCGTTCATGTTGCCAATAAATAGAGCCTGTATGATCTATGAACATATAAATATCCTCTTTTACTTCTAAAAATGGTAGCATTGTCGCTTCTCTAGAAGATAGCTCTATTAATTCTGAAGGACTGATAATCCGATTAAACAACCGCTGGGACGCTTCAGGATACACAAATCCAAATCCTACTTCTTTATAAAAAACGGCAAGCTCCTTTGGTAATCCTCCCGTAAAATACTGCTCACATTGTTTGATTTCTTGAGAAGAAGCAGGAAAGAAAACGTGAAGAGCGGCAGGAAAAGATGTTAAAGGTTTCTTATGAACATAGCTTTGCAAATACTGAAATTTTTTCATTTTTTTCTTCCTTTCTTTTCACAAATAATTTTATAAATAAAATATAAAAAAAGCAGTACACGGCGCACCACTTTCTCAGCATGCTATAACGTTTTTCCTTCGAAGTTTATCCATGCGTTTGAAAGTTTGTAGGATCCGTCTTTTAATTGTAAATAAACAACTTCAACAGGTTCTCCCTCAATCCTCTTTGTACGCTTAAAAATTTTTTTATATTTTTGATCTTGTCCTGTTTGAATTACAAGTCTAATGATTTTATCAATCTCGTCCCAATTTCGATTTGGTACAAGACGTTCCCAATAGTGATTGCTTCGCCTACTCCCATAAATAACATGATGAATTTGATTTTCATTCATTGCTTGCAGCTGAACTAACAAATGATCCACTAACAGAGAGGTAGAATATACGGGTGAAAACGGAGCTAAACCAACGGGCAACACCTCGCTAACGTTTAATACTAGCTTATTGCGAACTTTCTGTTATAATGACAAATCTCCATAAAAAAAGAAGCACTTTTTGTGCTTCTTTTTTAAATATGAAAGTGATCCATATCTACTATATAGCTTGTTGACTGTTCATGAGGAACTTTTGGCGCTGGTGGTCCAATATCACGAGGCTTTTCATTTGGCGTTGGCTGCATTAAAAAGGCCACAGCCGCCACAACAAGTGCTCCTATAATTGGAACAATCCAAATTAGCCAAAATATTCGCTTTCCTTTTCTGTATTCATCTTCATTTTCATTAGGTTCATTCATTTTTTGTAGCTCCTTCCCTCCTCCAAATTAGACCATATATTGAGGAGTGAAAACAAGAAAATAGCGTTTTAAAAAATTCCTTTTCTTATTAGTGTCACCACTTGTTCACAATTTATTAAGAAATAACGAGAAGCTCTTTTGGAAATTTTGTGAGGGTTTCATATCCATCCTTTGTAACTAATACATCATCTTCAATTCGAACTCCTCCAAGATCTGAGAGATAGATACCAGGTTCAATTGTATAAACCATTCCTTCTTTTAACGCTCCGTCGTTATTTTTACTCATTGATGGAAACTCATGAACGCTAATTCCTAGTCCATGCCCAATGCGATGCGTAAAGTACTCCCCATAACCTGCTCTCTCAATTGTATCTCGTGCTACAATATCAAGATCACCAATTCTTGTTCCTGGACGGCTCTCTTCGAGTGAAGCATTGCTAGCTCGAAGTACTGTATCATAAATTTCTCTTTGTTTATCACTTACGCTTTGATAAACAACTGTTCTTGTAATATCTGAGCAGTACCCGTCAAGCACAACACCAAGATCAAAAAGTACAAAATCGCCCTTCTTCAAAGGGCGGTTTCCTGGATTACCGTGGGGCTGGCCTGATTTTTCTCCGAAAAGTACAAGCGTTGAAAATGACATTTCACGAATTCCTTTTCGCTTGAGCTCATATTCAATTGTTGCAACAACGTCCATTTCTGTAACGCCTTCTTTTAACGCTTTTACCCCTACTTCAACTCCATAGTCCGCAAGCTGTGCTGCTTTTCTCAAGATCTCAATTTCTTTTTCTTCTTTAATAAGACGAAGTTCGTTCATCTTCTTCGATCCATCCACAAAGCTCGCTTTTTCGAAAATCTCACTAAGTTTTTCAGCTCTTTCGTATGTTAAAACTTCTTTTTCAATTGCTACCTCTTCTGCTCCTTGAAGCCCAAGCTCACTTATTTTTTGACCAAGAATCTCCCATGGATCTTCATGATCTTCATATGATAGCATTTTATCTTCCCATCCTGCATCTCTCGCTTGTGTTGCTTCCATTTTAGGAAGGATGAGAATCGCATCTCCTTTTTTTGATGCTAATAAACCTAAAAGACGCTCATGTGGATCTGTATAAAACTCGCTAAGATAAAATACGTTTTCTGTTGAAGTGAAAAAAGCTCCATCAATGTTTTCTTCCTCTAACCATGTTGTTACTTTTTTTAATCGTTCATTCATTATTCTTCCTCCTTAATTATTTCATCTTGTTTACTTTTCTAAGATAGCATTTCTCTTTACTCTTTTAAATCTTATCAAAAAGTTTTATTATAAGTATAATCATGCTAATTAAAGGGTATCATATATATGCATTTGTTACTATTTTAATAGAATGATTAGGCGTGAGATTTATATATTTGGAGGGAAAGGCTTGGAAATCTTAGGTTTAAACATTGATATTGAAACATGGAAAAGAATTGGAATAGCAGTAGTGATCTTTGTTATCTTTTTAGGACTTCGCAAACTATTTACGTCATACCTTTTCAAACTTGTTCTTGGTTTTGCTCGTCATAAACGAATTAATCTTATTACGACAATATTAGAAGGCTTTGAAAAGCCAATAAGATGGCTATTTGTTATCATTGGCCTTCAGTTAGCACTTAAATATTTCCCATTTACAGTGCTAGAGCATGATCTTCATCGTCATCTTTTTCGTTCATTATTTATCGCGATGATTGGATGGGGAGTTTACAATGTAGCAGGCTCAACTGCTATTTTCATGGCTACCTTTATTAAAAAATTTGATATTCAAGTTGATAGAATTATTATTCCATTTGTACAAAAGCTTATTCGCTCACTTGTTATTGTTATGGCAATTTCTATTATTGCACAAGAGTGGGGCTTTAACGTAAGTACATTTGTAGCAGGCCTTGGGATTGGAGGATTAGCATTTGCTCTTGCGGCAAAGGATGCAATCGCAAACCTTTTTGGCGGGATTATTATCATTACAGAAAAACCTTTTACAATGGGAGATTGGATTAAAACACCAAGTGTTGAAGGGGTTGTAGAAGATATTACGTTCCGAAGTACAAAAGTACGAACATTTGATCAGGCGCTTGTTACTGTACCAAACGCGACCCTTTCAAGTGAATCGATTATTAACTGGTCTAAGATGGGAAAACGTCAAGTTTCCTTCACGTTAAGTTTGACATACAATACGCCTCTTCACGTCGTGAAAGCGTGTGTGGAAGAAATTCAAAGTATGCTTGAAAATCATGATGAAGTTGATAAAGAAACCATTATTGTTCGTTTTGAAGACTTTAGTCAATCTAGCCTTGATTTACTTGTTTACTTTTTCTCTAGCAACACTGCCTATGTAGAGTATCTTCGCATTCGTGAAGATGTAAACTATAAAATAATCGGTATTTTAGAAAAGTACGACGTTTCTATTGCATATCCAACACAAACGCTTGTTGTCCAGCAAAATGACCATCCACTTGCTGAAAATCAATTTCAACGCGCAAACAGCTAATCGCAAAAGCGATTAGCTGTTTTCATTTCTTTCTTCTGTTATTAAGACATTGCTTCAGACTGCTGTGCCGTCTGCATTGGAGCTGACGCTTGCTGCGTTTTTAGCAACCTTGGAGCAGATGGTTTTGTTACTTCAATATACTTGATGTGATGGCTATCCATTTCTACCACTTTGAATTTGAATTCTCCGTGCTCGACAACGTCTCCTTGTTTCACATCAAGCTTTTCTGTTAGAATCCATCCTCCAATAGTATCAATGTCTTCATCGTCAATTTCAATTCCTAATAAGTTATTAATCTCACTTACAAGTAATTTTCCATCAACAAGATAGTGGTTTTCTTTAATTTTACGAATCTCTGGGATTTCGTCTGTGTCAAATTCATCGCGAATTTCGCCCACAATTTCTTCTAAAATGTCTTCAACAGTTACAAGACCGCTTGTTCCACCATATTCGTCAATTAAGACTGACATATGAATTCGCTCTCTTTGCATTTTAAGCAGAAGATCGTGAATTGGAATAGAATCAATTACTTGAATGATTGGTCTCGTATATTGTTCAAGTGACTTTTCGTCTGGCTGTTTTTCGTGAACAAGATCTGCAAACATTTCTTTTACATTTAATAACCCGATAATATGATCTTTATCTCCGTCAATAATCGGATAACGAGTAAATTTTTCTTCACGGATAATCTCAATTGCTTTTGTAATAGACTCATCCTTTGAAAGACTTATCATCTCTGTACGAGGAACCATAATTTCTTTCGCTACACGATCATCAAATTCAAAGATTTTATTTACATATTTAAACTCAGATTGGTTAATCTCGCCGCTTTTATAGCTTTCAGATAGCAAAAGACGGAGCTCTTCTTCCGAGTGAACCATCTCATGTTCGCTTGCTGGACGAAGTCCAAACATTCCTACAAACAAACGAGCTGAACCGTTTAATACCCAAATGAATGGATACATTACTTTGTAGAACAAAATAAGAGGACGCGCTGATAAAAGCGTCACTTGCTCAGCTTTTTGAATGGCTACTGTTTTTGGTGCAAGCTCCCCAACAACAACGTGTAAAAACGTTACAGAAGCAAATGCGATACCAAATGTAAGAATATGAGAAAGTGTAGATGGTATATTCAGCTCTACAAACAGCGGGTTAAGCAACCTTTGAACAGTTGGCTCACCAAGCCATCCTAATCCTAGAGCTGTTACAGTAATACCAAGCTGACACGCTGATAAATACTCATCAAGATGTGAGACGACTTTTTTAGCTGCAAGAGCATTTCGTCCTCCCTCTGCAACGAGCTGATCAATTTGTGAGCTCCTCACTTTCACAATGGCAAACTCCGATGCTACGAAGAAAGCAGTTAAGGCGATCAAAATCGCCACAAGCACCAAGTTTAATATGTCCAAATAAAGCCCCCACTTACCAAAAGTAAGCGAGGTGTCACCTCCTAATAATCCAAAATTTTTACTATTATATCTTTATTTTTAAATATTCAGACTAACTTTTATACGAATAAGCTCAAATATTTCGCAATGATGCTAGCGAGTTCATAAGTGCTGAGCTACGATTGGACAATTTGTGATTTATTGTACGTTTTTCCCCGTCATTTAACAGCTGAAAAAAAGGCAAAAGCTCACAAATATCGTGTTCTAGCCGTTCCATCCGTCCTTCTAAATATTCAGCCTGTTTTTTAAGAGCCTCATTGTCTTTTTCTAATGAGCGAACCATATCTAAGCGCTGTTTAATTTCACACAAAGGCATATGTTCATTTTTACATTGCTCAATAAATTTGAGGTCTTCTAAAGCTTGCTCCGAATAGAAGCGATAGTTTGATGGAGAACGAACAGCTTTTAATAACCCTTTTGTTGTATAATAATCAATTGTCCGTTTAGATACATTAGCTTTTTGAGCCAATTCACTTATCCGATACTCTGCCCCATCCTATCACCTCTTTCATTTTAATTAAATTAATCATACAATACAAAAACCATACAGTCAAACGTGACAGTTTGGCTTCTAACATAAAAGCTTGTTTTCTTATACGTTATGCAGCGGTCCTAAAATGTGTTGAAAAGCATCGCTAATATTCATATGAAAAACATAATCGAAAAGCGAGTCAAAGCGCGTCTCCTCTCGATTAATGATAATGAGCTTTGCATCTGTGTGTTCTTTCACGATAAGTGGAATTTGGTTTACTGGTCCTACTTCAAGTGACGAGCCAAGCACAAAAAACAAATCGGATTGCAGAGCATCTCTTACCGCTTCTTCAAATTGCTGAATTGGATCGCCGAAAAGTACAACATTAGGTTTTAAAATTTCCTCGCATTCCTTACATCTTGGACAATCATGTTCATTTAGATATTCTAAATCATACTCACGATAGCAATAACGACAGTGCGCTTTTTTAATTGTACCGTGAATTTCATAGACCGGTTCATGTCCTGAATCATAATGAAGGCCGTCAATATTTTGGGTAATAACGCGAATATTTTTCCCTTTTTCTTGCAGTTTTGATATGTAATGATACCCCTTATTTGGTACATAGTTATGAAGCATTCTAATTCTAAAAATATCTTTAAAAAGCGTCCAAAATAAGACAGGATCTTTTTCATAAAAATCAAGCGAAACAATGTCTGTAAAATTCATATTTTGTTTATACAATCCATTTGAAGAGCGAAAATCCGGGAGGCCTGATTCTGTGCTCATTCCTGCTCCTGTGAAGAAGGTAATTATATCTGCTTGCTTAACTAGCTTTTGAACTTTTTCAATATCTGTCATGAAAATTAATATTCACTCCTCTATGACTAGTCTATTAACATAGAACTCCATAATTTCGCGTCTTCTAATAATCCCAATAAAAATCCCCTGATCGTCTACAACTGGGACAAAGTTGCGCTCCATCACACTTAAAAACATATGATCCACTTTCTCATTAATCGAGATTGCTTCTACTTTCTCATGCCTTGGCACGTTAGAAAGAGGAATGCGAGGCGTATCCTCAAATGTAAGATGCTGTTCACTTTTTAGCTTCCAGAGCAAATCTCCTTCTGTTAAGACCCCTATGTAATGACCTTGCTGATCAATAACTGGAATGGATTTGTAACGATGATATTCCATTTTTTCTAACGCTTGCCTCATCGTCCATTCAATGTTAACAGTAACAACTTCTTGTTTTGGTATCAGAAAAAAAGCAATATTCATGTATAATTCCCCTTATCGTTTGTTCGTACAACAGCAATATCCCCTTGCCTTGCTATTCTTCATTTTACCGTAAATTCACGCTACGCTCAAAGAATAATAGGAAACTTCATTTTCTTTTCAGGATTATGTTTTATATAATAAAAAATAGATTGCACAAAAGGAGTAACTATAATGAAGACACTGCTTATTGATATGGATTCTGTTTTATGCGACCTTATGACAGATTGGCATAAGCGGTACAATGAAGATTATAACGACAATTTATCAGTAGATCGTTTACTATGCTGGGACTCAGCAAAATATGTAAAAAAAGAGTGTGGAAATAAAATTTACGACTACTTAGATGAAGAAGGACTTTTTCTACATTTAAAGCCGCTGCCAAATGCTATTGAAGTTCTAGAAAGGCTCCATAAACACTTTAACATTTTTATTGTTACAACAAGCCATACATATGCATACACCGAAAAAGAACTGTGGGTCAGAAATCATATCCCTTTTATTGGGGCAAAGAAAATCATTTTTACACACGAAAAAAATCAAGTAAAGGGTGATCTGCTTTTTGACGATGCTCCTCATAACTTAGAAGCATTTAAGAATGCAGGACGAGAGGTTGTTGCAATGGATTATCTATACAACCGCAACATCGATGTTCCTCGTGTAAAAAGCTGGCTCGAATTTGAAGACTTTCTTCAAAAAAAAGCATTTTATTAAAAAGGAAGCACGAGTTTGCGTGCTTCCTTTTCTATAAACTGAACGTTTATTTATCATACGTGTTATGAGAAAATAACGCTTGAAAAGCGTGTGAAATCTCAATTGATTGAAATACTAATAAAAATGTTGCCGTTATTGAGAAAAACCCAATAAGTAATGGTCTCATAATCGCTAACATATATTTCAACTCCCCTTTGTTTGAAAAGTTAACAATTACTACACTTAGTATAACATTAATTTAATGAAATAAAAAGTTAATTGTTCCCAATTTCGTTTTTAAAAATAAAAAAGAGCTCTAGGCTATATTAAAACCTAGAGCTTTCACTTATTTACAGTATCCGTAATAGTCGTTAATTAAATCTAAAATGGTTGGAAACTCTTCAACAGGCGTAAAAATTTGTTGCTCTTTTCCTTTTTCTTTTTCTTCTCCTTGTTCCATTTTCATGTCCCCTTTCCTTCATTCTGTTATAAAACATATGAAAGGAAAGATGAATTGTTGCATAACAAATCAAAATTTATTGCTTTTGATTTGGAAATTCAAGTGAAAATAGAACTCCATGTTCATTATTTTCTACTGAGATTTCCCCTTCATAAAGCGTCACAAGGCGCTTCACAATCGCTAATCCAAGACCAAAGTTTCCTTTGTCTCCTTTTTGAAAAGGTTGAAATAATCTCTGAATTAAATTTTTTTCAATATGTGGTCCATCGTTATAAAAAGAAAGAAAAACCGTGTCTTCTCTTTCTTCCAAAGAGATTGAAACGTGCTCTTTTGCATATTTTAACGCATTATCTAGCATGTTTTCACATATCACACGAAAATGCTCTTCTTGACCATAAACAACAAGGGACGGACATGCTACATGAACAGAAACATCCGGTCTATTTGTTCGCAGTCGCTGAACAACCTCTTTTACAAGAATGCTCATTTCCACTTTGTGCTTCTCTTGATTTTGTTGAGAAATATAGTCAAGCTTTGTCAAATAAAGCAAATCTTTAATTTTACTTTCCAAACGATTTGCTTCACCATCAATCGTTTCAAGTGTGCTTTCAAACGTTCCATTTGGATGAATGCCATCACGTAGAGCTTCCGTATAGCTTCGAATAACCATAATGGGGGTTTTTAAATCGTGCGAAATATTTTGAAGCATTGATTGCTGTGCTTCATCTTGCTTTTTAAGCTGAATGCGCATTTCGTCAATCGAACGAGCAAGAACCCCTATTTCATCTGACCGATCTGTTTCAAGCATACTATCCCATTTTCGATTAGCAATGCGCTGAACATGTTGCTTCATTTCTACAATCGGCTTTGCGAGCCATTTTGAAAAGAAAAAAGCAATTAAAATTCCACATAAAAGAACAATTAAAGAAACGAGAAAAATACGTTTAAACAATGTTTTTACAAGCTGCTGACGGTAAGAATCCCACATATAGGAAACTTGATAAAAACCTTCGCCTTCTATACGAATTTTTCTAATGGCATAAAGCATTTCTTGATCATGCACGTTCAGCTTATAACGCTGTGTATTCTTCTCTTGGCTTATTGCTTGCTTATATAAGAAATTGAGTACGTCTCTTGGCAAGCTTGTATCATTAACAATCTCACCATCAACTCCAAGAAATACATGTTGAACAGATCGCAGGTTTTGTTGTTGTTTCAAGTCTTGAGGCGTTGTTTGAAAGGGCTCGTTATGACTTGTTAATGTTTGCTGTGAAGCCTCAATTGTTGCATATGTTTCACTTGTGAAAAATTCATTAAGCGTTCCTCTGACAAAAATTAAAATCATCGCTCCCATTAAACAGATAACCGCGGTAAATACAATTAAAATTTGTGCAAAAAGCGGTTGCTTTTTCATAGCGAAACGGCTCGATATCCATAAGCATAGATTGTTTCAAGCTTTAAGTATGGCACCTTTTTCCGAATTCTTCTGACAAGGTCATCGACAACGCGATCAGAACCAAAATAATTATCTCCCCAAATTAAGTTCAAAATTTCTTCTCTTGAAAAAGATTGTCCAAGATGGGAAGCAAAGAGGAAAATGATATCAAACTCTTTTGGAGAAAGAGAAATTTCCGCTCCATTTTCTTCAATCGTGCGCATAGTTTGATTGATTTTATATGGACCGTATTGCAAAACACTCGGTCGAGCTTGTCCATATATACGCTGAAGCAATTTTTTTGTTCGTACAACAAGTTCTTTTGGCAAAAACGGCTTTGCCAAGTAATCATCACTCCCCATTTCAAGACCGATAATTCGATCAAGATCTGCATCTCGAGCTGAAATATAAATAATCGGAACATTCTCATCTACTTTTTTGATTCGTTTTAAAAGCTCATAGCCATCTAAATCTGGCAACATAATATCCAAAATCCATAGATGAGGTTTTTGAGGGATAAACCGGCTAGCTTCTTCTCCTGTTAAAAAAGAGGTTACATTCCAGCCTTCTTTTTCTAAATACGTTTTAAGTACAGTGTTCAACGTTTTTTCATCTTCTACTAAATAAATATCATACATAACGAAGGATTCCTCCACGATTACTTTTCTTCAACTACTCTTTTTCTATTGTACAAAAAGTAAGGAGGATGGCAAGGAGAAAGGTGGGGAAGACATAGGAAATAGCCAGCTTCAAAAAAGCTGGTTGAAGGAGTTAACTTGATTTTTTGTAGCGCTGATCTTTTTTAAGCACATCCGCTACTTTTTGGTCCAATGCTTGAATCTTTCTTAGCGCTAAGTCATAGTCCATCTTTCGGTAGTGATGGTTACCACCTGGCTCTTCGTCTGCTTCGTCTGCTAAACGAACGACTTTTTGAAGATTGTTCTTATCAAGATAACCCTCTGGTAAATAAGAATCTGTATGAAGTAAAACCGCCAGTGCCATTTCTTTTGCAGAAGCAGGATCTTCACCTAGACGAATTAATAATTTATGAGCGCGCTCTGCGCCTTTTATCGCATGAATATCGTTTTCACGGTATTTTTCATAATCCCACTGTCCGTTCGTGTACCACTCGTAATGTCCAACATCGTGGAGAAGGGCGGCTTTTGTAGCAAGATCTGGGTTAACCTCATATTCAAGCGCTAGTCGAAAAGCGTGATGAGCAACAGATACTGCATGAGCAATCCCTGATCGTCCTAGATATTTTTGTGCGATAGGATGTGTAAAAACATCTGTCAAAGTTACGTTTCTCAACTTCTATCCCTCCTTTGTTTTGGGTATTTCTATAAACATTAACATAAATCATGTGAGATTATCAATAGTTTTGTTACGCTATTTTACAAAATTAACATCAAAATAGTTCGTAAAAAAGTGCCCTTTTTTTCACAGTATTGCATTTTGTACGCTTGTCCCTCCCTTCTCCTTCTGTTAGTAGAAACACGTTTGTTGGACAAACTAAGGAGAAATATTTTGGAAAGGAGATGACCTTGGCTTTTCAAGGACTATGATGATTTTTCTTAACCTGTTTATTATCGTTATTTTAATTGCACTAACAGCTATGTTCGTTTCAACAGAGTTTGCAATTGTAAAGATTAGACACTCTAAAATTAAGCAGATGGTAGAAGATAATATAAAAGGAGCCGAAGCTGCTGAGCAAGTTGTTTCACATCTTGATGAGTATCTCTCTGCTTGTCAACTTGGTATTACAGTGACAGCTCTTGGAATCGGATGGATTGGAGAATCAACAATAGAGTCTATTTTACATCCCCTTTTTGTTTTTCTACATCTTGAGCCATATGTTCCAAGAGCATTTTCGATTGTTTTAGCTTTCCTAATCGTCACATTTCTTCATGTTGTGATTGGAGAACTTGCGCCTAAAACGTTCGCCATCCAAAAAGCAGAAAAAATCACCGTCATGTTTTCTCCTTTCCTTATCTGGTTTTATAAAATTACGTATCCGTTTATATGGCTTTTAAATCATTCTGCTCGCATGATTACGAAAACATTTGGACTTCCCTCTGTTAGCGAGCATGAAATGGCTCATTCTGAAGAAGAGCTTCGTTTGCTTTTATCCGAAAGTTACGAACGTGGCGAAATTAATCAATCAGAATTTCGCTATGTTGATCGCATTTTTGAATTTGATGACAGAGTTGCTCATGAAATTATGATTCCTCGTACAGAAATGGTTGCTGTTAACAAAAATATGACGCTGAAAGAATTCTCACAATATACAGATCAACAACCTTACACACGATATCCTGTTATTGAAGGGGATAAAGATCATGTAATTGGATTAATTAATGTAAAAGAAGCGTTAAAAAGCTATGTTCGCGAAGACTCTGCTAACTCAAGAACCATCGAGGAGCTCATTAAACCAATCATCACTGTTTTAGATTCTATCCCTGTTCGTGATCTTCTCTTAAAAATGCAGAAGGAACGAATTCATATGGCCATTTTGTTTGATGAATACGGAGGAACGCAAGGACTTGTTACAGTAGAAGATATTTTAGAAGAAATTGTAGGAGAAATACGAGACGAGTTTGATGTAAACGAAATCCCCTATATTCAAACGCTTTCACAAACTCACTATATTTTAGATGGAAAAGTGCTCATTGAAGAAGTTAATCATTTGCTTGGTATCTCTATTGAGGAGGATGAAGTGGACACAATTGGCGGCTATTTGCTTCTCCAGCAAATTGGAGATGGGTCAAACCTGTATGCGGATGTGGAAGGCTACCGATTCACCCCCAAAAACATGATTGGAAATCAAATTAAATCTGTTGAAGTAAATAAGATTCCCGCTGAACACTAATTATCGAAAGAAGGTGAAGGAATGTGGAAATATTTTATATTACTCCAGAACAGCAGCTTTTTATTACCCTACCGCTTTTAGCTGTTATTGCAGGTTTTCTTTATGAAGTTTTGTTTCGCAACATTTTTATAGGTCCTTTCTTTTCCTTTTGGTTTCCACTTTTGCTCTACTGGAGCATTCCTTCCTTTCAACATTCGCTGAATTGGATATTATACAGTATAGGATATGCGTTCATTTCTTTACTTTCTTCTTATATAACTAAAAAGTGGCTTAACCTCTAAAAATCGCATTCCCGTAACAAAGAGGTTTCTTTCTTTATACATTTCCTTACATTTTGGTTACAACGCTTGTATTTTGCTTTCTATACGATATGATACGAACGAATAGCTTTTTCGTACGGAGGGAACTATGGATAAACAATACTTCACAGAACTCATATCAAATCAGATTCGTTATGTACGTTTAGAACAAAAGTTTACTCAAGAAAGAATGGCTTATTTACTTGGCATTTCAAAAAAAACACTTTCTCAAATTGAGAAGGAAAAAAAAACAGCAAACTGGGCTGTTATTGTAACCCTTTGCGCTCTTTTTGAAGAAAGTACAGCATTGAAAAAAGCTATTGGAGACAATCCTGTTGATACAGTTCAATTTATTGCTTTAGAAGACTCCGATCCTCCGAAAGATAAACGACTTGGCGGCGGTATTTGGTGGCGCGAATTAAAATCAAGCGGCCCATTTCGCTTACAGCAAAACATTATTAGTAAACACTATCGCATTTTAGATTTTCATAATTATCGTTATTCAAGCTCTTTTTCAAAGAAAGAAATGATGAGTAGAATGAACGAATTACTTAAACAGTGCCCACTGCAGCCTATTTTAAAAAAATAGGCTATTATTTTTGCCTTTTTCTCCTTTCCCCTTCTGCATATATTTCAGCAACCGAGCCATTATAAGAATAACCTATTATAATGAAGGAGATAAAAAGATGAGAAAGCTTTGGCTTGTTTTATTTAGCGCTATAATTATGCTTCCTTCTTTAGCACATGCTGAAGAAAAAGAAACGCTAGTCCGTATTGTGAACGCTTCAAGCAACAATGAATCTGTTGACATCTACATTGACCATAAGCCAGCTGTGGAAGGGGCTCTTTTTAAAAACGCAACAGATTATATGACTTTAGAAGAAGGAGCTCATACAATAGAGGTCTATCGTTCTGGTGAAAAGGAAACACCACTCATCGTAGGTGATGTAGAAACAGAAGGAAATCAAGCATATACTGTGATTGCATTCGAAAAAGAAAAAAAAATGAGCTTAAAACTTCTTAATGATGAAACTTCAGCCCCGAAAGGAAAAGCAAATGTACGAGTTTTAAACCTTGCTCCTGTTTCTAAAGATCTTGAAGCAAGTATTAAAGATGGAAAAAAACTTTTTGATAATCTTGCTTTTAATGATGTTTCTTCTTATGAAGAAATTAAGGCGGAATCAAAACTTCACATTAAAGATAATAATAAAAAGGTAACGTCAATGTCGCAAACACTTCAGTCAGGATCTGCTTATACAGTATTGGCGGTAAACTCGCGAAATCAAGTTGAGACCGTTCTCCTTCAGGATAACGCCATTTTGTCACCATCTCTTGTTCCGAAAACTGGAATGGGTGGAATGAGTTCTTCCCATACCCTTTCATATGCTGCTCTTGTTATTTTAGGAGGATGCGTATTTTTCCTCCGTCGCCGTCACCAATGAAGCACTTCTTTTTAGGCAGTATTTTTCTAGTTTTCCTGTTTTTTAATTCACCTTATACTCTTGCTGCTCATCATGATCAGCCTGTTCTGCTTCTTATTCCAACGGCAAACATTGTAGCCCCTATTGAAGCACATGGACTTTCACAAAACGGGGAGCTTATTTTACCCGAAAACAGCAGTAGCGTAACGTGGTTTCAAAATAGTTCTTCCCCAGGAGAACGAGGGAATGCTGTTATTGCAGGACATGTTGACAGTAAAAAAGGACGGGCTATTTTTTATTCACTTCCTAAACTGCGAAAAGGCGACACGTTTTTTATCCAAAAGAAAAGTGGAAAAACGATGTCTTTCACAGTGACAAAAACAGCAGTATATGAACGAAATCAGTTTCCCGTGAACAAAGTTTTTGGTTCTTCTTCAAAAAGAACCGTCCATTTAGTTACATGTACAGGGCTGTTTAATAAAGCAGAAGGAACACATGCAGACCGTCTTCTTGTGACTGCAACATTAAATCCTTTTTCACATTAAAAAAAGCGTTCTTTTACAAACGCTTTTGGTCACGCTCTTACGCCCAAAGGTTACGCGAGCCTGCTTAATTTTAGTATAAGTTATGAAATGGTTTTCAGAACAAGTATAAAAAGCGCGGAGAAAATCTCCGCGCTTCTTTTATGCGTTATTCTTTTTTTCAGCATCTTTTGCTTTTAAAAGCGACATACGTTTCTTAAGGTAAAGACCTTGGAATGTTCCAAAGACGTTTCCGATTATCCAATAAAGAGCTAACGCAGATGGTAAACTTAAACCAGCGATTAAAACAAAAACTGGCATAATGTACATCATAATTTTCATTTGTGGTAAGACTTCATCAGTTGTCATCCCTGCTTTAACTTGTAAGAACGTTGTACAAGCAGCAACAATCGGGAAGATAAAGTATGGATCTGGAGTTCCTAAACTTACCCATAGGAACGAATGATCAGCAATTTCTTGTGTTCTTGCGATAGCATAATAGAAAGCCATAATAATCGGCATCTGGATAAAGATTGGTAAACATCCACCAATCGGATTGATGCTATGTTTCTGATAAAGCTGCATCATTTCTTGCTGTAATTTCTGTTGTGATTGAGCATCTTTTGACGGATACTTTTCACGAAGTTTTTCCATTTCAGGACGAAGCGCTTGCATTGCCATTGTACTACGTTGTTGTCTAATGATAAGCGGCAATAGAATAAGACGAATTAAAATGGTAACTAAAATAATTGACAGTCCATACTCGTTTCCTAACCAGTGAGCAACATGTGTTAATAATTGAGACATTGGATACACAAAGTACTCATTCCAAATCCCTGTACTATCTGCAGTAATAGGTTCTTTAATACTACAGCCAGCTAAAAGAAAAAGGGCCGGGATAAATAAGGCTAACTTTTTTTTCATAATCCTTCCTCCTAAAAAAATCGTGGTTGAAATACGACGTTCATTGCAGAAGAGAAAGGATCTTCTTCATCTATGTTAGCTGGCTCTTTTACGGGCTTTTTCACTTGCAAGTAGGAAAAATAGTGTAAAGGTCTACATACTCTCCCTTTTTCAAATAAATGTTTCCCTGTTACTAACTGCTTGTCTATTCTTTGGGCACGAACATAAAAGTAAGATCTTTTATTGCATGCTAAATAATAGGAAACCGCTAGTAGAAACAAACTTGCATATGAAACGCACAGCAATAATTCAATTGAAAAGTCCATATAACAACTCTCTTTCGCGTTTCTACTTAATTCCTTCCCTAGTATACCATTTTCACTTGTAATATAAAACTGTTCATTTAAGATTATAGGGAAAAATGCCAAATTCTCCTCTATACAAAAAAAAGCTCTCCCATCCCTTTAGTGGAAGAACGCTTTGAATGTCCATTATTTCATTGTTACTGTCATACAAACGGTTTCTCCTTTTATAACAGAATCCGTAGCTACCAAAGAGATTTTTTCCGAATCAGCACTGTTTGTGACAACAACAGGCGTTACTGTACTTTTAGCCTTCTCTCTTACTTTTTCTAAGTCAACAGTTAATAGCTTGTCCCCCTTTTTAACTTTTGAGCCTTCTTTTACATGAGCAGTGAATCCATCTCCTTCCATAGCTACTGTTTCAAGCCCAACGTGAATAATAATCTCTGCTCCGTTTTCTGTTTTTAATCCTATGGCATGTTTTGTATGAAAAAGCTGGACAATCTCACCGTCTATTGGAGCGACAACTTCTCCATTTGTTGGTTCAATTGCAAACCCTTCTCCCATCATTTTTTGCGAAAAAACAGGGTCTGGAACGTTTTCAAGGCTAAAAATGTGGCCAGTAAGAGGGGCGGTAATATTCTCTTCTCTCGTTTTCTTTCCAAACAATTTTTTGAACACGTCTCTCTCTCCCTTACATTTTTTAATAGTTTAATTTTTTTAATCTTTTGCTTATTTAATCATTTTTTCTTTCGCTCTGCAAAAAATAAGGCTCTATAAGAAAAAGTGCAGAAACCTTTCTGCACTTTTTGCAACTATTTTCGTTTCGAACCGTTCATACTTGTAGAGTTATTTTTTATATTAAAGAAAGAATGGAAAATCTCGTACGTGTAGAAGATGATGAGAAGGACAACCCCAGCTACAAATGGACTTTGAAGCCAGTTTTTTATGAGCGCACCTTCTTCAAGAGGTATATTCTTAAATAGAAGATAAAGAGCGAACGTTGCTAATAAAACAGACAAAAGGAGCTGTAATTCAAATAAATCACCTGCATCTCTTCGCTCAAACGAAAGATATATCCCTAGAAGAGAAAGAGAGCTTATGCAAGCTGTGAGTATACCGAGGAGAACCATTCTTATGCCTGATACTCTACCAATAACAAAGGCTGTTAAAACTCCTATGAAAAAACAAAGAACAAGTGCATTATAAAGAGACAAAGGTAAATGGAAGCAGCAGAGGTAGATGGCGGAAAAGGTAGCTGAAATAGTGGTGAAAAAAGTAATAAGCGCCACTGTCGTCTTTTTTTCTTTTAGTGATGTTTGATAACGATAAAGGTAGAAAAGCGTCCAAGTAAAGCACCATAGTAAGAAAAGCAGAATAAAAAACAGCATATTTTTCCTCCTTCAAATCTATTTATATTCGCACTTCATCATTCAAATATTTAGTAAGGTAACTCTATCTTACATATATGCGTACTTTGCTAGATTTAGTCCTTTCTTCTCTACCTTCTATGTTAATTGAACTATTTTTTTAAAGATGGTGGAAAATACTTTGCACATTTCACAAAGAATCGCTAAGATTAAGAAGGACTAGAACCCTCTTTTTTCCTTTTATAAGTGTTAGAAGAGAGCTGATGAAAAGAGAAGTTTAGCTTTATGTTTCAAAGGAATTACGATATAATATTTTTCTACAAAACAATGAAATTGCTAGGTGAAGAGAATGGGAAATAATCGATCTAATGTGCCTCGTTTTGATGTTAATATAGCATTTTTGCTATTTTTATTTTTTTGTGTTAGCTGTATCGGCATCTACAGCGCTCAATCTTCAGGACAGTACAACGAAAACTTTTTAGTAAAACAAATTATATGGTATGTTGTTTCAGTAAGTATGGCCGTTGGTATTATGTTTTTAGACAGTGACCAAATCCAAAAACTTTCTTGGTATGCTTATGCATTTGGTATATTTTTGCTTCTGATTTTATTTATAGCACCTAATACCCAACTGACTCCTGTTATTAACGGAGCACAAAGTTGGTTTAGATTCCCTGGGATAGGTTCTATTCAGCCCTCGGAGTTTGTGAAAGTTTTTCTCGTGATTGCATTAAGTAATGTCATCACAAAACATAACGAAAAGTATCGTATCCGCGGTTTTCGCGAAGACTTTATTCTTCTTTTGAAAATGGGCCTAACGCTTGCTCTTCCACTTGGACTTGTATTGAAGCAACCTGACCTTGGAACAAGCCTTGTACTTCTTGCTATCTTTGTTGGGCTTGTGTTTGTGTCAGGTATTTCATGGAAACTTATCGTTCCTGCTTTTTCTGTTTTAGCTGTTTTTGGGGGAACAGTATTGTCTCTTGTTATGTACGCTCCTGAATTTCTTGAAAAGTATCTAGGAGTCGATCCTTACCAGCTTACACGTATTTACTCATGGCTTGATCCGCGTACTTACAGTGGAGAAGGCGCTTATCACCTCTTGCAGTCGTTAATGGCAATTGGTTCAGGAATGGTTGAAGGAAAAGGAATTAGCGGAGAAGGCGTCTATATTCCTGAAGGTCATACAGACTTTATCTTTGCTATTATCGCCGAAGACTTTGGCTTTATTGGAGGAAGCGTCGTAATTAGTCTTTTCTTTGTACTTATCTACTATCTCATTAAATTAGGTCTTGAAACAAAGGAAGCTTTTAACTCCTACCTTTGTGTTGGTGTAATTTCAATGGTTACGTTTCACGTTTTCCAAAACATCGGTATGACAATTCAAGTTCTTCCGATTACAGGTATCCCTCTTCCGTTTATTTCATATGGAGGAAGCTCCCTTATGGGGAATATGCTTGCGATGGGTCTTATGCTTGGTGTTTCGTATCATCACAAACGCTATATGTTTAGTTCAAACGGGTAGTAGAGCAATTAAAAATTGCTCTACTTTTTTTATTTACAAAATTATATAAAAGTGGTATATTTATTTTACAGAAAGCGTTTTCAATATGATTTCTTCCTGAAGCATTGTTGCTGAACGCTTTTGCTCAAAGGCCTTGCCATTAGCCTTTTATCCTTTTTTCATTATACAAACGATTAGCCCCTAGAACCGCGTTCTAGGGGTGCTTTTTTTTCGTTAAGCAACATGTTTCACTTCGACTTTTTGAATGCTTTTACCGTTCATCTCTTTTACCGTAAAGAACACATGATCATCATATGAAACAGTATCTCCTTCTTTCACATCGTAATTTTGCATAAGAAGCCAGCCGCTAATTGTATCAACTTCATCATCTTCGAGTGAAAGATCTAAAAGCTCATTCACTTTTGCAATAAGTACTTTTCCATCAAGTAAAACTGTAGAATCATCCACTTTTTCAATGTATGGTAATTCATGGATATCAAATTCATCACGAATCTCTCCTACGATTTCTTCTACAATATCTTCAAGTGTAACAATGCCAGACGTTCCTCCATATTCATCAAACAAAACAGCTAAATGCGCATTCTCTTTTTGCATTTGCAGGAGCAAATCATGAATGGCTACTGAATCAATGACTTGAATAACAGGACGAACGTAACGACTGAGATTCACATTTGGGCTCTTTTTCTTCATCAAAATGTCGTTATATAAATCTTTGACATTAACCATTCCAACGATTTGATCTTTGTCATCGCCATGTACAACAGGATAACGAGTAAATTTATGCTGCTTAATTTCCTGTAAGTTCTCTTGTAGTGATTTTTCAAGCTGCAGCACAAACATCTCTGTTCGGGGCACCATAATTTCACGTGCTAATCGATTATCAAATTCAAACACATTTTGCACGTATTGCAGTTCCGAAGAGTTGATCTCTCCACCTCGATAGCTCTCAGCTATTAGAAGGCGAATCTCTTCTTCACTATGAACCATTTCATTCTCTCCAACGGCTTTAAAGCCAAACATACGAGCTAATACTCGCGCTGATGTATTTAAGAACCAAATAAATGGATAAAAAATGCGATAAAACCAAATAAGTGGGGTCGCTGTAAACATCACAATCTTTTCAGCTTTATAAATCGCAAATGTTTTTGGTGCAAGCTCCCCTGTTACAACATGTAAAAAGGTAACAAGAGCAAAGGAAACGACAAAAGAAATGGTTGATGAAAGAGAAGCAGCTAAACCTATTTTTTCAAAAAGCGGTAGGAGTAAACGATGTATTGTCGGCTCTCCTAACCATCCAAGCCCAAGAGACGTTAGCGTAAT
This sequence comes from Priestia endophytica, assembly GCF_026790145.1. Taxonomy (GTDB): domain Bacteria; phylum Bacillota; class Bacilli; order Bacillales; family Bacillaceae_H; genus Bacillus_I; species Bacillus_I endophytica_A. Next base: position 683,273 of record NZ_JALAMS010000001.1, on the reverse strand, counting down.
CCCAAGCTGACAAACAGATAAATATTCATCAAGGTGAGTGACTAGCTTTTTCGCAGCAATCGCTTGCTTGTTTCCTTCTTTTATGCGCTGATCTAATTGTGAAGCTCGAACTTTTACAATGGCAAACTCAGAAGCAACAAAAAAGCCCGAACATATTAAAAGCAAAATTAATGAAACTAATTTAATGGCAATCAATTTCGTCGTACACGTTAAAATGTACGAACTACACCTCCTTAAAAATTTTAGTAAATTTCTTCCACTCTTTCCTTTACAAGCTTTTCCGTGTATGATAAATGCACGTGATACATCTTTATTAAGGTGGGTGAACAAAATGGCAATTGGTCCTGGTGAATGGTTCATTATTATTGTTGTTGCTCTCCTTATTTTTGGTCCTAAAAAACTTCCAGAGCTTGGCCGAGCCGCTGGTACAACTCTTCGTGAGTTCAAAAAAGCGCTCTCTGGTGAAAGCTCTTCAGACACCGAAGAGAAACTGAAGTAAAAAAGTCCCTTTAAGGGACTTTTTTAGCTTTAAAGTCTTGTTCCATGAATATCGTTACCCTTTTCATAAAGTTGCTAACCTTTTTAAAAAAGCTTTATCATAAAGATATAAAAGAAAGGGAAAAAGCTGCTGCCCACCCGGACAAAGCAGCCTCTTTCTTATTGCTGTATCGCTGTTTCAAGCGCTACTTCAATCATTTCGTTAAATGTTGTTTGTCTTTCTTCTGCTGTTGTTTCTTCTCCTGTTAACACATGATCACTAACCGTTAAAATAGATAGCGCATTTCGGTCAAACTTTGCAGCAATCGTGTAAAGAGCTGTTGTCTCCATTTCAATCGCTAACATACCATAGCGAGCCCATTTTTCCCAATCTGCATTTTCATTGTAGAACTGATCTGCCGTAAAGACGCTACCAACGCGAAGACTCAACCCTTTTTCTGTGCCAACATCGTACGCTTTTTTCAGCAAATCAAAATTAGCTGTTGGAGCATAATCAATGCCACCAAACGTCATACGATTCATTTGTGAGTCTGTTGAAGATGTCATAGCTAAAATAACGTCACGAACGTTTACATCTTTCTTTAAAGCACCACACGTACCAACGCGGATAAGATTTTTCACATCATAAGATTGAATTAGTTCTGTTGCATAAATAGAAATAGACGGAACACCCATACCTGTTCCTTGCACAGAGATGCGCTTTCCTTTATATGTACCTGTATATCCAAGCATGCCGCGCACTTCGTTATAGCATGTTACATCTTCTAGAAATGTCTCAGCAATGTATTTGGCACGAAGCGGATCTCCTGGAAGTAAAATCGTTTCTGCAATTTGTTCTTTTTCTGCTCCAATATGTACACTCATTCAATTGTCCTCCTAATAGAAATAGCTTCTCTTTACTATACCATATAAAAAGCTGAACTTGTAATTCCCAAGGTCCCTCCTCCTTCTTAGTGAAAAATGGATGGCTATTTTTTGTTGAAATGCTCATCCTATGAAAGAACCTACCGTTCACATTAAAAACGAAAGTAAGGAGCTGATGGAAGTGGGAAAAAAGCAACGTAACCGCATTAATAGCCCAAAGAAAAATAACCATGTAACAGTTGATAAAGAGGTTCATGAAAAAGAACACAGCGCTATAAAACGAAAAAATGGCCCTGGGAATCATCTATAAAAAAAGAGCCTGTAATGGCTCTTTTTATACGTGAGAATGAAGCTGGACAGGCTTCCATCCTCCTGAAAGAAGCTTATAATAATATTTCCCTTTTGTTCCTTCATCAATTAAAATAATATCTCGCGTTCCAACATAGCGAGCGTGAAAATCCTTTGGCAAACGATCTGATACATTAAAATTTCGAAATACTTGGCTAATAACATCCGAATGACTGTGCCCTTTTAAAGACATCTTATATACTTGGCGATAGCCGTTTCGGTCCCCAGGATTCGGCGTTTGCATAATGGTAATTTCATATTTCAATGGTCTTTTGACAAGTCGTTTGAAAGTCATTAACACGCTAATTCCCCCCTGCTTTTTCTTCTTTACATTATTAGCTAAGAGGAGAACGATTTCCTTTCTCTAAAAAAAACTAATTTTGTCGAACTTTTACATATTTAGGAAATGCGATTGCGCGGTTCTTTTTGAGCATGGATTTGTGACCGTATGTCTTGATCTTTCATTTTTAAAGTAGCATGAGAAATCAAGTCATATTGAGTTGCAGAAAGTGAAACGAAAAACACGGTATCAGCGGATAGCATGTTACAGATAAATCCGCTGTTACCGCAAATTCTCCAGCTTCATTTAGCTCATAAGTTTGGGGACCACATAAAACATATGGACGCCTGCTTGGCACAAACTTAATATCCTCTAAAAAGGTTAATGCTCTCTCCTTTACTGCATACCCAAAAGAAGAGGTTAAAATTTTAATCATCTCACCGTGTGCTTCTCCGTGTAAAAACGGAATTTTTTCAAACATATATTGAATTTGTCGATATGGAACCATCGACTTTAGCTTTTCATAGTATTCTTTTACTTCTAAAAGAGGAGACTCTTGTAACAATTTAGAGGCGCTTTTTAAAAATAAAGTTTGTAAAGACAAGTAAGCTCTCTGTTCCATTAGATGTATAATCCTCCCTTTGCCTAAATCAACTCATCATTCATGGGCTCGCTTTTCTTCCGCTGAATCTGTTAATCGTTGATGAATTTTGATTAACAAAATTAATACAACTCCTCCAGCGAGAAATCCAGCTGTTACATCTGTAAAATAGTGAACGCCCAAATAAATGCGACTAAAACCAATTAAGCCAATGAGTAGGCTAAACAAAACAACCACAACAACTTGTTTTGCTTTGCGAGAAACAAAGTATGTTATTAATACATAAGCTACAAACCCAAAGAAAACAAACGAATTCATTGAATGACCGCTTGGAAAGCTAAAATGTGTAGCTGGGACAAGCTGGTCTTGTGGACGTGTTCTTGCAAAAAACTCCTTTAGCATAAAGTTTAAAGTGCGTGGCACAATAAAAGAAAGAATGGCAAACAAAGCAAGAACTTTGTCACCTTTATATAAGCTATATCCAAACAAGATAAGCGTAAAGAACATAACAAATTTCCACGATCCTAAATTTGTAATAAATAAGAAAACAGTTGTAGCTGCATCGCTTTGAAATGAAGAGGAGACTAAAGCAACCTCTTTATCAATTCCTACGATAAAAGATGTTTCATACGTAAATCCAATTATTAAAAAAAGTAAAATCATTAAACATAACCATACAGTTAAACGAAACTTCCCCATTATTTTCATCCTTTATTAAAGAAGACAAAGCTCCCTCTGTCTTCTTCTGACATGTTATTTTTTAGGTTTTAAGTAATGTTCACTTTTGGGAGATTGGTTGATATATGGAAGAAATTCGTGTGAAAACTCCATTTTCTCTTTCTCATTCGTGTTCCTTTTTTTCTTCTCCTCATAACGATTACGCAATGAAATTGCCTCCTTTCACACATTAATGTGTGTTAAGGTGGAGAACATTATCCGCGCTAATCACTTTTTCAGGTGCTTTTGAATATCATTTTGTAATGCTTCAATGTTTTGATAACAAGGATCTGTACCAAACATTTTACGTATAATAGCTTTCACGTTATCGTGAATGGAAAGCTCTTCTTCCCAAGACTTTTCTTTTTCACTAGGTGTGTATGTAGAGTAAAGCAAGAAGAGCAAGAAATGTGCAAGCATATATAAATCATCTTGAATTTCTTCTTGCTTCTTACGCTCTTCTACCCTCCTAGCTAATCCAAAATCGATAATTGAAATAGATTTTTCTCGTAAAATGATGTTTGGAATACGCAAATCGTTGTGAACAATGCCTTTTTTATGAAGGATCTGAACCAAGCCTGTAACATCAAGCAGAGCCTTTAACGCTTCCTGCTCAGAAAATTTTCTGTCTTCTTCAAAAATCAAGTCTTCAAATGTTTTACCGTGAATGTAATCCATCACAATGCAATAGTGGTTATTCCAAATGAAGGCATTACGAAGAGTGGGAAATTCCGTATTTGTTAAAGAGGCTAAAATATCGGCTTCCGTTAAAAACGAGTTCTTTCCTTTTTTTGTTCCTTTTCGGGAAGGACGCAGCTGTTTTAACACATAGTGATGTTCTTTATTTCGTAAATCTTGGACAATATACGTAATGCCGAAGCCTCCAAATCCTAAGACTTCCTTGACAACGTAGCGGTTTATAATAATCGTATTCAGTTTAATTGGATGATCACACAGCAATCGTTTTATATGTTTTAACATGTAATTACCGCTTTTTGATTTTTGGCTTTTTGTTTTCTTCTCCAATTCATGATTCCCGTCCTCTGCTTTTATAGTGAAATTCATCTACTTGAATAACGTTTTATCAGCTTTAAGAGTTTCACAATACGAGAGAACATACACCTTAATTATGTTCCCCTTTAGATTATTTTCAAACCTATTATACATAGAAATATGAAAAGGAAGTGGTTTTCGTTGTTCACAAAATTATGGTCTTCCTTCAAAAAAGAAAATAACGACTCTTTTCCAATTTCAATGGCTTTGTGCGTATCGTTATTAAAATCGAAGTTAAAGGAACCGCAATCTTCATCTCTTCTTTCGACAAAAGAAGAAGCCATTATTAAAGATATTCGCTCAATCACAAGACGTGCAAATATTAATAATATAACAAGGACAAATGCTTACCTCGACTTTTTTAAGAAGCACCCTTCTATTCATTGGGCACTTCTTGCGCACTTTGTTTCCCGCAATGGAGGGTATCATATGACAGATTTAGAAGGAAGGTTAATTCCGCATCTTTTAAAACAAAAAAACCGGAAAGCTTTCTTCTTATTTTTAGAACGAGCCAATGCTCTTATTTTTCATGATGCCTTTCCACAGCTTCTTCTTTTTAAAGAAAGTACAATCTGTCAAAAACCTCTTTTTCATCTTCTCCCTTTTTTTAACGTTTCTTGTTTTATGGAAAAAGTATGGAACGTTTTTTGGAAATATCCTAACAGTGAATTTCTTACTACAGCTCTTATTATTAATGAGCAACATCATCTTGAACAGAAGCTTGTGACCACAAAAGTCGTACAGCAGAACGTACTTAGAACATGGCCTTTTTTACTTCAGCAATCTTTAGGATTAACAGAAGTCTTACTACCGTCATCTTCCCGTTTGTTCAGCATTACTGTAAATGACTTCTCATCTCTTACAGAACGTATTAAAGTAGGGAAAATGTTGTATAGTATCCTGTACGATAGAGTTTTATTTGATGACTTCTTTCTCTTCGCAGCATCTACGATTCATAGAGGATCACGTGAAGACTATGCCCAGCACTTATTTTCCATTGTAGAAATGCAAAAAACAAAGCTGTATAGTCCTCCTCTTAAAACAGCTTGGCCTAATGTTGTTCATCCTTCTCTTCCTCATCAAGACTGGTATAAAAATGATTATGTTTTAGCTTTGTTTGCAAGTGAGAAATGTGTCATTCCTAAAGATATAACGGCAAGCTATTCTCGTAAAATTAAAGCGCTAAACTCGCTTTCTCATACGCTCTCTTCATAAAAAAGAGCACAGAACAAAGCTCTGCGCTCTCTTTTTCTATTCTTCTTCCTCTTCTTCATCAATGATGCTTTTCACAATAAGATAGTCAAACATAATGTCCGCAAGCTCTTCTAGCTCTTGGGATGAAGGGACAAACCCTCGGCGTATTAACTCCTCATAGAAAAAATCAGCCATTTCTTCCGTGTCAATCACAACTTCGATTTCTTTCACAGAATCCCTCCTTTGTAAAACGTATGAAATATAGAAGCTATGTATGTACAAAAAGCATAAACAGAACTCTTTTTTCTTTTTTAGTTCTACTAACTCTAGTTTATCCATAAAGTAGAGTAACTAGTAAAAAGGAGCGTGTTTATCATGAAAAATTCTTTTGCACAAAAAGAAATCCAAGCAAAAAGCAATACAACTTCTTCGTTGGAAGAAAGAATTGATGAGTGCTTGGAAAAGGGTCTTCATATTTTACTTTACGCCGGAGCGCTACCTGTGACGCTCTGGATCATCCTACAGTTTTTCACTAGCTTTCTATGAAATTTTACGTAAATGTTTCAATACTAACTCCATCACTTCTTTATATTCTTCATCTTTGAACCACTCATATAAAAAGGAATAATCATTATAGACATCTAATAGACCATCGATAATTTTTAAACGTTCTGCCATAAGACGCTCCTTGTTTTCTCCTACTTCATTCGGCTTTTTCATCGCTGGTAACAACTCCGTCTTATTAATTTCTTTTCCAGAATAAAGAATACCAACATTTTGAATGTAACGTTCTGCATACTCATACGGAGCAACAAGATGAAGTTCTTCTTCTCCTGCTTCAAGCCACTCTCCGTCTTTTACACGAGATAGTTCGTAAATAATATCTTCCCAGCTGTCTTCTTGATAGCGCCAAATTTCAGTGCGAATCCCAATAATTTTAAACAAATCTTCACCATAATTATGGACTTGCACAACATCACCAAAAAAATATTTGTACTCTAGGTCGATTCTTTCTTGAATAATGATTTGTCCATCATACTCTTCAAGGGATTCAATCGCATCTTCTAGAAACAAGCCTTCGCTATGATTAACCTCATATACATGCATCCCGTCCATCAATTTGATGTCGGTAATGGTGCCAACTGTTCCATAGATGGTAATGACAACAGTATCTCCAATGCTAAATTTCGGTTCTTTTCCATTAGCCATCTTCTTGCACCTCCTTAACACCTCAGCAACAATTACGAAAAGTTAAGATAGTATATGCAAAAAGAGAAAAAGCGCAATAGGAAGATGAAAGAAAGATGCATTTAACCTAAAAAACTTTCACATAGAAAAGCCGAGGGAGAACTCCCTCGGCTTTTAACGCTCTTCTTCGTAAAGCTCCCATGCTAGATCAAACGTTGACATTCCGTCAAAATAGTCACCGTTAAGTTCTAAGTAAGAGCTAATTTCGTTATAATCTGTTGAATCTTTAGGAAAACTATGGTCTTCATACATATGACGTGCAAGCTTACCAAGTGGATCAGAAGCTTTATTATGACGATGCTTCATCATGTAGTGGTAAAAAGATTTCATTGTGATTCTCCTTCTTTACGATAATTTCTATTATGAAGCAGCAAGGGAGTGAATTCTCGCAGTAGCGATACTTGAGCTTTTAAGCTTATAATCATACTCTTTTATTTTCAAGATTGCTGTTTGTATTTCAAAAAGTTGGGTAAATTGATGGATAAGGATATAGACTACCCTTCTGTCTACTCCCACTGCAAAGTGTGGGAAACTATGTGAAATCGTAACATAAAATTAATGTTTGTTAAAGAAGGATTACAAATCATTGAAGAAACGTTAACAGCGGACAAATATTCACACTTACGCGATAAGATAAGAATACACTATTTCTTAAATGAAAGTTAACTAATTTTATCAAACGTTGGAGGTACCTATGAGTACAGGTCAAACAAATAAACGAACAGCGTATTTTGATAACGCCAAGTTTGTGCTTATTTTCCTCGTTGTGTTTGGTCATACGATATCTCCTTACCGAACTGAAACGAGCGAACTTCTATCTGTCTATCACTTTATTTTTATCTTTCATATGCCGGTATTTATTTTACTTGCCGGATATTTTTCAAAGAATTTTCATAAAAAAGGATACTATAAAAAAACTTTTACAAAAGTCCTTCTGCCGTATTTAATATTTCAAACGGTATATACTTTTTTCTATAATTTCATCTATGACGTTGATACGTATAGCGTAGACTATTACCTTGTTCCTAGATGGGCAATGTGGTTTTTACTGAGCTTAGTATTCTGGAAACTTATGCTTCCTTACTTCGCAAAGCTCAAACCATCGATTGGAATGATCGTTTCGATTTTACTCGGTTTACTCGTTGGGCTCTTTAACTTTTATGATGGAATTGAAGATTTCTTAAGCATTAGCCGTATGCTTGTTTTCTTCCCATTTTTCCTTCTTGGTTATTATTTATCACAACGAGAAAATCCGTTTGGTTTGCTAGTAACTCCTGTCGGACGGGTATTATCAGTCGTTATTTTACTTTGCACGCTTATTGGATCGTATTATTTCTTAAACGATACGCAATATACGGAAATGCTTTATGGTACAAAAATGTATGATAGCTTTTCAGATTTCTACATTCGAATTGCTCACTACGTTATTGCCTTCATTGTATCATTTGCATTTATGGCCCTTATTCCAAGCAAACGCTCCATTTTCACAGGAATTGGGCAGCGCTCCCTTTACGTTTATTTACTACACGGCTTCTTCCTAAAATGGTTTTTCACAACAGATTATGCTCAGACGATGCAAACGGTCAGTGATTTTGCATTTCTAACGCTTCTGTCCATTGCCATTACGCTATTAACAGGAAGCAAACTTGTAGATATTGTGCTTAGTAAAATAAAAGGAATGAAACGCTTGTTTCGACCAAAAAACGTTACGGCGTCTTCTAAATAAAAAAAGCTTCTTCCAAATTGGAAGAAGCTTTTTTCTATGGAAAAGAAGGTTTTTTCTCTATATGAGAGAATTGTTCTTTTAAAGGACTATCTCAAAACGTAAGGAGAATTAAACATGGAAATTGCTTACTATCAAAACAAATTTATAGACGTAGACTCCCCAGCTCTTCCTATTGATGAACGAGGACATCAGTTCGGAGATGGAGTGTATGAGTATGTTCGAGTATATGACGGGACTCCGCTTTTTTTAGATGAGCATCTTGATCGCTTAGAAAAAAGTGCAGCTGAAATTAAGCTGACCCTTCCGTATCGAAGAGATGAGATAACAGGAATTATTTATGAAGGAATTAAACGTTCTTCCTTAAAGGAGGCAGCGGTCTATTTCCAAGTCACACGGGGGATTGCTCCTCGTAACCATTCGTTTCCAAATGTTAAAGCTGTATTTTCTATGACTGTAAAGGAAGCTACGATTTTTACAGATGAAGCTCGCGACAAAGGTATTTCTGTCATGCTAAAGCAGGACGAACGATGGGCCAACTGCTTTATTAAATCACTGAACTTGCTTCCGAATGTGCTTTCAAAACAAGAAGCAATTGAAAAAGGATATGATGAAGCGATTTTTGTACATGAAGATTTCGTGCGTGAAGGTACAAGTTGCAATGTCTTTATGGTAAAAGACGGCACTCTTTATACTCCTCCTGCAACAAGACATATTTTACACGGCATTACAAGAAAAGCTGTGCTAGACTGCGCGCGCGAATATAATATTCCCGTTCGGGAGCAAGCCATTAATACAACATTTTTCAAAAACTGTGATGAAGCATTTATTACAAGCACATCCATTGAAATTATGCCTATTTATTCGATTGAAGATCAAATACTGCAGAAAGAGCGCCCTGTAACAAAAAGACTTTATTCTGCTTATCAGAGTTTTTATAAACAAGAAGTATAGAAAGAAAGCCTTTCATATTGAAAGGCTTTCTCTTCTCCCTAAAAGTTAAAGTAGTTGCGCTTGAGCAAGCGAGGTTGTTTCATTAAGTGATGAAATGAAATAGAGTCGTCAATTTTGTTCGTATCAATCAGTAAAAGTTGATCTTCAATATTTGCAATAATCTCTTCTTCTTGATACTCCATTAAACAGTTTTCGCATTTCACACAAGGAGTCTCTGTAATTTCAATGCTTCTCGTGCCATCAGGAAGTTCCCAATACACTGTATTTTTTTCGATTTTTGCTCCTTCTGCTTCACACCATAAACAGTTCATCATCCTCTGCTCCCTTCCTGTTTGTCACGTTCACTCTCTTTCCGGCGCTCTGCTTCATATTTCTTTTCTTTTAATTCATCACGCTTTTCTCGTTTATTTTTCAATGTTTCATGTGTTGGATTACTTTCGTACGTTTGGCGTCTGTTATATCTTTTTAATCCTTCTGGCACAAGGTTGAACTGTTCATCATTCATTAAACTGGAGATACCTGTTGTTGTCTTTTGCTCTTTCATATATGGATAAACTTCTTCAAAATAAGCATCTGCTGTTCCTTCTGTATAACTTTCAGGCTCTGGATATGTTGTAATAACACCTTCAAAGTTTCTGAGCACAACTTTTTTAGCGCTTTGAGAAATAATATAATTTGGCTGAACAGAAATCTTTCCGCCTCCTCCTGGAGCATCCACAACAAAGGTAGGTACGAACATTTTTATTGATCCTATCATAGAAAGGAGCCTCCTCTTAAAAATGACTATTCGTCATGTTGCTATTTATTTGCGCATTTCAAGGGATAAAAAAGAGGGAATTGATACTCTTTCTAATCATCGAGACATTTTAATTGACTTTTGTCGCTCTTCTCAGTGGACATATGAACGTTATGAGGAAATTGTGAGCGGAGGTGGTTCAGAGCTTGAGAACCGACCAGAGCTTTACCGCCTTCTTAATGATATTGACTTGTTTGATGGAATTTTAGTTTTTGAGTTGTCCCGCTTAAGCCGGAATGGCCTTGTTTCTCAACAAATTAAACAAGTTTGTATTGATTACGATAAAAAAATCATCACCCCTTATCAGATTTATGATTTAGCAAATAATCACAATGATCGTCTTCTCTATGACTTCGGATCTGTGATTGCTTCACAAGAACATGCGCTAATTGGAAAAAGATCGAAAACAAATAAAAAAATTATGGCAAAGTCAGGTCTTCACATTAGCGGCAGTGTACCTTTTGGGTACATTCGTAATCCTCATACTAAAAAGCTTGAAATTCAACAAGAGCAAGCAGAAATTGTAAAGCTTATTTTTCAGCTTCATGCGAAAGGCTATGGCAGCTTTTCTATTCGTAATATTTTAAATGAACGAGGATATAGAACAGCTAAAGGAGGCTACTTTGAGCTTCCAACAATTAAGCGAATCATAAGAAATCCTGCTTATAAAGGAACAAACGTCTTCAATGACCGCAGAAAGGTAAAAGAAAAGGATAGGTTTATATACAAAATCGTAGAAACGATTCAAGTACCGAACGCATGGGATCCTATTATTCCTCCTGAAGAATGGGAAAAAGCAAATGAAGATCGAAAAAAAAGAGCCGAGCATGCCGAAACAACACGGGAAAAAGCGGCAAATAAAACAGGCGTCACTCTATTGAAAGATCTTTTATACTGCGGCGTATGCGGCAAAAAAATGACCATTCGAAAAGATAAAAGTTCACAATATATGTTAAAACGCTGTGAATATTTGCTTCCAAGTGGGGAGAAATGTCCAAACAGAGGGGTTATGTTGAAGTATGTAGAAGAAGATGTTGTCGAACATATTAAGCAATATAAAGATGAGATTATTTCCATCTTATATTCATTAAAGCTTGACGAGTGGAGCGGAACAGAAAAAGACTATAACAACCATCTTGAGCAGATTGAAAAAGAGATACGCCGCATTCGAATGGAAGAAGAAAACTTATTAAATCTTGCCATAAAGGGCCTTTTTTCAGAAGAACAAATCTTAACAAAACGACAGGAGCTTTTGAACACGCTTCATACGTTTACAGCTCAAAAAGAAGCAATTATAGATGAGTTAACAAATTTAAAAAAGCTCGATACAAAAGAAAGACTGCAAACAGCTGTTGAAGGGATTCATGAACTAGAAATTGTGTTAGAAAACGATATGAGTGAGGAAGCAAATAGAAGTATGAAAAGGATCATTCATAAGATTTATTATAAGAGAGTCCTACCAGAAGATCTTTTAAAAAAATCAACGCGGAATAAAGAACGCAAGCTTTATCCGTTCACACTTAATATTCATTATAAGTAACTCTTTTACAAATAGAGACAACCCTTCTTTGCATATGGTGAATAAGGGGGGACTCATTATGAAACATGCTGAACAAAGACCTTCTTCAGTTGTGACAAGCAATGAGCCAGACCTTGAAAATATGGCTCTTGTTCTTTTTGAGCTATTTGTAGAACATGGGATTGCTTCTTAGAAGCAATCTCTTTTTTTATACATATTATTGGAGCCTCGGTAGGTACGGCATACCCTGATGTGTGACCACGCAACCCTTCCATAATTTCTAATCCTTTTGAGATAGGTGCTCTGAAATGACTAATTCCTTCTGATAGGTCACATTGATAAATATAATATGGGCGAACCCGGATCTTCACTAAGTCATGCATAAGCTTTTTCATAATTTCAACGCTGTCATTAATTCCTGTTAAAATAACCGCCTGATTGCCAACAGGAACTCCTGCATCTGCCAACATCTCACATGCTTTTTTGGATTCTTCTGTAATTTCAATAGATGTGTTGAAATGCGTATTCAACCATACAGGGTGATACTTTTTTAAAATGGTACATAAGTTTTCTGTAATGCGCTGAGGAAATACAACAGGTGCTCGTGTGCCGATCCGAATAATTTCAACGTGTGGAATATCTCGTAAACTTTTTAAAACATACTCTAAAATTCTATCATTAATTAAAAGACCATCCCCACCTGAAATTAAAACATCTCGTACAGCTGGTGTATTCGCAATATAGCTAATCGCTGCATCAAGCTGTTTTTTAGGAACGCCCATGCCAATTTGCCCTGAAAAACGTCGTCTCGTACAGTAGCGACAGTACATAGAACACTGATTTGTAACAAGAAATAAAACGCGATCAGGATAGCGATGTGTAAGTCCTGGAACAGGAGAATCTTCATCTTCATGAAGCGGATCTTCTAAATCATAACGTGTTTTATAAATTTCCTTTCCGACCGGAACAGACTGCATTCGAACAGGACAGCGCGGGTCTTTTTCATTCATAAGCCAAGCATAGTATGGCGTAATATTTAGAGGAATTGTTTTCGTTGAAATCCGAACTCCTTCTTTTTCTTCCTCTGTTAAATCCACCACTTTCTCTAGCTGTTCAAGCGTGCGAATCGTATTGGTTAGCTGCCATACCCAGTCGTTCCATTGCTCTTCTGTTACATCCTTCCATAACTCAATATCTTTCCAATGTCGCTTTGGTTTATAGAGTGATGATTTCACATTATCAACCTCCTTATTCCATTATATGTGAGAGGGTTCCTACCTAGAAGACAATCTCTTTGTCAGAATTCTTCACCCACACATTCATATTTTCAAGCGTTTTATAAATATAACAATTGTTAACAAGTCGACCATAATAGCGATACTGAAGCTGATGAAATGCTACATTCATCCCAAATGACTGAGCTCGTGCAATTGTATACAAACAAAAGATTTGAGATTTTGTGAGCTCTTGCTCGAGCGATAGAAGCAATCTTTTCATCAGTCCTGCCTTTCTATGAGAAGGAAGTGTTGCACAATCTGTAAGCTCTGCGTTGTGATACATGATATTGACATCTGCTGATGCTGCGCTCACAATCTCTCCCTTATGCTCAGCAACATACCATAAGTAATCTTTTTTTAGAAGTGATGAAATATATGCTCGATCATGAAGAGGTGTTGGATAAACTGAAAAAACTTCTTGATAAAGCTTTGAAAGGTTTTCGCTATCCGCATCTGTTCCTTTTCTAATGTTATAAAGAGACGACTCAACTGCTTCGTCTCCCTTTTCGATAGACTGAACGGCTCTTAACGTTTGAGACTCTTTTACATATTGTTCACTATAGCGACGTTGATCTTCTTCATAGCGAACCATAAAAAAAGCATCATCTCCGTTAAAATAAGAAGGAATCAATGCTTCACACTCATAACCATTTGATAAAAGAGACAGAAACTGAGCCTGTCGTGCTTTAACAATTGTTTTATGAAGATGATGCTTACGCGTTAGAAACTGAACTTTCTCAATAAGTAAAGGAGTTGAGCCTCTATAGTCTTCAACGCGAATACGTTCATTAAATAAATCAATAATAACCTCAGCCCATAGCGCATCTTCTTTAATTTCTATTTCCTCATAGTACCCGTTTTCTTTCATCTCCTCACTCCCTTTTATTCTTTCACCCCACACCAATCTAGCATTGTTAATGCAATAATTTCTGCTGCTTGAAACACCGATTCAATTTCAATATATTCATTTGGAAAATGGGCTACTTCTGTCACGCCAGGACCAAAAATGATAGCTGGAGTTTTAGCACAGTTTGTTAAGAGTCCCCCATCTGTTCCCCATGGGGAAGCTTCAACAGTTGGCTCCTGTTTACATGTCAAAGAATATGCATCAGTCAGACACTTTATAAGTGGATGCGTTTCTTCTACTTCACTTGGAAGCCAGTGCGCTCCAAACCAAGAAACCTCTGCTGGATGGAGAGCGAACCATTCATCTTCCTCACTGAGCGTTAAAAGCGATGTTTCGACCATTTTTTTTGCATCATGGATGCTTTCATGCGGTCCAATACCAAGTCTCCCTTCTAAAACTACTTCATCTGGTACAGAAGAAGGCCAAGAACCTCCGCTCATCTTTCCAACATTAATGGGAATCGGAATTGGCACATTTTTATAAAGAGGACTTGTAATTTCTTCGTTTCGTACTTTCTCAAGCATGTTTAAATGGTGCAGTACCTTTTGAGCTTTTTCAATTGCACTTACCCCCTCATAGCGTGTTCCACCATGTGCCGATCTTCCTTTCACTTTGATGCGAAACCAGGCTGATCCTTGCTGGCTAGGAAAAATTTTCATGTTGGTTGGTTCAGGAATCAAAGCTCCGTCTGCTTTGTATCCTCTTAAAATGCAAGCAAGTGTCCCAGCCCCTCCGCTTTCTTCTTCAATCACACTTTGAAAGATAACGTCTCCTTTTAAGGAAACCTTTAACTCCTTCATCACTTTAAGAGCTAAAAGCATTGAGACGTTTCCCCCTTTCATGTCTGTTGCACCGCGCCCGTACACCTTCCCATCTTTTACAACTGCTTCATAAGGATCAGAATCCCACCACGCTATATCTCCTTCTGGCACAACATCAATATGACCGTTCAATATTAGCGAACGCCCTCCCCCACTTCCACGTAAAAGCCCCACAACATTTGGACTTCCTTTAAACGTTTCTCTTGTCGAAACAAAGGCAGGATGTGCTCTTAGTTCATTAATATCTGGTTCCCAGACGTCAATTTGTAGACCAAGTGAACGTAAATATTCAATGACAATAGCTTGAACGCTTTCTTCATGGTTTTGAACACTTCTTTCATTTACTAACCTTTTTAATAGATTGATTCCTTCGCTTTTATATGTTGTTAACATTTCATGTACTTTCTCTTTGTATTCCTTCATCCCTTTGCCTCCTTAAAATGACGAAATGGAACTTCCAAGGTGAACCGTAGCGTCTGTTGCTTTCACAACATCTTTTACACTGTAGGACTCCATGACTTCCGTAAGCCAAAGTTTTTCTTCTTTAATGTGAAAGACAGCTAAATCGGTAATAATCATATCCACACACCTTGAAGATGTAAGCGGTAAAGAACAGTTTTTAACAATCTTTGAGCGCCCTTTTCGGTCGAGATGACTCATAACTACAACTACCTTTTTAGCCTTTTGAGCAAGCTCCATTGCTCCCCCCATACCAGGCACGCGTTTCCCCGGAACAATCCAATTGGCTAAATCTCCTTTTTCACTTACTTCAAGAGCTCCTAAAACCGTCATATCAAGAAGACCGCGCCTTATAATAGCAAAAGCAATAGAGCTATCAAAATAAGAAGCTCCCTCCACTTCTGTAACAGGCAATCCTCCTGCATTACATATATGAGGATCTTCATGGCCTTCGTACGGAGTTTCTCCCATTCCTAACATTCCATTCTCAGCGTGAAACATAACGTTTTGTGCGGTTAAGAAGTTGGGAACGAGCGATGGAATGCCGATTCCTAAGTTCACAATCATGCCATTTTTGACTTCTTTAGCTGCTCTTTTGGCAATTTTATTTCTTACGTCTTTTCCCATACCCATTTCCAGTTCACTCCTTTGCTTTGCACAACCATGTCAACGAAGCATCCTTGTGTCATAATTTCGTCTGGGTTCAAACTTCCAAGCGGGACGATTTCCTCTACTTCAGCAATCGTTTTTTCTCCTGCCATTGCAATAAAAGGGTTTGTATTTTGAGCAGTCTTGTCATAAATTAAATTTCCGAACGAATCTGCCTTTTTAGCATAAATAATAGATACGTCTGCTGTAAGAGGTGTTTCAAGTAAATACGTTTTCCCTTGTACTTCTACTTTTTTCTTCCCTTTTGTGACTGTTTCATTATCCATTCCAATGTCTATTAAAATACCTCCTAACCCAACCCCGCCTGCTCGTATCCGTTCAATTAGCGTCCCTTGTGGAGAAAACTCGATTTCAAGTTCTTTATTTGTCATCTTTTCCCCTGCTACTGGATTTGACCCAATATGAGATACGATCACTTTCTTTGCGGAGCCGCTGACGATAAGCTTGCCAATTCCAATTGTCGGAAATCCTGTATCATTCCCAATCAGAACAAGATCTTCTATCCCTTTATCAATCATTCCTTGAATGAGTGTTGGTGGACTCCCAATTCCTCCGAATCCCCCAAACATTACAGTAGAATGAGATTTAATATGTGAGAGCGCTTCTTGAACTGAGACAACCTTCCCGTACACATTATTCATTCTCTTTCCTCCTGATTGTTTTTTAAGCGCTTCTCTATACTTAATAACGTTTTTTCAAATCGACATAAGAGTTCTTTTATCTCCCCTTCTTTTATTGTAAAAGGAGGTGAAATAATAACAGCATCTCCTCTAACACCTTCAATCCCTGCTGCTGAAGGATAAAGAAGTAGACCATTTTGCATTGCGATTTGGATAATTTGATTTGTCAGTTGAGCAGAAGTTGGAAATGGATCTTTTGTTTTCTTATCCTCTACAAATTCTACTCCTAATAAAAGTCCTTCTCCTCTTACATCGCCAATAATAGAAAAACGTTCTTTCAACTTTAATAGCTCTTTCTTTAAATACGCTCCCTTTCGAGCTGATTCATCGACTAGATTATGTTTTTCAACATATTGAAGAACAGATAAAGCTGTTGCACAAGACAAAGGATTTGCGCTGAACGTATGCCCACTCATAACGAGCTTAGAACCTTTTTTTATAGGAAGCATCACTTCTTCTGTTGCAACAGCTGCTGCAATTGGCGTATATCCTGCACCTAATCCTTTTCCAAGCGTAACAATATCTGGCTTTGCTTCCCAATGATCGTATCCAAACATTTTTCCTGTTCGGCCTAGCCCTGTCATGACTTCATCTGCAATAAATAAAATATTATAGCGGTCACAAATATCCCGGATACGTTCATAATACCCAGGTGGTGGTGTAATGGCAGCTCCTGCTGCTCCAATGATTGGTTCTGCAATAAATGCCGCAATATGCTCTTCTCCAATTCGAATAATGGCTCGTTCTAATTCATCAGCACAGCGTAACTGGCAGGAAGGAAACTCCATATGATATGGACATCGATAGCAATAAGGAGCTGAAACAGTTGGATAATCTTGCAAAAGAGGAACAAAACGCGTTCTGCGGATAGAGTGACCTGACATTGATAAAGACCCAATTGTAATACCGTGGTAGCTCATCCAGCGTGATAAAATTTTCAGTTTGCTTCCTTGCCCTTTTTCTTGAAAGTGTTGCAGCGCCATTTTCATCGCCGTTTCCGTTGCTTCTGTTCCACTGTTAACGAAAAAACTATAGCTTAGATGGCCATTAGAAAGCTTATAAATTTTTTCAGCCAATCTCTCAGCAGCTTCGCTTGTAAACTGCGAGCGATAAACAAAACTAACGCGTTTTGCCTGATTTCCTAAAACATCTGTTATTTCTTGAACGCCGTGACCAACACTAACAGTAACCGCTCCTGAAGAAGCGTCCAAATAGTCTTTACCATGTTCATCATATAAAAAAACGCCTTTTCCATATGAGACTTTTGGATATGTGCCGTCAAGAATAGGTTTAATTAAATGAGACATCTCTTTTTCCTCCTATCCCGCAGTCGAGCCTTTGTCTAGAAAAGAGATTTACCCCGCCTACTTTATAGATATGTGAGAAGAAGGTCTTTTTTTCATATAATTTTTAAAAGCATATTTTGGATATCAACAGTAGAAAAAGGAAGAATTTGGTAAAATAGGAAGGGAGATTGTACATAAGGAGATTACAAGATGCGAAAAATTTTTATTGTAGAAGATGATCCAAGCCTTGTTGTACTGCTAGAAGAACACTTACAAAAGTTCGAATATGAAACATGCAGCGTTCAAAATTTTGAAAAGGTAACAGAAGAATTTCAGACCTTTGCACCAGATCTTGTTCTTCTTGATGTGAACTTACCTAAATTTGATGGCTATTACTGGTGTCGACAAATGCGTGCTTGTTCAACATGCCCTATTTTATTTATTTCAGCGCGCAAAGGAAAAATGGATCAAGTGATGGCGCTTGAAAATGGGGCTGATGATTATATTACGAAACCATTTGATTATGAGATTGTAATGGCCAAGATTAAAAGTCAGCTTCGTCGTGCATATGGCACATATGCTAATAACTATCATGATCGTAACATTAAAGCTGGAGGCCTTACCTTAGACTTTGAACGTCTCTTTTTATCTTATAATCAAAAAAAGGTAGAACTTAGTTTAACAGAAGCAAAAATCTTAGATGAAATGATGAAAAAGCATGAACATGTCGTAAGCCGTGACCGATTACTCGAAAAAATTTGGGATGAACAAGCTTTTGTGGATGATAATACGCTAAATGTATACATTGCTCGCGTTCGTAAAAAACTAAAAGAATTGGAGATCTATAACGCTCTGCAAACAGTAAGAGGCGCAGGATATCGGCTCTATGTTGGTGAAGGAGGATGAAACTTTTTTTCAAAGATCACCTTCTTCTCACAATACTCTATGGTATACAGCTTGTTCTCACTTTACTTATTTATTGGCTTGACGGAAACGTGCGTATTACAACAGCGCTTTACTCTATCTTATTAAGCAGTGTGATTTACGTTGTGTACCTTTTTTATCGCTATACAACACATCGTTCGTTTTATAAAAAACTTTCTTACCCTCCAGAGAGTCTAGACGATGTTGGAGAGAAAAAAGAAGAAACTCCTTTATCATCTGCGTTTTATGAGTTTGAAAGAAAAAGACTGCAGCAATATCAACAAAACATTCACCAATATAAGCACAGGCTTGATCATCATATTACCTTTATGAATCAGTGGGTTCATCAAATGAAAACACCCCTATCTGTCATTCACCTTATGATGGAAAGGCGAGATGATCGGGAGGCCCTTGCAATTCAAGATGAAGTAGATCGGCTTAAAAAAGGGCTTGATCTTGTTTTATATACGTCGCGTCTTGGTGCTTTCACCCATGACTTTCACGTTGAAATGTTAGAACTAAATGAGCTTATCCGGAAAGTGACATCTTCTCAAAAACGTCTATTTATTCGCAACCGCGTTTATCCACATATCGACATCAAAAAAAAGACGTGGATTACATCTGATGAGAAATGGTTGTCTTTTGCGCTTACCCAGTTGATCACAAATGCTGTCCGCTATTCAAGCGAAGGAAGCAAATTATTTTTCACCTCTTATAATGAAAAAGACCATATAGCTCTTGAAGTGAGAGATGAAGGCATTGGGATTCCTAAAGAAGACCTTTCACGCGTTTTTGATCCTTATTTTACAGGAGAAAATAGTCGGAAATTTCAAGAATCAACGGGTATGGGGCTTTATCTTGTGAAACAGATTGGTGAAAAGCTTCATCATAACATTACGATTACTTCAAAATTTGAAGAAGGCACAACAATCCGACTTCTCTTCCAAAAAGCAGCGCATTAAGTGCACTGCTTTTTTATATTACAACATTGTAAGGTTCTTGTAAGAAAGCAACATAGCAACATATACCCCTCTCTTTTACAATAAAACTATCAACCAAAAAGGAGTGCTTACGATGGCTATTTTAGATGTTAGGCATCTAACAAGAATATACAAAGGGAAAATCTCATATAAAGCGCTAGATAACATCAACTTTTCGATTGAAAAAGGTGAATTTGTGGGCATTATGGGACCATCTGGAAGCGGAAAAACAACCCTTTTAAACATGATTGCCACAATCGATAAGCCAACATCGGGAGAAATATTTATTGGAGGAAAAAATCCTCATTCTTTAAACAAACGAAATACGGCTCTTTTTAGACGTCGTGAGCTCGGATTTGTTTTCCAATCCTTCAATCTACTTGATACGTTAACAGTTGAAGAAAATATTGTTCTTCCATTAACACTTGATGGCGTGAAAATAACAGAAATGGAAAAGAAACTTGTTTCTGTTTCAAAAAAGCTTGGAATTGATAACATTTTAAAAAAGCGTGTCTATGAAATCTCAGGAGGACAAATGCAAAGAACCGCCATTGCTAGAGCAATTATTCATAATCCGTCTCTCGTATTAGCAGATGAACCAACAGGTAACTTGGACTCTAAATCATCCAAAGATGTGATGGAAACATTGTCTGCTATTAACATTGAAGATGGTGCCACAACGATGATGGTAACTCATGATGCTGTTGCTGCAAGCTACTGTAATCGCGTTATTTTTATTAAAGACGGAAAATTTTATAACGAAATCTACAAAGGAGAAAATAGACAAGCATTCTTTCAAAAAATTATTGATATGCTTTCTCTTTTAGGAGGCGACACACATGACCTTTCAACAGTTCGCTTATAAAAATGTAATCCGAAACAAACGAACATATGCCGCTTACTTTTTAAGTAGCGCTTTTTCCGTTATGATTTTCTTCATGTATGCATTGTTTATTTTTAATCCTCATATTAAAACCGGTCTTGTTGTAGGAGTCGCCGTTCAAGCAATGACAATCTCTGAATATATTATGTACATTTTCTCGTTTTTCTTTGTGCTCTATTCCGTTAGCACCTTTTTAAAAACAAGAAAGCGAGAGTTTGGCATTTTAATAATGCACGGTATGTCTAAACAACAACTATATCAACTCGTTTTTTTGGAAAATATGCTCATTGGTATCTTCGCCATTATAACCGGAATGGTATGCGGACTTCTGTTTGAGAAACTCTTTTTACTGCTTGGGGCCCGTATACTTGGTATTAGCGAAATTCCTTTTTATCTATCATGGAAAGCCGTCAGTTTAACCTCTCTTTCCTTTTTATGTTTGTTCGCCGTTGTATCCATATTCATTCTTTTTACAATTAGAGTGAATAAACTCATTGACCTTTTTCAAGCCGTGCAAAAACCAAAAAGAGAACCGAAAGCATCTGCTTTACTTTCCCTTTTATGTACGCTCCTGCTCTTTTCTTCTTATTTCTTAGCTTTTACAACAAAAGGCGGAGATATTGCTATTAGAATGCTTCCAGTCATTATAATGACGATTGTTGGGACCTATTTTTTCTATACGCAAATGAGCGTTTTTATTCTTAAGATTTTACAGAAAAAACGCACGATTTTCTTGCAGAAAACAAATATCGTGACAATCGCAAACCTTGCTTATCGACTGAAAGATAATGCTCGGATGTTTTTTCTCGTTACGATTGTTTCAACCGTTTCTTTTTGTGCAATTGGAGCATTTTCTTCGTTTAATGTATTAAACAAAGAAGTAGAAAAAAGTTATCCAGTAGCTGTAAACTATATTTCAAAAAAGAACAATACGTTGGAAGAAAAACACGTGCAGGCTATTGAAGATGGCTTACAACAAAACAACGTATCGTATAGCAAAATGACTTTCCCTATTCGCTATGTAAAAACAACAGAAGGAGAAGAAGTTTTATATGTTTCATTTTCCCAATATCAAAAGTTTTTGAAGGAAACAGGAAAGACGGAAACGATTCGCCCGTTAAAAATTGGCGAAGCTTACCTTCTCCCAACAACCCTCTGGGACGAAAAACAGTTTACAGCACAAACATATTCGCTTATGGGAGAAAACCGTGATTCCCTATCTATTAAGGATGTAGCTAGCCACATTATGTTGCCAAACACCCTTTTGTCAAGTCGAGGCGTAATCGTAAGTGATGAACTTTACGAAAAACTTTCTCCCTCTAATACTGAAACATATGTTGGTTGGAACACAGAAAGCTTCTCCAAAACAAACGGTATTGGCGCAACTATTAGTCGTACCGGCCTTGTTTCATCGAGGGATGATAAATCCTATGCACTCGCCGTTGGAGGAACAGTGTTAGCTTCTCAAAAGCAAGTTTTCAATACGATGTTCTTTGTAGCTTTGCTTGTTGGAGCTGTGTTTTTCATTGCATCCGGAAGCTTTTTATATTTCAGACTCTATGCGGATTTAGAGTACGACATAAGACAATATAATACGATTGCAAGAATTGGACTAACAAATCAAGAGTTGCATACCATTGTTACAAAACAACTTCTCTTGCTTTTCTTTGTTCCTTTCACGCTCGCTATCTCTCACAGCCTGTTTGCTTTTAAAGCGCTACAAAGCCTATTTTCTATTTCAATTGCTCATAATATGAGTCTTGTTCTATTAAGCTTCTTAGCAGCTCAAATTGCTTATTTTCTACTTATTCGAACACGATATTTAAAAATACTCAAAACAATGCTTTTATAATACAAGCAGAAGATACCTCTTGACTTTTCGCCAGTTCGCTTACAAAAACGTTACTAGAAACTTAAGAACATATGCCGCTTACTTTTTAAGCAGCGCTTTTTCCGTTATGATTTTCTTCGTGTACGCCCTATTCATTTTTAATCCCTACATTCAACAGGGAATTACTGTAGGAGCAGCCATTGATGTGATGAAAGCTGCGGAATATATTATTTTCCTTTTTTCATTCTTTTTTGTACTCTACTCAATGAATGCATTTTTAAAAACGCGAAAACGTGAATTTGGGATTTTAATGATGCACGGCATGTCACGGCATCAGCTTAATCGAATGGTCTTTTTAGAGAATATGCTTATTGGAATCGGGGCAATTATAACAGGGATTTTATTTGGGCTTTTAACCGCAAAACTATTTTTAATGATGGGTGCAAAAGCCGTGGGAATAACAAATATCCCTTTCTACTTTGCATCAAAAGCCTTTTTCTTAACTGTTTTTTCATTCTTAGGATTATTTTTTGTAATTTCATTGGTTACTAGTTTAACGATTCGAACGAAAAAACTTCTTGATCTTTTCCAAGAATCTCAAAGGGTAAAAGAAGAGCCAAAAAACTCAATTATCCTTTCTCTTATTGGCTTAGCGTGCCTTATTACAGCCTACTATTTACCGATAACAGCAGAAGGTGGATTATCTGTTTTAAAACGCTTCTTTCCTGCTGTCATTCTTACGATTATTGGTACATACTTTTTCTTTAGTCAAACAAGTATTTTTATCATTAATCTTACTAAAAAGCAAAAGCACTTTTTTTTCAAGAAAACAAATATAATCACAATCGCAAGTCTTGCTTACCGTCTCAAAGACAATGCACGTATGTTCTTTATGGTAACAATCGTCTCGACGGTTTCCATATGTGCTATCGGTACGCTCGCTTCTTTTAATACGTTCGCAGAGCAAAAGCATGTTGAAGAAATTAAACAAGCGCTTAAAGAAAAAAACTTGGACTATACGGCATTCTCCATGCCAATTCTCATCATTCAAGGAAAGATTGAAACAAAAGAGGCGAACATATCAGCAGGAGCTTCTATTCAAAGAAACGGCGTAAGTGAAAATCGTCCCTTTGCCTTTATTTCGCAATCAAATTATATAAAGTATATAGAAGGAGCTGGCGATCATGTTTCGTCTCTGTCACATCTAAACGATAATGAAGCACTCATCCCTCCAGCAAATACGCTCACCAAAATGTTTATGGATGAGAGCTATATGAATGTTTTGAAAAAAGATAAGTATCAAATCCCTGGAGAATCTGTAATGTATATTAAAGATAAAGCAGAACACATTTTGTTTCCTCCTGATATCATGGCTTCAGATACTCTTATTGTAAATGACGCTGTGTACGAACGCCTGCTTTCAAAGGGAAAAACTGAAATGTTCACAGGATTTAATATTCGAGAGTGGAAAGAAACGGCGGGACTCCTACCCCGTTTAGCTGGAAAAAATGGAATTGTCCCCTACAACCCGAACAAGAGCTATTCCATAGCCGTTAGTGGAAATCCTTATGCTGAACAAATGAAAATGGCGAACATGCTTCTGTTTGTTTCTCTACTTGTTGGCGCTGTCTTCTTTATTGCGGCCGGAAGTTTCCTCTATTTTCGTCTTTATGCTGATTTAGATTATGATAAACGTCAATATGCAACAGTTGCCAAAGTTGGTTTAACGGAAAAAGAGCTGAGCCATATTGTAACAAAACAACGGCTTTTGCTCTTTTTCATTCCTCTTCTTGTGGCGACTATTCATAGTACTTTTGCTTTTGCCGCTCTGCAAGATTTCTTTGCTCTCTCAATTTTAAAAGAAATCATTACTGTACTTATTAGCTTTTTCATTTTCCAGACTTGCTATTTTATATTCATTCAAACTCGTTATCTAAAAAAAATCAAGCGATCACTCATCTAAAAAAGCCGCTCAAGTATGAGCGGCTTTCTTCTATTCCAGTTTTCTACGAATCTCGTTTGCTACAAATTCAACGTCTGTTCCAATGACAACTTGAACATCTCGTTCATTTAGTTTTATTACCCCTTTTGCCCCTGCTTTCTTTAATACTTCTTCTTGAATGAGTGATGTATCTTTTATTTTCAAGCGAAGCCTTGTAACACAGTTATCAAGCTCCTCAATATTTGAAACGCCTCCAAGACCTGCAATATACTGCTCTGCCGCCTTTTCATACTTTCCTTCTCCAACATAATGCGCTTCTTCTACAATCTCATCTTCACGGCCTGGTGTTTTAAGGTCAAATTTCTTAATCACAGCATAAAAAATAATGAAATACAAAATACCGTAAATAACACCAACACCTAGAAGAAGCAGCGGCTTTTGTGCAATGTTATAATTCAGGAGATAATCAATAGCACCTGCGGAAAATCCAAATCCATCGTGAATGTCTAAGCTTACCGTAATATACATGGATAATCCTGTTAATAGAGCGTGTACAACATATAAAACAGGAGCTAAAAACAGGAAAAGAAACTCAATTGGTTCTGTTACACCTGTTAAGAAAGACGTAAAAGCAAGACTTACAAGCATTCCTGTTACAAGCTTGCGACGCTCTTTTTTGGCTGTTGCAATCATCGCAAGTGCAGCTGCTGGCAATCCAAACATCATAATAGGGAAAAATCCTGTCATAAACGTGCCTGCTGTTGGATCTCCTGCGAAGAAGCGAGCAATATCTCCACGTTCACCGTTATATTCGCCAAATAAAAACCAAACGATATTATTTAAAATATGATGAAGACCGACTGGAATAAGTAAACGATTTAATACACCATAAACCCCTGCACCAAGAGCTCCTAAATCAATAAGATACTGGCCAATTCCATCAATAAAGTTTTGAATTGGCGGCCATACATATCCAAAAATCCCTGCGAGTACAAGCATAGATCCAGCCGTTATAATGGGGACAAACCGCTTTCCACCAAAAAATCCGAGCCACTGCGGCAGTTGAATATCGTGATAACGATTATATAACAGACCTGCAACTGTCCCAGCAATAAGACCTGCAAAAACAGCCATATCGTTATGCTTGTCAATGACTTGTGTTCCTCCTACAAGTACAAAATAGCCAATGGCTCCTGCAAGAGCCGCTGCTCCATTGCTGTCTTTTGCTAGTCCAATGGCAACCCCAATAGCAAAAATAAGCGGAAGCTGTGCCATTATGGCATCACCTGAAGCTTCCATAAACGGGATATCTAACATATCTTCCTTCCCTAAGCGAAGCAACAGAGCTGCTGCTGGCAGCACAGCAATTGGAAGCATAAGTGCTTTCCCTATTCTTTGTAAGAAGCCTAACATTTTGATTCCCCCCCATATCCACCTTTTTTATTTATAATCACACTTTCTAGTAAAGAAAGATGTGAATAACAATTTTCTGGCTATCTTAACTTTGAATTTTCACCGAGATCCTTTATATAACGACCACACAGCTTCAAGCTTTCTGCATCATTCCATAAATAATACGGCACTTTCTTCTTTAATATGCCATTGGGATATTTCTATTTCATTTGCTTGTAATATATATTTTCTTTTAGAACATCAATTTATTTGAAAATTTGACCCCCATATCATAATGAGAATTTGGTTTATAACTACTAAAAGTTTCACTCTATTCATCCAGACGAAAGATAACAACATCTTTATTCCTATATTAAAAGGGAAAAACAATGTTAGGCTATGTGCCAAATATTATGCCAGCCGTTGAAAAGCCATATTTTGCTCACTTTTAAAAATCCTTTTTCTTACATTACTTTCAGCGTATCTTCTAATGAACTGGTTATCTTTACCACTTATATTTAAAAAAAGAGCCCTCTAAGACTCTTTTTCACAATTTAAAACAATGGGAAGTGTAATTTTCACTTTTGTTCCTACACCTATTTTACTTGTAAACGTCATTTTTCCTTTATGTTGTTCAATGATTTTGTAGCTGATCATTAATCCTAAACCTGTCCCGGTTTCTTTTGTAGAAAAGAAAGGTTCACCGATCTTTTGTAAAACACTTTCCTCCATCCCACAACCTTCATCCGTAATCTCAACAACGGCCAAGCTCCCTTCTGTTTTTAAAGAGATATGAACGGTTCCTCGCGTCATTGATTCAATTGCATTCTGAATAACGTTAATAAATACTTGTTTTAAAGCATTTTCCTCACAGTAGATCCATACATCTACCTCTGTAAGATCTGTTGTAATTTGACAATCTCGATAGCTTGCATGTGTGTTAAGTAACAGAGCGACATGCTGTAAAATACGACATAGCTGTTTAGGTTTATAAGCGGTTTCCTTTTTTGATTTTGCAAGCGTTAAAAATTCTTCAATAATGACCTCAATTCGTTCAATTTCAGCAATCATAATTTCGCTATATTCTTCATTATATTCTTTAGATACTTTTAAAAGCTGAATAAACCCTTTAACAGCTGTCATTGGATTGCGAATCTCATGCGCCACTCCAGCGGCCAGTTTGCTTACCATTGTTAATTTCTCAGAGGTTCTTGCCATCTCATCATATTTCTTTCGATTCGTAATATCACGCATAAAATATTGAATAGCAGGCTTTCCTTGAAACTCCATTTTAGTTACGGATGATTCAATAAATTTCACGCCTTCCTTAGCTAGGATTTTCACTTCTACTCTTGGTCTAAACGGCTTGTCTTGCATGATGGCATCCATTCGTTCTTTTACAAACCTAATATCGTCTTCATGAATGAACGTCAGCAGCTCTTTCCCAATATATTCATACTTACTCCTTCCACCTAAAAGTCGAATAGCTGCCGGATTTACATAGCGCACTTTTTCATCCACTACAACTAAAAAAGCATCTTGACTTTCTTCAATAAAGCGTTTGTACTGATTCAACTCTCTTAAAACAGCATCCTGCTTTTCCAGAGACAATGACACTTCATTAAACTGAATAAGCTGATACGTACTTTTACTCGTCTTAATAGGCTTTATCGTCATATCGTACTCTAAAGTAGAAATGTGCTGAACCCTTATTGTTTTTTCAATGCTTTCTTTTAACAAGGTTAATAATTGTGCTAATGACACATTGAATAAAGCCGTGAAGTAAAAGAAAAAAGAACGCTTTTTTTCCTTTTCAACATCGAGAAGCTTTTCTGCTTCATCATTTGCAAAAACACATGTCCCGCTTTGGTCGATAATCAAAGTTGGCACAACGCTCTTCTTAAAAGCTTCTTTTAATAATATTAAATTATCCATAAATCCACCTTCATTTTGCTTATGTATCACTAGTATAGTATGGAAAATAAGAGATTTATATGGTTTTTCAACATTTATTCGAAAGTTTTTCTCTTTTCCTTCTATAAAGTAAACGGGATGGATCATCATCCACCCCGTTTACTTTATTATTAATGGAAACAAACCGCTCCAATAATGATTAACAAAATAAAGAGTACTACAATTGTTGCGAAGTTAAAGCTTTCACAGCCCTCGCTATATGGATAGTAATAGCCACAGTTTTCATACGGATCATACATCTCTCTATTCCTCCTCATTTTCATTTACAAAAACAGCTTATGTTTTCTTATAAAAATAGTTTGTGCATTTGCCTATTTTTTCTCCTTATCATTGAACAAAAGAGTAAGAAAAAAGAGAAATAAAGAAAGGGAAAGAATAGGAACGATCATACTTTTTACATAACCTACAACATAACCAATATAAGGAATTTCATACAAATAATGATGCTCACCACTTACGTATTCTGTGACAACTAGTGATCCTTCAAAAGCAGATGTATTGCTATTTACAACGCTCACGTCATAGCCGGCTAGAAGAGGCAAAAGAGCTAATAAAAACAGTGTAAAACAAATTGTATATAGAACAAGGATATAACGGTAGGCAGTAAAAACTTTCTTCTTATTCTCCATTGTTCTCCACCTCAAACGTTATAGTGTGCTTCGCTTTAGAAGGCGAATGCTCCACTGCGTTTTCCGTAAAATATGTTAAACACGACAGGAGGATAATGCCTCCTAACATGAAGCGAAATGTTTTAACATAGAAATGTTTCATCCTCTCACTCCTTACTTTTCAGTATAGCGAGTATCTTTTTACTTTCGAGTTCTCCGTACCCCATTATATGCGCCTATCGCCTTAAAGGTTATTCATAAATAAGCTTTAAAAACAGGATACGTAGCATTTTTCATTCTTTTCTTGCATAAACTTGCTACGTAAAAATTTTGCTTTGAGGAGGACAAAGTCTTGAATAGTAAACAGCAGCACTATGCTCAAAAAGCGGCTATGTACGATTTATTAGCTCAGTACTACAAATACAGAGATCCTTCTTTACACATTGCTTACTACCAAAAACATTTTAAATATGCTACAAAGCTTTCCTATTCGTTGTCAAATATGCGTAATAGACAAGGAACAAGAATCCGTATTCTTCACGCTTCTCCAGGTGCTCCTTCTGTTGATGTATACCTTAATAGACGAAAAACAATCCCAAACTTAATCTTTAAACAAGAAACAGATTATATTGAACTAAGAGAAGGTGGGCGTTATAGAATTGATCTGTACAAAGCAGGCGAAACAGCTCGACCTCTCCTTAGTGCAGAAATAGAAATCAAAAAAGATATGCAATATACAATTATTGCAGCTGGGGAACCTACTAATTTGTCACTGCTCGCTATAAAAGATGAAGACACAGTACCAAAAGGAGAAGCAAAGCTGCGCTTTATTCATCTTTCTCCAAACGCTCCTTCCATTGATGTTGCAGCAGTGCGTGGAGACGTTGTTTTCCCTAATGTATCTTTTAAAGAGGCTACAAGCTATTTAGCATTAACTCCAATGGAGGTGAACCTTGAGTTGAGAAGAAGCGGATCAAAAGAAGTTTTATTAAAAATCCCACCGCTTCGTCTTCGTCCAGACCGAGCCTATACGGTATACGGAGTTGGACTTGTAAATGGAAATCCTCCTCTTGAAGCTTTAGTTACACAAGATTAGCTCAATAAAAAAAGAGCCTTCTCGTTAGAAGGCTCTTTTTTTACGGTTGAACACTTGGATCAATAAGTTTAATTGATATTTCGTCATTTTTTAAGTCGAATTTCTCAGCTTTTACTCGGAAACCATTTTCAAGCTCCATTTGATTTAGAGCAACATAAATGGATTCTTTTTTCGGATTAATACTTACCCACTCAGGCATTGGGAAATGATTATTTACATACTTCAAGACTGTCTCAACCGGTAATGGTAACGCCCCGACGGAAAGACCTGTTTGTTCAAGAACAAGGTTACCATTTTTCTGGACAATAGGTGCAAATGTCATTTTAATATCAACGTCACGGCCAAAAGCGACAATTTTTCCATATACTTCAACTTCGTCATTTAAAACAACATTATATGCTAACGTATCACTAGCAAACTCTTGTTTTAAATACTTATCAATAAGCGCATTCAAGTTTTTCTTATCTCCTACAACTCCGAGTTCTATACCGTTCACCTCTTCTTTTGAAGGAGCCTGTCGTTTTTCAATTGGCTGAAAAATAGCTACTACAGCGACTAGAACTAAAATAATATTTAAGCAAAGTAAACTAAAGAAAAGCGTCTTCCATTTTTTCATCCTGCTATGTCCTCTCCTCTATATGTTGGATTGGCGAACACCATTTTTTCATCATCCATGTTTTCAAGAAAAACGCGCTCGCTAATTCTGTCTGCAATTAATTTATACCCTTTTGTGTTTGGATGAAAATAGTCATTTGATAACAAGTTTTCATTTGTACTTGTGAAAATATCAGCAATTTCAATATATGTTATCCCTTTGTATTGAGATGCCACTCGTTCACTTGAACCATTCCATTCCTCTACAACAGTATCGATTTCTTTTAAATCACTAAGCGTGTTTAAAAACGGATTGTAAAATCCAATAAGGTAAATTGGAGCATCCTCGTTAATACTGCGCATCTTTTTCATTACTTTTTGTAGTCTTTTTTCATACTTTCTCTGCTCTTTGTTATACGTTTTAAAGGTAATGTTATCGTAATGATCTCGCATAACTTTCATCATATCATTGCCGCCAATTGTGACGAAGATAATATCCGCATCTTCAAGGCTTGATTTGATATTTTCATAATCTAATCTTTTAAGAAGCTGATCTGTACGATTTCCCGTTTTCCCAAAGTTGCTCACTTTTACTTTTCCAACAGAAGGCTGTTTTTCAATTTCTGAAGCAACGCGTGTTACATAGCCTTCTTCCTTCGTTGAATCGCCAACTCCTTTTGTTAAAGAATCACCAATTGCAACCATGTTCACACTTGCAGGAAATATATCTTTTCCTTGTTTTGTTGACACTTCTTTGGACTCTTCCTCATTTTGAGTTGGAGGTGAAGCAGAACAAGCTGACAAAAAGAGAATAAGAAAAATAAGACCTATTTTTTTCATCCTATGTTCACCCCTGTTACTAGATGTCTCTAATGTATTATCATATCATATTCTTTAAAACTAAAAAATCATACAAAAAAAAACCAACCTATATTCCCCCTACTAAAGGGGTCAGTTGGTTTTATCAGGACGATTTTTCTAATTCCTTTGCTTCATGAATAATATCATCATAAGGAACATTAGACACCCCATCATAGTCCTTTACAATTTGACCTTTTTGATTTAATAGAAAAAATGTTGTTCCATGAATCACTTGATCTCCTGAACTCGGCTTTTGAACATTCATATAAAAATTCTCTCTTGCGAATGTTTCAATCTCTTCTTGAGAGTATCCCGTGAGAAATTGCCAATTATCGCTATTTGCCTCAAATCCTTCGCTAAATTCTTTCAGCTTCTCACTGCTATCAACTGTTGGATCAACTGTGAAAGAGACAAATTCCACATCTGCTCCTTCTTCTTTCGCTTTTTCTTGAAGTTTCGCCATATGAGACGTCATTGGTGGACAGACTGTTGTACAGCTTGTAAAGATGAAGTTCGCTATCCATACTTTTCCATCTAAACTTTTTGATGAAAATGGTTCACCATTTTGATTTTCGTATGTAAAATCAGCAATTGGATCTGATAATTGTTGTTCTGCTTTTGTTTCTGCCTTACTTTCTTCTTTCTTCTCCCCACATGCTGTCAGTAAAAAAAGAGAGCATACTAACCATAAAAAGCTTTTTCTTTTCATCTCCAATCCCTCCTAAAAAGGTTAAAAAGCGCTTTC
>NZ_JALAMS010000001.1:350552-651515 GCF_026790145.1 Priestia endophytica | reverse complement strand
TTCTTTTTTTAAGCATTATGTTTTAAAGGAACTGTTAAAAAGATTTGCTCATATGTTGTCCATTTACAATGTTTTTTCATATATTCCTTAAATGAATAGAGTTCTTTTCGGATTTCTTTTTTTTCAATCATTTTGACGAACGATTCAAAATGAACAGAAATCATAAACGAAAGTGGATGATGATGTGGCACAACTGGAATTTCAATAACCTTTACTTTTTGTCCATTTGCAAGCTTAAATTCCAAACTTTTAAATAACAAGCAGATCAGCCCTCTTTTTCACCCGTTTTTCTCTATTATAACTTCCCTTTAACGTAAAATCATGTCATATTATGACGCTTCATTAATTTTTTTTTTAGACAAATAGGTGGAAAAGTTGACTATCTTTATTAATCTCTGTAAATGGGAAAGCTTTTTGATTCATTCGTTCAATAAGAGGAAAATAGTCTTCTTTATGCTTCACTTCAATCCCCACAAACGCCGGTCCGCTTTCACGGTTATTTTTTTTCGTATATTCAAATCTTGTAATATCGTCTGTTGGCCCTAATACTTCATCAAGGAATTCTCGAAGGGCCCCTGCACGCTGTGGAAAGTTTACGATAAAATAGTGCTGTAGTCCTTCGTAAAGCTTTGAACGTTCCTTAATTTCCTGCATGCGGCCAATATCGTTGTTCCCGCCACTTACGATACAAACAATGGTTTTTCCTTTAATTTGATCTTTATACGCATCAAGAGCTGCGATTGAGAGCGCTCCTGCAGGCTCTGCTACAATAGCATTTTCATTGTAAAGAGATAGAATTGTTGTACAAACTTTCCCCTCCGGCACAACTACAATATCATCAATAACTTGTTGACAGATATGAAATGGCAAACAGCCTACCGTTTTTACTGCTGCTCCGTCTACGAATCCATCAATATGTTGAAGCGTTTGAACACTTCCTTTTTTTAGAGCTTCATGCATTGAAGGAGCCCCTGCAGGTTCTACACCGACAATTCGTGTTTGAGGAGAAACGCTTTTAATGTAGGTACCGATTCCTGAGATAAGCCCTCCTCCACCAATGCTTGCAAAAACGTAATCAAAGTCTTTCTCTGTATCATTTAGCATTTCAACTGCAACTGTTCCTTGTCCTGCAATGACATCAGGATCATCAAACGGATGAATGAACGTTCTTCCTTCTTCTATACCACACTCTGCCGCTTTAGCATAAGCATCATCAAATGTGTCGCCCGTTAAGACAACTTCCACAAATTCTTTTCCTAAAAATGTAACCCGATTAATCTTTTGTTTAGGAGTTGTGGCAGGCATAAAAATCTTCCCATCGATTTTTAAATGTTGACAGGCATATGCAACTCCTTGCGCATGGTTTCCTGCGCTTGCACAAACAATGCCGTTTTCTCGTTCTTTTTTTGATAGCTTTTTGATTTTATTATAAGCTCCGCGAATTTTAAAGGAACGGACGTTTTGTAAATCTTCTCTTTTTAAATAAACTTCACATTCATAGCGCTCTGATAAAAGATCACTTTTTTGAAGAGGCGTATGTTCCACAACATCTTTAATTGTTTGATGAGCGATCAACACATCCTCAAGATGAATGTTTTTCTTTGTTTCTACTTGCTGGCTCATAATCAACTTCCTTCCTTTTCATTCCCTTTTTAATTTGTACATTATAGCACAAAAAATTAAGAAAAATCACTATATTTTATAAATTTCATCATTTCACTATGTGAAAATTACATAAACTAACAGATAATCCTATTAAAACTTCTTATATTAAGGAGGAACTCCCTTTTTAATAGAAAAGTGAGAAGGAGATTGCAGATGGAATTCACCCTAAAAAGTAAAGAAAGTGCGATCCCTTGTTTAGTAACGCTTGATGATGAAAACGGTCGTTATATGATTCGAAAAGAAGATATAAGTGGAGAAGTTTTCAATAGTCCTTCACAGCTTATAGCATGGGTTTCAGCTAATTGGCATGGAGATGATTTTGTAGACTCAGATTCTTTTCATCATATGATGAAAGAGCTTGATAAATACGAAGAAGAGATGCGTCTGCAATAAAAAAAGAGGATCATGATTGATCCTCTTTTTCTGCGCCCTCTTTTAGAAGGCCACCTTGAAGGGCTTCTTCTACTTTTTTAATCAACTGCGGTTTTGTGATAGTATCATCTAAATGCTCCCGTATTTGGGAACCAATATGAACAGACAGCGTGCTCGGACGAATGCGAAATGTTCCTTGCTCATCAATTTCTTTCGTTCCATCAATAGAAACTGGCACAATGGGCACCCCAGCTTCTACTGCCATTGAAAGGTCTTCTCCGTTAAGATGATGCAAATCCTTGGAACCTTTTTCTTTACGTTCAGCAAATACGAGCAATGAATGACCTTGTGTTAATAAATGAATTCCTGTACGATAAGCTTCTTTCATTCTTGTACTATCATTGCGATCCATAAGGACGCAATGCATAGAGTTCATCCATTGATTCCATAGCGGATAGTTTTCAAACTTTTGCTTTGAGAAGAAACCAAAAGGCTTTTGAATATAGCCTAAAAGAGCTGGAATATCGTATGGGCCTTGATAGTTACTAACAAATAATACAGGCTCATCCAACAGCCTCTCTTTTTTGTTTACTTCTACTTTGGATCCGGTTAATTCAATAACTTTACGTCCCCATTTTTTTGGTTTATCATGCACTTCCTTGTCCCGTTTTGCAGGCGACATTAAAGGTGGAAGATTTCGAACACGATTTAGCTCAGATAAACTAAAAAAAAGAGAAGAAAGTGAATAACCACCAATATAAATTGTACGAATCATGTTGGAACCCCCTTTAAAAGCTGGTTTTCCCTCTTTCTCGTCCTGTTTTCATCCGAGAAGTGTAATGCTAGCTTCGTTCATAGACAGCAAATTCATAATCATAAGCATTTTTTTCATCTTTTTTATGCTCTTTGGAATCTATTATCTTCCATTCTTCTTTTGAAAATGCAGGAAAATGCGTATCTCCATCAAACGTAGCACGAATGTGGGTAACATACAAACGATCTGCAACAGGCAGTAGCTGTTCATAAAGACGAGCTCCTCCGATAATAAACAGCTCCTCATTCGAACGGTTCGCCATTTCTTTCAGCTCGTCCAATGAATGAATAACCGTTACACCTTCTTCTTGGAATGATGTACTGTGCGTTAACACAACGTTCTTCCGGTTTGGAAGAGGTCTACCAATCGACTCATATGTTTTTCTTCCCATTACAATTGTATGATTTGTTGTCACCTTTTTAAAATAAGCAAGGTCAGCAGGAAGATGCCATGGTAAAGCATTATCTTTTCCAATCAGATTATTGTCATCCATTGCAACGATGAAAGAAATCATACGCTAACAGCTCCTTTTATATGCGGATGTGGATCATATCCAACAAGCTCAAAATCGTCATACGTAAAATCAAAGATGTTCTTAACGTCTTTATTAATTTTCATTTTTGGCAGCGCACGCTCTTCACGTGTAAGCTGCAGCTTTACTTGTTCAATGTGATTTGTATAAATGTGCGCATCACCGAGCGTATGAATAAATTCTCCTACTTCTAGATCACACGCCTCGGCAATCATCATTGTTAAAAGAGCATATGACGCGATATTAAACGGAACACCTAAGAACACGTCAGCAGAACGCTGATAAAGCTGACAAGATAGTTTACCATCTGCTACATAAAACTGAAAAAGGCAGTGACATGGAGGAAGTGCCATATTCTCGATATCAGCTACGTTCCACGCGCTTACGATAAGACGACGTGAATCTGGTGTTTCTTTAATCTGTTTTATGAGATTTGAAATCTGGTCGATGCTTTCTCCGTTTGGCGTCGGCCATGAGCGCCACTGATGTCCATATACAGGGCCAAGCTCCCCTTTTTCATCTGCCCATTCATTCCAAATTCTTACTCCGTTTTCCTGCAAATAGGCAACATTTGTGTCTCCTGCTAAAAACCAAAGAAGCTCATGAATAATAGACTTTACATGAAGCTTTTTTGTTGTTACAAGTGGAAAACCTTCTTTAAGATCAAAGCGCATTTGATAACCGAACGTACTAATTGTTCCCGTTCCTGTTCGATCCTCTTTTTTCGTACCGTTGTTTAAAATGTGTTGACATAGATCTAAATATTGTTTCACTTTGATCCCTTCCTCTCACTTACTTCTTATCATTAATCAAAAACGATCGTTTTATTTCCATAAACAAGAATACGATCTTCTAAATGCCATTTTACACCGCGAGCTAAAACGCTTTTTTCAACCGAACGACCAATTCTTTTTAGTTCTTCAATTGAATCACGGTGGTCAACTCGCTCAATATCTTGCTCAACAATTGGTCCTTGATCAAGCTCATCTGTTACATAATGAGCCGTTGCTCCAATAAGCTTTACACCGCGCTCATATGCACGCTCATATGGTTTTGCTCCAACGAATGCAGGTAAAAAAGAATGATGAATATTCATAACGCGATTCGGATGTCTTGTGACAAAATCAGAAGATAAAATTTGCATATAGCGAGCTAAAATTACAAAATCAATTTTGTTGCTTTCTAAAAGTTCAAGCTGCGCTTTTTCTGCTTCTGGCTTTGTTTCTTTTGTAACTGGAATATAGTGAAAAGGAATGCCTTTACTTTCTACGAACTCTCGCATTGTTTCATGGTTACTAACAACCATCGCTATATCTGTATAAAGCTCTCCTCGCTCGTAGTTCCAAAGAAGCTCCTGTAAGCAGTGATCTTCTTTAGAAACAAAGATCGCTGTCTTTTTGCGATTTGAAGCTGATTGTAGTTGCCAGTCCATTTCAAAAGATGAAGCAACTTCATGAAATGACTTCTTAAGTTCGTTGTAACGCTTTTGAAAATCAGGGCATTCAAACTCTATTCTCATAAAAAAAAGACCATCAGTATGACTTGTTGAATATTGGTTTGATTCAACAATGTTTGCTTTACACTCGAAAAGCCACTGAGACACTTTTGCGACAATCCCTGGTTTGTCGTTACAACTAATAAGCAGTCTTCCTCTATTTTGATATTTATTTGTTACATATTCGAATTTTTTTTGGCGATAACTGTTCATCTTTCTTCCTCACTTCTCCATCCATTTTTGTTTCTTCAACATATGTAAAAACTGAAATATCCTTTTGATTCCAAGAGCACGTTTATTTTATCTTATTTTTTAACCTTTTTCAAAAGCCATTTAATATAGATTTTAGTGTAGCATACCGCTTTTTCTTTTTCTATGAAAAAGATAAGGCAAAAAGGGTGCAATAAAAAAAGCGCTCGTATTTCTACGACGCTTCTTCGATGTTTAATTTAACCATTTTGGCGGCATATTTTGATTCCAATAAATTTTTCCTAAATCATAATGTTTCTGAAAGCCGTCTTCACTTGTATGATAATGAAAGTTAAACCAATATCCATCTTTTGGCGGGTGATCTCTTCTGACGTGAAAACGAATGACATCTTCTCCTGTTTCCCGATTGTATACATTAAAGATTTTTTCTCCATATCCTCCAGAAGGAGACTCGGTAATTCCTAAGTTGGACAACTCTCCTTCGTCAGCTTGTTCTGATACCTCTGTTAAAGCCTCTTCAATCTTTGGTAGAATTGCTTCTCTAAATTCCTCTTCAATAACAGGTGAAATTTTGGTTCCAAACTTTTGAAAGGACTGACTTTCTGCTTCAGCTAAGGCATTTGTTACAAAGTCTTCTTTTGAAAGAGGTGGACTATAAGAATAAGAGGTTTCTTCACTATATGGAATTGCTACATCTTCAATATAACTTTGCTTTTCAGGCTTGTCCGCTTTTACATCGTCTATATACAAGTAATCTGGCGGACTAACAAGGCCAAACGTAAACACCGTAATTAACACAATAAACGTCTTTCGCAACCATCTTGGCATACACTTTCTCCCCCTCTTTACAACGTGGACTACTACTCCGAACATACTTTTTCTTTATTTTAACATTTTTTAAAAAGAGTCCCCTGAACTTTTCAGATTTTTAACAAAAGTAATGAAGGTGAAAACTCTCTTAAAATCTTTGCAATATTTCTACTTTTTCATATAACGGATGAATTAGGCTAAAAGTTTCATTTTTCTTTTAAAAGAGTTCTTTTGTGAAACACTATGTAAAAAGGAGATGAATGAAGTGGATACTATTTTTGTCATTTCATTGTGTATTGTTCTCGTCTATAATATTACACTTACACTTTTTGATTAAAGCTCACTTTTGAGTAGGTTTTTTACACCGTAGTGGAAAAGAGCCGTTTTTCGTTTATGAACATCAAAATTTAAAGCATCAAAAAGAGGACTTCTGAAATGATCTTTTAACACAACTCTTTTTCTTGCAACTCGGCACGCTTCCTTCACCATCTTTTTTGTCACAGGATGGTGAAGAGCGAGCGGACGGAGACTTTCAATTCCTGCTGATTCTTCCACAGTTTGATGAAACATCGGGTCAAAATACACAACGTCAAACGACTTATCTTCACAGGAAATCAAATACTTTTCGCTTTCTTCTGCGATTACTTCTATTCTTTTCATTGCAAGGTTCAATTCAGCAATGGATGTTTCCCAGCTTTTTAATCCTTCTTTTACAATATAAGCAACATAGCGATTGCCTTCTGTTCCAACGACTTTTCCTCTTTCTCCAACAACAAGACTTGCCATAGTACTGTCAGAAGCAAGGCCAAGCGTACAGTCTAAGAATGAATCTCCTTCTTTAAGATTTACGGCCTCCAAAAACGGATCCCTCTCTCCTTTTATCCAACGTTTTGCACGAAACATGGCTGAATTTGGATGGAAGAAAAAAGGTTCACTACTCTCTTTATAAAAAAGCTCAAGTCTGTCTTTTCCGACAACGAGAATGTTACAATCCCTCTCGTCTCTAAGCTTTGATATCGAGCGCTTTCTTCGTTCTTCAAACGGAACTTTAAGGGCCTTTGAGATCTTATAAGCCCGTTCAATCATCTCTTGATTTGTTCGTCCAGCAGTTGTAACAATCATCTCTTTCGTCCCTTGCATGTATTTTGAACGTCAAAAAAGAGTGTCACTAGACACTCTTTCCCGCTTACTTACAATGTGTATTTAGTCCTGTAATAATATTTTCCATAATGCTTTCAAGCGCATGATCTTCAATGTTATGACGAGGAATAAAGTGAACAACTTCTTTTCCTTTTAGCACCGCCATTGATGGAGAAGAAGGCTCAATATCTGTAAAATATTCTCTCATTTTAGCTGTTGCCTCTTTATCTTGTCCTGCAAAAACCGTTACAAGATGATCTGGCTTCACTTCGCTATACAAAACAGCTTGCGTAGCAGCTGGACGAGCAAGACCTGCTGCACATCCACAAACAGAGTTTACAACAACAAGCGTTGTTCCTTCAACATGCTCCATAAAGTCTTCTACTTCTTCAGCTGTTGTCAATTCACTAAAACCTGCCCGAACAAGCTCCTCACGCATCGGCTTGACAAGTTGACGCATATATTCTTCATATGCCATTGACATAATTCATTCCTCCTTATTCCTTGACGGTAACAGCATACTATAAAAGAGGGCAAAAAATCAACGAGCTTGCGCTAAATTCGACAATATTTTTACTATTCATTTCAAAAAGAAACCTCAGCAGTGCCAAGGTTTCTTCCTTATATTATTTTGAAAAAGTCGTCTCTTTTTTTGTTGTTTTTTCAAATTTATCTGTTACAGCTCCTTCTGATGAGCATGATACAAGATGTGCATATTTTCCTAATACGCCTTTTGTATGAAGAGGTTTTGGTGTCCAAGCATCACGGCGTGCTTTTAATTCTTGCTCTGAAACGTTCATTGATACGGTCTGAGCAATAGAATCAATTGTGACTTCATCACCTGTTTGCAACAAAGCAATCGGGCCTCCAACTTGTGCTTCAGGCGCAATATGCCCTACAACAAGTCCATGTGTTCCACCTGAGAAACGCCCGTCCGTTAGAAGCGCTACTTTTTCTCCAAGTCCTTTTCCAACGAGCATTGAAGAAATGGAAAGCATCTCAGGCATCCCTGGTCCGCCTTTTGGTCCGACGTGGCGAATAACCAAAACATCGCCTTCCTTAATTTCATCATCTACAATTGCTTTTGTTGCTTCTGCTTCTGAATCATATACTTTCGTAGGGCCTGTATGGACTTTTACCTTTACTCCGCACATTTTTGCCACAGCACCACTTGGAGCAAGATTTCCTTTTAAGATAATAAGCGGTCCGTCTTTTCGTAGCGGCTGATCAAGAGGAACGATAACGTCCTGTCCTTCTGCTAGATCTTGTGCTTCCTCTAAGTTTTCAGCAAGCGTTTTTCCTGTTACCGTTAAGCAATCTCCGTGAAGATAACCTGCTTTATATAGCATTTTCATAACAGCTGGTACCCCACCAATGTTGTGAAGATCTTGCATCACGTATCTTCCACTTGGCTTTAAGTCTGCAATATGCGGTACTTTCTTTTGAATACGATCAAAGTCTTCAATTGTTAAATTAACGCCAACAGAATGAGCAATTGCAAGAAGATGAAGTACAGCATTTGTAGAACCACCAAGCGCCATTACAACTGTAATCGCATTTTCAAATGCTTCTTTTGTCATAATATCTTTTGGATAGATGCCTTTTTCAAGCAAGTTATAAACAGTTTGTCCCGATTTATAGCAATCTTCTGACTTTTCTTTCGACTCTGCAGGGTTTGAAGAACTTCCAGGTAAGCTCATTCCAAGAGCTTCAACAGCAGATGCCATTGTATTTGCTGTATACATACCACCACATGAACCAGATCCAGGACATGCATTACATTCAATTTTGTTTAGTTCTTTTCCGTCAATATCACCTTTATTGTATTGACCAATTCCTTCAAAAACAGAAACAATGTCAATGTCTTTTCCATTATGTTTTCCAGGAGCAATCGTTCCTCCGTATACGAAAACAGCTGGTACGTCTGTACGGGCAATTGAGATCATACAGCCTGGAATGTTTTTATCACATCCCCCAATTGCAACGTAGCCATCTAAGTTTTCAGCCCCAATTACAGTTTCAATAGAGTCAGCAATTACTTCACGACTTGAAAGAGAGTATCTCATACCGTCTGTTCCCATTGAAATTCCATCGGAAACAGTAATGGTATTAAAGATCATTGGAGCGCCTCCAGCTTCGCGAGCTCCTTTCTTTGCCTCAACTGCCAAATCATCAATGTGAATGTTACATGGCGTTACTTCACTCCACGTACTAGCAATCCCAATCATTGGTTTTTTAAAATCTTCATCTTTAAAACCAACCGCACGAAGCATAGCACGGTTAGGTGCCTTTTTTACATCATCACTAATTACTTTACTTTTAATTCTTAAATCTTTTTTCACTACATTGTCCCCCAAATCAATTGTTATTGTTAAATAATATAGTACTTTTCAAGAGTGATTGCAATAATATTCTCAATTTTTTATTTTATATAATTTTTCTGTTAATATAAAACAATTCATTCCATTCTTTTCTATTCTCTTACGGAAGCGCTTTATTATTTTTATATAACAAAAAAAAGAGTAAAGGGAATTCCCCTTTACTCTCTAGCGTTTACGCGCTTCTGTCATTTGCTTCCAAACAGAACCTTTTGCTTCTTCTCCACCTTGAATACGCTCAATAGCAAGTTTGATTTGCATACTGACTTCAAATTCCGGATCATCTTCAGCAGCTTTTAAAGCTGGTAAGGCACTTTCATCTCCAACTTCATATAAAAACATAGCTGCACGCCAGCGAACTAATTTACTTTTATCTTCTAATGCCTCTATTGCTGCAGGCATAGCTTCCACAAATCCTAAGTCTGACAAACAGTCTGCTGCTGTTCTTCTAACCGTTACAGATTTGTCTTTTAATGCTTTATCAAGATATGGAAGCACGCTTTGATCTTCAATCATGCCAAGATAAACTGTAGCAAGACGTCGAATTGACACTTTACTGTCTTCTAATGCTTTGTTTAAAAGAGGAAGATCTTCAATAGTTGGATTCATCTGTTCTAAATGTGCATAGCGTTTTGTCCAATCTTCATCTTCAAACATTTCAAGCGTAACTTTATAGCTTTTACGTTCTACAACCGCTGATTTTATTTCTCCTTTTTGTGAAGAGCTAACAAGTTCTTCTAAGCGTTCCTCTGGATATGCAGCATCAATTTCACTTGCAACTTCCTTTGCGATTTCCTCAAGATCACCATAGCGAACTCCATGATCTTTCCATTTTCGTTCAAGTACAACGTTGTCATCTTCTCGCTGAGCCTTCACAACCGCTTCTTTGAATCGAGCTGGCAGACCTTCACGTTTTTCTGTTTCCCCATCTGTTAGCTTAATCTGCATTGGAATACCTTTGAAAAGTTGAAGAGAAACGTTCACTTCACCAAAGTGCTCATCAACTTTATCCTGTTTTTCTTCACCTTCTACTTCTTCACCAAATAAAGCACGCACTTTTGGTAAGATTTCTTTCCAATCAAATTTTGCATTACGCTCTACTGCCAAAAAATCAGCTACATGATAAACGCCTTTCACGCCATCGATTTCCATCAAATCTTGAATAATCTTTGGTGCTTGCTCAACGTTTGTCCCATTGTAGTTGTTGCTTTTACCAGCTGGAAGCTCACTATCAAGCGTGACTTTCATCGTATTTGGACTTGGTGTAGGTTCAATTGACTTAATGTTCATGTTTCCACTGCTCCTTTTTTTACTTCTTAAAGGGATTGTAACACAATTACCCGTTCAGCTCTTCTATAAGCTCTGAAAGCTCGGCCCAACGCTCAATTGCTTGTTCAAGCTGCTCATTCAACTCCTGTTCACGGTTCATAAGCTCTTGAGCTTTTTCATAATTTGTGCCAACTTCAGCAAGGTCATTTGCGACAGTTTCAAGCTCTGTTTCAAGCTCAGGTATTTTTTCTTCAAGCTCCGTCCACTCTCGTTTTTCATTGTAAGACAAGCGGCGTTTCTTTTTCTCTTGTGAAGGCGTTTCTTTCGGCTTTTGTTTCTGAACCGTTTTCTTTTTTGTGCTTTCTTCTAAAAGCTCACTATATGAACGAAGATATGTTGAAACTTCTCCTTCTCCTTTGAAAACAAATAAGTAGTGCGCAATTTTATCTAAAAAGTAGCGATCATGTGAAACAGTAATAACAACGCCAGGAAACTCTTCAATATAGTCTTCAAGAACTGTAAGGGTTTCTGTATCAAGATCATTTGTCGGCTCATCAAGAAGCAGGACGTTTGGTGATGTCATTAAAAGACGAAGAAGGTAAAGACGACGTCTTTCTCCTCCTGAAAGCTTTCGAATTGGTGTGCCATGCGTATGAGTTGGGAATAAGAAACGTTCAAGCATTTGAGACACAGAAATGGTCTTTCCATCTGTTGTTTGAACAACTTCCGCTCCTTCTTTTACATAATCAATCATACGCTGGTTAAGAGCAATTTCTTCACTTTCTTGTGTATAATAAGCAACTTTCACTGTCTGGCCTTGCTCAATTTCGCCATGATCAGGCTGAATTTTCCCTGTAATCATATTTAAAAGCGTTGATTTACCGCTTCCGTTATATCCTACAATACCAATATGGTCGCCTCTTTGAATAATATGAGAAAAATCTTTGATAAGCAAACGATCTCCAAAGGATTTGTTCACTTCTGTAAACTCCACTACTTTTTTACCAAGTCTACTTCCTGATAAACTAAT
Organism: Priestia endophytica; assembly: GCF_026790145.1. Lineage (GTDB taxonomy): Bacteria > Bacillota > Bacilli > Bacillales > Bacillaceae_H > Bacillus_I > Bacillus_I endophytica_A. The sequence continues at coordinate 639,800 of NZ_JALAMS010000001.1, read as the reverse complement.
TGAAAGTTTATCATCTTGGCTATGATCAAGACGCCCTTCAATATCTTCAAAGCGCTGAATGCGTGCTTTCTGCTTTGTTGAACGTGCTTTAGCTCCACGTCTAATCCAAGCTAGTTCATTGCGGTAAAGATTGCGAAGCTTTGCCTGACTTTGACGCTCTTCTTCTTCTCTTTGTGCTCTTCCTTCAAGGAAAGATTGATAGTTTCCTGTGTACGTGTACATATTTCCTTCATGTAGTTCAAAAATGCGGTTTGTAACGCCATCAAGGAAATAGCGATCATGCGTCACAAGTAAAACAGCCCCGCTATATCGTACAAGATAATCTTGCAGCCACCCAATAACTTCATAATCAAGGTGGTTTGTTGGCTCATCTAAAATGAGCAAATCAGGTGTTTCAATTAAGCATTGAGCAAGAGCTACTCGCTTTTTTTGCCCTCCTGATAAGTTGCCCATTTTTTGACGAACATCATGAATACCAAGCTTAGATAAGATAGCTTGAACATTTGCGTTTGTATCCCATGCATTCATTGCATCCATGCGTTGTTGAAGAGCATAAAGATTTTCTTGATGTTCTTCATTTTCTGGTTGCTTTTCAAGATCATAGAGAGCTTTATCATATTTTTTCAGCAGCTCAAACATTGGGGTACTGCTCGTAAATACTTGCTCAATGACTGTCAAATTCTCATTAACTTCTGGATGCTGTGCTAAATAACTAATTGTATAATCTTTTGAATGAGAGATTTCTCCTTGATCGTCTGTATCAAGGCCTGCAATAATTTTTAATAGCGTTGATTTGCCTGTTCCATTAACACCGATAATACCAATGCGCTCACGTTCACCAATTGTAAAGCTTATATTGTTAAAGAGAAGCTTTTCTCCATATGTTTTTGTCATGTTTTCAACTGTTAGCATCTTCATTTGTACCATTCCATTCTTCCTTAAATTTCTCTAAAAACGCCATCATAAAACGATGACGATCTGTTGCAAGCTCAACTGCTTTTTTGGTGTTCATCTTTCCTTTTAAAAGGAGAAGTTTTTCATAAAAATGTCCAATAACGCTTGATGGATTTTGGCGATATTCATCTTCTGTCATCGCTGTTCTAGGAATCTCGTCCTCTTTAAACAAAACATGACCTTTTGCCCCTCCATACGTAAACGCTCTTGCAATTCCAATTGCTCCAATAGCGTCAAGTCGATCTGCGTCTTGAACAATTTTTCCCTCTATTGTAGAAGGGGCCTCCCCGTTCCCACCTTTAAAAGAGACGCTTTTAATGATGTGAATAATGTGATTAACATCATGCATAGGGACATCACAAACTCGAAGAAGCTCATCAATACGCTTGTACGCTTCCTCTTCTGAAGAAACAAGTTTTGGATCTGCACAATCATGAAGGAGTGCTGATAGCTCAATGATTTCCCGGTTACCTCCTTCATGAACAGCAAGGTATAAAGAAAGCCGTCTCACGCGAAAAACATGTTCTAAATCGTGACCAGTCCGATCATCTTTCAACACGGAGCATACAAATTTTTCTACCGTTTTTACTCTTTCTTGTTTGTTCATTTTCTCCTCCGGTACTTTTCTTCTCCCCTATTTTAACACAGCGCCTCAAAAGGATAGGCACTTGCGGATTTTTTTTAGACGATTATCTCTTTTTGTTTTTTTTACATAGGATACTAACGTACGAATTCAAACTACTGAGGAGCTGACAAAATGTTTCGACATAGAAATCACCACTGTTGTATGCCAATGCCAAAACCTATGCCTTGTCACCAGCCAATCATGCACCATATGCCTTGCCATCAGCCAATGACAAACCCTACACAACAACTGCCTTACAACATGCCTCATGATCATATGATGGGCACTCACAATATGCCTGAACAATATGACGTGATGGACTACAACATGATGCCGCATATGGATGATCAGCAAGTGATGGGAGACTACGATATGGGACATGAACCTCATATGATGAATATGCCGTATGATATGGCACCACAGCATATGGATATGCCTCATCACACAATGGGAGATTATGACACGCAAAAGCCTCATCATCAACAACTGCCTTACAACATGCCTCATCAAGGCTATCAAATGATGCCTGAACATCAATACCCTCAGCATTATCCACAAGAACCATCCTGTTCATGTGGAAAAAAGAAACGTTAACTAAAAAAGAAGCGGCATTATAGCGCCGCTTCTTTTTTATCTTTCTTGCACAACATCTGTTTTTTCTTCTAAAAGCTGTTCAATATCATGCTCTAAATCTTTCGGAGCCGTTTTTGGACTAAACCGTTGAACAGGTTCACCATCTTTATCAATTAAAAATTTTGTAAAATTCCATTTAATAGCTTTCGAACCTAATATGCCTGGTGCTTTTTCAGCTAGGTACTGAAAAAGCGGATGAGCATTATCCCCTTTAACATCTACCTTTGCAAACATTGGGAAGTCAACCCCATAGTTACGCTGGCAGAACGATTGAATCTCCTCCTCGCCTCCAGGCTCCTGCCCGCCAAATTGATTACAAGGAAAGCCTAAGATGACAAAGTTGCGGTCTTTATACTTTTCATATAAATTTTGAAGACCTTCAAACTGGGGAGTAAACCCACATTTGCTTGCTGTATTAACAACAATAATCACTTTTCCTTTATATTGTTCTAGTGACTGTTCTTCACCTTTTATATTTTGAGCTGAAAATTGATAAATGTTCATCTTTATTTCCTCCTATAGGTCAACGAGCTTTTTTTTACTTTTCCCTTTTTTCAAGAGATGAAACTGCCTATATAATCGTTTATCCAATATTTTTCACACTTTCTGTTGAAACTTCTTGAAGTTGTTCTTATAATAGATTTATTGCAATTTTTCAGATTTTTAGAAACAGGAGGGATATTCCATGCCGATTAACATCCCCTTTGATCTTCCGGCAAAAGAAATACTTACAAGCGAGCGGATCTTCGTAATGGATGAAACAAGAGCTTTCACCCAAGACATTCGTCCATTAAATATCGTTATTTTAAATCTTATGCCTCAAAAAGAAAAGGCTGAAACTCAATTTTTACGCCTGCTTGGAAACTCTCCTCTTCAAGTGAATATAACGCTTATTCATCCTGAAACACACCAAGCAAAAACAACGAGTAAAACTCATCTTGAACGCTTTTATTCAACGTTCCCACAGATTAAGCATCAAAAATTTGACGGGATGATTATTACAGGAGCTCCTGTTGAACATATGCCATTTCGTGACGTTACATACTGGCACGAGCTCTGTGAAATTATGGACTGGTGTAAAACTAACGTCACTTCTACTATGCACGTATGCTGGGGTGCACAAGCTGGGCTTTACCATCATTTTGGAATTGATAAAATTCCTCTTGATAAAAAGTGTGCAGGTGTTTTTTCTCATACTTCCATTGCTGAACCAGTAAAACTGCTCAGAGGGTTTGATGATCTATTTTTCTCTCCTCATTCACGTCATACAGATGTAGATATAGAAGAAGTCAAAAGGCATCCTGACCTTGAGCTTCTTTCTTCATCAGAAGAAGCAGGCGCTTATTTAATGATGTCTCGTGATGAGAAGTTTATTTTTGTAACGGGCCATCCTGAATATGATGTTCAAACATTAAAAGAAGAATATGACCGGGATATCCAAAAAGGACTGGAAATTCAAGTACCGCGTCATTATTTCCCAAACAATGACCCTGCAAGCTCTCCACTTAAAACATGGCGCTCACATGCCAATCTTTTATTTATGAATTGGCTTAACTATTATGTTTATCAAGAAACGCCTTACAATTGGAATTGAAAGAACCGCTTGTCCGCACTACAACAGTAAAAGAAAGAGCATCTACTGCTCTTTCTTTTTTTCTAGCACAAAAAGCCAAAAGAAGGATAAGGCTTGTTGAAGTGGCCGAGAAAGTCTGTCAGCTTCGTTCTTTTGTACGCCTGTCTTATAAACAGGATAACCATCAAGAACGTCCCACCCATTTTCAGAAGCCATGCGTTCAAATTCCCACGGCATCATTGTGTTGCAAATCACGTCTTTTCCATACAAGCGATCATAGCTGTTTGACCTTGGCCCTGCTGTAGGCCCTAAAATTGCAACAAAAGCCTTTCCTCCCTTTTTTAATACTCTTTTTAATTCTTGTAGAGAAGAAAGTGGGGTTTCTATCCACTCCAATGCATTAATGACCATTGCTCCATCGAATTCTTCGTCTCCAAAAGGAAGAGATGCAAAATCACCTTGAACAAATTTCAATCTCTCTCGTCCAAAAAGCTCTGCTGCTTTCTCAATCATTTTAGAAGACAAATCAACTCCTGTTACATTTATATTTTTGCTATGTAAAAGAGAAGAACCAAACCCATCGCCACAGCCAACATCAAGATATTTTTCACCTTTTTGTGCAAACTTCTCAATTGTTGGAATTACAATACTCCTGCTTCCTGTTTCCCACATTTCTTTGCTTTTGCTGTTCCATGTATTTGCTTGATTGTCCCATTTTTCTTTTGATGTTTCATGCCATTTAAATTGTTTCTCCATCTCTGTATCCTCCTCTTTCTCTCCCTTTTCTTTTATAATACATAAATTTATCGATGACTCAAATATTAAAGATTAAAGAAGGAGGAAAGTTTATGGAACAAAAACAGTTTGTTGCTGTGCAAAAAAATGCGGATGGAGATCTGACAGCATTCAAAACTTCCGATGGTTCTTTGCTTTTATATGAAGAAGCTCTGCAAGAAGTTTTAGCAGGTTCAATTGCTAACGTCAGCGCATTTAAAGGAAAAGATGGGGGAACTTATATAAGAAGCAACCCTGATAATCGAAAAGATAATAATCTCGATCAACTACCTCTATTCTAAAAGGAGTGTCCTTAGATGACTAAAAAACCAAACAAAGGCAGCATGAATCAAAACTCTCCAAAACTTCAGCATTATTTAGTTGAATCAGGAGAAGAAATCACAAGCGGTGATAATAGCAAAGGAAATAAACATAACAAAGATCAATCAAGCAAAACAAAAGAAAAGAAGCTTCATCGTAAAAGATAACAAAAAACCACGCCAAGTGCGTGGTTTTACATTTGCTGTCTTATTTTAGTTTTTGTGACCCCTTTAAACTGCGGATAAGCAATCCCCACAAAAATAAGAATTAATCCTGTCCACTGTAAGGGTGAAATAGACTCATGAAGAAAGATCCCTGAACAAATAACAGCTGTTGGAAGCTCTGCAGCTCCTAAAATACTGCCAATTCCAGGATCCACTTTAGGCATACCAAGTGCAAAAAGCAACGGTGGCAAGCATGCTCCAAAAAGACCGAGCGTGCTTCCCCACAGCCACAGGCCCTCCCCTAAGTCTCCGTTAAACACAAAAGTTGGCTGAAGGACAATAAATGTTAACACAACTGCTCCAATACTCATGTAAGCACTGCGCTGAATAGGTGGTACACTCACTTCTACTTTGCCACTAGAAAAAATAAATAAAGCAAAAGACAATGCGGCAAGAAGCCCAAGTGCAATTCCTTTTGGATCCAATTGAAGTCCTTTTCCTTCTAACAAAGCACCAGCTAGCACTGTTCCTCCTAAAAGAAACAGAGCGGATACAACGTACCGAGCACTTGGTCGTTTTTTAGCAAAGATACTTTCCAACAAAATCCCCATCCATGTAAATTGGAAAAGAAGAACAATAGCAATTGAAGCTGGAATGGTTTTTAAAGCATTATAATAAAGCACGCTCGTTGAAAATGTGAAACATCCAACAGCAATCAGCTTCATCTTTTGTTTCCATGTCAAACGATTGCGCTTACAAAATAAATTTAACACCCACAGAAGCACAGCACCAATTAGCATCTGACTTCCAATTACATTTTCAACACCGAATCCTTTTGAATAAGAGATTTTCACAATGGTTGATAAAATTCCATAGCTGCACGAACCAGCAAGCACGAATAAAATAGCTTTCATGTCTTCTTTCTCCTTTATTTGAACTAGAAGAGGGCTTTTCACTTGGAAAAGCCCTCTTTTATTATGGCATATACTCCTACTACTCGAAATACTTATTTTTCTGTCTGCTTTTGCTTAGGTGAAAAACGCGGGTAACCAATTAAAATCGCAATAATGCCGCAAAGAGCAATTAAAAATGGATAGTACACGTATGGTAAGATTTCCACCGGTGAAATAGAAGCGAACTGAGCCGCAGCTAACATTTGGGCCCCATATGGAATAATCCCTTGAATAAAGCATGCAAAAATATCTAAAATACTTGCTGATTTTCGACGATCAATACCATACTGATCTGCAACATTTCGCGCAAGTGGTCCTGCAAAAAGAATAGAGATTGTATTGTTAGCTGTTGCCATGTTTGTAAGACTAACAAGACCAGCAATCCCAAACTCTGCACCTTTTTTAGAAGAGATGTTTTTCGTTAACACGTGAAGAAGATAATGAATTCCTCCGTTGTGTCGGATTATCTCTACCATACCACCAATAAGCATCGATAAAATAACAAGCTCTGACATGCCTCCAATTCCATCTTTAATGGAACTAAAATACTCTGTTAAACTATAGCTGTTTGTCGTAATACCAATAATCCCAGCTACAGCTACACCTCCTGTTAATACTGCCAACACATTCACACCACAAAGAGCAGTAACAAGAACAGCAACATATGGAAGTACTTTAATAATATTAAAGTCATGTTCACTAACAGGCGTTGTATTGCCTGTCGTCATAAACATTAGCAATATAATAGTCACAATTGCTGCAGGCAAAACGATAAAGAAGTTTACTTTGAACTTATCTTTCATTTCAGTTTGCTGTGTACGAACAGAAGCAATTGTTGTATCGGAGATAAATGACAAATTGTCGCCAAACATAGCACCACCAACAACTGTTGCCATTGTTAATGGAAGTGAAATATCGGTTTGAGTACTTAAACCAACACCAATTGGACCAAGAGCGGCAATCGTCCCTACTGAAGTTCCCATTGAAATAGATAAAAAGGCACCAATAACAAAAAGGCCAGCTAGGATTAAATTAGCAGGAAGAATGGATAAAGCCATATTAACCGTTGCTTCTACTGCCCCCATATCCTGAGCAGCTTGTGAAAACGCACCTGCTAGTATAAAAATAAGAACCATAATCATAATGTCAGAATGACCTGCGCCTTTTGAAAACCGCTCTACTTTTTCAGATAAACTCTCTTTTCGATTAAACATAAGAGCAACAATAGAAGCAATAATGATTGCTACAAGTACAGGAAGCTGATAAAAATCGCCTGTAATGATTCCTGAGCCAAGAAAAAGACCGAGGAATAGAACGAGCGGAAACAAAGCAAGAGGATTTCCTCTCGGATTTTTCATGTTGTAAACACCTCTTTCTTTTTTCAATAAAAAAATTCTTCTTAGCAAGAAAGAAGAACAATTGTCATACTTTGTATATAAACAGAAAAAATATTTCTCGTCATTTTAAACGTTTTTACAAACATTCTTTCATACTGTAATAGGAAAGAGAGAAAAAGTCAATTGATTTTACTATTTTCAGATAACTCCAACACTTCTTCTCCCTTTCCATTCTAAATTATTTCATCAGTAAATTGAGTTTTTTTCCTAATTTCTCTTTTGTAGACGAAGAAAGCATAGCATTTAATATTTTAGCTAAACTAGCTCCTATCAATGTCCCCACTGTATTGAGAATAAGGTCATCGACGTCTGTTGATCTTCCAATTGGGAAAATATATTGAAATAGCTCTACAGCAAAGGACAAACACATTCCATAAAAAGTGACTTTAAAAAGGGACGCTTTTTTTCTCAAGCAGAGAAAAAGAAAAAAGCCAAACGGCATAAAAAGCAAAATATTCAATCCTAAGTTGCTTATTGTGACATTTGGATCTGTTGAATACAGAAGCAAATTGTACATCCCTTTTAATGGTTCAACATTAAGCACTCGTGCATCTCCATAATTATAGCCTGTCGGGTACATCGTGATAAATAAAATAGAGATAGTACTTATGCCGAGTGCACTTTTTAGAAAGAAACGGCTTACCTTAAACGGATTTTCCCTCTTTTTTTCCAGAAAAGAAAGGGTAAGAACATACAAAATAGACGTCGCAACTAACGGCGGAACAGCTGAACCGAAAATCGTCCAAAGAAATCCAAACATCTTTCTCACCTTTTCTTTTTTGCGTGTTAGCTTTTAAACTCTATCATAACTATTTCCCTCTTCCAATAAAGAACTACGCTTCTAATTAATATGTAATACAAATGTAAAGGTCCAGTAAAATTCCGGTATATTAACTCTCCCTTCCTCATCTTTCTTCGTTATTCTCTGCGATATTTCTTGTATTCTTTTTTCCTATCCTTGCTGTTTTCTGATAATATAATAGAGGAACTGTACGTAATGAATGTGAGGTAATGGCCATGACGTATTCAATAAAGAAATCGCTTTCTTATCATGAGCAAGTGTACAAATCACTGAAAGAAATGATTTTCAAAGAAGTTTTTCAGCCAGGAGAACGCATTTATGAAACCAAAATTGCTCGTGAATTTGAAATTAGTAGAAGTCCTGTCAGAGAAGCAATCCGAGCTCTTGAACAAGAAGGACTTTTAGTAACAGACGAAAAATCAAGAGTGACAGTCTATGAACCAACGTTAAAAGACGTTGAAGATATTTATGAATGCCGTAAAGCACTTGAATCACTTGCAGCTTCATTAGCAGCTCGTCATGCAAGAGACGAAGATATTAAAAAACTTTCAGAGAACTTGAAGCAGTCAAGAGAAGTAATTAGAAACTTAAAAGATAATCAAAAAGGAAGCAAAGAGATGCTTCATTTAAACACGGAGTTTCATCAAATTATTAGACGTTCTACAAACAACAAGCGCCTACAAAAACAAATTAACGATCTTCAGTCTCTTACTTACTTTTATCGAAAGCTGAACATGGAAGGAGAACAAAGATGTCAGCGCATTGTAAAAGAACATGAAGAGATTTTTGAACTTATTAAAAATCGTGATGAAGAAAAAGCTTTGTTGCTTATGAAAGAGCACATTAATAATGATCTTCAACATCTAAAAATTGTGATTACAAATCATCAATAAAAGAAGGAACAGCAATGAATATCCAAACTTTTAATGCCGTGTACTCCCTTATGGAAGCGGCTTTTCCACCATCAGAACGACGAACTCGAGAAGGACAGCTAGAACTTCTTAATTATGAACAATACAGCATCAAAACAAAAGAAAATGAAAATGGCGAGATTGTAGCTTTTCTAGCTTCTTGGCAGTTTCCTACCTTTTCATTTATTGAACATATCGCTGTTTCCTCTTCTTGCCGTGGTCAAGGATTAGGCAAACTGCTCATTCATGACCATTTACAGTCAACAAATAAGCCTACAATTCTTGAAGTGGAACCTTGCTGTGACGATATTACAGAGCGCAGAATTCGTTTTTATGAAAACCTTGGCTTTCATAAAAATGATTTTCCTTACATGCAGCCTCCGCTTCAAAAAGGTGAGGATTTTATTCCACTTGATATTATGAGCACACCTAGCCTGCTCAATGATAGCGAGTTTTCTACCATAAAAGAACAACTTTTTAGAGAAGTATACAAATTACAATAAAACGCCAAAAGCTAGCAAGGATATCCTGCTAGCTTTCATGCTTTTCTAATACATTTTCCATATAATCTTTTCCCCATTCATACATCGCATCTAAAATTGGCATCAAACTTTTCCCGTGTTCTGTTAAAGAATATTCTACTTTTGGAGGCACAACAGGATACACTTCACGATGCACAATAAAGTGTGCTTCAAGCTCTCTAAGCTGGTTCACTAACATGCGCTGCGTAATCCCCGGCATAAGAGCTTTTAATTCACCAAATCGTTTTGTTCCTTCTTTCCCTAAGTGCCATAAAATAAGCATCTTCCACTTTCCACCTATAACAGCTAGCGTTAGTTCCTTTTCACAATTAAATGTTTTTTCTGCAAAATTCGGCAATTTCCTCCACCATTCCTTTTCTCATAGTATACTTTTAGACACTATATGATTTCAAAGTGCGTACTTTCATAAGAATAATATACCTAGTATACTAGCCAACATAGTGTTAGTAAATGTAAAACAGCTGAAGACACTAACCCGGGGAACATTATCTATCAAATTTAAAAGAAAAAGGAGAATCTACACATGAAATTACAATTAGCTTTAGATCTTGTAAATATCCCAGAAGCAATTGAAGTCGTAAAAGAAGTTGAAGAACATATTGATATCGTTGAAATAGGTACACCTGTTGTGATCAATGAAGGATTAAAAGCTGTGAAAGAAATGAAAAATGCATTTCCAAACTTAACAGTGTTAGCAGACCTTAAAATTATGGATGCAGCAGGCTATGAAGTTTCTCAAGCGTCTGAAGCTGGAGCAGACATTATTACAATTTTAGGAGCTGCAGAAGATCAGTCTATTAAAGGGGCTGTTGAAGAAGCAAAAAAACGTGGAAAACAAATTTTAGCAGATATGATTGCTGTTAAAGATATCGAAACTCGTGCTAAAGAACTTGACGAGCTTGGCGTTGATTATATTTGCGTGCACACAGGCTATGACCTACAAGCTGTTGGGAAAAATTCATTTGAAGATCTTGCGACAATTAAAAGAGTTGTTAAAAATACAAAAACAGCTGTTGCAGGCGGTATTAAGCTAGAAACGCTCCCTGAAGTTATTAAACAAAAGCCAGATCTTGTTATTGTTGGAGGAGGTATTGCAACACAAGATGACAAACATGCTGCTGCAAAAAGCATTAAAGAACTTATTAACAAAGGTTAAATAATGGATACTATTCACTATTTCAATAAAATTGTGAAAGAGCTTGAACACTCTGCTCCACTAATTTCAAGTGATGAAGCTGAAACGCTCTTTCGCCATATTATAGGAGCGAAAAAAGTGTTTGTTGCAGGTGCTGGCAGATCTGGATTTATGGCCAAATCGTTTGCAATGCGAATGATGCATATGGGGATTGACGCCTATGTTGTAGGCGAAACAGTGACTGCTACATTTGAAAAAGGTGATCTACTCATTCTTTGTACAGGATCAGGTGAAACGAAAACATTAACAGCCATTGGGGAAAAAGCAAAAACGGTCGGCGGCACAATCGCAGCTGTTACCCTTTCTCCTCTTTCAACGATTGGGAAAATGGCAGATACAACAGTCACATTGCCAGGTGCTCCAAAAGATCAAGATGGAAGTTTTCATGAAACGATCCAGCCAATGGGTTCTCTATTTGAACAAATAATGCTCCTCTTTTTCGATGCATTAATTCTGCGATTTATGCATTATAAAGAAATTGATACAAACAAAATGTATGGAAAACACGCAAATCTTGAATAAAAAAAGAGGCAACTTCAGTTGCCTCTTTTTTAGTTTTTATTAAATTCCATCTTCCAGCTATAATAATCATTATCCGGGTTTTTCTCATAGCGCAGCATCGCATCAAACTTATTGCCTTTTTTACTTGTTAGCCCTTTAACAGGCGCAATGCCGTTCTTTAAAAGCGCTTTGACCATCGTTTTCGTTGGTTTTTTATTCATTGAGCCTAGAAATTTATCATTTTTCCAAATTACAAATTTACAGCCGCTTTTCCAATTGCTGCAGCCAAACCCTTTTTGTCCTTCAATCACTCCATGTCCACAAACAGGACATTTGCCAAGCACTTCGTTTGTTTTTCGCTGTGACGATACTTCATTAATTGTTACATCTTTCTCATTTTTAATCGTTTCAACCGACTTTGTGGTAAAGTCAAAAATCAGCTTCAAGAAATCATCTTTTGTAAACTGTTTTTTCTCAATATCAAACAGTGATTTTTCAAGTCGCCCTGTAAAGTCTAGATTAAATAAATCTTGAATCGGAAATGTTTCAACAAGCTTGCGACCAAGCTCTGTTGTGACAATGTTTTTGTTTTGACCTTCAATATAGCCAACATCTTTTAACTTTTTAATCGTTTCAGCTCGCGTTGCTGGTGTACCAATACTAAAGCCATCTAAAACAGCACTCACGCTTTCTTCATCGTCTCCATCAACGTTTTTCCCCGCTGTTTCCATAAGACGTAAAAGCGTTTTTTCTGTATGCTGCTTTGGAGGCTTTGTCGTATGAGTTGTGACTTCATGTGCAACTAACTCAACATCTTCTCCTTTCTGAACAAGAGGAAGCATCGTGTCTTTAGACTGAATGTGTTCAACTTTCTTCCATCCTTCAACAAGCTGAACTTTTCCTTTTGAAACAAAAAGACCTTTTAAATCCACGTCTTTCACTTTTGTTTCAATTCTTGTTTCTTCATACTCTGCAAGAGGCATAAACTGCATAATAAATCTGTTTTTCACTGCCTCATAAACTTTTTCTTCATCACCTGTTAACTTTTTCGGTTTTACATATGTCGGAATGATTGCGCTATGACTTTCTACTTTTGCATTATTGAAAACGCGTTTTGATTTTACAAACTTTACTTCGTCTTTATACGGAAGATCTGCTGCTAGTGTTTCCAACACTTTTGCTGTTTTCCCAACAAGGCTTTCTTCAAGAGCAATACTTGACGTCCTTGGATACGTAATAAACTTTTTTTCGTATAGAGACTGCGCAACTTTTAATACTTTATCAGATGTCCACCCTTTGAATTTACTTGTGATATAACCTTGTAAATTAGAAAGATTGAATAAGAACGGTGGATACTCTTTTTTCTTTTGAACGTCTTTCTTATGAACAAGTCCCTTTTTATTCTCAAGCTTTCTCTCAATTTCTTCTAATGCTTCTTTGCTTTTAAACTTCTCTTCTTTTCCTTCAAAATAGGTTCCATCATACTTCTCGCCTTTTTCAGTTCTGAACGTTGCTTGAAGTTTATAGTAGTTTTCAGGAACAAAGTTTTCAATTTCTTTATCTCTATCGTAAATAATTTTCAAAGTTGGTAAAAGAACGCGTCCAATATTAAGCGCTTTTCCTTTTCCTTTTTGATATTTAAGTGTTGCAACAGACGTTAAATTAATTCCGATTGCCCAGTCTGCCCATTGTCTGCTTACCCCTGCGTCTTGAAGTGGCTTTAACTCTTCATTTCGCTTTACATTCTCTAGTCCATTTAAAACTTCAGCAGGTGTCCACTCATTTAAAAGAAGACGATAAACAGGCTTTGTTGGCTTTAAGTTATAAATGATACTATCTCCAATTACTTGGCCTTCACGATCATAATCACATGCTGAAATGATGGCTTCAACATCTTGTCTTCTCATCAAACTTTTAATAATCTTCAGCTGTTTATTTGCTCCACTATCCGGCTTATCACGGTTCTTTGGACTGCTTTTCACTTTATACTTAAAAACGCTTGGAATGAACGGAAAGTTATCCATCTTCCATGTTGCCATCTTATCATCGTAGTCTTTTGCATCATAAAGCTGAAGCAAATGACCGAATGCCCATGTGACAATATAGCCATTTCCCTCAAAATATCCATCCCCACGTCCTTTTATTTTAAGCGCGTCTGCAATGTTTTTAGAAACAGACGGCTTCTCTGCTAATATTAATTTCATTTGAATAATCACCTTACATTTTATTTTTCCTATTTCATTACTTGCTAATTGCAACTGATGAGTGAGATGCGTTGTAAACTTAGAAACTAATGAGTATTGTATTCTAGCATCATTTATAATCAATCATTTATTCTTTAAAACAATGGTGTAAATCACATAAGAATTTAATTTTATCACATTAACACGACAAGAAGCATTGGGTTTCTTCCTTATTAGAAGATATTTGTTTTCATGAGTTAGTTATCTATTATATCTATATTTATCATTTAAATACCAATAAAAATAGGCCTTTGTTCTATAAAGACAAAGACCTTGTACCATCTAAATTAAACTGTACCATTTACTTTCTTAAAATTAAGACATACACACTTATTACTCTCATATCTTGTAATGATTTTTAATAAGTAGGCCACCCTTTCGAATCCCAATAAAGATCATTAATTAACATTGTAGGTGAACCATTTGCTAAAGAGTCATACGAATGCCGAACAATGAGATTATTATTTAAAATATCCGAATGTCCAGGTCCTTTCCACCGCTCATTTCCCGCATCAAAAATAGTGCCGCCACCGTTCATCATATCAACGCCATTTTTATCGTAATATGGACCTGTAATATTTTTGGATCTTCCAACAGCCATTTTATATGTGCTATTTACGCCTTGACAACATTTATCGAAAGAGACAAACAAATAGTAGTAGCCATTTCGATAAACAATATTAGGCGCTTCTATAGCTCCACCGTTCTCGGGTCTAGAAGCAATAGAATAAAGAGAACCTACAGGTTTCATTGTCTTTTTATCAAGACGAGTTAACTTAATTCCACTCCAGAAAGAACCAAATGATAGCCATGGGTTCCCATCTTTATCAATTATCAAATCACCATCTATAGCATTGTAGTTATTAGCTGATGTAGACCGAATGACCAATCCATCATCACGCCATTGTCCAGATGTAATACTAGATGTAGAAAGTAAACCGATTAACGAAGTGTTAGAACCGAAAGAAGAAACAGAATAGTAAAGCCAATAACGTCCATTGTAGTAACTAATATCAGGAGCCCATTGATTACTCTCGTAATTTGGCACATAGTTTTTCCACCAAGATGGACCTGTTGGAAAGACACTAGGGGCCTTATACCAATGTGTACCATTATCAGAACGTAATACTCTTATCCCATTCTCTCCTACTAGCCCGGTACCAAAAGTATACCAATTATTTCCTTCTTTAATGATAGATGGGTCATGAATAAGTGTATCCCCTGTAAGGGACCAATTACTAGCTGAGGCCGGCATACATATTGAGAAGGTTAGTAACAACGATAGAGTTAAAATCCATAGTTTCTTCCCCGCTCTTGAGTAGTTTCTCATGAAAACACCCCTTAAAGTGGATTATTATTATTTAAAATATCAAATCCTAAAGAAAACGCATACATATTCTTTCTCATTTATTACATAGTCAACAATCCTATTACTTTTTCAAAAAAACATCCATTTCCACCTTACTCTCTTTGAAAAAGAGTTCATGATTATACGGCTATTTTGTTGACGTATAAAGAGGCTCTTGAACTCTTACTTGCATTCTCTTATCGTCTGTTAAAGTGAAATAAGAAATTGCCGTGATTATTAATACAATAGCACTTAAGAAAAAATACGTATTTTGAAAGCCCATAGATGAATACATATTTCCAGCGATAGAAGAGAAAATACCAACAGCGCTTTGTTTAGCAAAATTAAAAGCTAATAAATAGATGGTTGCTGAAAAACGAACATCAAATACTCCTGTAATATACTTAAAAATGGAAACTAACAATAGCGGCATTTCAAAAGCGGCAATTAGCCGACATACGGATAACAATATAGGCTCCGAAGCTACAGCGCTGCCAAAAATCCGAACAAAAGTTAAGATTCCAAAGAGAACTAATCCTTTCTTAGCGCCTATCTTATTAACGATGACAGGAGCAAAAATCATTAGAATAGCTTCAAGTCCGACCTGAACGGATACTAGTTTACTAAAAATATCTGTACCTATCTCTTTAGAGGAGAAAAATTGAACATAGTAGTTAGGAAATTGTTGATCAAATACATCGTATATAGCTGCAGTCCCAACAATAAGGAGCGAAAGAAACCAAAAGTTTTTTAATTTAAGTATAGAAACGATAGCTCTCTTGTTGATTTCACTACTTTTAGGATTTGTCGGTTTTATTAAATCTTTCCCTTTGACTTTTGCAGTGAACAGTAGTATGGCAAGAAAAACTGCTGCTCCTGACGCAAACCAGAAGATAGAATTAGGATTTCTTACAAACATCATACCGCCAATCAATGAAGCTGTAGCTCCGGCAATGGACCCAAATAATCTTACGCGACCATACTCAAACCCATTATTGCGGCTAACTCTCTCTATATAGGATTCTACAACACCTACTCCTGCATAAAAGACAGCGCTAAGATAGGCACTTCCTATAATAGCTCCCACAAATATATTCGTTTGCAGCAATGGTACATACAAAAAATTAAAAAATGGACCCATAAACATCAGAAGGACAACAACAACCCAAAACAGGTTCTTTTTAAAACCTAATTTATCTGAAATAATCCCAAAAAACGGTTGATAACATAAGGCAATTAAAGACATAGATGAGAAAACAATACCCGTTTGACTTGTATTGAGTCCTGCTACATCTTCTAGCCATAAAGGCAAGAACCCTAAAACAATAGCCCAAATAATAAAATAGAAAAAGAATAAACCCCCAAAGTTCCAAAAGCCTCGATTAGGAATATTCATCATAAAGTCTCCTCTACATTCTATAGAAATACATATCGCTATTCAAAAGAATTCGTAGCTATGAGAAACCTTTTAATACTTTCTATCAGCATCTATAGAAAACTTACGATCTTGTTTAGTGTTCAGATTTAACCTCTTCTGCGTCTCGAACAGGTACTCCGAAATTAGGAGCCCCTTCTTCTGTCCATTTAATAATCTGGGCACGTGTATGTCTGTTAGGATCATATAGTGGGTCACCTTTAATATCTGTATAATTTCGGCCATGATAAATGAGAACATCTTCTTTGTTATTCTCAGAAACTGTAAAACTATTATGACCAGGCCCATATTGTCCATTCTCTGGAGCACTCTTAAATACTGGATTTTGAGATTTAATCCATGACTTATGGTCTAGCAAATTACTCTCTTCATCAGCCGTTAATAATCCCATACAATAGTTGTGATCTGTAGCACTTCCTGAGTACGTCATAAAGATTTTCCCATTGCGTTTAAGGATAGCCGGACCTTCATTTACCCAAAAACCTATTGTTTCCCACGGTAATTCAGGTTTTGAAAGCATCACTTGAGGACCCTTAATCGTCCATGGGTTCTCCATTTCTGCAATGTATAGATTAGAATTCCCTTTAATATTTACATCTCTTTGAGCCCATACATAATACAGAACATCTCTATGAGTGAATGTTGTAGCATCTAGCGAAAATGACTCCCAATCTGTCTTAACTTGCCCTTTTTCCGTCCAATTTCCCTCCATTGGATTGGCATTTTCATTCTCAATGACAAACATACGATGATTGAATGTGCCATTTATAGGTTGGTCTGTATTTGCTGCTGCAAAGTAGATATACCATTTTCCTTTAATATAATGAAGTTCTGGTGCCCAAATCAGTGCACTCATTGGTCCCTCTTCGTGTTCCTTCCATACAGTCACTCCCTTAACTTCCCCTAGTTCCTCGATAGACTTTGCGCGTCTAATTTCAAGACGATCATATTCAGGAACTGATGCAGTGAAATAATAATATCCATCCCAATGCTTATATACCCAAGGATCTGCTCGTTGCTCTACAATTGGATTTTTATAAGTTTTACATGTATTCATCATGCCATCTCCTCTACATTTAGATATCAACTAATCAAAGACTAAATATTCAGACTAATAAACTTATAAGGCTCTCATTTTTCAATAAATAAGTTTTCGTACTATCTGTAACTTCTGTACACTTTTAAAAATAAGCAGGTTATATATAACTAAAGGTAGCTTATGAACTCCTTTCTTCACATTAATTGCAAACGCTTTCTTAAGAACAAATATATTATTTATACGTATAAATGTCAATGTTATTATTTTTATAAGTATATATTATTTTTATCTTTTATAATTTTTAAAATAGCTGTCTAAGACGTATTTTATAAACCTTATAAATCCTTTTCTACTCTCCCTAAGCATTGCTTTATTTGAGAAATTAGCATAAAAAACAAAGGCATACGAAGAGGAAACCCTCATTCAGTATGCCTTTGTTACTTACCTTTACAAATAAGAAGTCATGATAATTACAAAATAGATTCGCACCTATATATTCAGCTAACCCACTTTACTCAGCTCACACTTTATATAAGACCTCTCTCTTTTCTAATGCAAAATACTAAGTAAAAACGTTAGCGTTCCGAAACTAAGCACTGTTGTAATTAACGTTCCGCTTGAAACAAACTGGGGCTTTGTATTAAATTGAATAGCATACATTGCCGTTGTTGCCGCAGACGGCATTGCAGCCATAATGACAATTACGTTTCGTAAAAGCGGCTCAATCGGGAACATGAGACAAATGAGATAAGCTAAAATAGGAGAAGCAATAAGACGAATGCCGCTTGCAATACTAATATTCCCCCATTCAAGCTTTTTAGCATTTACGTCTGCAAGCTGCATCCCTAAAATAATCATTACAACTGGAATACAGCAGTTGCCTACAAGCTCGATGCTTGCATAAAAGTTATCGGGAATGGAGATATGGAATTCTTGCAGCAAAACAGCTGGAATAATAGCATAGTTTGTTGGCTGTTTTAGGACCGTGCTCACGGCAAGCTTTATTCCTCCTTGACTTCTAGCTGCAAAATATACGCCAAAAACGCTCATCAAAATGGAGTGAAACACCATAAGTGGAACAGCATAGTTCATACCAGCCTGCCCAAAAGCAAAGAGAACAATCGGTGCTCCGTAATTTCCGCTGTTTGCAAAAGCAGATGTTAAAATAAGAGCACTTTCCTGTTCTGTATCTTGTTTACATAAGCGAGAGGTTACAATGCTTACAACAACTAATGCTGCAAAAATAAGCGTTGATGTAAGCACAATATAAAATAAATTACTATCAAGCGGCGTTGTGTAAAACGTTTGAAATACAAGCGCAGGCATTAGAATATAAATGGATATTGTTGAAATGGGTTTAATATCAACCTTAAAAATCTTTTGAATCATATAACCACTAAAGAAAATGAGAATAACAGGTAAAATTACTTCGAAAAAAATCATTCTTCCACTCTTTTCTTAAAAATAATGTATACAAAGATTATATCATTGTATACGGTTATTCATTAGGGCTATAATGAAATTTCTCAAAAGAAAAGCACAATCTTTTAACAAAAGATTGTGCTTACGATACTTACTCATCAACATACTTTCCATAGTCAGGGATAGCTATTCGATCGAAATCCTGTGCTAATAAAGCTAAATGTTCAGCTAACCATTTGCCTTCTACAGGTTTTCCGTGACCTGTTATGGCTACTTCAGGATGAAGGGAAGCAAGATGTTCAACAGACCTTTTCGCCGCTTTCCAGTCTGTTGTTAAATATCTCGGTGGTCCGCTTATTTCTAGCTTTTGCGTAATCACGTCAAATAAGTTTTCTTGCTTTGTTGTAATAAACGCATCTCCTACAATAAGAGCTCTATCTCGTTTTCTGAAAAACGAAACATGCCCTTCTGTATGACCTGGCGTATGAATCCATTCCCACTCAGGCAGTTCTGGAATAGACCCGTCATCATGGAGATGAGAAACGTGAGAACTTATGTTAATGCTCTCTGTTGGAAACAGCGGAGACATTTTAACAACCATTCCACCTTCAACTGTTTGATCTGGGCGTTCATAGTCTTTTTCCCCTTGAAGATATGGAAGCTCAGCTTTATGAGCATAAACAGGAACATCCCAATGGCGAAGAAGCTCAAGAAGTGCTCCAACATGATCAAAATGAGCATGTGTTAAAAGAATAGCTTTTGGACGGGCATTGGAGCCAAAACGATTTTCTATTTCTGAAATAATACTTTGAGCTGACTTCGGCATTCCTGCGTCAACAAGGACAAATTCGTCTCCTTTTCCTCCGATAAAGCAAACGTTCACAATTTGGGTTGTATAACTGTAAAGATCAGGGGTAACTTCGACTCCTTCTCCACTTTGAACAGATGTAACAGGAATAAATCGTTCTGTTGAAGAACTTCCGTGCAGTTCATTTTCCATTTTCAAAGATTTCCTTATGCATTCATATCGCCTAAACCAGGGCTATGCTCATTTGGCATCTCCGAAAGCATTGGTGCTGGGAATTCTTCCGGTGGAGCTGTAACTGTCATTTCTCCACCATTACGGCTTGGAACTTGTCCTTGGAGCACTTCCCCTATTCTCGTTGGATCAAGCCTAAAGTTAAACTGCGTATTATGATAGCCCATCTCAACAAACTTACGACACTCTGGATATTTATTAATATCGTAGTTCGGAACAGGAAAAAGCTTTCCCCAATTTACGCCTAGCGTCTCAAGAGCTTTTGCAAATGCGTTTTGATGAGCGTTATCCCGTACAATTAAAAAACCAAGTGTTTCACGGAACGTTTTGTTTGAACTCATTTCATAAATACGTGTTTTTTGTAAAACCCCCGTTGATTCCAATACAACGTTATCAAGAAGATCAGCTATTAAATTTCCGTGGCTGTATACCCAAGAGCCGTTCCAAGGGTTTCCACTTGCATCAACAGGAAGAGAGCTTTGTGCTCCCATAATATAGTGATGAGGGTTAGCATGTTTGACTGCTTCATCAAGGGGTGCACGATCCTCTCCTTGTGCTCCAACTCCTTCACCGCCCGATTCATCAAGAAGAGCATTAATTGTATTTTGTACAAGCTCAACGTGAGCAATCTCCTCTAAGAAAATGCCGCGCATTAAATCTTTAAACTGTGTTTCTTTTCCTCGAAAATTTGAACTTTGAAAGAAATACTGCATCATTGTTCTCATTTCACCATAATGACCACCAAGAGTTTCTTGCAGCACTTTTGCTGCTGCTGGATCTGGCTTATCCGGTTTAATTTCATTAATTAATCCTTCTTTGTAATAGTACAAACAAAGCACCCCTTTTTTCTTTTTAAAAGCAGTTGAAAATTTCCCCTTTTCAATATGCCCGAACAATAACAAGTTTATGTGAAGTCTTCACTTTTTCTCTCTTCCTAAAAGCGAAAAGTCCGATGTAAAAGGATGCTTATATTTTACATAGGCTAAGAGAACGATAAATAAGACAATAAGAGAGGTGTGGAGGTTATATATGAAAGCTGTCACATATCAAGGAAAAAAAGAAATTGCCGTAAAAGAAGTGGAAGCACCAAAAATTCAAGATGCACAAGATGTTATTGTTAAAATTACATCAACAGCAATTTGCGGGTCTGATTTGCACCTTTATCAAGGAAATTTCCCGCTTCCAATTGGATATGTTATCGGACACGAACCAATGGGGATTGTGGAGGACATTGGACCAGAGGTGACAAAAGTAAAAAAAGGGGACAGAGTTGTTATTCCTTTTACAGTTGCTTGTGGAAGCTGTCCATACTGTGACAATCATCTTGAAAGTCAGTGTGATAATTCAAATCCTCACTATGATTCTGGAGGCCTTTTTGGCTACTCCGAAAAGTTTGGCAACTATCCTGGCGGGCAAGCGGAATATTTGCGCGTTCCTTTCGGAAATTATACACCTTTTGTTATTCCAGAAAGCTGTGAGCTCGAAGATGAAAAACTTCTATTTCTATCAGACGTTTTACCAACCGCCTATTGGAGTGTCGAAAATGCAGGCGTAAAAAAAGGAGATACTGTGATTGTGTTAGGATGCGGCCCTGTAGGTCTTATGGCTCAAAAATTTGCATGGCAAAAAGGAGCGGATCGCGTAATTGCCGTTGATTACTTTGATTATCGCCTCAATCATTCTAAAAAAATGAACAAAACAGAAACGTTTGATTTCACTCAGTATGACGATATGGGCGAAACACTAAAAGAAATTACAAAGGGTGGCGCAGATGTTGTCATTGACTGCGTTGGAATGGATGGAAAAAAATCTCCTCTCGAATATGTAGAACAAAAACTAAAGCTACAAGGTGGAACAATGGGTCCTATTCAAATTGCCACAAAAGCAGTAAGAAAATGTGGAACTGTTCAACTAACAGGCTTATATGGTGGCTTGTACAATATGTTCCCACTAGGTCCCTTCTTTTCAAGAAATGTTACCTTAAAAATGGGACAAGCACACGCAAGAAGCTATATGCCGAAAATGTACGAGCAAATTATTAAAGAAGAAATCGATCCAACCCAAATTATTACGCATACCCTTCCATTAGAAAAAGCTTCACACGGGTACGATATTTTTAATAACAAACAAGATAATTGCATTAAAGTGGTGTTAAAACCATAAATTATTATAAAAGAGAACTTAAAATTTCTAAATTGATAAGAAATGCATTAGAATAAATAAAAAGGGCTTATTTTGCTGTAAGCTCTTTTTATTTTACCCCTTTCACTTTCCAATATTACCCTTTTATATTTTATATAAAATATTTATTTATAATAATTATAATTAAGTATTGATTTTTTATTGATAGATGTTATTATGATATTAAGCTATTTATATTACAAATATGAGGTGAATCTAGTATGGGGAATAACAATAATAATCTTACAACTAGTTGGGGAGCTCCTGTTGGAGACAATCAAAATTCAATTACAGCAGGCTCAAGAGGTCCAACGCTTATCCAAGACGTTCATTTGCTAGAAAAACTAGCACATTTTAATAGAGAGCGTGTACCAGAGCGTGTTGTTCATGCTAAAGGTGCAGGAGCACACGGCTACTTTGAAGTAACAAATGATGTAACAAAATATACAAAAGCAGACTTTTTATCAGAAGTTGGCAAACGTACGCCACTATTTATTCGTTTTTCAACTGTTGCAGGTGAAAATGGATCTGCTGACACAGTACGAGACCCACGCGGATTCGCTGTTAAGTTTTATACAGAAGAAGGAAACTACGATATCGTTGGAAACAATACGCCTATTTTCTTTATTCGTGATGCTATTAAGTTCCCTGATTTCATTCATACACAAAAGCGTCATCCACAAACACATTTAAAAAATCCAACAGCTGTATGGGATTTCTGGTCTCTATCACCAGAATCGCTTCACCAAGTCACATACTTAATGGGTGACAGAGGAATTCCAGCAACGTTCCGTCATATGCACGGTTTCGGGAGTCATACATTCAAATGGACAAATAAAGATGGTGACGGCGTTTGGATTAAGTATCATTTCAAAACAGAACAAGGTGTTAAAAACCTTCATCCAGATGTAGCCACAAAAATTGCGGGTGAAAATCCTGATTACCATACAGAAGATTTATTTAACGCAATTGAAAACAAAGATTTCCCAGCATGGAAACTTTACGTTCAAATTATGCCGCTTGAAGATGCTAACACATATCGCTTTGATCCATTTGATGTTACCAAAACATGGTCTCAAAAAGACTATCCACTAATTGAAGTGGGCCGTATGGTACTTGATCGTAACCCAGAGAACTATTTTGCAGAAGTAGAACAAGCAACATTCTCTCCTGGCACACTTGTTCCTGGTGTTGACGTATCACCAGACAAAATGCTTCAAGGACGTTTATTTGCTTATCATGATGCACATCGCTATCGCGTTGGCGCAAACCACCAAGCACTTCCAATCAACCGTCCACGTGCAGATGTGAAAAACTATCAGCGCGATGGTCAAATGCGCTTTGATGACAATGGAAAAGGTTCTGTTTACTATGAGCCAAACAGCTATAATGGTCCAACAGAATCACCTGAAAACAAGCAGGCTTCATTCCCTGTTTCAGGTGTTGCTGAAAGCGTAGCGTATGATCATAACGATCATTATACACAAGCAGGTGATCTTTACCGTTTAATGAGTAAAGAAGAGCAAGATCGCATTGTTCAAACAATCGTAAATGAAATGACACCTGTTGAAAAAGAAGAAATTAAAATTCGTCAAACCGGACACTTCTATAAAGCAGATCCTGATTTTGGAACACGCATTGCAAAAGGCCTTGGCCTAGAAGTGCCTCAAGAAGTAAAATAAGAAGAAAAAAAGACAGCCACTTGGCTGTCTTTTTTTATGCCTTCACTTCGAGATAATGAACACTAAATAAATTCTCTTCATCTGTCCATACTTTTTTGGGGATAAAGTTCGCTTCCTTCGCAAGATTTTGAAACTCTTGCACTGAAAACTTATAAGAGCTTTCTGTATGAATTGTCTCTCCCTTTTGAAATGAGATTTCTTCTTCACCAATTGTAACAATCTGATCTTTCAAGCTCTCAATATGCATCTCAATTCGCCCTTCTTCATGATTGTAAAAAGCTTTATGCTCGAAATTCTCCACCATAAAATTAGCAAGAAGCTCGCGGTTCATCCGCTGAAGTAAATTTAAGTTAAAGGCTCGTGTTACCTGTTTGGCATCGTTATAGGCGGAATGAAGCAATTTTTCATCCTTTTTCAAATCTACTCCAATGATAAACCCGTCTCCTTTTGTTAGAAGAGTAGACATTTGATTTAAAAAAGTCTTCCTTTCTTGTTTATCAAAGTTTCCAATTGTCGAACCTGGAAAGAATAAAACTTTCTTTTTCACTTTTAAAGAAGGAAGAGAGAATGGAACTGTATAGTCGGCACAAACAGTATGCACATAAAGATGTTGGTGCTCTTTCTTCAATTTCTCTACAGACTGTAGCAAAAAGCTTTCAGATATATCAATCGCCACATACTCTTTAATACCTTTCAAATGATGCAATAAAAATTTGATTTTTTCACTGCTTCCGCTTCCAAATTCAATTAATGCTGCCTCATCCCCAATATAGTCAGAAATACTATTAAGCTCTTTTTTCAAAATTCCCATTTCTGTACGTGTTGGATAGTATTCTGGAGTTTTTGTAATTTCTTCAAAAAGCTCTGAACCTCGATAATCATATAAATATTTAGGTTCTAATCTTTTAGGAACTAAGCGTAATCCAGTCAAAACATCTTTATAAAATGATTTTTCCATCGCTTTTACACTTGTCATTTATATGTCCTCCGCTAAGCGGAAACCCGTAAATTGCCAGCGTTTTTCCGGCTGAAAGAAGTTTCTATATGTTGGACGGATATGACTGTGAGGAGTTGCACAAGAACCGCCTTTTAACACCATTTGATTACACATGAATTTTGCATTGTATTCTCCAAGTGCCCCTTCTAAAGGTTTGCTTTTTGGATACGGTACGTATGGACTACGCGTCCACTCCCACACATCTCCATATCCTTTATAAAGCGGACCGTTTCCTTTATACTGTGAATTTGGATGATAAAAGTTGTTTTCAACAAAGTTGCCTTCACATTCTATTCCACTAAAAGCATGTTCCCATTCCTGCTCTGTTGGCAACCTTTTCCCTTTCCAGCGCGCAAAAGCGTCTCCCTCATAGAAACTCACATGACAAACAGGTTCATCTAAGTTTAAAGTGCTTTGTCCGTGCAGAGTAAAGATACTCCATTCATCACCATCTTTTTCCCAGTATAAAGGATGTTTCCATCCTTCTTTTTTGATATGAGCCCATCCGTCTGAAAGCCATAACTCTGGTCGTTCATACCCTCCATCTTCGATAAATTCTATATATTCTCGATTAGTAACAGGCGCATCAGCAATTCGGTAAGGCTCTAACCATACTTTATGACAAGGGCGCTCATTATCAAATGAGAATGAAGAATCACCATGTCCAACTTCAATAAGTCCTCCTTCTATTTCAATAAATGACGTCTCCTTCCTTTTTCCATTTTCTTCTGTAGTTTGACTAATATATGCAGGAAGCAGAGGGTTGGTGAAAAAGTTATATTTAATATCTGTTAAAAGAAGTTCTTGGTGCTGTTGCTCATGCTGAAGGCCGATTTCAACGATAGAAAGAACTTTATCTCTATTTTCCTCTGTTAATTCTTCAAAAAGTTCTTTCATATGTGCATCAACGTAATATCGATATTGCTTTACTTCCTCAATACTCGGTCTAGCAAGAACTCCCCTTTTCGCTCGAGGGTGAAATTCTCCAACTGTTTCATAGTATGAATTAAAAAGATAGTCAAATTGATCGTTAAGTGATTCGTATGTAGTCTTATATTCTTTTAAAACAAATCGTTCAAAAAACCATGTTGTATGGGCAAGATGCCACTTTGGAGGGCTTGCATCAGGTCCTGCTTGAATAATATAATCTTCTGTTTGAAGCGGAGCTACAATTTTTTCCGTGCATGCTCGCACCTCTTTATATTTTTCTGCAAGATGTTCTTTTACTACTGTTTCATTTTTCATCTTATTCCTCCCTATCAAAACATATTTTACGATTTTTGAACAAACTTCTAACTCTTAATCTTAATAACCTTTTTTTTGAAAATTAAAACACTTTATAACGCATAATCATAATCTATGAAAAGTTAACTTTTTTTAGTACTATGATAGACTAGAAAAAAGGAATAAAAAGGATGTGAAAAAATGGAGAACTTGATTAAAAAAGATGTGGAGAAAGGATTTCCGGGTGGTTCTTTGCTTGTAAAGAAAAAAGGAAAAGAAGTTTACCGTGAAACGTGCGGATATCAACAGAAATATGAGAAAAAGCAGCTTCTTTCACATCCTCGAAGGCTTAAGAAGCAGACATTATTTGATCTTGCTTCAAACACGAAAATGTATGCTACAAACTTCGCATTACAAAAACTCGTTACAGAAGGAGAACTAAACCTGCTCTCTCCTCTCTCTTTCTACTTTCCTTCTTTCAAAGAAAACGTACGTATTATCGATCTTTTACAGCATACCGCAGGATTTCCAGCTGATTTTCCATACTATAATCGTGAAAAAGCTGGAGATCTATATTCACGAGATCGTTTAACAACGATTGAGCATATTCTTAAAACGCCGCTTTCTTATGAACCACATACTCAACATCTCTACAGTGATTTAGATTATATGATGCTTGGTGCTCTTGTTGAAAAATTAACTTGTCAAAAGCTCGATTTATTTGTAGAAAAAGAGATATTTCAAAAGCTAGGATTAACTCGAACATTATTTAACCCGCTAAGAAAGGGATATGTTCGCTCTGACTGTGCAGCAACAGAGCGAATGGGTAACACACGAGATGGATTTATTCATTTTCCAAATGTTCGAACACACACGCTTCAAGGTGAAGTTCATGATGAAAAAGCCTTTTACTCTATGGATGGTATTTCAGGGCATGCGGGTCTTTTTTCAACTGTTGATGAGCTTTCCGTTTTGGTAGAAATTATGCATCACAACGGTTCATATGGAACAAAACAGTTATTTAGTGAAAGCACTGCAAAAACGTTTGTTACCCCTTCACAGCGAAATCCTTCTTATGGTCTTGGATGGCGTTTAAACAACGGAGATATGAAGTATATGTTTGGAGAGCATGCAAGTCCCTCTGCATTTGGTCATACAGGGTGGACCGGCACGCTAACAATCATTGATCCAGCACATGAACTGACAGTTGTCCTTCTTACAAATAAGAAGCATTCTCCTCTAAAAGATCCTTTAAAATCTTTAAATCTTTTTGAAGGTGATGAATTTAAGACAGGACAATATGGACCTCTTGTAACAGAACTATATAAAAATCTCCTCTAAAAAAGCCTAGAATATTCTAGGCTTTTCGGTCGTTTCTTTCATCACTATTAAACGTATCTTCGCTTACAGCGCCTTCCATATACGAATCGCTTACTTGTTCATGTGTTACATCAAGTTCAGATGTTAATTTCTCATTATTTTGTTTCTGCTTTTCTTTCATGACTTTCCCTCCTTTTTTTACTTCTGCTTTCTATTTTCTCTTATTTTGAAGAAATTATGTAAGAAAGTGGTTAATATAACCTCTAAAAAACCAATTTTCAAAATGGTCTCTCTTTAGAGCACGTCAGATTATTAATGTCACTCTTTCTGTATTCATTGCGACAATTGCGGTCTTGCTTATGTCTTGTTACAGTATAACTTCGCATATTTCACTTTTTTATACATGGTTCTTTTTGTTTTTAACCTTTCTTACTTTCGTATCTCTTACCCAGCTTTTCATTATTTTATTTGGCCAAGGCGGAATGATTTTCAATATTATTTTACTGTCTCTCCAACTTGTTAGTGCAGGCGTTATGGTACCTCGCGAAATGCTTCCATTATTTTATGAGAAAATAAGTGCCGTTCTCCCTGCCACATATGTTGCTGAAGGTCTTTTCACCATTGCCTTTGGCGGAAGCAATATTTTTTCTGACGTATTGGCGCTTGTGATCATTCTTTTTTCTGTTCTCGTTCTTGCTGTTCTTCGCGTCAGCTTTTCTCGCATAAAAAAAGCTGATACGGTAGAGAAACCGAAAGCAGCTCTTTCGTAACTCTAAACAACAATACTCCTTTGTATAAGGCGGGAGAACTTGCTCAAACTAATGATATTCATTAAAAAGTGAAATCATTTCAATAGAGGAGTTTACAATGCCTTATTATCATGTGAAAGATACAAAATTATTCATTGAGGATGAAGGAAAAGGCGTCCCTATTATTTTTCTTCATCCTGCTGGTATGGGGCGCAAAGTGTTTTATTATCAAAAGGAGCTTGCAAAGCAGTTTCGCGTTATTATGCCTGACTTATCAGGATGCGGAGACAGCGAAAATCCGAGCTATATAAAATACGGATTGTTAAATACGTATGCTGAAGAGCTAGTTGAACTGTTAGATGTATTAGGCATTGAAAAAGTAATTCTTTGTAGCTACTCATGTGGTGGAACAGTTGCTCAGCAATTTTGCCTTCTTTACCCTGAACGTGTAAAAGGACTGATTCTAACAGGAGGCTTCCCAATTGTAAATACAAGACCTCTTCAATGGGAACATCTCTTAGGTCTTCACTTTATCAAAAAGTCTCCTTCTTTTGTTAGCAACGTGATTTCACTTGCACACACTAGAGATAGAGCATTTAAAAATGAGCTTCTGCAGCATATGAAAAAAGCAAATCCTTCTGTTTGGCACCAATTTTATGTTGAATCATATCGCTTCAATATTGTTCATGATCTCCATCGATTCTCATGGCCTATTCTTGCTATGTATGGAGCGCGCTATGACATTACGAGTCATTATCACCATTATTACGATGAGCTCACTTCAGACGTATTTTTTATTCACGATGCTTTTCATGAACTTCCAACACTAAACTGGCGTCAATTTAATCTTCTAATAACGGGCTTCATCTATAAACACGACCTTCAGGAATAAAAGAGCTTCTGCATATTTTTAGTCCGAACGAATCAATCTATAAGGTGAACAACTAAAAATATAAAAGTGGAGGCGGTTATAGTGGAACGCTTTTCAAATGATAACGTAACAACAGGGTATAATGATCTTGGAGCAACAAATGCAGCTGTAGAAGCAACAAAAAACATTGTTGGGGCAGCAACGCGAAATATGGACCCTGAACGTTTAAGAGAAGCAACAGAGGCTCTGTTATCTGCTAAAGCGCAGCTTGAAAGTGCCAGAAACAGCGCAACAGGGGTTGATGAAGCTTTTTTACAACGCTGTGAAGAAACGCTTCAAAAGTGCGAACAACAGCTAAATGCAGCCAAGATATAATCAAAAAAGCTGACAGAACAATGATGTCTGTCAGCTTTTTATTGTTTATTTCGAGCAGGCTCTGTCATAAGTAACTCACCGTACTTCTGAAGCTTCTCTCCTACTGTACATTGCTTTATACAAAAGGTTTGAGCGTGCTTTTTCCCTTTTTCTTTATTTAGCGTTTTTTTGATTAAACACCCTTCACAATAATAATCTGAAAGATGAGTAAGCTCTTCTAATATCTCCTTACGATTCAATTTTTTCATCTCCTGTTTACTCGATTTCATACGTACTTGATATCTCTTTTCCATGCAGCGCTTGAGCAGCAAGGGTATCAGCTTCTTCATTTTCTTTTCGAGCAATATGTGTATATGTTGGTTTAATATGCATACCTTTTAACTCTTCTTCAATTCTGTCGAGCCATCGATTAAAACTTTCTTCATAGCATGGCCATTCTCCAGCAAGCTGTTTTAACACAACTTTTGAGTCTCCTAAAAACGTCACCGGAAGATGGTGTACACCAAGCTCCTCTAACTGTTTTACCACATAGTGAAAAGCTGCATATTCAGCTTCATTATTTGACTCAAGTTCATCAAAAGAAGCGCTTGAACGCAAACGATAGTTTTTTCCATTTTGTCTATAATAGATAACAGCTCCAACGCCAGCCTTTTTAGTTAAAAGGTCAAATCCGCCATCAAAATAAGCTTTCACATAGTGAGGCTGTTCTTTCACTTCTTGTAAAAGCTTCTTCATCTCTTTTAATGTCCATGATTGATCCATTTCATCTACAAATGTAATCTCTTTTAATCGCCCTGTTTTCAGAAGATCTTCCGCTATGAGGAGAGCCTCTTTACCATTTGTAAATGCAGATTGAAAATCAAGACTTCTTCCATGACTTTTATACGTCCATCGTAATTGAAAGTCCATCTTCTCTCCTCCTACTAACTTCTTTTTTGACAGTTCGTTAAAGTACAACGACTATCGTACCACTTGTTTTTTGTTTAATCAATTCAAACCTACTTTCTGATTTATTCATAATTTTTGCAACCGCTTCTCTTCTTATTCTTAAGAAAAATATATTTTCCTGCTTTCTTCCTTATACGTTCTGTAAAGTTATATGCTATAATTTTTGTGAACAAAAGGAGGGATACTTTATGATTGAGGTATTTATTGATGGTGCAAGCGCAGGTAATCCAGGACCGTCTGGCGCAGGCGTTTTTATTAAAACACAAGATAACGTTCATCGTTTTTCTTTCCCTCTTCCTCATATGACAAACCATGAAGCTGAGTATCATGCTCTTATTAAAGCACTTGAAGTTTGTATTGATAAAGGATTTAAGACAGTCTCATGTAAAACAGATTCACTGCTTGTTGAAAAAGCGGTTGATACAAGATATGTGAAGAATAAGCTTTATGCCCCTCTCTTAGAAGAGGCTGTTCAGTTAATTGATCAGCTTGACCTTTTTTTCATTAAATGGATTCCTGAAAAACAAAACAAAACGGCCGATGTGCTTGCCCGGCAGGCGATTGTTCGTTCATAATAAAAGCACCGCATTTTTGCGGTGCTTTTTGTTATTTATCCTTTTGAATGCCTTCGTTCATTTTCTCAGCTTCCACTTCTGCGTAAGAAGCAAATCGATGTTTCTTGCTTCCACCTTTTGGCGTTTTTTCAGCTGAGTATTCTTCGGCATATTTTTGCGCTTTGTCTTTATCAAGACGCGCTTTATACTCAGGACTTGGGTTATATTGAGAAGCGAATTCTTCCGCATAGCGGCTGTTCATACTGCTCTTGCTCTTTTGTTGCATACTCGGCATTTCAGAAGCAAACTCTTCCTTCTGTGCCTTTTTGTTGTTGTTAATTTGAGCATTTCGGTTAGCATTTTTCGTACGACCCATTGCTATCTCCCCCTTATCGTTGCGCAAATGTTGTGCACATCTTTATTATGGAGAACTACTCGCTTTTTTATAGATAGCAAATGGTGAAAAAACAGCCAAGTTTTCGCTTTACTTTTCTAGACGTTCAACATATTCCTTTACCATTTCTTTCGTCACTAACTTACGCGTTGGCACAATCCCTTTCTTCGCAAGCTCGTTAATTCTTTTCGTTACTGCGTTAATAGCATCAACTGAAAATGTTTCACCATTTCTGCATTTGCTTACGGCTTGATCAATTTCAAATTCTCTCATGCTTTCTAATTCAACAAATTTTTTAACCTTTTCATGCTGTGACTGTGAGTGTTTTGTAATGGCTTTGTGTACGCTCAATCTTAATTCCTCCTACATGCTTCTAGCTGTTTACTGTTTGTCTTCTTTATTATAGCGACTTTGTGTTAAAATCGCACTTAGTTCTTTTTCAGACTTTTCAATTTCTCTTATATCAACAGGTGTTGTTAAGCTTTTTTGAAGTCTGTAAATATGCTGTTCAATGTTTGTATTCATCTCGTGCTGATAATAATACAGCGTATCTTTAATCCACTGTGCATAGTAAATATTAAAGAGATCTGTCTGCTTTATCCCTGCTTCATTCATTTCCTCTAAGAGCGGTTTTTTCAATTCATCAACCATTTTTTTCTTTTCGTCTCCTTCAAAAAACGCACGTGCATTTCGATAAAGAGATAATGCTTTTTCATAGCTATCATGTTGCTGCTCGAAAGGTTTATAAATCGTAACTTCCTTCGCTTTCGGAATAGGGATTGGAGCAGGCGCAAATGAATCATGAATTTCCTTCATTCGCTGAAGTACAACTTCATGCGCTCCATAAATAAGCTTACTTGAAAAAGCTTCAAGTCTTAGTGTTGTTGCTTGAATCTCTTGTACAAAGTCAAATTGAAGAAATTCAAGAAGCTCGTTTAAACAGCCTCGAAGCTTCTCTTGTTCTTGCTTTTTTGTTCCTTTTAAAACAGAAGGATTAAACGACTCTTTAAAAAAGTCATAGTATCTCATCATCACTCTCTGTTTTACATAGTGAACAAGCTCTTCTGTTTCTTGACGAATTCGCTTCTGCTCGCTTTCAAACTTAAGTTGTTGAACTGTTAAATGAAGGGCTTGCTTTACTTTTTCAATGTGAGCAAGTCGCTCTCTTTTTTCTTCCTTAGATTTCCGACTAAGCTCTTTTAAATCAAGAAGCGCTTTGTACGCTCTCTCTACAATTTCATAAGCTGATTCTGTTACCATTGTTGTTAAGTCTTCTTTAATAAAGTGAGAGAAAGAAGTCCAAAACTGATTAAACTGCTCATCTTTTACTCCGCTTTCTAATGCACGATGACTTGAAAGTGGGTAAAGGCGCGGCTTCCGAATTCCATACTGAAGTAATTGTTCATAAACATAGCGCTTTACATCAAGCAGTTCATTCTCATCGTGAGCTAAATCTGCTGCATTAATAACAAAGAACATTTTATCAAGCGTAAAAATATCTTTAACACGACCAAGCTGGATAAGAAATTCCCGATCAGCCCGAGAAAATGCATGATTATAGTAAGTAACGAAAAGAAGCGCATCAGCGTCTTTTACATATTGGAAAGCAACTCCTGTGTGACGGGCATTGATAGAATCTGCTCCAGGTGTATCAACAAGCGTTATCCCCATATCTGTTAAAGCACATGAATAATAAAGCTCAATTTCATCCACAAAACAAGATTTTTGTTCATTTGCAACATAGCTTGGAAACTCTTCAATCGAAACGGTTAAAACGGTATCAAAGTGGTTTTTCATCTCTTCATAGCCGCGATCAACCGCCTGTAAAAACGAATAATGAAGACGCTCTTTTCCTTCTAGCTTCTCTGTTATTTTTAACTCTTTAATCTTATCTAATGCTTCATCTAAAGAAGACGGGTTGATTCCAAACATATGAAGGGAAGCGGAAATATCGCTAAACATCTCTTTTTCACTTTTCACGTGGACTCTTACTGTCTCATGTTTGTGTTCTTTTGTTGGCGGCAAAATTTTATTAATTGTCGCTGTTGTTGGATTTGGTGACACAGGAAGCAGTTTTTGACCAATCAAAGCATTTGCAAAAGATGATTTACCTGCACTAAACGCTCCAAAAAGAGCAATTGTAAACGAATGTTGACCAAGTGCTTCCATCTTCTTTTTCAATGGAAGAATAAATTTCTCAAGCGGTGGAAACGGCTCTAATGCTTCCACTGTTTTATCAAGATGAACAATCGTTTGCTCCATAGAATAACTTTCTTGGCTCTCTGTTATCTCCTCTTCAACAGGCATCATTTCTTTCGTAATTTGAAAAGCTTGCAGCCCTTCTTTGACAATGGGATGTTCCTTATGTTGAATTAACAGGCTCCAGTCAGGTTCTTCTTGAAAACGTTCACCCCATTGAATAAGCCTTGCTTCGATAATATCTTCTTCTTTACGATCTAGAAAATGTCCAACGCTCTCTTTGAGCTTTGCAGCCTTCTCATATTGTAAAAGTTTTTCTTCTTGTCCATTTCGCCATTCCTTATACTGTTCTTCTTTCATTTGCTTTAGATGGGACAAAATTGGATACGCTTTTTGTTTAGCCTTTGTTTTAATAAATGTTGAGACATCGTTGCTATACGTTAAAATATACTCATTTGTTATACCAACGTCGCTTTTTACAATACTTTCTATATCATCTTCTGTAATCACGATATCATAGCCTTCAATTTTTGCTACAAGCTCTTCTGAAAAAAGTTCATCTTCTCGCATGTGCTTATGGAGAAGTGGAGTAATATGCCAAACAAGCTCTGCTGTTGTTTTCTCTTTAAGAGCTTCCACAAAATTATGCAGCCGCTGCTTTTGAACTTCCTTTGTTTTTTGCTTTGAGAAAAGAAAACCTACTTTGAACTGAGGTTGAATACTTTCTAAATATTCTCGCCCTTTCTCTCTTACTTCGTACGGAATAAGCTGCGCATTTTCAGCTAGCGTGCTTATTTCTTTGCGAATCGTTTCCTCAAATGCTGCAAGCTCTTGCTCTTTTTCAAGCAACACCTCATTCATTTCTTGAATCATATTACGAAACGGAAGTGCTTCACTTGTTCCCATTTCTTCTAATGCGAGAGAAAGTTCTTCTTTTGCCTCTTCTTTCTCATCACTTAATTCTTTTATATATTCCCCTATTAAAGCTTGTAGCGTATTTTGCACAGAATTCTTTAAAAGCTCTTCATAATCTTGAAACATGGTTTGGAGTGTTCGCTTTACAAGAATAAACTCATTTCTTTCATGCTCTTCTTTTTTTAAAGATGTGAAAAACATGCCATTTGGCTCTGCCTGCCAGTTTTGAAAGGATGTTTTAACAGAATGAGTAAACTGCTCAAATGTAAGCTCTTCTTCCCGATGTTTATCAATCTGATTAACGATTAAATAAACCGTTTTTCCTTGTTCACGTAACTTTTTAACAAAATCAAAGTTTACTTCAGATTGGACGTGATTATAATCAGTTACGTAAAAAATCACATCAACAAGATGAAGAGCAGATTCTGTTGCAACACGGTGGGCATCATCTGCTGAATCAATGCCAGGCGTATCCATGAGTTCAACATGATCTGGAAGCGTGCTTTTCTCTGTTGAAAGATGAATCTCCTTAATGGCATCTCCATCTCTACAAAATTGTTTAATTGCTTCAAAGTCATATGGAGCCGTATAGCGAACAGGAGCATCGTGTTTATAGTACACTGTTGCATGTTCTGCACCTTTCACTACTTTCACTAAATTAGCACTTGTTGGAATCGGGCTTGAAGGCAAAAGCTCCTGGTTCATCAACTTGTTAATCATTGTTGATTTACCTGCTGAAAAATGACCGCAAAATGCAACGGTAAACGTTTTTTCTTCTAACTTTCTTCCTAAATCTTTTATTTTCTCAACTCTTCTTTTGTCTTCTCGGCCTTGAAAAAATGCGTATGCTGTCATTAACTTTTTTTGTAAAGATCGTTCAATCTGCTGTTTTTCCATAACTATCACAATACCCCTTTTGTAAAATCAAACTGTCGTTATGTAGGCTAGTTGCCCTTTTATTTCTCTTTCCTTCTTTCATTTTAAATGATTCTTCAGAAAATTTATACGAAAAATAGACAGTTTTTGGACAAACAAAAAAAGACGAGCATCTGCATCGCCTTTTTTCTTATTGAATCTGTTTCTGTGCTTTCTTTACACCTTTTAACATATAAGTTGCTACAGCACCGTACACTACAACAACACCTGCAATGATCATGCTTAACATTGTTAACACCTCACATTGATAGTGATAATCTTTATCAGTAGTTTATCATTAAAGATAATCATTTTCAATTACTTTTTCAATCAATATTCACTCTTTTTCGAAAAAAGAAGAAGCGACCTTTATTTTCCATAGCCCTTTCATAATCTGTCCACTTCTCTAATGCTTCTTCTTCAGCGCTGATTCGAACAGATAAGATGCACAGGTTCAATAACGAAAATGCAATAAGAGTTGCATAAGCATGAAGAATAAGCGGCACTAGCAAAAACTCACATGTAACAACAAAGTAATTTGGATGCTTAATGTACTTATAAGGCCCTTTTAATACAACGTTTGCATCTTTTAAAATCAAAATTTTTGTATTCCAAAAGCGTCCAAGCGAAACTAAAGCCCACACCCTGATAATTTGAACAGCTACAAATAAAATAAAAAGGAGACCAATTACCTGACCTTGAAATTCCCTCCATAGAAAAGCTTCTCCACCAAGTGAAACAAAAAATAGGAGATGAATAATGACCATAAGTGAATAATGTTCTTGGCCATGCTCAATTGCTCCCTTTTCCTTCATCCATCGCTCGTTTCGCTTTGCTACAAAGAGCTCAGCAAGACGCTGTACAATAAGAAAAAGAAATAAAAACATGGTTTTATACCTCCCATTTCAGGAGAAGCAGCTCAGAGCTGAACCCAGGTCCTAGTGCTGTTACAATTCCGTAATCTTGTTCCCTTATTTCTTGTTGTAGAAATTCTTTTAATACATAAAGAACAGTTGCTGATGACATATTTCCGAAACTTTGAAGCACATGAGAAGATATTTCTGTCATTTCTTCACTAAAGTTCAGCGTTTCTCGATATGCTTTTAATACTTTTTTCCCACCTGGATGAGCGACAAAATGCTTGATATGCTGCTCAGTAAGACTATACTTTTTTAAAAACCCTTTTACTTGATCACCAAGCCACGAGCGAACGATAGAAGGAATATCTCTTGAAAAAACGACATATAACCCGTTATTACGGATATCCCATCCCATCACATCTTCGGAGTTTGGCATAAGTGTTGACTCTACTCCCTTAATAGAAGGAAGCCTTTTTTTCTTACTATGTATTCCTATTACTTCATCTCCTGCAAGAAGCACACATGCTACACCATCTGAAAAAAGCGATGTTCCTACAAGATTACTTTTTGATTGATCGTCACGCTGAAATGTTAAGCTGCAGAGCTCAACAGATAAAAGGAGCACCTTTTCTTTTGGATATGCAAGACAATACTCATATGCGCGCGCTAATCCTGAGGCTCCTCCAGCACAGCCTAATCCCCAAATAGGTATGCGTTTTGTATGTGGTAAAAAAGGAAGCCTATTCATAATACGTGCTTCAATGCTCGGCGTTGAAAGCCCTGTTGTTGAAATAAAAAAAATTGCGTCAATTTCTTCTACTGGCACCGTTTTTTCCAGAAACTCATTTTCCCTAATACACTCTTTAATAGCATTTATTCCGAACTCTACGGCATTATGAATAAAAGCTTCATTTTTCTCTTCAAAGGTATGATTTTCTTTGTACCAATCGAGTGGCTGTGCGAAGTAACGGGTTTTAATATCGCCATTTTGAAATACTTTAAGAAGGCGCTCAATATCTGAGAAAGAAGAAGAAAACATTTCCCGTGCAAATTGAAGTGTCTCTTTTTGTAAAAGTTTATGAGGTGGTGTACCGACCCCCACTGAAATGACTTTTGGCAAATGAACCCACCTCCTTCATAGAATATTTTTATCTTTCTTCTAGAAGGTTGTTTTTATACAAAAAATTCCTGTTGAACTAAAAAAAACCCTAACTTCTATTTAAAGAAGCTAGGGTTTTTTCTCAGTTAAACAACTCTCTCTTCATGCAAACTTTTTACATTTTGAGCTTTGCGAACTTTAATGATATTAAAGAAAATATTTAATACGATTGCTGTAAGGCTTCCAGCCACAATTCCATTGCTTGTTAGGATTTGCAAACTTTGTGGTAAGTTTGCAAAAAGATCTGGAACAACCGTTACGCCAAGTCCCATACCTACCGAACACGCGATAACAAGTAAGTTTTCTTGAGCTGCAAAATCAACAGTACTTAACATTTTAATTCCGTATGCAATGACAGTTCCGAACATGGCAATCATCGCCCCACCTAAAACAGGGTTTGGAATTACTGTTGTAAAGGCTGCAATTTTTGGAGCGAAACCAAGGACAATTAGAATACCACTTGCTGTGAAAATAACTTTACGTGACTTAATGCCTGAAAGTTGGATAATTCCCACGTTCTGAGAATAAGTTGTGTATGGAAAAGCATTGAAAAGTCCTCCTAAAAGGATCGCAAGACCTTCTGCACGATATCCGTTTGCAAGATCTTTCTCAGAAATTTCTTTTTTACAAATGTCGCCAAGTGCAAAATAAACCCCTGATGATTCAACAAGACTTACAACTGCAACAAGAACCATTGTAATGATAGCTGTTATATTAAATTCAGGAGCTCCAAAGTAAAAGAAGTGAGGCATATGGAACCAAGATGCTTCTGTCACAGCTGATAAATCCACTTTTCCCATGAAATAAGCGACAACAGTTCCTCCAACAAGACCAAGCAAAATAGCAACAGATCGAAGGAACCCTTTTGCAAAACGATAAATACAAAGAATGAAAAGTAAAACACCAAATCCTAGTAGAATGTTTGAAAGAGCACCAAAATCTTTGCTTCCGTCTCCACCACCAAGGTTTTGCATGGCTGTTGGAATAAGCGTAATTCCGATAATCGTAACAACAGATCCTGTTACAACAGGAGGGAAAAAGCGCACAAGCTTACCGAAAAATTGGGCAATCACAATAACAACAAGGCCTGCGACGAGAATTGAACCATAAATAGACTGAATACCGTATGAAGTGCCAATAGCAATCATTGGACCAACGGCTGTAAATGTACACCCAAGGACAACCGGTAACCCAATTCCAACATATCCTGTTCGTAAAACTTGGAGAAGCGTTGCAACCCCACACATTAATAAATCAATAGCCACAAGATACGTAAGTTGAGCGCTTGTTAATCCAAGTGCTCCCCCTACAATAAGGGGCACAACAACGGCTCCACCATACATCGCTAGAACATGCTGAAAACCTAGTGAGAACACTTTCCAGTTATTCATTGAACAAGCTCCTCCTCTTTAGCAAATGAAACAACGCCATTTTCAAGTGAACGAATTGGTGCAAGTGATTCAATTCGAATCCCTTTTTCACGCAACATTTGCCCACCGTTTTGAAATACTTTTTCAATTACAATCCCAAGGCCAACAAACTCTGCCCCTGCCTCTCTTACAATATCAATTAAACCAAGTGCTGCTTGCCCATTGGCTAAAAAGTCATCAATAACAAGTACACGGTCATCTTTATGAAGAAACTCTCCTGATACGGTAATCTCATTCTCTTCTTGCTTCGTAAAAGAATAAACTTTCGCTGTTAGTACACCTTCATTTAATGTTAATGATTTCTTTTTACGAGCAAAAACAAGTGGAACGTTCAGTTCAAGTGCTGTCATCATTGATGGAGCGATACCTGAAGATTCTAGCGTTAAAATTTTAGTAATACCATCCTTCTGAAATCGCTTTGCAAACTCCTTACCGATTTCTTGCATAAGAAACGGATCAATTTGATGATTTAAAAATGAGTTTACTTTAAGTACTGTTTCAGATAAAATAACGCCTTCTTTTTCAATCTTTTCTTGTAAAGCTTTCATGAGTTACCCTCCATAGTCTGTTAATAAAAAAGAGCCCAGAACTTCCGATAAACGCTTCTCTTTTTTGCGAGTAGCGCACCGGATGTCCTGAGCTCATAATGACTCTCTAGACGTTACACAAAGAAACCTAAAAAACCTTTGTGCAAATTAAAAGACGTGCTGCCTACTCATAGTCGAATTATTTACGGTAATCCGGTAGAAACTTAGCGAGCCATATTCTCGCAATTATATGAGTTACAATACATATGAATCTTATTTTATTAAGATGATATGTTGAATTATAACAGCTATTTTTCCCTATGAAAAGAGGGTATTTTAAAAAAGTCGAACTTTCACAAAGGTTTTACGCTTGAATATTCGTCATTATTCTAATTTTCTTTTTATTGCTCTTTTATAGATTATAAAGCTTGCTATATTTTTCTGCTAAATGTTCAACTAAATAGCGAGCTTCTAATCCTTCTCCTGTCGCTGCTTTTAATAATTCTAACGGATCTTTTAATTTTCCATATTGATGAATATGTTTCGTCAACCATGCTCTTATCTCAGTCACTTTTCCTTGTTGAATTCGTTCTTCAAAGTCTGGGATATCTTTTACAAGTGCATTTTTTAGCTGTGCTGCATAAATATAGCCAAGAGCATAAGAAGGAAAATAACCAAAGCTTCCATCAGACCAGTGTACGTCTTGAAGCACTCCTTCTCCATCGTGTGCTGGACGAACTCCTAGGTATTCTTCATATTTGTCATTCCAAATCGTTGGCAAGTCTTTTACTTTGATTTCTCCGTTTATGAGTGCTTTCTCAATTTCATAGCGGATAATAATGTGAAGAACATACGTTAATTCGTCTGCTTCAATGCGGATAAGTGACGGTTTTACTTCATTTACCGCTCGATAAAACTCATCAAGATCAACGTTTTGGAATTGAGAACCTCCATGCTCTTTCAATGCTTCATAATGACGCTCCCAAAATGCTTTTGTTCGCCCAATCATAAGCTCATAAAAAAGAGACTGTGATTCATGAATTCCCATTGACGTTCCTGTGCAAAGATTTGTTCCAACAAGCTCTTTTGAAATGTTTTGTTCATATACGGCGTGTCCGCATTCATGAATTGTTCCAAAAATGGCAACGCGAAAATCGCTTTCATCATATTTAGTTGTAATTCTCACATCTCCTGGATTAAGGCCAATTGCAAACGGATGAACCGTTTCATCAAGGCGGCCTGCTTCAAAATCATAATCAAGCTCTTTTAATATTTCTAAGCTAAATGCTTCTTGTTTTTCCTTTGGAAATGCTTCATATAAAAAATCTGTTTTAGGAGACTCGGCTTTTTGGACTTTTTGTAAAAGAGTTAAAAGCGTTTCTTTTAAATCTCCAAAAACACGATCAAGCGTTTCTACTGTAACGCCTGGTTCGTATGTATCGAGAAGTGCGTTATATTTATGTCCTTCATATCCCCAGTACTCTGCAAACTTTTGATTAAAGGCTACAATCCGTTCCAAGTACGGTTCGAAAAGAGAAAAGTCACTTTTCTCTCTTGCTTCTTCCCAGATGCTTCCTGCTTCAGAAGTTAGCATTACATATTCACGATATTCTTGCTCTGGAATTTTTTGATTTTGCTCATAGTCTTTTTTACATTCTTCAACCATTTTTAGCGTAATAGCATCAAGCTCTTTTTTAACTTCTTCGTCTCCTAAATCCTTTATATATCCCGCCATTTCATTTGAAATAGACATTGCGAAAATATCGCTTGAGAGCATAGCCAAAACGTTAGAACGTTGCTTTACTCCTTTTTTCGGAGCTCCTGTTCGCATATCCCAATACATTACGTTTACAGCTTCCTCATATCCTCCCATTTTCTCAACATATGCGTGAAATTCCTCTTTTCGTTTATTTATATCCATTCACTGCACACTCCTTTTGGTTACTTATTCCTATCGTATCATAAAACAAAAAAAGGATGCTGATTTTAGCATCCCTACTTACTTATGTGAGATATAATAGGAATATCGTTTTCCAACAAGCATTTCATAGTTTTGAGCAGCAAGTAAATCTTCTCTCGCATTCGCAAACTCAGTTGCTGTAATCTCCGACATTTCGCCTGTTCCGTTTAACTCATTGTAACTTCTCTCCAACGCTTGCTGGATGAGAGAAAAATTGATACGTTCTTTCATTCAAGCATTCCTCCTTATATTTTTCATGAATACCTCTACTATATTCAAGGATTCTCATTCTATGCCTTCTTTTATTGTCGTCTTTTTCATAAAAGGATATACTTACTATAGAAAGTTGAAGGAGGAACAAAAATGATACGATTTGGCGTTATTGGGACCAACTGGATAACAGAGCGTTTTATTGATGCAGCTAAAGAACTCGATGATTTCTCTCTTACTTCTGTCTATTCAAGAACAGAAGAGAAAGCGCGCGAATTTGCTCATAAAACAGGTGCTTCTTTTACCTTTACTTCTATTGAAGAAATGGCAAAAAGCAATGAAATTGATGCAGTTTACATTGCAAGCCCAAACTCTTTTCATCATGACCAGGCTATTCTTTGTATGAAGCACGGTATTCATGTTTTATGTGAAAAACCGCTTGCTTCAAATGCAGTAGAAGTAGAAAATATGATTAAAACAGCTCAAGAACAAAAAGTAGTATTTATGGAAGCTATGAAAGCAACGCTTTTACCAACCTTCCTAAACATAAAAGAAAATGTCCATAAACTAGGGACTGTCCGCCGCTATGTTGGGAACTATTGTCAGTACTCATCACGCTATGATGCATTTAAAGAAGGGACTGTCTTAAACGCATTCAATCCAAAATTTTCAAACGGCGCACTTATGGACCTTGGCGTATACTGCCTTTATCCTCTCGTTGTCCTCTTTGGGCAACCAAAAAGCGTAAAAGCAGAAGCAACAATGCTTTCTTCAGGGGTTGATGGACAAGGAAGCATCATTCTTACATACGAAGATATGGAAGCTGTTATTACGTACTCTAAAATCACCAATTCTTCTCTTCCTTCTGAAATTCAAGGTGAAGAAGGAAACATGGTAATTGATGAAATTCACACGCCGAAAAAAGCACACATTTATTACCGTAATGGTGAACAAGAAGACATTAGTGTAGAGCAAAATGAAAAAGCAATGTATGCTGAAACAAAAGAATTCTTAACACTCATTAAGGAAGGGCGTTTAGAATCAAAAGTGAATTCACATAAAAATTCACTTATCACAGCAAAAGTTTTAACAGACATCAGGCAACAAATCGGCCTTGTTTTTCCGGCTGATCAATAAAAATAAGGGTTGAAAAAGCACTGCTTTTTCAACCCTTATTTTATGATTGAGGCTTTCGCGATGGACGCGGTCCCCAATATTGATAATAATTCGTTTCAATAAAGCCATTAAACAATTTACGTTTCTTTGTTGCTTGTTTTCCGTAAAACTGTTCGAATCCTTTATGTGACGTAATAATATATGCGCTCCATGTATCAAGTTTATTGAAAGATATACCAATCTCTTCATAGAGACGTTCAACTTGCTTACGCTCTTGCATACGTTCACCATACGGAGGATTCGCCACAATAACTCCGTATTCTTTGTTTGACGTAAGGTCACTTGCCTGCATTTGCTTGAATTCAACCAAATCTCCAAGACCTGCTTCAATGGCATTATTTTTTGCAATATCAATCATTTTGTGGTTAATGTCATATCCTGCAATATCAAGCGGTTGATCATAGTTTGCAAGATCTTCGGCTTCTTCGCGTGCTTTATCCCATACTTCCTGTGACATCCATGGCCACTGCTCTGAGTCAAACTCACGGTTAAAGCCTGGAGCAATATTTTGACCGATAAGAGCTGCTTCAATCGGAATTGTTCCAGACCCACAGAACGGATCAATGAACGGACGATCTGGATGCCATGTTGTAAGTTTAATAAGAGCTGCTGCGAGCGTCTCTTTTAACGGAGCTTCCCCTTGTCCTGTTCTGTAGCCGCGCTTATGTAATCCAGCACCTGACGTATCAATTGTGATTGTTGCAATATCTTTTAAAAGAGAAACTTCAATTTTAAAGAGCGGTCCTGTTTCTTCAAGCCATCCGCTTCTTACACCATAATGGCTTTTCACTTTCTCTACAATGGCTTTTTTCACAATACCTTGACAGTCTGAAACGCTAAAAAGCTTTGATTTTACTGATTTTCCACTCACAGGAAAGTTTGCATCAGCAGGTAAAAAGCGTCCCCAATCAAGTGCTTTTGTTCCTTCAAAGAGCTCATCAAATGTTGTTGCTTTAAACTCACCAACTTTAATTTTCACACGATCCGCTGTTCGAAGCCAAAGGTTTGAACGCGCGATAGCTAGCTCGTCTCCTTTAAAAACAACTTGACCATTTTTTACGTTTGCTTCATATCCTAATTCTTGTACTTCTTTACCAACGATTGCTTCAATACCCATTGCAGCCGTTGCAATTAGCGTATATTGCTTTTTCATTGTTCACATCCTCATTATGTTCAGTCATTCATATCATATCAAAATATTTCCCACAAAAAAACTCTCCTAGTAATCCACGCTAGGAGAGCTGATGTTGGAATGAAATTATTTAAGCTACAGTGTAGCCGTTCATAATAGCGTTTCGTAAGCCATGTTCTGTTCCGTTGTACTGCAAGCGGCTATATAGCCTCGTACTCAGGTGGTAATCATTTATCTACAAAAGCACGTAGCTTTCGTCCTTCCCTCCGTTTGGTTCCTTTAGGAAGATGCCCCTACCATTATTTGGGTTTCTCGCTCGAGGGGTTTACCGCGTTCCACTCTCACTATTTCTAGTGAGACTACGTCACTGTGGCACTTTCAGAGTACTCCAACCATATCAAATGACTTAGGTTGTTTCCCCGCCGTTAGCCCTTATAAGGCTACCCTAGCTTATGAATTGGCTAGGCACGAACACTACAAGCATCTCAGCTTGTGCGAGCATGGACTTTCCTCTACATTATCAAAGTAATGCAGCGATTACCTAAAACGCCATCACGAATAGCGACAAAACTTAGTATAATAAAAATAACCGCACTTTGCAACTTCTTTTTTTTGTTAAAGTTACCATCAGTCGTATAACTTGCTGCCAAACACGTGCTTTTCTAGGTTTGAAAGACGTTTTAAAATATCGAAATTTGTTGTACCTGCTTGTGGCTGTGTTGCCGCCTGTGGCTGGCTGCTAGGCTGCTGTGCTGAACGTTTTGGCATCTCTGTTAACTGACGTTTCAAACGATTGTTTTCTTGACGCAAAGCTTCTAGCTCCTGCTGAAAGTTCTCATAGTCTTTAATAATGGTGTCTAAAAACTGATCAACTTCCTCTTGGTTATAACCACGCATACTTGTTTTAAAATCTTGTTCTAAAATTTCCTTTGCCGTTAACTGAATTTTATCTGAAATCATTTTTTCAC
Organism: Priestia endophytica; assembly: GCF_026790145.1. Lineage (GTDB taxonomy): Bacteria > Bacillota > Bacilli > Bacillales > Bacillaceae_H > Bacillus_I > Bacillus_I endophytica_A. The sequence continues at coordinate 595,183 of NZ_JALAMS010000001.1, read as the reverse complement.
CTCATACATAACCCTTTTCATAATAACTGCTTTCTGTACCGGATCGCTATGTAGTGCCTCTCGCGAACGTTTTTCTTTAAATTAGTAAAGAACTCTTGCCTCTATTTTTTCAAAAAATGAGGCACTTGTCAATTTTCTTTTACAGAAATGTTACAAAAAGCTAATAACTGTCTTCATTAACAATTTCCTGCAAATCATCCATTGTAATCACATCAATCGGATAATTTCCTTTTTCTGCTTTCTTTTGAGCGAGTTTATACATATACTGTGGTGTTCCCTCATTATTCTCATCATAAACAATAATCATACTGTCGCTTTTCGCCATAAAAATTTGATTCTTTGCTCTAAATTGAGCTGGGTTTTCATATTTCTTTTTTGAAATGCTGTCAAAAAAGTCAGCGCTTCCGCAAATAAACTCATAAAACTCTTTATTTTCTTCATTCCAATTTTCTTCTTGATGGAGAAAAGGAGTTAAAATCGCTAGTTTTAAGTCGGGATATTCAAGCTGCAGATCAAGCACAACTTCAGCGCTCCAGAGCTCAACACCAAGCTGACCACTTATTAAGACCCATTCGCCTCCTTGTTCAATAAATGACAAAAGGCGTCTCTTTATTCCTTTTTTTATATAGTCAATACCAGGATGTGAAGAAGAAAACACACCAAGCTCAAATGGCTTATATCCTGTTATTGTTACAACACGACTCAATGCTTGTCCTCCTATCTATGTAAAAGAAGGAACTAGATCTAGTTCCTTCTCCCTTTTCTAGTAGCCGCCTCCAAATGGAGGGCGTTGTCCGTATGGAGGGCGTTGTCCGTAGTTGAATTGCTGGTTCGTTACCACATTTTCAGTAGACTGAGTATGCGGGAAGTAATGCTGATGTTTGAAATTTGTGTGATGAACATGTGTCGTGTGCGATGGATGAATGTGTGGTACGATCACTTCTTCATAGCTGTTTGTTGTACAACATTTTGTTGGATGAACAATCGGTGGCAATACTTTCGGACGATGACAATGATTTTTAAACATTTTTCATTTCCCCTTTCCTTTCTATTGGTACAATACTAACTTATGATGAAAGGGGACTACATGTACTAATATAAACACCTAATTTCGGTAGTTTTTCACATAAACAGCATGTTTATATTTTTTAAACTACTGAATATAACAACTGTTAAACCGACAAGTGCAAAAAAAGACACTAGTAAAATCTGTCTCATTGAAACCTCTCCATCTTTCTCTATTTTCTTTTAATATGGCAATATTTTAGCAAGTCTAAATCACATGAGCAAGCAACATTTTATTACATTTTCACAATGCAATGATTCCTTTTAAAAGCGCTACAGAGCAACCTTTTTCCGCAATCTTTTCAACCTTTTTTCAAGCTCTTGTTTTAGACGTTCATTTGTTGTTTCGTCTATATAACTATACGCTTTTTCGGCATGAAAAGTTGCATCTTTTATTTCTTTAAATTGATGTTCATAAAGCTTAGCAAGTTCAATTTGAGCTTGCATAATGAGGTTTCTTGTTCCTTTGATCCTCTCAAAATACCCTCGACTTTTTTCCCACTCTTTCTCACGTTTGGCCTGGATTCCTAAGGCAAACAGCGCCTTTTCTGCTTCCTCGTCCTCTCCATCGATTACTTCTTCATATTGACGTACGGCTCTTTCCTTTTCACCAAGCGCTTCGTACCATCTTGCTACTTCATACGATTCTGTAGACGTTCTATCAACATTTTGCAACAAATGTTTTGATAGATGAATGTACAGCGTAATAAGCGATAAAATATCGTGTTCATTATGCTGCATCACTTTCATAAGACCCTCAGTTTTTTTGGTTTCCACATAGTCAAAGTAAATCATTGGTGCTAAAAAACCCGGGATGTCATCATGACGCTCAATATTTAAAATTTCTTTCTCAACGTTAACAAGCTTGACAGATTCTAACTTATGCTTCCATAACCTTCTTGCCGCATGCAGTAAATCAAAGTGACCGAATGAAGGAAGCTTTGGCAGATGCTCACGAAGCAGTGTATGACGCGTTTTCACCATTGGCCAATCAAAAGATTTACCATTGTACGTAACAAGAGCTTCATAGTTCACTTCCTGTAAAAAACTCTCATAAAAAGCAATTTCCCCACTTTGATCAGGTAAAACATGCTGACGAAAAACAACCCCGTCTTGTTCAACCCGCGCATATCCGAGCAAAAAGATCGTTGTACCTGCTCCAGTGCTTAATCCTGTTGTTTCCGTGTCAAAGAAAAAGAGTTCATTTGTACTATATCCTTTTGATGATAACGGATGATGATAATCCGTTGCATTCCATCCTTCAATGACATGAGCAAGCTCCTTGAATGTGTATAAGCCATGTTTATAATCAAGCGGGTATTTTACTTCTCGAATTAAACAAAATCCTTCTGTTCCCTTATAAACAGTCGTATTAAAGTTTTCCCACTCGTCCAAATGTGGAATACTTTTTACAGGAGGACGCGATTTTGGTTTTTCTTTTCCTTCTTCTACATTCAAATGCGATTTCATTCGTGCCAGTTTGTTTTTAAGTGACATTTTTTTCACTCCGATTAAGTAACCCTTCTATAATAAATCAAGCAGCTCTAAGCTTCTTTCTTTAGCGTTTTGGGTATCAATTTCTGTTCCAATACAAGACGGACAGCCATCTTCACATGGACATCTTACAATAAGATCCTTTGCTGCTTCTTTAATTTCAGCAAATCGTTTAAATACATTTTCACTAAGTCCAATTCCCCCTGGATATCGATCATACAAAAAGACTGTTGGAAACCCTGTATATGTTGCTTTAATTTGGGGAACAACATATATATCATTGCGATCACACATAACATGAATAGGTACAACGTGACGCAGGACATTTGAAATACCTGCTAAAAGTTGCTCTAGTGCTTTTTCTTCAAATTCTCCTACATCTTGTAGCTCAAACCATGCTGAACTTGTATGAAGCTCTTCCTCCGGCAAATGAATTGGCCCTGATCCAATATTTTCAAACGTACTTAAACGGATTTTCTTAAAAATCGTTGGCATTGCATTAACCGCTACTTCTCCATAGTGAACATTTGAATGCTTATTTTCCATGCTTTCGTCAATTTCAAGCACTTTTAAATTAACCGCTAAGTTTGCATCTGTAAAATACTCAACGTCAACTTCTCTCACATATGCTTTCTTTTCTTCCCAATCAAGTTCTTCGACTTGATACTGAATACCTTGATGAAGATAAATAGCTTCTTCATGAAGAAGTGTCATAGCGCTAAAGCGATCCATTTCCCCAATAATTTGCCGATTTCCAGTTTCAGAAATATCCACAATCACAACATTTTCTTGTGATGCTGAACGAAGACTAATATTTGTAGCAGGGAAGGACTCATTAGCCCAGTACCATTTTTCTCCTGACTCGTAAAGCACTCTTTCCTCCACTAAAAATTCTAAAACGTCTTCAACCTCAACTCCGCCAAAAACTTCTCCTTTTCTAAAGGGAAGTTCGTATGCTGCACATTTCAAATGATCAACTAAAATCACTAAGTTATCGGGATTAATGCGCGCAAACTCAGGTGAACGTTCAAAAAAATAGTCTGGATGCTGAATGACGTACTGATCCATTGGAGAGGAGCTTCCAACCATCACAATGAGCGCTTCTCCGTGCTTTCTCCCCGCTCTTCCTGCCTGCTGCCATGTACTTGCAACAGTTCCAGGATATCCCGTCATAACACACACTTGAAGCTGACCGATATCTACACCAAGCTCAAGGGCATTTGTACTCACAACCCCCATGATGTCTCCTGTTCTTAAGCCTCTTTCAATTTCTCGGCGCTGTTTCGGTAAATAGCCTCCTCGATATCCTCTGATCGACTTTGGTCCAAGCTCACGTTTCACAAGCTCCTTTAAGTGACTTAAAATAATTTCAACTCGCACTCGACTTCTTGCAAACACAATTGTTTGAATATTATTCCTTAAGAAATCTTTGGCAAGTTCATTCACTTCAACTGTTGCACTTTTTCTTATATTAAGCGGCTTGTTCACAATGGGAGGATTGTAGAAAACAAAATGTTTTCTTCCGCTTGGCGCTCCGTTATTATCAATTAACGTCATCTTCTCTCCCGTGAGCCCTTCTCCGAGCTCAAGTGGGTTGGCAATTGTTGCAGATGTACATATAAAGAGCGGATAACTTCCATAAAAGTTGCAAATTCTTTTTAATCTTCGGATAACATTTGTAACATGGCTGCCAAAAATACCTCGGTATGTGTGAAGTTCATCAATTACTATATATTTTAGGTTCTCAAAAAGAGAGACCCATTTTGTATGATGAGGTAAAATAGCCGAATGAAGCATATCAGGATTTGTAATCACAATGTGCCCTGCTTTTCGAACCGTTTGCCGTATTTGAGGAGATGTGTCACCGTCATATGTGTAACTTTTAATATCAATTCCCATCTCCTCAATGATTTCATTAAGCTCGCTTTTTTGATCTTGAGCAAGCGCCTTTGTCGGAAAAAGGTAGAGGGCTCGGTTTTCTTCGTTCTCAGCAATCGACTGCAAAACAGGTAAGTTATAACACATCGTTTTCCCTGAAGCTGTTGGTGTGACAGCTACAATACTTTTCCTACCTTGAATTTCCTTATATGCTGTTGCTTGATGTGTATAAAGCTCTTCAACACCTCGTTTTTTCAATGCTCTCTTAATGCGCTCATCAATACTTTCGGGCATTTTCACTGTTTTAGCTTCTTTTGGCTCAATTTCATGCCAATAGGCAATATTTTCATTCTCTCTTAATCTATCAATTAACTCTTTTAAAGATTTTTTATGCTTCATTTTTGTCACCTCTATTCTTTTTATTCTATCGAATGTTTGTTTCGGTTTCTATAAGAAATATTTCCTTTCACTTTAAATATAAAAGCATAAAATTCCGCTTTTCTTCATATTTAAATGTACTTTCTTCTCTTTTATGTTTTTTCACAAAATAAAGCGATGAACAAAATCTTTCTTTGTTCATCGCTCCTACTTCTTTCTATATAAAATTCCTCATTCTCATCTAAAATTTATATAAGCTTTTTCATTACCCATTCAGACGCGATTTTCCCTCGATAGCGAGCTAATAAAGTTTCAAAATTAACTCCATTTGAATACTCGCTCCCCGTTTTCTCCCACCTTTTCAATGTAAGAGATTTCTATGAATCAACTGTAGTATTTATACGTGCAAATATAAAAATTGTTATTTTTATGAGTATTTATTTTCGTAAATCGATTTTCTCTTTTCTTGTATGAAGCATATAAAATGGTTATGATGTTAGTAAGATTGATGGAGGGATTACAATGCAACCAAAATATAAAACTGTAAAAGACGAAATTAAATCGTGGCTTATGAGTGATAAGTTTTCCCCGCATGATAAATTACCAACTGAAACACAACTTATGGAAAAATTTCATGTAAGTCGACATACTATCCGTAGAGCGATTGGAGATTTAGAAGTAGAACATTATCTATATCGTATTCAAGGTGGCGGAATGTATGTTGCAAATTGGCGAGAAAAACAGGAAACTCAAACGCTCACCAAAACAATTGCTGTGCTAACGACTCATATTGCTGACTATATTTTTCCCAGCATTATTGTTGGCATTGAAAAAGTTTTGTCAGAACATTCTTTTTCACTTTTACTTTCTAGTACACATCATGACATTTTATTAGAGCGGAAAAGCTTAGAAAATTTACTCTCACATCCGATTGAGGGCATTATTGTAGAGCCAACTAAAAGCTCCTATCCTAGTCAAAACATTGGGTTTTATAAAAACTTAGAAAAAAGCAATGTGCCTTGTGTTATGATTCACTCTACATATCAAGACACAAATTTTCCTTCTCTTACAATGGATGATACAAAAGGCGGATATATGGCAACTGAGCATTTGCTATCACTTGGACATCGTAAAATCCTTGGAATTTTCAAAACGGATGATCACCAAGGGTTAAAACGAATGAATGGCTTTATTTCTGCTTATCAACAAAATCCTTCTCTATCCGTTCCAGGAGATTTTATTACATATGGAACAAACGAGGAAAAGAAAGAGTTACCCCAGCGTATTAAAGCAAGTTTAACAAGTTCAAATCGCCCAACTGGTATTGTATGCTACAACGATCAAGTTGCTTTAACTGTGATGAGCATCGCTAAAGAACTAGGCCTGAGTATTCCAGAAGATTTATCAGTTGTTGGATATGATGACTCACAGGTCGCAAAGATTGTAGATGTTAAATTGACAACGATAAAGCACCCAAAAGAACAGATGGGAATTGACGCAGCAAATATGATTTTAAAACTTATTGAAGCCCCTCTTACAAAAAAAGTAGAATCGATTGTATACCAACCAGAGCTTGTCATCAGAGAATCAACAAAAGAAATAAAAAATTAAACATCTATTTTTCAATAGGTGTTTTTTTGTATGCACATTTTTTAACCATTGACACTTATACGTATAAATTACAGAATCAATTCCAAAGCAAGAGTTTTCTTCTTTAATATTGTAGGTTCATGGCTTATTATCTTTATTATTGGATTTACAGCTGCATTTTGTATTTCAAGGGGACCTATTCCTTGGATTATGATTCCTGAAATTTTCCCAAACCATTTAAGAGAAAGAGCTGTTGGATTAACGACGATGTTCTTATGGAGAGCAAACTGAGCAATCGGACAGTTTACCCCAATGCTCCTAAGCGGATTGGGAGGAGCATATGCTTTTTGGACGTTTGCTGTTATTAACGTTATATGCTTTATCTTTGTTATGACAATTGTACCGGAAACAAAAAATAAATCTCTTGAAGAAATTGAACAGTTTTGGACACCAAACAAAAAAGATACTCGAAAACTATCAGTTTAAACGAATAGTGACTCTCTTTTTATAATAAAAAGGCCAAATGCTATATTAGCATTTGGCTTCTTTCATACTTGTATTTTATTTTGCTCCCATTCTTTTATAATAGAAAGAGAGTCTTTATAATAATTTTTTACAACCTCAATATACCCTTCTTCCTTTATGGGTGTAAATGGATTTGGTCCAGGAGCAGTCATTTCCATAATAATTGGGCCTCTGTAGTCAATCTCGTGCAGCACTTCAATTTGTTCATGAATATTAGCGTGTCCTTGGCCAATACCTTGACGGTTTGAATCCCCAATATGATACACACCTAAATGTTGTCCAACCTCTTTTAGCGCTTGAGCTGGATTTTCCTCTTCAATGTTCATATGATATGAATCAAGGAGAACTTTCAAATTGGAGCTTTTCACATCTTCAATGAGTTTTAACGCTTCTTGCCCTGTTCGTACTTGGTGATTTTCATATCTGTTTAATACTTCAAATACAACTTCAATATGAAGGTTCTCAGCTTTTTGTAATATCTTTTTAGAGCTTTCAACAAGCCTTGCCCAATCTTTTTGTTCGTCTCCGCATCCAACAACTTTTCCAACATCCCCATGCAAACAAATTCGCTTTGCTCCAAGCTCATCTGCCCATGAAAGGAGATCTAGAAAATACTCAATCGCCTTTTTGCGAACGCTTTCATTATCACTTGAGATATCTACATTGTTTGGCGTAATAGACAGGATTTTTAAATCATATTTAGAAAGGATAGTGACTATTTCTCTAGGATCTTGACTAATATCTCCTTCCACTTCTACCCCATTTACTCCAACTTCACTTGCTAGACGACACTTTTCTTCAAAAGGAACATTTCCAAATGTCCATAAACATAGTCCATAGTCTCTTTTCATAGTGGCCTCCTATATGTGATAATTTTTCATTTTACTTTCGAATAGATACCGCGACTTCTCTAGAACGAATCGTTTTCTTTGATGAGATTTCAGCTTCAATTTTTTCAAGCGTTTTTCCTTTTGTTTCAGGAACAAATTTATAGACGAATAGAAAGGCAAAGATGCCAATCGCACCGTACGTAAGGAAAAGCGAACCTGAGCCAAAAGCATTTAATAAAACAGGGAATGAAAGGGATACAACAATGTTTGCTAACCAAAGCGTCGTACTTGCTAATCCGATTGCGGTACCACGAATTCTCAGTGGAAAAATCTCTGCAAGGACAACCCATACAACCATTCCCCAACTGGCTGAATACGCTACCATAAATAAGCATAAGCATGTTAATAAAAGCCATCCGGGCGCTGTAAAAAATAGCGTGCTAAGCCCAAGCACAACAAGAGCAATAGACATTCCTACATTACCGAGCAGCATGAGCATTCTTCTACCTATTTTATCAATCAGAACTAGACCAATCATTGTAAAAAGTAAGTTTACAATTCCAATTCCAATCGTTCCAGCAATAGCACTTGAAGCCCCAAAACCTGCATTTTCTAAAATGGTTGGGGTGTAATAGATGATAGTGTTTGTTCCAATCATCTGTTGAAAAATAGCTATTCCTACCCCGATGAATAAAATGGGTTTTACAGCTGGAGCAAATAGAGCAGAGAAAGGAACTTTTTCCGCTGCTTTTACTTCTTGGATATTCTTAATTTCTTCTTCAACAAGCTTTGCGTCACGAGTTAACAGCAAAACTTTGCGCGCGTCTCCTTCTCGATTTTGCTTTAATAGCCAGCGTGGACTTTCCGGCATAAAAAACATTCCAATCATTAAAAGAACAGAAGGTACGACGGCTAAAATCAGCATCCAATCCCATCTTCCTGAAGCAGAGAAAGCGAAGTTGACGATATAAGCCATAAGAATACCTAATGCATTCATTAGCGTATTTAGTGAAGCAACTCTTCCACGTATTGCTGCAGGGGCCATCTCTGAAAGATAAAGTGGTACAAGAGCAGAAGCTCCCCCAACAGGAACACCAAGGAAAATCCGAAATAACACAAGGACTTCCACGTTTGGTGCTAAACCTGTTCCAATTGCTCCAATTGTAAATAGAACACCAAGCAATATAATCGTTTTCTTTCGGCCAACCTTGTCAGCTATAGGTCCGCAAAGAGCAGCCCCAACTAAGGCACCAATTAAAACGCCGCTTACAACTAGTCCTTCCATAAAAGGGGTTAATCCTAAATCTTCCTTAATAAATAACAGCGCTCCAGATATAACGCCTGTATCATAGCCAAAAAGCAACCCACCTAAAGCTCCAAAAAAATAAATGACGCTAATATATGCTTTTTTAGATTTCATAACGTCCTCCAAAACCACTGTAGTTTTTATTTACCTCTTGGCAAAAGGCTTGCTTCTGTACTACGCTCTTTTTTATTTCCTACATTGTGAAGTCGACTCTCTTATAACGAGCTTTGGTGAAAGAGTTACTCGTTGTTTTACATCGCTTTTTTGCTCAATCTCACTTATAAGAAGTTCAATGACTTTTTCGCCCATTTCTTTCTTTGGCTGTTCAATTGTTGTAAGCTGTGGATCGCTAATTTTAGCAAGTATGCTATTATCAAAGCCAATCACAGAAAGTTCATGCGGAACGGAAATATTTAAAGAACGAGCAGCTTGCAAAACCCCGAGAGCAAGAATCTCGGTTGAAACGAAAATAGCAGTTGGTCTTTCTGAAACATCTTTCAACAGTTTTAAGCTTGCTTTTTTACTTTCATGAAGATCGTGCGGACAGTAGACAATATCTTTATCATTAAAAGGAAGATTTGAAAGCCGAAGACCTTCTTTAAATCCCTCTGCCCGCTGTTTAATAGAAGGAACATCAACATCTTCTGCAATCATGGCCATCCTTTTATGTCCAAGGTCTGCAAGATGAGTAGCTGCTTCATATCCACCTTGAAAATCATCAACTACCACCGTATGAAGCGGAAGATAAGGAACATCACGAGAAAGCATAGCAACAGGCATATCGCTTTCAACAAGCTCTTTTATTGCTTTTCTGTTTTTTAATCCTGTTGTAATAATAAGTCCATCAACGTATTTTTGACGAAGCATTGAAATATATTGATCTTCTCTTGTTGAGTCATTATCTGTACTGCAAATAATAACGTTAAATCCCCTCTTCCTTCCGCTGTCCTCCACGGCTCTTGCTACCTCAGCCATAAAGGGGTTTGCTACATCTGGAATTAATAATCCAATCGTTTTAATTGCTTTTTTTACAGATGAAACAACACTTGGCTGATACTGAAGTTCTTCGATTATATTACGAATTCTTTTTTTTGTTTTCTCACTAATGTTTCCTGTTCCATTTAATACTTTTGAAACAGTTGAAATCGAAACGTTCGCTTTTTTGGCTACATCATATATTGTCGCTTTCATGGGAAAACCACCTCTACTGTTGTTTACCATAAGTATAAGCGAACTTCGATTTCCTAAAAAGCTCTTCTCTGTCTTTTCTTATACAAGATTTGAAACAGTGTGCTCGATTTGAATTGGTTTCTTTTGCACAACAGATTCAATGCAAGCACGTGCAATAAGAAGGGCCATTCTTGCTTCTTCTCCTCCAACTGCTGTTTTTTCGTTATTTTGAACAGCATTCACAAAAGAAGCTAATTCTTCTACATAAGCATCGTGTAATAGATGCTGATCATAGCGAAGTGTATTATAACTTACTCCATCTTTGTTATAACGCGTCATATTAGATTCTCGAATACTTCCAATTGTCATCATCCCTTTTGAACCAAACGCTTCTGCTCTTACATCATATCCATATACAGCTTGGAAATTGGCTTCTGCAGTAGCAATTGCTCCATTATCATATTTAATTGTCACAACAGCTGTATCTAGGAAACCCCTTTCCTTAAAATCCGGTCTAACTAAGGCATCTGCTACAGCATATACTTCTACAGGAAGAGATCCTGGATTTAGATAGTTTAAAATATCAAAGTCATGAATGAGCGTTTCTAAAAATATTGTCCACTCTGGAACAGGGGCTGGGTCCGCTAATACTGGATCTCTTGTTAAAGAACGTAAAAGCTGCGGCGTTCCAAGATCTCCTTGTAAAATCTCATGATGTGCGCTTCTAAAATCTTTTGAAAATCTGCGGTTAAATCCTACTTGCAGAGGAACGTTGTACTCATTAACTGTTTGAATCACCTGATCTGCTTCCTCAATCGTTATAGCCATTGGTTTTTCGCAAAACACAGCTTTTCCATTTTGCGCTGCTCTAATAATATTTTCAGCATGCGTTCTAGCTGGCGAAGCAATCACAACTCCATCTATATTGGAATCTTTAAACATATCTGATGGATTATCATACGCTTTAGCTGACGAACCTAGTGTATGAATTAATTTTTCAGCAGCTCCACTCATAGGATCAGCTACAGCATATAATTCTGCTCCCAAAAGTCGCTTTTCTATTGTTTCTGCATGAAAAGCTCCCATTCTTCCTGCACCAACTAGACCAATTCTAATTTTCTTCATCTCCAACACCCCTATGTTTGTTCTATTCTAACTAAATATTTTAGGAAAGCTCTTTCCTTATAAACTGATTGTAAGCATTTTCATCAGTGAGGTCAATATCTTTTTTTATTATTCAGAAAAATACCCAAAGGACAAAGCAGAAAAAAGCTTTAGTCCTTTGGGTATGATAAAGAAGTGTTGATATAAATTTTCAGTTTCTCTCCTTCAATAGAATAACCATCTTTCATATAGTCCCATCCATATTTTTCATAATAGTCTTCAAGTTTTGTTGACAGGTAGAGCTCATCAAATCCTTTCTCTTTTGCTTTTTGAATTCCATGCTCTAAAAGGCGTTTACCTAAGCCTCTTCCTCTCCATTCTTTTTTCACATAAAGACAGGAAAACCAAGGCATTAAATCTTGTCGACTAATGAAATCTGTTCGTAGTAAAGCGTAAGAGGCAATAATTTCATTTCCGTTCACCATAATGTAAAAACGGGGTAGCTCTTCATCTGTATAACAAGAATGAAGCATACAATCTTGATAAAAATGCTGATTAGCTTGTGTTCCCCAAGCATTCCAAAAGAATTCTACCACATGATTGAAAAGCTCCATTTTCTCTTTCAATTCATAAATGATCATCTTTACCTCTCCTTTTCCGCTCATCTTTCTTCTCATTATAAACAACAGACTTCTGCGTTAGTCTAGAGTAAACATTCATTCTTGACAGAAATACTTACGAAAACGCATGAACGTAAAGAACATGGAGATATTAGAGAAAGAGGAGGTGCTAATATATGACAAATCCATATCTTTGCCCAAGCTGCAAAACCAATCGCACTCGTTTCAACCTTATTTCTCAAGTTGCTCAATCTGTAAAAATGGATCCACAGTCTGGAGAAATTACAAATGAATATGATGATAGCAATCGGGATGCATTCCATTTAGCTTACAAAGGACCAGAACGAAAAGTTCAGTGCGGAACGTGCGGGCTTGTGGAAGAAGAACAAACATTTATTAACCATGCCAAACTGAATCGCTAAAAGACTCAAGAACATCTTGAGTCTTTTTATTTACCTTTCTTATTTAATGCACTTCTTTTGTTTTACTCGTATAATAACAAGAAAACGCACTATTTTTATAAAGCAAAGGAGGGCTTTTTCTCATGAATTCCGCTGAACAAAGCTTCATAAAGTTAACATCAGATCTCGCTCATATTATGCAGTCTAAAGAGTATGAACATCGTGACATTATCTTTTTATGTATAGGATCAGATCGATCTATTGGTGACTCTTTAGGCCCTTTAGTTGGAACAATGCTCAAAGAAAAAAAAGTTCCCTTTGAAGTTTATGGCACATTAGAGACCCCTGTTCATGCGTTTAATTTAGAAGATACGTTAAAAAAAATCACTAAAAGATTCAAGAAATCTCTCATTATCAGCATTGATGCTTCTTTAGGAGATGAGGATCATGTTGGGTCTGCTTTTCTTAAAAAAGGGCCTGTTGTTCCTGGAAAAGCCTTAAAGAAACTGCTTCCCAAAACAGGTGATTTTCATATCACAGGCGTTGTAAACTATGTTGATCCCCTCCCTTCTACTCAATTCCTCAACGATACACGTCTTTATATAGTAAGAAATCTTGCTCTAGCTATTTCGGAAGCCGTATATCAAGCTTCATTAGAAAATGTTCAGCATTTATGAAAAAAAGCGGTTGTATAACCTCTACTAGTTATACAACCGCTTTTTTATATAATAGCTCCTGTAATAATTGAAACTACGATCATTACTAGTGAACAAATAAGAGCCCATACAAAAGCAAACTTTTGAATCTCACCAAGATCTTTTTTTACCATTCCGACGAGCAAGAGTGTTGAAGCAACAAGAGGGCTTAAAAAGTGAATAGGCTGACCTAATACAGAGGCTCGTGCAATTTCAACAGCCGTCGCTCCATAACTTGTTCCTGCTTCAGCTAAAATAGGCAAAACTCCAAAATAGTAAGCATCGTTAGATAAAATAAAGGTAAAAGGCATACTTGTTAAAGCCACAACAATAGGAAAAAACGATCCTAGTGATTCAGGGATAATAGCGACTAGAGAATTAGCTATAGCATCTACCATTTTTGTACCAGAAAAAATCCCTGTAAAGATACCAGCGGCGAATACAAGCGTAACAACCGTAATTGCATTTCCTGCATGAGCAATAATCCTCTCTCTCTGCTGCTCTATATTTGGATAATTAATAACAGATACTACGACAAAACCAATTAGAAACAAGACTGGGATTGGAATTAAGCCCATGATTAGAACAACCATAACAGTGATAGTTAAAATCAAATTCAGCCATCTTAAATTTGGTCGCTTCAAGTTATCTTGTGCAATAGAAGTGACGGCAGCTTCACTAATAGCGCTTTTCATCTCTGCAGCTTCCTTTATTGTGATAACTCCAAGGCGCTTTCGCTCTTTTCTTCCAAGCATATAAGCCGTAAAAACAATACACATCATTCCTGCTAACATTGTGGGTATACTACCGATAAAAAACTCATTTGCATCCAAATTAAGAGAAGCAATTGCCCTTGTAGAAGGTCCTCCCCACGGTGTCATTCCGCTCATAATACTAACGGAAAGCAATGAAACGGTAGCCAAGATTAAAGGATTCATTCCAAGTCTTAAATATAGCGGTAGCATAGCAGAAATGGTAATCATATGAGTTGTCGTACCATCTCCATCCAATGCAACCGTCATAGCTATCACTGCACTTCCAACCGCAATTTTTACAGGATCACCCTTCACAATTTTGAGCATCGTTCGAATAAGTGGATCAAAAAGACCCGCATCTATCAAAATACCAAAAAAGAGAATTGCAAATAATAAAAGAGCTGCTGAAGGAGCTACAACTTTTAAACCGTCAAGCATCATCTCTCCAATTTGGGACCCAAATCCCCCTATCAAAGCAAAAACGATAGGGATGATGGTAAGCGCTGCTACTGGTGATAGACGTTTAGACATCATTAAATACGTAAAAACAATAACCATTGATATTCCTAGAAATGTTAAAATGTTAAATCCCTCCCCTTATAAAAAAAGAAATCGCTTACAAAATCTTAAGAGACAATGAAGCGAAGCATATAAATTTCCCTGTGTTATTATTTACAGATTAGTCTAAATATTTTAATATGTAAAATATATTTTTTTGATAAAAATATTAAAAAAAACTTATAATCCAAATTTAAAAGAAAAAAGCACGCAATGCGTACTTTTATAGTTTCATCTTATTTATGAAATCAATAAATTGTTTTACAGCGGCAAGTTTTAATGAATCTTGATGGTACATAAGCCATGTATTACGAAGAACAGGTTCACCATTTTTATAAGAAAGACCATATGTATAAAGATTATCGGAAGGCTGCATGCAAATCTCCGGAAGAATAGAAACACCTAAATCATTTTTCACCATCTCTTTGCATGTTTCTTGCCGGTCCGTTTCCATTGTGACACGAGGAGGCGTTGAGAATCGATCATTCCACCATCCTGTAATAAGATTTTTTAAAGAGCTATCTGTTTTATAGTTAATGAACGGGATCGTTGGTAATTCGTTTAAGTTTACTTCTCTTTTTGAAATTAAGCAAAGACGCTCTCTGTGAAGAAGCGTCTTCATTCCATGCCAGCGATAATTTCCTCGTAAAATACCAAGTTGCACAACCGAAGAATTTAAAAGGTTCATAATCTCTGTGCTCCACCCGGTGTTTACGTTAAACTGAACAAGTGGAAACTGATTTGAGTACTGTTTTAAAATTTTCGGCAGTTTATATTGAGCAAAATTACTCGACGCTCCCAACCTTAGAGTGCCTCTAACCTCATTTTTCATATTCAACATATAATCTTTTGTAAGCTGCAGCTTTTTAATCATCTCCTCTGCATAGCTAGCCAAGTGAATACCTTCTGAAGTAAATTCAATCCCCCCTTTAACTTTTAAAAATATAGAAGTACCAAACTCATTTTCCAAGTTTTTAAGCCTGTACGTCAAAGCAGGCTGTGATACATAAAGGCGCTCTGCCGCTCTGCTTATATTTTTCTCTTCATATAGCGTTTTAATAGCTACCCAGTCCTTTTCATCCATTCTAATTCCTCCCTCATCTAGATTATAAAATTTTTTTATACTATTACTTTAAAAATATGTATTTCACTTATAACCAAACATATCATACTATATTTCTAAAGGAAGCGGTACCAAAGAAAATCTTATCATAAAGGTGGTTATCCTAATGAAAGTACCTGTAGCTTTAATGCGTGGTGGAACAAGCAAAGCCGTATTTTTCAACTATGATCATATGCCTTCAGATCATTCTCAATGGGAAGCTTTTCTGCTTGATATAATGGGAAGTCCTGATCAACGTCAAATTGATGGTCTTGGGGGTGGAAACTCTTTAACAAGTAAAGCTGCTATTATTCGTAAATCCACTTCTCCTCATATTGATGTTGAATACACATTTGGACAAGTGAGTTTAACAAATCAGACCGTTGATTTTAAAGGAAACTGCGGAAACATCTCATCAGCAGTTGGCCCATATGCTATTGAGCAAGGACTTGTCCAAGCGGTAGAACCAATTACAACAGTAAGAATTTTCAACACAAATACGAAAAAGCTTATTACGGCAGATGTTGAAGTGAAAGATGGGCATGTAAAAACTGACGGAAGATTTTCAATTCCAGGCGTACCTGGTACAGGTTCTCCTATCTATCTTTCTTTCACTAAAAGTGAAGGAGCTGTGACAGGAAAACTTTTTCCGACTGGAAATCCTAAAGATACAATAAAAGTGAAAGATAAAATCTTGCAGATCTCAATTGTAGATGTTGCAAATCCACTTGTATTTATACGGGCTGCGGACATCGGCTTAACTGGAACGGAATTACCACATGAATACACACCTGAACAATTAGATTTATTTGAAAGTATTCGTTCCATTGCTGCTGAACTGTGCGGTTTTTCTCCTAAAGAAAAGGCAACCGTAAAAACCCCAGCTGTACCAAAGCTAACTCTCATTGCTCCCCCTATGAACTATACGGATGTAACAGGTGTAAATAGAGAAGCAAAAAATATGAATCTTGTCATTCGAATGATGTCTATGCAAAAACCTCATCAAGCCTTAGCGATTACAGGAGCTATTTGCTCTACAGCATCAGCTTTCTTAGAAGATACCATTGTTTCTGATTTAGTAAAAGTGAATAATGCTATATTTCGTTTAGGTCACCCAGCAGGCATTATGGAAACAAAAGTTGATATTGAAGCAGGTCATATTCAAAGCATTAAAGTAGCTCGTACAGCTCGGAAGATTTTCGAAGGTTATGTTTATACAAAACATAACTATGAGATATCTTACAATCTCGCCTAACTTGCTACATTTAAACTTCTAGTAATATTCTGTTGCTAAAAAGCCTTAACAACAATTAAGGCTTTTTTACATATAATCAACAATTTTTCTTTCTGTGTTTTTTTCTACTGGAGCAACTGGAGTTAATATTGCGGCGTTATTAATTAGGTATACCTCTTCATCAACGGTGATATTTTGGAATATATTCTTTATTTTTTTCTACTTTTTCGGTTTCTCGCAAATCTAGTTGATCAAAACAAAATAATTTGTTTCGTCTCTCTGCTAGCTTTTCTAACTCCCTATTTCCTTTTCTTTGTTCGTCAACCCATCTTATTCTGAAACGAAAAAATGGTTAATTGTCCTGATTCAATTCTTCATTTGTAGAAAGCATGTTTATAAAATGTTTGGTAAATCTAAAAGGATGAAAATGAATAAAAAAAAGCTTCTTAAAAAAGGGAGGAATACAAAATGAAAATGGCTGGAAATACCGTCCTCATTACAGGGGGAGGCTCAGGAATTGGGTTAGCTTTTGCCGAGCGCTTCTTAGAAAAAGGAAACAACGTTATTATTGTAGGCCGTCGTGAAGAAAAGCTTCAGGAAGCAAAAGAAAAATTTCCTGAACTGCATACAAAAGGATGTGATCTTTCTAAACAAGAAGAACGAATTTCTTTATTTGAATGGGTTACGTCTCACTTTCCGGGTATTAATGTATTAGTAAATAATGCTGGAATTCAACAAAGAGTAAATGTGTTAAAAGCAACGGAGAGTTGGGACTATTACAGCAAGGAAATCCATATTAATGTTGAAGGACTAATCCACCTTTCCATGTTATTCATTCCTTACTTTCTAACTCGAACAGATGCATCAATCATTAATATTTCATCAGGATTAGCAATAAGACCTGGTGCATGGGTGCCTATTTATAGTGCTACAAAAGCAGCTGTTCATTCTTTTACAACTTCTCTTCGTCTTCAGCTCGTGGATACTCATATATCTGTTGTAGAAGTGTTTCCACCAGCTGTGAATACAGATTTAGGAGGGGTTGGGCTTCATACGTTGGGGGCTCCATTAAATGCTTTTGCTGACTCGATTTTTGAGCGCTTTGAAAAAGGAGACTTAGAAATTGGCTATGAAGATTCGGAAAAAAGGCTTCATGCTTCACGAGAGGAAAATGAAGAAGGTATGAAAAAAGCGTGGGAAGGGTTTTTAAAAGGAAATCCTGACTTTTAACTCCCTCCCTCGCTTCCTTATAAAGCGAGGGGGAAGTTCTATGATAGGGGTGTTAAAATATACTCCGCGTACTCTTTAGCACTTTTCTGAATTTCTTCTTTTGTTGCTTCGGATGTACCATAAAAAAGATACGAAGGTAAAAAAGTCGTGCCAATTAAATTACTTGTTGCTTGAAACGGCTTCAACAGCTCGCTCATTGAATAATGATTAAGTCCTCCTGCTCTATACTTCTCTTCGCCACTTCCTGTTGTAACCGCTAAAATGAGCTCTTTTCCATGCAGCGCATTCCCATTTGATCCATATGCCCATCCGTATGTAAGTACTTTATCTTGCCACTCTTTTAAAAGTGAAGGAGAGCTATACCAATAGAACGGAAATTGCCACACAATACGGTCATGCGCTTCGCAAAGTTCTTGCTCTCTTTGCACGTCGATCTCTTCTTTATATTCTTGATAAAGTTCATGAACCGTTATATTATCATGCTTTTTCAGCTCTTCCCTCCATGCTTTATTAACTGTTGATTGTTCAATTGCAGGATGAGCGATAATCACTAAAACCTTCATATGAAATCCTCCTTTTATTTTCTTGTTTCTATTTTAACAGCCTAGTTCATTTCAGCCTAATGATTACACTTTTGATTATGGACATGTTTTTTCCTTAGGTGAATATATTTAAAGAATAGCCGATGTGCTATCCATCTTTGAAGGAGTGACAAACTGTGAAAGGAAATCACGATAACTATGCTTCTATTTTCTTTCAGCGCATTTTAAATACAATGATCTTCTTTTTAGGCATTATTCTTTCTTTGTTTCTTGTTAAAAAAACCATTTTTCTGATTCAAAGTCTTGCGCTACACGATGACAAAACGTCTTACTACTCTCTTGTTGAGGGCATTCTCGTTTATTTCCTTTACTTTGAATTTTTAAGTCTTGTTGTGAAATACTTTCAAAACAACAATCATTTTCCCCTTCGCTATTTTATTTATATTGCAGTTACAGCCATTGTTCGATTAATTATCGTTAATCATGAAGAACCAATGACAACGTTCGTCTATACGCTAGCCATTTTAACTCTTATTATTTCTCTTCTTCTTGCTAATCTGCGCTTTGTTCGTGATGACTAAAAAATCCTCGCATAAAAAACCATCATCTGACAAACCTACTTATAAAACACCCTTTTAGATTATGTGAAGGAGCGAAAATGATGGACGAATATTTTCATCTGCTTTTACGCACGCCGTTTATGTTTGTTGTCATCCTAATCTTTTTTCGCTTAACAGGAAAAAAAGACCTAGGAGACGTTAGTGTTTTAGATGTTGGTATTACCCTTATGATTGCAGACTTAGCTGTATTAACCATCGAAAATCCTGAAAGCTCCATTTTCAAAGGGCTTCTTCCTATTATTTTACTAATTATTATTCAGTTTATCCTTTCTAAAGTAACGCTTAAAAGTCAAAAAGCTCGAGCCATAATGGATGGGCGTCCTTCACTTGTTATTGAACATGGAAAATGTAATCAAAAGGTGATGCGTGACCTCGGCTATACATTAGATGATTTATATCTTCAACTTCGCAGCAAAGATATTGCAGACATCTCAAAAGTAAGCTTTGCTCTTTTAGAACCAACGGGACATTTATCGGTTTTTCAGCATAAAGATGATTTTTCACTTCCGCTTATTCTAGATGGAAATATTCAAAAACAACACCTTAACCTGATTAATAAAGATGAAAAATGGTTAAAAGAAGAGTTAACAAAATTAGGAAACGAGAAAATTCAAGATATTTTCATTTGTAGTTATACAAATGAAGAATTTTATATTGAAATGCTTGATAATAAAGCAGCAATAGAGTAAAAAAAGCTTTCTTTCCTTTCACAGAAGCAGAGAAAGCTTTTGTTTGCTTTTTCATTTTCTCTATATGCTACAATACAGCTAATTATATCTCTTTAACAGTTTTTCACATCATGAATCAACCTCTGTTTAAGGAAAAGGAGGAGGATTATATGATAAATACAATTGTTCAATCTGACGATACGTGGATGCTTTGGGGAATATTGGCTGTTTGGGCCTCGATTAGTATTTTTCTTGAACAGAAATATAAGTGGGCCTCAGTCCTGTCAGGAGCCGTAATTGCCCTACTCGGCGCTCTCATTCTTTCCAACCTTAACATTATTCCAACAGAGTCTCCTGTGTATGATGCTGTATGGACATACCTTGTTCCACTCGCAATCCCCCTTTTACTTTTTAACATTAATATGAGAGAACTTTTTCAAGAAAGTAAAAAGCTTATTTTAACTTTCTTGATTTGTGCTATTGGTACTGTTATCGGAAGCTCAATTGGTTTCTTTCTTTTGAAAGATCATATTCCAGAGCTTGCCAAACTATCTGCTGCTATTGCTGCTTCTTATGTTGGAGGCGGTGTTAACTTTGCGGCTGTAGTAGCCCGGTTCGAACCTTCTAGTGAAATGGTATCAGCAACCGTTGTAGCAGATAATATGGTGATGGCTGCTATGTTTGCTCTTTTTATGCTCATTCCATCTCTTGTGTTTTTTAAAAAACGATTTAACACTCCGCATATTGATGAGCTTGAACGTGGAAGAGTAAATAAAGAAGAAACACTTGCATCAAAGTATTGGCGTAGAAAGGAAATTTCCTTAAAAGATGTTGCCGCCTCTGTTGGGACTTCTTTTTTCTTAGTTGTTCTTTCATTTAAACTAGCCGAATTTTTCGATCGTGTCATTCCTAGTGATGAAAATACTTCAGGGATTGTAGTTTTTCTAAATGGTATGTTAGGAGAAAAATATTTGCTCCTCTCAACGCTTACGTTCCTTTTTATCTACTTCTTCCCAAACTATTTTAATAAAATAAGGGGCGGACAAGAACTTGGCACATATCTTATTTACATTTTCTTTGTTGTGATTGGTGCCCCTGCTTCAATTTCTTTAATTATTGAAAAAGCCCCGCTTTTAATTTTATTCGTTTCAATTGTTGGTTTATTTAACTTAGGAACAGGACTTCTATTTGGAAAACTATTTAAGCTTGATCTTGAACATATTGTTCTAGCAAGCAATGCAACAGTAGGAGGTCCAACAACAGCAAGTGCAATGGCAATTGCAAAAGGGTGGAGAAATTTAGTAGGACCTATTTTAGTTGTTGGCACATTAGGGTATATTATTGGAAACTATATTGGATTTCTACTTGGTCACTGGTTTTTAACATTTTAAATGCACCAAACTATCCAAATAGTGGTATTATATTCAATAGTTTAGTATATTTTGTAAAAGGCGGTGCCTACAATCGAAAACATAGTGATTTATGAAAGATTAAAAGAAATAAATGAGGAACTATACGATCCTTTCCCGTATGAAGAAACAAAGAATATTAAGAAAGATTTTAAAGAGTGTTTAACGTCTGAAGCTTATTTTAATGCTGATCTTAATACATACATGATGAACATTGTAGGAAGCGTTAATTACGTTTTGCGCGGAAAAGGAACGAAAATTCCTGAGCGACAGATGAATGCTCTTAGTCTCACTTTCTTTGAAGCTTTTCCTCAATATGCTTTTTTAGAAAACAAGATGAACCAGTACCCGCTTTTTTATCGGGAGTATGCTAGAAATGAAGAAGCACGAAGACTTATTTTACGCTATGTAGAGAACGAAGGGGTTTTAAGTAAATAACCCCTTCTCTTTTCATTCTCTTCATCCTTGATTCTTTCTACAAAAACGAGTGAAAATATCTCCTACATTACATTTTACTCCTGTTTAAAAAATGAACATATCCTCCCTTTCCTTCATTATCTACATTCCATCCTATCTCACTGAAAATGCTGAGATTTCCTTCGTATTTAAGCACGCTTTTTTCTTTTATTATTTCGTATTGATGATACACATATATTGAAAAGGCTAGAAAACCGAGTAAAAAGCTTAAAATAATTACTGCTTTTATACGAACTTTGTTTCTCTTTCCCATCTTGTCACTCCTTTCAACTCTCCTTGAAAGGATACAAGGTTAATGTTAAAAATTGGTTAAACTATAGTTAATACATGTTTAATTTATCTCCCTACCACCCAAGAGGATATGTTTCTCATACAATCATCTTTTCAACTCACCTTTTGAAGCCATTCTTTTGTCACACGAACCATTTCATCTTGCTGTTGTTTAGGCGTGATTGTCGCTTTGTTGTCTCCTTTTTGTTTTCCATATAGTCCAAACTGAGCATGATTTCCACCTTTAATTTCATGCACAACTGCACCTTTAGATAAGAGATGATGAGTTTGTGCTATTTTCTTTTTAGTTGATAAACCATCAAGCTCTCCGTAGAGAGACAGCATTGGACGTTCTTTTTCCGAAAAATCATTACTTTCATTTGGATAAGACCCAAGGAAAATAATGCCGTTTATCTCTTTTGGATGTTTATAGGCATAAGAAGCGGCACTAACACCTCCAAGAGAATGTCCCCCAATATACCACTCTTCAATGTCATCGTATTTTTCAATAATATCTTCTGCTCTATTTTGATCGAAAATGGAAAAATTCAGTAAAACATGTGGAATAGCTACAAAATATCCATCTCCTGCTAGTTTTTTCCATAGTAGCTGTACGCCTCTGGCTCTACTTTTGCTCCAGGATAGAGAATAATTCCTTTTCCATTGCTTTTTTTAGGTTGAAGAATAACAGTATCGTCTTCGTGCTGTATATTTTCACTATTAACAAGTGTTGTAAGCTCTTTTGATGGTTCATATGTAAGTTGTGACCAAACAAAAAAGCTTCCTACTCCAATAAGTAGCAAAACAAAAACCGTAATAAGGCTGTATTTAATTCCTTTTTTCATCTTTTCTTTCTCCTTTTTAAAGAAATCCTTTGAACAAAGTTCAAAGGATTTCTTCGCTTAATTCTCTTCTCTTGCTTTGACCTTTCCAAGCTTTGAAGGCCAGAATGCCCATTTTCCTAATAGACTTGTAATCGCTGGAACGAGCAGTGGACGAACAATGAACGTATCAAGCAAAACTCCAATTGCTGTAATTAAGCCAAACTGAACAAGCACTTGAATCGGAAGTGTTGTAAGTACAGCGAACGTTCCTGCCAAAATAATTCCTGCAGACGTAATTACACCACCGCTTTGGCCAACTCCTTCTTTTATTGCTTCCTTAAGCAGCAACTCTTTTTTCTTTTCCCATATGTTTGAAATCATAAAGATGTTGTAATCTTCTCCAAGAGCCACAATAAAGACGAAAGCATATATAGGGATAAGCCCTGAAATAGCTCCTATATCAAATCCATAATGAAGAATAATCCAGCCAAGCCCAAGTGCGCTCGTAAATGAAATTAATACTGTTGCAATTAAGTACACCATTGCCACAATAGAACGTAAATAAAGTAAAAGAAGCAGTGCTACTACAACGATGACGAAACTAATAATCTTCATCTCATCTTGAGCAATAACAGTTCTTTGATCAAGCTGCTCTGCCGTTTGACCACTAATCCAGACATTTTCAAATCCTTTGTCACCTGAAAGCTCTTTAAGATCTTTACGCAACTCTTCTACATCATCCATCGCTTCATTACTATACGGATTTTGTTCAAGTTCAACTTTATAAGAAACAAAATTTTGATCACTTTGACTCGTTTCCGAATTGTCAACACGACTTATTCCGTCTAAACGAGCAAGATCGTTTTTAATATTCTCGTTTTCATCATTTTGTTCAAAGACAACTGTTAAAGGAGCGAGATCTCCTGCTCCAAATCCATCGCTAATAAGATTGAAGCCTTCGCGAGACGGCGTATCTTTCGGAAATGCTGAAAGCGTATCATATGAATATTTAATTCCTGTTACAAATGTGGAACTCACAATAAGAAACAAGAGTGTAATGATAACGGTACGAACAGGCTTGTTAGCTGAATAAGCTCCAATTTTATACCAAAAACGAGATTGCTTGTGAAGCTTAACTTTTTTATTTTTTTCCTGTGCTCTTTCGTTTTCCATCTCTTCTGTTCTTGGCACAAATGGGAAAAATGCGCTTCTACCAAGAATACTTAAAAGTGCTGGCACAAGTGTTAAAGATGAAATCATCATAATAAAAATAGATAAGCTAAACGGGATGGCAAAGTTGTGAATTGTAGCATATTGAGAAACTAGTAAAACTAAAAGTGCTGAAACAACGGTTAAACCACTTACTCCAATGGCTCCCGACGTATCTAGAAATGCACGTTTTAAAGCTCGAAGACGACTCCCTTCTTTATAGAGGAAAAGACGAAAGCGTGAAATTAAAAATAAACAATAATCTGTTCCAGCTCCGAAAAGAAGAACTGTCATAATGGAAATACCTTGAGAATCATAACTTATATAGCCAGCCTTTGCGAGAGCACCGAGAATTGGTGTTGCAACAGCATAAGCCGCTCCAACTGCAATAAGGGGAACAAAAGGCAAAATTGGCGAACGATAAATAAGCAGTAAAAATACTAGGACAAGTAAAACTGTTCCAATTAATAAAGAAACGTCAGCATTTTTAAATAAGCCTGTTGCATCAACGCTAATTCCCGCAGGCCCTGTAACACGAGCAATAAGGCTGTCTGACGTTATTTTTTCATTAAGAGGATTTCCTTCAAACTCACGATCTACACGCGTCTCTAATTCTGTAAGACTTTCTTTTAATTCATCAGAAGAAGCTCCTTTTTCAAATAAAACCGTTTGAATAAAGGTTGTGCCACCTTCAGAAACAAGTTCTTTTAAAGCAGGCATTGGCATTTTATCATACGGCACTGCCAACTCTTGATGAGGGAGCTTGCTTTCATTCAACTCTTTTGACAGAGAGGCAATAGCAGTAAGCTCTTTTTCACTAATGCCGTCCTTGTTATACCATGTAAGCAAGGCAGGTACACCATCGCTGTTTGGAAACTTTTCTTCTACAATACGAGCAGCTTTCATAGAAGGTTCACTGCTTGGAAGTGGCTCAACGCTGTCATCTGTATAGGTACTTGAAGACGGAAGCACCATTTGTAAAACTCCAATAAGTAAAACCCATACAATAAGAGTAATCCAGCGACCTTTTTTACCAACAATTCCACTTATGAGTTTTTTCATAAAATGATTTATATTATCCCTTCTTTCTATTTATCAATTGATAAGTCTATATTAAAAAAATTTCTTATCATGCGCTACATCGCTGCTTCTCTCCTTTATTAATCAATTGATAAGTTTTAAACACAATCTCCTCGCTCACGTTATATCATAAAACCATTTCACTTATCAATCGATAAATTATATTAATAGTGTGATATTGCGGGGGGATTCCTACTCACACCCCCATTTATATTACAGTGCTCTTTTTTTTGACAATCTTTCGATGTGCTAGCTTTCCGTTTTCTTTGTTCCATGTAAAATAAGATCAACAAGGGTTTTGAACTGTCCTGCTAAAGATTGTGGTTTTCCTTCCCATGTTGACATTGTTTGTCCTAAAGTAAGCAAACAAAAGCGTGCCGCCTCTTCCGGAGAGATTTGTTCCCTTAATGTTCCTTCGTTTTTCATCTCTTCAAAAACAGCAACAAACGAATCTAAATATGCTTCCTTCCAAAGCTTAAAAATAAAGCGTCTGTTTTCTTCCTTAAATTCAACGAGCGTATCGTGAAGCATCATCATCATGCTTGACGGATGTTCTTCAGAGAGAACTTCAAGCATTGTTTCTAATCGCTCTGCTACTGTTGGTTTAGACACAGACTTTAAACGTTTGCCAATCTTAGCAACGAATCCTTGAAGCATTGCCACGTACAATGACTCTTTATCAGAAAAGTGATAATATAATGCTGGCTGTGTAATACCACATTCAGAGGCAATTTCTCGTGTCGATACTGCCCGGTAGCCTTTCTCCATAAATAAATTTTGTGCCGTTTTTAAAATACGCTCCCTTGTCCATGCTAGTTCTTCCGCTCTTGTTCGTTTTTTCTCCATAAGGGTATGCTCCTTTCATAGCCGCTAAATTCAACCTTATCTCTTATTTTACATGATTTAAGAAAAGATAGCACAGATGAGTATAGAAGGAGCTTTGCAACTTCCTTATCACTTTTTAAACACTTCCAAAAACAGGGGATAATAAGTGAAAAGCGTAAGCTCGTACTCGCTTACATATCTATATTTTCAAGCTTTTTAAAATCCTTTGCTCACATTTATTCATTGAAGTTTTGACCCTCTTCTTATATAATGAAGTTATAATTTTCTGAACACTATCAATTATCTTTTATTTTAAACTTTTTAATATAATTCCCTTTTTTGGAGGATGCGATGAAAAAACTACAGGTGTTGTCAAAGATCTCAGAGTGCGGCATTGTTGCCGTTGTAAGAGGTGACTCAAAGGAAGAAGCGATTCAAACTTCAGAAGCTTGTATTGCAGGGGGGATTGCAGGAATTGAAGTAACCTTTACAATTCAAGGAGCTGAGGAAGTTATTAAAGAACTATCTTTTAGCCACGATAAAAATGTTAACGTGTGCATTGGAGCTGGTACAGTCCTTGACGCTGTTACAGCCCGCACCGCTATCCTTGCTGGTGCACAGTTTATTGTAAGCCCTCGCTTTGATGTTGAAACAGCAAAACTTTGCAATTTGTATGGTGTTCCGTATATGCCTGGTTGTATGACAGTCACTGAGATGAAGGAAGCGCTTTGTTACGGAGTTGACGTTGTAAAGCTCTTCCCAGGAAGCGCATTTGGTCCTGACTACGTTAAAGCTGTGAAAACTCCTCTTCCCCAAGTAAACATTATGCCAACAGGTGGCGTTGATCTTGATAATGTGGAAGATTGGATTAGAAGTGGATGCATTGCTGTTGGAGTTGGAGGAAAGCTAATGGCTCCTGCCAAAACAGGCGATTTCTCTCAAATCTCTCTTCTTGCCCGCCAATATGTTGAAAAAGTTCAAAATGGAAGAATGGCTCTTCAATAAACTAAGGACGAAAAGGAGAATGAAAAATGGAAACTCGTTATGCACATCATCCTGAAGATGTAAAAAAGCAAACAACAGAGGAATTACGCAAAAACTTTTTAGTTGAAACTCTTTTTGAAGCAGATTATGTTCATCTAACATATACACATAACGACCGCATGATCTTCGGTGGAGTCACTCCTAGTCAAGAAGAATTAACAATTAAATTAGATAAAGAGCTTGGCGTAAGTTATTTTCTAGAGCGTCGCGAACTTGGTATTATTAACATTGGAGCGGACGGAACTGTTATTCTTGATGGTGTCGAATATGAAATGAAAGGTCGAGATGGACTATATGTTGGACGCGGAACGAAAGACGTTAAGTTCCGTTCAAAAGATGCAAACAACCCTGCGAAATTTTATATTAACTCAACACCAGCGCACCATACATATCCAACGGTAAAGATTGATATTAAGAAAATTGATCCCCTTCATAAAGGTGAGCAAGGAACGCTAAACGAGCGCAACATCTATCAATATATTCACCCTAACGTTTGTGAAAGCTGCCAGCTTCAAATGGGCTTAACAATGCTTTCTCCTGGAAGCGTTTGGAACACAATGCCTTGTCATACACATGAACGCCGTATGGAAGTATATTTATATTTTGATATGGAGCCTGATACACGCATTTTTCACTTTATGGGAAAACCCAATGAGACAAGACACCTTGTAATGAAGAATGAACAAGCAGCAATCTCTCCAAGCTGGTCTATTCATACTGGAACAGCAACAAGCAACTATACGTTCATTTGGGGAATGTGCGGAGAAAACATTACGTACGATGATATGGATCATGTCAAAATGGAAGACTTACGCTAAGGAGGAACATGTAAATGACAAAAGATGTAAGCTCATTTTCAATGGACTTCTTCCGCCT
This sequence comes from Priestia endophytica, assembly GCF_026790145.1. Lineage (GTDB taxonomy): Bacteria > Bacillota > Bacilli > Bacillales > Bacillaceae_H > Bacillus_I > Bacillus_I endophytica_A. The sequence continues at coordinate 567,404 of NZ_JALAMS010000001.1, read as the reverse complement.
TAACGGGAAAGTAGCAATTGTGACAGGAGGAAATAAAGGACTAGGTCAAGGCTGTGCTGTTGCCCTTGCTAAAGCTGGTGCGGATTTGTTTATTGTGACACATGGAAAAGAGTGGGACGAAACACGAGCTCTTGTGGAAGAAGCAGGAGGAAATGTTCATTTCCATCAAGCAGATTTATCAGATCGCACAGCTATTAAACAGGTAGTTTCAGAGTGTCTTAATATCTATAAGAAGATTGATATTTTAATTAATAATGCTGGAACTATCCGACGGGCTCCTATCCTTCAATATAAAGAAGAAGACTGGGATGATGTAATAGCGATTAACCAAGATGCTGTTTATTTTTTAAGTCAAGAAGCAGCAAAGATAATGGCTGAACAAAAGAGCGGTAAAATTATTAATATTGCTTCAATGCTATCCTTCCAAGGCGGAAAATTTGTTCCTTCCTATACAGCAAGTAAACATGCTGTAACAGGGCTTACAAAATCGTTTGCAAACGAACTTGCTGAATACAACATCCAAGTGAACGCTATTGCGCCTGGATATGTAGAAACAGCAAATACAGCTCCTATCCGTGCAGATGAACAGCGTAACAAGGAGATTTTAAGTCGAATTCCTGCTGGGCGCTGGGCAACTTCAGTAGACTTAATGGGTACAGCCGTCTTTTTATCAAGCAGAGCTTCGGATTATATGAACGGGCATATTTTAGCCGTTGATGGCGGTTGGTTAGCTCGGTAGACGGTTAAGCCGCATCAATATGATGCGGCTTTATTTTTATACAAAGGAGAGGAAGCGCGATGAATTTAGAAATTAGCGGACACGATTTAGAAGCATACACGCTAGAGACGTTTGCAAATAAAAAAAGAGTTCTAGCAAATGCTAGAACTCTTTTTTTATTTTTGCTCATCATACAACATTTCCATTTCAGCACTTGCAAGAATGAATGGTCCAACCCCTTTGTGGTCATTAGTCACAATTGGTTCACTAATATAGTAAGCAAACGAGCCATCTCTTTTATCTTTTCCACCGAGTCCTGCCACTTGGCATATTTTATTAACATTCACTAACCCATCTTTTGTTGTTAAGATAAATTCATCAATAATCCCTTTATAAATATGTTCAGCTTTTTCAAACCAGTCTTGTGATAAATAATTCTTTCTCACACCTTTTGCTATGGCATATAGCATCATAGCTGATCCAGATGACTCTAAATAGTTTCCTTTTCGCTCCAGCTGGTTTACAATTTGATACCATACTCCTGTTTCTTTATCTTGATAGTTCATCATTGCTTCTACTGTTTCTTCTAACATATTAAGAAGAACGTCTCTTCCTTCATAACTTTCTGGAATGTAATCGAGTACATCAACAATTGCCATCACATACCAGCCGATTGAGCGTGCCCAATAATGTTTTGAAAGGCCTGTTTCTTTATCACACCAAGGCTGCTCTCTTTTTTCGTCCCATGCATGATGAAGAAGACCTGTTTCTTCATCTCTTGTATGCTTGTAAGAAAGAATAAATTGTTTCATCACATCTTCAAACTCTGCTTCTTCACCAAAGTCTTTAATGTAGCGGGCATAAAAGACAGATCCCATATAAAGACCGTCCAACCAAATTTGGTATGGATAAATTTCCTTATGCCAAAATGCTCCTTCACTTGTGCGTGGATGGTTTATTAACTGACTTCTTAAAAGATTTGCTGCCTTTTTATAGCGCTCATCTTCTGTATGTTCATAAAGAGCGAGAAGAACCTTTCCATTGTTAATGTGATCAATGTTGAATTCATTTGATGAATACTTTGGAATATTGCCGTTCTCATCAACGAATAAATCCATACTTTTTATCATATATTCCAAATATTTTCTATCACCTGTTTTGTTGAAGACAAGCTCCATCCCTTGAAGAACAACTCCATCTTCATATTCCCATTTTGTATTAATTTCTGGTCTTCTTTTCATAACAGAATCTGATGTTTTAGCAGCCCAATCATTATAAAGTTTCTTATCATTCATTTGTAACATTATTCCACCTCATTATTAGATTTTTTATTATATGAGAAAAAGCTTATGCTTTTAAACTTGAGTCGATGTCTGGCTTCTGCTGATAGCCAACGTTATTGTTTCCAAAACATTTTTCATATGGAAACCCTGTTAGCGCTTCCACTACAGTGCGCGTTTTGTTGTCAACTTCTTTCATTGAACCACCGCCATTAATACGGTCAATTTCTTTGATTAGAATACCATGTGATTCACGATCTAGTTTTAGTTTATAAGCTGAGATTACCCCTCCAATTGCAAGGCAGATAACGCCGATAGCAAATACTCCTACAACGGCTTGAACGGCTGCTTCGGGCTGCGTTGACTGACCTGAGACAAAACCGAATTTTCCTAATACCCAGCCAAGAATATATACTACAACAGCTCTTGTAAGTTTTCCTGCAAACGTCATTACACCAGCGTAAAGTCCTTCACGTCTTCTGCCTGTTACGGCTTCATCAACGTCAGCTAAAAATGTATATACGTTCCATGGAATGTAGAATACTCCTCCTGTTCCTAAGCCAAAGAACATCGTAATTGCAAACAGAAGAATTACAAGGTTTTCTGAACCTGTAAAGTAAAGAGCTGTATAGCCGATAACACTTAATATAACAACATTCAGAGCAATTCGAAATGGACGTGCAAATCCCATTTTCACGCAAAGCCAAATAAAGAAAGCGGTTGAGATAAGCTGCATGATTGAGCTGAAGCTTAATAAGTTAGAAACAAGTTCAGAACTTTGACCAAGACCAAAAACAATGAAATACGTAAAGGCAGAAGCGAACAGCCACTCTGCTCCAAATCCAAACAAGTACATTCCTAGATGATGACGAAACGTCCGAACTCTAAACGTTGATATCATATCAATAAAGAGCTTTTTCAATGATTCCCATAAGGATCCTGTACGTTCATCTTTAATCTCATCTGCTGAGCGCTCCCACGAAAAGATATAGAGACTGATGAGTGCGATAACCATAATCCCTCCATAGAGAAGACCCGTATAAAAGAAAGGTAATGGTGAGTCTTGCCCATATTCAGCAATAAAACGTCCTGGAATAAAAGCAGCGAGGAAATTCGCAATCTTCCCAAAGATGGCTTTGAAACCTGTTAACTTTGAACGAAGGCTAAAATCTGTTGTCATTTCAGCTGCAATTGTTTCATACGGTACCATAACAGATGTGTAGATTAATTCAAACAAAATATAGGTTAATAGATAATACCAAAACCCAAATCCTTCTACCCATAGCATTGGATAAACAAGCATAAGCGGTATTCCTAAAAGAATAAAAAACTTTCTTCTTCCAAATCGTTTCCCTAACCTTGTTTTATGAAAATTATCCGTAATAAAACCCATGATTGGATTACTTACAGCATCTACAACGCTTGCGATAGAAAAGATAGCTGCTGCTTGAACAATTGATAATCCACAGAAGGTGGTATAAAAATACATGAGCCATGCTCCACTGATGGCTAATGCCCCACTTCCAAGTAAATTCGCACTTCCGTAAGCAAGCTGATGGCTTAACCCTATTTTTCTCTGCACGAAAATCTCCCCTTCTTTACAGCACCGATAAAGAAACATGAGTTTTTGTTTGTCATAGATCGCAATTTATGTTTCAATAATGGTATGTCTATGAATTTATTAAAAATGACAGGCTATGTTCGCAAGAGAAATTACCCACTAATTTCTCTTGCTTTTTTTATTGCGCGACTTTTTTCTTAAAACTGTTATCTATCTCTACTTCCCTAAAATGTTAACGTTAACATTTTAGGGATCGCTAACTTACAAAGCTAAGAAGTTTTCTTCTCTTTTTTATAATTTTCAATCTTCTTAGCTTGAAATTCACGCTCACGTATATGCCAAAGTCTTTTTTACCCCCGTCCTCCTTTCTGCTTTTCCTTCGTTAGCATAAAAATTGCTCTAATGTTAACGTTAAGCTTTTATGTTTTCATTATAATGTTTTCTCTAGAAGAATACAACACATTTCTGAAAGCGGATTCATATTTTATTTTCTGCTTTTTTCTTTGAATTTTAGCAGATTTTCAATTGAAATTGGACGCTTTTCTTGGACTGAACGCCATACCCCTTCTCCTACTGCAATGGAGTAGGCACCAGCTTCTGCTCCTGCTAAAATATCATAATTTCGCAATGGATCTCTTCCTAAAAAAAGCTCTTCTAAAAGAAGTGGATCTCCACCTCCGTGTCCTCCTTCGGTTTCTACAACTTCAATGCTTTCTTTTGCCCCAAACAGCGGAAAATAATCAATTTTCTGCTTTGGAAATTGAAATGGAATTCGACTTGGCTCATGATATTCCGTTGTCTCAATTCTTCCTTTTGTTCCATTAATAGCAAGGCGATATCCTTCATATGGAAGCGAAAAATTAATAGAATAGCTTAAGAGCGCCCCTTTTTTATATTTAATCGCAGCAGCATACGTATCTTCAATTTCAATGTCATCGTCGAAAATACAAGCATCAGGACGATAGTTTGTATACATAGCTTGATTGCCGTTCATCATATCCTGTTGCAGATGATCATCTTGAACTATTCTACTCTCACTTCTATTGTTCCATCTCTGGTAATAATAACATCGATCTTTCACATGACAAGTACCACAAAAACGACCGCTCTCTTTTAATGGATTCCATTCTCCTTCTTCTCCATAGTAATGTAGACTTCCATATGCAAAAACTTCCTCGGGCACATCGTTAAGCCACCAGTTAACAAGATCAAAGTGATGTGTTGACTTGTGAATAGAAAGCCCTCCTGAACGATCGCGATATCTGTTCCAACGTTTGAAATAACTTGCGCCATGATACGTATCAATATACCAATTTAAATCAACAGAAGTGATTCTTCCTAGTTTTCCATCTAAAATCATTTCTTTGATTTTACGATGGTAAGGGTTATATCGATAGTTAAACGTCACCTTTACAGAACCTTCACTTTTTTTCTCCGCTTCCATTACTTTTCTTGCATCTTCTGCTGTTGTAACCATCGGTTTTTCTGTAATCACGTCAAGATTGTTTTCTAAAGCTTTCATAATATAATCAACATGTGTATCATCTCTCCCTGCTACAATCACTGCATCAGGTTTCTCTCGTTCTACCATCTTCTGAAACTCCTCTGGAAAATAAACGGGAGTCATAGCAAGGGTTGGGAATCTTTTTTTACAGGCTTCAAATCTTGCTTCATCATGGTCTAATAAACTAACAATCTTATGATCTGAAAAGGTTGTTAACATCGGTTTAATAAACATTCCTAATGCTCTGTTACTTACTCCACAAATGGCATACTTTTTCACTCTTCATTCCCCTTTCTTCTAAAGCGTAACACCTGATTTAAAAATTGCTATTTCCCGGAAGCTGTTCTTTTCATTGTTCACAAGTTCTCCGTTTGCAACAGAAGTAATATACGTAATAAAACGGTCTAAAGAAGCTTCTTCATTTTCTTCTTCAACAAGTGTTCCTGCATTAAAATCAATCCAATGCTTCTTCTTTTCATAAATCGACGTGTTTGTTGATATTTTCATTGTTGGAACAAAGGTACCAAAAGGAGTGCCTCTTCCTGTTGTAAAAAGTACAATTTGACACCCTGATGCGGCAAGAGCTGTTGAAGCAACAAGGTCATTTCCAGGAGCACTCAAAAGATTTAAACCTTTAGCTTCCAAAGACTCTCCATATTTCAACACATCTACAACAGGCGAAATTCCCGCTTTTTGTGTGCATCCAAGCGATTTATCTTCAAGCGTTGTAATTCCACCTTCTTTATTTCCGGGAGAAGGGTTTTCATAAATTGGCTGGTTATGGGTGAGAAAATATGACTTAAAGTCATTAATCAAATCAACGATTTTATGAAATACTTCTTCATTTTTAGCTCGCTCCATCAATAATGTTTCGGCACCGAACATTTCTGGAACTTCTGTAAGGACACTTGTTCCTCCCTGTGCAATAAGCCAATCAGAAAAGCGACCAAGAAGCGGGTTAGCTGTAATACCAGACAAACCATCAGATCCTCCACACTTTAGCCCAACTTTAAGCTCGCTTAACGGTACCTCTTCTCGTCTATCATTGCTAGCAGCTGCACTAATTTCCTTTAGCAGTTTTACTCCTTCTTCAATTTCATCTTCTACATCCTGTGAACGTAAAAATTTGATCCGATTTTCATCAAAAGAACCAAGCGCTTCCTTAAAATCTTCTAAACCATTATTCTCGCATCCAAGGCCTAAAACGAGAACTCCTGCTGCATTTGGATGCTTAACCATTTTAGTTAGAATAGTGCGTGTATTTACGTGATCGTCCCCAAGCTGTGAGCAGCCATAGTTATGTTTTAAAACCATCATATTATCAAATGGGTTATTAGGACCTACTTCAAGCTCAAATTCTTTAATCATCCGTTCCCCAATTCCATTTACACATCCAACTGTCGGAACAATCCATAGCTCATTACGGATACCTACATTTCCATCTTTACGCCGATATCCTTTAAAAGTTCTATGCTCTTTCACTCCTGTATTGTGTACTAGATTTTGTTGAAATGTATATTCTATTTTGTCGCTTAAATTTGTTTTCGTGTTATGAGTGTGTACCCATTCTCCTTTTGCAATCCTCTCTGTTGCATGCCCAATAGGAGCTCCATATTTGATAATATTTTCTCCTTGGGCAATATCTGTTAGCGCAATCTTATGTCCGCTTTTTATTCCGTCTTTAACTTCTACTTCATCTCCTGCAACCGTAATTTTTTCTTTGTCACGAAAACTTCTTAACGCAACAGCTACATTATCAGCTTCATGAATTTTAATTATGTTTTTCATTTTCTCGACTCCTTTTATGTTGTTGATAAATGAAAAAGTTTTTTTAGGGCGTTCTCCATACCTGCTTCTTCAATTTGCAAAATAGCATGCTCTACAGCATTTGCTAATCCAGGGATTTTGCTTAAATCTTCACCCCAATGTTCTTCTAGCGAAAGAACGGTGCTCACAAGATGGTGAATTTCCTTCTCACTATTGCTTTTTTCCCAAAGAGATTGAAATAGCTCGATAAGCTCTTTCTGATCTGAAAGTGGGATCTTCTCTTCTCCTCTTTTACCTTTATAAAAAACAAAAAGCGCACCAAGAGAAAAAGAAAGAAGCTTTGGAACTTTCCGATACTTTTCCACATACTCTCTCAATGTTGGAAGATTCCTAGCTTTAAATTTTGTAAGACTATTAAGAGAAATACTTAATAAGTCATGACGAATAAACGGATTTTGAAATCGTTCAAGCACTGCCTCTGCAAATGCCGATGCTTCTTCTTTAGAAACAGAAAGAACAGGGATAATCTCATCATAAGCAAGGGCTCGAATAAAAATCCCAATGTGATGACTGCTAATCGCTTCTCTTACTGTATTGTATCCTGCAAGATATGCAATAGGCATCATTGCTGTATGAAGGCCGTTTAATATCCTTACTTTCTGAAGTGAATATGGGGTAATATCGTCTACAAATTTCACATTCAACATTGCCTTTTCAGCTGGAAATTCCTCACGTACAAACGAAGGAGCTTCTATAACCCACTGATAAAAAGGCTCTGCAACAACAAGAAGATCATCCTTGTATCCTTCTTCTTCTTGTATTCTCCCTGCTTCTTTTTCCGAATAGCCAGGAACAATGCGATCAACAAGCGTTGAACAAAAGGTGTTGGCACACTGAATCCATGTGCTAAATTCTTTCTCAAGGCTCCACTTTTCAGCGTAGCGAAGCAAGAGTGCTTTCAATTTTTCTCCGTTTTGATCAAGCAGCTCGCAAGGTAAGAAAATAAGACCTTTTGTTTCATCTCCTTTAAAAAATTGGTATCTATGATACAAGAAAGCTGCTACTTTGCCTGGAAAACTTTCCTGTGGTTGATCTCCGAGTTTATCTTCTTCTCGAAACGCAATACCTGCTTCTGTTGTATTGGAAATAACGAAACGCAGATTTTCATTTTCTGCTATTTTTATATATTCATCATACTGTTTATACGGATGAACCCCTCTTCGCACACAACTTACAACAGAGGAGGTTTTAACTATTTCACCATGTTGTAGTCCCTGTAAAGAAACCGTAAACAATCCATCTTGCTCATTTAATTTTGGCGCATTTCCTGTTCTGCGAGGATTCACGGCTACAACCCTCCCATTAAAGTGGCCTTTCTCATTCATTTTCTGAATTTGCCAATCAACAAAGCCACGGAGAAAAACGCCTTCTCCAAATTGAAGCACATTCTCTGCTTGAACAGAATGAGATTCTGCATTTTTACGGCTTAATTTCATATTTATTCCTCCCCATTTGCACACGTTAACAATCAGAAGCCGGCTATTCCTATAACCGGCTCTATATTCATAAGCTTTTCACAGATTTGCGGCGAATTAATTCCGTATTAATAAACGTCTTCTTTTGAAGGTTTTCTTTCCCATTAATAAGCGATAAAATGGCCTCAACGCCTGCCATGCTAATTTTTTCAATCGGTCTTTTTACCGTTGTTAAAGATGGATTTGTATACTTTGCAGATTCAATATCATCAAAACCAATCACAGAAATGTCATGAGGTACGCTTAAGTTTCGCTCAAAAACAGCATTAAGTGCACCAATCGCCATATCATCATTTGAGCAAAAAACAGCTGTTGGCCGGTTTGGTAAATCAAGTAGCTTACACATCGCTTCATATCCGCTTTGCATATCATAATTTCCTTGCACAATATATTCTTGACGGATTGTGATTCCATTGTCTATTAACGATTGTAAGAAGCCGTCCCTTCGCTGCTGCGTTGATTTGAATCCTTGAATTCCTTCAATAATAGCGAGATCTTTATGACCTGAAGAAATGAAGTATTCTCCAGCTTCATAAGCACCTTCTTTATCATTAGACAAGATATTCATGACAGAGTCATCGTCCACTTGCCTATTGAGTACAACAAGTGGAATTTGCTTTTCGATAATATTGTAAATAAACATATTATCACGATCACTTTGACTCATTAGGATAATCCCATCAAAGCGCTTATTATTTATATAAGAAAAGTCGTCATAGTCATCAATTCCGCGCACAAACAAATTGTACTGAACATCAATAATCTTGTTCACTCCTCGAATTGTATCAACGAGAAAGCTTGGTGATGTTCCTGTTCCCATACTTGTAAAAAACAAACCAATTGTATGTGATTTTTGCATCACTAAATTTTTGGCGTGATAGTCTGGAATATAGTTAAGCTGATTTGCGATATCTAAAATTTTCTTTTTTGTTTTTTCTTTTATAAGCGGGCTATTGTTCAAAGCCCTTGAAACTGTCGTATGTGATACATTAGCTAGCTTTGCAATATCCTTAATTGTAACACTCATTTCATTTACCTACCTTTAGTGAGTTACCCTGTATTTTCAGTATAAGAATATCACAAAAACTCTCGAATAATAAGCAGATATCAGCTAAAGATGAGGATTTTCTAAATTCGAGCTTGAAGATCTTTCACCATTTCTTCGTGCTTTTCATCCGTTAATTTATAAAGTAAGCCAATTACAAGCATTGCAATCCCCAAAGCAACAGCAGGATAGAGAAGCAACAGACCTTTTATACCTAAAAGCGTGCTTGATGCTTGTGTAACATTTGGAATGTATCCAATAATACCAAGTCCAACTCCTGAGAGAAAACCTGACAGGGATTGAGCGAGCTTTCTCGAAAAGTTAAAGAGAGCATATGTTGTTCCTTCTTTCCTTTCTCCTGTTTTCCATTCTCCATAATCAATAATGTCTGAAACAAGCGCCCATGTAATTCCGTTTGGAATGCTAATCCCGATAAAGGCAATGCTAGCTAAAACAGTGAACAGCACAACATTTGACGGCATAAAGAAGTTTGCTGTATCTGCTATAATGCTTATGGCGAGCCCAATCATTGCCGTTTTTTTCTTACCAAAGCGCTTCACAAGCTTCGGAAGCATGATAACCCCTAGAAAAGAGGAACCAATAATAATAAAATTCATATAAGCCATAAGCTGAACATTTCCGAGATTATATTGAGCAAAATAGATAAGCATTGCTGATTTAATGTTGTAGGCAGATATCGTAAAAACCGTCATAAGTACAAGTGTTAAAAGTGGCTTATTTGAAGCAAAGGTTCTGATGATAGACATGAACGAAAGTTTTTCCTTTGGACCTTCTTTTACCACAATGCGTTCTTGGCAGTTACGATAGCATATATAGAATCCCAACACGCCAACAAGAGACATTATCCCCATTACAACAGGGTAGCCAATCTTTTCACTCGGAAACAACAGAATAAGAGGAACAACAGCAATGCTTGTGATAAAAAGTGCTCCAAGAGAACCTGTTTGTCTGAAAGCAGCAAGAGATGTTCGATCAGCAGCGTTTTGTGTCATTGCCGCCCCAAGTGAACCATAAGGGATATTAACAAAGGAATAGCCAATCCCCCAAATCATATAAGAAGCATATGCATAAATGAGCTTTCCTGTTGAGGAAATATTCGGTGAAATAAAGGTCAAAACAGTTAAAATAGCTAAAATAATGCTTCCAAATAGAAGATATGGTCGAAACTTCCCTCTTTCACCAATATTTCTCCGATAATCAATAGAAGAGCCTACAATTGGATCACAAATGGCGGCAAAAAGTTTGCTAACAAGAAAAATTCCTCCAGCAGCGGCGGCTGGGATTCCTGCTACATCTGTAAAAAACTTTAGTAAGTATAGCTGTCCTAAGTCAAACATAAATCCATTTCCAAAGTCTCCCATACCATAGGAGACTTTTTCTTTTATGCTAAGTCCTTCTACTTTGACCTCTACTTTTCCTTCTGTTTTTACAACGCTCAATCGCGAACTCCCCTTCTTTTACAATCTCCTCTCTTAGCTAAGATTGTTGAACTGTATAAGCTGGAAAATTGAAATAGCTTTTAGCATTGTTATAGCAAATTCCTTTTATAACGCGTTCTAAAAGTTCTTCATCAAATGGCACTTCCCCTTGCTCAACCCATGTACCAACAAGGTCACAAACAAGTCTTCTAAAATATTCATGTCTTGTATAAGATAAAAAGCTTCTTGAATCTGTAAGCATGCCAATAAACTGACTGAAAAGACCCATATTTGATAGCGCTTTCATTTGATCTAACATGCCTTCTCTCTGGTCGTTAAACCACCATGCTGTTCCAAACTGCATTTTCCCTGGTACTCCGCCTCCTTGAAAGCTTCCTATTACTGTTGCGATAACAGGATTGTCTTTTGGATTTAGAGAATATACAACGGTTTTTGGCAAACTCTCTTCTTTCTCTAGCTGATTGAAAAGACTAACAAGCGGCTTTGCTATTTCTCCGTCGTCCATTGCATCGTATCCCGTATCAGGTCCAAGATTTTCAAAACCTTTTGTGCTGTTATTTCGAAGAGCATGGATATGAAATTGCATAACCCAATCAAGTTCTTTATATAATTTCCCTAAGAAAATAAGCATATATGTCTTATATTTTCGCTCTTCTTCCTCTGTAATGCTTTGTCCTTGAAGCATTACTTTCTCAAAAATCCGTCCTGCTTCTTCTTTTGTTACCTCTTCATATACAACGCGGTCAAGAGCGTGATCAGATACTCTTCCTCCGACAGAATGGAAAAAGCGAACACGGCTTTCAAGTGCTTCTAGAAAACGATCATAGTTGTCAATAGATATACCAGCAGCTTCTTCGAGAGATTTAACCCAATTGCTAAACCCCTGCCGATTGATTTCAAGTCCTTTATCAGGTCTGAAACTCGGTAACACAGCTGTATCAAAGTTTTCAAGTTCTTTTATTTTAAGGTGATACTCTAGGGAATCTACAGGATCATCTGTTGTACAAATAACTTCAACTTTTGAAGCTGTAATAAAGTCCCTTGCTCTTAGTGACCCATCTGCTAACTTCTCGCTTGTTTTCTCCCAAATATCATCTGCTGTGCGTTCATTCAGAAGTTCATCAATATTAAAGAAGCGCTGCAATTCAAGATGTGTCCAATGAAAAAGCGGATTTCCAATTGTCATTGGTACTGTCTTAGCCCAAGCAATAAATTTTTCGTAGTCACTTTTGTTTCCTGTAATACAATCCTCCTCAATTCCGTTCGCTCTCATCAATCTCCACTTATAATGATCACCATCTAACCAAATGTCTGTTATATTACGAAACTGCTTATTTTCATAAATCTCTTTTGGACTTAAATGGCAATGATAGTCAATAATCGGCATATCTTTTGCGTATTCATGATATAGCTTTACTGCTGTGCTGTTTGTAAGTAAGAAATCTTCCCTCATAAATCCCTTCATCTTTTAAATATCCTCCTTTTTTGTTAACGTTAACATTTTGTGATAAACAATATTTATTTCATCAGTAAATTGTTAGGTTAATATTTTATCACTAGCTAACTCTTAAAATGTTATCGTTAACATTTTATTTTATTGTAGTCTGAATTATAAACATTTGCAACATATTTCCTTAAATTCTCTTTAAGTTCAAAAGCCCTTCTAAGGAAAGAAAGGCTTTTGAATCAATTTTGGACCTTCTATTGTTTTTAACAAGAAACTTTCTTTACTGCAATATTCCGTCAGCGAGAAACTTCCAAACTTTGTTTCTACAGAAATATCAACTCGACTTGGTAGATTATTCAAATTAGCTAACAACTCTGTCGCTTTTTTTATATTTATTGCATCTTCTTTATATAAAATAACGTCAACATCACTTGTCGCTTTTACAGTTTCTACTCCTGTAGCTAACTCAAAACCAACGCTTCCTCCAAGTCCCCACCGTTCTTCAGTTTGTAGAAGCTCCCTCACTTGCTTTAGCGTCTGAAAGGCTTTTAAATGTTGTCTTTCCTTTGATGGAAAACTCTCTTGTAACTGAATAGGTGAAATCACCTCACTAATGACACTCTTACTTATATAAAAGCCAAATCGTTCACTTCGCTTTTTTCCCCGCACACCAACAGGTATATATTCTCCCCCAAAAGGCACTCTTCGTACGACAACATACGGAGAAGCTTGAAGAGAATTCTGTGCCCACTGTGGTAATTCGTTCTCTTCTGTTAAAAATCCATCTCTTAATGAAGAAAGTTTAATTAAATCATGTGGTTTTAATTCCATTGTTTTTTCATTCTTTCTCTTACCTCAATAGAGGCTTTTCGTCCGCCTAAAAGAGCTTCCTTTGTTTCCAAGCGAATGGAAAGGGAACGATCATTTCGGTTTTGAACATCGTGAATACTAGTTATAAGCGCGTCTTTAACAATATGAATATCTTCTTCTGAAGGATCATCTCCATTGATATTTGTTATAAGCTGTGAAAGAGCACCAAGCGTTTTGTAAGAATGAATATCATAAGCCATAGCAGGAACCTTCTTTGTTGCTTCTTCAAGCTCTCTAATCGTTCTTTTTGTAATACGCGCTGCTGACTTTTTTGACATCGCTTGTACATTAATTTTATCATCATCTATTGAAAGCAAAACATTAGCTTGAAGACCTAGTGCTAAAAAAGCACCTGAAATAGCGTTTCCTGGAATAAATCCAATCACTGGATGACCGCAAAGTCTTGCTTTTGCTAACATGTTTACAGAAGCAGCAAGAGCTACATTAATGCCAAGCACTTCTTCTTTGTAGCCGTAAGCTTGTGATGGAACATCAATAACAGCAATAATAGCCCGCTTTTTTTCATTCTTCTCATCTCTTTTAATAAACTCTTGCACCGTTTGTGCAATTTTCCATCCTTCATATAAACCGACTTCACCGTGACGGGCTCGCTTGAATCGGCTATAACAATCAGGAACTACTGCTATATAGTTTTCATTTTCATTACTATGTGAAAGAACGGTAGAGGCCCATCCAGAAGGACTTTGAACGCTTGTTAATGCTTCAAACCACTTTCTTCCTCGGCTTTGATCTTCTTTTTGATCACTCCCTTTTACTCTCTCTTTAGGGAGTTCCTCTACCTCTTGTTCTTTTAAATGATGATACAGTTTCTCATAATCTTTCGGAGTAAAGGTATCTTGTGCAAATGCTTTATTAATTAATGTTAAATAGAAGTTAATTTCCTCTGTCCGATTTTTAACAGGATGTTCTTTCATCGCTTTTTTGACGTTTGAAAGGATTTCATCAATATCGTCTTCAACAAGCGTGTCTACAAGACCTGTTTTGACTCTTTGTGTTCCGCCGATCATTTCCCAAATCATTTTTTTATCGCTTGAATCAAGTTCTCTTACTCCTGCTTCTTGTTCAATAACTTCAGGTCCATTTAAACCATAGCGTCCACTTGGTGTAATCATAACGTGAGAAAAAAGAGCTGCTGTAATCGACATCCCGCCGAATCCACCAACTTTGCCTGGGATGATTCCAATTGTTGGAACATATTCATTTAAAGCAACAATGGCTCCTTGAATTTCTGCAATTGATAGAAGTCCATAGTTTGCTTCCTGAAGCCGAACACCTCCTGTATCAAATACAACGACAGGTACTATTTTCTTTCCTTCTCTGTTGTCTTTTAAAGCAAGCTCAAGCGCACCAGCAATTTTAGCTCCCGATACTTCCCCAATACCGCCTCCTTGAAATGCTCCTTCTATTGAAATCACAACAACTCTTTCTCCATCAATTTCACCTTTTATAACGATAACCCCATCATCATTTTGAGGAACGATTCCTTGTGGCTCGAGATGCGGAGACTTCATCCCTTCAAAAGGATCTAAAAGTTCAATTCCTGCCCCACTGTCTAAAATTGCTTTTGCTCGTTCACGTCCGTTTAATTCGATGAAGCTTTCTTTCAATTTACTCATGTTCACTCACCTCTAACACTTGAGCTAAACGCAGTCCTACAACACCAGGAGTTGCTCCAAAGTCGTTTATTGTGAATATTCCTATTACCTCATTTTTTATAAAAAAGCGCTCAAGCACAGCTTCCCACACTTCTTTAAATCCTTCACTTCCAGTTTTAATTGTCACGATTGCTTCCTTCTCTTCTGTTGGCTCAACAAGTATTTCTAGATCACCTGATGCAACAACCCCAATATGCGCACGTTTGGTTATTTTTCGCTTTCCTTCATAAACGTAACGAAGTGTTTCCATCTAAATTCCCTCCAATTCCTCTCTTCTCTAATTCATATAAAAAGAGACCTGCCGCTAGTAAATCTGCACTCCCACCAGGGGACACAAAAAGTGCTTCAACAAGGCTATTTAATTTTAGAAGACTTTGAAATCCTTCTCTTGTTCCAACTCCTCCATTTCGAAGAACGGCACGAGCCCCTTCTTTCACCTTTTCTAGAGCAAGAGTTCCTCCCCTATGAAGAATACACGTATCATCTAAATGTGCCATCACAGCCATCAAGGCATTTAAACGACTATGATTTATATTTTTTGTTTCTCTAAGCATTGGTAAAACAAATTTTATAATATGAGGAAAACCAGCTTTGGCTTCTCCTACAGCTCCATTTACTCCGTACTTTTTCTTTACTTTCGTTCCATTTGTTAACCTTTTTATCATAAAAGCATCCTCAAAACGAGCAATTTTGCCCGCTCTTTTCGCAATTTCCTCTGAAGTGCTGTTTCCTTGTGAAGCAACACTTCCAATCAGTAAACCAAGAGACCAAATTGCTCCTTTATGCGTGTTTATTCCATTTGTTACAGCAAACATTTTTTCTTCTGCTTTCCTTCCTATTTCCCCTAATATCTCTCGCAACGATTGGGAGGGTTGTTTACCTTTAGCAGCTTGTGCCATTTCCACAAAAAAAGGATAAAGGGAACGAGCAGAAGCTTTCATCATGGCAAGTGTCAAATCATGATGAGAGCCGTTGTTTTCTTCATCAACTAGTCCTGGCTTAGGTGTTAAACACACTTCATCGACTAGCGCCTTTACAGCTAATGTCCCTAAATATTCACTCGTATTAAAAACGGCTATTTTCCCCATAACATCACCAGTTCTTAAATTTTTCAGGCGGATCGTAAAGACCGTCTGACCATTGAACCAATTCACGCACATTCTTAGCTGCAAGCAGGGAACGCTTAGCTTCTGTTCGTTTCACTTTTAAATCTTCCGGTAATGCGACAAGTCCTTTATCTCGCAGATTTTTCATTTCTTTTGGGCTTTGTTCGCGTCCGAGCTTTGTTACTCCAGCAATTGCCGAAAGTGCTTGTCTTCTTTCCTCAAGCCCTTCAGCTTTATAAAGATACGCAACTCCTTCTTCTGTTACAACATGTGTAACATCATCTCCGTAGATCATCACAGGAGTTGTTGCTAGATTTGCTTCATCACGCACTTTAATAGCATCTAATGATTCCACAAAAACAGGGGAGTTTCCTTGTCCATATGTTTCAAACATTTGCACAACAAGCTTTTTCCCTCTTTCCATACTTGAGTTTGTTGTAATCATATCTAACCAAGCTGGAGTTGAATGCCTGCGCCCATGTGGATTATGCCCCATGTTTGGCGCACCTCCAAATCCTGATAAGCGCCCTGAAGTTACTGTAGAAGAGTTCCCGTAATAATCCATTTGCAGTGTAGAACCAACAAACATATCTACTGCATATTGCCCAGCAACTTGACAAAGGGCTCGGTTCGAACGCATTTTTCCATCTTTCCCTGTAAAGAAAACGTCAGGACGCGCTGCTGTATACCTCTCCATTCCAACTTCCCCGCCGAAGCTATGAATGCTTTCAACCCAACCGCTCTCAATAGCGGGAATGAGTGTTGGATGTGGATTAAGCGTCCAATGTTTCGCAATTTTCCCCTTTAGTCCTAAAGATTCTCCATACGTTGGCAAAAGAAGCTCAATTGCTGCTGTATTAAATCCAATCCCATGATTTAAGCTTTGTACATTATGCTTTTCATAAATACCGCGAATAGCCATCATACCCATTAAAATCTGAAGTTCAGTTATGCCAGAAGGATCTCGTGTAAATAAGGCCTCAAGCTGATATGGTTCTGGAGACTGAACAACAAAATCCACCCAATCAGCAGGAATATCAACGCGTGGAAGCTCTTCGACAATTTCATTTACTTGAACAATAACAATCCCATCTTTAAAAGAGGCTGCTTCAATAATTGTTGGCGTTTCTTCTGTATTGCTTCCTGTATACAAATTCCCTTTTTCATCTGCTTTCTCAGCTGCTACAAGAGCAACTTTTGGAATTAAATCAACAAATAAACGTCCGTAAAGTTCTAAGTATGTGTGAATTTCCCCCATTTTCAACATGCCGTCTTCAATCATTTGCGCAACGCGTAGACTCTGTGGGCCAGCATAAGAAAAATCAATTTTACTTCCAATTCCTTTTTCAAAAAGAGTTAAATGATCAGGCCTTGAAATACTTGACATAATCATGTGAAGATCATGAATTTTTTTAGGATCCACACTATTTAAAGCTTCTGAAAGAAAAGATGCTTGCTTTTGATTATCCCCTTCAAGTACAACTCTATCACCGCTTGAAATAAGACACTCAAGGGCTTCTTTCATATTTTTGGCGTCAATAATTTTACCCTTTACAAGATGTTGTACAGACGCTAGCTTTTTTCTTTTCTCATCTCGTTTTGTCGTCCATGAACGATTCTTCATCATACTCACCTCTTATTATTTACTTTTGTATTTCTTTACTAGAAACAGAACATCATCTAATGAAAAGGATGAAAGAGGAAAAAAATGTCCTTCTGGGAATTTACGTTTGATAAGATCTACTAGCACATGGCCAGGAGCCATTTCAACAAATAGTTTTACACCAAGTTCCTTCATAATAGTGGAACAGTCGTGCCATAAAACAGGATGAGAAACGTTAAAAGCTAAGTCTTCCTTGACAGCTGAACCTGTTTGAAGTGGGCGAGCATTTTTATTTCCGATGAAAGGAACAGTAGGATCTGAAATTGGACATTTTTCAAGTGCATCAAAAAGCGTTTTCCCTACGTTGTCCATAAGTGGACAGTGTGAAGGAACTGTCATATTTAAAAACTTTGCCTTTGAGGCTCCCTGCTTTCTTGCTTTTTCTAACACAACTTCTATACCTATCCGCTTTCCTGAAACAGTATACTGATCTTCTGCATTTTCATTAGCTATATAAACAGGCGTTGTTTCATTATGAATAGACTCCACCATGTGAACTAACTTTTCCTTGTTCACCCCAACAACAACGCCCATGCCATATTCTTCTCCGCCAACGTTATCCATTAATTCAGCACGTTTTTTCACAACGTAAAGTCCATCTTCAAAAGATAGGACTTTTGCCGCTACAGCTGCAGCGAAACTTCCTATTGAATGCCCTGCAACAACATGTGGATAAATGTTTTCCTCCTCAAGATGAGCTTCTAAAACAACGCCTTTTATAAACAGGCTAAGCTGAGTACCAACAGATGTATTAATATACTCTTTATCATCAAGCAGAAGAGGATCGTGACCCAACCGATTTTGAGCTCTCTCGAGAAGTGAGGAAGTAAGAGTTGTTTTGGGGAGATCATCAAGCATCCCTTCATACTGCGTTCCTTGCCCTGGAAAAAGAAAAGCTATTTTGTTCACTGTTCCATCTCACCTCCTTAGCGTTATTTTCTAAAGGAAAGAACGCTCAAATTGTACGCAAAGCATTCTATTTATTATGTAATATCTTATTTTTAGTGTATTCTTCTCTTTTCTTTATGTAAAATATGGATTCGTTTATAATAGATATAACTCTGGGGTTATAAGTAAGAAAGGAGAAGCCTTTTCATGGATTTATTACAGCTTCGCTATTTTCAAACAGTAGCTAAATATGAACATATGACAAAAGCAGCAAAGTCTTTATATATTTCACAGCCTTCCTTAAGCAAAACGATTCGCACGCTCGAAAAAGAACTTGGTGTTGATCTTTTTTTGCGTAAAGGAAAAAGCATTAAGTTAAGTACGGCTGGAAGAGTGTACTTAGAACATGTGGAAAAAGCCCTTTATTCTTTAGAACAGGGAAAAAAAGCGCTGCAAGGGTTACAGCCACATGTCTTTGGAACATTACGTTTCTCTATACTTGTTGGTTCTCCTATTCTTCCTGAACTTCTTCAAAAGTTTAGTGAAATTCACCCTAAAGTGGAATTTCATATTAGCCAAAATATTGATGGTAGGGAAGTACCGGACTCATTTGATATTTGTCTTTCGTCTTCTCTTATCAATCTAAAAAATGTAGAAAGTACTCGTCTGTTTACAGAACGAATTATGTTAGGCGTACCCAAAAGTCATCACCTTGCTCAAAAAGAGACGGTCTCCCTAAAGGATATAAAAAATGAGCGCTTTATTTTACTAAATGAAAATAAAAATTTACGCAAAACAGCTCAGTCCATTTGTGAACTCGCTGGCTTTTCGCCTACCATCTCTTATGAAAGCGACAACCCGTCAACAGTAAGAGATCTTATTAACGCAGGGCTTGGCGTCTCGTTTATTCCGTCTATTACATGGCATAAAGTATTGAATTCAAGCGTCGTGTTATTACCAATAGAAGAGGCTTTTTCAGAACGAAACATTTACCTTTCGTTTCCGAAGGAAAAGCAGCATTCTAACGTTTCGTTGTCCTTCCAAACTTTCTTAATTGAGTTTTTTTCCAATCTTACATCTTCAAAAGACTTTAAAGATATATAAAAACTGTACCAATAAGTTATCAATCATAAAAAAAGCTCTTCCTCTAAAAGGAAAAGCTTTTTTGTCTATTTGTTAATGGTGTGAATGGTGATTACTTTCTTTCTCTTTTTCTGGTTCTAATGATTTTGCGTCCTCTTCTGAAAGCTCTCCAACAATCATCTGTTTTGTTGGCATAATGTGAAGGTTCTTTGTTCGAACATCTGCTTTAACGTAGTAGATTCCATCTTCACTAAATGTGTTTACTACTTCATATGTTCCTTTCGCTATTCTTTGTCCTTCTATCACTTTTTTATTCTCTTCCTTTCCCTTTTTCCATATTTCAACATTCATTTTCTCTAGCTCTTCGACTTTCTTATCTTCCTTTGTTACTTCTACTTTCAAGCCTACTTCCTCATTCGAATTCATAGTTTTAGGAATCATAATAACTGCTTTCAGCTTTTCTGACTGTCGATACAATTTAGCCGCATCAGAATCAACACTACAAGCTGAGAGCAAAAGTATAATAACAAAGCTCGAAAAGAGATAAAAAATTTTTTTCATCATTTACACCTCTGAATCTCTTATCTTTTGTCTCCCTAAGCGTTTAGAAATCTTTTTAATTGTGGTACTCTCTTGACCACGAAGAAATCAAATAGAAGTACAACAATAATTGAAATGCCCACAAGCGGAAACAAAATTCCCATTATAATAATGATAAAAGATAAAATTTTCATTTGTTTTGGATTTTCAGCTGCTTTTGGAGCCCCGAGCTTGCTTTTTGGCTTACGTTTCAACCAAAGATAAAAGCCGCTTAATACAACGCCTGCAATTCCTAAACAAACAAGAAGCCCTATAAGCTGATTCATAAGACCAAACTGTGTTCCTTTATGAATTGTGATACCAAAAGCAATCATTTTGCCTAACGGTTTATAGCTATCATATCGATAATCAGCAAGTACTGCTCCTGTGTATTGATCAATATGCATTGTCACTTCATCCTGTGCTTTAGGTGGAAATAGTGAAAGCGTATATACTCCATCACCTGTTTGCGGAAATATGACGTTGTATCCTTTTGTAACATTTTGCTCATCAGCTACTTTTACTACATCATCAATTGAAAGTGGCAAAAGGTCTTTTGATGTTGAAAGAGGAACCTTCATTGTCTCAGCTGCCCAAGGCACATCTGCAATTTCTTTTGTTTGTACATCAGACTTCGGTGCGTCACCAACCCAAACAGAAGGTGGATATCCAAGTCCTGCATTTGTTGTAATCTGCTGAAACGTATTCCCCCACAAACCAGACCATGGAAGACCTGTAAAAATAAGAAACAGTAAGCCTGCTGAAATCCAAAAGGCAGGTACTGCATGTAAATCTCTCGTAAGAACTTTCTTCCCCTTCGAAAAACGCGGCAGTACAACGCCCCAAAACTTTGTTTTTCTACGTGGCCACCATAAGTAAATACCTGTTACAACGAGAACAAGCCCCCAGCATGCAGCGAGTTCAACAATGCGATCTCCTATCGTACCTACCATAAGCTCTCCATGAAATTTTTCGATATTATCCATAAGACGGTCTTTATCATTTAATTGTCCAATAATTTCTCCATTGTGTGGATTCACAAAAATAGTATACGTTCCATCTCCTCTATGAACGCCTACTTCTGATGAACGAGTAGGTGAATCACTTGGACGATATTTATATACATGAGCATCTATATATTTCGATGTTACAGCTTCAATTTGTTTTGAAGGCAAGACGCTCCCCTCTTCATTTTCTACTTCATATAAATCTTGATACAAAAAGTTCTCAATCTGAGGTTTGAATAAATAAATTCCTCCTGTTATTGCTAATATAAGCAGAAAAGGAGTAAAAATTAACCCCGCATAAAAGTGCCATCTCCAAATTGTCTTATAAAAGGAGGAAGATGAAGTTTTTGCTGTGGGACGTTCATCCCGGTTTGAAGTTTTATCATCTGATGTCATTTTGTGTTCACCTTCTTAATTTTAAAATAGGTATTATTGTATAAAAAAACCAGAGCATTTTGGCCTATAAAAAAACAGCTAAACTGTTAATAGTTTAGCTGTTTTGAGGAGCAAAAAGAGATTTGTCTTCAACTTTGTGGGTCACAAAGGTTAAAACCAAGCCAAATAAAATCATTCCTGAGGCAATTAACGTAATAAGGGTAAAACTTGCTCCAACATTTAAAAAGACTGTGCTTAGAGTTGCACCAATTGAATTAGCTAAATTAAAAATAGAAGCGGCAATCGTCCCTGAAAGTGATGGAGCTTCCTTTCCAGCTAAAATAATCTTAGCATTTAAAATTGGCGTTGTACCAAAGGTTCCAGCCCCAAATAAAAAGCACATGACAAAGGCTACAAATTTAAATGGAATAAGGAAAGTAAACAAAGCAAGAACGGCTGCTAATCCAATAAGAACCATCATTAGTCTTTCTGTTAAAAGATGTGGAGGGATTTTGCCAGATGCAAAAGTGCCAATAACAGCACCAACTCCAAAAACAAAAAGACCAATTGTAATATTCGTTACATTAAAACCCGCAATTTGCGTAAGCATTGGTTCTGTAAATGTATAGGCTGTAAAAACACCTGAAAAACCGAAAACAATAATAGCAAGCACAAGTAATACATTCCGATTTTTAAATATTTTCAGCTCTGAACGTAAATTAGGGGCAACACCAACCTTTTGATTTGGAACAACAAGGATAAGACCAATAAGCGAAATAAAGCCTAACAATGCTACAAACCAAAACACATAGCGCCAGTCAAAAATCCCGCCAAGATAAGATCCAAATGGAACGCCCAACATAATAGCAATTGTTAGTCCACCTTGTACAGCGGCAATTGCACGGGTTCCTTTCTCGGGTGTTGAAAGCGTAAAAGCAATGCTCATACATAAACCAAAGAAAGGAGCATGCATAACAGCAGATAACAAACGAGATAAGACAAGCACCTGAAAGTTTGGTGCCGTAGCTGCGATAATATTACTTATAATAAACAAGCCCATTAAACCAAGAAGAAGAGGCTTTGATGGTAATCTGATTGTTGCAATTCGCAAGAGAGGACCGAATATTGCAACGCTTATTGCATAAACACTTAAAAGAAGTCCAGTTGTAGAAACATTCACATGTAAATCCTCAGCAAATTGAGTTAAAAGACCTGTTACAACATATTCAGTCATTCCAATAGCGAATGTTGAAATCATAAATACAGTTAAAATAATATTTCGAGAAGCAGAGAATCTGCTCATATTCTTCTCTCTCCTTTCACTCTATATTTTCATACAAATGACTAGGATATAGGATTTTTTCGTAAAAGTCTATAGAAATGCGGTCATTATAAAAAAATCTTTACAAACCTTCTCCACATTTTTACGTACCCTTATGAATTGTAGAACAAACAGTTTATCAATGAGAGGAAGAGGATTTCTAACTATACTACATAAAGAAGCTAGAAATTTAACGTCACCTATACAATAAAAAAAAGACGCTGTTTTTGCGCCTTTTTACGTTAATTTTTTATATGAACTAGAATGCATTACAAAATGAACACGATTTCTTCCATTTCTTTTTGCCTCAAACAAAGCCTCATCTGCTTCTCGAATCACATCTTTCAACGTTGAAGATGAGGAATGGTACGTGTCATCAAAGCAGGAAATGCCAAAGCTTGATGTAACATTGATTTTTGCTCCTTGGACAATAACAGTTTTTTGCTCTATTTTTTGATGAACTTGCTCCCCCCATTCATACGCTTCAACAAGGGAAACATCAGGAATATAAATAATAAATTCTTCCCCTCCATATCTTCCTATAAACCCCCTATTTATTAAAGGATCTTTTGCAAATTTAGAAATACCCGTTAATACAGCATCACCTGCTTCATGACCAAATGTGTCATTCACACTCTTAAACCGGTCCACATCAAACATGATAATACAGGCTTGCCCACCATATTGCTGAAACTTTAGAAACTGTGCTTTTGCTTTCTGCATAAAAAACGTACGATTTAAAACTCCTGTTAATCCATCAATGCTTGCAAGATGTTGAAGTTTCTCTTGAAGAATCACTCGTTCTGTGATGTTACTGAACGTTACAATAAATCCAACTTGAAACCCTTGCTGATTTTGAATAGGAGAAAATCGAACGTGAAAATATTCTTCTTTATTTTCTTGTATCATTTTATAGTCACAGTCTTTTCTTTCTTCCATAATGCAAAAAAGGTCCACGTTATCTCTCACAATTTGTAGGACACTCGTTCCAATAGAGCATTTGCTAAGAGCGGGTATAATAGACGTCATCTTTTGATTGTAATCGACAATATGAGTCTGTTGATTTAACACAATAACGCCTTCTTGCAAACTCTCAAAAACACGATCTCTCGCAATTGGCGCAACATTAAACATTTCAAACATAAAAAGAGCTATACCGTGGAAAAGAAACGAAATACTCATTGAGATTGGTCCAAGGTCGATCCCATAGGAGCTAATTCCATTCAAATAACAATAATTTGCTATCATGGGGACAAGCAAGCCAAAAGACATAAGAAGAAGCTGTATTTTGAAACGAAGTTGTGCTTTTTTTATTTCTATCAGCAGCACAATTGCTCCTGTTACAATACACGCAAACATAAAAATGAATGAAGATAAAAAAAGGTCCGTGTTCTAGGTTTGCAACTGGAAATGGCGCATCCGCTCTTAAAGAAACAGTCGTATAGTAAAGATGGTGGAGATCATTCGTGCGATGAGTGGAATAGCTAATAAAATATAACGAAGCCACACGCTAATCTTCTTGCCTATGTATTCAAAACACATGAGTAAAATAAAGGGAGGAATAAAAGGCAATGCTAAATATTCCATCCCTACCCAAAACTTTATTTGCACCAATGAAGTGCTTTTAAGTTCAAAAACGTAAGAAAAAGTGAAAAAGATGGACAAAAGCGTCACAAGTGTATAGGAAGTAGCATCAGGTGCATCTTTTATTTTAAAATAAGAATAACAACAAAGAAAAAAGCTTAATAAACCTGCAGCTGCTACACCAGTAATATATATTCATAATTCTTCCACGATCCGTTTCCTCTCAACAGTTAAAAAGAACTATTTTTTGTTTCATTATATAGCAAATCTCTACTTATTGACTAGTTTTTAATTTATTCTCTTATTTTATTTCTTCTAGCTCATCTTCTGTTACCCATTTGTGATTTTTCACTTCTTTTCCTGATATTTTTGATGTATAGCTTACCGTATAAACTGTCGTTTCCTTAGCGGACACAATCGTTGCCTCTGCTCCCTTCATCCCTTTCATATGTTTTGCTTCAAGAATAACTTTATCTCCTTTTTCCATCGTTTCGTTTCCTGCATTTTTTATCTCTTCTTGAATCACCCATTTATGGTTTTTGACCGTCTTCCCTCCTGTTGTTGGCTTATATGAGACAACATAAGCTACTGTGTTATAGGCCCCTTCAATTGTTGCTTGTGCTCCTTTCATTCCTTCCATATGACCTGATGTAATAATAGCTTCACTTCCAATTTTAAAATGAGGGTGTTTTTCCTTTTGTAAATCTTCAGGGACTTTCTCGGTTCCGCTGTGCTCTTCTTTATGCTGATGTTCATCCTGCATTGTTGTCTCTTCTGTAGCCTTTGAATCACTTTTCTCACTACACCCGCTAAGACTTATACTAGCTGCTAATCCTATCAAACCAAGCTTTTTATACATCATCACCACTCCTCTCTTTATTCTCTTCCACAATATACCCTATACGGGTATAAAACAAGCTATAATATACCCATTTTCTTTTAAAATCGAGGGTTTGTTAAAAATTTCTAAATTATCATTTTAAAAAATAAGCAAAGACATTTAAAGAGGCGAATGACCTTTTTCTTTTGAAAAAAAGCTAAAAATTTTTCTCTTTACAAATTAAATTTTTAGCAGTATATTACCTATGAAAACATCATATTGAAATTCCATTTCACCTTATATCGCTTAATCTGTAAGGAGTGGGGGACCCAATTTTTTGTGCTTTGTCACTAGGGGTGAATCCTTTTAAAAAGGTAGGGCTACTCTAAAGGCCCGAATCCGACAGCTAACCTCATCAGCGTTTATAGAGAAGGTTTGCTTTATGCTGCTTAATATGAGCGCTAAGGAAAACCTTAGGGCTCTTTTTTGCGCTCTTTTTTAAGCCTAGTAAACACTTCCTTCATGAAATGGCAAAATCTTAGGAGGAAAAATAATGAACTATTCAGCTCTTAAAAAGTGGTTAATTGGAAAGCCTTTAAAATCAAACGAGCTTGGAGAACAAAAGTTAAGCAAACTAAAAGCGCTTGCTATTCTCTCGTCTGATGCGCTATCTTCTGTTGCATACGGTCCTGAACAGATTTTAATTGTTCTTGCAACAGTTGGGGTTATCGCATACTGGTATTCTATTCCAATCGCTATTGGAGTCCTTGTTTTACTAATGGCGCTTATTCTTTCTTACCGTCAAATTATTTATTCTTATCCTGAAGGTGGCGGAGCTTACGTTGTATCGAAAAAGAACTTAGGAGAAAATCCTGGCCTTATTGCAGGTGGCTCACTTTTAGTTGATTATATTTTAACCGTTTCAGTAAGTATTGCAGCTGGAACAGATGCCCTTACATCGGCTTTTCCTGCCATTCACGATTATAAAGTACTTATCGCTTGTATACTCGTTATTGTTATTACTCTTTTAAATTTACGAGGTGTGACAGAATCGGCGTCTGTCCTTGCTTATCCTGTGTACCTCTTTGTAATTGCTCTTTTAATCTTAATTGCAGTTGGTCTTTGGAACATTACAACAGGGCAAACTCCCCCTGTTACACATACAGCAATGGGTACAGCTGTTCCTGGAATTAGCTTATTTCTTCTATTACGAGCTTTTTCATCAGGATGCTCAGCTCTTACAGGAGTTGAAGCTATCTCAAATGCGGTAACAAACTTTAAAAATCCTGCTGCTCGAAACGCAGTCAGAACGCTTAGCGCAATGGGAATCATTTTGGCAATCCTTTTTTCAGGAATTATTTTTTTAGGCTATTGGTATGGCATTTCTCCAAAAGGAAATGAAACAGTTGTCTCCCAAATCGCAGCTGAAGTTTTGGGAAGAAACGGATTATACTATTTCGTTCAGGGAACGACAGCCTTGATTCTAATTCTTGCAGCAAATACAGGATTCTCAGCCTTTCCTCTTCTAGCTGTTAATCTTGCAACAGACAAATATATTCCGCGAATGTTCACTATTCGTGGAGACCGATTAGGATATTCAAATGGAATTGTGACTCTTGGTGCTGCTTCTATTTTGCTTATTGTTATTTTCAATGGCCAGACGGAAAAACTTATTCCGCTCTATGCTGTTGGTGTATTTATCCCTTTTACACTTTCACAAACAGGGATGATTGCAAAGTGGCTGAAAGAAAAGCCTAAAGGATGGCAAGGAAAAATGATCATTAACCTAGTCGGCGCTCTTATTACATTTATTGTACTCATTATTTTCTTTACAACAAAGTTCACTCAAGTGTGGGCAGTACTCATTTTCTTACCAGTTATGGTTCTGACTTTTCATCGTATTAAACGTCATTATGAAGCAGTTGGTGAACAGCTTCGCATTTCAGATGACGATCAAACCACATTTGCTTTATCAGGAAATGTAGTGATCATTCCTGTCGCAGGAATGACAAAAGCTGTAGAACGTTCATTAAGTTATGCAAACCTTATCGGAGATACCATTATTGCTGTTCACATTGCTTTTGATCGTGAAAGTGAAAAAGTACTTGAAGAAAAATGGAAAAGAGTACATCCAGACATTCGACTTGTTACGTTTTATTCTCAATATAGAAGCCTTGTCCGTCCGCTCTTGCGGTTCATCGACATTGTGCAAGAAAAATCAAAAGATAGCAATATGGCAGTAACAGTCCTCATTCCACAGTTTATTACAAGCAAAAGCTGGCACAATATGCTTCACAATCAGTCCAGTTTATTGTTGAAAGCACATTTGCTTTATCGAAAAAACGTTATTGTAACAACTCTTCCATTCAAATTTAAGAAATAACTAAAAAAGGAAAGCGTATTTTTCATCATAAATACGCTTTCCTTTTTGCTTACTTCTGATATTATGACTTCCCCCGCATAAATTTCCAGTAATTGAAAAAGATAAAAAGAAGCTTATTTTATAAAAGGAGGGTATTTATGAAGTTTCTCTACCCCGTTTTTATCCTTCTCTTTTCTTTACTAAATAGAAGAAATCTTTTTTGGTATGAAGGTACTATTTTTCCTTTTTTCCCGTTTAAGCAGGTTAATCCCGATAATCTCATCTCCTATAAACCGCTCTCTTTTTCTAAACAAAACAGATTATCAGAAAGAGCTTGAAAATGGAGAGAATTTTTTGGAGTATTGCTTTCCCAGGGTTTGGTCAATTTTTAAACGGGAAATATATAAAAGGAATTACATTTATCATTTTAGAACTAGTAATTAATGTAAGAGCAAATTTTAATGAAGCAATTTACTATAGCTTTCTAGGAAAAATTGAGAAAGCTTCTGAAACAGCTGAGATAGGATGGCTCATGTTTTATCCTTGTATCTATTTTTTTGCAATGTGGGATGCCTTTAAAGATGACGGTGGTGGGAAACATCCGTTAACGTTCCTTCCCTTTGCCTTCTGCGCTTACTCTGTAACAGTTGGACTTATGTATTATTCAAAAATTGAAATTGCTCACCATAATTTAGGACCTGTGTTTCTCCCTATGCTCTTTGTTATTCCAGGAATTTTAATAGGGCTGTTGCTCAAAATACTGCTATCTTTTTTGCTAAACGTAAAAAAAGAGCAGAACTAATTCTGCTCTTTTTATTACATTTGATTTGGTCTGCTAGTTCCCGTTTCAACAGGTTTAAGCTCTGGAGAAGCTTGTTTTTGTGGAGGGTTGTCCACATTTCCGCTCATTGTTTTGTTCTCGGACGCTTGAGGATATGCTTCAGCAGCTTGTGAACCTGCTTTTGCTACTTTTGAACCTACCTCTTTAATATCTTCTTTAGAATCTTTGACTGTTGAAACTGCATCTGAAGAAATGTCTTTCACTTCTTCTACTTTGCTAAATACGTCTTCATTAAATTTAGCATACAAATCTTGTGCATCACTAATAGCATCTTTTAGAGTCGTTGAAGCCGTCTTAAAACGGTCAATCATTTGATTTTTTGTTTCTTGAGGATTTTCTTTTACATTCACTAACATTTCTTTTGAAGAAGCAGTCATTCCCGACGCTGCCTTTTTCACTTTGCTGCGCGTTGTGGAATCAAAAAGAGTAAGAGCTCCACCAATAATTCCACCAATAATGATTCCTTTTAAAAGCTTACTATTTGCTTCTTGATCCGTATATTCTTTATACATTTGTTTGTTCATCCTTTTCTCCTCCTCTTTTTATCGCTTAACTTACTATATCTCTTCCCCATTCTTACTAAGAGTAAACCAAAAAGCATTTCATCACGAAATGCTCTCTATTTAGCTGCAATACGCTCGTATACATCTCTTAGCGTTTCACACCCTGATTTCTGAACTTTTTTAACATATGTGCACCACAGCTTTGCTGTAAGCTTTGCGTCTCCAAGTGCATGATGGCGATTCTCTACAACGATGTTATTATCAAGGCACCATTCTTCAAGCGGCTTATTATCATCTTTTTCATCAGCAATTCGATATAAAAAAGAAGTATCAATAATTCGGTGTTTTAAAGGTGCGCGAAATAGCTTCCAGCTTACATGCTGCAAAAAATTCTTTTCATGATTTGCGTGATGAGCAACAATTGGCATATCTCCTGCAAAAGAAAAGAAGTCAATGAGCACATCTGATAGAGAAGGAGCATTTTTGACCATTTCTTCATTAATTCCCGTTATCTCTTTGACCTCTTTTTTTAAGGTTCCTTCATATCGAACAAGCGAATAAAATGATTTCGCTTCCATCATTTCTCCCTTTTCTACTTTCACAGCTCCAATAGAAAGAATTTCATCCCCTTTGTTAGGAAAAAAACCGGTTGTCTCTAAATCCAACACAACGACGTCAAGTTCACAAAGAGGCACATTCAACGCTCTTTCTACATCAAGTTCTCGTTGAAGCTGACGCAAATAAGCTATTTGCTGAGAACTCATCCCTTGAGCTCCGCCAAAAATACTGGCGTTTAGCTTACCATGCATCTCCCTCATAAAATGAATAAACGGCTCAAACCCCATTATCTAACATCCTTTTTTGATAATCTTTTGTACATATTCATGTAGCTTTCTCCCATTCTTCAAAATGTGCTTTACTTCTTTTTTTTCATCTTTGCTCAACTTTTTAATATTTAAGTAATGTACTTCATCATATGTTGTAGATGCTTTAAAAAGCGAGACTCTATAGCTTAACAGTCGTTCAAAATCCTCGTAGTACGGTTTCAGCTCTTTATAGCAAGGAAACAAGCAAAGTTCAGAGAGCCTTTCTAAAGTTGACGTTGCATGAATACCCTCCTTAATTGATAAAAGACGAACGCTGTTTACATATGGCATAAAAGCAGCGTTTTTAATATGAATAGAGTCTTTATGTGCCCCATTATCTTCAACAAAGATTTGCCCAAATGGACCAACCGCTTTTTTCACATGCATCATATTATCTAAAAAACGCCTTAATAATGTGGGATGTTCTTTTTTAAAATCATGCACTTTGTTTTTTAATGTTGTGATGTACTTCTCTTCTCCAACAAGGGAGCGAGCATCATAGAAAATTTGCAAATAGCGCATACTCTCCCAACTTTGTGAATCCATCCATTCTAGAAGCTGTTCTTCCCACTCCTCTAACGATTTTCTCCATACTTTATTTGAACTCATTACATTTCCTTCGCAATAAGGATAGCCAACTTCATTTAAACCAAATGAAAGTTCTTCTCCAAGAGATTTAAAATATGTTTCATACTTTTTGCTTTTCGTCTCATATACAAGTCCATGATCTTGATCACTTGCAACACCTTGTTCACGCCTTCCAGCACTTCCGACTACAAACCATAAAAAAGCACATGGTGGTTCACCACTTTGCTTTTTTATCGTTTGAAAAGCTTTGTTAAACACCTTTCTCATCAGCTCATCGTGAAATTGATTTAACTTCTTGTTATCTGTCAAATAAGCTTGAATGTGTTCGGAACGCCATTCTTTTAGTTCTTTGTACTGAGCTTCATTTTGCACTGTGCCACTTCCTTTTCTTATACTAAAAGGGAACACTTTCTATTGAAATGAAAGAAAATCCTCCACTTTCTTTTATGGAGGATTTTCTTTCATTTATTGCAAAGTTTTCTCTTTCTTTATGAACTAAGCTTATTGTTTTCTTTTTGAGTTGTAAAGGCTTCAGGATATCCATAGCTCCCATGCTCGCTCATATCTAATCCCATAATTTCTTCCTCTTCTGTTACGCGAAGTCCTCCCATTACTTTTTTAACAATAGCTAAAATAATGAAAGAAACAACAAAAGCATAAAGAGCAGAAACAGCTACACCTGTGAATTGAACGCCAAGTTGGTCAAATCCACCACCGTAGAACAAACCTGGTTTTCCAACTGTAGCAAGTTCAGGCGTTGCGAAAAATCCCGTTGATAATGTTCCCCAAACCCCCGCTACACCGTGAACAGATAAAGCAAAAATCGGATCATCAATACGTCTTCTTTCAAAGAAACGTGCACTATAAAATACGATAAGTCCACCAATGAAACCAATAACAACAGCTGCCCACGTGTCAACAAATGCACAAGAGGCCGTAATGGCAACAAGTCCTGCTAATGCGCCGTTTAAGATAGTTGGAACATCTGATTTTCCAAGCACAAGCCATGAGATAAGAAATGCAGCAACAGCTCCAGCTGCAGCAGCAAGGTTTGTATTAAGAGCAACAAATCCAAAAAAGCCATCTGCTACAGAAACTGTACTTCCCGCATTAAAACCGAACCATCCTACCCATAAAATGAGCACTCCTAGAGCTGTAAACACTTGGTTATGACCATAAATGTTGTTTGCTGAACCGTCTTTATTATATTTGCCAATACGGGGTTTTAAAAGAATCGTTGCTGCTAGCGCAGCCATAGCGCCTGTTAAATGAACAACCGTTGATCCAGCAAAGTCTTGCTTACCGTGCTCAGCTAACCAACCTCCGCCCCAAATCCAATGCGCAACAACCGGATAGATAAGTGCCGCAAATAAAATAGAGAAGATAAAATAAACCGACATTTTTGCTCGCTCTGCAAACCCACCTAGCGCGATAGTTAACGAGATGCCAGCAAAAGCTAATTGAAAGACAAAGAATACAGCCGTTGAAAGTCCTTGCCCTTCAATTTCATAACCGGAATAGAAAAAGTGAGATAAACCAACAAGAAAGTTTGCATTATCTCCAAAGATAAAAGCAAATCCAACTGCCCAAAAGACAAGGGAAGAAATGCCGAATGTAAAAATTGTTTTCCCAGCAATATGGCCGGCGTTTTTCATTCGCGTTGATCCTGCTTCAAGAAGAATGAATCCACCTATCATAAAAATAACTAAAATTGCTCCAAGCATAACCCAAACGCTGTTCATCAAAAATTCCATATCCATGTGATTGCCCCCTTTTTTCATCACAAATCTCTTTAGTTACATTAAGTGTTACTTTTCCTTACATTTAATGATTTAATTTTATTTTATAGCATTAGAAAGAAAAGTCAACACCATTTTTTAAATTTTCAGTTTTATGATGTCAGAACTTCTTACACAATTTCAATTCATTTGAAAATGTATAAATTGTTTACATACAAAAAAGCAAGGATTGAACATTCAATCCTTGCTTACTTTAATATGTGATAAATTAACTCTTCTTGGTTCTTTATATTCCAACCTTCATTTTCTGCATTGTACTTAGCTTCCTCAATTGTTCCGATAAAGTCCATTCTTCCTTCTTTTAAAACTCCCATGCGGTGACAAATGGTTGTAATCTCACTCATATCATGTGTTGTATAAATAATTGTTGTTCCTTCAGCAGCTAGCTCTTTCACGTAACGATTAATTTCAAACTTAGATTGAATATCTATTCCAACCGTTGGCTCATCCATAATTAAAATAGATGGTTCATGAATGAGGGCAATTCCAATATTAAGCTTTCGCTTCATTCCACCTGATAGATTTTCAACTCTATCATTCCACCTGTCACCAAGCCCTACTTTCTCACATAGTTTATAAAGTTCTTCCTTCGATTTTTTACGTTTTGAGAGTTTACTCCAAAACTTTACGTTGTCTTTTACCGTAAACTCTTCCCATAGAGCTAAGTCTTGAGGAACATAGCCAATCTGTTCCCGTACTTTTTTCTTATGTTTTCGAAGATCAAGTCCTTGAACAGTGATCGCGCCTTTAGATGGCGAGACAATGGTTGCTAGCAACGATAACAACGTAGACTTTCCCGCTCCGTTTGGACCAAGAAGTCCAAAGATTTCCCCTTTGCGGATGGAAAGTGAGGCCCCTTTTAACGCCATTCTTCCTTTATATTTTTTATACACGTCTTTTATAACAATTATCTTTTCTGTTTCTGTATTTTCCATACTGTTCCTCCCCATAAAATCACGCTTATTCCGATTATAAAAGCACTAAAACTATAATAATACTCATGAGCAAAAGATGCTTTTACAAAAAGCGATTGAGGCATCCAAGCTGATATATGTCCTAAAGAAGGTGAAAAATCACTGAGCGGAAAGAAACTTCCACCAAAAGCGCTTATCATCATTACAACTAAAAAAGATAGCAAATAATAGTTTCCACTAGAACGGATAAAGCTTGCCATAAACATACTTAACATACTAGAAAACAAAGTAAATATGATCATACTTACTAATACTTTTATATTCATTGTAATATGGTGAAAGTATAACAAGACACCAAAAGATAATGCGGTGCTTCCAAACAAGAAGAGAAGTTGTGATCCTAATTTCCCGTAAAGATAGGCCGTGAGTCCTTTATATGTTGTTCTCATTCTCGAAAACAAAAGCCGCTCTTTTAAAACCCATTCATTCATAATAAAACAAAGAAGCAATACTGAGAAGCTCCATAGTCCTAGATAAGAATTAAAACTCCCTTTAGTTTCGCTATTGCCGAACTTCTCTCCCTCTTGTTTATACTGGATTGTCATAAGTGGTTCTGGTTCCCACTGGTCGTCTGAATAACGATATGCATCTTTCCAAATTTCTTCCTTGTCTATATCTATTTTTCTCTTATCATAAATAGCGATAACCCGGTTAGCAGCCTTTGCGTTGCTTGTCAGACGGGTCACTTCGCTTGCGACAAGTTCACGAACGATGCGATAAGTAAGAGATGAAGGTGTAGAAACTAGCTTAATAACACCCTCTCTTTCTTCGAGTTTTATTTTTTCCTCAAATCCCTCTTCAATGATAAAAACGCTATCTACTTTATTCTGTCCTAAACGACGAAAAGCTTCCTTTTGCGTTGCTGTTGAAACGTCTAAAAGATCTTGCTTTTTCATCCGATCCACAACAAGTTTTGACGAGGTACTGTTATCTTTATCAACAAAAACGATTGGAATTCCAATCTCGCTTCCCTGCTTTTCGATCATCCCTCCAGCTCCTACTGCAAGTAGAACAGGGAAAAGAAAAAGCAGCCACGTTGTCCATTTTTTTAGCATTTGTTTAATATTTAATCCTATTAATCTCATATTACTTCTCCCCTCTTCCTAACTTGAATTTCATCAACGTTAGAGCTAGAAAAGCACATGAAAGGAAAAGAAGAGATAGAGAGGATTTTAGAAAATGGTTATACTCTTCTCCACTAAATAAGGCAAGAAACGATTTTAAAATCATAGAGTTCGGATAATACGCTTCAAGCCACAAAAGTCCTTCTGGAAAATAGACAGGTGGGATAAGATGTCCTCCTAAAAGAGCGCTGACAATCATAAAAAAGAGTCCAAATAGTTGATAAAATTGAATACGTTTTGTTAATGCTTCGATCAGGATAAATAAACTTATAAAGAAAAAGGCTGAAATTACGGTTAAACCTCCAAAAATCCAGCTATTTTCCACTGTTTTTAATCCGAGACTTTCAAAGATAGGCACTCCAATCAGAAGCGAACATATACTAATTAGAAGAAGCAAAGCAAAACCTTTTCCGATACTAATGGAAAAGAGTGAGATATGACGTGAAACAAAACGATGATTTAATGCTTTTGTTTGCTTTGTTCGTAGCAAAAATAGCCCTCCATAACTCCAAAACATAATAAGCAACACATAAAAAGAGATCGCATAGTACTGAATGACATTTTGACTGAACAATCCCTTTACAACATCATGAGAAAAAGCTTCATTCCTTTCTAAAACGTGAAAAGAAAACGAAATCAGAGAAGATCTAAATTCTTTTTCAAGCTCACTTTCCGAAAAACCAGCATCTTCTGAAAATTTATATACAGTATTTATTCCACTTTGTGATGCTGAAACAAAGTCAGCCGCGCTCTTCATAAGATAGGCAACAAGCTCAGATTGAAGAGGTCTTCTGCTGTTTCCTATTACTTCAACAGGAATATTTTCTCCATTTTTTAATCCTTCACTAAATCCTTCGGGCACAATAATAATGGCCGCTATTGTATTTCTCTTTAAGAGACTATTTGCTTCATTTATATCTGTTTCAATTGGCGTAATTAATTTATGTAATTCTTCATTTTCTGTAAACTGCTGAAGAATAAATTGCGTTTCAAACGTATTGTCTTCATCAACAATGCTAACCGAAAATGACTTAACTTGCTCTTCCTTGTGAAATAGCGCACTAAATGTAACGCCAAGAGTTGCCACAAGGGCTAGCGGAATGAGCAAAAGCAAAATTGTCATGCGCCAGTTTTTTAAAAGTATTTTAAAAGAAAGTGAAAAAAACGTGCCTGTCCGCTTCATCATGTTCACCCGCCGCTAACTGGTGGTATAAAAGCAACAACGTCGTTTTCAGATAACTTTTCCTCGTCAAAAGCGTACTCTTCGTTAACAGCTACCATTACATTATCCAATAGGAAATCATATTTCTTTTGAAGCATTTCTTTAAGTTCTCCAACCGTTTGACCACTATATTGCACATGAAGCTCTGACTTTCCTACTTGTTCTTGCAAGCGTGCAAAAAGTAAAATTTTAATCATTCTGTTCTCCTTCCTTCTGAGGCTTTCCATCTGGATATGGAATTGTTTCAAGCTGATCTCCAATCCACTGTTCCCCATCTTCCCAAAACTCTTTTTTCCAGATTGGGACAATTTGTTTAATTCGTTCAATTGCATACTCGTTCGCCTCGTATGCATCACGTCGATGAGGAGTTGAAACAGCGATAACAACGGCAATATCTAAAATATCTAGCATTCCGATTCTGTGCGTAATCGCTACTTTTACATCTCCCCACTTTTCTTCTATTTCTTTGCCAATTTTCTTAAGCATTTTAACCGCCATTTTGTCATATGCATCATATTCTAGCTTCAGCGTACGCTTTCCTTTTGTAAATTCCCTTACTGTACCAATAAAAGTTGTAACGGCTCCTGCTTCACGTCTCATCACTTTCTCCATTACTTTGTTTGGCTCAATCGGTTCGCGCACAATTTCAAATAGTTGATTCATCATTCATCACTTCCTTAAAATAATTACCTAACCATTCAGTAAACTCATTGCTATGAATAGAATATACAGGATAAGGTCCCTTGGGAATTGGCCCCCATGTTAAAACAAGTAACACGTTCGATAGATTCTTAAGCATATGTACATCTTCTTCATTTTTCACTAAACAGATTTTAGGATATGCCTCTTCTTTATACCCTTCTACAATAATCATTTCAATAGAAAAAAGACGATAAAGTTCGATAAGCTCATCAAGCGTCCATTTTTCTTTTTTGATGGAAAGTGAAAAAAGACCGCCTCCTTCTACTCCCGAGACATCAGCACCAGCAAGGCGATGTCTTACACTATCCTTTCCTTCTACATTATAGGGTTCTCCTCCGTGACCATGATGTTTAATAGTGGCAACACGCACGTGCTTCTTTTTTAAATAAGAAACGATTTTTTCTACCAGTGTTGTTTTGCCACTATTTTTATAGCCTACAACCTGCAAAATATGGGCCATAAAATCACTTCCTCTTATGTATAATCGTTCTTCTAGTTTACCATGAAAATGATCTAAATAACGTTGTATTCCCTTCCCTTTAAAAAGAACGACGCTTTTGGTAAGTATCTTGATCATTAATATTAAGAAAAGCAGAAGAAGGACTTTTAAGGTTGTTAGCAAAAAGAACAGAAATCGAGTCTAGAAGACTGTTCATTCTCAAGTTCCCTTCCTCAAGATTCTCTATAATAAAAGGAAGCGTTCTTTTATGATAAAGAGCGATTAGCGGCTGCTTTTTTCCTTCTATCACAGGAACAATTGCATCAAAACGTTCGTCTCTGAGTTCTTTTAATTCAGCAAGCTCATCCCCTGTTATATTTGGTGTATCACAAGGGAGAATAGCGTACCAGTTTGCTTTTATTTTTTTCATTCCCGTATACAAGCCTGCAAGAGGTCCTTTTCCACGATATTTTAAATCATCTAGATACACTTGGTCATACATCATTTTTAATTTTTCTTCAAGGGATGGATGACTAATAATTACTGTGTTTTGCGTTTCTTCATTAAGGGCTTCAAATGACCATTGATAAAATTCTTTGTCTTTCCAATGAGCAAAAGCTTTTTGTCTTCCAAAACGTCTAGACTCTCCTCCTACTAGTAACACCCCTGCTATGTCCATAGAATTCTCCTTCCTTTTTTAGTTGATTATGTCACAGTTTTTTCAGTACCTCAATGCACTCATCTAAGGTTGCTTCATAAAAACGGGCAACTTGTCTAATTCATTAACCTATACGTTTTATGTTCTTCTGCATAAGCTAAAAGTACAGAGAGAAAGAGGGAAGTTAGATTTACTTTAGAAACAAAGGAGGGCAATAAAATGGGCTTTAATTCTGGCTTTGCATTAATTGTCGTTTTGTTCATTTTGCTTATCATCGTCGGTACTTCTTACACTTACTAAGAAGAAAAAGAGCCTATGAGCGCTTGTAAGCTCATAGGCTCCTTTTTTATTTTTTAGGACCAAAAAATTTATTTTTAGTCTTCTTAACCATTTTCCCAGTTGTATCTGCAGATTTCCCAATCATTTCGTTTGCCTTACTTGATGTTCCTTTCAAAATGTTCGAAGATGTATCTGTTACCTTTCCAACTAATCCACCTTTTCCAGATACACCTTTAACAATATTGTTTGCTGTGTCAACTGTTTTATGAAAAAGCTCATTTACTTCATTTGACGTATTTTTCACAAACCCTCTTTTTTGCCCATCTCGTTGGTTCTCCTCACGTTGTGAAATAATAGTCTCCTCCTTTATATTCTGCTTATTTTCATACATATGAACAACATCGGTTGTCCTAGAATATTTCTTTCGTTTTATAGATAAAAACGCATACACATTTCTCTTTACAGCAAAACAAAATATTTTAAAAAATAAATGTCAGAATAGTTTTATTTTAATTAATTAAAGATAGCGCTTACATCATATACAGCAAGCGGTGCAACAAAGTTTCATTTTTCATAACAATAGGTTTAGAACCTTGAACAATGGGTAATATTTTGTTAGGTTTAGAAACCATAAGCGATTTATTCATATTTTTGTTTTTGTGTCAATATGACGTAAGAAGAAAAATGTGAAAAAAATTACAGAGTTGTGGAGATATTGAACTACCGTACTCTTCTCAATATCTCGAGAGAGGAGGAACCGAAAACTTTCCATTTTATTTCACGCGTAATGAGCACATCATTGCGAGAAAATAAGTAAAAAGATTTTATGTTCTTATAAACCACATTAGTCGTAAGTTTTGTAATGTTTTAAGGAGGAAGTTGATGTCTGGAAATTTTAAAAAGTCCATATCATTGTTTGATCTTATTCTTATTGGATTGGGAGCAATCTTCGGTTCAGCTTGGCTTTTTGCTGTAAGTAGTGTTGCTTCAAAAGCAGGTCCAGTAGGAAGTCTTGCTTGGTTAATCGGGGGGGCCATTATTCTTTTAATTGGTCTCGTTTATGCTGAGCTCGGGGCAGCATTACCTCGTACAGGTGGAATTCTTCGGTACCCAGTATATTCACACGGTCCGTTAGTTGGGTATCTCATTTCTTTTGTAACGATTATCGCCTATACAAGCTTAGTTTCGATTGAAGTAACGGCAGTTCGTCAATATTTAGCGTTCTGGTTCCCAGGATTAACAAAAGCTAATTCAGAGTCACCAACTGTTATTGGATGGCTGTTGCAGTTTGCTTTACTCGCTCTATTTTTCTTACTGAATTACTGGAGTGTTAAAGCATTTACAAAAGCAAACGCTATTATTTCAGTTTTCAAATATTTAGTTCCTGTCACAATTATCGTTATTCTTGCTTTCCATTTTAAATCAGCTAACTTCTCAGTAGCTGGGTTTGCCCCATTTGGTGGACAAGGAGTTCAAACAGCAATTGCAACAGGTGGCGTAATGTTTGCTTATCTTGGATTACATCCAATTGTTTCAATCGCAAGTGAGGTTAAAAACCCACAGCGTAACATTCCGATTGCGTTAGTTGTTTGTATTATTCTTTCAGCTCTTATTTATACAGCAATGCAAGTTCTTTTCCTTGGAAGTATTCCAACAGATATGATCGGTAACGATTGGGCGCAAATTGCCGATAAATTTTCACTTCCGTTTAAAGATATTGCCATTGCATTAGGTTTAGGTTGGTTAGCTGTCATTGTTGTGTTAGACGCTGTTGTTTCTCCAGGAGCGAGTGGAAACATCTTTATGAATACAGCATCTCGTCTCGTTTATGCATGGTCACGTACTGGAACACTTTTCAAAACGTTCTCAAAAGTAGACAAAGGAACAGGAATTCCTCGTTCTTCTCTATGGCTTTCATTCGGACTATCTGTATTCTGGACATTACCGTTCCCATCATGGGACGCGCTTGTTAATGTTTGTTCGGTTGCCCTTATTCTTTCATATGTAGTAGCTCCAATTTCATCTGCTGCATTTACAGTAAATGCAAAAGACCTAAAAAAACCGTTTAAGCTTAAAGGTATGAGTATTATTGCACCCCTTTCATTTATCTTTGCAAGCTTTATCGTATATTGGTCAGGATGGAAAACAAACTCTTGGTTATTAGGTTCTCAGCTTGTTATGTTTGTTCTATACCTTATCTTCTCTAAATATGTACCAATAAAAGAAGTAAGCTTAGCACAACAATTAAAATCTGCTTGGTGGTTAATTGCTTATTACATTATCATGCTTGTTATTTCTTACCTTGGTTCATTTGGTGGAGGAACAGAGACATTAAAAAATCCTGTAGACTTAATTCTTGTCACTGTAGTAGCACTAGCTATTTACTACTGGGCTAAATATAGTGGATTACCAAAAGCAATTATTGATAATGATGAGCCTACACCTGAAGAGAAAACGGAAGCTAACGCAGAACCTGCTAAATAAAGCTTGTTTCGCAAACTGAATAAAGTTAAAATAAAAGCTGCCTTCTGGCAGCTTTTATTTTTCACAAAGGAGCTATTAAAATGAACTATGAAGGCTTATTAAAAGCTTATTTATCTCTTTGGAACAACCGCCAGCTTTCTTCCTATAAAGAAGCTGAAGAAAAACTTAAAGAGCTTATAAAAGAAGATTTAAGTTCAGCATGGTCGCACCCTCGTATTCGTAAATCAAAAGAAGTTCAGCTTACAACCGCCCTTACTCGAATTGAACAGTCCTCTTTAGAAAATGAGACGAAAAAAGCATTAAAAGCTTTGTATGAACAAATTTATGATGCGATAAAATAAACGTCAAGGAATGAATTCCTTGACGTTTATTTTTTATTTATATGAAAAAGCCTTTTCCGCTTTCTCAAATGCTTGTTTTAAATCTTCTTTTAAATCCTCAATATCTTCAAGGCCAACTGAAATACGAAGAAGATGCTCTGTAATGCCTCGTTCTTCTTTATCTTCTAAAGGCATGCTTGCATGAGTCATCGTAGCAGGATGCGTTAAAATGCTCTCTACTGCTCCAAGGCTTACCCCAACTGAAGAGAGAACAACATGATTAAGCGTCTCTTTTGCTACTTCTTTATCTTTTAATTTAAAGGAAATGATAGCCCCGTAGCCACTTGCTTGCTCACTTGCTAATTTGTGCTGTGGATGAGATGGAAGTCCTGGATAATACACCTCATCTACTTGCGAGTTATCACTTAACCACTGCGCAAGCTCTAAAGCTGATTTTTGTTGCTGATCTAGACGTACTTTTAGTGTCTTAATGCCTCTTAATAGAAGCCAGCTATCATTAGGACTTAAAATCGCTCCAAAAGCGTTTTGTACAAACCCAATTTTCCCAGCAAACTCTTCGCTATTTGTAATGGCAACTCCAGCTACAACATCACTGTGACCTCCAAGATATTTCGTTGCGCTATGAACGACAATATCTACGCCTTTATCAAGCGGTTTTTGTAAGTATGGCGTCATAAACGTGTTATCCATAATCGTAAATAAATCATGTTCTTTTGCAAGGCGCACAATTTCTTTAATATCTGTTACGTGTAAGAACGGATTTGATGGAGTCTCAAATAAAATCGCTTTTGTTTTTTCTGTAATACGTTGTTCTACTTCTTTAATATCTGTTGTATTAGCAAACACAGCTTTAATATTAAAATTAGTGAAGAGCTGTGTAACCGCTCTGAATGTTCCCCCATATACATCGTGTGAAACAATAATTTCGTCTCCACTTTTTAACAAACATAAAACGGAAGAAATAGCAGCCATACCTGATGAAAAAGCAAAGCCATACGTTCCGTTTTCTAAAGATGCAACAGTATGTTCTAGAGCTTCTCGTGTAGGATTACCTGATCGAGAATAATCGTAGCGGTTATTTTTTTGCTGATTAAACGTAGTTACTTGATAAATAGGCACATTGACAGAACCAAATGGCTCTTCAACGTGAGTTTTAGCGTGTATAAGCTTTGTGCTGAACTTCTGATCTTTTGTACTCATCAAATCTCTCCTTAAAGTCTTGAATTAAATCTTCTCCATGCTCAATACCAACTGATAAGCGAAGCAAGCAATTTGTTACTCCAATTTCATTTCGGACATCCTCTGGGATATCGGCATGTGTTTGGCGTGCAGGGAACGTAATTAATGTTTCAACGCCTCCTAGGCTCTCAGCAAACGTAACTACTTGAAGATGTTCTAATAAGAAAGGCACTAGTGCTTCTTCTTTTACAGAGAAGGAAAGCATTCCTCCAAAGCCTTTTGCTTGTTTCTTCATTACGTTATAGCCTGGATGACTTTCTAATCCTGGATAAAATACTTTATCAATCAAATCTTGTTCTTCAAGCCACTGAGCAATTTTCAAAGCATTTTCCTCATGACGATCCATTCTTAATGCCAATGTTTTTGAGCCACGAAGAAGGAGAAAACATTCCTGTGGTCCAAGAATGGCACCAATAGCATTTTGATAAAAGCGAATTTTTTCACCAAGCTCACGACATCGACTAACAACAAGTCCACCAATAACATCATTGTGTCCGCCGATATACTTACTTGCACTATGTACAACAAGATCTGCACCAAGTACAAGTGGCTGCTGTAGATATGGAGACATAAATGTGTTATCAACAATTGTTAGAAGATCATGTTCTTTTGCAATAGCAATTGCTTCATGCAAATCTGTAACGTGCATAAGTGGATTTGTTGGTGTTTCAATAAATAGAGCTCTTGTATTTTCTTTCAGATTTCTTTTTATCTCTTCTGAATTTTCAGTGTTAACATATGTAACCTCTACATCATTTTTCTTGACAATATCTTCAAGAATACGATATGTTCCACCATATAAGTCTTTTGAGATAATAAGATGATCGCCTTTTTCAAGAAGAAGGAAAATGGCTGAGATAGCAGCCATACCTGATGAAAAAGCAACTCCTACTTCTCCTTTTTCAAGAACCGCAATTGCTTCTTCAAGCGATGTTCTAGTAGGATTGGCTGTTCTAGAATAATCGTAACCTGTACTTTCTCCTAAACGAGGGTGTTCAAACGTAGATGCTTGATAAATTGGCGTTGTAAGTGAACCTGTTGCAGCATCTCTTTTCATTCCTGACCTTACTAACTCTGTTTCAATACGCATAATATTCTCCCTTTCTTCCTCAATATAAAAAAGCCACTCTTTACAAATGAAAGAGCGGCTAATCCGAAATCTCTCATCTGTAAGAACAATTTGTTCTACAGGAATTGGCACCGTTCAAGTATATTACTTGATGGTTGCCGGGCTTCATCGGGCCAGTCCCTCCGCCACTCTTGATAAGAGTAAATTTATAATTCATTGATTTTGTTAAGTAATTAATCTTACTTTAGTAAAAATATGAGTGTTTGTCAACGAAGTTTTCTAAAAAGGTTAAATATACACACTATTCAAAAGGGTTTTCTACTATATCTGGTTTTAAGCATATATTAAAAAAACAGCAGAAACAAATGTCTCTGCTGTTTCTTTTACTCATATAAAAAAGCAGTGATGGAATATACAGTACAGTCCCATCTTCTTAATCTTTCACTCACTAGTTCATTGTATTCTGCTACGCTTTTGGTTGCCTCATATAAAGGAAAGTCCATTGCCTTATTCCTCCTCTATCTTATTTTTATCATTATAGACAAACGTAGGAACATCTAATCTTGTGAGTTTGTTCCTTTCTATCTCTTTTTACGCTTTTGAAGCTCTTTTTTTACAATTGGAACACCTTTTTTAATAGCTCTTTGGACTTTAGGATTCTTCAGTAATCTGATAATTTTGCTCAATCTTCCCATGATTATTTCAGCTCCTTATTATTTCGATACTGACTAAGACGTTTGCAGTATTTATATAAATAAGCAATTGCTTCTAAAAACCATTTTGGAAACTTTTTTGGGAAATAAGATTTTTGATAAAAATAGCGATATGCTCTTGCTAAATCGCGCCACTGATAGCATGTTTTCTTCTGAGTATAGCGTACAACATCAATAATACGAACTTCTTTATCCTGCGTTAGAATAAGATTGTGTAAATGAATATCTGAAGGGTTTAATCCTTTCGAGCGTGCAAAGGCAAGTCCTTTTTCAACCTCTTCAATTGCTTTTGTAGGAATTCTCACACCTGTTGTTAAACACTGATAAAACGTTTTGCCTTTAATATATTCCATTACAATATAGTTTGGCCCAACTTCATATATTTCAGGAAAAGTGAGAGAATGTGATAATTTTTCATACACTTCTCCCTCTTTTTGCGCTAAGTGATCAAAAGAAGGAAAAAATAGTTTAATCACTTTATTTTCATTTTTCACTTTAAAAGCCCACGCACTTCTCCCTGTTCCTATTACTTTTAATTCTCTTGGCAGGTGAATAAGAGAATATGAAGAGCCTTTTTTTTGGAACTTAACTTCCTCTACGAGTTCTGAAGCTTTCCTCACATTTTTTCCCCCTTCACTCTTTTTTCAAACATACTA
Organism: Priestia endophytica; assembly: GCF_026790145.1. Taxonomy (GTDB): domain Bacteria; phylum Bacillota; class Bacilli; order Bacillales; family Bacillaceae_H; genus Bacillus_I; species Bacillus_I endophytica_A. Next base: position 523,256 of record NZ_JALAMS010000001.1, on the reverse strand, counting down.
CAAATTTCACACTTTCCATAATAATATGCTTCTAAAAAAAAGAGCTCTTACCTTTGGTAAAAGCTCTTTTGAGATGACTTTTTTAAGCTGAGAACTTGCGTAGCTTTGTATCTAAAATAAAATTACCAAATGGAATAACAGATGCTAACAAAGCACTTACAATCCATTTATATGACCAACGTACTTTCATCGTGACATAACCAACCATTAAAATATATAAAACAAACAATCCCCCATGAATAGAACCAACAACTGTTACAACTTCAGGGATATTTGCCATATACTTAAGCGGCATTGCAATTCCTAAAAGAGCTAAGAGAGAAAGCCCTTCAATGAGTCCTACAAACCTCATTCCACCGAGTGGAGAGTTCATCATATTATCGTCTCCTTTGTACTGTTTTTATTTATGTATGTCCAAATTCATTTTTTATGTGCTTACGTTTTTAGTATACCAAAGTTACAAATCTTTTATCACCTTGTTCCTGTGACAGTTTCATGACATTAAGAAGCCGGGAATACCCGGCTTTTTCCTATACTTTAAAAATCGACGTAACACCTTTAAAAACCGTTGATAGCTGGTTAACAGCGTTCATCATTTGACCTGCTGTATTCATCATTTTATCCATATTATACGTACCATCGCTGTTCTTAAACTGTGCTAAAATTTGCGGTGGCTGACTTTTTGTTTGCATCCACTGCTTAGGATAGTAGTGAGGCTGACCTTGTTCATACATATTCTGCTGTGGCATGTATCCACCGGTTGTTATATGTTGATTGTACATGTTAGGAGTATAAGGAACATCTACAAATTGAGTGTTGTTTACATATGGATGACTTTGATATAAATAGGGATTTCCGTAATTTTGAATAGGTGCATATCTGTACTGATGAACTCTTCTCATCCGTTCTTCCCCCTCTCTTTTCATTCTTATACTATGTAAACAGCCTAGGCAGACGTGAATACGGAATTTATCGTTTTTTGTCATTTTTTGTCGGAATTCTAAATTTTTCGAACAAAAGGAACTTGCCGATTATTGTGTTAAACTATAAAAAAGGGGTAAGGGGGAGTTTAAAATGACAGTTGAAACACTTCGTAACCGTTTTGTTGACGTAAAACAATGTGAACCAGAAAATCACGATCAGCTACTCGATTTTGCTAGACGCAAATATTTAAAAGGGGAATTGAGTCTTAGCGAGTACAAGAAAGTGATGTATGCACTTGAACAAGATGGAGCAACTAATTTAACTTTTCCTTAATACTAAGAGAGCGCTTAATAAAGTAAGCGCTCTCTTTTTTTATATTTCCTATAAAAAGGAGCTTTTATTAAGCTCCTTTTTCTCTTTCTGCTAAAATAGATTCTAAAAAGTACTTATTTGATATATACATTTTGCTAAATTGTTTAGCTCTTGTATCTTTATGGAACGATTGCAAAATAACATTGTGTAAGTTCTCAGTTGCTGCATCAACTTGAGTAAAATGAACATATTTTGGTTTCATCTCTAGAATCCATTTCCTTATAGCTTTTTCCCATTCATCAAGCAATGAAAAAAACGTTTCAGCATATGGCTTTACTTCCTCATAAAAATCTGCTGATTGTTCTTTCGCTTTTACAACCTTTAATCTATTAGAAGCTTCTTCATTATAAGATAGAAGCTTTTCAGTAAGCTTATAAACGTTGGACATCAAATCACCTCTAAGAGGTTATTGTAACATGGAAATAAAAAGTTGTAACATTAAATTGGTTCTGCGATAGCAATGCGATATTCAGACTTTTTTACATATTTTAGTTCATCAACTGCTTTTTCGATTTCTAAAAGAGAGGCTTTGATTGAAGACAGCATTTCTTCTGACGCAGCGAGCTGTTCTTTCGCTTTTTCGCTTACTCGTCTTCCTAGCTCTTTTTCAGTTTCGTCTAAACCTACAATCGCCTGATCCAAAAGACCTAATAGCTCGCTTTTACGAACCCATTTTTTATTCATTTGTCTTCCTCCTCTACGCTATGTTCTTCTATGTATTCTTTCTTTTTTCTTCCCTCCCTTTTTCGCTGACAAAACTAGTTTTGATTCGCTAAATAAATCTTCTTTTTAACTGTTATTCGACATTTTCTAAAATGTATGATTTTCAGATAATCGACCATACTAACGATTGGAGGTGGATATCAATGAAAGAACGTTTCGAAAACAACACAAATGACAGCACTGAACAAACACTTCAAAAACAACATAACGCTGCTCAAAATCTTGCAGATCAACAAATGGATGCAGGAAACTCAACAGAGATGAGCAAAAAACAAGATGGACCAAATCGTCCTTCAACTTAATATCATAAAAAAAGGACATCAACATTATGTTGGGGTCCTTTTTTATTTTCCTTTTATGAGCTCTTTAATTCTTCCTTCTACTAACATATAGAAGTGAAGCGTCCTTTGTTTCTTTTTATACCATCTTGTAATGTTCACAATTTCAACAAGAGGCGTATCTACTAGCCATCTTTCAAGCTTTTCTTTGCTTTCAACCCATTTATCTCTCTGCGTCTCATGATGAGCAACAGGTCTAAATACAGAACGAAGATATGGGGTGGCTATTTTTCCTCTTTCTCTAAAGTATTGTTCATAATCATAACGAGACCCTGTATGAGGAGTTGAAGAAGCAAAATCATCAAATAAAGTAAAAAGCTCTCTGTGAAAAAGAAGTTCTGAAAGCTTTATCCCTAGTTCAATACGCTCTTCAACTTTTAAAAAATCATATACAGAAAGACCATAAAGCTCTCCTTGCATTGTTGGAAATAAAACGGAGCTAAAATGCAACATTTCTTGAAGTTTGAAAAAAGGACGAGAAAACACTCTTTTCTGATAAACAGGATGAGAAATAACAGGTTGTTGGATAATCTGCTGTTCATTCACAATGAGCGCATGGACGAGCCTTTTTTTCTTTCCTTCCTCCCAAAAACGAGTCCACTCTTCTTCCATAAAAGAATGAACATTGAACTTAGAAAGCAATGAAAAAAGCGACTTCTTCTTCTTTTTTGATAATTCATAAAGTAAAAGCTGTGGGTATGCATCTTTGAAAATGAGCCAATTGGCACGCTCATATGTTAAAAAAAGACGTTTTCTTAGGTTTTTCTTCAAAGCAAAAGAAAAATACGCTCCTTCTAAATCACACATATTCCATCCTGCATTGCGGGATACCATACTTGCAAGGAAAGCCCATTCTATTTCTTCATGACGTTTAAAATATGTATAGTATGCCTCTGTTCTTGAGATGTTGTCTATGTTTGCTTTTTCCGTTTCTTTTATAATATAATCAACAATCTCCTGCTCGTTCATCCCTGTTCCCTCCTTTCTAACAAACGACCTTTTTCATATTTTTGTAACTATGGACTTATGATTTTTGTTATGATATATAATATATTTTTTTGTGGGGCGTTAAATTTAAAGGGGGAGAAATCATTCATGATTCGATATCCAAACGGTCGCGCGTATCAGAAAGCAGAGATAAACCATACTAAGCAAAAAGGAAATCATATTTACAGCAATCGTGGGATGACGCTTGAAGATGATTTAAATGAAACGAACAGCTATTATTTAGACCATAGCATTGCTGTTGTTCACAAAAAGCCAACGCCCATTCAAATTGTAAACGTAAACTATCCGAAAAGAAGTGCTGCAGTTATTAAAGAAGCTTACTTTAAACAAGCTTCAACAACGGACTATAACGGCGTTTACAAAGGAAAATATTTAGATTTTGAAGCCAAAGAAACAAAAAACAAAACGTCTTTCCCACTTCAAAACTTTCATGATCATCAAATTGAACATATGAGCAATGTTGTGAAACAAAATGGCATTTGTTTCGTTATTTTAATGTTCTCTTCTTTGGAAGAAATATACTTGTATGAAGCATATCATCTTCTAAAATGGTGGGACGACATGAAAAAAGGCGGGAGAAAGTCCATTCCGAAAAAAAGTATTGCACAAGATGGACATCTAATTGAACTTGGATTTCAGCCTAGAATCCCCTATTTAAAGGTTGTTGACGAGCTTTATTTTAAAATTTAGCTTCTTAATATTCCCCTTTTATGTTAAGTTAATTGTTGACTTTCTTTTATCAATAGGTATGATTATAGTGGTTGATTCTCTTTTCAATTCGTTGAAAGGTAGGAATGAAAATGTCTGATCAATATAGTTCTCGCGAACAGCGAAGAAAACAAAAGGAAAATTCAAAGCGAGGAAGAGGAAAACAAAAAGGCGATAAAGGAAAAAAGAGCCTTTTTAAACGCGTACTAGCTATTATTCTTCTACTTGGCGTTATTTGCTTCGTAATTGGGGTAGGAACGTTTGCTTATATTGCAAGCACCGCTCCAGAGCTTGACGATGCAAAGTTAACGGACCCTGTTTCCTCAGTTATTCTAGACAAGAACGGCAAGGAAATAACGGAACTCGGCGGTGAAAAGCGAGAGCTTGTTACATATGACGAGATTCCAGATAAGGTTAAGAATGCTTTTATTGCAACAGAAGATGTACGCTTTTATAAACATAGCGGAATTGACTTTTACCGAATCGGTGGAGCGGCTGTTGCGAACGTAACGAGTGGATTTGGAGCTGAAGGAGCAAGTACAATTACCCAACAGGTTATTAAAATGTCTGTTCTTACTCCTGAAAAAACGGTCACTCGAAAAGTACAGGAAATGTGGCTAGCTCTTCAACTTGAACGTAAATATTCAAAAGAAGAAATCTTAGCTATGTACTTAAATAAAATTGACTATGCGCGCTCTCAAGTGTTCGGAGTCAAGAAAGCCGCTGAGTTCTTCTTTGGAAAAGACTTAGACGAACTTACGCTTGAGGAAGCTGCCCTTCTTGCTGGTCTTCCACAAGCTCCAGGAGCGTATGATCCTTATACACATCCTGATCGTGCTGAAAAGCGTCGAAACACAGTATTAAACTTAATGGCGAAACACGGCTTTGCTTCAAAAGAAGAAGTAGAAAAAGCTAAACAAGTACCTGTTACAAAAAGTTTAATTCCAATTGACGAACAGGAAGAGACAGATGGGGAATATACGACATTTATTGATGAAGTCGTAAAAGAAGTAAAACAAAAAACAGATGTAGACGTCTATTCTGCTGGTCTTAAAATTCATACAACGCTTGACACAGATGCGCAAGATTACGTTGATGAACTTTTATCAACAGACAACATGGTCAACTGGCCTGATGACAAGTTTCAAGCAGGATTTACTGTTGTAGATACTAAAACGGGAGCGATACGTGCCGTTGGTGCGGGACGTAATCGGGTTGCGCGTGGCTTAAGTTTTGCAACAGGAGTCAATCGCCAACCAGGATCAACCATTAAACCAATTTTAGATTATGGACCTGCTGTTGAAAATTTAAAATGGTCCACATACCATCAGCTAAAAGATGAACCGTATGAGTATTCAGATGGTACGCATATCGGAAACTATGGTGGCAATTATCATGGTACCGTGTCAATTCGAAAAGCGCTTGAACAATCGTACAATATTCCAGCGCTCAAAACATTCCAAGCTGTTGGAGCAGATAAAGCTCGTGAGTTTGGAACAAATCTTGGTTTAAATCTACCAGATCCTATTACTGAAGCTTACTCAATCGGTGGATTTAGCGGCGGTGTAACTCCAACACAAATGGCTGGAGCGTACAGTGCGTTCGGTAATAATGGTGTGTATAATACACCACATACCGTAACAAAAGTCGAATTCCCTGACGGAAACGTTATGAATTTATCTCCTGAATCTGACTCTGTTATGCACGATTATACGGCATATATGGTGACAGATATGTTAAAAGACGTTGTGAAAAAAGGGACGGGTAAAGCTGTTTCTGTTCCAAATGCAACGGTGGCGGGTAAAACGGGTACAACAAACTTTAGTAAAGACGACCGTGAAAAGTATAATATTCCATCAAGTGCCTCCCCTGACGCATGGTTTGTCGGCTATAGTCCGAACTATACCATTGCCGTGTGGACAGGATATGAGAACATTGAAAAAGGAAAGTACTACATGGATACAAGCCAAGAGCTTGGCATGGCGAAGCAAATCTTCAGTAAAGTAATGACTCACGTTTCTGAAGATGTAAAAGATGAAGACTTTAAGAAACCAAGCTCAGTATCTGAGGTGACGGTTGAAAAAGGCTCAGCAAACCCAGGTCGTCTTGCGAGCAAATATACGCCTGACAGTGCAAAGGTTACAGAGCTCTTCGTAAAAGGTACAGAGCCTTCTAAAGTATCAAAAACATATGAGAAAAAAGCGGAAGAAAAGGAAAAAGAAGAGAAAGAAGAGAAAAAAGAAGACAGTGACGTTAAGAAACCATCAGGTCTTAGCGCTTCATACAACAAAGCTTCCAATCAAATTGTGTTGAATTGGAATTATAGTGGAGATACAGACGGTGTTTCCTTTAGAGTCTCTTCAACGGTAGATGGTCAAGCAGGTTCATCTACAACAACAAACGGCACTTCAGCTACGTTTGAAGCTTCCTCTCCTAACGGTAACTATACTTTCACCGTTGTAGCGGTCAATAGTTCAGGAGATGAGAGTGACGGTGCTTCAACATCCCTTCGTATAGGAACTGGAGATGGTTCAGCAGGAACTGACGAAGAAACGGATGATAATAATCAGGATGATCAGCAAGGTACACGTCCTGAAGATGAACAACCGTCTGAAGATGATAGCGGCAGCGATGACGATAACAATAATAATGATGATACAAACGATGAACAAAATAACGAGCAGCCAACACCAACTCAGCCAACGACTCCACCTAGTGGAAACGAGGGGAATGATGAAGGAACTGATGATGGAACTGGTGGCAATACGGAAACACCAACAACTCCAGACACTGGTGGGGGTCAAGGTACGACAACCCCAACACAGCCTGAAGAGGGAACTGAAACACCAACAACTCCAACTCAGCCTGAAACTGCTCAATAAAAATAGCCGATCCTTTTAAAAGGATCGGCTATTTTCTTTTTATAATGGCATTTACTTTTGCTTGTTTATTAGCTTCTGTAAAGAGCTCATCAAGCTGCATATAAGATACATACTGATATGGCTTTTGCATTATAAAAGATAAACGTTCTTCAACATTGAACGGTTTGATTTTTAAAGAAGCTACATGCTCTGAGAAATTTTGAAAACCGGGAACTGGTGAATGATTCATCCAGAAAAGAAAGGTAATAAATTGACCAATCGACCTTTTCATAAGTTCTTTAACGCCTTCTTTTTTTCTCTGTCGAAACAGCTCTCTTATCTCTTCCTTTTCATTTTGAAACACTTTAAAAGGAGTCTCGCTCCCCTTTTCCCACGGGCGTTCTTCTCTTTCATTCAAAAGAGCCATTATATCATAATAAAACAAATCACTTTTGGAGGAAACAACGTCCTCCTCTTGATAAAAAAGTGGATGAATAAAGCTTTGTGGCACTTTTACGCTTTTCATGCTTTTTTACTCTTCATTCTTTTCTTTCCTTCGCGACAAAGCTCAAGAAGTGGACAAATCTCGCATTTTGGGGCTTGTGCTTTACAATGATAGCGCCCGAAAAAAATTAAGCGATGATGTGTAACAGACCATTCATCTTCAGGTACTTTTCTCATTAGTGTTTTTTCCACTTCTAAAACAGAGTCTTTCCACCGACAGATAGCAAGTCTCTTTGAAACTCTTTCAACATGTGTATCAACAGCTAAAGCTGGTACACCAAAAGCCACTGATAAAACAACATTAGCTGTTTTGCGCCCTACTCCTGGAAGCTTTTCAAGCTCTTCTCTCGTTTTTGGAATTTCTCCATTATGTTCCTTTATTAATAATTCACAAAGTTTGCGGATGTTTTTAGCCTTATTGCGATAAAGACCAATAGAACGAATATCTTGCTGTAATTCTTCTTCTGTTACGTTCACATAATCTTGTGGTTCATGGTATTTCTCAAACAAGTGGGTTGTTACTTTATTAACTAGGGCATCTGTACATTGTGCAGAAAGCACTACAGCAATCGTTAAATCAAATGGATTACGATGATTGAGCTCACAGTGAGCATCAGGAAACATCTCAGCCATTTGATCCAAACAGTAGCGAATTTCTTTTAGAGTTAACATTCTTTTTGTTCTCCTTTATTGTTCTTTATCAAAAAAAAAGAAAACGAGAGAGCCCTCCCGTTTTCTTCTACTGCTCTAACCAATTAAAAAAGGGAATCGTCGTTTTGCGCGTTCCTTCATTAGAACTTACTCCTTGCTTTGACTGCTGATGTTGTCTAAATTTTCGACTTTGGTTTCTAGCCTGTTCAATTGTTTTTACACCGTTCTTCTTCCATTCAAAAAGAATGCGATCAATATAACGAAAGTTTAGTTTCCCGCTCATAACAGCTTCACGAAGAGCGGCTTTAATAATAACTGGCTCATGGTCGTCTTGGTCAATCCACATCGATAATGTTTCACATTCAAAAGGTGATAGCGGACGACCAAATTCTTTTTCAAACATTGTGTAAAGGTCTGTCTCCGACTGTTCTCTCTCTTGTTCTTCTTCTTCGTGAACCGTTTCAAACATAAGGGAAGCAAGCTTTTGCCATAGAGGTCGTAAAGAGTACTTTTCACAGATCATCATAGAAACGTCTTGCTGCTCAATTGCCAAGAAGCCTCTCTTCATTAAACTTCGTAAAACTTCTGAGCAAGCTGTTCCGTCAATACTCATGCGGTTGGAAATTTCAATTGGGGTTGGGAAGGGATTGCCGCTTCCAATAGATTCATGGATGTGTAGCAGCGTTAAAAATTCAATTTCATTAAGTCCAATGTCCGCATAGTGCTTGAGCAAAACTTTTGGAATAGAAACGCTTCCCCCTTCTAACCACTCTACTACCCTCTCTCTATCCATTGCGAACACCTCTTTTTATTAGTATATCATGTTGTAAAGAGTAAATAGAACTTCAATTATTACCTAAGCTAGAAAAGCTAGAGAAAGGTGTTTAAAAAGCTTAATTGCTTTTTAAACACCTTTTTCTCTTTGTTATTAAGGATATAAACGATTTAATAAACGTGGGAATGGAATGCTCTCACGAACATGTTCTGTACCGCTCAACCAAGCTACAGTACGTTCAAGACCTAATCCAAATCCAGAGTGAGGTACAGAACCATATTTACGAAGCTCTAAGTACCATTTGTACGCTTCTGGCTCAAGACCATGTTCTTCTACACGCTGATCTAATAAGTCAACATCATGAATACGTTCTGAACCACCGATAATTTCGCCATACCCTTCTGGAGCAATCAAATCTGCACAAAGAACAACTTCCTCGCGTTCTGGATCTGGCTGCATGTAGAATGGTTTTAATGATGTTGGATAGTGTGTAATGAAAACAGGCTTATCATAGCTGTTAGCAATAGCTGTTTCATGTGGCGATCCAAAATCATCTCCCCATTCAATATCATCAAATCCTTGCTCTTTTAAGAATGTAATGGCATCATCATACGTAATGCGTGGAAATGGAGCTTTAATGTTTTCAAGCTTTGATACATCTCTATCAAGCGTTTTAAGTTCAAGCTTACAGTTTGCTAGCACTGCTTGCGCAATATGTTCAACATATTGCTCTTGAACCTTTAAGCTGTCCTCAAATTGATAAAATGCCATTTCAGGCTCAATCATCCAAAACTCAATTAGATGACGGCGTGTTTTAGACTTCTCTGCACGGAATGTTGGTCCAAACGAGAATACTTTACCAAATGCCATTGCAGCAGCTTCCATGTAAAGCTGACCACTTTGAGAAAGGTATGCATCTTCTTCGAAATATTTTGTATGGAAAAGCTCTGATGTTCCTTCAGGAGCACTTCCCGTTAAGATTGGTGGATCAATTTTTGTGAAATCATTTTTGTTAAAAAATTCATATGTGGCACGGATAATTTCATTACGAATTTTTAGCACCGCATGTTGCTTACGAGAACGAATCCAAAGATGACGATGATCCATTAGAAACTCTGTTCCATGCTCTTTTGGTGTAATTGGATAGTCTACTGCTTCATGAATTACTTCTAACCCTGTAACAGAAAGTTCATATCCAAATGGAGAACGCTCATCTTTCTTTACAATTCCTGTTACGTAAAGAGAAGATTCCTGTGTTGTTGACTTTGCTACTTTAAAAACATCTTCTCCAACTTCTGCTTTAACAACAACGCCTTGCATAAAGCCTGTCCCATCGCGAAGTTGTAAGAAAGCGATTTTTCCGCTTGAACGCTTATTTGCAAGCCACGCTCCAATTGTGACTTCTTGATCAATATAGTTACTTACTTGTGAGATTGTTACCTTCACCATTTTAGCCTCCAAGTCATTCAATATGTATCCTTTTTTAAACACGTTTAAAGCGCCCGTTTCATGCGCGCACGCTTTCTATTATAACGTCCACTTTCAACAAGTACAAGAGCCGTAAAAGTATCCCTTTTTTTACAGCTCTTTTTTTCATCGCTAGGCGTTCATCCGATCCTTCATAAAATTCCTTATCCGTTCCACTGCCCGACTAAGTTCATCAAGTGATGTTGCATAAGAAAGTCTTGCGTTATGAGGCGCTCCAAATCCAGAGCCTGGAACAAGCGCTACTTTTGCTTCGTCTAAAAGTCCTTCCACCCATTTATCAACTGTATCATATCCTGCAAGATCTGCTGCTTTTGATACATTTGGAAAAAGATAAAAAGCACCGTGCGGTTTCAGACATGTAATTCCTGGAATTTTTATTAACTCTTCGTAAATAATGTTTAAACGCTTTTGAAACGCCACTCTCATTTCTTCTACGACACTTTGATCTCCAGTGTATGCCTCAATAGCTGCATATTGCGCAATTGAAGTTGGATTTGAAGTACTATGGCTAGCTAGGTTTGTCATTGCTTTGATAATCTGTTGATCTCCCGCAGCATAGCCAATTCTCCAGCCAGTCATTGCATGTGACTTTGATACTCCATTAATGATAATTGTCTGTTTCTTTATATCTTCTGACAGCTCTGCAATTGAAACATGACGATATTTATCATATACAAGCTTTTCATAAATCTCATCTGAAATAATAAGAATATTATGTTGCACACAGAATTTCCCAATCATTTCAAGCTCTTCTCTTGTATAAATCATTCCTGTTGGATTGCTCGGTGAATTTAACACAATAGCTTTTGTTTTGCTTGTAACAGCTTCTTGAAGAGAAGAAATATTGATTTTAAACTCGTTTTCTTCGTATGTTTTAACAAAGACAGGTTCTCCACCAGCAAGCTTCACTTGCTCAGGATAACTTACCCAGTACGGAGTTGGGATAAGCACTTCATCTCCCTCATTTAACACTGCTTGAAAAAGCGTATAAAGAGCATGCTTTGCCCCTGTACATATAATAATTTCAGAAGCATCGTAATGAAGGTTCTGATCTCGTTTAAACTTTACAGAGACAGCCTTTTTCAAAGAAAGCAATCCACCTAATGGCGTGTATTTAGTATAGCCTTGCTCCATCGCTTTTTTAGCTTGTTCTAAAATATTATGAGGGGTATTAAAGTCAGGTTCCCCAGCTCCAAGACCGATTACATCATATCCCTTTTCTCTAAGCTCTCTTGCCTTTGCCGTAATTGCAAGCGTTGCGGATGGCGTTAAAGATGAAACGCGATTAGCTAACATACCGCTCCCCCTTATGTAGTAACCATGAGCACCTTAGCCCCTCGTTAAGCTATAGCGACGATAAAAGTCTCCGCTTCCTGTCGTGACATAATAATAGGTTAGGCGATTTTCATCGTCTGTATACGTTACTTCCCAAAGCGGCGTTTTTCCATTAGGGCTTACAGCTAAGCGAATGGATTTAATTTCTTCTGGATTTCGATCTTGTTTTACAATACTTTCTACTCTTTCCTTAGAAATAATACCCTCTTTTTTTCGAACTATAACGTCACCTTTTTTCGCTTTTTCAGGAACCCATGCAATTACATTTTCACCTTTTTCGTTTTCTCCGCTTGCAATGTAATATGTTTTCTTTCCATGGTAAGTCGAAATTGGCTCAACGTTTTTTAATTTATACTGTTTCGTTAAAATAGAAATGTCGCCTTTTTCCATTTTTTCTGCGCTAATTGAACTATGATAAATATCTGCACAAAGCCATACAAAAAGAGCAACAATAATGCTACCACCGATAATAAACCATTTTCTCATTTCAAATCACTCAAGTCCTATAAATTGTAAATACAGCTTTTTCTTTGTCTTCTTCATCTAAAGCTAGTCCAAACATTAAATCTTGACGCTTTAACGTTCGATTCAACGTATCCACCACTTTATAAAGGTCTGAAGAATTCTCTACAGTTACTGTTGATAATACTTCAATTTTCGTTTCCATATTCATTTCGCTCCTATCAAAAAAATTGCCAGCATATTTTGTACGATTAGCGCACATATTATAGCCATAAAGCTCATGACTTTAAGCAATATTATAACAGTTCAACCTAGATTTTACGACTACATCAAAACAAAACTCCTGCCACACACAGGGAAGAAAAGCAGCTATGATAAAGTAGCTGCTTTTTTTATTCTGAAGGATCCCACCATTCTTCAAGTCCTTCTATCATTTCATCAAATGGTTTGTATACAACATCCACTTCTGGGATAGATTTAATAAACTGTTTTCCATACGGTGATTCTATAATCCGTCGATCAAAAATCACGATTGCTCCTTTATCTCTCTTCGTACGGATAAGACGACCAAATCCTTGTTTAAATCGAATAATCGCATCTGGAAGAGCTTGCTCTGTAAAAGCATTTCGGCCTAGCTTTTTTATTCGATCCATTTTAGCCGCGACAACTGGGTCGTGTGGAGGTGCGAAAGGAAGACGTACGATAGCAAGACACGAAAGAGCTTCTCCTGGAATGTCCACACCTTCCCAAAAGCTGCTTGTTCCAAAGAGAATAGATTGATCAAACTGTACAAAGTCTTTGACAAGTCTTGTTCGATTTCTTGTTGAAATTCCTTGTCCGAAAATCATAAAACGCTCTTCAAAATCTAAGTCTTTTGTATAGTGAAACGTTTTTTTCAACATTTCATATGACGTAAATAAAACAAGCATTTTCCCATTTGTCACCCGAGCAACTTGCAAGATGGAATGAGCAAGAGAAAGACAATAATCATCAAGATCTGTTTCATTAACGGTAGGAAGATCATCTGGAATAAAAAGTCGAGCCTGCTCTTTATAATGAAAAGGAGATTCAATCTTCAACTGCAAAGGTTGAAAATCATATAAACCAAGTCTTTCAATTGTATAATCAAAGGCTTCTTTAATCGTTAATGTGGCAGATGTTAATACAACGCTCTTTTTATGCGTAAAAAATAAATCAGCAAGCGCTTCGCTTACATCTGCTGGTTGATTGTACAAAAAAGCAGCATTTGCCGCCCCTTTTGCTTCAATCTCAACCCAACACACTTCCCCTTCTTTTTCTGTTAGAAGAAGAGTATGTAATTTATCTCGAATAAGTAAAAGCTCTTCACAACATGCAATCAAATTATGCCATTTTTCATACTGTTTACTTACGGGATCCCACTGCTTTTTTTCTCCTTCTTGTTTAAAGATAAGATAAATTCTCTCAAAATCCTCCAACAAGAAAAGTGTCCTTAAACAAGATTCTTTAATCGCGGATGGTGCTTTTTCTACTTCGTATCGTTTACGAACTCTCGTTGTCGCTTGTTCATGCTGCATGCTTCTTCTTACATAGCGATGAATAAGACGAAATAAATCGTCCATTTCAGCTCGCACTTGTCTAATATTACCATCAAGTTTAATAAACCATGACTTTCTTCCTGTCATATACTCACCAACATCTTTTAAATACCCTTCCGTATCATTTGTACCGATTTTTAAAAGAAGATGATGAATTTGAAAATAGTCAAGTTGTGTGCCAAGCTGTTCACTCGCAATTTCTTCTAAATGATGAGCTTCATCAATAATTACACTATCATATTGAGGAAGAAATTTTTGCTTTCTCATCACATCCAGAAGCAATAAACGATGATTTGTTACGATAATGTCGGAATCTTTTGCTCTGTTTTGAGCTCGTTCATAAAATGAGAACCTCTGCCATGGTTCTTGAAAATCGATAGGGAGCGGCTGTTCATCATTAATTTGTTCCCAAAAAAGCTTTCCGCCAGAAGGCAAGTTCAGCTCATCAATATCCCCTGTAGTTGTCATAGTCAACCACACGACAATAGCTGACTTAGCAAGCACAATATCATAGTTGCTTTCTTTTTTAGGTAAAAAGCTAAGAAACTTTCTAACATTCAAGTAATGATGGCGCCCTTTTAAAAGGGTGACAGACACAGGAAATGAAACAAGTTCTTCAAGAAGCGGAGCATTTTGATCGATAAGCTGTTGCTGTAAATTCACTGTATGTGTTGAAACAACAACAGGCTGCTTTTTTTCTTTAGCCACAAAAATAGCTGGAATAAGATAAGCTAACGTCTTGCCTGTTCCTGTTCCTGCTTCAATTATGGCATGCTGGCTCGTTGTGAGCGCTTCGTATACAGTTTCCATCATTGACCATTGAGCACTGCGTGATTCATACTTCTTCAGCACTCCTTTAAAGAGCTCTTCTCGCTTATTATAAAAGGTTTCATATGATAGATCCGTATGATTATCGACGTTTTTCACAACTGCTTTTTTAATTGGCAAATCTTGAATAATTTCAAGTTCTTCTCGCTCTTGTGCACGCACAGCTTCTTTCAATCCCTGATTAAAAAGCTCACCAATAGCGCTTTTGTAGGAAGGAGCAAAACGAGAAAGCCATGTTAGCGTTTCTTTAGGAAGCTCCTTAATTTTATCAAGGAGCAACAAAAGCAAGTCACCTGTTGCTTCTGCATCACTATCTGCTTGATGTGGATTATCATGTTCCATATTAAAGTGAGTTGAAAGCTGCTGAAGCTTGTATCCTTCATTTGTTGGAAGTAAAATACGTGAAAGTTCCACTGTATCAATTAGCTTATTTGTTAATGGCCTAAAACCAATTCTTTGTAATTCTTGATTCAAGAAAGAAAAATCAAAGTGAACGTTGTGCGCTACAAAATAAGCATCCCCAATAAACTCAACAAGCGAGGAAGCAATCTCTTCAAACGTTGGTGCATGGTGCACCATTTCGTTATTAATATGCGTAAGCTGCTCAATGAACGTCGGAATTTCAGCTTTTGGGTTTACAAAAGTTGAAAACCGAGCAAGAACTTCTCCATCCGCCATGAGCAGAGCCGCAACTTGGATAATACGATCTCCGTTTTTAGGGTTATGTCCTGTTGTCTCTAAATCAAGCACAACGTACTGATTACTCATTGTAAAGTCCACCTCTATTGTTCCATAACTAACATTTCTCTATGTAAATATAAAAAGAGTGTCACCATCTTTTAGACACCCTCTTCTCTATGTTGTTTTAAAGTTTATCCCTGTTAAAACAACATTATTAAATATGAACTATTGCCTATTGGCTAAGTTATAGAGAAAAGCAATGGCGACTACTGTCTCTAAAATTTTAACAGTTGGCTCATGTTTAAGCAATTGTTTGATATCCGTTGCTCTTGTGAAAAAGAGAGGAAGAAAAACAGAACTGTTTTTTCTTCCTCTCTTTTTAAACTTCTATTTACTAGCATTACCAACTTCAGTAGTTTCAAGCCTATTTCCTTTTACATCATTTTTTAACATCTAGAATCATGTTATCAATTAAGCGTGCTTGGGAAAATTTCACTGCGATAGCGAGAATAATCTTCCCTTCAAGAACGGTTATCTCTTCTAATGATGGATAGCGATAAAGGTCCACATAATCAACTTCTCCATCTGTATGCTCATTAATGTGAGCGAGAATGCTTTCTCTAATCTTTTGTTTATTTCGTTCCCCTTGTTTAACAAGCGTACTTGCCCGACGCAAACTTTCATATAAATGAGGAGCTTGTTCTCTTTCCTTTTCTGTTAAATAAACATTTCTTGAACTTTTAGCTAAACCGTCTTCTTCGCGCACTGTCTCAACACCAATAATTTCAATTGGAAAGAAATAATCCTCCACAAGTCCCTTCGTTACAGCTACTTGCTGAGCATCTTTCAAACCAAAATAAGCTCTATCTGGCATTGTTATATGAAATAGTTTTGAAAGGACAGTTACAACTCCATCAAAATGTCCTGGTCTGCTTTTTCCACAAAGAACGTTAGTACGATCTATAGCTGTAAGTTTCGTTGTCGGAAATGTTGGATACATTTCATCAACAGAAGGCAGAAAAACAACGTCAACTCCTTCTTTTGCTGCAAGAGTAAGATCTCGCTGTTCATCTCTTGGATATTTTTCAAAATCTTCATTAGGACCAAACTGAGTCGGATTAACAAAAACACTTAAAATCACAGTATCATTTTGTTCTTTAGCTTTTTTAATAAGGGTTAAGTGTCCTTCATGTAAAAAACCCATTGTTGGCACAAATCCAATTGTCCGACAACTCTTACGCTCTTCTCTTACAAAATCCTTCATTTCTTCTACAGTTTTTATAACTTTCATACCTACGGCTGTCTTCATGCTTACTTCCCTCCGTAAAGAGAAAAAAGCGCTTCTTCTTTCATCGTAAAAGAATGCTCTTCACTTGGGAATGTTTTTGCTTTTACATCACTGACATACTCACGTAAGCTTTTTTCAATATATTCATTTGCATTTCCGTACGTTTTCACAAACTTAGGCAATCGTTCAACGCCATAAGAAATGACGTCATGATAAACAAGAACTTGCCCATCTGTATATGAACCAGCACCAATTCCAATGACAGGGATCTCTAGTTCCTCTGTAATTCGTTTTGAGAGCTGATATGGTACACATTCAAGTACAACTGCAATAGCTCCTGAGGCTTCAGCACATTTCGCATCTTCAATAAGCTTTAATGCTGACTGAGCATCTTTTCCTTGCACTTTATAGCCTCCAAGTACGCCTACTGTTTGTGGAGTAAGCCCTAAATGACTTACAACAGGAATGCCTCCTTCTGTTAAAGCTTTAATAACACTAAGCGTTTCACCTGCTCCCTCAAGCTTCAAAGCATGTGCCCCACTTTCGCGCATTATTTTGGCTCCTGCTCTTAGTGCATCTTCTCTTGAAGTGTGATAGGACATAAACGGCATATCTGTCACAATAAACGTCTTGCCTGCTCCTCTTTTTACGGCCTTTGTATGATGTATCATGTCTTCTACCGTAACAGGAATTGTTGACTCATATCCGAGTACAACCATCCCAAGAGAATCTCCAACAAGAATCATCTCAACGCCCGCTTGTTCTGCTAAACGAGCAGACGGATAATCGTAAGCTGTTAGCATTACAATTGGCTCTTTTTCCTTTTTCATTTTCATAAAGCTGTCTCTTGTTCTCATGTTCGCTTCCTCCTTTAAATGGAGAGAAATGAACAACCCTCTGGTTTGTCATTCCTCTGTCCTAGTCCATGCCCGGATCAAGGCAGAATAGTATTTCTTTTCAATAAAAAAGAGTGAAAGATGTAGTTCATATAGATACTACTCTTTCACTCGTCATTATAAGAGAAAAATCCCTTTTTTACCACTACTTATTATTACTAAGCTCAATATCAGCAGAATAAATGTAATGCATTTTCCCTTCAAGATCTTCAAGCATTAATGTTCCTTCAGGAGTAATGCCTTTTGCTAACCCTTCAATTGAGCCTTTTAACGTGCGTGCAATAATGTTTCGCCCAATTGTAATAGCATATGCTTCCCACAGAATTTTAATTGGTGCAAACCCTGCTTTTAAATATTGATAATAAAGTTCTTCTAACCTCTTTAAAATAGCTTGTACAAGTGTTGCACGAGAGATTTTTTCACCTTTTTCAATGGAAAGCGATGTGGCAATAGAAGAAAGCTCATCATTAAAATCTGCTTCTTGTTGATTTACATTAATCCCCATTCCAATAATCACAGAATGAATCTGGTCAGCATCCGCCTGCATTTCAGTTAGAATACCAACGAGCTTCTTTCCGTTTATTAAAATATCATTAGGCCATTTAATATCTACTTTTATATTTGTAATTTCCTCAATTGCTTGCACAATAGCCACAGCTGCAAGCAGTGTAAGCTGTGGGGCTTCATGAGGAGGAATTTGTGGACGCAAGACAAGACTCATCCAAATGCCTGTTGTTTTGGGAGAATGCCATGCTCTATTTAACCGCCCACGTCCACCAACCTGTTCTTCTGCAATAACAAGCGTGCCTTCTTCACATCCTTCTTGTGCAAGACGATGCGCAACCTTTTGAGTTGAATCAACTGTTTCTTTATAACAAATGTTTTGGCCAAGCTTCTTTGTATCTAATCCAAGCCGTAGAGCGTCTGGCGTAACAAGCTCTGGCTTTTTAATAAGCTTGTACCCTTTTCTTCTCACAGCTTCAAGCTCATATCCATCTTTTCGTAAATCTTCGATATGTTTCCAAACTGCCGTACGTGAACAGCCAAGTTCATCACTTATTTTCTGACCTGACACATACTCTTCTTCTCCAGTGGTAAACATTTCTAACAACTTTCGTCGAATTTCAGACTCCACTTGCTTACCCACTCCTTAATGACGTTCCGATCATTTTCTATTTTGCCACAAACAATGTTTTCGCTTAGTTCTTGGATGCATTGTGCAATCCAAGGACCTTGAGCACGATTACTCCATGAAACAAGATCTTTTCCATTTGCTTCGATATCTTTAGAAGAATAGATTGGAAGGGATTCATAGATCAATCGAATTTTCTCTTCTTCACTCTGTACGCCTTGTAAAATCCTTTTTAGATGATTTACTCTTAATGCAACTTCTAATCCACTTTGATAAATAGCAAAAGGAGTCCATTCTTTTATAGAACGGTAAAAAACGACCGTCTTTTCCGTTTCTTTTATTCGTTTGTTCGAAAGCTTCCACTTTCTTAAAAATAGAGCGGTATCCTCTACTTCTAGAATCAGACAAAGGAGCGACCATGCTGAGGTCTCTTCACTGATGGTCGTCCAGTCATATTCTATAAGCTCCTTCTTTTCATGAAGAGGTAAAACGTCAAGCAATCCTGTCTCTACAATTGTTTGAAAAGCTTCTGTAGCTTTATTTCCGAGCATGAGTTTCTGAAACTCAACTGAAATACGTTCCATTGCGATATTTTGCAAAAGATGGCAATTTCTTCTTATTGCTTCTTTTACTTCAGGAGTAATTGTAAATGAAAGCTGACTCATAAAACGCACAGCTCTCATCATACGCAGTGCATCCTCACTAAAACGTTCATCTGCGTTTCCCACTGTTTCAATGATACCCCTTTTGATAGCATTCCTTCCGTCGAAAGGGTCAATTAAGGTTTCATTCTCGTCCATTGCAATAGCATTCATTGTAAAGTCACGTCGTTCTAAGTCTCCTTCAAGCGAACTAATAAACGTAACTTCATCAGGACGTCTAAAATCTTTATAATCACTTTCAGTCCGAAATGTTGTGACCTCATATGGTTCATTTTCAAGGACCACCACAACTGTTCCATGCTCAATGCCAACTTCAATAACTTTCGGGAATAAACGAACAACATCCTCTGGTCTTGCTGAAGTAGCAATATCAATATCGCCAATAGGGCGGCCAATAATAAAATCGCGAACAGACCCTCCAACAAAGTATGCTAAATAACCGTTTTGCTGAAGCTTATGTAAGATTGCTAAAGGTTTTATAAAAGGGTCTCTCATGATGTTCACCTCACTTTGTTTAACGCTTTTTCATAAAGCTCCTCATACTGCGCGACGATATCTTTTGAAGAAAATTTACTCCATACGGAACGAAGAGCAGAAGCCGACATTTCTTCATACAAACTATCATTTTGTAAGAGAGATAGAGCTTTTTCGGCAGCTTCTTCGTAATTACCAACTTCACAGATATAGCCTGTTTTCCCATCT
This sequence comes from Priestia endophytica, assembly GCF_026790145.1. Lineage (GTDB taxonomy): Bacteria > Bacillota > Bacilli > Bacillales > Bacillaceae_H > Bacillus_I > Bacillus_I endophytica_A. Next base: position 503,341 of record NZ_JALAMS010000001.1, on the reverse strand, counting down.
TCAATAACTTCTGGAATTCCACCAATATTTGTCCCAATGCAAGGAACACCGTTAGCCATTGCTTCTAATAAAACAAGGCCAAAGCTTTCTTTTTCAGAAAGAAGAAGCTTAAGATCGCTAATGGCATAAAGATCATCCACATTTTCCTGTTTTCCAAGAAAAAGAACTTTATCTACAATATCAAGATCTTTAACAAGATAGCAAACAGCCGTCATCTCTGGGCCATCTCCAACAAGTAAAAGCTTCGCATCAACCTTTTGTTGAACATGATAAAAAGCTCGTACAACATCTGTTACCCGCTTCACTTGTCTAAAGTTTGAAACGTGAATAAGGACTTTTTCTCCTTCTTTAATTCCATATTCTTTCTTAAGTAGTGAAACATCTTCCCCTGTTTCTTCTTTCTGTTCAATAAAGTTATGAATCGTATGAATCTCTTTTTGAGGAGCAATAAGGTCATACGTTTGTTTAACAAGCGAAGAGGAAACAGCTGTTACTTCATCGGAATTTTCAATTGCGAACTTAATAATACTCTTCAAGGAGAGGTCATAACCGAGTACAGTAATATCCGTTCCATGCAAGGTTGTCACAACTTTCAAATGCTCTCCAACCATCTGCTTTGCTAAGAAAGCACAAACAGCGTGAGGAATGGCGTAATGAGCGTGAAGAAGATCCAACTTCTCACGCTTTGCCACCTCTGCAATCTTACTCGAAAGAGCTAAATCATATGGTGGGTATTTAAAAACAGAATACTGATTCACTTCCACTTCATGAAAGTAGATATTTGAATACACTTTATTTAAACGAAATGGCATGCTTGAAGAAATAAAATGGATCTCATGTCCTTTTTCAGCAAGTAATTTACCGAGTTCTGTTGCTACAATTCCAGATCCACCAACGGAAGGGTAGCAAACAATGCCGATTTTCAATTTCATTAAAGATTTCCTTTCTGTTCTTCATGAACAATTGTGCGCCATTTCAAATCTCCACGACGAAGCCCATGAATAAGTACTTCAGCTGTACCCATGTTTGTTGCAAGCGGAATCGCGTATACATCACAAAGACGAATAAGGGCTGTTACATCTGGTTCATGAGGCTGAGCTGTTAAAGGATCACGGAAAAAGAGGACCATATCCATCTTGTTGTTGGCAACCATTGCCCCAATTTCTTGATCTCCTCCAAGAGGACCAGATTGAAAACGATGAACATCAAGACCTGTTGCTTCTTGAATTCTAAAACCGGTTGTCCCTGTTGCAAAAAGTTCGTGATCTTTTAAAACTTCTTGATATGCTGTCACAAATTGGACCATATCATTTTTTTTCTTATCATGAGCAATTAGCGCAATTTTCATCTCTTCTCCCGCCTTCTATTCGATAATATTTTCAAGTCCATAAACAAGCGTATCAATGTTCATTACCGTATTCACACAAAGCTCAACACCTGACATGAAGGACGCTCTATTATAAGAGTCATGACGAATCTTTAATGACTCTCCGTCGCGTCCGAATAACACTTCTTGATGTGCGATAAGGCCTGGTAGACGCACGCTATGAAGATGTATTCCATCAAATTCTGCTCCACGTGCTCCTTCTATAATTTCTTTTTCTTCAGGATGGCCTTGCTTCTTTGGTTCACGTACTTTGGAAATAAGCTCTGCTGTTTTAATCCCTGTTCCAGACGGAGCATCAAGTTTGCGGTCATGGTGAAGCTCGATAATTTCTACGTCTGAAAAATAACGAGCTGCCATTTGGGAAAACTTCATCATTAAGATCGCACCAATTGCAAAGTTAGGAGCAATAATACAGCCTACCCCTTTTTCTTCTGCCATTTCTTTAAGCTCTGTTAAATCTTCTTCAGAAAAACCAGTTGTACCTACAACAGCACGCACTCCATAGCTAAGTGCAGTTTTCGTATGTAATCGTCCAATTTCAGGTGTTGTCAAATCAACTAAAACATCTGGCTTTGTTTCTGTTAAGCATGTATGAATATCTGTATAAATAGGAGCATCAACTGCCGGTAATCCTTCTACATCACTAATTTTCTTTCCTTCATTAATACGATCAATAGCTCCTACAAGCTCAAAATTTTCCGTGTTTTTCATTAAGTGAAGGGCTTCTATCCCCATACGTCCTCGTGGTCCTGCTACTACAACTTTAACTTTATTCATCTTACTTATCCTCCTCAATTTTCGTCCAACGATTCGCATCACGCGTATTAAATTTATTCATCACAAGATTATGCGATTCTTCTAAGCTAATGTTCAACGAGTTGGCTAAACAAATAAGCACAAAAAGAACGTCTCCGATTTCTTCTTCCATTGCTTTTTCTTTTTCTGTATCTTTTTTCGGTTTTTCTCCATAATAATGATTGACTTCTCTAGCAAGTTCACCAAGCTCTTCTGTCAGACGAGCCATCATCGCAAGAGGACTAAAATAGCCTTCTTTAAATTGACCAATATATTCGTCTACCTCTTGCTGCATTCTTTTCATTGATTTGTTTTCCATTGTTTCACCTCGTTCATACTAAGAGAGTTGTAAAAACGCTTCCTCTGTTCATATGTTAGCGAATGAGAACGTTCTTGACAATTATTCTAGCTTTAAAAATAGCAATTGTCACTATCAACTCTCTTTTCTATGGTAGGATAGGTGTTGAATACTACGTTAAAAAGGAGGGGCTTTATGCTTAAAGGAGTGCGCATAACTAACATTGTATTTATTTTGCTTGGAACCGCTATCTTTGGCTTTGGGCTTGTTAATTTCAACATGCAAAACAATTTAGCTGAAGGAGGATTTACAGGTATTACCCTGCTATTATTTTTCCTTTTTAAGATTGATCCTTCTTATTCTAACCTTGTCTTAAATATTCCACTCTTCTTCATTGGATGGAAATTGCTTGGACGCGTAGCCTTTATCTATACAATTCTTGGAACAGTAGGGCTTTCGCTATTTCTCTGGATATTCCAGCGTTTTCCTATCAATTTTCATCTCGAAAACGATATGACCCTTGTTGCTCTATTTGCAGGTGTTTTCATTGGAGTAGGGCTCGGAATTATCTTTAGATTTGGAGGCACAACAGGCGGTGTCGATATTATCGCTCGTCTTGTAAATAAATATGTAGGATGGAATATGGGGCGAACGATGTTTATGTTTGATTTTGGTGTGATTGCTCTTTCACTTATTACATATTTAGATTTTAGAGAAGCAATGTACACGCTTGTTGCTGTGTTTGTTGCTGCACGCGTTATTGATGTGATGCAAGAAGGTGCTTATACAGCAAGAGGCGCCACCATTATTTCAAAGGAAAATGATAAAATTGCACAACGTATTTTGAAGGAGATGGACAGAGGGGTCACAATTTTAAAAGGCCAAGGTTCATTTTCTAAACAAGATATGAACGTCCTCTATTGTGTTGTCGGAAAAAACGAAGTATTTAGGTTAAAGCAAGCTGTCACATCTATTGATCCACATGCCTTCGTTGCTTTCACAACCGTTCATGACGTGCTTGGAGAAGGTTTCACACTTGATGAAAATAAGATGCCATTACAACGTTAAAAGAGCCGTCCAGCTGGACGGCTCTTTCTTATTCTTCGCTATTTGACATTCCTGTATAAATTAAAACAAGTCGGACGAGCTCAAGCACTGCTACAGCTGCTGCTGCTACATATGTTAAGGCTGCTGCATTTAACACTTTACGCGTGCGGCGTTCCTCATCATTTCGAATTACCCCTGAAGAAACAAGCTGAGCCATTGCTCGATTTGACGCATCAAACTCAACAGGGAGTGTAACAATTTGGAATACTACAGCGGCTAGCATAAATACAATTCCTAATAACAGAAGATTTGACATTCCTGCTATAATTCCGATAAAAATCAAAATCCAAGAAAAATTCGAACCGATATTAGCAACTGGAACAAGTGAATGACGAAGTCTTAAAAAGGCATAGCTTTCATGGTCTTGAATCGCATGCCCTACTTCATGGGCTGCAACAGCCGCTCCTGCTACTGATGTTCCATAGTAATTATCCTCTGATAAGCGAATAACCTTTGCACGTGGATCATAGTGGTCTGAAAGAGTCCCACCAACTGGTTCAACTGTGACATCATAAATTCCATTGTCGTTCAAAATACGACGAGCAACGTCTGCTCCTGTCATATTTGAAGAACTATGAACTTTAGAGTATTTCTTGTAAGCACTTCTTACTTTCCAACTCGCTAAAATTGGAACTAAGATGATGATTATAAAATAAATGAGCATTCCCATTTATACGCCTCCACATAGTTAAATTTACTTATCCTCATTCTATTAAAGAGGGCGCTTCATGTCAAAAGATTTGCCTTCCTCTAATAAGAACTATGAATCGTCTGGCTTCCAATATATTTGCGCCAGCCAACGTAAAGAAGAGTCGTCACAATAATACTTCCTATTGTCATCATTACCCAAAATGGAGAAACATCAGATTGAAAGGGAGCTTTTTCAAAAAGCGTTTGAAGATCTTTTTCAATTTGTTTAAAATAAGCTTCTTTCTCTCCATCACTCATCGCCTCAAGGCTTTGATTATTTAGGAAAGCAACGTGATCATTCATTTTCTCAATATCTTGCTGATTGCGATCAACTTGTGCACTTGGAAGAATAAGATCATATTGCTGCAAAAACACGGCTAAATCTTCTTGAAATGCAACCTGATCTCCAGTTTCAGCATTTTCCTTTAACTTCCCAAAAGTACTTAACATCTCTTCTTCCATTTCTGTCCAAAGTGGTTGATGATTCGTTTGAAGCGCATCGACCAAAAGCCGGAACTGCATCACTTTTGAACTTGGTTCCTCTTCGGTGTCTCCTTGTTCTAACGCTTGTAACGCAAGACTGTGACTATATTGTAAAATTCGAAACTGCTCTGTTGAAATATGCAAACTTTCTCTATTTACTGGAGTCAGCTCGTCATTAAAACGGTCCATAAATGTGATGGCTTCCTTATAATGCTCCTGCTGCGCTAAGGACAAAGCCTGATCGGCAAGCTCATTCAACGTACTCCAACTGCTTTCTGCTTGCACAGTCACTCCTTTTTGCAACAAAAGAATCATGCAGAATAACGTTATCCATCGCTTCATGTTCGTCCCTCCTCACTACTAAACTTTATGTAAGAAAGGACGAGTTTAGACCATGTCTAATTTCTTTCAGCAATGAAATTTTGTGTGTAATATTGTTCATTAACACCGACTCCAAGCTTATCAAAATCTGGATTTAACATAGCTTTCCTGTGCCCTTCGCTATTAAGCCAACCTTCAACAACTGCGATGCCATCCTGATACTCAGCAGCGATATTTTCCCCTGCTGTATCATAGGGGACGCCTCCTTTTTCTAGGCGATCAGCTAACTTTCCAAACGCTGGAGAAACGTGATCAAAGTAATTATTTTCTTTCATATCTGTACTGTGTCCATATGCTACTTTAGCAGCTCCTTCACTCCATCCTAGTTCATTTAGGCCATGCCTAATCCGAATCACGTTTGTAATATCAAAAATTTGTTGTTCATTCCCATGCTGAATCTCTTCTTGAATCTCTTTAGAAGGTTTTTCTGCACTTATAAGTTCCCCTCGATATGTAAGCTCATAAGGACGCTGTTCAATCAGGGTCTTAGCATCCATTGCTCTTATACTTGATATTTTATTTGTATATTGATCAAAATAAAGCTGGACAAATACGTCTTCGTATTGAATAAGAGGTTTCATCTGCATATCTGCTTCAGACATTTCAAATTGATACATATTTCCCTTATAGTTGAATTGAACTTGTGGAGAAACAGGTGTATGTTTCATCACTTCCTGTCTCGTTTCATTAATGGAATAAGGATCTACATTGACGTTATCGCCAATTGTATATACCATAACAACTTTATCTTTTTCTACACCAATTTGCATATATGAAGAAGGAGAAGAACGATAGATCCACCATTTATAACCATATTGTGATTCATCGATTCGGTCTGGTTTGCCAAAGCGTTCTGAAACATCATCTTTATTTTTACCAATTAAAGATAAAATAGACTCTTTACTTATTGATGCTTCTTCTTTTTGGTCACTAAACGTTGCTTCTTCCTTCTGCTGATTTTTTTCCTCATCGTTGGATTTAAAAGGTATACTGCTTATCGCATAAAAAATAGCGATAACCGCAATTACAAAAAATATCTTTCTCAACTTTCCACCTTCTCTCTATCTACACTAATATATCATGTATGTTCAACAGCTTATTATTTTCACTCTTATTATGTATCATACATTCTTTTTATGTTTTGTGCTTTTATTCTCCCTTTTAAAACAGTAAATATTTCTTATTATAACCTTCTTAGCTTTTTAAAAACGGGTTACAAAATAAGAGCGACAGATATTTTCTGTCGCTCACTAGTTTGGTTTCTTAAAAGTTTAGTTCTTTCGAAATTTCCACAAGCGCTAAACCCGCTTTTTCGTTTGAGTACTGATTTAATGCTATGTCTCCTAATGAAACAATTCCTGCAAGCTTGTTGCTATCTACAACAGGTAGACGACGAACTTGATGCTCTGCCATCAAAGAAACTGCTTTTTCTAATGAATCGTTTGGTGTTACTGTTACTAAATTAGGACTCATAACATCTGTAACTTGAGAAGAATTTGGTCTTTTTTCAGCTATTGCCCGAATTGCTAAGTCACGGTCTGTAATTAGCCCTACAAGATTATTTCCATCAAGAATAGGGATAGCTCCAACATTTAGTTCTTTCATCTTTACAGCTACTTCATAGATGTTATCCTGAGTTGTACAGCAGTCCGTATGATGACTCATAATATCGCTTACAGTTTCCATTCGTTTTCTCCTCGCTTCTCGTTGTTTTTTCAGGAAAATTCCAATCTTTCTAAATCGATTAGGAACCTCTTCCCGTAGTTAGTATGAGTTAAATCTTTCACCTTATGTACGCTGTTTTTTGAAAAAAATATCTATAAAGAGAACGTTTTCATTGAAAGTTTTTTCCATACATACTATGATTAAGAAAAGAATATGTTTGATAAAAAGGAGTGAAGTCTTTTGCGTTTTGAACAAGTTGATTTCGATGGTCTAACCGCTCCACTTGATCGCCTTGATTACATCATGGAAAAGCACGGTCTTATTCGAGCAGAGGGCTGGGATTATGAACGTGTTACATACGATCGAAAATTTGAGATTCAATCTGATACGTACTACTTGCGCGTCCAAGCTTTTGTGATTGAAGGCGATGTAGGGGCACATAAAGCAACTTTACAACTTTTAACTCCTCTTCTTGGCAAACATTATTATCCCCACGGAGTGGAATACGGTGAAGGCGAAACATTTCCAGCTCATCTTGTCGAACAATGTGAATCACTGCTTCTTGATATTGAAGGCGAACTTGGAAGTTTACAACAAAGTAAAAAAGACGAAAGAGTTTAAACTCTTTCGTCTTTTTTATTTTAGAAGAAGTCCGGAAAATAAGTTGGTTTCACGTTTCTTACTGCTTCTTGTAGCGCTTCCACATCTAAAATGTCACCATGAATCTGTCCTCCATAATAAAGGTCTATTGGTGTTATATACCCTAGCAAAATTGCAGTCAAAGGACCAACAGAAAGCTTTAATCCTCCTTGCTCTCCATCTTTCAGTTTCTTCACTTTCCCGTCAGAAATAGCATAAGTTCCCTCATTCCATGGAGCCGAACTATCCTGAACGTTCAAAAGAAGGTCCCTTTTCATGCTGAGCTTGTAAAGAGATAGAAACTTTTCAACATCTATAATTCGGGCCATAAAATACGGCCATATTTTTTGTTCAATACGAGGATTATCCAAAAGGTGGGCAAGGATATCATTCTTCGCTGCTTTAATTGTGACTTTATCAACCATTGAATCGTGTTGACAAATAAAATTCCATATAGACTTTTTGGCATCTACAGTTATGCTTACATACTCATGTACAATCATAGTACGGTTGTTGATTTCATAGCGGAGATACCCTTCCTCTTGATCATCCTTATTCTTGCATACTATGTAGTAATCTCCTTCTTTATAAACCCTCTCTTTCCACCACTTCTCTGTTCTGTTTAATGTTCCGCTATAGTGATTCTGCACTTTTTCATATAAGAACTGAAGCGCTGGCAAACTTTCTTCAAAAGAAAGTCGTACAATACGTCCTTCTCCTTCTTGGAATCGTTTAAGATCAACGTTTTCGATTGTATACTGTTTTTCGTCTGCAAAAACTTCGTATCCATATTTGCGATAGAAATTTACTTTAAACGGATGAAGATAAGAAATAACTTGGCCCATTTTCCTCATCTCTACAAATGAAGCTTCCAAAAGCTTTGTAACAAGTCCTCCACGTCGATGTTCTGGATAAGACCCAACGCTTGCAATGCCTCCCATCGAATAATATTCCCCATTTATGCATACTTCTGATGAAAGGACTTGGAGGTTTGCTGCAAGTTCTTCTTCTTTTTTGATGCCGAGCACTAAGTTTTCCTGCATTCTTTGAAGACGAAGTTTTTTCTCTTCCTCTGTAAATCCCCGCTGAAAAGCATAATCAGATAGCTCAATTGATTTTTTAAAATCTCTCTCATCTATTAGTTTTTCTACATTCATCTTTTCTTCCCCCTTTGCTTTTCCTTTATATTGTAAAGCGAGGTAGAATGACTTTCAAATGTTTCTATTTGTTCACAATATGCTCAGAGGGGGAAAAATCGTCGGGAAGCGGTGAGATAGCATCTTTTTCTCGCTCTCTTCGTGCCCATCCAAAAAAGACGTACGCTAAAATAGAACCATATACAATTTCTTGAATAATTTTCATCAAAACCCCACCAAGTTGTTGATCTTCTAATGGCGGAAGCGTATTAAACATTTCTGGACCTGATATATTTAATGAACCTAACATATCCACTGGCACACAAAGCGACATTGCCTGTAACCATGCATCAGGAGAGGTATATGTCTCGTAAAGCGGAGTATCTGCAAAAATAATAAGCGCGCATGCAGGCGTCAGTAAAACCCCATTAGCAAAAATATAACCTATTTTCTTAATCCCTGACATGTCATTTTCATTTACTTTATTCATAAGAGGCCACCACATGCAAAAAGAAGATACAAAAAGAAAACTTGTTACACTGCCATGTATAAAAGCATTTGTTTTTACAAGATCGAAGATAAGAGGAAGATGATAAAACGAAAAAGCACCATTGAATAAAATCAAAGAAATAAGCGGTTTTGTAGCAAATGAAAAGAGCGGTTTAACCCGCTTATTAAATAGCACCACTTCAAATCCCCATGATGGAATACCAAGAATAAAAAGAGGAGGCACAACTAAATATAAAAGAGCCATTTGCGTCATATGAGCACTAAAAATAAGATGACTAAGAAGGTCAACAGGACTTCCTTTAATAATATATAGAGTAACGATTGCTAGTACAAAAAACATTTTCGTTTGCCATGAAGTTTTTTTCCCTTTCCTAAATCGACTGTAGCCCTTATTGACTATGAGAAAATAAAGAAGAGTAATAAAAACAAGAAACAGAAAGAAGTAAGGACTAAAAAGCGCGCGAAAACCAAATATATCAAGATTAGACATGTTCTTTCTCCTTTCTCTGCATAAATGTTAGAAAAGGATCAGCATACTGCTGATCCCTTTTGTAGTTTCAAATCCAAACAATCGTTAAAAATGTCAGTACTGTTAAGAAAGCAACCAAAACACCTGAGTACAAAAAGAATGCTGCTGTTCCATGACCTCTATGACTCATATGCATAAAATAGTAAAGTTGAAAGACCACTTGCACAACACCAAGCAATAAAATAAACGGTACGATAAACCAAGCTGAGTATTTATCATAGGAGACTGCAAAAAAAGCGACTAATGTTAAAAAAAGCATAAGGGAAAAAGAGACAACTTGCATTCTCATCTCATCCCTGTTTTTCTTAAGGCGATATTCCCAATCGCCTCTTACATTTTTTTCTTCTGTCGTCATGTTTTATCCCACCATTCCCATTAAATATACGACTGTGAAAATAAAGACCCAGACAACATCGATAAAATGCCAATAAAGACTTGCGACATAGAATTTAGGTGCATTGTATAAGCTTAGCCCTCTTCTGCCATTGCGAATTAAAAGGGTAATAAACCAGCTTAACCCAACCGCAACGTGCCCTCCATGAAAGCCAACAAGCGTATAAAAAGCAGATCCAAATGCGCTGCTTTTAAATGTAAACTCAAACTCGTGTACATAGTGATTGAATTCATAGATCTCAAGTGCCAAAAATCCCGCTCCAAGTAAAATTGTAATAATAAACCAAACCTGCATTTTACGATATTGGAAGTTTTTCATATGATAAATCGCGTATACGCTTGTTAAACTGCTTGTTAATAACAACATTGTGGCAATAAATACAATTGGAAGCTCAAATAAGTCTTGAGACGTTGCTCCTCCAGCATTGGAATCCTTTAGAGCCAAGTATGTCGCAAATAAAGAAGCAAACAAAACGGTCTCTCCGCCAAGAAAAAGCCAAAATCCTAAAAACTTGTTCTTTCCTTCTAGCGTTGTTTTTTCAGGAGATTCAGGGAAATTTTCTCTTGTTAACTTTTCCTCTGCGCTCAATTATTTAACCTCCTTTTCATCTTCATCTAGAAGCTCTTCTTTATGAATGTGATAGCCATGATCATCAATCCAAGATCTTAAAAACATAGAAGCGAATGTAATAAATAACCCTCCTGCTCCAATCGGATCTCCCCAAGCATAGTCATTTCGATAAAGAAATCCAATTGCCGCAATAAACAATCCAAGGGACATTAAAAGCGGTAAGATAGAACCATTTGGCATATGAATATCTCCTACCGGCTCAGCTGGAACGATTTCCTTTCTTCCTTCCATTTTTTCAATCCACAATGGATCAAGACCACGAACGAGAGGTGTTTGCTTAAAATTGTATTCAGGCGGTGGAGATGGAATAGCCCATTCAAGCGTTCGACCGTCTCTCCATGCATCGCCATCTACTTGTTGTTTGCTTATGCTCGTTTTAATAACATTAATCACTAAAATAAGCACAGCAACAGCCATAAACACAGCACCAATTGAGCTGATTAAGTTTGCTGTATTCCACCCTTGCCCATCTAAGAATGTCCATACGCGGCGCGGCATTCCCATTAATCCAACAAAATGCTGAATAAAGAACGTAAGGTGAAAACCAATTGAAAATAACCAGAATGTAATTTTCCCAAGTTTCTCGTCAAGTATTTTCCCAAACATTTTCGGCCACCAATAGGTAACACCAGCTAGAAGACCAAGCACAACACCACCAACAATCACGTAATGGAAGTGAGCAACAACGAAGTATGTATCGTGATATTGATAGTCAGCAGGAGCAGCTGCAAGCATGATCCCTGTTACGCCTCCTAAAACGAACGAAGGAATAAATGAAACAGCGTAAAGCATTGGCGTTGTAAATGAAATACTTCCGCCCCACATTGTCAAAAGCCAGTTGAAGATTTTAATTCCGGTTGGTACAGCAATCGCCATTGTTGCAACAGCAAATATTGCATTTGCAATTGGACCAAGTCCTGTTGTGAACATATGGTGAACCCATACCATAAATCCTAAAAATCCAATAAGCACAATGGCAAATACCATTGATGTATATCCAAAAAGACGTTTTCTTGAAAACGTTGCAAACACTTCTGAAAAAACACCAAATGCAGGAAGTATAAGAATATATACTTCAGGATGACCAAATATCCAGAAAAGGTGCTCCCAAATAATTGTATTTCCACCAAGGGTCGGATCAAAGAAATTAGCACCAAACAGGCGATCAAAAATCATAAGAAAAATGCCGACAGTAAGCGGTGGAAAAGCAAATAAAATGAGGGCCGAAGCAACAAAAACGGTCCATGTAAAAAGAGGCATCCTCATATATGTCATGCCAGGAGCACGCATATTAATGATTGTGACTAAGAAGTTAATCCCGCCAATGAGCGTTCCTGCCCCAGAAATCTGTAAACCAAGCGTATAAAAATCAATACCATGGCCAGGGGAGTGCAAGGATAAAGATGCATAAGATGTCCATCCTGCATCAGGAGCTCCACCTAAAAACCAGCCAAGATTAAGAAAGATTCCACCCATTAAAAACAGCCAAAATCCAAGTGCATTTAAAAATGGAAAAGCAACATCTCTCGCTCCAATTTGCAGAGGGACAACGGCATTCATAAGGGCAAATATAAGTGGCATGGCAGCTAAAAAAATCATCGTGGTTCCGTGCATTGTCATCAGTTCATTGTACGTATCAGCTCCAACAAACGTATTCTCAGGAACAGCAAGCTGAATACGAATAAGCATTGCTTCAATGCCACCAACAATAAAGAAAAAACCGCCTGCAACTAAATAAAGAATGGCAATTTTTTTATGGTCAACCGTTGTTAAGTAATCCCATAAAACAGACTTAGGTTTTGTATTCGCTAATGTACTCATGCGTGAACATCCTCCTTTACTTTAGAATTGTGCTATTCTTTAAGCTTCAATGTTTGTAAGTATTGTGTTAACTCATCAACTTGTTCTGGAGTTAATTCTTTATATGTTCCTGTCATTTTATTTCCTGGCTTAACTGATTCCGGATTTTCAATCCATTTTTTCAGATTTTCTTCATTGTGATCTAAAACACCAGCAATTTTTTCTCGATCTGCAAAGCCCGCCAGATTTGGAGCTGTTCTTGCTTCAGCAGGGCGTTTATCTCCTGCATCAACGGCGTGACAGCTTAGACAGTTTTGCTTAAATACTTCTTCTCCAGCGCTCGCTTCTGCTGTTGTTACTTCAGGTTTAGTATTTGCTAGATCTTTAGCCCATTGATCAAAACTTTCTCTATCAACCGCTTTTACTTTAAAATCCATCAATGCATGTGAAGGTCCACAAAGTTCAGCACATTTCCCATAAAATACGTTTCCTGCTTCTTTAGATCTCTTACTGTCAAACTCTAAATAAAACTTGTTTGTTCCATCTGTATTTGTATCAAGCTTGCCTCCTACAGCTGGAATCCAAAAAGAGTGCTTTACATCTGAAGCTTGCAAATTAAAATAAACTTTTTCATCTGTTGGCACAACAAGGTCTTGAGAAGTAATAATCTTCTGATTCTTATACTCAAATTCCCACCAGTATAAATTAGCTCTTACGTTTACAACCACCGCATCTTCTGGATTTTTCGCGTTCTTCATTTCCCTTGTGTCCGCTAATTTGAATGTGTAGGAAACAGTTGGTACAGCAAGAATAACAAGCAGTAAAATTGGAATAACGGTCCACAAAATTTCTAGCTTATGATTTCCTTCTACCTGTCTTGGAAGATAGCTTTCTCTTCCTTTTCGTCGGAAACGAATAATAACGTAAATGAAAATAACTGTCACAACTACAACGACTAGAACCATAATGGCTGTGCTTAAAAGCATAAGTTCATACTGTGCGTCTGCTACTTCACCAGCTGGGGTAAGCGTTGATATAAAAGGCTCACCACAGCCAGAAAGAAACAGGATAACAAAACTGAGCAAAGATAATAGGCGCCATTTTCCCATGTTCTATCCCCCTATTCTTTTATTTTCAAATCAACTTTCGAGATAAAAGCGTTTTCTTAAAAAAATCTTAAACCTTTACAAAAACGCTTCCTATTCTTCTATATAAAAAGTAAAGAAGAAACAAATTAAGTAAAGAAGCTAGCTAAAATCATACTTACAAAAAGAAACGTGACATAGTTAACAGAATAAACAAACATGATTCTAGCCCATTTTTCAGTTTTTAATTTCCAATATAAACTTACCCCTATTAAGAGCCAACCTATTGTTAAAATAGATGCAATAGCAACGAATGTTATGCCTAACTCATAAAGATAAAAGGGTAGCGGAATTAAACAAGTTATCCATACAATCATTTGTCGCTTTGTTAGTGGATTACCATAAACAACAGGTAACATTGGAACTTTAGCAGCTCTATACTCTTCAGCTCGCAAAATGGCAAGTGCAAAAAAATGGGGAGGCTGCCAAATGAATAAAATCAAAAAGAGAATCCAGGCTTCAAGACTTAATGTAGGATCAACAGCTCCCCACCCTATTAACGGAGGAACAGCCCCTGAAATACTCCCAATAATCGTATTTGTTGTATAGCGACGTTTCGACCACATGGTGTAGAAAAAAATGTATGTAAAAATGCCGACTACTCCAATAAGAGCGGCTATAATATGAGCAGCTAACAGCATAAAAAGTCCTGTTGCTGTCAATCCAAGCCCAATAAGTAATACAGTTAAAGGATGAAATCGACCTGTAACAGTTGGTCTTGTTTGTTTACTTTTCATAAGAGGATCAATATCTCGATCAATATAATTATTTAAGCTACAAGATCCCGCAATAATAAACGCTGAACCTACTAGGGTGAAGAAAGCAAGGTCTAGATGCTCAGTAAAAGGTTTTTCATTAAACTTGAGGGAAAGCCAAAAACCTGTAAATGTAGTGAGCATACTTGAATTTACGATGCCAATTTTAATAACAGTTAAAAACTCTTGCCAAACTGTTGTTTTAATTTCTGGATTCTGCGGTGGCAATGATACGGATTCTGTGGAATAATCCATTTCCGCTCCCCCCTTTTGACTCTCATAAAGCTACTTCAGTCTATACAGAGGTGTATCTTGCTCTTTATAAGGTTATAAACATATGAGCCTAATTTAGTATTTTTAACATTGGAAGTTGATTAGTGCGTCTCTGTCGATAATTGTGAAAGAAATATGAAAAAAATATGGACTTTTTATGTCAAACAAACAAATCTCTTGTTCTCTTGTTGATTGTTTTCTATAAAAACCTCTAAAATGGATATGGAATATGTGAAAGGACTAATCTCGAGCGTAATCTTGGAGAGTTTTTAATACTTTTCTCTTAGCATACCACAAATTGTAACGCTTTCATGTTAAAAGTTAGCTATTTTCTATAAGTTTACATTTCTGTGGTAAACGTTTTTTTTCCTGCACCTCTTCCTTTTTTCTTGTCTTTTTCATAAAAGAATTTATGATAGGATAAAGAAGCGCCTTTATAACATTTCACAACAACATACTTAACAAAAGATGCTATTGACAATGAGGATGGTGAATAATTTGCAACGCGGTTTAAAAGTATTATCTGTTATTACAACACTTGCGATGTTGTTTATTTTATTAGGTGGGGCACTCGTAACAAAGACCGGGTCTGGCATGGGCTGTGGCCGTTCTTGGCCACTTTGCCACGGAGAGCTTATTCCAAGTAATATTACTCCTGAGCTTATCATTGAGCTTGCTCACCGTGTAGTAACAGGAGTCGGCGGTTTTATCGTCTTAGCTTTATGTATTTGGGCATGGATTGCAATTGGACATATTCGTGAAACAAAGTTCTTATCAATCATGTCTCTTGTGTTCCTTATTCTACAAGCGCTTCTTGGAGCAGGAGCAGTAGTTTGGGGCCAATCAGATATCATTATGGCTTTACACTTTGGTGTTTCTCTTGTTTCATTTGCTTCTGTTCTTCTTCTTACTCTATTAATTTTTGAAGTGGATAAAAAACTTGATGCTGATAACGTATCTATCCGCAAACCAATGAGAGGATTTATTTATGGAACACTAGCCTATAGTTTTATTGTTGTATATTCAGGAGCGTTCGTTCGTCATACAGAGTCAAGTCTTGCTTGCCCTGATGTACCGTTCTGCTATGGAACGAATATGCCAACACAATTTAATGAATGGGTTCAAATGGCTCACAGAATGGCTGCTGGTCTTATTTTTGTTCTTATTTTGATCGCTTTCATTCATGCTGCGAAACATTATAAAGATCAAAAGAACATTTATTATGGATGGTTAGCATCACTTGTGCTTGTTTGCTTGCAGGCATTGTCAGGAGTGCTTGTTGTCTACACAAAACTAAGCCTTTTCTTCTCCCTTTCACATTCATTATTTATTAGCTGTCTATTCGGTGTTCTAAGTTATTTAGTAATGGTAGCAAGTCGAGATAAAAAGAAAAAACGTATATAATAAAAAAAGCGACGAGAGAACTCGTCGCTTTTTTTTATTTTTGAATTTCCGCCAATAAGTCACCCGTGCTAATTCCTTCGCCGTTTTTAGCATAAATCTCTGTAATGACACCATCAAACGGAGCTTGTACTGTTGTTTCCATCTTCATTGACTCTGTAATCATTAAATGATCACCTTTTGAGACTTTCTCTCCTTTTTCAACAAGGACTTTCACAACCGTACCTGGCATTGAAGCACCAATATGGTTCTGATTTTGTCTATCTGCCTTAACCTTAGCAGCAACAGTTGATTTAATACTCTCATCTTTTATCACAACTTCACGAGACTGACCGTTAAGCTCAAAATAAACGACTCTCGTTCCGTCTGCTGCAGGCTCTCCGATTGATACAAGCTTAACAATAAGCGTTTTACCACGCTCAATTTCCACTTCAATTTCTTCTCCTAAACGCATGCCATAAAGGAATGTTGGCGTATCTAATACAGACATATCACCAAACTGTTCAAGCGTTTTTTGATAATCTAGAAATACTTTTGGATATAGAGCAGATGCGATAACATCAAAGCTTGTTACAGGTCTGTTAAGCTTATGGAATAAAGTATCGCGAATATCTTTAAAATCAGCTGGTTTTAACAGCTCACCAGGACGAACTGTGATTGGCTCACGCCCTTTAAGAATGATGCGCTGAAGCTCTTTTGGAAAACCACCATGAGGCTGACCAAGATAACCTTCAAAAAACTCAACAACAGAATCAGGAAAATCAAGCGTTTCTCCTCTGTCATATACATCATCTTCTGTTAAGTTATTTTGCACCATATAAAGTGCCATATCCCCAACAATTTTTGAAGAAGGCGTTACTTTCACGATATCTCCAAACATCTCGTTTACGCGCGCATACATAGCTTTCACTTCATCCCAGCGTTCACCAAGACCAACGCCTTTTGCTTGCTGCTGCAGATTGCTATATTGTCCACCAGGCATTTCATGAACGTACACTTCTGTATGCGGAGCATTCATTCCACTTTCAAATGCACTGTAATACTTACGAACATCTTCCCAATAGTGTCCAAGCTTCTCAAGGTTCTCAACAGCTACTCCAGGCTTTCTGTCCGTTCCTTCAAGCGCATAGTAAAGCGTGCTTGCACTAGGCTGTGAAGTTAAACCAGACATTGAACTTACTGCTACATCGACAATATCGACTCCTGCTTCAATAGCTTTCGCATATGTGAAGATTCCGTTTCCGCTTGTATCATGCGTGTGTAAGTGAATTGGAATATCAATTTTATCTTTTAAAGCTGATACAAGTTCATATGCTGATTGAGGCTTCAATAACCCTGCCATATCTTTAATGCCTAGAATATGGGCTCCTGACTCCTGTAGCTCTTTTGCTAAGTCTGTGTAGTAGTTTAGGTTATATTTACGGCGAGTTGGGTCTGAAATGTCTCCTGTGTAGCATATTGCCGCTTCTGCAATCTTACCTGTATCACGAACAGAGTCGATTGCAAGACGCATACCATCAACCCAGTTCAAGCTATCAAAAATACGGAAAACATCAATCCCTGCTTGTGCTGACTTTTCAACAAACTCTTTAATAACATTGTCAGGATAGTTTTTGTAACCAACCGCATTTGATGCGCGTAGAAGCATTTGAAATAGTACGTTTGGTGCTTGCTTACGAAGTTCAATTAAGCGATCCCATGGATCTTCCTTAAGAAAGCGGTAAGCAACATCAAATGTAGCGCCTCCCCACATTTCCATTGAAAATAGTTCAGGAAGTAAACGCGATGTTGGTTCTGCAATTTTTTTCAAATCGTGTGTACGCACGCGCGTTGCTAGCAATGATTGATGGCCATCTCTGAACGTTGTATCTGTAAGAAGAACTTCTTTTCGTTGTTTTACCCAATCTACAAGTCCTTCTGCGCCTTCTTTATCTAAAATTTGTTTAGTTCCGTCTACAAATGGCTCACTGCTTGAAATCTTTGGAACACGTGGCTTTTCAAAAACCGGTTTTTTCTTCGTTCCAATTCCAGGAAATCCGTTAATTGTGACATTTCCGATATAAGAGAGCATTTTCGTTCCACGGTCTTTTCGTTTAGGAAACACAAAAAGCTCTGGAGAAGCATCAATAAATGATGTATCATAATCTCCTTTTAAAAACTTTTCATGCTTTACAACATTTTCTAAAAAGGCAATATTTGTTTTAATTCCGCGGATTCGGAATTCTTTTAAGTTTCTAACCATTTTAGCTGCAGCTTGTTCAAAAGTTAAAGCCCATGTTGTTACTTTTACAAGAAGTGAATCATAGTATGGTGTGATAACAGCTCCTTGAAAACTGTTTCCTGTATCTAAACGAACCCCAAAACCACCGCTTGAACGATATGCCATAATTTTACCTGTATCAGGCATAAAATTGTTTTGTGGATCTTCTGTTGTTACACGAGATTGAATCGCATAGCCGTTTGTTTTAATATCTTCTTGTAACGGTATTCCGATCGCGTTTTCGTGTAAAGAATACCCATCAGCAATTAGAATTTGAGATTGTACAATATCGACTCCTGTAATCATCTCTGTAATTGTATGCTCTACTTGTACACGCGGATTTACTTCAATGAAGTAGAATTCGTCTCCAGCTACGAGAAACTCAACTGTTCCAGCGTTTATGTACTGGATGTTCTTTGCCAGTTTAACCGCTGCGTCACAAATTCTTTGGCGAAGATCTTCACCAAGCGATAAACTTGGCGCAACTTCCACTACTTTCTGATGGCGACGCTGAATCGAGCAATCGCGTTCATACAAGTGAACGATGTTTCCATCATGATCTCCAAGAATTTGCACTTCAATATGCTTTGGATTTTCAATACATTTCTCCACATATACTTCATCGTTTCCAAATGCTGCTTTTGCTTCAGATTTTGCTCGATCATAAGCTTCCTTTAGTCCTGAATGACTGCGGACAATTCTCATTCCACGACCACCACCACCTAGAGATGCTTTAATCATCAATGGGTAGCCATATTTTTCACCAAACTCTTCAACTTCACTTAGTGACGAAACAGGACCATCTGTTCCTGGAATAACAGGAATCCCAGCGCTTACTGCTTGATGACGAGCTTTTACTTTATCTCCAAACATATCTAAATGTTTACTTTTTGGTCCAATAAAAGTTAATCCTTCTTCTTCACAGCGCCTTGCAAATTGGATATTTTCCGATAAGAAACCATATCCTGGGTGAATTGCATCGACGTTATGTTCTTTAGCAATTTCAATAATATTTTCGATATCAAGATAAGCATCAATTGGTTTTTTCCCCTCACCAACCAAATATGCTTCATCTGCTTTATATCTGTGGAAGGATCCTGTATCCTCTTTCGAATAAATTGCAACCGTTCGAATGTTCAGCTCTGTACAAGCACGAAAAATTCGAATTGCAATTTCTCCTCTGTTTGCAACTAAAACTTTCCCAATATTTTTTGTTACTGTGCTCATTTTACCCTCTCCCCTTTACATCAAAAACTTTACATCAAAAAATTTGCTATATGAAGATATATTACTTGAACTTTTTAATGCTCACAAGGGTTATGTGTAAATTTTCTGAATAACATGTCAAAAAACCACGAAAATGTACGCTTACATTTCGTGGTTTTTCGACATGTTATTCACTGTTTTTTTCAAAAAGAGCTCTCTTCCTTTGAATCTACAGCTCGCAAAAGGGATTCTTCTCCTTCTGCTTTCTTACTTCGATAATTTGTAAACATAGATATATTAACAACAATTCCCATTGAGGCTAGTAAAAGTAAAATTGATGTTCCTCCGTAGCTTACAAAAGGAAGTGGAACACCTGTAAGGGGAATAACACCTGTAATTCCACCTAAATTGAAAAAAGCCTGAATTCCAATTGTTGTAGCAATTCCAATACAAATTAAACTTCCATATACATCTTGACATTTTTTAGCGAGAAGCAATGTTTTAATAATAATAAATGCAAGGAGAAATAAGACCGTAGCTACACCAACAAATCCTAATTCCTCTGCAATAATCGCAATAATGGCATCTGTATGTGATTCTGGAAGATAGCCGTACTTTTGCACACTTTGGCCAAGACCAGCTCCAAAAAATCCTCCAGAGCCCATCGCTATATATGCATTAACAAGCTGAAACCCTTCTCCTGATGCATCTTTGAATGGATCTAACATTGTTGTAACACGGGCAATTCTTGTTGGTGAGATATAGCCTGTCATCCAAGCTATTGGCAGGATAACAAGAATACACCCAATCCCGAGAGCCAAAAACTTTCTAAATGTGTACTTATTAATACCTGAACAAAGAAGAACAGCAGCAGCAATCCCTAATACAATCATGGCTGTCCCAAAATCCGGTTGAACAGCAATTAATCCAGTTAAAAATATAATGATTAAAACCGGTCCTGTAAATGCTCTTTTAAAATCATTAAGATATGGCTGACGTTTTTCAAGCACCATTGCCAAATAGAGGACAATGGCAAGTTTTACAAATTCAGAAGGCTGAATACTCAAGCCTCCAAAACGTAGCCAACTTGCGGCATTGTTCGAAACATGCCCAAATAAACTCACGAGAAAGAGTCCAACAACAACGAGCGCTAATATTCCTTTAATAAAGCGAGCATAAAGCTGATATGGAACAATCATCGTCACAAAAAACACGAGCGCTCCAATAATCAACGAAAGTTTCTGCCTTTGATAGAAGTGATCTGGTGCAAAATCATATCTTGAAACAGCTGTAATCACGCTTGCACTGTAAACCATTACAAGACCAATTGAGCACAGAAGAACAAGCGCAATAATAATTGAATAGTCATAGTTTCGAAACATCTTTTTAAACATAGTCTCTTCCCTCGTCCCTTCAACATCGTTGAGATGAAAAAGTTGTCTGTGTTATAAGTAAGGTGCAGCATGTGTGTAGGGTATATCCCTTTCTAAGTAAGCCTAAAACCTGTCCTTTTGAAAGTTGAGCACTATAGACAAAAAGTTCTTATTTTTATCTTTTCTTCCTTTTAGGCACAAATTCCTTTATGTATGAAATAAGAAATCTCCTACTTTTGAATGAGAGAGAACGAAACTAGGGATTATTGCCCTCTTATAACGTAAAATGATAAAAACTCAAACCGACTGAGCCTAAGTTTGAGTTTTTATATTTCTTATTTTTTTGTAAAGGCTTCATGTAGGGCTGATAGTTCACGTTCTAGGCGATCTAATAGTTGCTTCCCCTTATCTTCCTCGATAAGATGAAGTCTTACCGCAAAGTCAATCTCACGTGATAAGCCAAACATTTGCGTATCTAAAACCTCTTCATAAAGAGGACATTGCGGCATTGTTAAGTTATCCATTTGAACTTGAATAAGCTTCAAAATCTTCTCCGCATCCGCCTTTAGCAGTGCGTATGCTCTTTCACGATGATCTACTGCAACCTCAGGCGTCAAATTAATCCCTCCGTTCCCGAGCGATTTCCTATTCTATCTATAAATCATACAGTTAAACGAACTAAATTGCAAGAAAAAACAAGTAGTTCATTCTAAATTACAATGAACAATTTTAAAAAATAAAAGTCTTTTAACATTCATAAAATAGGCTTCTAACGAAGATCGTTGATTTATTAAGAACATTCACAATTTGAAGATGACAGCTTTGTTCTTGTTCTTTATACTAAAAGAGCGGAGATTAATTATTGTAAACAAAGGGAGTTTTTCATAGTGAATGATATTATCATCTTAAAAGGAAAAGTATCTTATCCAATTACATTAGATCCAAGCGTCTGGATTTTTGATGACCGCAAAGTTGAAAGACAAACGCTTAAAAGTCAAAATGATGAAAGCGATTCAAATGAATTAACAGCAAGACAGTGGTCTCGTGAAATTAGTGAAGGAAACGTTTCTCCTCCTACTTTGAAATCTGAACGTAAATACGAACGTGAACGTATTTTAACAGGATCATTTGCTATTCACCTTTCTCATTTTTTAAAAAATGCTGAGCCGCTCAGTGAGGCTTGTGAGCTTGCCGTTATAACTCAAAAGGGTGAAGTCATTGTACCGCTTGAAGAAGCCTATAGCTATTTGTTAGCCTTTTCAAAAGATGGCAAACCGCTAAAAGATGATGGCCCTGTTCATCTTCTAAAAAGCGATGGCACAACAGAAGCAACACACGTTACAGAATTTCAAGTTCGTTAATTAAGCTCCGTTTCCTCTACATGAGGAAACGGTTTTATTTTACAAAAGATCAGCAGCTAGCTGCGCGAGTTCAGACCGCTCTCCTTTCACAAGCTGTACGTGACCGGCTACTTTTTGTTCTTTAAATCTTTCTAGTACATACGTTAACCCATTGTTGTATTCATCTAAATATGGATGATCAATTTGGGCAGGATCTCCCATAAGAACAATTTTACTTCCTTCTCCAACACGAGTTAAAATCGTTTTCACTTCATGTTTAGATAAGTTTTGGGCTTCATCAATAATGATGAACTGATCTGGAATACTTCTTCCTCTTATATATGTTAAAGCTTCTACTTCGATAGAACCCATTCCTGCTAAAATAGCGTCAAGCTCTCCAGGTTTTTTCGTATTGAATAGATATTCCAAGTTATCATAAATAGGCTGCATCCATGGTCTGAGCTTTTCTTGTTTTTCTCCTGGTAGAAACCCTAAATCTTTCCCTACTGGAACAATTGGTCTAGCAACAAGCAATTTTTTATAATACCCCAAATCTTCTGTTTGCATAAGACCTGATGCCAATGCTAAAAGCGTTTTACCTGTTCCTGCTTTACCGATAAGGGTAATAAGGGGTATATCATCTCGGAGCAAAAGTTCAAGCGCCATTGTCTGCTGAACGTTCCTCGGTTTCACTCCCCAAATATGCTCATAATCAAACAATAACTTTTTCACTTTCTCTCCTGTTGAATCAACAATCCCAACAGCAGAACCAGAGCCTCCAAATGCATCTTTCATCACAACAAATTGATGTGGATAGAACGGATGATTTGCCCACTGTGATAAGCTAAGCTCACCTTGTTCGTAAAAACGATTAAGCTCGTCTTTTGGAATGTAAAGATCAAGAAAACCGGAGTAAAGGTGGTTTACTTCGACAACTCGATCGCTTAAAAAGTCCTCTG
Organism: Priestia endophytica; assembly: GCF_026790145.1. GTDB lineage: Bacteria > Bacillota > Bacilli > Bacillales > Bacillaceae_H > Bacillus_I > Bacillus_I endophytica_A. Next base: position 480,185 of record NZ_JALAMS010000001.1, on the reverse strand, counting down.
CTAAAAGACCAATCGCATCTGCTTTGACACGTACAAGCGTATCTTTACTAACAAGGATAACCTGTCTTCCTTCTTCTTTTGTTTCTTCCTCAAGAGAGAGATTTTTTGCGACTGCAAGAATGCGATTGTCGTTTGTTTTCTCTACAAATACTTCTTGAAGTTGATGAAATGACCGATGATTAAGCTCAATCCGCAGTGAACCTCCATTTTCTAACGGAATTTTCTCATGAAGTCGGCCATGCTGACGAAAACCATCGATAAGTTTAGATACTTGTCTGGCATTTCTCCCTACTTCATCCATATATCTCTTTTTAGAATCGACTTCTTCCAGTACAACAGCTGGAATAACGACTTCATTATCTTTAAAAGAGAAAATAGAGTGTGGATCTTGTAATAGTACGTTCGTATCTAACACATAAATCTTTTTCAAAGGTTTTTGCCCCCTCCATTTGTCTTCTTTGAAGAATAAGTACCCGATACTCTCACCTTTCTATGTAATATGACAATAATCCTCTACTTCTTTTACTATATGTAGCCATGCATAAAGATAGAAGAATGAACAGACAATAATTTAGAAAAGCCATTGTTCCTATGCTAGCTATATGTTCAAAGAAGTTTTAAAAAGGTCTCATCGCCATATTACGCACTATAAAAGGAGAGATTGCTGTATGCAAAAATACTTTATGTGGCTTGTACTACTTGTAGTATTTCTAACAGGCTGTCAAAATAACAGTGCAGCAAACGATGAAAGAAACAATGATAATTTAGTACGAGTAAAAAATACAACTCCCCAACCTGAAGAACAACAATCAAATAACGCTATCTCCCAACGGCTGATAAACCTTGCAACAGACGTCCCGAAAGTTGAACGTGCAACAGCCGTTGTTGTTGGAAGATACGCTATAGTTGGCATCGATGTTGGAGGTGACCTTGATCGTTCAGAAGTAAGTTCTATCAAGTATGCCGTTGCTGAAAGCCTTAAACACGACCCAAATGGTGCGAATGCTGTTGTTATTGCTGATCCTGATACGTTCTCTCGTTTACAAGGGATGGCACAAGAAATTAGAAACGGACGTCCTGTAACAGGCGTTCTCGACGAACTCGCAGCAATTGTAGATCGTTTTGTACCTGAAATGGCTAATGAAATACGACAAAAACATCCGAATGAAACAAATACAAATAATGATCGCTTGAATGAACAAAATCAGCAAGAACTACAAAAAGAACAGAACGATCAATCTAATAATGAACTTCAAGATAAAGAATAATAAAAACGCTTAGTCTTTTTCCATGCAAAGACTAAGCGTTTTTATCTACTTTTATAAATTTCATCGTAAATGTACATGCTACGTTTCTGTTTGACATTTCTACCACCTCTTCCATTGACAGGATTGATAGTTGCCTTACAACCTCTTTACAACAATCAGTAAAGATTATGTTTATCATAACGTGTTTTAGAAGAAATGAAAATAGAATTCAGAAAATTCCCTTACTTATTCACCTTTTTTTACACTACATTTACATCTGAAATTTTTACCATTCATCTTCATCCTTTTTCGATTCATAAAGCTTAAAGTTCCCCGTTGCTTTTCGCTCTTCTGTACGCTTTGTAATACGGTCATGACACCTTTGACACATATATGTATGAATAGGACGATTTCTAATTTTTTTGGCTAACGGTAATTCGTTATCAATTGTTTCAATTACATCACAAATTACGCATTGAACTCTCATTTCTCCACCTCAACAACGTTTTTGCTTATAAAAACAGGATAACGTCCAACAACGCTATCCCGCTTTTTTACATTTGTTCGTTTTTCTTTGCTTGATGCAAACGCACTTTGTAGACCCCAAGCACAATAGCCGCAATGAGCAAGCCCTCTGCTACAGGTAAAAAGGCTCCGAAAAATGTAAGAATTGTGCAGCCAAAAGCTAGTAATGCATAAATGATCACGTTCTTGATGATAGGTAGCTTTCGCGCAAAACCTAAATTGTATACAACAACGGCTAGCAAAAGAATGGTAAAGTACAATAGCCACATGCCCGCTTCGGGGTTTTCGTCCACTTTAAAAAGCTTCGCAAAAAACTGAAGGCGTTCACTTACCCCCATTATCAATCACGCTCCTTTAAATATTAACTTTTAAGGCCACACTTATCTTTATTTATTTGCAAGCTTTTTCTTTTTAGCTGCTTTTTCGCGCTCGTTTTTATCTAGAATCTTCTTACGTAGACGAATAGATTCTGGTGTAATTTCACAATATTCGTCTTCGTTTAGATATTCTAATGATTCTTCAAGAGACATAATACGAGGTTTTTTCATTGTTACTGTTTGGTCTTTTGTTGCAGAACGAACGTTTGTTGCATGCTTCGTTTTTGAAATATTAACAACAAGATCGTTTTCACGAGAATGTTCTCCAACAATCATACCTTCATAAACTTCCGTGTTTGGCTCAACAAAAATTACGCCACGTTCTTCAACTTGCATAATTCCGTATGAAGAAGCCTTACCTGTTTCCATTGATACTAACACACCTTGGCGACGTCCACCAACTTGGCCAGCTTGCATTGGTTGATAGCTATCAAAGCTATGGTTGATGATGCCGTATCCGCGAGTTAGTGATAAAAATTCCGTTGTGTAACCGATAAGACCACGAGAAGGTACCATGAAGATTAGACGAACTTGGCCATTGCCGTTGTTTGTCATATCTAACATTTCACCTTTACGAGCTCCCATTGATTCCATAATTGAACCTGTGTACTCTTCTGGTACGTCGATTTGTACGCGCTCAACAGGCTCAGAACGAACACCATCAATATCTTTGATGATAACTTCTGGTTTTGATACTTGAAGTTCGTAACCTTGACGACGCATGTTTTCAATTAAAATTGAAAGGTGAAGCTCTCCGCGTCCTGAAATAACCCAAGCATCAGGAGAATCAGTAGGATCAACACGTAAACTTACGTCTGTTTCAAGTTCTGACATCAAGCGCTCTTCAATTTTACGCGCTGTTACGAATTTACCTTCTCTACCAGCAAAAGGACTGTTGTTCACAAGGAACGTCATTTGTAGAGTTGGCTCATCAATACGAAGAACAGGAAGTGCTTCCTGATGATCTACAGGACAAACAGTTTCTCCAACGTTGATGTCTTCCATTCCAGATACAGCGATTAAATCTCCTGCTTTTGCTTCTTCAATCTCAACGCGTTTTAATCCGATAAAACCAAACATTTTTGTTACACGGAACTGTTTAACAGAACCGTCAACTTTCATAAGTGCAACTTGTTGACCAACTTTCATTGTTCCGCGGAAAACGCGTCCAACTCCAATACGGCCTACATAGTCGTTGTAGTCAAGCATCGCAATTTGGAACTGTAGCGGTTCTTCACTGTTATCAACAGGTGCTGGAATGTGCTCAATGATAGCATCAAATAAGCTTTCCATGTTCTCATCCTGCTTTTCAGGATTGCGGCTTGCTGTTCCGTTAATTGCTGATGCATAAACAACAGGAAACTCAAGCTGTTCTTCAGTTGCATCAAGCTCGATTAAAAGATCGATTACTTCGTCCACAACTTCTGCTGGACGAGCAAAGTCACGGTCAATTTTGTTTACAACAACAATTGGTGTTAAATTTTGCTCTAGCGCTTTTTTAAGTACAAAACGCGTTTGAGGCATACATCCTTCATAAGCATCGACAACCAGAAGAACGCCATCTACCATTTTCATGATACGTTCTACTTCTCCACCGAAGTCAGCATGTCCTGGTGTATCTAAAATATTAATACGTTTATCTTTATAATGAATGCCCGTATTTTTTGCTAGGATTGTAATTCCTCGCTCACGTTCTAGATCATTTGAATCCATTGCACGTTCGTGAACTTGCTCGTTAGCACGAAACGTTCCAGATTGATGCAACAGCTGATCTACAAGTGTTGTTTTCCCATGGTCTACGTGGGCAATAATTGCAATATTTCGTAAGTCTTGACGAATGTTCAAGCCCTTCAACTCCCATACTTTTGTGTAAATACTTCACTAGCTTATCCAAATTTCACACATATCAAGCTAATGCCTAGGATATTATAACATAAAGAAACTAGAAATGCTTTCGGTTTTTCGGTACACTTAAGATATTCTTCACAATATGAAGGACATTTGGGAGGGTTTATGTTGAAGTCAATTAAATGGGGTTTACTTTTATATGCAATCTTGGGAACGCTATCAATTATGTTAATTGGGGTTTTTCTCGGAGAAGGTAGCATTGTTGGAGTAATTGGTTGTATTGTTGCACTTATTGTTATTATTGGACTTGGTTTTACGACAAAAAAGAAACTTCGTGAAGCTGGAAAGCTATAAAAAGGACGTTTTGTCCTTTTTATAGCTTTTTTTAAAGAGGATAAACTAAAATAACGTATTCTTTTTCTTCCTCATTTTTTTCTACTTTAAATTGCTCAAAGCCACACGAAGCCAGAAATTGTAGCCAGCCTGTTCTTTCAACAGGACAAGCACAAAAAAAAGCTTTATGATTTCCCCGAAAATGCTCGGCAATTCTTGTAACAATTTCCTTTCCGATTCCTTGTCCTCTTCGTGATTCTTTGACAAGTAGTGTGCCAAGCCAAGGTTTTTCATTTGATGGCGCCCAAGGCAAGCTATAAGAGAGGCCTACCTTTTCTCCATCTTGTTCATATATCGTCCAATGGCCTTGAAGCATTTCATATTTTCTTAAGTAAACAGGGAGATTCTCTACAGAGCATTCTTCACTTTCCCATTCTTTGCTTGCCAAAACTAACTGCTGAAAAAACGGGAAGTCTTTATTTGTATATGAACGAAACGACAGTTTTCCCATAGTTATCTCTTTTTATTAATGTACGTTTGAAGGACTTCTTTATGAAATGCTTTTTCACCAGCAAAAACACTATTTTTTTCTAAAATATTAAGTTCTTCTCCGTAAACATTAGTAACTACTCCTCCTACTTCTTCAATCAATACAAGACCACCAGCAAAATCCCATGGAGCAAGTCTCATCGTTATATACCCATCAAGACGTCCAGCGGCAATATAAGCAAGCTCTAGAGCAGCAGAACCATATGATCTCGTTCCTCTAACATCTTTTACAAGAGGAGAAAGAACCGCTGGATCAATGCGGTGATTATCTGTTACCCATGTAGCGTTTAGGGAAAGGATAGCTTCTTTTACAGGTGATTCAGTGAGCATTGGAAGCTTGATATCATTCATATAGGCTCCGTTTCCACGAATTGTATGATAAAGCTCATCATGCATAACATCATAAATCAATCCAATTTTCCCTACGCCATTTTCAAATATGCCAATGGAAATAGCAAAATTACGCTGCTGATGGACAAAATTCATTGTACCGTCAATAGGATCAATAACCCATAGGATCCCTTCTGCTGATGTAACATCTGTTCCATGTCCTTCTTCTCCTACAATACGGTGCGTTGGAAACGTCTCTTGAATTTTTTCGTATAAAAACGTTTCAACATCTTTGTCCATATTTGTAACAAGGTCATTTGGATTTGATTTTGTTTCAATAAGAAGCTCTTTACTAAACGAATCTTTGATCATTTCTCCCGCTTCTTTTACCCATGATGTAGCATATGTATAAATACCTTTCCAAAAATCTTCCATTTTGCAAACCCCCTTAAAAGTCAAACTAAAATTAAGTTATAAAAGTAGCTTATGAAAATCAGCGCCACAAATCAAGTTTCATCCTTTTTTATAGTTGTTATTCTAAAACCGTCATAACAAGAGACTATACAGACCTGTATAGTCTAAACAAGTTTTATTTTTTTATAACGTTCATACTATTGTTTTTTTTCGCTGTACTTCAATAGCTCTTGGCGAAGTTTTTCTAACTTTTGTTTACTTTTTAGTTTTTGTTCCTCATTTTCTTCAATCATTGCTTCGTACAAAGTGGCAAGCTCATAATCAAGTTCCATCCTCAACACTGCTAAATGGTTCGTATATTCGGTTTTTTTGTGAATATTTACTACTTGCTTCATTGTTGAAGCCCCCTCTCTTAACATAACAAGCTTGACGAAAAGTTTTAATATTCAGAATATATTATTTTTATATCGTATGTAGAACATTTATATCTTGTAACTACATTTGTAAGAAAGTTTTAAAAATAGGCTTTAAGGGTTTTAACTTCTATTGTTCCATCTAAGTTGTGATATGATTACTTATTAGTTACCCTTACCTATTCTAAAAAAAACATTCATCTGGAGGTACACCATGAAATTTGAGAGATTTACAAAAGAAGACTTTAATGTTTTTACAGTGGATGGTCTTGATGAGCGTATGGGCGAATTAAAAAAACAAGTACGTCCAAAGCTAGAAAGCTTAGGCGAAATATATGCTCCATTTCTATCTTCTCTATGTCAGGAAGAAATGTTTGCACATGTTGCAAAACACGCCAGACGCTCTGTCAATCCACCGAAAGATACGTGGGTTGCTTTTGCAGCAAATAAGCGCGGATATAAAAGACATCCACATTTCCAAATCGGACTTTTTGAGTCTCACGTCTTTATTTGGTTTGCTGTTATTTATGAAGCAGATATTAAAACAGAGTATGGAAAAATTTTAAAAACACATATTGAGGAAATCGAAAATAGGATCCCAGCTTATTTTGTTTGGTCAAAAGACCATACAAAGCCTGATACTATCTCAATGGAGGATTTATCAAGAGAAGATTTAACAGCTCTCTTTGACCGCTTAGAAAATGTAAAAAAAGCAGAAATCCTTTGTGGTTTACGTATTCCGCAAAAAGAGGCTATAGAGATGTCAAAAGATGAATGGGACCAAACGTTTAAAGATGCCTTTACAACGCTACTTCCTCTATATAAATTAGGAGCTACAATCTAAAAAAAGAAGAGCAAATTGCTCTTCTTTTTTATCTCATACGAATAAAAGTTTCTTCTGGTGCATCTTTTGCTTTTTTGATCGTTCGATACGGTGAATAATGACTTTGTTCTTCAAATTCATTACAAATTTGTTTTTCCTCTGATTTGCTTGGGACAATTTCTTTAAAGCGTCTATATGTGCTCATAAGCTGTTCACGTGAAATTCCTTTTTCATATGCTTTTTCAATTGCTTCAAAAAAGCGAACAACATCAACAATTTCATCTGTACTCCAATCAATTGAAATTGGATATTGATATTCCATATCTTTCATCTCCTATCATTTATTTCTCTTTTAACATTGTGCCTCACAATATAGAATAAACGCAACTTCTTTTCATTTTTTAGAACTTCTTTTTATTTTTCCTTTCAAAACGGAAAAGCTATGAAAAAGAGCTTTGCAAACCATTCTATAAGTGCTATAATTCATTTGTTTTTTAAGTTTGATAATTAAGGTGGGATTAGTATATTGTCTTCACAGTTTGAAACACCCCTTTTTACAGGTCTTATTGAGCACGCTAAAAAAGACCCGATTCAATTTCATATTCCAGGTCATAAAAAAGGTCGTGGAATGGATGAAGAATTTCGCTCGTTTATTGGGGAAAATGCCCTTTCTATAGATTTGATTAATATTGCACCGCTTGATGATCTCCATCAGCCAAGCGGAATGATTCAAGAAGCTCAAGAACTTGCTGCTCGCGCTTTTGGAGCTGATCATACATTTTTCTCTGTGCAAGGTACAAGCGGAGCCATTATAGCGATGGTAATGTCTGTTTGTGGACCTGGAGACAAAATTTTAGTTCCACGTAACGTTCATAAATCTGTTATGAGTGCTATTATATTTTCAGGAGCTACACCTGTTTTTATTCATCCTGAAATTGATCCTGATCTAGGAATTTCACACGGCATTACAACAGATGCAGTAGAAAAAGCACTTTATCAGCATCCAGATGCAAAAGCTGTTCTTGTTATTAATCCAACGTATTTTGGAATTGCAGCAGATCTAAAGCGAATTGTTGAGCTTGCTCATTCATTCTCAATTCCTGTTCTTGTTGATGAAGCTCATGGAGTGCACATTCATTTTCATGATGATCTTCCCCTATCAGCTATGCAAGCAGGAGCAGATATGGCTGCCACAAGTGTGCATAAGTTAGGCGGATCTTTGACAGGAAGCTCTATTCTTAATATGAGAGAAGGACTTGTTTCACCAAAGCGTGTTCAGTCCATCTTAAGCATGTTAACAACAACATCAACATCTTATATTTTACTTGCTTCATTAGACGTTGCTCGTAAAAGACTTGCAACAGAAGGAAAAGAGCTTGCAGAGTATGCTATTGACCTTGCTGAGACAGCGCGTAAAAGAATTAATGAAATTGGATATATTCGTTGTATTGGACGTGAAATCCTTGGCACGAAAGCAACGTATGATATGGATCCGACAAAGCTTATTATTTCAATTAAAGAGCTTGGCATTTCAGGCTATGATGCAGAAAAATGGTTGCGTGAACGCTTCAATATTGAAGTAGAACTTTCTGATCTTTATAACTTGCTTTGTATTATTACACCAGGAGATACAATAGAGAATATTAACATGCTTATAGAAGCACTAACAGAACTTGTTAACGAGTGTAAGGACAACGTCCAAAGCTCTGAAGATATCTCTGTGCTCTTACCAGACATCCCTGTGCTCTCTCTAACACCTCGAGATGCTTTTTATGCAGAAACAGAGGTTGTTCCTTTTGAAGAGTCATCAGGACGTATTACAGCTGAATTTATCATGATTTATCCACCAGGGATTCCTATTTTTATTCCTGGAGAAATTATTATGGAAGAAAACCTCCAATATATTAAGAAAAATCTTGAAGAAGGTCTTCCTGTTCAAGGACCTGAAGATCACACATTAAAGACACTTCGAGTCATTAAAGAACATAAAGCAATAAAATAAAAAAAGCTCTGCATTTGCAGAGCTTTTTTATTTTATTATTCTATTATTCTATTTATCTTTTTCCTCACAATATTGGCACGTTCCATAAAGCGTTGATACTTTCTCATCATCAAAATACTCAATTGTGTCACTGCATGTTTGACAAATAATTGTTCCCATCTTATAGCGCTCCTTTTTGCCTTTTGAGGTTATTTTTGAAAACGTTTTATCTTCTTGTTTTCTATAATATTATGTCACATTTAAAATGTCAACGCTTATTTGTATAACACATTAATAAATTTTATAAACCTTTTTCTTTTCAGAACATCAGCCTAGAAAAAAGAAAACACTAAAGTTTGCATACTAAAAAAAGTGATCATAGAGACTGCAGTGAGAAAGAAAGCGCTTTTTTTGTGTTTTAAATACATTTCAGCAATGAGGTATCCCAAATATACGAAAACAATGAAGAGTAGCGCTTTGGCTCCAAGATGGTCTCGATGAGAAAGATGCTCAACAAATGTAAATGTACACCATATAAAAAATTGTAAGATATAAATATGATACAGCACCTTAACCTTCTCCTCCTCTCACCAACAAAACCCTTGTCCTATATATATGCAAGCTTTCTTATTGTATACAAAAAAATCCCTTAGTCATTCGACTAAGGGATTTTTCTTCATCTATCTTATAGCATATGAATTGGAGTACCAAGAGCAACTTCAGCTGCTTCCATTATCTTATAGCATATGAATTGGAGTACCAAGAGCAACTTCAGCTGCTTCCATTGTAATCTCTCCAAGAGTTGGGTGAGCGTGAATTGTTAAAGCAACATCTTCAGCTGTCATACCAGACTCAATTGCAAGGCTAAGTTCTGAAATAATATCAGAAGCGCCACTACCTGCGATTTGAGCACCGATAATTACACCGTCTTCTTTACGAGTGATTAGTTTTAAGAAACCGTCTGTGCTGTTAAGAGAAAGAGCACGTCCATTTGCTGCGAATGGGAATTTCGCTGCTTTGATTTCAATGCCGTCTTCTTTTGCTTGTGCTTCTGTGTAACCAACAGATGCAAGTTCTGGATCTGTGAAGCATACAGCAGGAATTCCAAGATAATCAATCTCAGAAGGTTCGCCGCTAATTGCTTCAGCAGCAATTTTTGCTTCATAAGAAGCTTTGTGTGCTAATGGTGGTCCTTCAACAATATCACCAATTGCGTACACGTTGTTTACATTTGTACGACATTGTTTGTCAATTTTGATAAGACCGCGATCAGTCATTTCAATACCAAGTTGCTCAAGACCAAGCTCGTCAGTATTTGGACGACGACCAACTGTTACAAGAACATAGTCTGCTTCAACAGTTTCTTCTTTTCCGCCTACTTCAAACGTTACTTTTACGCCGTCTTTAGTTTCTTCAACGCCTTTAGCCATAGCTTTTGTATGAACTGTAACGTTTCCTTTTTTCTTAAGTTCACGTTTAACGATTGAAGTCATTTGTTTTTCGAAACCAGCTAAAATATCATCAGCAGCTTCAACAATTGTTACTTCTGTTCCGAAGTTAGCGTAAGCAGTTCCAAGCTCAGTACCGATGTAACCTCCACCGATTACAACAAGCTTTTTAGGAATTTCTTTAAGAGCAAGAGCTCCTGTTGAGTTGATTACGCGCTCAGAGAATTTGAATCCTGGAATTTCAACTGGGCGAGAACCTGTTGCAATGATTACATTTTTGAATGTATATGTTTGCGCAGAGTTTTCGTCCATAACTCGAAGTGTGTTTTGATCTACGAAATAAGCTTCACCTTTTACGATATCCACTTTATTTCCTTTAAGAAGACCTTCAACACCGCCAGTTAGTTTGTTAACAACGCCAGCTTTCCACTCTTGAACTTTTGTGAAGTCAACTTTTACGTTTTCAACTGTGATTCCCATATCTTCAGAATGCTTCGCATGCTCGATACGGTGACCTGCTGTGATAAGAGCTTTTGAAGGAATACAACCAACGTTTAAGCATACTCCACCAAGATTAGCTTTTTCGATAATTGTTACTTTTTGTCCTAATTGTGCTGCACGGATTGCTGCAACGTATCCACCAGGACCTGCTCCAACTACAATAGTATCTGTTTCAATCGGGAAATCTCCTACTACCATGATATTACGCCTCCATTAATAATAGTTCTGGATCGTTAAGTAAACGCTTGATGTTGTTTAATGCATTTTGTGCTGTAGCACCATCAATCATACGGTGGTCAAAGCTTAGAGAAAGAGCTAACACTGGAGCGATAACAATCTCACCGTCCACTACAACTGGTTTCTCAGCAATACGACCAATACCTAAAATAGCTACTTCAGGATGGTTGATAACCGGAGTGAACCATTGTCCACCAGCTGAACCGATGTTTGTGATTGTGCAAGAAGCACCTTTCATTTCTGCACCAGAAAGTTTACCTTCACGCGCTTTAGTTGCTAGGCTGTTGATCTCATCTGAGATAGAGAAAACAGATTTGCGGTCAGCGTGTTTTACAACTGGAACAACAAGACCTTTTTCAGTGTCAGCTGCGATTCCGATGTTGTAGTAATGTTTTTGAACTACTTCATCTGTTGCATCATCAATAGATGTGTTAAGAGCTGGGAACTTCTTAAGAGCAGATGTTAAAGCTTTAACAACGTAAGGTAAGAACGTTAATTTTGTTCCTTGCTCAGCTGCAACTGCTTTGAACTTCTTACGGTGAGCCACAAGTTTTGTTACATCTACTTCGTCCATAAGTGTAACGTGTGGAGCCGTATGCTTAGAGTTCACCATTGCTTTTGCGATTGCACGACGCATGCCGCTCATTTTCTCGCGAGTTTCTGGGAAGTCGCCTTCTGGAGCTACTACTGGTGCACTTGGTGCTGCAGAAGCTGCTTCAGGAGCTTTTTCTTCTGTTTGTGCAGCAGGTTGTGCTCCACCAGATACAAAGCTATCAATATCTTCTTTTAGAATACGACCATTTTTACCGCTACCAGCTACTTGACGGATGTCAATGCCTTTTTCACGAGCATATTTACGTACAGATGGCATTGCGATAACGTTGCGATCAGTATCTACTGCTTCAGTACTAGCTGCTGGTGCACCTTGTACTTCTTCTTTTTTCTCTTCTTTTGGTTCTTCTTTGGAAGAGCTTTCACTATCGCTACCTTTAAATTGTAAGTCTTCGTAGCCAGGTGCGTCAAATGTTACGATAACTTGACCAACTGTCGCAACTTCACCTTCACTAACTTTTAACTCTTCAACTGTTCCGTCTACTGGGGATGGGATTTCAACAACAGCTTTGTCGTTTTGTACTTCTGCAAGTACATCATCCTCACTAATTTTGTCTCCTGGCTTTACGAACCACTTAACGATTTCACCTTCATGGATACCTTCACCGATATCTGGAAGTTTAAATTCAAATGACACGAGCATTCACCTTCCTGTAAGAAATTATGTTTTATGATTTAAAGTACATAGATAAGCACAACAGCTACCTTGGCTGCGCGAAGCAGTCAAGGAAAGCCATTTTGTGCTTTGTTTACTTTATTAGCAATTAAAATTCAAGAACTTCTTTTGCTTTTTCTACGATGTCGTTGTTGTTTGGTAACCAAACACCTTCAGCTTCTGAGAATGGGAATACAGTATCAGGAGCTGCAACACGTAGTACAGGCGCTTCAAGGCTAAGGATAGCGCGGTCGTTGATTTCAGCAACAACGTTAGCACCGATACCTGCTTGTTTTTGAGCTTCTTGAACAACAAGTGCACGACCTGTTTTCTCAACAGAAGCAATAATTGTGTCAATATCTAATGGGCTTACTGTACGAAGGTCAACAACCTCTACAGAGTAGCCTTCTTTTTCAAGTTCTTCAGCTGCTTTTAATGAAGAGTGAACCATTGCACCGTAAGTGATGATAGAAAGGTCTGTTCCTTCACGTTTAACATCAGCTTTTCCGATTTCAATTGTATATTCTTCTTCAGGTACTTCCGCACGGAAAGAACGATACAATTTCATGTGCTCAAGGAAAATAACAGGATCGTTATCACGGATCGCTGCAATTAAAAGTCCTTTTGCATCATATGGAGTTGCTGGAATAACAACTTTAAGACCAGGTTGTTGAGCAACTAATCCTTCTAAGTTATCAGCGTGAAGTTCAGGCGTATGTACTCCACCACCGAATGGAGAACGGATTGTAACTGGAGAAGTCCAACGACCACCAGAACGGTAGCGCATACGAGCCATTTGACCAGAAATTGAATCCATTACTTCGTATACGAAACCGAAGAATTGAATTTCTGGAACTGGACGGAATCCTTCTAGACCAAGGCCAAGCGCAAGACCGCCGATACCAGATTCAGCAAGCGGTGTATCAAATACACGATCTTCGCCGAATTCTTTTTGAAGACCTTCAGTCGCACGGAAAACCCCACCGTTTACACCAACGTCTTCACCGAATACTAAGACGTTTTCATCGTTTTTCATCTCTGTGCGTAATGCATCAGTGATTGCTTGAATCATTGTCATTTGCGCCATGTCTTACTTCGACTCCTTCTCTTGATAAATTTCATATTGTTCCTCTAAATTGTAAGGCATTTTATCATACATGATAGACATTAAATCTGTTACTTTTTGTTTTGGTTCAGCATCAGCTTTTTTGATTGCTTCTTTAATGTCTTCTTTAGCTTGATCAATTACTTCGTTTTCTTTTTCTTCATTCCATAAGCCTTTAGCTTCTAGGAACGCACGGAAACGAACTAGTGGATCTTTTTGCTCCCACTCAGAATCAAGCTCAGCTGTACGGTAGCGAGTTGGATCGTCACCAGCCATTGTATGTGGACCATAACGGTAGCAAAGTGTTTCAATTAATGTTGGGCCTTCGCCACGAACAGCGCGCTCACGAGCTTCGCGAACAGCTGCATATACTGCTAAAGCATCCATTCCGTCTACTTGAATTCCAGGAATACCTGCTGCAACTGCTTTTTGAGCTACAGTGCTTGCTGCAGATTGCTTTTCAACAGGAGTTGAAATTGCGAAACGGTTATTTTGAACAACGAAGATTGCTGGAGCTTTGAATGCACCTGCAAAGTTAATACCTTCGTAGAAATCCCCTTGTGAAGCTCCGCCATCACCAGTGTAAGTGATTGCAACTGCTTCTTTACCGCGCTTTTTAAGTCCAAGAGCAACACCTGCTGTTTGGATATATTGAGCACCGATAATGATTTGTGGAGAAAGCGCATTAAGATCCTCAGGCATTTGGTTACCTTTAAAGTGACCACGAGAGAATAAGAACGCTTGATATAATGGAAGACCGTGCCAGATTAATTGTGGAACATCACGATATCCAGGTAAAATCCAGTCTTGTTTTTCTAATGCAAATTCAGATGCAAGTTGAGAAGCTTCTTGTCCAGCAGTTGGAGCGTAGAAACCTAAACGTCCTTGACGGTTTAAAGAAATTGAACGTTGATCTAAAATACGTGTATAAACCATACGACGCATTAATTCTACTAATTGTTCATCTGTTAAATTAGGCATTGCTGCTTCATTCACAACTTCGCCCTTCTCATTTAGAATTTGAAGCGTTTCAAATTGCTTTGAAATTGCCTCACGCTGCTTATCAAAATTTAAAACTGATTTCTTAGTTTTGGCAGCCATTCTCGTCACCTCTTCCTTTCGTTTTAAACGTTTGCAAATTTAGTGTAAAAAACTAGTGTTAAAATAGTTCCTGTCTTAGAGTAACCAAAAAAGGCAAGCTGAACTCATTTTGTTTTCTAGCTTCTCATTCTTTATGTATTCTTCCCCTATTTTTTTGACAAAAACAGCGTCAGAATGAAAACAAACATTTTGTTGTAACGTTTAACTGTATTAATTCCTATCGAAGAAATAGTAATACAATTTTTTCTTTCCGAGGACTAGTTTACAACAACTATAAAGAATTCGTCAATCTATTTACATCAACATTTTCTACCCTTTTTATTTCCAACTTCCTCTTTCAAAAAACATCCCCTTCTGTACTAATACAACATTGTTCACTGTACTATTATAGTGATCTATTCAACAGACAATGCTCATTACACAGCAGAACGTAATCTCGGCAAAATTCAGGTTATAGCGACAAAATGTACTCTTGTGTATTGTTCACGTAGTTGTTTTTTCCTTTTTTTCCTCCGTGTTATATAAAAGGAAAATCCTTATTTTTAAGATATCTTTTCTTTTTTAATTTTTTTAATACTTATATTTTTTAAAAAAGGCAAGCTTATTTTCTCTCCATAGGCAGCAACCTACACCACATAGAGCATTTGTCATAATGTATAGTAATCCGGTTTTAAACACAATTTTTTAAAGTCGGTAAAGGGATTTAAAAGGAGGAAACAAGATGTACGGTTATGGGGGACACGACTGCTGTGGTTATGAAGGATATAGTTATGGTGGAGAATGTGGAACAAACGATGGATTTGTATTAATTGTTGTTCTATTCATTCTATTAATCATTGTTGGAGCTTCTATATTCTGTTAATTAAATTACAAAGGAGGATGTCTAAAACGGCATTCTCCATTTTTATCGACTTTGAATGTATGCTTTAAAAGGAAGTTGTTACATAATTAAATTGTCAATGTTATAATAGTGTCTTGAGTAAAGGAGTGTGAAAAGATGATTACAATGAATGATATCGTTCGAGACGGACATCCAACGTTAAGACAAGTTGCTGAAGAAGTTCAGCTTCCAGCTTCAGAAGAAGATAAGCAAACGTTACAAAGTCTGTTGCAGTACGTTATTAATAGTCAAAACCCTGATACTGCTGAAAAATACGGGCTTCGTCCTGGTATTGGACTAGCAGCGCCACAAATTAACGTTCCAAAGCGAATGATCGCTGTTCATGTGACAGATGAAAAAGATAAGCTTTACAGCTACGCATTGTTTAATCCAAAGATTGTAAGCCATTCTATTGAGCAGACCTATCTTTCAAGTGGAGAAGGCTGCCTTTCTGTTGATGAAGAGATTCCTGGATATGTTCCTCGCTACAAGCGTGTGACGATAACAGGAACAAATATTAATGGAGAAACGGTCAAGCTTCGACTTAAAGGTCTTCCTGCCGTCGTGTTTCAGCACGAAATCGACCATTTAAATGGTGTCATGTTTTATGACCATATTAATAAGGGAGAGCCATTCACTGCCCCTGATGGATCAACGCCTATTGAATAAAAAAACAGCGCTGCGTTTCAGCGCTGTTTCTCATTAAAGAAGGCCAATCATCTTCAGGCCGTGTAAAATTCCATCCTCACTTACATCTTTCGTTTCATATCGCGCTGCTTCTTTTGTCTCTGACTCCGCATTTCCCATTGCTACTCCGTGCTCTACGTATCCAAGCATTTCAATATCATTTAATCCATCACCAAATGCGTAAACATCTTCTTTGGAAATTTTAAGAGCTTCAATTACTCGCTCAATCCCTTTCGCTTTTGAAGCTCCGCTTGGTAAAATATCTGTTGAAACAGGATGCCAGCGTACAAATTTAAAAGCATCAAACTCTTCTTCATACTGTTTTTCTTCTCCAACTTCACAAAATAAAAGAGCTTGGTAAATCTCACGTGTTAAAAAATAGTCTGGGTCATGCTGTGGATGGGAGAATTTTAATGTGCTTATACTATCCTCAATATATTGGTGATGAGGAGTATTTGCTTTCATATCGTCATGATCCATATATACGACAGGATGTTCTAAGCTAAGAGCTTTGTCTGTCAGTTGACCTAGCGCTTCACGTTGAAGAGGATTCTTATAGAAAACTTCACCGTTCAATACAATGTATTGACCATTGAAGCTTATATAAGAATCAATCTCTAACTCTTCTCTTAATTCTTTAAACATAAATGGCGCTCTTCCTGTTGCAATAGCAACTATGTACCCTTTATCTTTCAGACTTTGCACAGCGCTTTTAGTTGTCTGTGGCAGATTTTTCTCATGGTCAAGTAAAGTTCCGTCAATATCAAAGAAGATAATTTTCTTGCTCATTCATTCATCACCTTGCTCCCTTAGTATATGATTTACCTTATGTTTCTTCTAGCTTCTCACATTAGATATGTCTCTTTCAGTATAACAAAACGCCCTTTCTCAAACAAAATGAGATTGAGTTCTCCAATGTTGCTAAAATAATAAATTCCCAAGATCAACCATGCGAGAAACAGGACAACCTTGCATATAATAGAAATAAACATTTTTGTCATAAGGAGTTGAATCATCTTGCTAAAACGACTGAAAAAACGCCTTGTACGCCAATGGAACGACATGTGGCGTCAGAAAACCATTGCCTAATTTTTTTTATTTTACAGCTGCGACTTCTTCGAAGAAGTCGCATTTTTACTATAATTATTAAAACGCTTTACACGATAGATTGACTTCACGTCAAAAGACAACTAAAATATAGACACAGAGAAACTTTATGTAAGTAAGGGTATACGTTCCCTTCAGTACGGATCAATACATTCACAGAAGCTTTGAGTATTGCTTTTTCTAGAACGCCCTAGCGATATATCAAGCTTTTCATACCAGAAAATGAGCTATAATAGCCTTTTGATTTCCCTGCGATAGGGGTATACATAATTATAAAGTTCTTTGATAGATACTATAGCTATACCTAATAAAGATGCTTCCCATTCTGCTATAATGTATTTTCAGTTAGAAAAAACATTAGATATTAGCGGATTTTATAATATTATAATAAAAAAATGATTTGAATTACGGAATTAAGGAGAGATGAAACAATGATTTTCAAAGTGTATCACCAGCAAGATCGTTATGAAGTACCTGTACGTGAGAAAACACAAACTGTTTATGTAGAAGGTGATTCTGAGCGCGACGTACGCTATAAGCTCAAAGATCATAATATAAACATCGAATTTATCCAACGTATTGAAGGTGCACATCTAGAATATGAACAACAGAACGAAGATTTTAAAGTATTGGAGTTATGATAGAAATGAAATTTGTAAAAAACAATCAAACAGCAGTGTTCGCTTTAGGCGGACTAGGTGAAATCGGGAAAAACACCTATTGCATTCAATTCCAAGACGAAATTATCGTTGTTGATGCTGGAATTAAATTTCCAGAAGATGAACTACTAGGAATTGATTATGTTATTCCTGACTATACCTACTTAATTAAAAACGCAGATAAAATCCGTGGAGTTTTTATCACTCATGGTCATGAAGACCATATTGGAGGAATTCCATACTTATTAAGAGAGCTTAATGTTCCAATCTACGGCGGAAAACTTGCTCTAGGTCTTATTCGCAATAAACTTGAAGAACATGGTTTACTTCGCCGTGCGAAACTTCATGAGATTCATGAAGATGACGTTATTAAGTTCCGCAAAACGTCTGTAACGTTCTTCCGCACAACACACAGTATTCCAGATTCTTATGGAATTGTTATTAAAACACCGAACGGTCAAATTGTTCACACAGGCGATTTTAAATTTGATTTTACTCCTGTAGGTGAACCAGCAAACTTAACTAAGATGGCTGAAATCGGAAAAGACGGAGTTCTTTGCTTACTTTCTGACAGTACGAATAGTGAGGTTCCTAACTTCACAATGTCTGAACGTCGAGTAGGAGAGAGCATTCACGATATCTTCCGCAAAGTTGATGGACGTATTATATTTGCTACATTTGCCTCAAATATCCATCGTCTTCAGCAAGTAACGGAAGCAGCTGTTCAGCACAACCGAAAAATTGCCGTATTTGGCCGAAGCATGGAAGCAGCAATTCAAATTGGTCAAGATTTAGGCTATATTAGTTGCCCTAAAGATACATTTATTGAACCAAATCAAATTAATCGCTTACCTGCAAACAAAGTAACAATTCTTTGTACAGGAAGCCAGGGAGAACCAATGGCGGCTCTTTCTAGAATTGCTAGCGGTACTCACCGTCAAATTCAAATTATCCCTGGAGACACTGTTGTTTTCTCTTCTTCACCAATCCCAGGAAATGCGATTAGCGTAAGTCGTATTATCGATAAGCTTTTCAGAGCAGGTGCTGAAGTTATTCATGGTCCATTCAGCGATATTCATACATCTGGACACGGTGGACAAGAAGAACAAAAACTTATGCTTCGCTTAATTAAACCAAAGTTCTTTATGCCAATTCACGGGGAGTTTAGAATGCAACGCATGCACAACAAACTTGCTCAAGACTGCGGTGTAGAACCTGAGAACTGCTTTATCATGGACAATGGTGAAGTACTTGCGCTAAGTGAAAACGAAGCATCTGTTGCAGGAAAAGTACCATCTGGCTCTGTATATATTGACGGAAATGGTGTTGGCGACATTGGAAATATCGTTTTACGTGATCGCCGCATCCTATCTGAGGAAGGCCTTGTTATTGTCGTTGTAAGCATTAATATGAAAGAATTCAAAATTGCAGCAGGCCCTGATATTATTTCAAGAGGATTTGTATATATGCGTGAATCTGGGGATCTCATTAACGATGCTCAGTCACTTATTACAAAACACCTTAGCAAAGTAATGGAGCGTCGTACAACCCAATGGTCTGAAATTAAAAATGAAATTACGGACACTCTTTCTCCTTTCTTATATGAGAAAACAAAACGTCGTCCAATGATTTTACCAATTATTATGGAAGTGTAATAAAAAAAGACCCTGGATGTCCAGGGTCTTTTTTATGAATCACTAACAAGACGGTTTTCAAAACGATTAATATCCACATCAGCTCCAATAACAATTAAAATGTCTCCTTGACGAATTGTTTCAGATGCTTGAGGAGATACAATGATGTCATGGTTGCGCTTGATAGCGACAATGTTAATCCCGTACTTGGCACGGATGTCTAAATCAATTAAAGAGTTCCCATCTATCTTCTGGCCTGCTACAAGTTCTACAATACTATGTTCTTCTGATAGCTCTAAGTAATCAAGAACAGTGTTTGACATAAGGCTATTGGCAATTCTTCTTCCCATGTCTCGCTCAGGATGCACAATTCGATCTGCGCCAATTTTAGAAAGCACTTTTTCATGATATTCGTTTTGTGCTTTTACCGTAATATGCTCTACACCAAGCTCCTTTAAAATGAGTGTTGTTAAAATACTTGCTTGAATGTTATCTCCAATTGCCACTATGACATTTCCAAAATTACGAATTCCTAAACTTTTTAAGACATTCTCATCTAGAGAATCTCCAATAACAGCATGTGCAGCAATGTTGGCATATTCGTTTACTTTGTCTTCATCAATGTCAATTGCTAGAACTTCCATTCCTTGGTCACTTAATGTTTTACAAATGCTTCCTCCAAAGCGCCCAAGTCCAATAACGGCAAATTCTTTTTTCATTTTGACACCCTCCATTATGTACCGATGTTTCTCATATAAATTTAGCCTATGCTTATTTACTATAAGGGAAAATAGATTAGAAAGCAAAGAAGGAATCTTCAAAAAAAAAGCGTCCAATATGGACACTTTTTTTATTATTCACTTTTTTCTGTTTCGCCAAGCACGCGGTTTACGCGTTTTTCAAGCATCTTCATGCCGCTTCCACCTGCTTGGAAATGACGAAGCTGACCTGTTTTATCGAAAACATAGTATGCTGGAACATATTGATTTTCAAACGAATCTGTTAGCTTATGCTCGCTGTCTACAAAAATAGGCTGCGTAATTTCATGTTCTTTAGCTACTTTTTCGATTTGTTCAACGTTAAGATCATCTTCAGAACGAGGCATATGTACAGCAACAACGTTAAGCTGATCTTTATATTCATCGCGAAACTCGTTTACTTTTGGCATTGCTTCTTTGCACAGATGGCAGCTGATGGACCAAAAGTGAATAAGTGTCGGTTTTTCACCAACTAAATCTTCTTTTGCAACTTGTCCATTTAACCAAGTTGTTGCACCTTCAAGTTCAGGCATTGGAGCACGTAATTTCATCGTTTATTTCCTCCCTATTAACAAGCAGTTCACTTGCAAATTAAGTTTAGAAAGAGGTCTAACGCTCTGTTAGACCTCCATGTCATCATGTATAAATTAAAGAGTTTTTTGACCTGGTTTCCAGTTTGCTGGGCAAAGACCACCAGTTTGAAGTGCTTGAAGAACACGAAGTGTTTCATCAACGTCACGACCAATGTTGTTGTGGTTAACAACCGCATATTGTAATTCACCTTCAGGGTTGATGATGAATAGACCGCGAAGTGCTACACCTTCTTCTTCAATTAACACACCATAGTCACGAGAAACTTGGTGGTTTGTATCAGCAGCTAATGGATAGTTAAGATCTCCAAGACCGTTATCTTTGCGATCTGTGTTAATCCACGCTAAGTGTGTATGGATTGTATCTGTAGAAACCCCTATCACTTCCGCATCAAGGTCTTCAAACTCATCGTAACGATCCGATAAAGCCGTAATTTCTGTTGGACAAACGAAAGTAAAGTCCATTGGATAGAAAAACAATACTGTCCATTTGTCATTTTTCATGTTTTCTTCAAGACTTACTTTACCAAATTCTTTGTTAGCTAGTACTGCTTCCATTTCGAAACGTGGTGCTTGTTTACCTACCATGCGTTCTGCCATTAATAATCCCTCCAACAATATAGTTAAATGAGAATACATAGAAGTTATTCTCATTTACATCTCTTTTCAACAAGTTCAATTATAGAGTAGACAGGGTCACCAGTCAACTGTTAATAGTTAATACTATTTTAAAATAATTTTAAATAACTGACGATTTTAATGAGCTTGTCCATATGAAACAAGCTTAGCTTTTCTCTCTTTATTTTAATACAACCCTCCCCTAACTTTCCAATAATATGATTGATTCTTTTCATACTTATTATGCATGAAACTTTCGTTGACAATTCTACTTAGTAGTTTATCATGGACAAATGAGGGAAAAGGTTAAGAAGTAAATGTTGTGTCCCCTACTGTTTGGACGAGAAAGGATGATTTTATTGTTTGATGTAAATCAGTTTGATTGGGAAGGACTTTTAGTTGATGCAGGACTCATTGCCCTTAAGGTTATTGGGCTATTTATTGCCTTTTATATCGTAAGAGCTATCGGTAGTCGCGTTATGAACAAAGCTTTTCAAGAAGTTGCAAAGCGTAGAAATATTTCAGAAGGCCGGTCCTTAACTTTACATAAGCTAGCCGAAAATATTTTTTCCTATGTTTTAATATTTATGCTTGTTGCCACGCTATTTGGTATTTTTGGTTTACCAATTGCAAGCTTAATCGCTGGAGCAGGTGTTGTTGGACTTGCCATTGGATTTGGAGCCCAGGGGCTTGTCAGTGACGTTGTGACTGGTTTCTTCTTACTGTTAGAGAAACAAATTGATGTGAATGATTATGTAACAGTTGGAAGCTTTGATGGAATTGTTGAATCTGTCGGACTTCGTACAACACAAATTAGAAGCTTTGATGGTACACTAAACTATGTGCCAAACCGTGAAATTACAAGCGTTAGTAATCATTCTCGAGGAAATATGCGTGCGTTGGTTGATATCGGAATTTCTTATGATGATAACATTGATCATGCAATGGAAATTATGCAAGCTGTATGTGACCGTGTAGCCGCTTCTAATCCCCTTGTTGTTGAAGGCCCTAATGTTATAGGAGTTCAAGGTTTAGGAGCCTCTGATGTAGTGCTACGCGTTATTGCTAAAACAGAAAATATGGAACAATGGGGTGTTGAACGTCAGCTTCGTAAAGAAATTAAAGAAGCGTTTGACGAACATAATATTGAAATTCCTTTTCCACACCAAGTTTATATTCACAAAAACCAAGAAGGAACAGAAACATCTTCCTCTTAATGAACAAAAAAGACGTCTTCAAGACGTCTTTTTTGTTTGATGATTATTGTTGGTTAATATGTTGGCTTACTTGCTGACAAAGCTCATCAGCTGTATATCCTGATGCCGTAAGGATTGGGTTTTTTGTTGTTGTATCCATAATTCCCATCACGTTTGATTCGCTTCCTGTGACAACACAGCAGTCACAGCCGTTTGCATCGTTTTCATTATGAAGCTCTACAACTTCATGTCCTTGCTGTCTTAGGGCTTCTGCCACATCTGTTAAGCCATTTTCAACACCAATTCTTGCCATCACTTTCCACCTCCTACATACACGTACTATTTCCTTAAGAGGGGAAAGTTATTCCAATATTTTAGTTTTTTCTCTTTCCTTTATAAGTTACGTAGCGGGATAGAAGAGAAATGGCTTTCTCAATTGCCTCCTCATTTGGCAGAAGCTTTGAATGATGAAGGCCATTTTCTGAATCAACACCAAGCCAAAACATAACTCCAGGAATTTCTTTTAACATATAACCAAAATCTTCTCCTGTCATTGCTTCCTTGCAATGAACAAGGGAAATTTCTTCATCTTTTTGAATGAAATCCATAAATTCTTTTGCAAGGTTTTCATCATTATATACTTGGTGATACATCGCTCCGTAATCGATTGTTGCTTTGCACTCATAGCCAGTTTCTATACCTTTTACAATAGCTTCAATTCGATGTTTTACCTTTTGCATTGCTTCTGATGAAAGAGTACGAATTGTTCCTTCAATACGCGCATTTTCTGCAATTACGTTTTGAACTGTGCCACCTGTAATTTTACCAATAGTAATAACTGCACTATCTAGTGGATCTACATTACGCGCGACAATGCTCTGCAACTGTGTTACTAAAGAACAAGAGGCAACAACCATATCATTTGTAAGATGTGGATATGCAGCATGTCCGCCGCGTCCCTTTAAATCAATAAAAAGCTCTGACGTGTTAGCAAACAAAAGGCCTGGTTTCGTTGCAACCGTTCCAACAGGATATTCAGGAGCAATATGAAGAGCAAAAATAATATCTGGTTTCCATTCTAGCATTTCTTCGCTCTTTAGCATTGGCTCTGCTCCACCTGGTCCTTCCTCTGCTGGTTGAAAAATAAATACCATATTATCCTCAATTGGATTTTCAACAACATATGTAAGAAGGCCCAAACCAATGCTCATATGAAAGTCATGTCCGCATGCATGCATATTTCCTTCATGTTCTGAAGAAAATGGTAGATTGGTTTCTTCTGTAATTGGTAAACCATCAATATCTGCTCTGTACCCAATCGTTTTTGACGGATTTAATCCTTTAACACGTACGAAAAGCCCTGTTTTCCAAGGTTTGATTTCGACCCTTTCAACTGGAAGAGTTTGCAAATACGTCAGTAAGTAGCGCTGTGTTTTAAATTCTTGAAAGCCAAGCTCAGGAATTTTATGTAGATCACGACGAATTTTTATAAACTGATTCATGTCTCAACATCCTTTAATATAAAATGGCGATGAAAATAAACAGAAAGGAAAGCGTGGCAAATAAGCATACCACGCTTTCCTTCTTAAAATGAGCTTCTTCTAACTCTTATTTAGTTTTCTTCGTTAAGTTGACGAAGCTCTTGCTTGATCTCAGTTTTTGATTTTGTTTTTTCATCAATTTTCTTAATTACGCGTGCTGGAGTTCCAGCTACAACAGAAAATGGAGGAACATCTTCAACAACAACAGCTCCTGCTGCAACAACAGAACCTTCACCAACTGTTACGCCTTCAAGAACAACTGCATTTGCTCCGATTACAACGTCGTCTTCAACAATAACAGGTTTTGCTGAAGGAGGCTCAATAACGCCAGCTAAAACAGCGCCAGCTCCAATGTGACAGTTCTTACCTGTCGTAGCACGACCACCCATTACAACGTTCATGTCAATCATTGTACCTTCACCGATTACACAACCGATGTTAATAGAAGCACCCATCATAATAACGGCATTATCACCGATTTCAACTTGGTCACGAATAATTGCACCTGGCTCAATACGTGCTTTCACACCTTTAAGATCTAATAAAGGAATAGCAGAGTTGCGACGATCGTTTTCTAATACGTAGTCTTCGATTTTTCCTTCATTGCTTTCAAGAACTGTTTTAATATCTTTCCATTCACCAAATACAACGCCTGTATTGCCTGTAATAAAAGCCTTTGAAGCACCAAAGTCAATTGACTCTAGCTCACCTTTCACATAAACTTTCACAGGTGTTGATTTTGTGCTGTTTTGAATAAATGAAATAATTTCATTTGCATCCATCATTTTCATCCTTAGTTCCTCCTTAAAATGCTTATGTATTTGTTTAATGTAACAAATCCAACCTAAGTTGACAAGCTTTATTCACTTCTCTTAAACCTAGAATGTGTTAAGGTGAACATTCTTTCCCTTTGCTTAATGAAGAACAAACATATCTTTTTTGCATCCAACATATTTGCTTTCATACAACCCTGCAACCATGAAATCTTGTTCACCATTTGCCACACGGAATCCGTGTCCTTTAACAGTTTCACACTGATGAAGAGCACTGTTATAAACATCAACAGAATAAATATTAGAGAAGCCTTGTCTATTTTGAGTAGATGATGCATAAATTTCGCCATTATGTTCTGATAAATCTAAATAGCAAGACTCTGTTCCAGGGCTCTTACATTCTTTAAAAATCCATCTCTCCATGGTAAGGATTGGCGTATATTCAATTTTCCCCCGTCTTCCTTTACTTGATCCTTTTGCAGCTACTAAATAGCTATCATTTAAAGTAAGAAGAGATGAAATCATCGCTTTTTCCTCTTTGTTAATATGTGTGAGACTTCCTGTTTTTAAACTATACATCCATATCCCACCGTACAGGCTATGAATCTGTGTTCCAATAAATAGAAAATGACTTGTAATACAGAGTGAACGAATCGTTGGCTTGTTTTTCAGATTCTCAAAAGGCTTAATTGTTCGCCAAGAAACACCCGCATTCTCCGAAAGGTAGATCGTATGCTGACCATGAGTAGCGACGATATTCTCGTCGCTACCTGTAACAGACCATACTCTTGCTTTTGTTGGTAAGTGCGCAAGGTTCCACCTTTCTCCACTATCCGTTCCTTTAATCATTGTGCCATCGTCACCAACTCCAAAGAGATTGCCACCGACTTTTTTTAAACTTAAAATACGATTTCCAATTGTTAGCACTTTCTTAAATTGACCGTTATAAAAACGATAAATTCCTTCTCCTTTTACAGCTAAGTAATAACTCCCTTCTCCATCGTATACAACAGAGGTAGCTCCTTTATGAAACATGGAAATCCACTTTTCCTTTCTCTACCCATTTCAAAAAGTTTCTAGCAAATGTTTGGCATTCTAAAATCTGCTCATCTGTTTCTGGATAAAGCTCGATCTTCAGCTTTTCAGAGAAGACGTCGCCACCAGCTTCTAAAGCTCGCTCTGCAAATAAATTTACAGCTTCACAATACTGAGGATAGTCTCGATCACCAGAGCCAAAGCAGCCAATTTTCTGACCTTGTAGCGTACCCTTCTCAAGCTCATCGTAAAAATCTTCTGCCTCATATGGTAAATCTCCATCTCCCCATGTATAAGAACCAATTAAAATATTGTCATAGTTTTCTATATCTTCAATAGATATCTCATCCATAAATGCGTAAGAAACATTTTGCCCTTCACTTTCCAATGTTTCTTTTAATATTGTTGCGATATCTTCTGTATTTCCCGACATACTTACAAATGTAATAAGCGTACGGCTCATTTCCATCACCTCTTGTAATTGATAATGATTATCATATGTTCATATTATTGAAAATGATTATCATTGTCAACATTATTTCTTTATTCTTTCTTCCTATAAAAAAAAGCTTGCCTGTTATTCAGGCAAACTTATACACCTTTATATTCTGATATTACTTCTAAAAAAGCTTGTACTTGCTTTAATTTAAAGGAAGAGTCATAGCCAAGAAGCCACGTATCTCTTGCGATAGGCTTTCCTTTTTCATCTAACAGTGGAAGCTTATAAACAGAGTCATCTTCTTCCTTTAGAGATACAGAAGGTAATATCGCATACCCAATTCCATGTAAAGCCATTTGTTTACACGTTTCAATCTGGTCTACTACAATTGTTCTCTTTGGACTCGTTTGAAATTGAGTATGCCACCAGTCCTGAATTTCTTGATAATACGTTGAGTCACTTTTAAACTGGATAAAAGGTTTCTCTGTTTTTAAAACATCTTGGAATTCTTGAATTTCTGTATCAACAAGATAGAGCTGATCTGTAAGAAGGTACTCTTTAACTCCCTTCCAATCAGGGTTCCCTCTGATAATGCCAAGGTGCACGCTATCATCATACACATATTGCAACATTTCACTACTCCAGCCTGTTACAAGCGAGATTGTCACGTGCGGATATTTTCTTACAAACTCTTTTAGTACATTTGGAAGCCAGTGCTGACCGATAATGGATGCAACAGCAAGCTTTAATGTTCCATGGACTTCTGTTTGCAAAGAGCCGAGCTCTTCTTTTACTTTTTCTTCTTTCTCGACCATCTCAGTTGCAAACTCAATAATTTTTTCTCCTGCTGGTGTAAGGGCAAGTCCTTTTTGTGAGCGTATAAAAATTTGAGTTTCCCAAGCCTTTTCAATTGTTTGTAAACGCTGTGAGAGCGCCGGCTGTGAAACGAAAAGCCGCTGAGATGCTCTGCGCATATTAAGCTCTTGTGCTAACACAACGAGCATTTTACATTCAACAAGCTGCATAATTCTCCTCAATTTCTTTTGTTTTTATTTATTATAGTCTTTCAAATAATTTTTGAACATATAAAAGCAAAAAAGGCAAGCGAATATGTCTTATTCACTTGCCTTTCTTCACTCTATTATTCTGTATTATATGTATTGCTATGATAATTCTCGTAAACGACTATATAAAGAAGCAATTTCTTGATATTGCTTTGTTTCTACTGTTTTTAATCCATGTTCAATATCTACAAGATGACTGCTTACAACTTCTAATGCATATCCTTGTTCAAATAATATATGAAGTAAAAGCTGCTCTTCTTCCTTTGCAAGCGAAGCTGTCGCCTTCATTCGTCTCCCCCCTCTCTTATCCTATATATAAAAGTCTAAAAGGTCTATATCGCTCTGTCAATATAACATCTTGGCATTTCATTCCTCTTTTCCTGAGCTCTTTCTACATTTTTCGACGCATACAAAAAAGAGCCAAAACAAATGTTTTCGCTCTTTTTAAACTTTATGAAAAAATATAACATATAACCTTTTTTTCACAAAAAGCTTTTTTAAAATATTTCTTATACAAGTTGAAGTAAATCAAAGATTTCAATTGTGATAATATCAATATTATCGAACTCATACGTTTTAGGCTTTTCACCTTTGTTGAATACTTTTAATTCAAAAAGGTCCCCTTTTGCTTCATATGTAACGCTACAGATGCGCTCTCCGTTTATTTCAAAAAAGCGCTGTGGCTTTTCAAGCGTTTCTGTTTGGTTTTTCAAGCTTTCTAATCGGCTAATAATCGCTTTTAATTGTGACATTTTTAAACTCCCTTATGTTTATTTATTGTTATTCATTATCGTTTGGCAGAATACGAACAGTCATTCTTCTTTTCATTCCACCTATAACGGTGCTAAGCTATGATAACATGTACCACATTAAAAATCACCTTAAGGAGGAACAAAAATGAAAAAAGTAGAATTATACACTCAACAAGATTGCCCACCATGTCACATTGTAAAACAGTTTTTAACACATCACAACATTTCATTTATAGAATTTGATATAAAACGTGATGCAAAAGCGCGAAAACACATGATAAATACGTTAGGCTCTTTTTCTACTCCAACCGTTGTTGTGGAAGATGAAGTTGTGACTGGCTTTAATATTGAAAAACTTGAACAGCTTCTATTATAAACAGTATTACCCTTATTATGAAACAGAAGACTATAAAATATAAAATCCCCTTACCTAAAAAGGAAAGGGGTGACATTTATAAGAGCGCATCTTTTTCATATAAGTAATCATAAGACAAGTCTATAAACAAATACTGTGTTTGACCGAGCGGGAACGAAAACGTACGGACGGTTTCACCTACTTCAATATCGCTGTACAAGTCTGAAAGAATTCCGCGCTGATTCAAGCTCATTTTCATTACATTTTCTAAGAAGTAAGGACGCCAGCTCCAGTTTTTATGAAGATATTCAGGCTGAAAAATCCATTCTCCTTCTCTTTTTAATCTGTTCCCTGAAAGCTGAAAACCATTTTCATCGCAAACGTACATTCGAAAGCACATTTTATCAAGCTCCTCACACATAAAAGCTAAAAGCTCGTCATATGTTTCGTAATGCTTATGCTTAGATAACACATCTTCGACTTTTCGATGAATTTTATTTGTTAATTCATGAAGAAAACGTAACTTCTTTTTTTCATGATTAATAAACATTTCAAATTGATTTTTTAATTTTTCTTTTAAAATCCCTTGCTCAACTCGTTTTCTTTCTGGTTTATGTAAGTAAAACCCTTGAAAATACCTTCCTCCATTTCGCCATGCATATTGGAGCTGGAAAGAAGACTCAATATCTTCATAAAGAAGGGTTGCTCCTATCTTATGAGCAAGCATTGAAAGAGAATATAAAACATCGCGGTACGACTGTGGAACAGATGTTTTTAGAAGCATATGTAAATCAACTTTTAAAATATCTGGCTGAAGCAAACCAATACGGTCTAAATTACTTCCTTCTTTTCCGATATTATCTACAGCAAGTTTAATACCATATGTACGATAGTATAAAAGTAAATGCTGAAGATGATCAATCTCTCCTTCAAAATTATGTTCCGTAATTTCCATCACAATACGAGAAAGGGAGAGTCCTTTTTCTTCATACGTTCTTAAAATTGAAAGAAGCTCTTCTCCATGATCAAGCATTAGCAAGTTCGGGTTTTGATTAAAAAACAAAAGATAAGGCTCTTCACTTTCTACAGCATCTTCCAGAACTTGCACAATAATTGATTTTTGTACTTCATTTCGATATTCTTCTGGAATTGTTTGGTCATAAAAAAAAGACCCTAAGCTTACAACCTCACCATTGTTATCAAAGCGAGCTAATGCTTCATAACCAACAACTCGGTGTTCATCCGCACTAAATATAGCTTGGTAATAAGGGAAAACTTTGTCCATGTTTGTTAGGATGTCAAGTGGATCCATTATGAACACCTCCTTTAGTTTTAATGTTAACAAATAGTATAATATGAGTTTTATATTTGCGCTAGTATATTATCTCACCATTTTTCATTTTTTAAGAAAAAAATGAAAAATAAAAATAAACAATTATCTTCTCTGTCCTTATTTAAATATCCTACATCTAAATAAATAAAAAACAAGGTGTGTTAGTAAAATGAAAAAGATAACGAGAAGAACCTTTTTAAAAGGAAGCGGTGCTCTTATACCATTTTTAATAAGTGGTTTTGGATATATGTACATTCGCTATATTGAACCTTTTTACGTGCACACGGTTTTTAAGACCCTAAGCTCCACAACAATCCCTAAGGAACTTAGTGGAAAAAGAATTGTTCAATTTAGCGACATTCACCTTAGTTCAACATATACACTAAAAAAGCTTCGTAGACTTGTTAAACAAATAAATTCCCTCTCTCCTGATTTTGTCTTTTTTACAGGTGATTTAATAGATGCTCCACAGCAATACAAAGAAGCTGGAGAAATTCCCCCTATTCTAAAACAAATTAAAGCCCCTCTCGGTAAATTTGCTGTTTATGGTAATCATGATCATGGAGGGTTTGGAACTAATTTATACGAAGAAATTATGAAGAAAAGCCATTTTCAGCTTTTAAAAAACCGTTCTGTACGAATTAAAGGGAGTGATGAAAAAGCACTAGTAATCTATGGACTTGACGATGTGATGCTCGGTAAGCCAAACCTTGCTCAAACGCTTCAGAATGCTTCTCAAGACTTTTTCTCTATTGTCCTTGTTCATGAACCAGATATCGCTCCAGAAGTAGCACGCTACCCAATTAACCTTCAATTATCGGGTCACACACATGGTGGACAGATACAACTGCCTTTTATAGGTCCTATTGTTACTCCTCCATATGGCACTAATTATGTAGAAGGTCTTTATACAGTTCAACATACAGCAATGAAACTTTATGTAAATCGAGGCTTGGGAACAACTCGTCTTCCTTTTCGTCTACTTGCTCCACCAGAACTCACTATATTTACACTAAATCATATACGTCCATAAAGAACAGGCTCATTATTGTTCATCTTGTCATACACTGCTAAGGACTAGAGTTTATGAGGAGGAATTTCACTATGCAATATTATCCACCACACTACTACCGTAATCAGCCAGATGAACGCTTTTTCTTTGGTGCTCCGTTTCTAGGCGGTCTTGCTGGAGGATTGTTAGGTGGATTGACTATTGGCGCAATTGGCGGAGCATATCGACCACCTTTCTATGGACCAGGACCTTTCTATGGACCAAGACCTTTCTATGGGCCACCTGTTCCATATTATGGAGGCTATCCTTACTATCGTTAACTAAACTTGTTATTTTAAGATAAAAAGCCCCCAAACTTCCGTTTGGCGGCTTTTTTAGCTATTCCTCGTCTTCTCCTACACTATAGGCAAGCTGAAATAATGTTTGCTGGCTATCTATAATTGGTTCATCTTCAGCTCTTTTCACATAATGGTACGTTCCATCTGGAGACTGTTCACGTGCTTTTACATTATCACTCATCATAATTTGCATCCATTGGGTGATACGCTGCTTCAAATGCCCGCTAAAAATTGGAAACATAATTTCAACACGTTTTTCCATATTTCTCGTCATTAAATCCGCAGAAGATAAGAAAAACTTTTTCTCTCCGTTATGATGAAAATAATAAATGCGTGTATGCTCCAAGAAACGCCCCACAATACTTCTCACTGTGATGTTTTCGCTTACACCTTTAATACCAGGGCGAAGGCAACAAGTCCCTCGTACAATTAAATCTACTTTTACACCTGCATTTGAAGCTTCATAAAACTTCATAATAAGCATTTTATCTGTTAGAGAGTTCATTTTAGCAATAATATGTCCATTTTTGAACTGATGGTGATAACGAATTTCTTCTTCAATTAAATGAATAAAATCTTTACGAATGTCATATGGAGCAACAGAAAGGTGATTATAATTCGGTTTTTCGGTATAACCACTTAGATAGTTAAAGAAGTTAGTCGCATCAATCCCAATGCGATGGTTCGATGTAATAAGACCCGCATCTGTATATATTTTAGCTGTAGCATCATTATAATTGCCTGTACCAAGGTGGACAAACCGTTCAATGCGATGATTTTTTTTACGTACAACAAGCGTAATTTTACTATGTGTTTTAAGGTATGTCATACCGTAAATTACATGACACCCTGCCTTTTCGAGTTCCTTTGCCCATTGCACATTATTTTCTTCATCAAATCGAGCTTTAAGCTCTACAAGTACTGTAACCTGTTTGCCTTTTTCAGCTGCTCTTTTTAAAGCTTTAATAATTGGCGAACCGCCGCTGACACGATACAATGTTTGCTTAATTGCCAATACATCGCCATCATCTGCTGCATCGTTCACAAAATCGACTACAGGTTCAAATGATTCGTATGGATGATGAAGTAAAATATCACGTTCTAATGCTTTTTCAAAAATATTTTCATTATAATACAAATCACGAGGAGGTTGAGGAATGAGCGCTTCATAAATTAAATGATCATGCGTCATTGATACAGTTTTATAAAATGAGAATAAAAATGTTAAATCAAGCGGTGCATTAATGCTATAAACATCTTTATTGTGGACTTCAAGTTCTTTTTTCAAGTAATTTAAAACATGGTGATCATACTGTTCTCCTTTAACTTCTAATCGAACAGCAGCTCCCCACTTTCGTTTCCGAAGCTCTTTTTCAATTTCCCGTAGAAGATCTCTTGCTCCCTCTTCATGAATGGTCATATCGGCATTACGAGTAATTCGGAATTGTGTAACACTCTTAACTGTAAAACCTGTAAAAAGCTTGTGAATATAAAAAGATATAACGTCTTCTAAAAAAATAAATAATCGCTTATGTTCAGATTGTGTAGGAAGTTCAATAAAACGATCTAGCACACTCGGAACTTGAACTAATGCAAGTTTTCCTGTTGGAAGAACCATTTCTTCATCCTCTGATTCTCCTTGCTCTAATACAATAGCTAGGTTTAGCGTTTTATTTAGAAGCATTGGAAAAGGTCTATAAGCATCAACAGCCATAGGAGTTAAAACAGGAAAGATTTGCTCATCAAAATGATTTTCTAAAAAAGCTCTCTGTTCTTTTGTTGCTTGATCCATTGAAATAAAGCTTATTCCTTCTTCTTCTAGTAATGGAATGAGCGAATTGTATGTTTCAGACTGGATATTTACTAGTGAATGATTCTTCTCAGCAATTTTTGAAAGCTGCTTTTTAGGCGTGAGTCCTGCTTTATTCTCTGGTTTGTTGAAACCTGCTTTCACTTGATCTTTCAATCCTGCTACTCGAACCATAAAAAACTCATCAAGGTTAGAGCTGAAGATAGCAAGAAATTTCAAAGATTCTAGAAGAGGATTATATGTATCCATCGCTTCTTCTAATACCCGTTCGTTAAAAGCGAGCCAACTTAACTCACGGTTGTTGTAATATTCAGGATTCCCTAATCCTTCTACCTTGTTATTTGCACTTAATAGTTCCACAGTTTTTTACCACCCTTACTATTTCTCTATCTCTTTATATAAGGAGCGTAGAAAGAATTATCATCTTATTTCAAATTACCACTTAATTGTTAAGCTAATGTAAATTTTCTGTTAACATTCTTTAAAATTCAAAGGATAATTCCTTTTTTATCACATAATGTTAAGTGAACGTATTTCTTTTAGCGCATATAACAATAAATCTCAATA
The DNA here is from genome assembly GCF_026790145.1 of Priestia endophytica. Taxonomy (GTDB): domain Bacteria; phylum Bacillota; class Bacilli; order Bacillales; family Bacillaceae_H; genus Bacillus_I; species Bacillus_I endophytica_A. The sequence continues at coordinate 446,538 of NZ_JALAMS010000001.1, read as the reverse complement.
AGGTCTTTAGGCCTGCAATCTCCTTTTGCAACTAAAAAAAAAAGCCTCTTTATTCAAAGAGGCTTTTTTAATATGTTTAAACTTCTATTTTGTTTACAAATTCAAGCTTTAAATTTCTTTTAATTACTTTTTCTAAATGCTTTTTTTGTTTTTCTGCCTGATATTCTTCCGCTCGATATTCATCCCTACAGTTTATATAAAGCTCAACTGTATTGCTGTTGTCTTGTTTTACTTTTATCTCTTCAACAATATTTCGTTTTGTTGCATTTAAGCTATAAGAGAATTTAAGAAGGGCTCCTAAAAAGCGAAGTTTTCTTTGCTCGTCCTTTGTAAACCAGCCTCCATAAGGCTCCATATATTGTCTAAAAACACCCTTGCCTTTATACGATGAAACAAAAGCAAGTTTCAACCGATCTCGGTGACGTATCCCCTCAATCGTTCTATTAGCTATAATGTTAAATGTATGCTGGCTGCTTGATTCAGAATCGATATATTGACCAAAGTGGAATAAGTAAGCGCCACGCTTAAGCAGCAGCCAATCTTCTTCTTCCCATAATAGTTGAAGCACTTCTTTTAAAGAGTCTAACATGCTCATTGCAATCGTAAGCACCTGCTTAGCGTGCTCTGTATCAATTTCAAAATCATAAATAAGGGCTTGGAAACTTTCACGAGCAACATGCGGAAAAGATTCAATATTAAGAGGTCTCATAATTTCATCAAAAAATACCCCTTCACGCAGCCCTTTTCTACTCATCATAAATAAAGGTGCATCTGAATATTCACAAATTTGTCTAAATACCTCAATTGCTGGAAGGATCGTATCTGCTCGATCTTTTGAAAGCCCGTCCATTCCTTGTAACTGTTCATAGGAAAGTGGACAAAGTTTTTGGCTAACATATGTAATATCCTCAGGCTTCATTTCATACTGATGAAGTCCTCCTAGTGGATAATTTATAAAGCTTTGATGAAGCTGTGCAGCATTTCTTGCACTTCCTCCAATAGCTATTATCGGAAGTCTTCGAGAACGGAGCCATGGAATTTCTTCAAGCTGACTATGGAGATAATTTTTCATCTCTTCGTACTCAGCAACAGTTGGAACATCTCCTTGAACAAAATTTAACTTTAAGGAAAGAGCTCCAAACGGAAAACTATGAAACTCAACGAGCTTTCGATTTTGGAAATACGTAACTTCTGTACTTCCCCCTCCAATATCAATTGTAATACCTTCTGTAATTTCAGTTGAATTAATAACAGCTAAAAAACCATAGTATGCTTCCTCAAATTCCGTAATTACATTCATATGAAAGTCCGTTTCAAGCGCAACTCTCTTTTTTATTTCTTCAACATTCTTTGCTTGGCGAACAGTTGCTGTTGCTACACATTTTACATGGTTTAAATCATGATGTTTTGTAATCGATTCAAAGCTCTGCAGTGTATTCAACAAAACAGAAATGCCCTCTTCTGTTAACACGTTTTCTTTATTGAGATAATTTCGTAACCGAGCTACTATTTTTATATTTTCAATTTCTTTAAATCTTAAGCCTTGATTGTGCTCATAAATGACTAATCTCATTGTGTTTGATCCAATATCAATCATTCCATATTTTGTTTTCAACGTTTCTTCTACACCCTTTACCATTTGTTTTCTTTATCTTCCCTCGCTAAATCGTTCAATTAAAAAGAAACTTCCAAATCTGGAAGTTTCTTTTTATGTCCATTTTAGCTGAAGTTTTCAGAGGAGACAACTATATTATCCTTTACCAGCTTGGAAACCTGGATAAAGCGTCATGCCTCCATCTACGTGTAAAGTTACCCCTGTTACATACTTCGCTTCTTCTGAGGCAAGAAAAGCAGCAATTGAGGCTACTTCCTCTGATTCTGCTACATATCCCATTGGAATAAGCTCAATTACGCCTTTTTTCTCTTCTGGATCTGAGAATTTTTCAGCATTGATTGGCGTATTAATAGCTCCTGGACCAATAGCATTTACACGAATTCCTTTTGGTGCATATTCAAGTGCCAGCGTTTCTGTCATCATACGAATTCCGCCTTTGCTTGATGCATAGTGAACAAAATGCGGCCAAGGAATTGTATCATGAACGCTTGACATGTTAATAACTGTACCTTTTTTGTTATTTTTAACCATGTGATCAATAGCGTTGCGAGCGCACATAAACGTTCCAGTTAAGTTTACTGAAATAACTTTATTCCAATCTTCAAGCGACATCTCATGTGATGGAATTTCTTTTTGCACCCCAGCATTGTTCATCATAACGTCGAGTGTTCCGAATTCAGATATTGCCGTGTCGATCAGCTTTTTCACATCGTCTTCTTTAGAAATATCTGCTACAACACCTGTTGCTTCTCCACCCGCTTTTTTCACTTCTTCTACCACTTCTGCTAAAGCCTTTTCGTCATTTGGTCCATTTACGACAACTTTCATTCCTTCTTGTCCAAAACGAATAGCAATAGCTCGTCCAAGACCTGAAGTACTTCCTGTTACAACAGCTACTTTTCCTTTTAAGTCATTGTACATCATGATGTCCTCCTTCTATTTCGTAAATCCTAGCATAACTCCGCCAACGATAATTAAAATGGAGCCAATAATAACAAATACCATTTGTGTTTTAGTTTTCTTCTCACCAAGGAAGAATATTCCTCCCAAGGTAGAAATAATAATTCCTGTTTGCGATAAAGAGAAGCTTGTGGCTACACCAACAAGTGGAATGGACAATAGTAATGCAAGGTTTCCCGTACTCCACCATATTCCTGTAAAAATATTTCGTAATGTGTACTTATCATATGGTTTATGTTTAAGAGACATAATGAAAGCTCCTACAACCATTCCTATTGACTGAGGTAGAATAGCTGTCCACCCGTCAATTTCAAACCATCGGATAATAACAACATATGCGACATATCCCACTGTTGAAAGAAGGAGAATAAGCAGTCCTTTTGTGAAATTAGACTTCCCGTTTCCTTCACCACCATTTGCTGATTTATCATAAGAGTTACAAATGGCTCCAATGATAATCGCAACGAGGGCAATGATTCCTATTGTTAACTTTTTCCCTGTATCCCATTCCCCAAAAACAAGCACACCAAACAATGATGTTCCAACAAGCTGCATTCCGGTTGAAAGTGGAACTGTTTTAGATACACCGAGATATTCAATGGAACGGAACTGATTCATCTGTCCAATTGACCAAAAAACTCCCGAAATAAAGCCAATAGTAAAAATAAGCGCTGTAAATTCTGGAGTAGTGAAAAAATATACGACAATAGAAAATAAAAGGGCGCCTATTGTTGTCCCGAGAACCTGACTATAAGGTCCTCCTCCTAACTTTTCACTTAGGAAAACAAGGCTTCCCCACGTAATAGCAGGTATAAGAGCAACAAGAATATCTAACATAAGTTCACCTTCTTTTCTTAAGGTTTTAAAATTCAAGCTGAAATTATTATGTGAAGTGTGCTAACCTTTTATGTACAATGTTGCAAAATTAACAATAACGGCTATAATAGAGGAAAATGTTTAAAGGACAAGGAGTGAAAATATGTCTGCTCATGAACAAAAGACATTTTCAACATTGCAGCTTGCACAGGCTCTCTTTACTGTAAATCGCCATGCGAAAACAGCTACAGATCCTAAATATCTTTACATGCTAAAAAAACTTGGCTTGAAGAAGCTAATCTCTGAAAAGAAAGCCAAAAAAGAAGGCCTTCATTTTTCTCCCAACCCTAAAAATAGTCAACAGCGTTCAGATTTACTTGTTTCGGTTGCTGACTATTACTTTCATCTTCCTCCTCAGAAAGAAGACTTTGCTACCCTGCCACATCTAGGTTTACTAGATCAACAGTATCGAAATCCACCTACTAAAATGTCGCTATCTCATGCCAAAAAAATTCTTGTATCCTATACAGGATATGAAGAAGAAAAGAAACAGGACGAGCGCTCTTCTTACAAGAAAAAATATCAAAAGCCCGTATTCAAACCGCTCGGGAAATAAAACAAATGAAAGCTTGTTCAAAAAACAAGCTTTCATTTGTTTTTATCTATTATTAAATTGGCTGAAAGGTTGGTGAGACGCTGAAGGTCGAGAAACTGCACAATCCTATCTTCTACTATGCCTATACTTTTTGTTAGCGTATCTTCATTTTTCCAAATGATGGCATATCCATAATATCTTCCTCTCTTATCTCCAATAAACCAACTACTTCATCTACTGTAAAGACAAGAGAATGATGCTCTTATTGAGTAAATAAAACAGTGTTTGCCTCTTCTCGTTTTTCACCAAGTCCAAGCAACTCTTTTCCACTATATAATTTCAGCTCTTTTTCTCGTTCTTCTATAAGCTCTTTCTTATCTTTAATTTTACAAATGAACGATAAAGAAACTGCCATATGCAAATTCTCTATTTTAAATTCCAACCAGTTATGTGTCATCATTTCTCCTCTTTTCCTTCTTCTCACTATCTCACGTATCGGCGCTTTAAAAGCTTTATGAATAGAAAAAGAAAAAACCTCTTAATTCACAGAAAACTTTGGATATAGTTCAAACGGTAGACGAACAAGCAAAAATTTCTTATACTAACTAAAGCTTATGACGAAAGTAAGGTGTTGAGTTCAATGAAAGGCTCAATCGTTGTTTTTAATAAACAGAACGAGATGAGAGTTATTGAAGATATAGAAGAAACTTTGTTGGAGGACATTCGCCGTCAAACAAAACAAGAGCATTGTCTTGTTCAATTAGATGATGGAAAAGTTGATTTAGGATATATTTCAAATGCCTTTTTCCGTGAAGGAGAAATTCATACAGATTAATAAAAAGAGCTGTAGTCCATGGACTACAGCTCTTTCTTCTAGCGAAACCATCCTTTACGACGGAACCAGATTGTTAATACAATAGCAATAACCGCCATTACTCCCAGTAAAATAAAATAGTTGTATTTCCCTTTGAGTTCAGGCATAAAAACAAAGTTCATTCCATACAGTCCTGCAAGAAAGCTAAGAGGCATGAAGATAGTCGTAATGACGGTCAACGTCATCATAATGCTGTTCATTCGGTCTGAATTCATAGAAATATAGTTATCTCGTATATCGGAGGTGAAATCTCGGTTTACTTCAACAAGCTCCGTTAATTTGAGAAGGTGATCTGCAATATCTTAGAAATAAAGATGTTGTTCTTCTACATCCTTTATATGCTGAGTGCTAACAATTTTATATATTAACTCACGCATAGGAAAAATAGTTCGACGAATTTTCGTTAACTGTCTTCTTAACTCAAATACCTCATCAAGGATAGAGCTGCGGCTCTCTTCTTCATCACTTCCCTCAATTTCATTGAGACGGTCTTCGATACGATAAAGAGGCGGGAAGTAATCATCCACAATTTGATCAATAATATCATGTACAATTTCTGTTGCTCCTCTTTGTAGCCTTTCATTTTTTCTTAATTTTGCCCACGTATTATTTATAGCTCGCACGCTTTTCTTATGGAATGTAACAACATAATTTTTCCCAAGAAAAAAGTTAATTTCCTCTGCCTGTAAACTTTTTTGCTGAAGATAATGAACTGTGAGGAATGTGTACTTGTCATAGGAGTCCATTTTTGGACGCTGTACATGCTCTACGCAGTCCTCAATTGATAAAGGATGGAACCGAAACTTTTTGGAAAGAAGCTTGATTTCCTCATCTGTTGGTTGATCAAAGTCAACCCAGTACCATGAAATACTCGCTGTTCCTGTATCGCGAAGTGGTAGATTTTCTTTAAGCTCCCCTTCTTTCGTTATTCCATATACTCTTATCATAAAATGTCACGTCTTTCTTTTTTATGTATTCTAGTTTACATACCCAGCACAGACTTTTTTAAAACTCTTTTCTCTTTCTATCGTTTTTATATGGTACTCTATGTATAACATTATTTCTATAAAAATGGAGGACATCAAAGTGGAGCATCTTATCAATACTAGTGTACAAAACATAAAAATTTCAGGCATTCGCCAGTTTTTCAACATGGTTGCTCACTATGAGGACGTTATCTCATTTACAATTGGGCAACCTGATTTCCCGACACCGTTACATGTTAAAGAAGCAGCTAAAAAAGCCATTGACGATAATGTAACATCCTATACACATAATGCAGGATTTATAGAACTTCGAGAAGCGGCTGCGAGCTTTGTTCGTTCACGCTACAATCTGCACTACAGAGCAGAAGATGAAGTACTTGTAACAGTTGGAGCAAGTCAAGCTATTGACATTGCTTTCCGTACCATTTTAAGTGCTGGAGATGAAGTCATTTTGCCTGCTCCTGTTTATCCAGGATATGAACCTGTTATCTCCCTTTGTGGTGCTCATCCTGTTCATGTTGATACAACAGAAACAGACTTTAAGCTTACTGCAGAGCTACTTAAAAAGCATATTACGCCAAACACAAAAGCTATTATTTTACCTTATCCATCAAATCCTACAGGTGTGACTCTTTCACTTGAAGAATTACAAGACATTGCAACTCTTTTAGAAAAGCACGATATCTTTGTGATTTCAGATGAAATTTATAGCGAACTTACTTTTTATGGCGATCATGTTTCAATTGCTTCTATTTCTTCAATGAGAGACAAAACGATTGTCATAAATGGAGTTTCTAAATCACATTCAATGACAGGATGGCGCATTGGCTTTTTATTTGCTCCTGCTCAGATTACAAAACATATGATAAAAGTGCTACAATACAATGTTTCATGTGCTTCTTCTATTTCTCAAAAAGGGGCGCTTGCTGCCTTAACAGAGGGAAAAGATGATGCAGTGCCAATGAAGAAGGAATACAAAAAGCGGATGGAATACGCCTATGAAAGACTTGTTAAAATGGGCTTTACCGTTACAAAACCAAGCGGAGCATTTTATATTTTCCCATCTATTAAGCCTTTTCATCATGATTCACACGAGTTTGCTTTAAATCTTGTCAAAGAAGCTGGTGTTGCACTCACACCAGGTACGGCCTTTTCAGATTATGGACAAGGATATGTACGCCTTTCTTATGCTTGTTCAATGGAACAGTTAAAAGAAGGACTAGATAGGATGGAACGTTACTTAAAATAAAAAGAAATCCTCCCGATTGAGGGAGGATTTCTTTTTATAATCCGCCTTTATATACTCCTGCATTTTTTGAAGCATTTTGCTTTTTCATCTCTTCTTTATGCTTATGATTTGCCTTGGCACTTCCCATTTCACGGCTAAACTCAGTATCCGCTTTTGATGAGTCAAAACCTTTTTTATTTTTTTGATCTGCATCATGTTTCTTTGTACGTTTTGCCATTGTCCTCAACTCCTTCACCACTTATTGTGGAGGAAAGCTGAGCTCTTTATCCTTGTTTATTCATACCATTTGTAAAGGACTTGAGTACCTTTATTTTCAAACCCTTGCTGTGCTAATTTTTCATACATTTCTTTCGCCATCTCAACTCCAGGCATTTTAAAATCCATCTTTTCCGCTTCATCAAGCGCGATTTTCAAATCTTTAATAAAATGTTTCACAAAAAAACCTGGTTCAAAGTCACCATTTATAATGCGAGGAGCTAAGTTACTTAATGACCAACTTCCAGCTGCTCCTGCTGAAATCGATTTTAATACATTTTCCTGATCTAATCCTGCTTTTTTAGCGTATGCAACTGCCTCACAGATACCGAGCATATTAGAAGCAATAGCAATTTGATTGCACATTTTAATATGTTGTCCTGCACCTGCTTGTCCTTGTAAAAGAACATTTTCCCCTAGCGCTTTCAGCATTGGAGAACATGTGTCAAAAACATCCTTATCTCCACCAACCATAATTGTTAACGTAGCATTTCGAGCACCGACGTCTCCTCCTGATACAGGTGCATCAAGTGTATAAATCCCTTTTTCTCTTGCGCTTCTATAAATTTTTTGTGCTAAAGAAGGTGTTGAAGTTGTAAAATCAATGAGATATGTGCCAGCTTTAGCATTGTTTATTAAGCCTTGTTCACTAAAATATACTTCTTCTACATCACTTGGATAGCCAACCATTGTCATTACAACATCGCACGTTTCTGCTATTTCTTTTATAGAGCACCATACGGCTCCTTCATCAATTAATGACTGCGCCTTTTCCTTTGTTCTTGTATACACAGAAAGTTCATGACCTTGATGCTGAAGATGGGAAGCCATGCTTTTTCCCATTACTCCTGTTCCAATAAATCCAACCTTATATAATTGACTCATTTTCCTCACCTCAAGTATTTTTTCTTTATCGAACACATACTAAAAACAAACTGTTTGACTTTTTGCTTGCTCCCCTTTACAATTTTTAACTTAGTTAACATTATAATTCGGAGGTTTCTCAATGGAACAAAACTTTTTTGAAGTTGTTGAAGCTCGTACATCAATTAGACATTATGATGCTTCACATAAAATATCAGAACAAGAACTAAAGGACATTTTAACCGCAACAGCAAAATCTCCATCTGCATGGAATCTTCAGCATTGGCATTTCATGGTATTCACAAGTGATGAAGCAAAACAGCGCCTTTTACCAATTGCTTATAATCAGAACCAAGTCACAGAGGCTTCAGCCGTTGTTGCTATTTTAGGTGATTTAGAAGCAAACAAAAATGTAGATGATGTATATAATCCACTTGTAAATAGAGAAGCAATGACAGCGGAAGTAAAAGACATTTTAGCAGGTCAAATTAACCGTGCTTATGAAAATGATATTTTCGCTCGTGATGCAGCATTTACAAATGCTTCTTTAGCCGCTATGACTCTTATGCACGCCTCAAAAGCAAAAGGATATGATACATGTGCAATGGGCGGCTTCAATGCAAAAAACTTCGTGGAAGAATTTAAAGTGAGCGGTAGGTATCTACCTGTTATGCTCATTTCAATTGGAAAAGCAGCAAAAGAAGCTCATCAAAGCGAACGCTTTGACCTTGACCGTTTAACAACGTGGTTATAATGAAAAACAGTTGGACATTAGTCCAACTGTTTTTAAATGGACTTCACTGCCCCACCATCGACTAAAAATGAACTTCCCGTCATATATGTATTTGCATCAGAGCTTAAAAATAAAACAACATTTGCAAATTCTCTAGGTTCTCCATAGCGGCCAAGCGGGATGCCAGCCTTTGCTTCCTGTCCTACTTGTTCGATACTTTTCCCCTGTTTTTCAGCTCTTACTTCATCAAGATGCTCAACGCGCGCTGTTGCGATTCTACCTGGTGCTACCGTGTTTACTAAAATGTTGTACGGGGCAAATTCACCTGCAATGGTTTTCGTTAATCCTACAACACCCGTGCGGAAGACATTTGATAGAAGAAGCCCTTCAATTGGTTCCTTAATAGAAGAAGAAGCGATGTTAATGATTTTTCCTCCTTTTTCTTTTAGAAGCGGAAAGAAAGCTCTAATTGACCTCACATAACTAAGAAGGTTGAGTTCAAAGGCATTGTAAAAATCTTCATCAGTTAGTTCATTAAGCGTACCAGCTTTCGGTCCTCCGCTGTTATTAATTAAAATATCTAGTGAACCAAACTCCGCTTTCACCCGTTCTAAAAGGGCTTCAATATCTTCAGGTTTCGTAATATCCGTTTTCTGATATAAAACACGTGACTCCCCTTTTTTTGTTAGCTCCTTACACATTTGAGCTAGCTTGTCTTCTGAACGACTTGCAATAATAACATTTGTTCCCTCTTTCACAAATCCTTCAACAATAGCTTCTCCAAGACCTTGGCTTCCTGCAAGAACAACTGCATTTTTCCCTTTAAGTTGTAAATCCACTTTTCAACTTCCTTTCTCTTTACACATTGTCTACTTCAAATTACCATAGAAGAAAGAAATGAGCAAAATATTTTTATTATTCAATCTTTTCAAAAGGAGAATGAGAGAATGGAATATAAAAAACAGTTGCTTATGTTTCATAATAATAAGTTTGTAGAAGCAAAAATTCGCAGCTATAATGAGGATGATATTAATGCTTTAATAGCTGTCCAAAAATGTGCCTTTCCTCCGCCTTTTCCACCTGATCTTCTTTGGTCTGAACAACAGCTTACAGAACATATTAAGCATTTTAAAACAGGATGTTTATGTGTCGAAGTTGATGGGGAAATTGTCGGCTCCATCACCTCACTTATTATCAAATATGATGAACATCAAGAAGAACACACGTGGGATAAAGTAACTGATCAAGGCTATATCCGTAATCACACTGAGCATGGTGATACTCTTTATGTTGTAGACATATGTGTTGCTCCTTCTTTTAGGAAGCTACAGCTTGGCAAATGGCTCGTTCATTCACTTTATGAAGTTGCTGTACATTATAATTTAAAAAGATTGCTTGGTGGAGCTCGCATGCCCCATTATTCGAAATATAAACATCTTTATTCCCCTGAAAAATACATTGAGAAAATCATAAAAGGAGAAATAATCGATCCTGTTGTAACCTTTTTATTAAAAAGTGGACGCACTCCCCTTACCGTTGTTCCTAACTACTTAGAAGACGAACACTCTTGTCATTACGCTCTTTTAATGGAATGGAAAAACCCACTATACAAAAAAGACGCTCCATCTGAAGCGTCATCTTAGTAGATTAAATCCCACATATCATCTTTTCGAGAATAAATAAGCTTCGCTTTATAACTGCTTTCTTGCTTATAAAAAGATAAATCTTGCAGAAGTTCATCTATACTGAAAAAAGAACCTACAGTATAAAGCGGAATTTGCAAATCCTTGCGCGACCTTGTCATACTTTTAAAGTCGATTAACAGGCCGTCATGTGTTAAGGTTAGAATCGTATGTGCCAAGACGGGCGGCAGCGGTGGATAATCTAAATGTTTACGAAAAAGCGGAAGGCGTTTTTTTATTAGCATTGATGTCTTTAGTGGTACAATATGACTAATCATATGCTGAATATGGGCTACCTGCTTACAGTAAACTTTATTTAACCAGCCGTCCTCTTCTGTTAAATAAACATATTCATTATTAAGCTTACGGAAAAACGGAGAAGATAATGGTTTCTTATAATGTCCTAAGTAAAGCAATGCTGCCTTTTCTTCTGGTTCTAGGGAATCAAGCAAGCTTGTATCATCAATATCAATCCAGCAAAATTCACTGTATGTTCTGATGGGTTCTTTAACAAGCTCTGTAATCTGTTCCTTTTCAACATAATTCATAAACGTTCCCATATGGAAATCGCTATCTTCGTAATTATGTTTCAACAGAAGAAGATTTGACAGCTCTGTTGGGAGAGATGCAAGGAATTCCCTAAATTCAATGCCGTGCGTTAAGAAACACTTATCGTTTACGTTTCCGTTGATATAAACAAGCTCTTTTATATCATCTGGATGCGCCAATAGTAGATACCTGCCTTTTACATATATTAATTACTGAAGAGGAAAAGTGGTTATTGAACTTTCCTTATTATGATACACCGTTACTACTTTAGTTTATTTTATATAAACGACATCGATAAACGATTCATTATACTGTAAATTATTATATCGTTTCTTTCTTAATAAAGAAATGATAAATTAAAATTCTTAACCTATAAGTTAACGCACTAATCACAATATAAGCCTACATACAAAGTCTCATGTTTATACAATAAATACAGTCTACAGAAGACATTGTAAAGGAAGGAGTAAAAATGGATTTTAGACATTTACATTATTTCACAACAGTTGCTAAGCAACAAAGTTTTACAAAGGCTGCTCACAAACTCCATGTGTCTCAGCCGTCTTTAAGTAAAATGGTTAAAGCACTTGAAGATGAACTTGGAGTAACGTTAATCGACCGCTCTGGCAAACAAATTCAGCTTACAGATGCGGGGATGATTGTATACAAAGAAGCAACCACAATTTTGCATTCATTATATGATTTATCTAATTCTCTTTATGATCTTATGAATTTAAAAAAAGGAAAAATAAAAATAGGGATTCCTCCTATTGTTGGAACACTCTTCTTTCCAACTATTATTAAGTCATTTCGAGATTCTTATCCCGATATCGTAATTGAAATGATTGAATTTGGGGGAGCTAAAGTAACGAAAATGGTTGAAGTTGGGGAAGTTGACGTTGGAGTTATAGTGCTTCCGATTGAAGAAAACATCTTTGACCTTACAAAATTAGCTGGGGAGCCTATGAAAGTCGTTATACATGAAGATCATCCACTTTCAGATCAGGAATCGCTCAGCTTGCTTGATTTAAAAGATGATTCATTTATTATCTTTCATGAAGACTTTGCTATGCACGACATTATTTATAAAGAATGTATCAAACACGGCTTTGCACCTAATGTAGCATATAAAAGTTCACAGTGGGATTTTATTGCTGAAATGGTTGCTGCGAATTTAGGGGTCGCTCTTTTTCCAACTTCCATTTGCCGAAAACTTTATCAACCCTCTCTAAAAATTAAAGAACTAAAAAATTATATTCCTTGGCAACTTGCTGTAATTACGAGAAAAAATCGTTATATTTCTTTTGCTACTAAGACATTTATTAAGCATACCGTTGAGGCATTTCAAACGGGTCATAACTAAAACGAATACAAACTATAACATTTATATATTTTACGGATAAGCAAAATCGGGCTAAACTTAAGTTGTAACATTCCTCACACTCCGTAAATAATACGGCAATTTGCGTTAACCCTGTTACGTAAAACATGAAAAGTTTTCTCTTCTCCCAATTGGAGTCGTCTTCCTCATAGGCGGCTCTCTTATTTATTTTGGAAGCTTTTTGTAACTTATGTAATTTTTTAAATCTGGAGGTGCTTAAAGATGAAATGGATAACTATGATTTTACAGATTGGTTTATTAACAGGCATCTATATGATTGGAACTTTTATATCTGATTTCTTCCACCTCCCAGTACCAGGTAGTATTGTTGGTTTAGTTCTACTTTTTATTTTATTGCAGCTCAAAGTTGTTAAATTAAGTTGGGTAGAACTTGGTGGGAGCTTCTTGCTTGCAGAATTACTGCTTTTTTTCGTTCCCGCTGTTGTTGGACTTGTTGACTATGGAGAGATGATGAAAACTTATGGCCTAAAAATTATTATTGTGGTTTCTATTAGCACATTGATTGTGATGTTTATCACAGGAGTTGTAGCGGAATATATTTCAAAAAGAAAGGAGCGCTCAATATGAGTGGATTAATCATTGCTTCAGCAATTGTTGGAACGCTTGCTGCTTATATGCTTTCCAAGGTTCTCTACAAGCGCTTTAAGACAATTATTTTTTCACCGATTGTTCTAGCTCCAGTTATTTTAATCGGAACGCTAGTTATCGGTGATATCCCGTATACTTCATATAAAGAAGGCGCAGATTCTATTAGCTATTTACTTGGTCCAGCAACCGTTGCTTTCGCTGTACCAATTTACAAAAACCTTCATTTACTAAAAAAACACGGTGTCGAAATTATTTTAAGTGTTGCAAGCGGAACGATGATTGCGATGTTCTCTTCCCTTTTGTTAGCCTTTTTGTTCCACTTTGATCACTTATTAACAAACAGTCTTGTCCCTCGTTCAATTACAATTCCGATTGCTGTTAATGTTTCACAAACCCTTGGGGGAGACCCCAGCTTAACTATCCTTTTTGTCATTATTACAGGTATTGTTGGTGCCTATGCAGGACCTAAACTTATTAAGCTGTTAACACTCCGTTCTTCTGTAGCAAGAGGACTTTTACTTGGCGTATCAGCACATGGAACAGGAACGGCTCGTGCATTTGAGTTTGGAACTCTTGAAGGAACGTTTTCTAGTCTTGCTATGATTATGACAGCCCTTCTAACTCTCATTATTTCAACTGCACTTCTTCCTTTCTTCTTTTTTATTTCTCAATATGGAAGTTTTCTGTTACATATGAAATAACTTCTTCAGTTGTACTCATTTGTAGAATTGTTTCCATATGACCTTCTAATTCTTGTTTAGAAAGTTTTGAGATTTGTGAACGTGCTTTTAAGATAGAAGTGGCGCTCATTGAGAATTCATCAAGACCTAATCCTAAAAGGATTGGAATTGCAATTTCATCTCCTGCCATTTCACCGCACATTCCTACCCATTTGCCTTCTTTATGTGCCGCTAGGATTACCATGTGCACAAGACGAAGGATTGCTGGATTATATGGCTGGTAAAGATATGACACGCGCTCATTCATACGGTCAGCTGCTAGTGTATACTGAATTAAGTCATTTGTACCAACTGAGAAGAAATCAACTTCTTTAGCAAATACATCTGCCATAACAGCTGAAGATGGAATTTCAACCATCATCCCAATTTCGATACCTTCAGCAACTTCTACTCCTTTAGCTTGAAGTGCTTCTTTCTCTTCAAGAAGAATAGCTTTAGCTTGACGGAATTCATCTACTGTGGCAATCATCGGGAACATAATTTTTAAGTTTCCGTAAATGCTTGCGCGAAGCAGTGCACGAAGTTGAGTACGGAAAATATCTTGCTCTTCTAAGCAAAGACGGATAGCTCTGAATCCTAAGAATGGATTCATTTCTTTTGGTAAGCTTAAGTATGGAAGTTCTTTATCTCCGCCGATATCAAGCGTACGAACAACAACAGATTTACCTTTCATACGCTCAAGAACTTTCTTGTACGCATCAAACTGTTCTTCCTCTGTTGGAAGCTGGTCACGTCCCATATAAAGGAACTCTGTACGATAAAGCCCAACAGCTTCTCCACCGTTTTCAAGAACGCCTGTTACATCATCAGGTGTTCCAATGTTTGCTGCAAGCTCAACGTGATGACCATCTTTTGAAACAGTTGGCTCATTTACAAGCTTTGCCCACTCTGCTTTTTTCTTTTCGAAATCAGCTTTCTTTGCTTCATATTCAGCAATTACTTCTTGTGATGGATCTACAATTACTTTTCCATCTAAGCCATCTACGATTACAACGACATCATTTTCGATATCTGCTGTTACTGTTTTAGCACCAACAACAGCTGGAATCTCCATTGAACGAGCCATGATAGCTGAGTGAGAAGTACGACCACCAATATCTGTTGTAAACCCTAGTACATATTGACGGTTTAGCTGTGCTGTATCTGAAGGAGTTAAATCTTCTCCGATAATGATAACTTCTTCTGAAATCATACTAGGATTTGTAATTGTTACTCCTAAAAGATGAGCAAGCACACGCTTTGTTACGTCACGAATGTCTGCTGCACGTTCTTTCATATATTCGTTGTCCATAGACTCAAACATACTAACGAACATATTAGCCGTTTCCGTAAGCGCAAACTCAGCATTAACGCTTTCATTTTTCACTTTATCTTTAATTGGATTAATAAGTTCTGGATCACTAAGAACTAAAAGATGAGCTGCAAAGATATCTGCTTTATCTTCTCCAAGCTCTTTTCTAGCATGCTCTTTAATTCCTTCAAGTTCTTCTTTAGAAATTTGTAGCGCTTTCTCAAAACGCGCAGTTTCTTCTTCTACATTTGAAATCTTCTTCTGTTCAACATTCAACTCTGGTTCTTCGAGACGAAAAGCTTTGGCAATGGCAATGCCGCTTGACGCGGCAATGCCTGTAATTTCTTTAGCCATTATTCTGCTAAACCTTCTTTTTTCATTGTTTCTTCTAAAGCAGAAAGAGCTTCAGCTTCGTCAGAACCGTTTGTTACGATTTTGATTTCTGCTCCTTGTCCAATTCCAAGAGACATAACGCCCATGATTGACTTAAGGTTTACGCTTTTCCCGTTATACTCTAAGTTAATGTCTGCCTCGAATTTGCTTGCTGTTTGAACTAGAGTTGTTGCTGGACGTGCATGAATTCCTGAATCACTTGTTACTGTAAATGTTTTTTCTGCCATTTTAATCATTCTCCTTTTTTCCTGTTACTTAGTAATGGTAATAATGTTCTGTTCACCGCTATCTACATGACCTTCTTTGTTGATCATTACTTTTTCGCCTTCTTGTAAATTGGTAAAAATGATTGGTGTAATAATGCTTGGCGCATTTTCTTTTACAAACTCCAAGTCAACTTTTAGAAGCGGATCACCTTTTTTGACGTCGTCACCTTGTGAAACAAGAGCTTCAAATCCTTCACCCTTAAGGTTCACTGTGTCGATTCCTACATGAATAAGGACTTCTCTTCCACCTACTGATTCAATTCCTAACGCATGTTTCGTCGGAAATAAGTTTACAACTTTTCCGTCTACTGGTGCAACTATTGTCCCTTTTTCGGGAATAATGGCGAATCCATCGCCCATTAATTTCTGCGAGAAAACTTGATCAGGTACCTCTGAAAGCGGGACAACTTCTCCAGTAATTGGAGAAACAATCTCTTCTGCTGAGTCAGCTACAGTTGGTTCACTAGCTGGCTTCTCATCGCTTTCCTTAGAAGGAACAGGTGTTTTTCCAGACATAATGTCTTGCATCTGTCCTTTCAATGTATCAGACTTCGGTCCAAAGATAGCTTGAATATTGTTACCAACTTCTAGTACACCAGAAGCGCCAAGTTTTTTCAAGCGTTCTTTATCAACATTCCCAATATCGTTAACCGAAACGCGTAAACGAGTGATACAAGCATCAAGATGAGCAATATTCTCGCGTCCTCCCATTGCTTGTAAAACATTATAAGGAAGTTCTTCTGCTGGTGTCGCAATTTCAGATCCTACATCTTCCTTCTCGCGTCCAGGCGTTGCCAAGTTGAATTTGCGAATGGCAAAGCGGAAACCAAAGTAGTAGATAACAGCTAAAATAAGACCGACGATAATAACATACCACCAAGCAGTTTTATTCGGCAAGACTCCAAATAAAATAAAATCAATAAATCCTCCAGAGAACGTCATTCCAATCTTAACATCAAGCCATGCCATAAGCATAAATGAAAGGCCTGCAAACACAGCATGTATCGCGAAAAGAATTGGTGCAACGAATAAGAATGAGAACTCAAGCGGCTCTGTAATTCCTGTTAAAAATGACGTTAAAGCTGCAGAACCCATAATACCAGCTACGAATTTTTTACGTTCTGGACGTGCTTCATGATAAATAGCAAGCGCTGCTGCTGGTAAACCAAACATCATGAATACGTACTTACCAACCATGTATGTTCCTGCTGTAAATTGATCAACATTATCCTTTAACTGTGCCATAAAGATTCGCTGATCTCCACGCACTAAATTCCCTGCTTTATCAATATATTCTCCAAACTCATACCAAAACGGCGAATAGAAAATATGATGAAGACCAAACGGAATTAATGAACGTTCAATTACCCCAAAAATAAAGGCTGAAAGCATTGGGTTTGCATTCAACATCGTTTGTGAAAATGTGTTTAAACCACTTTGAATTGGTGGCCATACTACCATCATAATTAATCCTAAGATTAAAGATGAAACAGCTGTAGCAATTGGTACAAATCGTTTTCCTGCAAAGAATCCTAAATATTGCGGAAGCGAAATTTGGTAAAAACGATTATACATTGAAGCAGCTAATACCCCAACGATGATACCACCAAATACCCCTGTTTGCATCGTAGGAATTCCTAAGACGCTTGCAAATGCCGGGTCTTTCTCTATAGTTGACCCAACATTAAACATTGCAGGATCTAATTGTCCTGTCCCCGTTAAAATCGTTCCCATTGTAACATTCAGGATTAAATATCCAATAATCGCAGCTAAACCTGCAACACCGTCTCCTCCTGCTAAACCAACCGCAACTCCCACAGCAAACAATAATGGCAAGTTAGAAAAAACAATATCTCCTGCTTGCGCCATTACTGTTGCTACTAATTGAAACCAATCAGCTCCAAGTGCCGGAATATACTTTAATGTTTGCTCGTTTTGGAACGCTGTACCAAATGCGAGTAGAAGACCTGCAGCAGGTAAAATCGCTACAGGAAGCATCAAAGCTTTCCCGATTTTTTGAAGAACCCCAAAAAGCTTCTTAAACATGAAGTAGCCCCCTTTTTTCTGTCCTTTTATAGTGTGCAACAACGTTTTCAATCCATGCATAAACCATCTTTTGTTAAAACGCTTTCTTAGAAAATATAAAAAGGCATGAGTGGTCGGAAACGGTCTCATAAAAGGGTATACTTGTCCCTTAATTAGAGTCGTTTCATCTCTCCACTCATGCCTGATCGTATCAGTAACACGTATTGAAATGAATGCTGTTATTTATATTTTTGTCATTAAACGCTGTAAATGCATTGTTAAGTAAACTGCCTCTGCCTCATCAACAGGGCGTGAAAGCGCTTGTTGCATCACTTTTACTACTTTCCAAGAAAGATTGTAGCATAAGGGATACTCTTTTTTCAATAGCTCTGATAATTTTTTTGGTTCTTCTACTTCTTCCCCTTTATTTGCACGCTCAATTGCGAAGTGAAGATGGCGGATAAGACGCATATAATTTAAAGATTCTTTATCTAATGTTATAGAAAAACCTTGCTCAATCATGCTAATAATTGTTTGAATAAGTTCTGAATGTCGGTTAATCTCAGACAAGTCACGCGCTGTAATTGCTGTGTGAATATGAAGCGCAACAAACCCTATTTCTCCTTCTGGAAGGGAAATACCCGTTTGTTCCTTAATCATCTCCAAAACGTGCCTTGCAAGCTCGTATTCGGTAGGATACAGTACCTTTGTTTCAAGTAAAAAAGGATTGTTAATATCCATCCCTTGCTTCACACGCTTAATAGCAAAAGAAATATGGTCTGTTAGGCTAATATGAATATGCTCATTTAAAGGCGTTTTCACATGCTTTTGAATATAAGAAATAATATCATTCATAATGACTACAATTTTCTCATCCACTTGAGTGAGCAACATTTTATATTGTTCTTGTTCCCGTTCATTGTGTAAAATAAATAACTTTTCAGCTGAAGTTTCTGTAATTTCCTCTCCGCCTTTTTTCCCAAAACCTATACCCTTGCCAATCATGACGGTCTCTTTATATTCATCATGAGTGGCAATTAATACATTATTGTTTAGTACCTTTTTCACTAAAAAGGTGCTTTTCACTCATTCCCCACTCCTTATAGCTTCTCTGTCATCTTTCCATATTACGAAACCATTTTCACAACGTCAACATATCGTTTTATGAAATCAATGGAAACGCTGTATTCTCTTTCTTCTAAGCCTAATATTCATTCTATAAGAAGAGAAGACGATTATGGATTGATTTAATAATAATTAAAACAATTACATTATACAAGCATATAGAAAGCAGTTTATATACAGCAGTTATTTCTAGAATATTGAGCATAACCAAACTGGAACTTACAGCACAGATAATACAAAGCAAACCATACGTATATAGCGAGTTTGTGCCATATACAACAGACATGCTATAAAGGAAGATTACGATGCCTATATAAATGGTGGCTAGAATCATTTGCTCCCTTTCTCCATCACTGAAAAAGCCTGTACTTAGCATATTTAAAGATGTGAAGACCGTGATTAACGAAAGGCCTATTCCACTGATCACAAAGGCCGCAAAGTAAAGAGTGAGAAAATCCCTCCATTTCGTATCATCTTCTCTGTTCATCAATTCGTACCATTTCTTCGCAATAAGAAAACCGATAAACATAAAAATGCCTGTATAAAATGTCTTCCACCAAAAATGTTCATATATGCCGAGTGATAAAAAGAGCGTTTCAATTCCCATAAACAAAAAGGACAAAAGAAAAACCCTAAAAATAGACCAATTATAAGCTACAACAATTAAAGCTGCTGTTGGATAAACAAACGTTTGGGAGACAAGAGAGCCCAGTATATTATCATAATAGTTGTTCTGAACAAAATGAGGCTTATATACGTAGCTATTTAAAATAACCATAATAAAAAAATCTAATAAGTGCGCTAATCCGCCAATAAATAAGAATAAGAGTAACAGCCTCTTGTTCGATTTTCTCCACAGGATAAAAACAGTCAAAAGTAAACTTAAAACAAGAAGAATAAAAAAAGGCAATGACTGCGACAAACTCCCCCCTCCTTTCCGATACTTTTTAGCATGTATCAACGCCTAAAAGATATACGAAAAAGAGCGCTAAAGAAGATCTTTAGCGCTCTTTTTGGAGAAGCAATGAATTATTCAATACCTTTTAGAAGATTTGCCATTTCAATAGCTGAAATTGCTGCGTCCCATCCTTTGTTTCCTGCTTTTGTTCCTGCACGCTCAACGGCTTGTTCAATTGTTTCCGTTGTTAAAACTCCAAATATAACTGGAACGCCTGTTTCAAGACTTTGAGCAGATACTCCTTTAGCTACTTCATTGCATACATAATCAAAGTGTGGTGTTGATCCACGGATTACAGTACCAAGAGTAATAACCGCATCATATTTCTTAGATGCTGCTAATTTTTTTGCCACAAGCGGAATTTCAAATGCGCCTGGTACCCAAGCAATATCAATATCATCAGGGTCCACTCCATGACGTTTCAATCCATCTTCTGCTCCACCTAGAAGTTTGCCTGTAATAAACTCATTAAAACGCCCTACAACGATTCCTACTTTTAATCCTGTTCCTACTAAATGTCCTTCAAATGTTTTTGCCATTTCTTTTCTCCTCTTTCCTTTTAAAAGTGTAGTAAATGTCCTAATTTCTCAACTTTTGTATGAAGATAGTGCTCATTGTCTTTTAAGACAGGCATTTCAAGCGGGACACGCTCGACAACGTCTAAACCATATCCTTTTAACCCAGCAATTTTTCTTGGGTTATTTGTTAAAAGTTGCATTTTTTCAATTCCTAAATCACGAAGAATTTGAGCTCCTAATCCATATTCACGCAAGTCCGCTCCGAAACCTAGTTTTTCATTTGCTTCAACTGTGTCATATCCCTCTTCTTGAAGCTTGTACGCTTTTAGTTTATTTAAGAGTCCAATGCCACGTCCTTCTTGACGCATATAAAGTAGAACACCTTTTCCTGATTTCTCAATTTGAGAAAGAGCTGTATGGAGCTGCGGCCCACAATCGCAGCGATGTGAACCAAACACATCTCCTGTCAAACATTCAGAGTGAACCCGAACAAGCGGGACATCTCCTTTATTTATATCTCCTTTTACAAGAGCGATATGTTCACGATCGTCCACAGAATTAGAATACCCAAATACCTTAAAGTGACCAAATGACGTTGGAAGTTCAATTTGCACTTCTCGTTTCACAAGCTTATCATGCTTACGACGGTATGCAATTAGTTCCTTGATTGTAATAAGCTTTACATCCAGCTTTTTCGCAAGCTCTATTAAGTCAGGGACACGCGCCATTGTGCCATCTTCCTTCATTACTTCACAAATTACAGCTACTTCTTGAGATCCGCAAAGCTTTGCCAAATCAACAGCAGCCTCAGTATGACCTGCTCTGCGAAGAACGCCTCCCTCTTTAGCAATTAGAGGGAAAACATGACCAGGTCGACGAAAATCAGCTGGCTTAGCCTTTTTATCTAAGAGAGCTTGAATTGTTTCAGAGCGTTCAAAAGCACTAATACCTGTTGTTGTTGTTTTATGATCAATGCTGACTGTAAATGCTGTTCCATGGGCATCTGTATTTTGAGAAACCATTGGTGAAAGCTCAAGCTCTTCAGCACGCTTTTCTGACAGCGGTGTACAAATAAGTCCACGCCCATGCACAGCCATTAGATTAACATTTTCAGGTGTAGCATGCTCTCCTAGAACAATAAAGTCTCCTTCATTTTCCCGGTCCTCGTCATCACATACAATAACGACTTTTCCTTTTTTTAAATCTTCTAATGCTTCTTCAATTGTGTTAAACATTTTGACACCTCTTTTTTAAAATCCATGATTTTTCAGAAACTCATAGCTTAGCTTATCCTTTGGTTTTGCTTCTTCTTTATGAACAAACTTATGAAGATATTTCCCAATCATATCGCACTCAATATTGACGGTGTCCCCACGTTTTTTAGCTCCTAAAATCGTATAATCCGTCGTATGCGGAATAAGTGAAACAACTAGTTCATCCCGCTCAAGCCCAAAAATAGTTAAGCTTGTTCCATCGAGAGCAACAGAGCCTTTTAATAACAGGGAACGAGTTAGATTCTCTGAAAGATGAATACGGTAATAAATCGCATTGCCTTTTGGCGTTACTTCAATAATTTCTCCCGTACCATCAATATGACCTGAAACAAAATGTCCTCCAAATCGCCCGTTCGCTGCCATTGCTCTTTCCAAATTCACTTTTACTCCTTGCTTGAAGTCCTTTAAGTTTGTTGCTTTAATCGTTTCTGGCATAACATCGACAGTAAATCGATCTTTTGTAAAGCTTGTGACAGTTAAACAAACTCCATTTACTGAAATGCTGTCACCAAGATTTACATCTTTTAAAATTTCATTTGCTCGAATTGAAAAAATAATGGCATCTGTCTTTTTTTCAACTCGTTCGATTTCTCCTATTTCTTCTATAATCCCTGTGAACATATTATTTCCCTTTCTTTCTAGAGACAATTTTGAGGTCTTCACCTAATACACTTGTTTCTATAATCTCAAGATGCTGCGTTTCAGCCATTGTAGAAAAACCAGCTCCACCAAATGCACTTGGAGCATCTTTCCCACCTATTAAAATAGGAGCAACGTAGGAAACTACTTCATCAAAAAGTCTGCTCTGTAAAAAAGCTCCATGAACAGTTGCTCCTCCCTCAACTAACAGGGACTGAACTCCTTTTGCTGCTAAAAGTTCTAAAATATGCTCTATATTTTGAGGCTGCTCAAGTGAAAAAATAGAAACATGCTCTTTAGCAAAAGGAGCTTTCTTCTCTTCTCCAACATTTCCTGTAATAACCCACGTTTCAGCAGAATCATCTTGAAAAATCTTAGCCTCAGGTGAAATTTTAAGGGTTGTGTCTAGCACAATACGGATTGGGTGACGCGCATGCCCCATAATTCTTGTTGTTAACAATGGATTATCAGCTATCACTGTATTTGCTCCAACTAGAATTCCGTCATGAGAATGTCGAAGACGATGACCATCAAGCCTTGCTTGTTCACCAGTAATCCACTTGCTTTCTCCAGTTTTTGTGGCAATTTTACCATCCAAACTCATGGCAGCCTTTAATGTCACAAAGGGACGCTTTTCTCTCATAAAATGGAGAAAAAAAGGATTAAGTGCTTTGGCCTCTTTTTCAAGAACGCCGACTTTCACTTCGATGCCCGCCTTTTTCATCATTTCCATCCCTCTTCCACTTACAAGCGGATTTGAATCAAGAGATGCAACAACAGCTCGCTTAATGCCTTTTTGGATAATAAGCTCTGCACATGGAGGTGTTTTCCCATAATGGCTACAAGGTTCAAGAGTGACATAAATTGTCGCCCCATAAGCTTTGTTTCCTGCCATATTTAAAGCATGAACTTCAGCATGTGGTTCACCTGCTTTTAAATGTGCACCCATTCCAACGATTGCTCCATCTTTTACAACAACAGCTCCAACTGCTGGATTCGGTTTAGTTTGTCCTATTGTCGCACTTGCCATTTGTATAGCAAGTTTCATATATGCTTGATCGTTCACTTTTCCCCCTCCATTACGAACCCCTTTATACGTAAAAACCCCTTTAGGATTGGGTCCTAAAGGGGTAGAGATGCTGAATCAGTATATTGACAAAATGAAAATAAGCGAAAACAAGCTATCATATGTATGCTTAAAAAACGTTATGCACGCTTAAAAAACACAAACTGATAGTGTCGCACCTGATCCTTCTCCCATCCAGACTTTAACTGTCGGCTCAAGATTCAAACTTGATCAACCGCATATCAGTAAAGACATGCGGGTCGCGGGCTTAGAATATAATTATTATTCACCACCGCCGGTTAGGATTTTCACCTGACCCCGAAGGATAACTATGAAATTTGACTTTATTATAGCAGAGGTTCTCACAAAAGTCATAACTTTTTGCTTCTTTTCTCGTACTTTCTAATTTTTCCCCTTTTAAATCCGAACATTCTTCCTAAAATAAAGTTTAATATCCAAATTTCTCCCTTCAGCTTTTTTAGAGTATGTTTCTCCTTAAAAAAAGATAATTTTTAAAAAAGGGTTTAAAATGTTCAGAAATTATTGTATAATTTCAAAAATCAGATACACTTTCCAAAGAAAAGTAAAATTTATTATTAGTATATTTAAAAACTATCCAAATTCATACGTATATAAATATTTCTTATCACGAGAAGTGGAGGGACTGGCCCTATGAAACTTCAGCAACCAGTTACGTTTGTAACAAGGTGCTAAATCCAGTAAGCATATTTGCTTAGAAGATAAGAAGACAACTACAAGTCTTCTTTTCATAAAGAAGGCTTTTTTTATTAGGAAAGTGATGTTCACTAAAAGGGGGAGATGAAAATGGGTTTACTTGAGGATTTACAGTCAAAAATTCTAATTGGGGATGGGGCAATGGGAACACTGCTTCACGCTCACGGAATTGATAACTGTTTTGAAGAACTAAACATTACAAAGCCGGAAGATATTTTTAATATTCATAAAGCATATCAAAAAGCAGGTGCTTCTGTTATTCAAACAAATACATATGGAGCAAATTTCCCGAAGCTTAAAAGATATGGAGCGGAAGAAAAAGTAAAGGACATCAACGTTGAAGGAGTTCGTCTTGCTAAAAAAGCAGTTGGAGATTCTGGCTACGTTCTAGGTACAATTGGCGGAATTCGATCGTTCCAAAAAAGTATTATTTCTCTTGAAGAAATTAAAAGAAGCTTTAGAGAACAGCTTTTTTGGCTTTTGTCTGAGGATGTTGACGGACTTCTTTTTGAAACATTTTATGACTTGGAAGAGCTGAAGACCGTTTTAGAAATCGCGCGCCGTGAGACAGATAAACCTATTGTGACAAATGTCTCTCTCCATGAAAAAGGAGTTCTTCAAGACGGAACCCCTATTGTGAAAGCTTTAAAAATATTAGAAGAACTTGGAGCAGATGTTGTAGGTACAAACTGTCGTCAAGGTCCTTATCATATGCTTGAAATTTTAGAGGAAGTTCCTCTTTTAGATAAAAGTTTTCTATCAGCATATCCAAATGCTAGTTTACCTCAATATGTTGATGGTCGTCTTATTTATGAAACAGACCCAGACTATTTCTACAAAACAGCGCTTGCGTTTAAAGACCAAGGAGTTCGATTACTTGGAGGATGCTGTGGAACAACGCCTTCGCATATTGAAGCAATGGCAAAAGCGCTCACAAATGCTGTACCAATTACAGAAAAAACGGTAAAGGAAACTCCACCAATTGAGATTCTTAGTCAAGAGATTCAGGCACAACCCCATCTTCATGAAATTGTACAAGAAAATCACTCCATTATTGTTGAACTTGATCCACCTAAAAAACTTGGAGTTGATAAGTTTCTAAAGGGAGCTCATGCTCTTCAAGCAGCTGGAATTGATGCATTAACACTTGCAGATAACTCTCTAGCAAGTCCACGTATTAGTAACCTAGCGATGGCTTCACTTTTAAAAGATCAGTTAAAAACGCGCCCGCTTATTCATTTAACGTGTCGAGACCATAACTTGATTGGTCTTCAGTCACACTTAATGGGCATGCATACACTAGGATTCAATCAGGTTCTCGCTCTAACAGGCGATCCATCAAAGATTGGGGATTTCCCTGGTGCTACATCAGTATATGATCTCTCTTCTTTTGACTTGATTCGCCTTATTAAACAGTTCAATGAGGGAGTTTCATTTTCAGGTAAGCCTCTTGGCCAAAAAACAAACTTTTCAATTGCAGGAGCTTTCAATCCTAATGTCCGCCACCTTGACAGAGCCGTGCAACGCCTTGAGAAAAAAGTTGATTGTGGAGCAGATTACTTTATCTCTCAGCCTATTTATTCAATCGAGCAGCTTGAAGATGTCTATGAAGCAACTAAAAATTTAAAAGCTCCTATCTATATCGGTATTATGCCGCTTACAGGTGCTAAAAATGCTCGCTTCTTACATCATGAAGTGCCTGGCATTAAACTATCAGAAAATATTCTAACTCGTATGGAGAAAATTGAACACGATAAAGAACAAAGTGCTAAAGAAGGAATTCTACTTGCAAAAGAGCTCATTGATAGAGCATATGAGCTTTTTAACGGCTTGTATTTAATTACTCCGTTTATGCGCTATGAGATGACAGTTGAGCTCGCTAACTATATTAAAGCAAAAGAACTTGTTTCAATAGAAAGGAAGATTTAAATGGCTTTCACGAACATCACAGAACAATTACAGAAACGCATTCTAATTGTTGATGGCGCAATGGGAACAATGATTCAAAATGCCAACTTAACAGCAGATGATTTTGGTGGCGAAGAATATGAAGGATGTAATGAGTATTTATCTAAAACAAAACCAGAACTCATTCAATCTATTCATGAGCAATATTTAGAAGCTGGAGCAGACATTATTGAAACAAATACGTTTGGGGGAACAGCCCTTGTTCTAGATGAATATGATCTTGGCTCGCTTGCTTTTGAGCTTAATGTTGCTTCAGCAAAACTTGCGCGCGCTGCTTGTGATAAATATTCATCCCCTGACTGGCCCCGCTATGTTGCAGGTGCAATGGGGCCTACAACAAAAACCCTTTCTGTAACAGGCGGAACAACGTTTGATGCTCTTATTGAAGATTATTTTGAACAAGCGAAAGGTCTTCTAACAGGTGGCGTTGACCTACTTTTACTTGAAACATGTCAAGATATGCTGAATGTAAAAGCAGGGTTCCTCGGCATTCAGAAAGCTTTTGAACATTTTAATAAAGAAGTGCCACTTATGGTATCAGGTACGATTGAACCAATGGGCACAACGCTTGCTGGGCAAGATATTGAATCTTTCTACCTTTCGCTTGAGCATATGAAACCTATTTCTGTTGGATTAAACTGTGCAACAGGTCCTGAGTTTATGACAGATCATATTCGCTCTCTATCAGGGCTTGCTACAACCGCAGTAAGCTGTTATCCAAATGCAGGACTTCCTGATGAAGAAGGACAATATCATGAATCTCCTGAACTTTTAGCTAAAAAAATCGGTGGTTTTGCTGAAAAAGGTTGGTTAAACCTTGTTGGAGGATGCTGTGGAACAACTCCTGCTCATATTAAAGCTCTTCGGGAAACTGTTGAACAGATGCCTCCTCGTCCTCTCCCTGAAAAAGACCACGCTCATGCTGTGTCAGGAATTGAATCTTTTGTGTACGAAGACACGATGAGACCTCTTTTTGTTGGGGAACGAACAAACGTAATTGGCTCTCGCAAATTCAAACGCCTTATTGCTGAAGGAAAATTTGAAGAAGCTTCTGAAGTTGCTCGTGCTCAAGTTAAAAATGGCGCTCATGTCATTGACATTTGCTTGGCAGATCCTGATCGTGATGAAATGGAAGACATGGAAACTTTTATTCAAGAAGTTGTGAAAAAAGTAAAAGTCCCTCTTGTGATTGACTCAACAGATGAAGCAGTCATTGAACGTGCGCTAAAATATTCTCAAGGTAAAGCAATTATTAACTCCATCAATTTAGAGGATGGGGAAGAACGCTTTGAAGCAATCACCCCCCTTCTTCATAAATATGGAGGAGCAATTGTTGTCGGGACAATTGATGAAGTTGGAATGGGCGTAACAGCACAGCGCAAGCTTGAAATTGCTAAGCGATCTTACGAGTTACTCACAACAAAGTATGGCATTAAACCTGATGATATTATTTTTGATCCACTCGTCTTCCCTGTTGGAACAGGTGATGAACAATATATTGGTTCAGCAGAAGCAACAGTAGAAGGAATTCGACTCATTAAGCAGCATTTTCCACGCTGTCTTACAATGCTTGGTGTTAGTAACGTTTCGTTTGGTTTACCGCCTGTTGGACGTGAAATTCTAAATGCTGTCTTTCTCTATCATTGCACACAGGCAGGACTTGACTATGCAATTGTAAATACAGAAAAACTAGAGCGCTTCGCCTCTATCCCAGAAGAGGAAATCAAGTTAGCAGATGATCTTCTTTTCAAAACAAATGACGAAACCCTTCAAACGTTTACTGAATTTTACCGCGGCAAGAAAAAAGAGAAAAAAGTTGATGCTAGTACATTAACGCTTGAAGAGCGCCTTGCAAGTTACGTTATTGAAGGAACAAAAGAAGGACTAATTCCAGATCTTGATCAAGCTTTACAAAAGTTTGATGATCCGCTCGATATTATTAATGGACCACTTATGGACGGCATGAGCGAAGTTGGACGTCTTTTCAATTTAAATCAGCTTATTGTAGCAGAAGTTCTGCAAAGTGCAGAAGTTATGAAAGCTTCTGTTGCTCATCTTGAGCCATATATGGAAAAGAAAGAAGATGATACAGGAAAAGGAAAAGTCATCTTAGCTACTGTAAAAGGTGATGTGCACGATATCGGAAAAAACTTAGTGGATATTATTTTAAGCAATAACGGTTTTCGCGTAGTAGACCTAGGTATTAAAGTCACTCCGCAAGACTTAATTAAGGCAATCAACGATGAAAAGCCAGATATCGTTGGATTATCAGGACTTCTTGTAAAATCGGCTCAACAAATGGTGATCACAGCTCAAGACTTGACCCAAGCTAAAATTTCGGTTCCGATTTTAGTTGGAGGAGCTGCCCTTTCTCGTCGATTTACGGATCAAAAGATTTCTGCGGAATATAACGGGCTTGTGTTATATGCAAAAGATGCAATGGAAGGATTGTCTCTTGCAAATTCACTGCGCGATGAGGAAAAAATGGGTGAAATGATTGAAGAGCGTAGACAAAAAGAGAGTTCTGTTGCTGTTTTAGAAAAACCTGCTACAGCTGTTAAGACAGAAATCGTTGTTCCAAAACGTTCAAATGTCTCAACAGATGCTCCTGTTTATATACCAAATGATTTAAAAAAGCATGTTATTAAAAACTACAGCCTTGCAATGGTCGAGCCGTATATTAACTTGCAAATGCTCCTCGGTCATCACCTTGGAGTAAAGGGAAAAATTTCTCGCCTTCTTGCTGAAAAAGATGAAAAAGTAGTTGGAATGAAAGAAATGATCGATGATTTAATGACTCTTTCTAAACAAGAAAACCTTATTAAACCATCTGCCACATATCAATTCTTTCCTGCTCAAGCTGATGGAGATGATGTTGTTATTTATGATTCTGATGAAAAAACAGAGATTGAGCGTTTTACGTTTCCTCGTCAGCAAAAAGAACCGTTCCTTTGTTTAGCAGATTACTTAAAACCAAAAGAATCTGGCATTATGGATTATGTATGCATGTTTGCTGTAACGGCTGGGAAAGGTGTAAGAGAGCTTTCAAAAACGTTTAAAGATAACGGAGATTTCTTAAAAAGCCACGCCCTTCAAGCTCTTGCTCTTGAAACAGCTGAGGGCCTTGCAGAACGTATGCACCAACAAATTCGTGATCAATGGGGCTTCCCAGATTCTCCTGACTTTACAATGCAGGAACGTTTCACAGCTAAATACCAAGGTCAACGCTTTTCATTTGGCTATCCTGCATGTCCAAATCTAGAAGATCAAGAAAAGCTTTTTAAATTGCTACAACCAGAAGAGATTGGAATTCAATTGACAGACGGATTTATGATGGAGCCTGAAGCATCTGTAACAGCGCTCGTTTTCTCTCATCCACAAGCACGCTACTTTAACGTATTATAATAAAAAGAGCTAAGCATAATTGCTTAGCTCTTTTTATGTGCATCCTAAAATAAACATTGCTACAATATAGACAACAAAACCTATTGGTTGGAAAAGGAGAGACACAATAGATTGATTAAGCTACTTGTAAGTGATTTAGATGGAACACTATTAAGCGCCGAGAAAAAAGTAACGCCTGCTGATTTAAAGGCAATTAAGGACTTAAAAGAAAGCGGAGTTGATATTTGCCTTGCGTCTGGTCGAATGGATAATGAAATGGCTAAGGTGGCTCTTATGCTTCAAGGTGATTTTCATCAAATAAGTCAAAATGGAGCCTATGTTATAACACGCGAGCGTGAAACACTTTATGAAAAAGTATTTTCCGAAGAAATTGCGAGGAACGTTTATAATACAGTTAAAAATCCTGAAACAATTACGCTCGTTTGCTCAAATCATACAAATTTTGTTGAACAAGATCATGAAGCGCTAGCGGAGATTCAAAAATTTCTCTTCTTCCCTATTGAGAAAGAACCGAACATGAGCCGTGAGTTTGGTCAATCACTTTTCCCTTCTAAAATTTCTGTCATTAGCTTTCCTGACGAGATTTTTGCTATTGAAAAAGCCATCATTGAGCAGTTTTCCAATGAAGTTGATTGCTACGTCTCAGCTCCAGGATGTTTAGATATTATGCCTAAGAACATTAGTAAAGGACATTCATTACGCATTCTTCTCTCTCACTTAAATTTAAAAGAAGAAGAAATTGCCTGTGTTGGTGACTCTTTTAATGATATTCCGATGTTTAACATCACTCCGCATAGTTTTGCGATGAAAGGCGGAGAACCTGAGGTTCAAAAACTCACTACTCATGTCGTTTCTTCTGTAAAAGATGTTGCTCAATACATCTTAGACTATAATGCAAAAACAAGCGTAAAATAAGCAAAAAAGACGTGTTTTGAACACGTCTTTTTTTACTGTACTTTTACATCCCTTTGCTTTACCATCATTGTATTATAAGCCATTCGTGTTTTCGAAACAGTTGCTTTTAAAGATGTTGGCGGATCTGCATCTTCCCTTAACTGCGTGTTCGTCAAATCAACAACAACTCTTGCGAGAAGTTCTACTACTTCCTGCAAATCTTGCTGACGATAAGCAGTTTGATCTTGTAAACGGCAGTGTAAAATCTCGTATGCAAGCTCTCGTATACGAATTAATTTTACTCTTTCTTCCACAGTGCTTCACTCCTTCCAACTTTGAACTGCTCTGCTATTGTTCATATTCCACAGTATTGATTGATATCCTTTTACTATTTTATATTATTCCTATTTTTCTTAAAACATACCAATTAATACCTATAAGAAGAAAAGCCCAAGTGAAATGACTGCTCCACTTACAAGAAGAATAAATACGCAAAATCCCATAATATCTCTTGCCTTCAAACCAGCGATAGCTAAGGCAGGAAGAGCCCAAAATGGTTGGATCATATTTGTCCACGCATCTCCCCAAGCAACAGACATCGCTGTCTTCGGAAGTGAGACACCCAAGTTTTCGGCTGCTTCTAGCATAATTGGAGCTTGTATGGCCCATTGCCCTCCACCTGATGGAATAAACAAATTCACAAGCCCGGCACTCCAGAATGTTAAAACAAAAAAAGTAGATTCAGTTGAAATCGACACAAATGCTTCTGAAACAGCTGTCGCTAACCCAGATGACTGCATAACTCCCATTAATCCTGCATAAAAAGGAAATTGAACAATAATTCCGCCGGTTCCTTTCACAGCCTCTGTAACCGCATTCAAAAACTTTTTTGGTGTTCCATGAAAAAGGATACCAAGAAAGAGAAAGAGAAAATTCACAATATCTAAATTAAGTTCAAGACCATTTTCACCTACATATATTCCTAAAAAAACAAGTCCTGTCCCACCTATTATTAAAGAGATGAATCGGCTATTTTCAAGCTTAGTTGCTGATGTCTGTTCTTCGATTGAAGCCGCTTCAAAAGAAGCTCGTTCTTCTAAAAGTTTTGGATCAATTGTAATAGTGTCTTTTCGAGAAGGCATTAGGAAGCGATTTGTAGCAGGAATGATTATAAATAATGCAATGACGATAGCTAAATTATACGTAGAAAAAATGGTATCACTTGTTGAAACGATCCCTATTAATTCTTCTGAAAAATGACCTGGGGTTGAAATTGTTAAAGGAATGGATCCAGATAACCCTCCATGCCAAATCACAAATCCACTATAGGCACTTGCAATAAGAAGACGATAATCAACATTTTCTATCTTTTTAGCAACTTCTTTGGCAAACAGAGCGCCAATAACAAGCCCAAATCCCCAGTTAATAAAACTTGCAAGCATTGATATAAACGTAACTAAAATGATAGCTTTACCAGGAGTTTTTGGAATACTTGCAAGAGCGCCTAACCAAACTTTAAAAAGGTGACTGCTTGCTAGTACATGTCCTGTCAATAAAACAAGAACCATTTGCATTGTAAACGACAAAAGTCCCCAAAATCCTTCACCCCAATAATTAAAAAGTTGCGTAGCTGTTGTTGGAGTGAAAATAATAGCACATCCAAAGACAAGAAAAGTAAGTAGAAAAACAAAAATTAAAGAATCTGGTAAGTATCTCTGCATAAGCCTGTTTGATAAAGAAACAAGCACCCTCATTTTTCTCCCTCCCTATAAATAGTATTTTCATTTTCTGCCCCGAGATAAAGAAAACTTGTGGTACAAAGCAAAACGGCTCCAAAAGAAAGTAAACTGAAAGGAATGGCATATTCAATAATTTGAAGATTAAAAGTCAAAAAAGTAGACCATACTGCGCCACAAGCTAACATTATGCTATAGATAAAGATTAGATACTTTTTCACTTCCAAGCCCTCCCCTTTCTAAATCCCGATCTTTTCGAAACTTACGATATGTATCTTTTTTCCACATACATTTATAAATACCTTTTATAAATGTATTAAAAATAAAAAGCAGCTTTCAAAAGCTGCTTTTCATCTTAGTAATATGGATAATACGGATAAGGATATGGCGGGTAATAGTATGGACGACCTATAAGTGTGCTTCCTAAAACTCCCCCAAGTACTCCTCCAATAAAAGGGACTCC
Organism: Priestia endophytica; assembly: GCF_026790145.1. GTDB lineage: Bacteria > Bacillota > Bacilli > Bacillales > Bacillaceae_H > Bacillus_I > Bacillus_I endophytica_A. The sequence continues at coordinate 413,874 of NZ_JALAMS010000001.1, read as the reverse complement.
AAATCCATAGCCAAATCCATAACCAAAAGGACGGCCAAATGGTCGGCGGCCATATGGACGACGAACATCATGTGGTGAAATGTGATGATACATCATTATTTCCTCCCTTAAAAAACTGATTACACTTCAACATATGACAAATGTACATATTTGCGTAGGCATTTACCCTAAGCGAAGGGATTTTTCTTTAGAAGTTATTGAACAAAAGCAGAGAGCATACGCTTTTATTTTAAGAATTTTCTGGTAAAATAAAACTATAATGGGTTTAAGGAAATAGTTTTAAATGCTTTGCACTATGCGCAGAAATATAAAATGATAGCGCTACCAAAAATATAGGGGGGCATAACAATGGTAGAAAATAAAGTTGTTTATATTACAGGAGCAGCACAGGGAATTGGCTTTCAGATGGCTGAACATTTCGCAAAAAACGGAAGTAAAGTAGCATTAACAGATATTAACGAAGACGGAGTCAAAAATGCAGCTGCTTCCTTACAAGAAAAAGGATTAGAAGCAATTGGATTAAAGTGTGATGTTACAAAAGAAACAGACATTCAAAACACAATAAATGAAACAGTTAGACATTTTGGATCCCTTGACGTGCTTATTAATAATGCAGGTATGCAATATGTTTCTCCTCTTGAAGATTTTCCAACAGAGCGGTTTGAACTTCTTATTAAAATTATGCTAACGGCACCATTTATAGCTATTAAACATGCGTTGCCTATTATTAAAAAACAAAAAAACGGCCGTATCATTAATATGGCTTCTATTAATGGCGTTATCGGATTTTCTGGGAAATCTGCTTACAATAGTGCAAAACATGGAGTTATTGGTCTTACAAAAGTAGCTGCACTCGAAGGAGCTGAACATGGGGTGACGGTAAATGCTCTCTGCCCTGGATATGTTGATACTCCACTCGTGCGTAATCAGCTTAAAGATCTCGCCTCCACGCGTAATGTTGCACTTGAACAAGTACTTGAACAAGTTATTTACCCACTCGTTCCACAGAAACGATTGCTCTCTGTAGAAGAAATTGCAGACTATGCTCTCTTTTTAACAAGTGAAAAAGCAAAAGGAGTAACAGGGCAAGCTGTTCTGCTTGATGGCGGATATACGGCTCAATAAATAAAAAAACATAGTGAGACGTCTCACTGTGTTTTTTTATTTATTTCTACTTCTTACTTGACTTGATAAGTAATCAATAATTTCCTCTTGGAGAGCGCCTTTATCGTGAATTTTTTTCGTCCGTGTAAAAATGCCATCTCCTCCGTTGGCAAGAAATGAGGTTGTTGAAATAAGATAGCTTTCTTTTTCTTGAAGTGGAATACCTCCAACTTTCACATTCCTCACTCTTTTTCCTTTTGGATACTCTGGCTTAAAAGTGAAGGATAATCCTGATGCATGAAGAAAACCACCATGCTCTTTAGGATAGCGTGACACACCGTTCTCAAGGGCCTTCTTTATATCAGCCCCTTCTGCTTGAAACGTAACCATTCTATCTTCAAATGGGATAACGTTATAAATATCTCCTCGCGTCAGCACACCTTGAGGCCACCCATCTCTAATCGCTCCCCCATTAATGAAACCGATATCTGCACCTGTGCTCTGCTTTAAAATATCAGCTAAATAATAACCAAGTGGCGTTCCTCTTGTACGCAGCGTTTTTCGTTCTCCTTTAAAAGCTGAAGAAGAGTACCCCACTTTCTTATTAAAATGCTTTTCTACTTTCTTGTTGTACATTGATATAAGAGTATTTATCCCCTCATCTTTTTCAACCCAATGTTTCTTTTTTAAAAGTTCCCCATGTATAGACGAAAGAGTTTTTCCATTAAAAATCAACTCGACTTTCCCTAACGCTTTTCCATGTTCACATGCTTGCGCAATTGCAGCATACTGTCTTTTTTCAAGGTCTTCAAGGCAAGTATGACTATGTCCTCCAATAATAAGATCAATACCTTTTACATAATCCCCTATCTCTCGATCCTTTGTAATACCACTATGAGAAAGGAGGACAACAGCATCTGCCTTTTTTCTCACATCATTTACTATACGTTGTACAGTTTTTCTCTCATCTTTAAAAGCTAATCCTTTTGTATTACTAAAATTTGTAGCTGTCTTTGTTTCAGTTGATGTCACTCCAATAAAAGCAATCTTTTTGTTTTTTACAGACTTAATCATATATGGTTTAAAAATAGGTTCTCCTTTTTTTGTGATATTAGCATTTAAGATAGGGAAGTTCATCATGGTTTCTAACTTGCTCAGATGCATCCCATAATTAAAATCATGATTTCCAGGCGTCATTGCATCATATTTTAGCTTGTTCATGATCATAACAGCAGATTCACCTTTAAAGAAAGAAACAAAGTTCGTCCCATGCAAAACGTCTCCTGTATCAACTAGTAAAAGAGATGGATAAGAATCACGCATTGTTTTAATTAGATAAGCCATCTTCGCATAGCCGAGCTCACCATTTGCTCTTTCTACTATATGTCCGTGCATATCATTCGTATGTAAAATAACAATGCTGTCTTTTTCAGTTCCATAAGTGTCTTTACATCCTAGAAAAGATGTAAATAAAATTAGTGAAAAAAGACATTTTTTTAGCATAACTTCTTTCTCCCCCTCATAATGTTTGAGTACTATCGTGTTGTAAAAATGTGAGAATGTTTTAAAATATTAAAAACCATTATTGACATTGAATATGGTAAGCTTTATCATCATTTAAAATGTTCTATTCTATATGGTGCTATTCTTATCAACAAAGATGAAATAATTTTTTGGCTTTGAGAAGGAGGATTATATATGCAAAAAAATCTGGAAGTTCGCAGTGGCCCTAATTACTATGAGTGTCAAAAGGATGTGCTGTCTTCACTTGAGGAAAGGCTTAGTACATTAAATTATAAAAAAGCTTTGTGGATTCATGGCAAGAAAAGCCTTGAAGCTGCACAACCCTTCTTGCCTCAATTTCATTACATTCAATCACTTTTTGTATCTTATGAAGAGAAATGCAGCCTAAAAGAACGAGATCGCCTTGCTAGTAAAGCAGAAGAGTTTAGGGCAGACGTTATTATTTCACTTGGAGGCGGCAACGTATTGGATCTTGGAAAGGCTGTTGCGAATGTGGTTGATTGTGAAGTAATTCTCATACCAACGCTTGCTTCTACATGTTCGGCTTGGACGCCAAAAAGTCTTATGTACAAGGACGGGCAGTTTCATAGCGCTCTTTCTCATCCAAAACAAACGCTTATGGTTTTGATTGAACCAAGAATCATTCTTCACTCTCCTGTAGCCTATTTACGCTCTGGTATTAGCAATACGCTTGCAAAGTGGTATGAATTAGACGCTCTAATGGCTAAAGAAGAAAACAAAACGTATGCAATGGAGCTCGCTCATCAAATCGCTCATAATAGTCATACATTACTTCTTGCACACGGTAAACAGGCACTTATTGATCTAGCCACTGTAAAACTCAGCACATCTCTTCTTAAAACAATTGAAATTATTATAATGGGCGGGGGGATAGCTTCAAGTTTTAATTCTCAACACGAAACAGCGACGCTTTTTCAAAATAGTATTTCCCTTAACTCTTCTTCACCCCTGTTACTTGGTGAAAAAGCGGCTTATGGGATTTTCATTCAGCTGGCTCTTGAAGAAAATTGGGACGAAATAGATCGTATTCTTCCTTTTTATCGCCAAATTAAACTTCCATATGGAGAAAATATAGAAACGGTAGAAAAGCTCGCTTCTTTCATTGCCCAGGATAAAAGAGTGCATGTTCTTTTTCCATCGCTTACTCAACAGGAAGTAGCAGACAGTATTCAAGCCCTACTTCATCATATTCAGCAAAACGAGCGTGTACCTGTTTTATAATTGAATGAAATTCGGTTACACTAATAAGTAAGTTGATGAAATGGGAGATGAAAGGTTTGGCTAAAGAAAATATTGAAGAGTATTTAGATCGTGGAATGTACGGAGTAAAAGAAACAAAATCTGAAGAACGACGCTATTATTTAACAGCACTAAGAGAAAGAATTGAAGTTGCTTTGAAAAAAGGACAGGTTATGAAAACATCTCCTTATGAACAAGTTGTGGCAAACATTAAAAATGTGCGAAATGGACATCTTTATTTAAATGGAGAAATTAGCTATCCTCACCTATCTAAATATATTAAAATAGCCAATCAAGAGAATGTACCTTTTACAATTGTCCAAAATCATAATAGTGAAACAGATATTGGCCTTGTTTTGACAGGTAGCAATGGAAGTGAAGATAAGGATATCTTTATCCAAAATTAAAAAGCAGGCTTTTGCCTGCTTTTTTATCTTTAGAATACTTATCATTATTTCATAAATACATGATCACCAATACGCGCTACAACAGGACGAGATTTGATCCAATCACTTGTTGCAATGTCTGGGTTGTAGAAAAACAGCGTTTCTTTTTGAGCACGATTTGTAATAGCTTCGTTCACGGCTTTCTTTGATTCTTCTGAAGCTGGATTGTTAATTGAACCGTTTTGAACAGGTGTGAAGGCATAGCTTCCCCCTGGAATCTTTTGATTAATAACCTCTGTAATTGTATTCGGAAACTCGCTTGAAGCAACTCGGTTTAGTACAACGTTTGCTACTGCTACTTTTCCTTCATAAGGCTCTCCTTTTGCTTCAGCCTCAACAACGCGCTCTAAAAGATCACGTTCTTCTGGCGAAACAGCTTGTCCTTGATTTTCTGGTAATGCACTTGCTTGTTCAGCTGTATTTGGCTGTGTAGCTACGTTTGTTTCTGCTGCTTTAACTTCTTTTGTTTGAGCAGGCTGTGCCGTTTCTTTATTTGGAATTGTAAGCATTGCTTGCGCATAAATAAGGTTTCCTGTTAGGTTGTTTGCCTGTTGCAACTCTTCAATGGAAACTCCATAGCTTTTTGCAATACTAGATAATGTATCGCCTTTTTTAATTTTATATAAGTCATCATCATTTGTTGGAATAAATAGTGACTCACCAATATAAATAATGTCGTTTCGACGATCATTTGCTTTTTTAATATCATCAATTGAAATATGATAATCTTCTCCAAGCTTCCAAAGGGTATCCCCTTTTTGAACTTCATGGTTTGTTGCAGCAGAAGCTGTTCCTTTTCCAACGAATAAGAATGCAATTGCTGCTGATACAACAGCCCACTTTTTCATATTTTTTTTCTTCATGATGCCCCTCCTGTAGAAAACTATGTTCCTAAATCTATCACAGCTTTTTCTACAATGCATTGAAAAAATAGATTAAGTTTATTGCATAATCTTTAAAAACTATTACAAAAGAAACCGAGAAAGCTTTAAGCACAATAAAAAGTCCCAGTTTCATTTGTAATAAAACTGGGACTTTATGCAATATATTTTTTTAATCTTGGAGACAAATGTCTACAACATCATAGAAATCAATGACAATTTTAGAGCCGTTTATATCCATAAATGTAAATATATCTTCTTCTTTTGAAAGATGAATAACATATCCATCAAGCGATTGTTCTCTGTTATCATAAACTGTCTTAATAGCTACTTTTTTATGATGAATAAAAGCATCTTGCAAAATTTCATGAAGACGTTTAAGACCTTTATCTTCAGGACGCTTCGTTATTAGCATGCCATACGTAATGTGACCTTTTTCGTTTCTCCATACGTAGTCTGCAAAATAAAATGGAGTTTTATTTTTCACACTCTTCCCTCCGTTCATATCTTAAGAAGTCTAGCATAAGAAAAGGCACTGAAAAGTTTTTCAGTGCTAGCTGCGTGGAGCTTCTAAATAGTGATAAACAATTTTACCACCGTGCTTTGCAATTCCTCTAAAATGTTTAAAGTCTTCCCTTTGAACAAGAAGAGGTTGAAATAAGAGAAAATGTTCTTTTTCAACTACAAGTTCATCTATCTCTCCCTTTTTCAATGCATCAAGCTGCTCATTTGCTTCTTCTCTATCCACTAAAAACACCTCTTTTATACTTCTAGCTCATCTTTCTTATTCATACGCTCTAAAATACGGCGCTTCTGATATAGCATTATACCAGCTTCTGCAACGTCCTGCATCATTGACTTATTAATAAATGCTCCAAAAAAAACACCTGCAATAGGGACAAGTTGAAAAAGTTTCTTCCATCCAAAGTTATCTCTGTATGTGTAGACTACCTCACGCCATCCTTGCAGCTGTGAAGCCATTGCAGCATATTCATATTCTCCGTTACGGTAAAGAGCTAAATCCTCTAGAATAGCTTTTTTTCCAACAACGTCAGCAGAAGAAAATTGCAGGCATTTTACGATAAAAGCCCGCTCTTTTTTATCATTTGGATCATAGCCATAGCAGACGGCTATATCTTGAAGTGTTTTAAGTGACAGCCCAAGCAAGGCAGGAATATCAACAGCAAGGGTAAATACTCCCCCAAAACCTGTTGTTGCTCCTTGCACTGTTGCCATATTCCCTCTGTTTTTTTGAATGCTTTCACTTACAGCATTCATTACAGCTACAGGAACTTTGTCTATGTCTTCTATTGTTTCTGGATTAATTCCATTATTTTGCTCACGCAAACGTTTTAGTACGCCTTTTTCACTTGTTAAATACTTTCCTCCACTTTGAACAAAGCTTCCTAGCTCATCTAGTAAAGAACCAATTTTCTTTTGAATAAAAGCAGGCGTTAATTTATCTATAATTTTAAAAGGAATACGGCTGAAACGTTCCCAAAACCATAAGCCCTTTTGATCTTTTTCCCATTTTTCAATTTCTTTTAACATCTCTTGAAGTGTTTCTCTATTTTCCATCCGCTCTCTCCTTACTTTTAAAAACGTTAGCTTTCATCATAATACGTTTAAAACAGAGATAAAGTTTCAACTTAAATAGGGCTTCTTTCCCTTTTTTATCTTAACCCAAACTATACCCCAAATTACTCACAATGTCAGTTCAAATGTGCTATTTTTATAGAAATGTCTTTACGGAATTTGTTTTTTAAGGCAAAATATTTAAAAAAGTAATTTTCAAAAAAATGAAACTTTTTTTAACCAGTAATCGTTAATGTTATTAAAACGCTTTTGTAAAGGGGAGAGAGCATGAAGATTGCGGAGATTGGAAACGTTATTCAATTTAAGGATGGATTGAAAGGAATTGTAGAAAAAGTAAACGAAAACTCTGTTATCGTTGATCTTACGTACATGAGCAACTTTCGAGAATTAGATTTAGAACATAAAACCGTTGTGAACCATAAAAACTATCAAATTATTGAAGAAACCTTATAGATAAAAAAAACGCGGTAGAGTCTCTACCGCGTTTTTTTACTGTTTTTATCTATAACCTGTTTCTTTTGCTCTTTTGTTAAAATGCCGATTTTATAAAATAAATAAGCGTATTTCTGAACTTTATTCACCGTATTTCGCTCCTTTTTACTCTATTATATGGCAGTGGCAAAAAAAGTTTCCTTAACGCAATAATAAACCAAGCCCTTTTCAAAAAGCAAGAAAAAAAGCTAGAGCTTTTGCTCTAGCTTACATATGTTGTACAGATTGTTGGTTCACTACTTCATTACAATTACCATTAAAAATTTCATCACTTTCGTGAACATGAACCCCATTTTGTTCAACTAATGCTGCTGCAACCATTGCTTTTGCAACATTTTCACATTTAATTGGTTTGTATTTACGATATTTTCCTACAAAAGCAAACGAGAACAGTCTCATTAAACTAAAGATTGCTTTCTCATATAATCCTATCCGCTCTCTTTTTCCGATCAGAACTGATGGACGGAAAAAATGGGTAGATCGAATATAAAGCTGACAAATATCTTCCTCTGCCTGCCCTTTTACTTTAATGTAGAAAAAAGGTGAGCGCAGATTAGCACCTATTGAGGTTACTGCTAAAAAGCTTCGGGCCTTTTGACTTTCTGCACATTTTGCTGCAGCAAGAGGGTACTCATAATCCGCTTTTAAAAACTGTGCTTTTGTCCCCGATTGTTTCATCGTTGATCCAATACAGCAAAAAACATGGTCAACTTCAAATTCCTTCTCATACTCTTTTAAGTCATCAAAACTCGTGCGGATTTGACGAAGTTTTTCATGTTGAATAGGTAATGTTTTTTGTACAAATACCGTTACTTTTTCATACAGCTTGTTGTCTAATAAAAGGTGCAAAAGCTCTTTTCCAATAAGACCCTCAGCGCCAAGCAACACTGCTGAACGTTGTTCCACTGCTCTCACCTTCTTATACCATTTTTCCCTAGAGAATACTTAAGTGACACTTATGAAAAGTGTCACTTATACGTTAACGGTTATCAATTTTCTCTGGATAAAGATCATGATTCATTAGACGATGTTCGGCAATACGTTCGTATTTTGTCCCTGGTTTTCCATAGTTTACATACGGGTCAATTGAAATACCACCACGTGGTGTAAATTTCCCCCATACTTCAATGTAACGTGGATCCATAAGCTCGATTAAATCGTTCATAATGATATTCATGCAGTCTTCATGAAAATCCCCATGATTTCTAAAACTAAATAAATACAGTTTTAATGATTTACTTTCAACCATCTTTTGATCTGGAATATAACTAATATAAATTGTAGCAAAATCTGGTTGATTTGTTTTAGGACAAAGACTTGTAAACTCAGGACAGTTAAACTTTACAAAATAATCGCGATTTGGATGTTTGTTATCAAACGATTCCAGCACTTCTGGAGAATAGTGAAAAGTATATTCTGTTCCCTGATTTCCTAGTAATGTTACGCCTTTAAGTTCTTCATTTTTACGACCAGTCAATTGTCGTTCCCCACTTTCTACGCTAGTCATTCTAACAGCGTTTTTCATTTTTGTGAATAGTTCTGTGCATATTTTTTATTAAAAATTTTTTTCCTTTTATACGCCGCGCTTGTTTCCCCATACAAGAGTATGAAGCTGAGGCAAAACACGGGCATGATTCATTTTTTTAGATTCCACAGCTTTATCAATAAGCCACTCATACTTTACGAGGAGATTGTTCAGTAAGTCCTCATCATTTGCTGTTGTCACATCATCGTTTCCAACCTGCAAATAAAAAGAAACGTCGGGATAGCGACTGTGAATAGCTTCTGCAAATTCAAAGTCTTCATCATTAAAAACAACCACTTTCAAACTTACATGGTTGAGACGTTCTCCTTGTTTAAGTCGCTCCATCACTTCATCAAGAACTTCCAAGTTTGGTTTCATCTTAGAACTTGGAGGTTTTGGAGAGATTGTTAGATCATTGATTTTCAAAAACCAGTCTTGATAGCGACTTCCTTGTGTTTCAAGACCTGTTTCAATTCCTTTTTGCGAAAGAAGGTCAATAAGTTCATCTAAATGTTTTAAGAGCGCTGGATTCCCTCCAGAGATTGTTACATGATTAAAGTGCTCTCCACCTATGTCAAACAACTTCTGTAAAATTTCTGAAGCCTCCATCATTTTAATATCTTCTTTTGCAGAACCGTCCCATGTAAAAGAGGAATCGCACCAAGCGCAGGAGTAATCACAACCTGCTGTACGAACAAACATAGTCTTACGCCCAACGACCATTCCTTCCCCTTGAATGGTTGGACCAAATATTTCTAATACAGGAATTTTATGACTCACTTTTCTTCCCTCTTTTCGGACGATACACAACATAACTTGTTGGCGTTTCTCGCAAGAAGACTTGCAAACAAACTGGTTTGTTTTCTAATGTATCTAAATGCTTTTGAATGCGCTCGTAAATTGTACGTGCAACAACCTCTGTTGTCGGAAAGAAGTTAGGATCACGGTCATCAAATGCTTCATGATCATTTAACAACGTATGATCAAACTCTTTTGCCACAAGTTTTTTCAAACTTTGAAAATTCACTAAAAATCCCGTTTCATCAAGTTCGTCACCTGCAATAGTTACGTTAGCAAAGTACGTGTGACCGTGCATATTTTGACATGCTCCTGCACTTTCATGAGGAACAAAGTGAGCTGATGCAAAATGCATATCTTTGTTTAGTTCATAGCTAAAATCATGAGCGACGCTCGGATAAATTTGCTGTAGCATTTTTCTCCTCCTCTTTCTCAGCCAAGTATTGATCAAGCCCATTTTTTCTTAGTTTACATGCTGGGCACTCTCCACAGCCATCAGCTTTGATGCCGTTATAACATGTAAGCGTGTTATAGCGAATATAATCAAGAGCACCAAGCTCATCAGCTAATTTCCACGTATCTTTTTTATCAATCCACATTAGTGGCGTATGAATTACAAAGTTATGGTCCATTGATAAGTTAAGCGTAACATTTAATGATTTAACAAAAATATCTCGGCAATCTGGGTATCCCGAGAAGTCTGTTTCACAAACTCCTGTTACAAGATGGCGCGCACCCTTCCCTTTTGCCATAATCGAAGCAAATGATAAGAAGAGCAAGTTTCGGCCGTCCACAAACGTTGTTGGAAGCTCTCCTTCCTTCTCCTCTATTTCAATATCAGATCGCGTAAGAGCATTTGGAGCAAGCTGATTTAATAAAGACATATCAAGCACTGTATTTTCTACGCCAAGATCTTTTGCAATTTCTTCTGCAACTTCTATTTCTTTATTGTGTCTTTGTCCATAATGAAACGTCACCGTCTCAACTTCTGCAAAGTTTTCAAGTGCCCAAAATAGGCATGTTGTGCTATCTTGTCCACCGCTAAATACAACAACCGCTTTCTCATTTTTCAACACGAACAACTCCTTAACAAACTTAATTTATGCACAAAAAAAGCGAACTTTTAAAAAGTTCGCTTCACTTATCATTGTAAAAAAAATACCTAAATATAACTAGAGCAACCGAAAAAAGACCATAGCTTCCCCCTGTTCAAAAAGCGGAGCTATCGTGTTGCTTAGTTTTTTATCGAGGGAGTTTGCGAACCTCTCCCATGCAAGTGCATGGATTTTCAATATATTTTTCTATCCTACTATAGCATATCTTTTTTACTGAGGACAGGTTTTTATTTATATACCATTAAAAAAGCTAACAAATGTGTTAGCTTTTTTACAATACTATTGTTTTTCCTTTTTGTTTGGATAAGGACTTGTTTCTGAAGCAAGCTCTTCAAACGTTTTCACTTTCCCATGTGGCTGTTGAGTTTGCTTTCGGACATTCCATTGACGCTCTTGTTCATGCTTTGACTTTGTCAAAATTCTCATTCCTTTCTCTATCCATTCCTTTATTAGACTACACTTTTCCTCGTATTTTATCCGCTTCCTTTTTATATAATAAGGAAGATTTCCTGCAAAAAAAGGTTTGAAGGAAACTCATAGTGTAAAATAGTAAAGAAAAGGATTTTTATCCATACATGCAATTTACTTACGACAGAGAAGGTGAAATTATGGGAATCGGCAAAAGAATGTTAACACGCTATATGTCAAAAGCTATTCCATTTGTTAAAAATAAAAAGCGTAGCGCGTCTCTTTTAACAGGAGTTGTTCGCAAAGTTAAAAAACGTTCTTTCAAACAAAGCAAAGAAGAGCTTACATGGCTTATCAATATGTTTAGAGACTGGATTAAAGGAGACTATCCTAATATCCCTAAACGCACATTGCTCACTGTAGCAGGCACTCTTCTTTATGTTCTGTCTCCTATTGACCTTGTTCCAGATTTTTTATTTCTAATTGGTGTCTTAGATGATTTTGCTGTCATCAGCTTTGCAATGAAACAAATTGAAAAAGATATTAATCAATACAAAGCCTGGTTTCAAAGTCAAAAGCGACCTCTTGAGCTACCGGAAGATACTCTTTCTTCTACAAAATAAAAATAAGCTACTGTAAAAGTAGCTTATTTTTTTAGATGAGCTTGAAACCAGTTTTGAATCTCTGCATCTGTTTCTTTTTCATATTGACTTAATGGATGATCTCCATTTGGATAAATAACAAGCTTCACTTCCTTGCTCTTGTCTTGTAACTTCTTCACAAGCTTCTCTGCTTGTGTATAGTGAACAAGCTTGTCATTTGTTCCATGCAAAAGCAACAGTGGAGAATTCACTTTGTCAGGCCAATATACAACAGAGCGAGATCTATAAGCGTCTTTGCTTTCTTGTGGTGGACCAACAATTTGATCTAATACTTCTTTCATTTTAGGACCGCGCTGATCATAAAACTGAAACATATCTGTAATGCCTGATTTAACAACGACTGCATCAAACTTTATATTATTTTTCATTAAAAGATACGTCATCATACCGCCTCTTGAATATCCAAGCGCAACTTTGTGATTTTCATCCGTATATGGAAGACCTTCAGCATAATTTAAAAGATTTATAACATCATGAATATCTTGTCCTCCGTACGTTTCGGTTCCTTCACTTCCACCGTTGCCACGATATTGACTTGCAATTACAACATATCCTCTATTTGCCCATGAGGCGAGGTAAGCTAACCTTTCCTCATTAATTTGGCTATAATGGCCATGACCGCCTCTATTATATACAAGAATAGGCCAATTTCCTTCTGTTCCTTTTGGCTTTAGCAAATATCCTTTTATTTTTAGCTCATCGCTAGGATATGTTAGTTCATACGTATCAACGCTATTTTGATATGAAGAGGAAACGTGAATTTTACGTTGAATATCATTGCTTCCCTCTCCTCTTGTTCCAACAAAAAGCAAAAAGCTACAGATGACAACTCCTACAAGTAGTAGGATTGCTTTTTTCATGTTCTTCTCTCCTATGCTCAAAATGGTGTTTATAGTATGTGCTTAACAATGATGAATTTATAGTTGGTAATAAAGTGAAACTTTTTTACAAAGATTGGTTCTTATGAATCTTTTCAGTAAGAAAAAGGATTTAATATAGTTCTAATTTCTTTCTTTTGAAGATTTTTTAGCTACTCCAATCCCTGTATAAGCAAATATAATTGAAAATAATGGACAGAACAATAGAAAAAAAGACCACGGAACATACGTTTGCACAGAGACGCCTAGTACCTGTGAAATAAAGGCACCACTTACTCCCCACGGAATAAGTGGATTTACAAGTGTTCCTGCATCTTCTAATGTACGAGCTAAGTTTTTATTTTCTAATCCGTACCTATTATATAAAGGTTTGAAAGTTTGACCTGGAAGTAAGACTGATAAGTATTGTTCTCCTGTAATAAGATTAACACCTATACTAGCTAGAGCTGTTGAAAAAATAACGTCTCCGCTCCGCTTTATGAATGAAATAATTCCTTCAAGGAAGGCTGTAATAACGCCAACAGTCTTCATCAATCCCCCAAGCGATAAAGCAATCATAACGAGAGACACAGAGCTCATCATTGATTGAAGACCGCCTCTATTTACAATACCGTCTACAATTTTATTACCTGAATCAATGCTTACACCATCTTGCAATGCTAGCAATACTTCTCCTATTGCAAACTGAGGTTGAACAAGAACAGTTGTGATAAAAGCTGTTAAAATACCAATAATGAGAGTTGGAACAACATCTTTTCTTCTAATAGATAAGAAGAGAACAATAAGGGGAGAAATTAATGTTAACAAGCTTAACGTAAATTCGTTTGATAAAACCTCTTTAACAGCTGCAATTTGCTCGTAATCAAGATTGTCTGCAGCATTTCCTTGAAGCCCTAAGACTAAAAAGAGAACAGAGCTTAATAATAAACTTGGCACCGTCGTCCACATCATATGACGAATATGTGTGAACATATCGACTTCTACAATCCCTGCTGCAAAATTGGTTGTGTCTGAAAGAGGAGACATTTTATCCCCAAATGCAGCTCCTGAAATAATAGCTCCAGCAGCAAGGGCAGGATCGACGCCCATTACAGAGGAAACACCCATAAGTGCTACTCCAACAGTACTAACTGTTGTAAACGTACTTCCTGTAAAAGTAGAAATTAAAACCGTAATAAATAAACTACTCACTAAGAAATAGTGTGGAGACAAAAAGTCAAATCCAAAATAAAGAATCGTTGGAATTGTACCACTCATCATCCATACAGAGATTAATACACCAACTAATGAAAGGATTAGAATGGGTTTAATACCTAATGAAATTCCCTCTATAATTCCTTTTTCAAGCTCTTTCCATTTTATACCCTTTATAAAGCCAAAAAAGCCTAAAAAGATAACACTACCTAGAATAGGAATATGAGGAGGAACCTTAAAAATAAATAAACAAACAAAAATGAGGGCTAATATAAGAACAATAATTCCGAGTGCCTCTATAAATGATAATTTCTTTTTCATGCTAATACGAGACTCCTTTTCTACTTCAACGCTTTTGTGCAACAGAGTAAATTATAACGTCTTTCACTGTCTTCTGTAAATTTTCTTTTATTTCAGTTTTTAAGAGCAGTTTACTTGCGTAAAAAAACGGGAAGATTTATACTGAACTTCATCATTCAATATCAATTTCTCAAAAAAGAAGAGCAAATTTCTTGTTATCCTCACAGGCAAAGTGTATGATAAGAACCACAAAGGTCAAAGATAGTCAAAAAACTCTTGATAAACAAATTTAAAAGGTGTACAATAGTCTTACAAAGGTCAAAGATAGTCAAAGTCAAAGCAAAATTTTTGACTTTATCACGCTATTTTTGATATAACTTTTAAAATTACTATTGGTTTTATAGAGACAGATATATAGGAGGCAGATATATGATGTTATGTCAAAACTGTGGTCACAACAAAGCCAATATTCAGCTAAATCTTCAAATTAATGGTGAACGTAATCAATATCAACTTTGTCATACATGCTATCAAGAACTACAACAAAAACATAAGACTCCTGCAGGATCTGGAGGTGGATTTATGAACATTGATGACTTATTTAAACATTTAGCATCATCTTCTTCACAACCTGAGCAACAGAACACTCCATCATCTTCACAAACTGGTGGTGGAGGCTTCCTAGATCAATATGGAAGAAATGTTACAAATGCAGCGAAAGCTGGACTTATTGATCCAGTCATTGGTCGTGACGAAGAAGTAGAACGTGTAAGTGAGATTTTAAATAGAAGAAATAAAAACAATCCTGTTTTAATTGGAGAACCTGGTGTTGGTAAAACAGCCATTGCTGAGGGTCTTGCTTTAAAAATTGCAAATGGTGATGTACCAAGCAAGCTAATGAATAAGGAAGTTATTCTTCTTGATGTGGCATCTCTTGTTGCAAATACAGGAATTCGAGGTCAATTTGAAGAACGCATTAAATCGCTAATTACAGAACTACAGTCTCGTAAAAATATTATTCTCTTTGTAGATGAAATCCACTTACTTGTTGGCGCTGGTTCTGCGGAAGGTTCAATGGATGCTGCTAACATCTTAAAACCTGCTCTTGCTCGCGGCGAGCTTCAACTTATCGGAGCAACAACGCTAAAAGAGTATCGCAACATTGAAAAAGATGCTGCACTAGAGCGTCGATTCCAACCAGTAATGGTTCATGAACCTTCTGAAGAGGAAGCCTTTGCTATTCTTCAAGGTATCAAAGAAAAATATGAACAATATCATGGAGTAACGTTTACAGATGAAGCGCTAAAAGCATGTGTATCTCTTTCACATCGTTACATCCAGGACCGCTTCTTACCTGATAAAGCAATCGACCTTCTTGATGAAGCTGGTTCAAAAATGAACTTAAAAGCTGGCGTGCGAGATCATAAGGAAGTTGAAGCTCGTCTAGCTGAGATTGCAAAGGAAAAAGAAGCAGCGCTTAAGGAAGAAAAATACGAAGTTGCAGCTAAACTTCGTGATGAAGAAGTAAAACTAGATGCTTCTCTCAAAGGCGATAGTAACGATTCACTTACTATTGAGATTTCTCACATTGAAGAAATTGTAGAGAAGAAAACAGGCATTCCAGTTGGAAAACTTCAAGAAAATGAAGCAAATAAAATGAACAACTTAGCTGACAGCTTAAATAGCCACGTGATTGGCCAAAAAGAAGCTGTTTCTAAAATTGCTAAAGCAATCCGTCGTTCAAGAGCTGGGCTGAAAGCAAAACACCGTCCAATTGGTTCTTTCCTCTTTGTAGGACCAACAGGTGTTGGTAAAACTGAGCTTACAAAAACACTTGCAAAAGAGCTGTTCGGTACGAAAGATTCAATGATTCGACTTGATATGAGTGAATACATGGAGAAACATGCCGTCTCTAAACTTATCGGTTCACCTCCTGGTTATGTTGGACATGAGGAAGCTGGTCAGCTTACTGAAAAAGTGCGTCGTAATCCATATTCACTAATTTTGCTTGATGAAATTGAAAAAGCACATCCAGATGTTCAACACATGTTCTTGCAAATCATGGAAGATGGACGTCTGACAGACAGCCAAGGACGAACAGTAAGCTTTAAAGATACTGTTATTATTATGACAAGTAATGCAGGTGCTGGCGTTAAGAAAATTACGGTTGGATTTGAAAATAGTGCTATAAAAGATACTTCTGTTCTTGAGTCACTTTCCGCTTACTTCAAACCAGAATTTCTTAACCGCTTTGATAGCATTGTTGAATTCAATCATCTTGAAAAAGAAGATCTTATTAAGATTGTAGATTTAATGGTTGAAGAACTGAACGAAACGCTAAAAGAACAAAATATTGATGTCACTATTTCACAAGAAGTTAAAGAAAAAATTGCTGAACTTGGATATCATCCAGAATTCGGAGCTCGTCCACTGCGTCGAGCAATTGAAGAACATCTTGAAGATGCTATTACAGACCGTATTCTTGATGAGCCTGACGTGAAAACACTGAATATTATTATTGAGAATGAGGATATTGCAGTTAAAGCTTAAATAAAAAAATCCCCTCTTAGCTAAGAGGGGATTTTTTTATTTTATTGCTGATCGTCTGCGTTGTCTTCACCTTCAGTTTGATCATCACTATTATCATCTGTATTTCCTTCTTCAGTTTCAGCCGCATCATCTGTTGCATCATCTGTTGCATCATCTGCAGCCGGCTCCTCTTCTGTAGAAGTGCTATCATCTGTGGAAGTTTCTTCCTCAGTAGAAGCATCCTCTTCTGTTGACGCATCTTCCTCTGTTGAAGTCTCCTCTTCTGTACCAGAAGTATCTTCGCCAGTACCGCTTGTTTCTGTTTCTTCAGTGTTGTCTGTGTTGTTTTCCGTTTCGTCTTCTCCATTTGCATTACAAGCTGTCACAAGCGTTAGAGCTAAAGCAGAACCAACTAATTTGATTAACAAACCTTTGTTTTTCATATGCAAGCTCCCCTTTTCTAATTCAGATTTTGGGCAATACATGATAAGTTGTCCGCCCTACAGAAATTATATATAATTCTCTTTGTCGAAAGGAGTATTTTACCATTTTATCATTCAATCTTTACAGCTTCTTCATTCATTTACGTTGTGTCTACACTACATAGGAAAATAGAGCTGTCTTTCTTAACAATCTTAACAATTAGAAAAAATCTATTATATTTTTTACGTCGTTTTTTTTAACTTTATCAAAACTTGTCCTTTATTATGGTATGATGGGAATGTTAAACATTTGTCGAATATTTGTGAAAGGTCGATGTAGGATGTCAGAAAGTATGAAGTTGATCCAAAATCGGAATACGATTTTAGTAAAGTTATTGTGGTTCTTCTTTATGGCAGATCTTATTGCCATTTTTACTGTTAATTCGAAAGTGGAGGTTGTGTATACTTTTATTGGATTTTCAGCAATTGTGGGATTATGTTTGCTTATTCCATTATCTGCACTTATTCTCTATTGTAAAAATCATGCGATAACAATGTATAGCATCATTACAGCATTTTATATTTATATCGTATATCTGATTATGTCTAACCCTTCTTTGGTAAATTACCTTTTTCTACTACTCGGCATTATGATTTGCTTCTTTTATCAAGATGGAAAATTAATCGTTTTGTCATCAATTGCATCCATTTTGTTACTCGGATACTTTTATACAACTCAGTTTTCTATCATAGTAGAATCCATGACAAAGTTTGATGTTATTTATTTCATTCTATTTATCATATTTTCAGCTATTTTATATGGATACTATGCTCGTTTTACCAATCGACTATGGTTAAAAGTATTTAGCGAAGTCAAAGAGAAAGAGGAAGCGCTTCACTCAGCACAAGAGCATTTTCAAGCTTTTTTTATGTATAACAATGACGCAATGGTTGTTGTAGACTTATTAGGAAACGTTATTAACGTAAATCCGGCTTATGAACGCATTTATGGATGGAAAAAAGAAGATATTTTAGGGGAGTTTCTCCCTTCTATTCCGAGAACACACATAAAAGAAGCGAAGCAGCGCTTTTGTCGTGTTGAAAATGGAGAACGAATCATCGGATTTGAAACCGTCGACATGTGTAAAGATGGAACGCTCATCCATGTAGAGATTACGATATCTCCCATTTATGACCAGTTTGGGAAGGTGATTGCTCTTTCTGAGATTTGTCGGGATATTACGGAAAGGAAAGCAACAGAAGAACTTTTAAGACAGCGTGATAAGCTTGTCTTAGCTGGAGAAATGGCTGCTGGAGTAGCACATGAGGTACGTAATCCGCTCACATCCTTGAACGGGTTTATTCAGCTTATTCATGAGACAGATTCAAAGCATAGAACATATACAACAATTATGCTCTCAGAATTAAAGCGAATTAATGATATCGTAGGAGAATTTCTTTTGCTTGCAAAGCCTCAGTCCCTTCATATGGAAATTGGCCTTCTTGAAAAAGTATTGTCAGATGTTACTCTTCTGTTTAAAACAGAAGGTGCTTTAAATAATATTTCAATCTCTCTTGAACCATTTCAAGAACCTGCTTATATTCAAGGAGACACAAATCAGCTTAAACAAGTTTTTATCAATTTGCTCAAAAACTCGCTTGAAGCTATGCCTAACGGAGGGAAAATCGTCATCACCCCAAAGACTACAGAAGATGGCTTTGTGGATATATTTATTAAAGATAACGGAGTTGGAATTTCCAAAGCCCTTCTTTCTAAAATTCAAGAACCCTTTTTCACAACAAAAGAAAAAGGCACAGGGCTTGGACTTGTCATTATTCAAAATATTCTTCATCAACATCAAGGATCATTTGTCATTTATGATTCAAAAATAAATGAAGGAACAACAGTAAGAGTTCGTTTACCTGTTATAAATATTTCACAGTAAAAAGGCGCTAAAACTAGCGTCTTTTTATTTATGAAAAGAACTTGCGTGAAGTCCTACCTTTTTTAAAAGCTCAATAGCAGTCTCTTTTTCATCTTGTGATAAAGGATTGAAAAGTTCATGGATTCTTTCAGCATGAGGTTTAAAAATATCTTCAATAATCTCCTTACCTTCATCGGTAATTTCTGCATATGTAACACGTCTATCTGTTGGACATGCTACACGTTTTAAAAACCCCTTCTTTTCTAACTTATCTACAACATAGGTAATACTACCGCTAGCTAATAAAATTTTTCCTCCTATTTGTTGAAGTGGCTGCCCTCCTTTATGATAAAGAAGTTCTAATACCGCAAACTCTGTTGGATTCATACCATAACCTTGAATAATGTGTTGCACTTGATCATTTATTGATCTACTTGCTCTAGATAAAACGATAAAAAGCTTTAACGATTGGTCAAGCTCTTTATTTGTTAATTCATTTCCCATCTCTAAACTCACCCTCTATTTATCTCAACTTCAAGATATAATCATACTAAATTAGAAATTTATTTGTCAAACCTTACCTTACAATTTATTCTACTTTCTTCTCTTAGCTTTCCATTTACCTTTAATATCCATTACACAAGAAATTTTCTCCTCTTCCTACTCTTATGAAACGTATACAAAGATAGTTTTACTCTTTTTCATTTGATATAATCAAGAAATGGATAATGTATAAAGGAGCTATTCGAGTTTGATACTTCGATCACTTTTTTCTAAATGGCGAACGTCTCATTTACTTTTATATTTAGTCATTGTATTAATACCTTCTCTTCTTATCAGTACAGTTGCAACCCAATGGCGGATAAACGTTTTACAAGAACAAGAAACAAAACAAGCGCTTCATATTGCATCTCTGCATAAAAATTACGTAGATCGCTTTATTAGTGAAATTATTACGAGTATTGAAACAATGGCAATCTCTTCTTATGCTGAAGATCAGTCTTTTGAACAGCTTCAAGCTATCTTTGAAAGAGCCCAGCAGAAGGACGCAAGGTTATCCGGTATTTACTATTACGATGTAGATGGAAATACAAAGTTTGGTTCAAATGCTCTGCTGCAACCTTTTAATATAAGTGATCATCCCTTTTTCAAAGAACTCCTAGAAACTAGAAATACAACGATTTCAAATGCATATTACGAGCCAACAACAGGCCGATATATTATTACAATTGCTACTCCATTACTTAATGATCAAGGAGAAATTAAAGCTGTAATCGCAGCAAATTTGCGTGTTCGGTATGTAGCAACCGTTTTAGAAGAGCTTACACCAGATGAAAGTGTGAAACTGCTTGATGAAAACAATAAAGAAATTTTTCATACAGGGAAAGACCTAAAAACCGAACATAAAACAACAATAGATACCCAGCTTGAGCGAGTACCGTGGACAGTTTCTGTAGCTACTTCTAATGTTAACCAAGGAACCTTTGGCCCATTCTTTGCTTTTTCCTTTTTTGGTTCTTTTATTGTAATGAGCGTTCTTTTTTTAAATTTTAGAATTAGGATGCTAAAAAGACAGGCGCTTCAAGAAAGAATCCAAAATGAAGCTCAAAAACTTGAACTTGTTGGAACTCTTGCAGCAAGTACTGCACATGAAATCCGTAATCCCTTAACAGGAATTAAAGGTCTTGTGGCCCTTTTAAGCGAAAAACATAAAGGAGAACAAGATCAGTTTTATTTTTCAGTTATTCAAACAGAAATTGAACGAATCAATGAAATTGTTAGCGAATTTCTTATTCTTGGGAAACCTGTCGTAGAAAAACAAGGATACTATCACCTACAACAAATACTATCCGATGTTACACCTATTATAAAATCAGAAGCCAACTTACATAATATCGAGGTCATAACAACTCTTCCCCTAGAGCCTCTTTATGTTCTTTGTACAAGAGATCATTTAAAACAAGTTGTTCTGAATTTAGCAAAAAATGCCTTAGATTCAATGCCAGAGGGAGGAACATTAACCCTTTCTCTTTCCGAAAGACAAGAAGTTGCCATTTTGCATGTCCAAGATACAGGGACTGGGATATCAAAAGAAATGCTTTCAAAAATTTTTCATCCTTTCTTTACGATGAAAGATACAGGGACAGGACTTGGACTTGTTGTTTGCAAACGAATTATTGAAGCTATTGATGGGACAATTGAAATCGATAGTACAGTAGGAAAAGGAACAAATGTTATTGTCACAATCCCAATTCAAACAGAGCATACCGAAAGCTAAAAATTCATGTTGCTTTCGTTTTACTCTCTCATTTGCGATAATAAAAGAAATCTATGTATAGGTTAGTGGTGAAAATATGACACGAACACATCTTATTTTTGATTCATCTATTGGAAAACAAAAACCTGAAACAATTGTTAACCGACAAAATCCTTGTCCATTTTGTAATGTAGAAGCTCTCACTCACATTATGGATCAAAAAGACTCCATTATTTGGCTTGAGAACAAGTATCCGGTTTTACAAGATGCATTTCAAACCGTCATTATTGAAACAGATAAATGCACCTCAGAGCTTTCTTTATATTCAAAAGAACACCTTCATAAGCTCATCGACTTTGCGTTGAAAAAGTGGAAAGAAATGCAGGAAAATAGCCAATATAAATCTGCTCTGTTTTTCAAAAACCATGGTCCTATGTCTGGAGGTTCTTTGCGTCATCCACACATGCAAATTGTAGGACTTAAAAATGTTGATGCATATAGAAAATTAGACGAGCGACAGTTCGAAGGATTAACTATTCATGAGGAAAACGGGGTAATATTTAACCTTTCTACTCTCCCAAGAGTTGGTTTTTTCGAATTTAATGTTCGTTTAAAACAAGGCGGAGAACAAACAATATTTGCTGATTTGCTACAAACGGCGGTTCACTATGTATTACATCATTTTCATAGAAATTGTACGAGCTATAATTTATTTTTCTATCCCCTTGAAAATAAGGAAGTTGTTGTAAAAATCCTACCGAGATTTTCAACCTCTCCTCTTTTTATGGGCTACGATATTGCTCAAGTTTCTAACAAGCTCTCAGACGTCGTCCACCAAGTTCAAGAACTGTACTTTTCTCAAAAAAAATAACTTAAATAAGCTATATTCCTTCTTTGAGCTGAATATAGCTTATTACAGCACAAGATATCCCTTCTTATACATATTGTAAAAAAGTGACTCTCCATGATCATTGACGACTATTAAAGGAGCTTAAACATTCTATGAAGGAAGTTTTAATCGGGAGCATTTTATCAGCTCTTTCAACAGGTTTAGGAGCTCTTCCTATCTTATTCATTCAACATCTCTTAACACACAAATGGCGTGATATTTTATTAGCTTTTACAGCCGGTGTGATGACAGCTGCTGCTACAATGAGTCTTATTCCAGAGTCTTTACAAACAGGCGGTCTTCTCCCTTTAACAATTGGATTATTGTTAGGAACCATTGCTTTAACATTACTTGAACGGAATATTCCTCATATTAATTTGGAACACCAAAAAACAGGAATTCAGTTTGATGAGAAAGCTTTTCTGATCGTTGCAGCGATTACTTTGCACAACATTCCAGAAGGTCTTTCGGTTGGAGTTAGCTATGCTTCTGATGTGGATAACACAGGTAACTTAATTGCGCTTGCCATTGGATTACAAAACGCGCCTGAAGGGTTACTTGTTGCTTTATTTTTAGTGCAGCAAAAAATGAATCGTTTCAAAGCTTTTATTATAGCAACACTAACAGGTACTGTAGAAATAGTTGCGGGTCTTCTTGGCTTTTATCTTACATCTTTCTTCGACTCTCTTGTTTCCTATGGCCTTGCTTTTGCAGCAGGAGCGATGCTTTATATCATTTATAAAGAACTAATTCCAGAAAGTCACGGAGATGGGAATGAACAGACCTCCACTCATTCTTTTATCATTGGTGTTCTTTCCATGATTCTGCTCATCAATTTGTTTTAAATTATAAAAAACCTGATTGAATTACGATCCATTCAATCAGGCTTTTTATATACATTTTTTTATACAAATGATCTCAGTATATTCTATAATAATCATAAACTCTTAGTTGTTAAGCTTTTCTCTTCTCTATGTTGAAAAACGATAAAACAAATCATTTATTTAGAAAAAGCAAGTGACGTTGGTAAAATAGTAAAGAAAGGCATCTTGCCTTCTTGTTTTTGCTCAAGACATCGCTGATATCTATTTAATAGCTCGTCCAATTCTTGGCTGCAGAAAATGGTATCTTTATGTGTATAACCTTTTTGCTCAGCAATTTTACACATCTCTTCTCTTTTGTGTAAAATTTCACCCAGCAGTGCCTCTGCTTTACCACCACTATACATTTGCAACATTTTATCCTCCCTTGCCATTAAAAGTAACCCCCTTATGCTTCATTACAAATTCTACTAAAATTGTAAACAGGTTTGCAATAAGAAAAAAAACTTTTTCATTACTTCTTAACAGCTTTGTAAAACAAATGTCGTAAATAACATGATTCACATAATGTTACAGCATAGATGTGATATACAAAAAGACGTATATGAAAAGCTACTAAGAGTATAGCTATATTCTTTTGTTTAGATTAACAGTATATTTTGATTTTGTAAAATGATAGTATTTATTGGAACAATACCCCACAAAATACCGCCTAAACATAAATATATTATATAGGAAAGTGTGCCTACTTAAATAAAAAATGATTTCTGCATTTTTGCAGAAATCATTTCCTTAAGAACATATTATTTAGTATCAGCGTAGATTGGTACCCATCCTTCTGTTGTAACAAAAATACGGATTGCAACAACTTTTCTGTCATCCATAAGTGTAAAGTAATGCTGAATATTTTCAGGAACGGAAATAAGATCGCCAGATTCAAGCTCAACATCGAAAAAGTGGCCATCTTTTCCTTGGATAACAAAAATGCCGTGTCCACTTACAATAAATCGAACTTCATCATCTGTATGATGGTGTTCACGCTGAAAGTTATTTAGCAGTTCATCTAGATTTGGAGTTGCATCAGATAAAGAAATAACATCCTGAGCTTTATAGCCACGACGAGCCGAGATGTCTGCAATCTCTTCTTTAAATGTTGCTAAAATCTCTTCTTTTTCTTCTTCTTTTAAACGATAATTCTCTTGCAGATGAAGAGGTAACTTTGAAATATCCCAATTCTCATAGATTACTTCTTGACTTTGTAAAAATTCCGCAACTTCCTCTTGATTTTCAATGCGCTCATTTGTTTTATGTAAACGAATGTTTGCCATGTTTTCTCCTCCTTAGTTTGTAAACTGTATTTGTTTTGCAAAAAGCTTAAGTTTTAATAGATAGCTACATAAAAACTCATATGCTTCTAAATGACGTTTAGCTTCAAAAGCTGTTTTCCCCCATACTGTGATTCCGTGATTGCGAATTAATACAGCTCCTGTATCTTCCTTAATATGCTTTTTAAATACATCTCCAAGTTTTTGTAAATCCGCAAAATTCGGGATGATTGGAATCTCTACTTTTGCATCTTCTTCCCAAAGTCCTAATGCTTTAATAATCTCCTGCTTTGTAAACACAACTTTCCCCTGATCACCATAAAGTTCTGAAACAACGTTGTTATCAACTGTATGCACATGCAAAACGCATCCTGCTTTCGTTTTCTCATAAATAGCCGTATGGAGAACAGTTTCTGCAGAAGGTTTAAGCCCTGTTTCTTCTGCAGGAAGCCCATGTTGATCTACAAGTAAAAAGTCTTCATTTGTACGTTTGCGCTTATCTTTTCCGCTTGCTGTAACAAGAAATGTTGTAGGACTTTCTGTTACTCTAATTGATAAGTTACCGCTTGTGCCGAAAAACCAGTCTCTTTCTGCCAATTCATCCTTGATAGCAGCTAATTCAAGCCACTTTTCTTCGTACCCACTCATTTTAGTTCCTCCCTCACCCGCTTAATCTCAGAGATAACATCATAAAACGTGTCAAATGAAGCATGTGGAAGCTTTAATGTTTCACATTTCTCTAACAAGTAATCTCTAGCAATTACGAAATCAGCTTGCTTTGCAGCTTGAAGATCTGTTACAGAGTCGCCAATAACAATTGTAAATGCATCATCTTTTTGCAACGTTCTTAACAGTGATGGTTTACAGCAACCGCAACCGTTATCACACTGACTATCACAGCTATGTGGCCAGCGAATTTGTACATTCTCTCCGCTAAAATCTCCTTTATTGCAATAGATAAAATCTTTTTCTATATAGGGAGAGAGAATGGGATGAACAAAAAAATCAATACCTCCACTTACGATATAAAGAGGAATGTTATGTTCTTTCGCATACAAAACAAACTCACTGAAGCCATTGCGAATTTGCGCATTTTCTAGTACATACTCTGTCATATCTCCTTTAAGAGAAGATGGTAAAAGATTAAACATCTTTCCAACTCCATCTTTTATGGGGATTTCTTCAGCAAGCACTTGATCTTTTAATGAAACCCATTCTTTCGGCGCGAATTTTTTCATAATTTCAATAATGTTATCTTTAGATGTAACCGTTCCATCAAAATCACAAAACAAGATCAAATTCTTCATTTCACAACCTCTTTAACTCCCCAAAGCTCAATCGCTTCTTTGAGGTCTTCGCTTGTTTCTGAAGCCTCTTGTAATGTTACTCCAGATACCGCAGCGTCAATGGCTGCTCTGAACGCTTTCCCTCCGCCGACTGCTCCATTTGGGTGCCCATGTACGCCTCCACCAGCATTAATGATTGTATCTTTTCCAAAATCATTATAAATAAGAGGCACAAGACCTGGGTGAATCCCAGCTGATGGAACAGACCATCCTTTTTTTAAAGAGCTATTTTCTGTTAGATATTCATGGGTCTTAATTGCCTCACGATGATCAAGGGCAACACTTCCATATGGGGAAGGAAAAAGGGAGAAATCAGCTCCTGCTAAACGATTAAGTTTTCCAAAAAGCAATGAAGCACTTACTCCATAAAAAGGTGATGAAGTCATTGCACCACTGAACGCTGGATGCGCCATAATTGGCAGCCCGATTTCTTCATCTTCTCGAAGAGCTTGCAAAACATCTAAGCCGTATGAGTACACGTTAAACAAAAGAGCATCTGCTCCAAGTTCTTTAGCACGCTTTGCTTTATCTTTTAGTTCAAATGTTTTGCCAGATAAGTTTACAGCATAAAGCGTTCTTTTCCCTGTTTGTTCATAAACATCATCAAGTACTTTCTTCCCTTCACTAATTCGATCTTCAAAAGGTGTGAGTTTATTTTCAAATAAAATCTCATCATCCTTAATTAAATCTACGCCACCTAATGCCTGGCTTTTTAGCTGATTTTTCAAATAGGACATGTCACGTCCAATCACACCTTTAAAAATACTCATCACTAGAGGACGATTGTGGACATTAATTTTTGTACGTATTTCTTCAATGCCAAAGCGAGGTCCTGGAAATACTTTTGTTAGTTTTTCTGAAAGTTTTAGATCAACAAGTTTAATCTTCCCGTCTAAAGAAAGTTTTCCAAAAACTGTTGTTAAAATAGCTGGTATGTCATGAGAAAAGTTAGCAGAAGGGTAAGCAATAGCCATTTCTGCTTTATAACCTTCCTCTTCTTTTCCAATGATTTCTGAATACACAACGCGACCTTTGTGTTGTTTTAACTGCTCTCTTTCTAAAAGAGGCAAGTCTGTCCATGAACCAACAGTAAGACCTAACGCTATCTTTTCTGCCTGTTCTTCAACTTTTCTATTTTTTAAAATACTATGATATATTGCAATTACTTCGCTCATGCAGCGTCACCTCTTTATGTAAAAATAAAACCTCTCTTCAATCACTGATTGAAGAGAGGTTTTGTATGGTCCTCTTATCTCTCAGCATTGCTGTAAGATTTAGCACCGTACTTTATAGCCGGTTGCCGGGCTTCACAGGGCTTATTCCCTCCACCTACTCTTGATAAGAATTATATTTATGTTTAGTTGTTTATGAGTCAATTCACTTTGGATTATGACATTCAAAGAAAAGATTGTCAATAATTTTTAGAAAATTCCTAATCCCTTGATTCGCTCAATAGCTTCTCGGATTCGCGTTTCCTCTGTTAGCAATCCTGTTCGTACATATCCTTCACCATGCTCACCAAAACCAATTCCTGGAGCTACCACAACATGTGCTTTCTTCAAGAGTAGATCGGAAAATTCCGTTGATGTATATCCTTTTGGGACACGAAGCCAAGCAAAAAAAGAGCCTGCTGGAGCTTTTACATCCCATCCGATGTTTTGTAATCCCCCTATCCAAACTTCACGTCTTCTCTCATAAAGAGACAAAAGGTCCTGAACACTTTTATGACTATGCAGAAGCGCAACCTCGGCTGCTTTTTGAATAGGACTAAAAATACTAACATAAAGGTGATCTTGTAAGAGTTCAATTGCTTTAATAACACTCTCGTTTCCAACCGCAAAAGCAATGCGCCAGCCTGCCATATTAAATGTTTTAGAAAACGTATAAATCTCAATCCCAACGTCTTTTGCTCCTTCAGTTTGCAAAAAACTTCTTGGCTTCTTGCCATCAAATCCGATTGCTCCATAAGCAAAATCGTGAACAACACAGATATCATTTTTGTCGGCAAAGCTCACCGTATCTTCAAAAAATTCTTTTGAAGCAACAGCACCTGTTGGATTATTTGGATAGTTTAAAAACATTAGCTTAGCACGTTGCTTATCTTCTTCTGACAGCGAACTATAGTCAGGTAAAAAATCATTTTGCTCTGTTAAAGGCATTTTAGTTAATGTTGCGCCAGCTAGCGCAACCCCTGATAAATAGTCCGGATAACCCGGATCTGGAACAAGGACACCTTCCCCTTTATTAAGCAAGCACTGAGGAATTTCAACCAATCCTGCTTTTCCACCAAATAAAATGGCTACTTCTTTTGTTGGATCAATTGTTACTCCATATTCTTGTTTATAAAAAGAGGCTGCAGCCTCTTTTAAAAAACTGTGCCCTTGAAAAGGCGGATAACCGTGAAATTGAGGATTATTACTTGCTTCTTGAAGCGCCTTTACAATATGATCAGGAGTCGGCTTGTCTGGATTTCCCTGACCAAAATTAATTAAGTCATGTCCTTTATGCGCTTCTTTTGCTACTTTTTTAACAAGAGAAGCAAAAAACTGTTCTGGTAACCCTTTTAAAAGGTCTGACTGCTGAAATATTTTCATCATAAACAACCTCTCGAAAAATTCTACGAATTCTAATGATTCATGATATATGCTTCTTTCATTTCTGTAAAGATGAAAAAGAAAAGTTTTTCTCGCTCTAAACAAACAACCTAATCTTAAATTTACGTGTTGACAAAATCTACAATCGTTGCTAGTATACTTTTCAAACAGTGTTATTTCATTTCCAACTTAAAATCACATATACTCTTATCAAGAGTTGGCTGAGGGAATTGGCCCTTTGACGCCCAGCAACCGACCATTTGTTCATTCTGTTTAAAATGAACGTAAAAGTGGCACGGTGCTACTTCCAACAGAAAGGATATCCTTTCTGAAAGATAAGAGGTTTGACCATATCTTCAAGCCTCTTTCATAAAGGAAAGGGGCTTTTTCATTGTTGAATAAGCACCCCTACTCCCTTTCACTTCTTAATTCCGATTAAACAAATCTATTTTGGAGGTTTACTTCTCTTATGACTTTTCAATTTGATGTTTATAAACCGTTAACAGAAGAAAGCGCTATATCTCTTTTAAAAGAACTTCATTTTTTTGCTGAAGATGAACATGTAACATGCCGTGAAATTGGCGATGGGAACCTTAACCTTGTTTTTCAAATGAGCACTCAAGGTAGCACGAAAAAATGGATTGTAAAGCAAGCTTTACCATACGCTAAAGTTGTGGGAGAAAGTTGGCCATTGACGCTGAAGCGAGCCAAAATTGAAAGCGAAGCTCTGTTACAATTTGCAAAATTCACCCCTCACCTTGTTCCTGAGGTATTATACAGTAATGAAACGCTCGCACTAACAATTATGGAGGATTTATCGCATCTTTCCATTGCAAGAACAGGACTTATTAAAGGTGAGTCTTATCCGAATTTAGGAAAAGATATTGGCACCTTTTTAGCTCACATTCTCTTTAAAACATCTGATTTAGGGTTGAGTCCAACTGAAAAGAAAGAAAAAGCACAGCAATTTTCAAACCCTGAGCTTTGTAAAATAACAGAAGACCTCGTTTTTACAGATCCATTCTTTGATCATGATACAAATGATTTTGAACCAGAACTATCAGAAAAAGTAGAACAACTTTGGAAAGAAGATGAACTTAAGCTTGAAGTAGCTAAATTGAAGAGACTGTTTTTAACAAATAGTGATGCCCTTATTCACGGTGATTTACATACAGGAAGTATTTTTGCTAGCGAGCATGAAACAAAAATTATCGATCCTGAATTTGCTTTTTATGGACCTTTTGGTTTTGACTTAGGGCATTTTATCGCAAATTTATTGTTTAATACACTCCGTCGTCCTCAAGCTCAAATTGAGCTTTTTGGCTTTATTCATGATACATGGGAAACTTTTTCGTCTGTATTTACGTCTCTTTGGAAAGAGGATAAAAACAATCCTTTTCTACAAGTTAACGGCTATCTTGACTATACACTCCAAACCGTTTGGCAAGATGCATTAGGTTTTGCAGGATGTGAAATAATTCGCCGAACAATTGGGCTTGCTCATGTAGCAGATCTTGATACGATCGAAGAAAGTGAACTTCGTATTCGTACAAAAGAGATTGCTTTAGACATAGGAAAATCTCTCATTTTAAATCGAGTAGAGATTAAAACTGTTCAAGACTTGCACGAGTTTTATATTGAAAATAATGAATTTTTAGGAAATAACGCTAGAACTGTTTAGAAAGGATGAAAGAAAAATGGCAATACCAAGATCGGTAGAATGGAAAGAGGATTCCATTAAAATTTTAAATCAACAACTTATTCCCAATTCTGTTGAATTTCTAACTTTAGAAACAATTGAAGATGTATGGGAAGCTATTAAAACTTTAAAAGTGCGTGGAGCACCAGCAATTGGAATTGCCGCTGCTTTTGGATTAGCCCTAGCTGGATCAAAATTTGAAGGAGAGGACTTACAAGAATTTCATACACACATTCGTGAAAAAAGCTTATACCTTGCTTCTTCTCGCCCAACGGCCGTTAATTTAACATGGGCCCTTCGTCGTTTACAAAATAAAATTGAGAATGCCGCTTCTGTCAATGAAGCAAAAACAAATCTTGTTCATGAGGCTATTTTGATTAGCGTTGAGGATGAAAATATCTGTTATAACATCGGACAGCATGCTTTGTCACTTTTTAATAAGAATGATTCTGTAATGACCATCTGTAATGCAGGGTCGATTGCCACCGCTTATTATGGTACAGCATTAGCTCCTTTCCATCTCGCAGCAGAAGTTGACTTCCCTATCCATGTATTTGCTTGTGAAACTCGCCCTCTCTTACAAGGTGCACGATTAACAACGTGGGAACTTTTACAAAGTGGGGTAAATGTTACGTTAATTACTGATAGCATGGCTGCACATACAATGAGAACAAAGAAAGTCGACGCTGTTATTGTTGGAGCCGACCGCATTTCTGCAAATGGAGATACAGCTAATAAAATCGGAACCTACGGATTAGCTATTTTGGCAAAACAGCATGGAATTCCATTTTATGTTGCGGCTCCTTTATCAACGTTCGATATTTCTCTTAAAAATGGAGATGAAATTCCAATTGAAGAACGAAAAGAGGAAGAAATCCTTAAAGTAGGAAATGAGTGGGTTGCACCTAAAAACACATCTGTTTATAATCCTGCTTTTGATGTGACTCCTGCAGAACTTATCTCAGGTATTATTACAGAACAAGGTATTATACATGGAACTGAATTCGATAAAATCCCTGACTTATTTACAACAAAAAGCTTATAAAAGAGAAGAAGCATTGCTGCTTCTTCTTTGTTTTTTACAGAAGTGTAACATTTCATTGTAGAAAACATATTCTTCTCTTCAACTGCTTATTATAATAATGAAATTTTTAAAAAGTGTAAGGAGGACAAGAAAGTGAAAAAAAATGAGAAAGAATTCACAGAATCCGAAAGCTCCATGCACGAAACAGATGAACAACAGTCTGTTGATCTCGTTTTTATAGAAGGACAAGGGTGGAAAGAAGAAGAAAGTGAATAAGCTAAGCGAATGTATCGCTTAGCTTTTATATTTTTACTGTGCCATTCTGAACTGTTAATCCTTCAACAGTTAACAGAAGTTCTTTTTGATGTATTTTATTTCCCGCATATCCTGTTAAAGAGGCATCCTTTCCTATTACACGGTGACACGGAATAATAATAGGCAAAGGATTAGCTCTATTAGCCCCGCCAACTGCTCTTACTGCTTTTGGACGCTGTACCTCTGCTGCGATATCACTGTAAGACCAGACGCTTCCATAAGGAATTTTTGATAATGTATTCCACACTTCCCGCTGAAATAGCGTACCTTTTTCAATGCACAGCGGTAAATTAAATGTTTGTCGTTCTCCTTTAAAATATTCCTCAAGCTGTTGCTTAGCAGTAAGCGCCCAACCCTGATTTTTAATTTCATCTTTTTCAATAACAAGCTCTTCTCCAATGGAAAGAGCTGTCACGCCTTTGTCGTTTGAACGGATGACAATATTGCCAAGCATCTCATGAACAAGGACGCTATAATATTTGTTCATTCTTTCTTATTCTCCTCACTTGGGTTGATTGGTAAGATGATGGAAAAAGTTGTGCCAAGTCCTATCTCACTATGAACGTCAATATAACCGCCATGTTCCTCAATAATTTTATACGACACCATAAGACCTAGTCCTGTACCTTTTTCTTTTGTTGTATAAAAAGGCTCGCCAAGACGCTTAATTCTCTCTTCAGGCATGCCTTCTCCTTCATCTTTAATAGAGACTACAATAAACTTTTCATCTTTAGCATGTACACTTACAGTTAGGGTACCACCTATAGGCATAACTTCCAACGCATTTTTCATAATGTTAATAAATACCTGTTTTAGCTGATTCGGTTCACAGTAAAGAAGCGGTAATAAAGGCTCAAATTCTGTATGAAACTGCACGTTTACAAGCGTTGCTTGTGCTGTTAATAAGTCCATTGTTTCTTGGACAATTTGAATAATATCTTTTTGCTCATGTTTAATTGCCTGAGGTTTTGCTAATACAAGAAAATCTGTAATAATATTTTCAATACGCTGAAGTTCTGACGTAATAACGTCAAAATATAGAGAAAAATCATCTTTCTCTTCATGATCAATACTATTTTGTAAAAGCTGAATAAATCCTTTCAATGCTGTCATTGGATTTCGGATTTCATGAGCAATTCCTGCGGCAAGCTGCCCTACAACTTGTAGGGTATCTGATTTTCGAATTTGCTCTTCCATCTCTTTCTTTTCAGTGACATCTCGTAGCATTGTCATATAGACCCCTGGAATAATATCTTTCTTCGTTGAATATTCAATGGTTCGCTTGCGACCGCTCTTCATTGTGTAAGTTAACTCACCTTCATGCTCTCTGTATTCCTTAAGAAATGATAAATGAACATCTAATATCTTTTTGTTTCCTTCATCTAGCAGGTTTCGCACGTTCAATGAGCATACTTCTTCTTTTGTTAATTCAACAAAATCACATAAAACAGAGTTAGCATCAATAATCTTTAAATTTTCATTCCAAAGCAGAACACCATCGACAGATCCATTGAAAATCGTTCTAAATTTTTGCTCACTTTCTCTTAACTCTTGTTCCATTTTCTTTCGTTCACTTATATTACGGAAAATAGTTAGATTATGGCCTTTTATAATACCTTGTTTTGCTGTAAACTCTAAATCTTTCTTTTCACCATTTGGCATATAAAAAGGCAGCTCTTCTCTTATCGCATTAAAATCATAAAAACGATTTGTAATTTCTTTTGTTTTTGGCTGTGATAAATCTAAAAATTCTTCAAGATTACTTCCGATAAGTTGATGAAGAGGAAGCTCAAATGTACGAGAGGAAGAAGGATTTGCATCTACAACTGTCCAATCTTCATTCCAAATAATAATGGCATCAACAGCGCTTTCAAAGATTTCTCTAAATTTCTTTTCACTTTTAGCTAGCTCTTGCTCCATGTCTCTCTTTTCTGTAACATCGCGCATAATAGACATATAATAATCACTATTAATATGAGCTGTTGTTGTAAAATCAAAGTACACTTCTTCTCCTTGCCTAGTTTGAATAGGAAGTTCTCCTTGTGATTTCCCATTCCTTTTTAGCGCATGCCAAAGACGCTCAATCTTATAATGATAAATCGGAAGAACAAGCTCACTTAATGTTTGAACAAGCAGTTCATTTTTAGTGTAGCCAATCCTTCGGCAAAGGGACGGATTCGCATCAATAATTCGCCCTTTCTTGTCAAAAATCAAAATACCATCAATCGCTTGATTAAAAATATCTTGAAACATTTCTTGACTAATAAACCGCTCATTTTCTAAGTTCTTTGTTTTTGTAATATCCCGAAACGTTGTCATTAAAATGGCATTTTCTCCATCATGCTTTTCTGACTGAAATTCAATATACTTTATTGAGCCATTCGGCAAATATAAGGGGCCCTCAAAATAAAAATGGTCTCCGCTTGTAAGAGAATAATCATACCGCTCTAATGCCTCACTTGACATCATTTCCAAAAAATCTCGCACATGAAGTGAGAGGAGCTCCTCTTTTGCACATTCAAACAAGCGACAGGCTGCTTGATTGACGTCTGTAACGCGCAAATCACCATTAAATACAATCATTGCATCCCGTGCTCTGTCAAATACGATTCTAAGCTGCTCCAATTCTGCTGTTTCATCTCGACTTTTCTCAGTTGCTTGAAGTGATCCTTCAGCCGACATAAACGTTGCTCCTTTCACACATATATAGTGACAGCTTTCTTATTATCTTATGGTTATTCTACATATTACTCCAAATTCCTCCTATCTATTTTTGAATAGACAGGAAAAGATGCTTGACTAGATTTCTCTAGCCAAGCATCTCTTTAACAGTCTTCAACAATAATATAGGTTGCTTTGACAGGACCATGAACACCAACGACAAGGTTCATTTCAATATCGGCTGAGTTACTCGGTCCTGTAATAAAATTAATGCAAGAAGAAATATCTTCTCCTCCTTCAACTTTTTGATGAATATACTGCGCAGCTTGCGTCATTCTCGGCACAATTGTACTCTTAGGAATAATAGCAATATATGTTGTAGGAAGAAGGCTAACTGAACGTCCCTTTCCTCCTCCGTTAAATAAAACAACCGTTCCTGATTCTGATAAAGTTATATCGCTAAACGTAATCCCAACATTAGCTTGTGCTGCTTTTTGGATATTCTCTTCTCGTTTATCCTTGTCCCATATATGAACATTTTGTCTATCTAGAAGGGAAGATAGGCCATATTGAGAAAAACGAGGGTCATCCCATACAATAACCTCTCCTCCTCCGTTTGTTTCAACTACTTTTTCCACTACTTCTTGCAAACTTATGGATAAGGTCCGAATACATTCTGTATGAATCTGTTCACAGTATTCTTCAAGATGATCTGCTAGTTCATCATTTGAAGCATCTTGAAAAACATATTGTTGGGGAGAGTGCGTCCATGTTGGACGTTCTATCTGTTTACTTCTTTTTCTTCCAAGCTGCTTAGCAATATCATTCAGGAAAGAATCTCTATTTTGAATTGTTCCATAGCTCATTTGTTTTCCCCCTTTCTTTCCTGAAACCAATCTCTGAATCGCTCTTTGTTTGGAGCTGGAAATTCTCGAATATTAGTCCAGGCTTTAAGCGGTCCAGGCCCTTTTGATATTTTTTCATCTGTTTTAAAAGGGCTTAGTGCAGACTTGGCCACCTTACCACCCAAATTATATAGTTTAGGAATTGATGCCCCTAACCCAAAGACTTTCATAGCCATCTTCTCTGAAATAGGAGCACGTCCCTCTCTTTCTACAATAACTTCTCTATGCTTATGCAAAAGTTCATGAAGCGGAATCTTAACAGGACATGCTTCTGTACATGCTGCACAAAGGGTAGAAGCATATGGAAGTTCTTTATAATCATCATAGCCACCTAAAAGTGGAGACAAAACAGCTCCTATTGGCCCTGGATAAATAGATCCATAGGAATGGCCACCAACATGTCGATAAACAGGACAAACATTTATACAAGCTGCACAGCGAATGCACTGTAAAACAGATTGAAATTCAGTTCCGAGAATGTTAGACCTTCCGTTGTCAACAATTACGAGATGAAATTCTTCCGGACCGTCTACATCTCCTTCACTTCTTGCACCTGTTAAAGCTGTAACATAGCTTGTTAAGCGTTGTCCAACAGCACTTCTTGTTAATAAACTAACAAGAACCTCAAATTCTTCAAATGTTGGCACAATCCTTTCCATTCCCATTACTGTGATCTGAGTTTTAGGAATACTCGAAACAAGCCGAGCGTTCCCTTCATTTGTAACAAGACCAATAGAGCCTGATTCTGCTATAGCAAAATTACATCCTGTAATTCCAATATCAGCTTTTAAAAATTCTTTGCGTAACATTTCACGCGCATGAAGTGCAAGTTCTTCTGGCTTCTCACTTTTCAAGTAAGACAACTTTTCCTTAAACACTTCGCGAATTTGTTCTTTATTTTTATGAAGAGCAGGTGCCACAATATGTGAGGGCGGATCGTGTTCATCTAGCTGAAGAATGTATTCTCCTAAATCTGTTTCAATCACTTCGCATCCTATACTCTCTAATCCTTCATTCATACTAATTTCTTCTGTTACCATTGACTTTGATTTCACAATCTTCTTAGCTTCTTTACGCTTTACAATATTTTGGATATACTTATTTGCTTCTTCACTTGTTTTAGCAAAAAAGACATTTCCGCCTCTTTTAGCAACATTATCACTTAGCATTTCTAAATAATAATCAAGGTGATCAAGCGTATGTTTCCGGATTTCTTCCCCTAGTGAACGCCATTCTTCCCAATGTCCAAGCTCTTGGGCTGCGTGTAAGCGTCTAGCTCTTAAACGTTCCTGAGCACTTGACACAGCGGAACGCATAAAATCATCTTGAAGGCCATCACCAACACGTTCTTTAAACTGCTTTTCTCCAATTTTCATCCCCATATGTTCTGCCTCCTTCTAATGGCTATTCAACACTTCTGCGATGTGAAGCACTTTAATTTCCTTTCCTCTCCGTTCTATCCTTCCGCCAATGTTCATCAAACAGCCACAGTCTCCACCAATTAAATAGTCTACTTCTGACTCGTCAATATGGTTGACTTTTTCATCTACCATTCTTTCAGAGATATCTCCCATTTTCACCGCAAATGTTCCACCGAAACCACAGCAGTTGTGTGCATTAACGAGCGGTTCAACTTCTAGACCTTCTACATGCTGTAAAAGTTTAAACGGGGCATCTCCAACTTTTAAAAGCCGAGTCATGTGACAAGAGGTATGGTAAGTCGCTTTTCCTTGTAGCCTTGCTCCTACATCCTCGACTCCTAATACTTCAACAATAAACTGAGTAAGCTCATACGTTTTAGCTGCTAAGCTCTCAGCTTTTTCACGCCACTCGCTGTCATTTTTAAAAACATAAGGATAGTCGCGAAACATCGTTGCACAAGATCCTGATGGTGTAACAACATACTGGGCATGCTCAAATGTCCGAATCATATTTTTCATTGCTTCTCGCGCTTCCTTGACGTATCCGCTATTATAAGCAGGCTGTCCACAACACACTTGCGTAGTCGGGAAATCAAGTTCACATCCTAATCTTTCTAAAAGCTCCACTGTTGCTTTTCCTACTTCTGTTTGAAACATGTCGACAAGGCACGTTGCAAATATGGATACTTTCATTTTTTACCCCTCCGTATTAAACAGGTCATCTGATGACTTATGTTTAACTTATTTAAATATAAGAATATTCACAATCTATATTTTACCATAATCGTACTGCTAATTTATGAATTAAGCTACTTTTTATATACTTTTACGTTCTTCTTTTTCATATACCCTTGTTTTTCTTGTTTGTAAAATGATGGTGATAATGAGTCCTGCTACTATTCCTCCAAATAATAGAGTACCAATATTAAAACCAATTCCATATAGAATCATATACCCTGCTGCTCCTGTAATGAAGACGTAGAAAGTCATCGGTAAAAGAAGCATGCGAATCAGGGAACCTTCTTTTCCACCTAAACCTGCCGCAGCTGATGCAGCTACAACATTATGCACACATATCATATTCCCAGCAGCTCCCCCTACAGCCTGCAAAGCAACAACAACGCTTGGAGTTGCGCCAATATTGTCTGCTACTCCAAATTGAAAAAGAGCAAACATCATATTGCTGATTGTATTACTTCCAGCTACAAAAGCTCCAAGTGCCCCTATTGCTGGTGAAATTAGAGGCCAGTTCTCATTGAAAACTCCTGAAATCCCCTCTGCTATTGTTAGCGGCATACTCATATATCCTTCTAAACTTCCTCCTGTATTAATAAAAACTTGAACCATTGGCACGGAAAAGATTAAAGTAACCATAGCAGCACTTACTGTCTTTCCTGATTCCCCTATTGCTTTTTTAGCACGTTTCCATTCCATCTTATGAAGAAAGAATACGATAATGCTTGTAAGTAAAAACACAACTCCAGGAATATTAAGCGGAACTGTAGAAAAACCAATTTCACTTCCAAATAAATGGTCTATTCCCACTTCCCAACTTTTCAACCAAGAGGAGAATGGCAAAAAGTTAACTCTTGTCATAACTAAAAGCACAGCTACAATAATATAAGGAACCCACGCTAAAAGGGGTGAAATAAAACGACCAGGCTTTTCACTTTTTATTTGTAGCGTTCCGCTCCATTCTTTATTCCATTTTTCCTTATGTTCAAAATCCCAAGCTTCTTTTGGTACAAACAAACCTTTTTTAACTGCAGGAATTACAATGGCTAGTCCAACAAGTCCTCCAATAAGGGAAGGAAACTCAGGACCTAGAAAGACCGCTACAAGCATATATGGAACCGTAAATGAAAGTCCTGCAAAAAGAGCAAACTTCCAAACTGCAAAACCTTCTCTAAATGATTTTTTCTTACCAAAAAATTTCGTAAGCATAGCAGCTAAGAAAAGTGGGATAAAAATTCCTGCAATACTATGGATGATTGCTACTTGACCTCCAAGATCAATAAGATAGCGCTCATATGTTGTACCAAGAGTTGCAATATGCTTATCAACAAGCTCTGAACCGCTTAATCCTGTTCCAACTCCTGTTAAAATTGGCGTTCCAACTGCTCCGAAAGAAACAGGTGTTGATTGAATAATAAGGGCTACCATTACAGCTGCAAGTGCAGGAAATCCAACGGCTACAAGAAGTGGAGCAATAACAGTTGCTGGTGATCCCCACCCTGCTGCTCCTTCTAAAAATGAGCCAAAAAACCAGGCGATAATGATTGCCTGAATACGCCGATCAGGCGTAATTCCCATAAAACCTCGACGAATCGTATATACTGCTCCACTTTCCTTCAACATATTTAAAAGAAGAATAGCTCCAAAAACGATAACACCAACTTCAAGAGCAGATACAACTCCCTTTACACTTGCAGCCAAAATATCTGTCAGCGGCACCTTCCATACTCCATAGCTCATTACTGCTGTAATGAGTAAGGATAAAGGCATTGCCTTATTTGCTGGCCAACGCAAAACAACAAGAAACAAGAAAACTGAAAAAATAGGTACAACCGCTAGCAGTGATAGCATCCCCATGCTCATTGCTAAATTCCTCCCTCTCCTTATAACATACGGTCATCAGATGACCAAACGTAATCATATATAATTATATTAGAAAACGCTTACAAAAAACAATACTTAAAAATGATTTTTCCTTTTTATTCTAAAAATATATGAATGGGAAATAATGAGAAGAAATGAAGGTTCTTTTCTTCTCATTATCTATCCTATTTTCTTTTTTTAGCTATAGCATCGTTAAGCTTTTATGAATGATATAAAATCGTTATAATAAAACTAGGCTATTAAGGAGGGTTCTCGTATATTTATGGAAAACAATCAACCCCAGTTGAAGAACAACTTAATTTCAAAAGCAATTGATTACACACGTGTGGGTGTCGTTATTACAGATCCTTCACTTCCTGATAATCCTATTGTTTATACAAACCAGGCATTTTTGAATCTAACAGGCTATGGTGAAGAAGATGTTATCGGAAGAAATTGTCGTTTCCTACAAGGAGAAGCTACAAATAGAGAAACAGTTCAAGAAGTTAGAAAAGCCATTCAACAAAAAAAACCAATATCTATTGAAATCCAAAACTATCGAAAAGATGGAAGTAGGTTTTGGAATGAGCTTGCGATTGATCCTGTTTATTCTGAGGAAAATCAAAAATGGTATTTTGTTGGAATACAAAAAGATATTACGGTGCAAGAAAACTATAAACAGCTTCTAGAAAAAGCATTAAAAGAACTAACTATTCTCTCAACCCCAATTGTTCCAATTGCTGAGAAAATCTCTGTTCTTCCTATTATCGGAACACTTACAGAAGAACGCTATGAAGAAATGATTAACCAAGTAAGTCATTACTTAACGACTGCTAAAGATGATGTTCTTGTGATGGATTTATCAGGTCTTATTGGGATTGATACACATGCGGCCCATAAAATCTTTAAGTTTCATGAACTTCTCAAATTAATGGGAACAGATCTCATTTTAACTGGAATAAAGCCGGAGCTTGCTATCAAAACAGAACAACTCAATCTTGATTTTTCATCCCTTCAAACGTTCCTAAATGTAAAGGATGCAATCAAACAGCTTAAAAGTTGAAAAAACCAGCGAAGAGTTACTTCTCCGCTGGTTTTTTTATTTCTTCCAGAAGTCATCATAAACAGTAATTGGTAGATGACGTTTATGCTCTGTTTTAAGGAAATGTGCTTGAATTTTCTCTGCTGCTTCTTTTCCTACGTCTTTTCCTTCTAGATAATCATCAATTTGATCGTATGTGACACCAAGTGCTTCTTCATCAGGAAGCTGTGGGCGATCTTCTTCAAGATCTGCTGTGGGCTTCTTATTATAAAGATGCTCTGGACAGCCTAGCTCTTTTAACAGCATCTTACCTTGACGTTTGTTTAAACGAAATAGAGGGACAAGATCCGCGCCACCGTCACCATATTTTGTATAGAAACCTGTGACAGCTTCAGCAGAATGATCTGTTCCAATTACAACTCCGCTATACATACCCGCAATTGTATATTGAGCAATCATACGCTGCCTTGCCTTCACATTCCCTTTGTTAAAGTCAGAAACTGAATCACCAGTATCTGTTTCAACAGCAACAAGCATTTGATCAACAGCGCCTTTAATATTCACTGTAACTGTACGGCTAGGTTGAATAAATTTAAGCGCATCTTGACAATCTTCTTCATCCATTTGTGTTCCATATGGAAGACGAACTGCGATAAACTCATACTTTCCTTCTCCAACTTCTTCATTTAGCTCGTCTACTGCCATCTGAGCAAGTTTTCCTGCTAATGTAGAGTCTTGTCCACCAGAGATTCCTAAGACAAATGTTTTTAAAAAGTCATATTGTTTCATATAGTCTTTTAAAAAGTCTACACTCTTACGAATTTCTTCTTGTACATCGATAGATGGTTTTGTATCCATTTCTTCAATAATACGTTTTTGTAAATCACTCATAGTTTTCTTAACTCCCCTTCCAGCTTTTCACGATAGTTCTTATTAATGTTCCCTATTTCTTTTGTAACACATTGGAAAGTTTTTTAAACTCATTAACGAGTTTGCATGACTCTTGTCGCTTCTCTGCGCGTTTCCTCAATATTGTGCATTTTGTTCTGCCAACATTCTGTGCTTAAATCAACTGGATATTCTGTTGGTCTTGATACATCTTCATCTGATTTTGAGATAATTTTATAATCGTCCCACAAATATTGGAGATTCTGCAAACAGTACGCTCTCATTTGTTCAATGGACGGCTCTTTATAAATAAGCTCGCCTCCAGCAAAGATGTTTTGATGAATGTTTGTTGCTCTAAAGTCTGTAACATATTTACTTACATGCGTATGTACAGGATGGAACATTTTTAAATGATCTTCTTCGTTTGGCTTTTCATTTTCCATTGCAATGTAATCGCCTTCCCATTTTCCATTCATCGTATTTGCAATACGATATACGCTTTTTAAACCTGGAGTTGAAATTTTCTCTGGGTTTTCTGACAGCTTAATTGTATCTACCATATTCCCGTTTTCATCTTCAATTGAAACAAGCTTATATACAGCTCCTAATGCTGGCTGTTGATAAGAGGTAATCAGCTTTGTTCCAACCCCCCAGCCATCAATCTTAGCTCCTTGAGCTTTTAAATCTGTGATGGAATATTCATCAAGATCGTTTGAAGCGAAGATTTTCGCATTTGGAAACCCTGCTTCATCAAGCATTGCTCGAGCCTGTTTCGACAAATATTGAAGCTTTCCACTATCAAGTCGGATGCCAATAAAGTTAATACGGTCACCCATTTCTTTTGCAACGCGAATAGCGTTTGGCACGCCAGAGCGAAGCGTATTATATGTGTCAACTAAAAATACACAGTCTTTATGCGTTTCAGCATAATGTT
This sequence comes from Priestia endophytica, assembly GCF_026790145.1. Lineage (GTDB taxonomy): Bacteria > Bacillota > Bacilli > Bacillales > Bacillaceae_H > Bacillus_I > Bacillus_I endophytica_A. Next base: position 372,096 of record NZ_JALAMS010000001.1, on the reverse strand, counting down.
TGAAAGCTTCATACTCATTACGATACACTTGAACAAGGGCATGTGCATGAGTACCTGAAACAGGGATGCCGAAGATCTTTCCAGCGCGCAAATTACTTGTTGAATCAAACCCACCAATATAGGCTGCTCTTGTTCCATAAAGAGCGGCATCTAATTCATGAGCCCGTCTTGAGCCAAATTCCATAAGCGCTGGCGCATTTTCTCCTTCAATAAGCGTGTCTGCTCCTACAGCTAACCTGATGCGTGATGCTTTTGTCGCAATAAGGGGATGGAAGTTTAAAATATTAAGAAGCGGCGTTTCAATAAGCTGTCCTTGTAAAAGAGGAGCATCAATTCGCATAATTGGCTCATTGGCAAAAATAATCTCTCCTTCTACAACAGACTGAACGTCTCCAGAAAAACGTACGCCCTTCAAATAATCAATAAACTCTTCCTCAAATCCTAGTACATTATATAAATAATCAAGATCTGTCTCACTAAAACGAAAATTTGCTAAATAATCAATTACGCGTTCAAGACCCGCAAAAACCGCATATCCTCCCCCAAAAGGCATTTTGCGGAAAAACGTTTCAAAAACAGCTCGACGATTGTGCATATTGTTTTTGAAATACGATTTCGCCATATTAATTTCATATAAATCTGTATGAAGTGCTAAACTATCATCCTGGTAGCATTTACCCATTTCCTGTTCCTCCACCGACAATTGGTTATTTTCGTTCACATAATTCATGGTGAGTGCAACCTATTTCCTCTATAATTAGAAGAATGCTAAACTTGCTACTATATAAAAAAGCTGAACTCTTTTTAAAGCGAACTAATTCTATTATTTTTCCCACATGCTATTTTACTTCTCCTCAACAACATTTTCTAGTAAAACAGCTTCAACACTCATTAAATGAGAAATCATTAAATCTTGGGCTCGCCTAACATCCATTGCTTCAATAGCCTTATAAATTTGCATATGCTCATCATAAAGGCGCTGAGAAGTGGTTTCTTTAGAATACAGCCATACTCTCCTTGTTTCCCTCATTGATTGAAGCATCATTTCCCCTACATTGTTCATAAGTCCTACTAAAAGGGGGTTTTGAGAAGCTTTCGCAACAGCAAGATGAAATTGAAAATCAGCTTTCTCACCAAGTTCCTCATCACCAACAGAATTCAGCATTTTTTCTAATATGTTTTTCATATTTATTAAATCTTCTTCTGTTCGCTTTGATGCTGCAGCCCCTGATGCCCCAACTTCCAGCACTTTTCGAACTTCTAGCAAGTTTTCAATATCTTCTTTCTTCATAAGAACGGCTGTTGTAATAGGGAGAGAAATCATAGATGGATCAAATTCCCTGACAAAGGTTCCTTCACCTTGTCTCATTTCAATAAGTCCCATTGCTCTTAAGGCACTTAGTGCTTCTCGAATAGCAGAACGGCCAACTTGAAAGTTTTCAGCAAGCTGCCATACAGAATCTAACTTATCACCAGGTTTCAAATCCCCATTTTTTATATTTAAAAGCAGCTCTTCTGCTACTTGTTCATAAATTTTCCTTGGTTTAATTTTTTTATATTCCAAAGCCGTCACCTCTGCCTTGTTACTGCCCTTATTGTAACGAAAACATGTCCATCATACAATCACCACTTAAAGTAAGAAGGAAAGATGATTGCACGTATAGAAAACATCGTTACAAGGCTAAAATGTGATAAAATGAACTATTGATAGGAATTAGTTTACCATTTGTCAACGCGAATTTCACCCTAATTCTAAGGAGGAGTTTCTTTCTTGTGAACATTATTGTCGCAACATTAAATGCTAAATTCATTCATACCAACCTTGCGCTACGCTATTTGAAAGCGTATGCAGAACCTGATTATACAGTGGAAATGGCTGAATATACCATTAAAGATCCTCCAATGAACATTGTGACTGATCTTTACCAAAAGAAACCTGATATTATCGGATTCAGCTGCTACATTTGGAATATTGAAGAAACCATTAAAGTAATAAGCATGATTAAAAAAATTAGTCCCCACACTAAAATTATTTTAGGTGGCCCTGAAGTAACCTATGATGTTACATATTGGCTTGATCGACTTTCTGATGTTGATTTTATTGTTATTGGTGAAGGAGAAAAAACGTTTAAACATCTTCTTGATGAACTTCATGGGCAAGAAAACTTCACAGATGTGAGCGGGATTGCATTTAAAAAGAATGGAAGCTACCATATAAGCCCACAGCGTAATAAAGTAGATTTGCGTGAAATGCCTTCTCCATACCGGTTTGAAGAAGATATTGAAAATCTTTCAAAGCGCGTCGTGTACATTGAGACAAGCCGTGGTTGCCCCTTTAGCTGTCAGTTTTGTCTTTCTTCTATTGAAGTTGGCGTGCGTTATTTTGATCGAGAAAAAGTGAAAGACGATATTCGTTATCTTATGAAAAATGGAGCCAAAACGATTAAGTTCGTAGACCGTACCTTTAACATTAGCAGAAGCTACGCAATGGAAATGTTCCAGTTTTTAATTGATGAGCATATACCAGGAACAGTTTTCCAATTCGAAATAACAGCAGATATTATGAGGCCTGAAGTTATTCAGTTTTTAAATGATAATGCTCCAAAAGGACTGTTTCGCTTTGAGATTGGCGTTCAATCTACAAACGATTCAGTTAATGAACTTGTAAAGAGAAAACAAAACTTTGCTAAACTTACAAGAACAGTTACCATGGTGAAAGAAGGAAGAAAAGTTGATCAGCACTTAGACTTAATTGCAGGACTCCCGGATGAAAATTACGAATCTTTTCGCAATACGTTTAATGATGTTTTTCAACTTCATCCAGAAGAGCTTCAGCTTGGCTTTTTAAAATTGCTGAGAGGAACAGGACTGCGCCTAGAGGCTTCAAAATATGGATATGTGTATATGGATCAAGCTCCTTATGAAATGCTCTCAAACAATGTTCTTTCTTTTGATGAAGTTGTACGTATTAAACAAGTAGAAGATATTTTAGAAAAGTATTGGAATGCCCATCGTATGGATGAAACCATTCATTACTTAGTGAATCACCATTATGAAACCCCATTTGATTTCTTCCAAAGATTTGGAACGTTCTGGGAGGAAAAAGGCTGGAGTCGTATTGGTCATCAGCTTGAAGATTTATTTAAACGTCTTCAAGAATATTTACTAACTGAAGATTTTCCTGAAGAAGACGTAGTACTAGGATTTATGAAAATAGACTATTTAGCAAACCAGCGCTACAAGCCAAGAAAGCCTTGGTGGCCCTCTAGTGTAGCAAAAGATCATCGTTCAAAGTATTACCAACAAATATTGCAAAATCCGCTCCTACTAGGCAAAGAATTTCAGGAAGAGAAACTTGATGAAAAAGATTTGTACAAGCATACTGTTCTTGAAGTTTTACCATTTGATTACACTAAATATCAAAAAACAGGGGTTTTAACAAAACAAAAAACGCTTGTAATGGTGTATTATGATCAAAAACAACAGAAAACAAAACTATATATGAGCACGATTGATTCCTTCAATTTATCGAGCGTAGGATAATTAAAAAGAAGCAGCACGCTGCTTCTTTTACTTTTTCTTACGTTCGCACTCTGCTTTTCGTTCAATGCTTCCTTCATAAGGCTTCATAAAGTTATAGTCCCCAAGCTCAGGACCAAATTCTTCATGCATAGCACTTTCTTTTTCATCTCTTGAACGTTTTTCATTCTTATTCATCATGAAAACTCCCTTTTTTACCTTTTCGGCCTTTCTTAGAGTTACGATTTGCTGCTTTGTGGCTGTCTTCTCCACTATACTCTGCAGAGAATTCAGTGTCTGGCATACTTTCAGTTGGAGTTTGATTGTTCGTCTTTGCTGCATCAAAAGAAACTTTACGCTTTGGCATTTTTTCACCTTCTTTTTTAGATTCTACTTTTAGTTTGGAGCAGTGAAGAGGAAATCATAAGATGAAATAAATAGAAAAAAGCCGAAAAAAGAAGCTCTCTTTTTTCGGCTTTTTTTATCCAATAATAACTCGTTCTTTCGGATAATGGAAATCAGGTTGAGCACCTTTTCCTCTTAAAATAAACAAGCAAAGTAAAATCCCAACGCGACCAATAAACATTAAAATCATAATAATAATCTTGCCAATATTACTCAAGTCTCCTGTAATCCCTGTTGAAAGCCCTGTTGTCCCAAAAGCTGAACAAACTTCAAACATAATATTTACAAGCGGAAACGGCTCAAGGACGCTTAATATAATGACTGAAATAGAGCAAAGTCCAACTCCTATAATTGTTACAACAAGTGATTTTATAATATCTTCTTCATGCAACTCTCTTTTAAAGATACGAACTTGCTTTTTTCCAAGTGCGTAGTTATATATAAACAGGATATTAAGAGCAAATGTTGTTGTTCGAATACCTCCTCCTACTGAACTTGGAGAAGCCCCAATAAACATGAGCGCACTTAAAACAAGAAGAGTTGAAGTTGTGAACTCTGAAACGTCCATTGTAGCAAGTCCACCACTTCTTGTTGAAGATGACTGAAAAAGAGCATAGAAAAAACTTTTATGCCATGATTCTCCTTTTAAGAAATGATTTCCTTCAAGGAGAAGAATAACAATCGTACCAATCACAAGAAGTAAAAGAAACATAGAAGACGTAAGCTTTGTAAAAAGCGAGAAGCGGAATTTTCGCTTTGATTTTACGTTTAAAAAAAATTGTTTAATCTCAATTAAAACAGGAAAACCAATAGCTCCAAGTGCAATAAGGAAGATATGAATCATTTGCACATAGTAATCATCTGCATATGGAACGAGAGAGTTCCCTGTAATGTCGAAGCCTGCATTTGTTGTCGCACTAACAGACGAGAAAAGCCCTCTTAACAGCGCTTCAGGAAGACTGTGATAATAATATAGATAGAAATGAATCCCTAAAAGAAGAGCACCAATCAACTCAACAATAATAATGATAAATAAGATTTGTCTCATTAAGTTTACTAATCCTGATAAATTCGATTGATTTTGATCAGTCATAATAAGCTGGCGCTGTTTCAGTCCAATCTTCTTTCTTGCGATCAACCAAATAAACGTGCTCAACATCATGACACCAAGACCACCAAATTGAAATACAAACATCAATATAAACATTCCTGTTGTGCCGAACGTATCAACTGTTGAGATGGGAGAAAGTCCTGTTACACTCACGGCGCTGATCGCTACAAAAAGAGTATCAATTGTTGCAACATGTACTCCTTGTTTATGAGCAATTGGTAGACTCAATAGCAAAAAAGAAATGGTGACTGCCACTATGTAAAAAAGCACAATAATTTGTGCAGGTGAAAATTCCCGTACAGTTTTATTATATTTTCTTAATAACATTTTTTGACCTTCTTTCTTCAAACCCACTGCAACATTATTACCACACTTTCTTTCTTATTAAAAGACTTTTTACATAAATTTAAGTTACAATTATAATGTAATGCGCTTTCATAAGTAATCATTTCGCTAACATCTATTACCATAAGAATTCAATTTCTTATGGATTGTAAATGGAGGGAAAAAACATATGATTTCACCGGAAGCTAGACAACGATTTATCTCTATTGTTGGCCAAGAAAGTTATTACGATTCAAAAGCAGACCTTCTTGCCTATTCATATGATGCTACTCCTAGTTTTCAAGCTCTTCCAGATGCTGTCCTAGTCCCATCATGTACAGAAGACGTCAAAAAAATTGTAGAAACTTGTTCTTCCTATAACATTCCAATCGTACCAAGGGGCTCAGGAACTAACCTTTGTGGGGGCACCTGTCCAACTCAAGGAGGCATTGTTCTTCTCTTTCATAAGATGAACAAAATTTTAGAAATTGATGAAGATAATTTAACGGCCACTGTTCAACCAGGTGTTATTACCTTAAATTTTATTACAGAAGTAGAAAAAAGAGGGCTTTTCTATCCGCCAGATCCGAGCTCTATGAAAATTTCTACACTCGGTGGCAACATTAGCGAAAATTCCGGAGGTCTTCGCGGCTTAAAGTATGGTGTTACACGAGACTATGTGTTAGGTCTCGAAGTTGTGCTTGCTAACGGAGATATCATCAAAACTGGTGGTAAGCTTGCAAAAGACGTTGCTGGATACGATTTAACCCGCCTTTTTGTTGGATCTGAAGGAACGCTTGGCATTGTTACAGAAGCCACATTAAAGCTCATCCCAAAACCTCAAAGTAAAAAGACTGCGCTTGCTCTTTATAATGATTTAGAAAGTGCTGCACGCTCTGTTTCAAGTATTATTGCCCATAAAATCATTCCTACAACGCTTGAATTTCTAGATCAGCCAACCCTTCAAGTTGTGGAAGATTTTGCTCATATTGGTCTTCCTACAAATGTGGAAGCTGTTCTGCTCATTGAACAAGATGGCCCCCTACATATTGTAGAAAAAGAAATGGATAGCATTGCTTCTCTATGTCAAGCTCACGGCGCTATTTCTGTTGACGTGGCATCTTCAGAAGAGCATGCAGAAGCTTTAAGAACAGCCCGTCGTTCTGCTCTCAGCGCTTTAGCGCGTCTTAAGCCAACAACTATTCTAGAAGATGCAACAGTTCCACGCTCACAAGTAGCGAAAATGGTACTTTCGATTAAAGAAATTGCTCAAAAATATAATATTACAATTTGCACATTTGGTCATGCAGGTGATGGCAATCTTCACCCTACTTGCCTTACTGATGAACGAAACAAAGAAGAAATGCACCGTGTTGAACAAGCTTTTGAAGACATTTTCGCACGCGCTCTTGAACTTGGTGGAACAATTACAGGAGAACACGGAGTAGGTGAAATGAAGGCTCCCTATTTAGAATGGAAACTTGGAGAAGAAGGAATAAAGGCGATGCAAAATTTGAAGAAAAGCTTTGATCCTCAAAACATTTTAAATCCTGGTAAGCTGTTTGCCAAAGACACAAAAAAACGGGTGGTTATTTCCTCATGAATAAAACATTACAGATGACTGAAATGATGGAGCGCTTTGCGAGAGAGATGGATAATGATGAACTTCTTAACTGTATGCGCTGCGGATTTTGTCTTCCTTCATGTCCAACATATATTGAATCAGGTTATAAAGAAACACACTCACCACGTGGTCGTATTGCTTTAATAAAAGCTGTCTCAGATGGAATGATAGAACCTGATCAAGATGTCCAGCGCTCATTAGATCTATGCCTTGGCTGCAGAGCTTGCGAACCTGTGTGTCCTTCTGGAGTAAAATATGGTCACCTTCTAGAAGATGCACGGTACATTATAAACCAAACAAAGAAAAAATCTTTCAAAGAAAAAACAGTCCGAAAATTTGTCTTCAATGAACTTTTCCCACACCAAGAGAGGATAAGCCAAGCAACTGGGCTTCTTCATATGTACCAAAAGTCAGGCCTGCAAAAGCTGGCCCGAAAAACCCAATTAATTAACCTTCTTCCCGAGCAGCTAAGAACAATGGAAAAAGTATTGCCTGAAGTTCCAACACGAAAAGAAATAATGAAAAGACCTCGTCATTTGCATGCTGTTGGATATGCTAAAAAGCGTGTAGCCTTTTTTTCAGGTTGCTTAATGGATACTATGTTTTTAAAAACTAATCAAGCAACAGCTGAACTTCTGCAGCTCGCTGGGTGTGAAGTAATAATCCCCTCCACTCAAGTGTGCTGTGGGGCTCTTCACGGGCACAGTGGGGAAAAAGACGGTGCTAAACAACTTGCTAAAAGAAACATCGAGGCTTTTGAAAAAGAGAATGTAGACTATATTATTACAAATGCTGGAGGGTGTGGAGGTTTTCTTATTGATTATGCTCATCTCCTTCAAGATGAAGAAGAATGGAAAAAGCGAGCTCAATCTTTCGTTCATAAACTAAAAGATATCTCTTCCCTCTTAGTAGAGCTGGACTTCCATAAAAAAGAGCTTGCCCTCCCATCTCAAATTATTACGTATCAAGATTCTTGTCACTTACGCAATGTGATGAACACACATGAGGAACCAAGAAAGCTATTACGCTCTCTCACTAACGTTTCTTATATCGAAATGGAGAACGCAGAAAGCTGCTGTGGCTCTGCTGGCATCTATAATATTTTAGAATCAGAAATGTCCATGCAAATTTTAGACCGCAAAATGAGCTCTGTACAAAAAACACATTGTCAAACTGTTGTAACAACAAATCCTGGTTGTCTACTCCAAATGAAGCTTGGTATTGAAAGAGAAGGACTTAGTGATAAAATAAGAGCTGTTCACTTAGTCGATTTATTAAAAGAAGCTTTGGAATATAAAAAGCATGCTCTGTAAAGAGCATGCTTTTTGTGTTACGAACGTTTCACTAACCAATCTCCAATGCAAGGATATGTTTCCTTTACAGCTTTTGGTCCAAATACAACAGAAACATGTCCTGTATTTAGAAGCTTAAATTCTTTGTCCTTGCTGGAAATAACATTCATTAATGATTCTACTTGTTGCGGCATTGCAATATGATCTCGGTCTGCCGCAATATTTAAAACGTTTGCTTTAATTTTAGACAAGTCTACTTTTCGACCTCTTACAGTGAGTTCCCCTTTGATTAGCTTGTTTTGTTGATAAAAATCGCGAATCCACTGACGATAAGCTTCACCTGGGAATGGAATACCATCTCCTACCCACTTCTGCATCAATTTCCAGCTTTCAACAAAACGCTGATTTTCTGATCGATCCATAAGCGTAACGTATGGACCATAGAAGTTCGTAATTGGTTTAAGCATCTTATTCCCAAAATCAATCATATCAGGAGGAATATTGCCAAGTGTATCAACTACTTTATCAAGGTTAAAGTAGCGTTCATCTAAGAACACACCATATAGTCCTGTTTCTGAGAAATCAAAAGGACTAGTCATAAAAATGAGGTTCTTAATTGGTAAATCATCATGTAGAGAAGCGAAGATAGATGTCATTGTTCCACCCATACAATATCCTAAGATGGACAAATCACTAGCTCCTGACGTACGCAACACTTTTTTCACTGCTCTTGGAATGTAGTCTAAAATATAATCATCAAGCTTCATATCTTGGTCTTCAAGCCCAGGAGTGCCCCAATCTAATAGATACACGTCAAATCCGCGATCAAGAAGATATTCTACAAGACTGTTCCCCTTTGTCAAATCAAGAATATACGGTTTATTGATAAGAGCGTATACCATTAAGATAGGTGTACGGTGAGTAGTTTCTTGTTTTGGCACATATCTATAAAGCTTTGCTTTATTCTTTTTCCAAATGGTCTCCTTAGGAGTTAACCCTACTTCAGGCTCGGGTTCTGTTGTTAAAATTTCCACTGCCCGTTTAAAGCGTCGAGCAGAATGTTTATACTCCTTTGGCATCGTAGCTAACAATTTTTCCATCTGCTCTGCATATGGTCTAGTTCCAATTGACACACGTACTCACTCCTTTTCATTTTTTTATATAACCTAACGGAAAGACGCTATCATGTTGCAGACAACGTCTTGATGGTCAATTACATATATAAACCGCCGTTAATGCTTAGCTCTTGACCTGTAATATAAGCTCCATCTTGGCATAAGTATAAAACGCCACGAGCAATTTCTTCTGCATGACCGAGACGACGCGCAGGGATTTTTGAAATAACTTGTTCACGTACATTTTCAGGCATAGCCATTACCATTTCTGTCTCAATGAATCCTGGACAAATTGAGTTTACTGTTACGCCTGTGCGTGCAAGCTCTAAAGCTAGAGATTTTGTAAACCCTAACAAACCAGCTTTCGCAGCAGCGTAGTTTGTTTGGCCAAATCCTCCCGCTTGTCCAATGATGGAAGAAATGTTAATTACTCGCCCACCTTCTGATTCTAAAAGGTATGTAAGTGCTGCGGAAGTAGTGTTATAGACGCTATTTAAGTTCACATCAATAACTTTTTTCCAATCCTCTTCCCCAAGTTTCTTAAACGTTCTATCGCGTGTAATGCCCGCATTGTTTATTAAAATATCAAGCTGTCCAAATGCTTCTTTTGTTTCTTCAATAAGGCGTTTAGCTTGTTCACTATAAGAAACATCTGCTCCAATAGCAACCGCTGCTCCACCTTCTGCTTCAATTTGCTTTACAATCTCTTCTGCACTTTCTTTGTTGCTGTTATAGTTGACAACAACCTTCACTCCGTTTTTCGCCAATTCCTTTGAAATAGCTGCTCCGATTCCTTTAGATCCACCTGTTACGACTGCTACTTTTCCCTGTAATGAAGTCAACATCATTCTCCCCTTTGTTTTAAACTAGTTGTTTTTTTCTCTTTATCTTGACGTTTTTATACTTATCTTTATTTCTTTGATGAAGATTGCTGTTGTTGCTTTGGTGAGTTCCCAGCCTGTCTTTGGTTTTTTGCTTCTCCCTTTTCAGAAGATGCAGCCGTTTCTGCTCCTGCAGATGGCTTCACATTATCTTTAATAACAGACTGAATTTGTTCGTTTTGAGAAGAAAGTTCCTCTCGTAATGTTTCTGGCAACGCTTCCTGTAGTTGCTGTTGCGCTTGTAGAAGTTCCATTACTTGGTCAAGCTTTTTAATCTTTTCGTTTTGAGAAGAAAGTTCCTCCCGCAACGTTTGTGGCAACGTTTCCTGTAATTGCTGTTGCGCTTGTAGGAGTTGAACTACTTGGTCAAGCTTCTTATCTAATGCTTTCACATCAGATTTGATTTTCGTAAATTCTCGTTTGAAGTTTGGCGCATTGCTTTGCTCATCTTCGAGGTTATCAAAGCGCTCTTCAAGAAAATCCACCTTTTCTTCCACATTTACAACAAGAGTTGCTACATTTGCAATGTCTTCTTTCGAAGGAATATTAATATGTTCCAAGCATTTTGTTGTTACTTCATTAACAGCTTGCTGGTACTGAAGATTTAAGTTTAATACTTTTCCCATCCAGTCAGAGAATTCATCCTTCTTCATGTTTTCTCCTAAAACCTTTCCCCAGTACGATTCAGTCTTGTCATACATATCCTTCCATGCTAAAAACGGGTCGAATAATTTTTGCTGATCCATTTTCTCCACTCCCTTCTTTTCTCGATGATGACCTTTCCTTGAGAAAAATTGAACAATCTAAAATATGTGGAAAGGGTATATATTCATTATAGAATCCTTTTTAACAATAAACAATTCTAAATTTTTGATATATTTTGACGTTCTTTGGAGAATATTGTCGAAACTCTTCAATTAATTGTTAAACTTCAGAATTTTTTTATTGACACTAACATCATGTAGGTGTAAATTACACTTATAGACATAGAAATACATTCCATCTACTCATACCAGCTTATTATTTTAGATTGGGGGGGTACGATGTCATCGAAAGAAACAAAACCAAAAAAAGAGGCTGACAAATCGTTAGGTGGAGCGCCAAAAAATTTAATGATTCCGTTTTTACTACTGAGTTTGCGGGAATGGAATCTACATGGCTATAAGCTTATTCAACAGCTTATGAACTTTGGATTTACATCAATTGATCAAGGGAACGTTTATCGTACTCTTCGTCAATTGGAAAAAGACGAACTCGTAAAGTCTGAATGGGATACTTCTTCAGACGGACCAGCAAGACGCATTTATTCTATAACTGAAGCTGGGGAACAGTATTTAACAATCTGGGCTAAGTCTCTTGAGCAATACCAAAGCATGTTAAATTCATTTTTCGATCTTTACGCAAACATGTTTTTCCCTTTCAATGCTTCAAAAAAAGTAGAAAAAGAAGAAGAAAAGTAATCGAAAGAAGATTCACAGGCCTAAGGCTGTGTTTCTAGATACAATGGATCGTGAGATAGACAACTATGACTGTTCTTTTTAGATTATTGCACCTTCACGCTCCGCTTACTTTTTCATTATCCAAAGGAGGAAATACGCAATGGCAAACGTTAAGTATGATGCAGTAATCGATATGATGTGGGATCAATGGTCTAAAGGATTTAACACCCTTCTAGAAGGTAGCAAAAACTTCGAAGAATGGACGCTTAAGGCTCTTTCTGGTCAAAAACAATTTGTTGAAAAAGCAATGGAACAAGTTGAACAAACAGATGAGCAATGGCAACAAGAACTTCAGGAAGTTCAAGCTCAAACAGTTGAAAACATCCGCAAAACAGCAGGAGAAAGTGTTGCTCAGTCTTATGACCAATGGATGCAACGTGTAAATGAAGCAATGGTAAAAATGAAGCAGCTTTCTTCTGAACAACAAAAAGCTGGTTATAATTTCATTAAACAAGCTCAAGAACAATATGAAGCATCTGTTCAACAATTTGTGAACGAGCATCATAAGCTTCGTATTGAGATGCAATCAGCATCTGAAAATTATATGGATCAACTTAAGTCATACCAAAAAACATTCCTTCAATCAATTGAGCCTTATACATTAGCGAAATAAGTATTTATTCCTTGCTTGGAAAGCGATAACAGGTATTTTTCGCATTGTAACTCCTATACTATAGATACAGCCTGAGAGCTGTAAATGTATAAAAGGAGTGAACGAGATGGCTCGTCGAAATAAATTACTTGTACCTGGTGTTGAAAGCTTTCTTGATCAATATAAATATGAAATTGCTCAAGAGTTTGGTGTAACGCTAGGATCTGATACAGCAGCTCGTGCTAACGGCTCTGTTGGTGGCGAAATTACAAAACGCCTTATTGCACAAGCACAGCAAAACAACCTAAAATAATATAAATGGCAAAAGGCACAAGCGATTGCTTGTGCCTTTCATTTGCGCTATTCTTCTTCTGTTTCTTCATCTTGATTGCTCTGCTCGTTTTCAGTATGAGGTAGAGGCGCTTTTGATCCAGCATGAGGCGGTACAGTTTGGTCATCTTTTCCTTGCTGCTGAGAAGGTACAGCTGGTTTTTGGTTCTCATCCTCAGGTGTTGAATGTGGAACTTCTGGTTCCTCTTCATTATTTGCTTCACTTTGATTTTCATTTGGCTTTGTTGGTTGAGCATTATCCTCGTCTGTTTCTGTTTCTTCTTCATCCTCGTCTGTTTCTTGTTTAGAATCTTGCTCTGTTTCTTCTGGCTTTGTTTCTTGTTCATCTTTCTCTACATTCTCTTCTGAAGATGTAGGTTCTTCTTCTACATCAGTCTCTTCTTCTTTACTTTCTTCTTTTTCGGTTTTTTCATCTTCTTCCGTTTCTTCAGTTGACACCTGATCGTCATCTTCAAGTTGTTGATCTTTTGGGTCTTTTTCCGGATCTTTTTCTTCTATATATTTGCCTGCTGAGAGTCCTTTCTTTTGAGCTTCATTTCGCTTCTTAAAGGAACAATCTTTTTGAACAAATTTATATTCTGACTCCCGCCATGTCTTTGTTGAGTCTTTGACAACTTTTGAAAAGTCTTCCTTTTCTTTACTAGCTTCATCTCTATAAGAAGTTGTGACAATAATTTCCTTATTTTTATGAAGATAGCCCTCTTCTTCGCTTTTCTCTAAAATTCGATTTGCTACCTTTTTAAATGACTCATATTTCCATTTCCTCTTTAACTTTGCAATAATCTCTTTTCCTTCTTTATTATATCCTGTTAGTGAAATTACTTCGTATGACGGATTAACCCCTATTTCAATGCTTGGATTAATATCGATTGATACATAAGCGAACACTTCTTGTTTGTTTTGACCAAAGGGAATGAAAAATAATAAAAGAGCGGCTGCAATTACTAAGCTTGTAAAAGCCATCCTTCTCCACTTTGAACGCTGCCTTTGCTGATTTTGCCATTTTCTTGATGAATAAAGCTTAACGGGAACTTCTTCACCAAGCTCATACGTCGCTTTCTCTCGCTTCGCTTTTGCAAATTCACCATCAGGGGTTAGTACAACAATATACTCACGGTTTATATCCATCACAATACCTTTTTTCAAGATGTGAGCACCCCTTTTATATAGTCTTTTAAATACACGTACTCTCCTGCTAAAACTATCGTCATTGCAATAATATATTTTCGGTTGCGCTCAATGGTTTTCCGGCTAACATGAACACCTTTTTCGATTTTCCCAATTTGAAGCCTTTTTTTCAAAAAGAGCGCTTCTAGTACATCAGGGTGACGAACAATCCACTCCGCAACTTCCATTGCATTTTTTCTCGCCTGTTTATGCTTTGGTGTTTCATTCACAATTTCCTCCAATGAGAGACTAAAAAGCTTTAACTGCTCATTGTAGTGAATGATTTCTTCCTTTCTCATTTCTTGCTCAAGCTTTTGTGAATAGTAGTTTATCGACAAATCTGCATCATATTGTGTACTATCATCAATTGATGGGTCCTGCAGCTGACGTGAACGAACTTCTTTGCGTATATAGTCAATAACACGTCTTTTTATCACTAATTCGCAGAAACTTAAGAAAGAACTTCCTTTTACACCGGTATATTTTTCGATAGCTTCGTGAAAAGCAATGAGACCAATACTAAATTCATCGTCTGTTTCATATATGTAGCGCTTGCACACGCTTGACACCGTTTTTGCAATAAACGGCTTATACTGTTCTAAAAGCTCGTTCTGCACAATATCATCACCACTCTGAGCCTGCATAACAAGCTCTTCTACCGTGTGTTTCCGTTTCACTCCAAATAGAATGCTCAGCATTGATCTCACCTTCTTTTCATAAAGTATTCGCGACTAATGTCCTATTTCAGGGTATATTCCAAGTAATTGTTTATTATACATTAACACTTAAAAGGTGACTATACGCAAAAAGATGTGCTTTTTCCACAATCTCACATAAAAAAAGAGAGTAATGACACATGCTTTTTTACTTAGCACATTCATTGCTCTCTTTCACTATCTTGTATAAATAACTTCCTTAAATGAAGTTAGTATGTTGCTTCTTTTTTCTGATCCTTTTCATGTGAAGGCTCTTTTTTAGATAAGAACCATCCACCAAGACCAATTAAAACTAACACAATCCAGAATGAAATTTTCCATAGTTTTGATTCAGGGAAGTGTTCATTAATGATCCCTAACTCTGGATGTGCCAATGTGTAAACAGCAAGTTTCACACCAACCCAGCCTACGATTAGAAAGGCAGCTGTCTCAAGACCTGGACGTGTTTTCAGAAGCTTAACAAATGCATTTGCAGCAAAACGCATAATAATTAAACCAATTAATCCTCCAAGGAAGATGATAGCAAATTGACCTCCGTCAAGGCCTCCAATTTCAGGGAAAGTTGTTGGAGGTAACGTTACCGCTAAAGCTACTGCAGCTAAGATCGAATCAACAGCAAACGCAATGTCTGCAAGTTCAACTTTTAAGACTGTAACCCAGAAACCAGATTTTGCTCGCTTCTTATTAAGCATTTCCTCATCTGGTTCTTCATGTTCATCGCTTTTCTTCTTAACAAATTTCTTAAACAAATGGTTAAATGCAATAAACAATAAGTAAATCGCTCCAATTGCTTGAACTTGCCAAACATCAACAAGGAAAGAAATAATGAATAATGAACCAAGACGGAAAACAAAGGCCCCCGCTAATCCATAAAACAATGCTTTTTTACGTTGATCATCAGGCAAGTGCTTAACCATAATAGCAAGCACAAGTGCATTATCTGCTGCCAATACTCCTTCTAAAACAATTAAGACAAGTAACACCCAGCCATACTCAAGTAATAGTGATGTATCCAATCCTTTTGCTCCTCTCTTTTTTGCCTTTCTATCTATAGTTGCTATTCCCTACGTAAAGGTTTAAAACACATAAAAAAGACCTTTGCCAAATATGGCAAAGGTCTTGCTAAGCATATATATGCCAATACAGCCGATGAACACAATGTTCATGTAATGACGACTATATTTCAGGTTTCCCTGACGCTACTCCCCTTTACGTGGAAGGAATTTATATTTTATTATAATTTTATTCTAAATGGATATGACTTACATGTCAACAAAAAATATAGGCTTTTTTATTTATTCTGTTTTTTTAGACGTGAAGTCTTTTACATTGTATTTTTCATAAGCTTTCTTTCGCTTCTTTTTGATAAGAGCATAAATAACAATAAGAACAACCACGCCAAGAATAACTTCCCACTTATATTCATCAAGAAGTTTGGAAGCAATCTCTTTACCTTGATCTCCAAACTTATAGCCAATATATACATAAAAGAATGTTGTAGGAAGCATCGCTAAGAAGGTATAAACGCTAAACACCCAAACGTTCATTTTTGCCATCCCACAAGGAATGGAAATCAATGTTCGAATTCCCGGAAGAAATCGTCCTGTAAAGGCAACAATTGCTCCATGCTTTTGAAAAAAAGCATCCGCTGCATTAATCTGTTTGTCTTTAATAAAAAAGAACCTGCCAAACCTTTGCAGAAAAGGGCGGCCTCCGTATCGACCTACAGCATATAGAGTAAGTGGACCTGTTACTCCTCCAATTGTTCCAGCCAAAACGGTTAACCATAAATTCATATCTCCATCTTGTACCCATGTTCCTGCTAAAGGTAAAACAAGCTCTGCTGGTACGAATTCAAATGTCAAAGCAAGCATAATTCCGAAGTAGGAAAGACTTTTAAAATACTCAATAAAATCTAAAATCATCTGCTCCATGAAGGAAACATTCACCACCTATTTTATTTAAAATCCAATATTTATCATAAAGAAAAGTTTCTTAATATACAAGCTATAAAACGAACGGGATGAAAGAAAGTTTCGCTTTTCTCTTCAAATATTGACAACTTTTTTATTCTTTTCTCTATATTTTGTATAAGGAAGAAAAAAGCAACAAAGAATATAGCCAATGATAAATGCAACGGGGGATTTTATATGTTTTCATGGCTTAGAGGCTCATCCAAAAAAGAAGAAACAAGACTTTCTGTTCCACAAGCATTCGATATTCTCCATTCATCAAGTGATTTTTTACCTGTTTCAATTGGAGAGGATGAAAACATATTTGTTTTGTCTTATTATAAATCTCTCATTGATGCTCAAGATTTACAAGAGCAGTTTATTTGTAGTGTAAAACGCGCTCGCGATGATATCACAACACTCGAAGATTTAAAGACATATATCCCATATGAAGATGTCACTATTACATCAGATGGAAAAAAAGTAATGGATAAGTTACTTGAAGGCTATATTGCTTTTCAAATACATACAGAACAAAAAGAATGTGCACTTATTAAAGTTCTGAATATTGAAGGCGGCTTTCGAACTGAAAACGATACTGAAAATGAATTTAGTGTAACAGGCCCAAAGCTTGGATTTGTAGAAGATCTTGATATGAATCTATATATGTTACGGAAGACTTTCGTAACAGAAAGGCTATCATTTAAAGAAGTTTCTCTTGGTAATTTATCCAAATCACGTATTGTCATTGTTTATGTAGAAGGCATTACAAATGAAAAGCATATTGAAAATGCAACAGAGCGAATCAATAATATTGATTTTGATGTTGTGTTTGATGGCTCTCTTCTTGATCAGCTTCTTTCAGATAACCAAAACACCCCTTTTCCACTTTTCCTTGGAACAGAACGGATTGATCGTGCCATCCAGACGCTCATAAATGGCCAGATTGTTATTTTCACAAGTGGTTCACCTTATGCAATTACAGGTCCTTCATCTCTATTTGATTTTTTCATTTCACCTGAAGACTATTATTTACCTTGGATGATCGGCTCTTTTCTAAGAGTGACCCGTTTTTTTGCTGTAGCTTTTTCCATTTTTGCTAGTGCTATGTATGTTGCTGTATTAACGTTTCACTACGAAATGATTCCAAAAGACCTGCTTGGCCCTCTTGTTTATTCAAGAGCAAACGTTCCATTTCCACCTGTACTCGAAGTGCTCTTTTTAGAAATTACCATTGAGCTCCTTCGTGAAGCAGGAGCACGGTTACCTACTAAAATCGGCCAAACGCTTGGTATTGTTGGAGGTATTGTGATTGGGCAAGCGTCTGTTGAAGCATCGTTAACAAGTAGTGTATTGTTAATTATCGTCGCCTTAGCAGCTCTCGCTTCTTTCACAACACCTACTTCACGCATGTCTAATACAATTCGTCTGTTGCGTTTCCCTTTCATTATTTTAGCCGCTTTTTTAGGTGGATTAGGAATTGTGATCGGAATTGTCTTTTTACTCGTTCACTTAATGCGCCTTCAGTCGCTCACAAGTCCATATCTCGCTCCACTATATCCGTTCCGTTCAAAAGATATGTGGGGATTTCTATTTCGCCCACCGTACAACTTCTCAATTGCAAGACCAGCTTATTTAAGACCTCTTTCCAAATGGAGATATAATCCGAAAAGAGGAAATAAAACAAAAGATATAGACAAGGAATGAACAAGATGAAGAAAAGATCCCTACTCGTTCTTTTGATGTTTTCTATCCCCTTTTTATCAAGTTGCTCTTCCTTTGTTATTGATGATGTTTTAGTTGTTCAAGGAATAGGACTAGATTATACAAAGGACGGAAAGATTCGTGGGACTGCTCTTTTTCCTCTTTTCCGAGAAAGCACAACAGAGGAACCGAGTACAATTAGTGTTACAACTGATAATACGTATAATATTTTACAAAAAATTAATGAAAAATCAGCACTTCGAATGGTGGAAGGCCAAACGCGTATTCTTTTATTTGGAAAAGCTTATGCTAAACATAATATAGAAGAAATCATTCATAGTTTCTCAAGAAGTCCCTCTCTCGGTCGGCGCGTTCATGTAGCTGTCGTGGATGGAAAAGCAGAAACAATGTTACAAGCCGTAACAAAAAAAGATGTAAAGGAATCGCTTTACATTACAGATTTAATTGAACAAAACATCCATACAGAAAACTTGCCATATACAAACCTTCATGTTTTTTTCTCAAATTACTATGGAAAAGGGCGAGATGTTTTTCTTCCTTATTTAGGGGGCGAAAAAGACGAAATCAAATTGAAAGGGCTAGCCATTTTTGATAAAGAAAGGCTTGTCACAACGTTAAATATGAAAGAAACGTTTTTATTTAAACTCATTCGCAGCGGCTCTAAAAATGGTCTTTATCATACGTTTATTAAAGCAGAAGGAAAAAAAGGAGCGGTTGTTCTTCGCAATTTATATGCCAGACAGTCTATGACATATTCAAAAAAGAACAACTCAATTAAAGTTGATGTACACATTAACGGACTCCTAAAAGAATATCCTGCTTGGGTAAATGCAAAAGAAAGAAAACAAGTGTACGATATTGAAAATCAAATTAAAGATGAACTCACCAAAAATGGAAATAGAATTGTTCAAGACATGCAAAAACTGCAAGTTGATCCAATTGGATTTGAGGATTTTGCAAGAAGCAAAACACGTCACTTCGATTGGAAGGAGTTTCACAATCGTTATCCAGACATGGATATTAAAGTAAATATCGATGTAAAGCTTACTCAAACAGGAATTGGTGAATAAAGAAAGGAGGCAATGCACTATGTCTAAGATTGTGGATGAAAAATTTCAAGTTTCCCCTTTTCTAGTTTTCTTTCTTATTCACGGCTTTCAAATTGGAGTTGGCATTTTAGCTTTTCAACGATTGGTGGCCAAATATGCAGAGCAAGATTCATGGATTCCCCTCTTCCTAGCTTCCTTTGCAATTCATATTGTAATTTGGTTTTGCTACAAAATGCTTTCTGAAGAGCAGCCTGACATAATTGCTGTTCATCAGTTTTTATTTGGAAAATGGATAAGCAAACTATTAGATTTTGCTTTTTTGATCTATATTTTTTTGATTTGTTTAGCTATCTTTCGAACTTATATAGAAGTATTGCAGTTATGGATGTTTCCCCTTCTCCCAACTTGGGTTCTTTCTCTTGTTATCATTGCTATTACCTACTACATTCTTACTTCTGGATTTCGAATTGTAGCAGGTGTTGCTTTTTTCAGCGTCATTCTGCCATCTTTTTTATGGGTGATGCTCATTTTCCCTCTTCAGTTTGCAAATTACCGAAATTTACTTCCTGTTTGGGATCATTCTGTTCAAGATATATTGATGGCTTCAAAAGTCTTTATGTTTGAGTTTAGTGGATTTGAACCATTACTTATTTTTTATCCTTTTATAAAGAAAGCCCATAAATCTCAAAAGTTTGCTCATGGAGCAAATGCTCTGACGTTTTTCACTTATTTCATTATTCTTCTTGTTTCACTTGTTTATTTTAATAAAGAAGAAATTCAGCACACTATTTATCCTACGCTGTCGATGGCTAAAATTATTGAAATTCCATTTATTCAACGTTTTGAATATATCGTGATTTCCCTTTGGTTTCTTGTCATCATCCCTGGAATTTCTATTTCAACCTGGTGCTGTGCACGACTATGTAAGAGAAGCTTCTCTCTGCGTCCATCTCGATTTCTACCTTTCTTTTTTGCCTGTCTTTTTGCTGGAGCTCTTTTTTTTGATACACGTTATGAAATTAATTCACTCGGGAAGTATTCAAGTTTCATCGGTCTTTTCCTCTTTATTTTATACATTCCACTGCTCAGCATTTTAACAATGCTTAAGCGAAAATGGCAAGGAATGAAAAAAAAGCCAAAGGAAGCATAACGCTTCCTTTGGCTTTTTTATGAAAATAACTTTTGGTATTCCCCATATCCTTCTTTTTCAAGTTCTGATTTTGGAATAAAACGAAGCGCTGCTGAGTTGATACAATAACGTAAACCACCATGTGAAGAAGGACCATCATCAAACACGTGTCCTAAGTGAGCATTTCCGCCTTTGCTACGTACCTCCGTACGAATCATGCCGTGCGATGTGTCGGTTTCCTCTTCAACAACACTTTTATCAATTGGTTTTGTAAAAGAAGGCCATCCACATCCTGCATCGTATTGATCCTGTGAACTAAAAAGAGGCTCACCTGATACGATGTTAACGTAAATTCCCTCTTCTTTGTTGTCCCAATATTCATTACGGAAAGGAGGCTCAGTCCCATTGTTTTGAGTTACTTCATATTGCATTGGGGTAAGGCGATTGCGAAGCTCTTCTTGCTGTTCTTTATTGCTCCAAGCTTCTTTTAAAAAACCTTCACGTCCAGAACCTTTTCGATACATTTTGTAGCGAATTGGATGTTTTTTATGATAATCTTGATGATATTCTTCAGCTGGATAAAACGGCTTAGCTTCTATTATAGGCGTAACGATAGGTTTCGAGAATCGACCGCTTTTTGCTAGGTTCTCTTTTGACTTTTCAGCAATTTGACGTTGCTCTTCACTATGATAGAAAATAGCTGTTTTATATGATTCTCCTCGATCAGCAAACTGTCCGCCTTCGTCTGTTGGGTCAATTTGTTGCCAAAATAATTCTACAAGTTTTTCATATGGAAAAATCTCTGGATTAAAAGTAATTTGAACAGCTTCAACATGTCCTGTTGTATCTGAACATACTTCTTCATATGTTGGATTTTCTTTATGGCCGCCCGTATATCCTGAAATGACTTTTTCAATGCCTGGCTGTTCGTCGAATGGTTTAACCATACACCAGAAGCAGCCACCTGCAAATGTAGCAATATGATTGTGACTTGTCATAATTCCAGCTCCTTTGTAAGCTTTGTTTTTTTATTATATCGTCTCCTTGTTCACTTTCAAAACAATATGCTATTTTCAGCATGCGCTCTCTTTTT
>NZ_JALAMS010000001.1:285068-350512 GCF_026790145.1 Priestia endophytica | reverse complement strand
CTTTTTTGGTCTATTCTTTGAACCGATCTAGTCGGTGTAAGGCATTAATAAGTTGTTGAAGTTCTTCATCGCTGATTACTTCAAATTTCTCGGTTAAATACTTAAGTTTTTTATCTCCAAACTCCTTAAATATTTCTTCCCCTTTTTCTGTTAACACAATCTCAACAACGCGACGGTCATTTGGGGATCTCCGTCTTGTAATGTACTCTTTATCAATCATTGTATCGGTTACCGCTGTAATATGACTAGCAGATACACCAAGTGCTTTTGACAGCTCTGTTGCCTTTTTACCTCCACCTTCTGATAAAAGACGTAAAATTGCAAATTCACTGCTTGTCATTTCCGATTGCAATAGATCGTTGATTTCATAGCGGATTTGTCGAAATACGCGACGCATTGATTTTTCTAAATCAACCATCATCGTATGACGTTCCATACAATCGCCTCCTCTTTTTCTTATCGTAAACTTGAAGCCCGCTTGTTACTAGCTATATCATACATCTAGTAACCATCGTTCTTTATTTAATTGTACCACTGTTATTACAATAATTCCTCTACTACTTACCAAAGGAGAAAATAAAAGACTTTTAAATAAAAAAAGACTTGATAGCAATGCAAGCTATCAAGCTACAAACTCCATAAGTTCATAAAGAGCGTCTTCCACCTTGGGAGTTTCTTATTTGCAATAAATCCTTCTTTCCTTTCTAACTGTTCCTCTACCATTACCAAACGTTCTTCTAGCTCATATATCTTCTTTTGCAAATTCGTAATTTCAGTTCGATGCTCTAGGACTTGGAAGGTGACAACTTCACCTGCTTTTTCTTCAATTCGACGATCATTTTCTGCGATTCTTCCCATCATACTTCCCATCTGTTTACACATCTCTTGAATTTGCGCTTCTAAGGCATCAAAATCTGTAGAACTCTGAACGTGTCCTTTTCTAGCTGAAGAGCGCGGCTGAATGTTATGAGCTTCCCGAATTTGCTTAATATTCTCTTTTGAAATATCAAAATGACCGCGCTCGTTTTTAGCACAATCAATATTGTAATGCCGAATCCATTTTATAACGGTTTGAGAACTAACTCCAAGTTCACGTGCAGCTTCATGTGTCTTCATATCCGCTCACCCCTTCGTTTCTTCTCCTTACCAAACTACATTCGAGCGGAAATGATGAATCCCTTTCTGTTTGACAAAACTAGTATGAATTCGCCAAAAAAAGAAGAGATATTACAAAAAAGCCCCGCTACAAGGAGCAGGGTTTTTTTGTAAATTATTGAGCAGATGTTGCTGGTGTCTCTTCACCAGCTGCTGGAGCTTCCGGTGTTGCTGGTGCTTCTTCACCAGTTGCTGGAACTTCCGGTGTTGCTGGCATAAAGTATTGCTCAAGTTCATCTGTTGTAATTAAATTTTCTTTCTTTGTATCAACTGTAAATTTCACATCTTTATTTACAGACTTGTAGTTTGTTTTCGTATCGATTGCAAATGTACCGCCGCCATCTTCTGATTCAACGTTCATGTTCACTTTAACATTTGAAGACTTCGGAAGATTATCATTATATTTAGAAGAGAATGTAAAGTCCATTGAAACTTTGTCACCTTCTGGCTCAGCAGTCATAGAGAATTTGCCAGAATCAGATACAAGCTGGTCTCCATCAACTTCACTTGTTAATGTAAGACCGCTGAATTTTGCATTTGAATCATTTAACGCTTTATCAAACTCTTCACGCTCTTCAGCTGTTAAGTCTACTTCTTTAAGGTAATTATCAATAAGACCTTTAACCTCTTTATCAGAGAAGTTAACTGTAATTTTTCCATCTTCTTCTTTAAAATCATCTTCTGATTTATCTTTTAGAAGTTTTTCAAGTTCTTTACGCATATTTTCTTGAAGCTGTGCTGTGTCTTGAGAATTTTTCATTGCATCAAGTTCTTTTTGAAGCTCTGGATCATCTTTTGCTAACTCATTAAGATCAATAGAGATTGTTTTTCCTTTGAATTTGCTAATATCGATTCCAGATCCTTGTAGGAATGGCGAAATGTTATCAACAAGACTATCTGCCTCAATATAGAATGTATTTGCTTTCTCATCAAAAAGCATTGGTACTTTAGCATCTAGAGCCATCATACCCATTTTTGCTTTAATGTTTAATACAACTTCTTGTTTCTTCGTTTTTTGATCATACTTCGTATCCATTGTTAAAGAAGAGTTTTTCAACACGTCAACTACTTGCTGCATCTCTGGATCAGACTCAGCTGCGTCAATTTTAATATCTTTGAAAGATAATTTTGTTGTTGCTTCAAAAGATTTAACCGTTTCCAGATTACTGTATGCTTTTGTTAATTGTTCTCCTGGAGCGCTATTACACGCTGTTAAAGCGATTGCTGCGGTACCAAGTAAAGCTGTGTTTGTAATAAGTAATTTACGTTTTTTCATATAGTTCGAAGCTACTGCATATAAATTGTAGCTTCTTACCTCCTCTCGATTTCCCAATCTCCATTTTTGCACTACTTCTACTAAACCATAAAGACAAAATTAACGTCAATGTTTTTTGGAAGAAATAGGTCTTATACTTCACAAAAATTTCTACTTATCTAGTTCTTTATTACCCTTGGTTAATATTAGAAAAACTTCAAATTAGAAACTTATTAGGAACTATTATTCCATAATTCATCTCCAAAAGTAATAAGTTTTCTATACGGTACTTATATTTACGGGACAGAATTCATTTGGTTTCAAAAATATTTTTCTTTAAATTGGTCATTACTAATTACAAAAGAATGTTTTACTGCATTTCTATCTAGAAATATGAAAAACTCTTGCACTATACTCAAAAAACGAATATTATGGATGTTGTTTCACAAAAAATGTTCGTAATTTGGAGGTAAACATGTTTAAATTACAAGAAGCAAATACGAGCGTTCGTACAGAGCTATCAGCAGGACTTACAACGTTCCTTACAATGGTATATATCGTAATTGTTAACCCTGTCGTATTATCAAGTGCAGGCGTTCCTTTTGAGCAAGTTTTTACAGCTACTATTATTTCAGCTGTAATTGGAACCCTTTGGATGGCCCTTGCGGCTAATTATCCTGTTGCAATTGCTCCAGGTATGGGTTTGAATGCTTATTTTGCTGTTATTTGCTCACAGGAAGGTATTACGTATACAACAGCGTTTTCTGCGGTATTTATCGCTGGTCTTATTTTTCTTGTCCTTTCCCTAACTTCTTTTCGAGAAAAATTAATTGATGCAATTCCAGATAGTTTAAAGAACGCTATCACAACCGGAATTGGTCTTTTCATTGCTTTTATTGGTTTACGAAATGCTAATATCATTGTTGATGATCCAACAAACCTCGTAAAACTAGGAGATTTAACAGAACCAGGCACTTTCCTTACCATTGTTGGACTTGCCATTACACTTCTTTTAATGGCATTACGTATAAATGCAGCCCTTTTCCTCGGCATGATTGCAACCGCAGTTATCGCTCTGTGCACAGGACAACTTTCATTTAAAGAGGGATTTTTCTCTTTCCCATCGTTACCAGAAGGACTTATTGTTTTTAATCCTATTACAGCACTGAACGATGTCATTACACACGGCCTTTATGCTGTTGTATTCTCTTTCTTGCTTGTTACGATTTTTGATACAACAGGCACAATGGTTGGCGTTGCTCAAAAAGCAGGACTTATGAAAGATGGAAAGATGCCTCGCCTGCGTCAAGCACTTCTTTCTGATTCATTTGGAACAACATTTGGAGCAATGTTCGGTACAAGTCCAACAACAGCCTTTGTTGAATCATCTTCAGGAGTTGCTGCTGGAGGCCGTACAGGGTTAACAACACTAACGGTTGGCATTCTATTCATTGTTGCTGCTTTCTTTAGCCCTCTTGTAGGAGCTGTTTCAGGAATTGCTGCGATTACATCACCTGCTTTAATCATCGTTGGAAGTTTAATGATGGAATCTGTTGCTAAGATTGAATGGAAAGAACTTGATGAAGCTTTCCCAGCCTTTCTTGTTATTTTAAGCATGCCTTTAACATCAAGCATTGCAACAGGTATTGCACTGGGTTTCATTTCTTATCCCCTGATTAAACTAGTAAAAGGAAAAGGAAAAAGCGTTCACCCTCTTGTTTATATTTTTGCGCTTTTATTCTTTATTCAACTTATGTTCTTTTCCCATTAAAAAAGACAAACGAGCCGTTCCGCGGTCCGTTTGTCTTTTTTTATATAACGGTTCATCTAAACTTCCACAGATAACAATTGTTTTACTACGCAAAATTTGGAAACCCTTTTTTCACTACAGCAACCAAACTAAATAAAAAAGCGGATGATCCGCTTTTTATTGGTCTAAAAAGTTTTCTACAAATTCTTGATAGTTTCTTCTTGGATATGAACGATACATATTGCTAAGAAGACGAATAGGATCGCCAAAAAAGAAACGTTCATACAATGTTTGACGTGTACCAAAAGCACTTAGAGTCATATCCCATGCAAGGCGGAAGAGTTTGACACGTTCATATCCTCCTTTTGAGAAACTTTGCAAATAGTAATTAAGCTTTTCTCCCATTTCAGAATCAAAATCAGCTTCTGTTGGAAGAGTAATAAGACCGCTTGCACCAAGGAGTTCTACTATTTCAGTTAAGCGGGGATATGTGTTAGAAAAAAGAGTTACAGCAACATAGAGAGGATGTACGCTCGGAGCCATAATACCAAACTTATCCTTTTGAGCTTCTGTTTCTGATGTCAAAAGCAATCCTCTCATTGTTTCTAAAGCGATCACAATTTCACTTATCTTCGCTTGCACGTGCTGATATTCACTAATATTAATAGTATCTACAATTGACTGTGCTACACCTAACGTAAATTCTAGCTTAACAACTTGACGGGACACAACTTGATGAAGAATCAGGGCAACATAGCTACTTCCCAAAAAAAGACTTTCCGCTGCTTGTTTATCTTCGTAGAAAAAGAGCCTCTCCCACGGGACTAAAACATTGTTAAATATAACTACTGCATCAAGCTCATCAAAACGCGAACTTAATGGATAATTAAAAGAGGAAGAATGATAAGAAAATGGTTCTCTGCACAAGAACGTAAGTCCTTCTGTATTACTAGGAATTGAAAAAGCAAAAGCTCCTTTCTCATCCAATCCTTTTCCACCCGTTGAAAAAACGAGAAGTTCATCCGTAAGACCACCTTGTGTAGCAAGTAATCTTGCTCCTTTAAATAAAAGACCGTCCTTTGTTTTCTTCACTACCTGAGCTGCAATTGGTTCCTCTTCTAATTCTTCATAATAAAAAGATCCTCTATTAACCTGTGGACTTACATATGTGTGTGTAAAAGATAAATCAAGATTCTTTGCTTTCTCATATAGCTGAACAAGGTTCTCACTACCCTTTTTATGCTTCTTTTCAATTAACGAAGCTCCTGATGAAAAAGCCATAAGAGCTGTGTTCATATAATCAGGGGCCCTTCCCATCATCCCACCTGATTTCCTAGCCCAAAGCTGTGTTGCTTTTCTCCTCTTTTCTAAATCTTCCTTTGTTTTCGGTTTCATAAAAGCTGTTCCGTACGTTTTTCCTTCTTCAGAATGAGTAAGGACTGATTTATGCTCGCCATCTTGCATATCATAAAGTCCCGCTTTGCTTTTTACAACTCCTTGAAAAGCACTGTGCTCACTAATGTCTCCTTTTACTTTTTCTCCTTTTACCCATACATCATTTTTTAAAAGGTTTAACCTTGTAACAAACTCTTTTCCATCTATGAACCCCAAAGAAACTCGCTCCTCTTCTCTGTTATTGTTTTCTACATCGTATTCACTCTTTTAAAAAAAGAAACAGAATATACAACCTAAATAAGATAGAGAGTACTTCAAACAAAAAAGATGGTGAAGAGCCTATAAGTCTTTACTTTTAAAAGGAGAAAAATGATGAAGCAGACTTTATAAAAGTTCACTTATAAATATGTTTACTAAGCGAACATAAAAAAGAAGAACATCATTTAAAATCTGTTCTTCTTTTGATTCTTTTTAAAGCTTCTAAATCTTCTTCTACAGAAAATATTTTCTGCTCTACAATCGTTTTGCTGTCTTCAATTCCCTTATTATAGAAATAAGCTCCGACATTTTCTTTTATAAAATAAAAAAACGTTTCAGCGGCAAGTTCTCCTATCTCTTCTCCTCGTTCTTCTAGGAAAAAGCGTTGAATTTCATCAATCACTTCTGCCTTTTGTTCTTTTGATAATAAAATTCCCATACAGTGTACCCTCCCTTTTCTAGCTTTCTACTATTGTTCTCTTTAATGTACTGAGAATCTCGTTTATTTAAAACATTCTTTTACAGTCATGTGTAGCAAATCCATAAGAGGACCAAATGAATAATTAACATCAAGTCGTTCTGTCCACTGATGCGCGTCTCTCCCTCTAGGACCTAAGTTAAAGACAGGTACTTTAAACTGTTCTAGATTAGAAAATGGAATATCATAGCCTTTCTTCCACAATGGCATGTTGTGAACAAGTGGCAAGAAAGTTTCTAACGCATGATCAAGTCCAACATAGCTAAGGTCTGAAATGCCTCCAAAGTAAAGCTGCTTATGAAACGCTATCCCATACTTTTCTGCACCTGTTTTTGTTAGTATTTGAACAAGTTTTTTTACAAGTGGATGATCATCTGTACATACAGCAGGATAATATGGTGGTGCGAAAAACAGGATAATCATTGGTGAAAGCTCTTTGCATAAAAGAGCAAGCTCATTCAAAATAGCCGTTGTTTGTTCCCTATGATCGAGAGAGGACGTCTCATGTTGTACCTTCTTAATTAAACTATCAACGTGTTCCTTCCCGTAAGTATCCACCCCATATTTATAAAGTTTCTCATACGTAAAAACGTGAACATTTACAGACCTTGGAGTAGAAGATTGCATCATTCCATAATGAAAAGCGCGATTATTATAGTGCTTCTCTACTTCACGAGCTGCTTGCTGAGCACTTTCTAATAGCGAAGAAACAAACTTATCCATCGGCTTCTTCATCACTAAGAAATTATAAAGAGATAACGCTCTGTTTGGGGTTTGTGTTGAATACTCTTTCTTTAAATCTCCCTGAGACAAAATAGTTGGAGGAGGACTTACTTCCCCTTCAATCACTTCACAATAGTCTGTATTAAGCTCTAATGCTCTTGTAAGCTCACTAACAAGTAAATTAGCGTTAAGCCCTGCAAAAGGCTCTCCAACATGACTTTCTTTTCCATAGCAAAAAAAACCTGGAAATACCTTTCCAATCGATCCAACATATAAATAATCTTTCGTATCACCAGGATAACGACTGAACATCGGTTCTCCATTCAAGACAAGAGAATATTGAAAACTGTGTTGTTTTGCAAGGTCAAGCAAAACAGGTACTGCTCTTCTCATTCCTATCGAACTTACTTCTTCATCTGGAACAGATAAAAACAACAGATTTCCTTCAAAGTCTCCATTTGTCGCTCGTTCAATGAGAGACATTTGAGTCGCCATTCCGCTTTTCATATCCATAATTCCACGTCCAAAAAGCCATTCTCCTCGATCTAAGTCTTGGCGGACTTCAAATGGTACAAGCTCACGCTGCCCATAAAATCGTTTTGTTAGTTCAATGGGGTTAAAGGCAGCATCTTTCCAAATCCCATATCCCTCAACTCCAACAACATCATGATGATTAACAAGAATAACCGTTTTATTTGTTTTTCGACCTTTTACAAAAGCAGTTACAATAAATCTGCCGTCTTCCGTATCATGTAATTGAGCATAAGAAAGGTGTTTTCTGAAATATGGAAGTTGCAGAAGCTTACGATGAATAAACTTGGCCATCTCTCCTTCTGCAGAGCTTCCAGTAATACTCGGAACGGACACAAGTTCACAAAGAAGGTCGATGAGCTGTTGTTTTGTTTGAAAGTAAGTTTGCCCTTTCATGTTCTCCCCCCTGTTCGACGTTTTAGAAAGCAATGTTTATGCTGCTATAATTAAGCCCATTCTCCGCTATCTTTCTTTTTACGTCAACCACTTTTTAAAGAAAGAAAACCAAATAAAAAGAGCAGCTCTTTCACTTGTAGGCTGCTCTTTTTTCTTATTTTGCTTCTAAATAGTCCAAGATATGATCAATTAGTTCTTCACTGCTTTGATCGTTTCCATATTCAATGGAATAATCCATGACCGTCGCTCCTTCCTCAATTTACCTTTTATATAAGATAACACAGTTTTTGACTGTTTAGGATGTATATTTTTTAAAAAATTTTGACAAATTTATTTTGTGCTACTCATAGCGTTTTTACAAACATCCTATAGAGGTAGTTTGCTCACTTTATTATACGTGATGAATACTAGATTCGTTCTCGCTTTCTAATAAGAGGCAAGCACTCTTTCTTTATGCTCAAAGCCGACTCTCTGAAGCTTTTCTAAGAGAAGGTTAGACACTCTCTCATCATCACTTCTCTGTAGGTCCTTATAATCAATAGCTACTGAATATGTACAGTCACAATCTTTAGCGATAATTTGAATAAATGTCTCAAGGGAATGAATATAAACTTCTGACACCACATTTTCTAAATTTTTTTCAACATAAGCTTTCCACTCGACATGTTTCATTTTATCTCTCTCCTTTTAATATACTTTTCGACAAAGGCAAAAGAAAAATGCCAACCGCTAAAAGCGATTGGCATCTTTTCTCTGCACATTTATCACTCAAAGCGTTTGCTTTGCTGGTAGTAGCACCTTGCATACGCAGGTTGCTGTGGAATCATTGAGCCAGTTCTCTTATCCACTCTTGATAAGTTGTATATTTTTCTATTGTTAATAAAGTTGACTGTCTTAATAAACAATATATGTTTGTGAATAATGGAATTATACCAACTATTCTTCACTTTGTAAATGAGCATTTTGAGTAAAAATGAAAGAACAGTTTGAGCATATGTATCGATTTCCTGATATTATTAATAAGAAGTTATCGGTGTAACCTTGACCTTCACCTTAGTTTACATATACAATGAAAATTTGTAGAAAGGAGTTTCAATATGTATCATTTTAAAACAAAAAAGCATAGTTTCAATTACACGATTCACCAAGTTCAAAATACAACAAACGTTCAAATTTCAGTTTGCAAAGATGAAGGGGTTCTGCTTACTGTACCGAAAAGTTTTACAAAAAGCAACCTTCAATTTGTATTAGCTCGCAAAGCCGACTGGATTGCTGAGCAGCTAGGAGACGTTCAAACTTCTGAGGAAAATCATACTCAAGATGAAGAAAAAATAACAGAAGCAGAAAACGTTGTTAAATCTGATAAAAAGAAATCGTTTCAATCTGGAGAGCGTTTCTTTTACCTTGGACGTCAGTACCGTTTAAACATCGAAACAACTGAAGATACTCCATCTTTCGCTTTTAAATATTCAAAATTCACAGCACAAACTCCAACAAGCTGGGATGAAGCAAAAACGAATGAAGAAATCTTTACTATGTTAAAAGAATGGTACATAACAAAAGGCCATGATAAAACAAAAGATATTTTAAAAAGCCTTAACCCTCTTTTAACAAACGATGTAGCTTCTATCACATGGGAAGAATCGCCTAACCTTGTTTCTTACAACAACGGAGATGTAAAAGCAGATTGGCATTTGCTTATGGCACCAATGGCAACAATTGAAGCTGTTATCGCGAAAGAAGTGGAACAAAATCCTTCTTCCCTTTTTGAAGACTATAATGAACGCTTAGAGTGGCTAAAAGAACATACGCTCTCTCTATAAATTAAAGGAGTAGTAGAGCTGAAATGGTTTCATACTTATAATTGAGGGGTATAAACATAAAAATACTGATCCACCTAAAAAGGAGAATTTTTTTATGAAAGGACAACGCTATTTTATTTTAGCTCTTGTTTTTGCTCTTATCGTTGCTATTTTAGCTATTGTAAATGATGAACCCGTTCAGTTTAACTACGTATTTGGTACACAAGACTGGCCACTGATTCTCGTTATTCTTGGCTCTGCTGTATTTGGTGGCGTTGTAGCTGTATCATTGAGTTTGGTTAAAATCATTCGTCTTCAGAGTCAAATCCGTCAACTTCAAAAAAATGGAGCATCAGTACCTCCTTCTATTGAAGCTGACAAAGACCATACAACGGCCGCAAAAAAGAAGGAAAAAGAAATATCTTCTTCCGAAAATAAAAATGTTGGTATAAAGAGCAGGCTAAATAAATAAAGATGTAGAAGGTTAGTACAGGGAAATGTACTAGCCTTCTTTGTGTTGCATAGCATCCAACTATCTTTATTAAAAGGAGCGAATTGTAGCTTGACAAAAAGTACAAAAAGCGAACTTTGGTCTTATGTAAAAACCATCATATTAGCTATTATTTTATCCTTTTTTATTCAACATTTCTTCTTCCAACCTTATACAGTAAAAGGGGATTCAATGCTACCTAACTTAAAAGATGGAAACAAAATTGTCGTCAATAAAGTAAACTATAAGTATGGAAAGCCCCAGCGAGCAGATCTCGTCGTTTTAAAGTCTCCCGAGCATAAGGAAGAATATCTTGTAAAGCGAATTGTGGGCCTGCCTGGTGAAAATATCTCGTTCAAAAACGATGTTCTTTATGTCAATGGACAAAAAACAGCTGAACCTTATTTAAGCAAAGCAAAGCAAGAAAAATTACCATATGAACAAGTAACGAATGATTTCACCCTAAAAGAAATAGTAGGTCTAGCTAAGATTCCTAAAGACTATGTCCTTGTATTAGGCGATAATCGTCCTATAAGCAATGATGGGCGCCATTTTGGGCTTATTAAAATCGATAATATTGTTGGGGAAGTGAACATGAGATATTGGCCACTGAATGAGATCAGTTTTATGCATTAACTCTTACCTCCCTGTTTTTTTACATAACTGTAATATTATTTTGATACCGAATTTACGTTTTTCCTTTATACTAAAAGTAGCAAAAGCAATTAGAGCAAGGAGGAATTTTAATGCTACTTTTCCGCTCCCTTATTGCGTTTTTAGTAATCTGTTTTCTGACTGCCTAGCTTCCTGAAAACGGCTCTATTCCAATGAAAAACACCTTATTTACGAAATTAAAAATAAGCTCTATATAAAGAAAGCCATTCAATGTGAATGGTTTTTTTCTTCTATATATTGTTTCCATTTCCCCCATACCAAATATGAAAAAATCGATATAATACAGCAAAGGAGATGATTATTATTCAAAATTTGCCTTTTTATTCTTATGAAGAAGCTTTATCAAAAGTTCAGACAGGCGATATCTTACTTTGCTCTGGTCATTATATAATAAGTCGTCTCATTGGATTTTTTTCACGTTCTGCTTTCAGTCATGTTGGGGTTATTGTCAAATGGGAAGATCGTATTCTAGTAATGGAAAGTGTTGAGGATGATGGTGTACGTATTGTTCCCCTCTCCCACTACTTTAAAAATTATGAAAATAAAAATGAAAGCTATAGAGGTAAACTATTTATCGCTAGACATGATAAATTTATGAGCGATAACGTCTCAGAAGAAGAGAAAAAAAGACTAATTGATAAAGGGATTTCCCTTCTAAATAGACACTATGATAAATTTGAAATTCTAAAAATTCTACTTCGTATTGTATTTAAAGTTCCTAACTATAAACAAAACAACCAATATATTTGCTCTGAACATATTGATATCCTTTACAAAGAAGCAAATATTACCCTTGCCCCATTACAGCATCGCCCTCTTTTTCCAGAGCATATTGCAAAAGATAAAAGCATTACATTTCTCTTTCGCCTTCTGTAAAAGAAAATAAATTCCTTTTCCTTCCCTACTCTTTTATAATAAAGAGTGAATAGAGCAGTGGGAGGAATAGCTAGATGCAGTATCGACGTAATGAAGGTTTTCGCTTTCAATTCGAAGCACCGGTAAAAGGGCTTTTTTCTATTATTCGATGGAATGGTAAACAGGTGCAAAGCAGAAGCGACAGCGTCACAGTTATTGACATAAGCCCAAACGGACTGCGCCTTCAATCGCCATTAGAACTTCCTATTGAAACCAATCAAAAAATTGAAATTAACGTTTCTTTCACGATAAATAGTACTAAGCTTTCTTACAATGGGACAATCCTTTGGAAAAGACCTGTTCAAGAAAGTTTTCAATATGGAATTTCACTTGAAAATGAGGAAGATGAACGCCAAGAAATTATTGATGAAATTAAACTTTACCAGAAACGCTTAAAAAAAGAGTAGTGTACAAAGCTAAAAGTTTTGTACATTACTCTTTTTTTTGATTTTTCTGTTTATCAAGCGTTCTATAAGGCTAAATAACGAGAAAGACAATTGAAAGGAGAAAGGAGAAATGGTCAAAAATCAGGCGAACATAAAAATGAAATAAGCAACGATAGCTACACAGCAGGAATTATCGGTACTCAGTTCTTCCCTTCTGGCAGCACAACAACTGCCTTTTTATATGCTTTTGCTCTTTTTGCAATTTCCTTCTTTTTTAGACCGCTTGGTGGTATTATTTTTGGGTCTATTGGAGATCGATTAGGTCGAAAAAAGATTTTGACAATAACAATTGTTCTTATGTCACTTTCAACAGCAGCTATTGGAATTATTCCTAGTTATGAATCATTTGGAGTAGGGGCTACTATTTTGTTAGTTGTAATGCGAATGATTCAAGGTCTAGCTGCAGGGGGAGAATATGGAGCAGCTACCGTTTTTATGACAGAATCTGCTCCATATAAAAAAAGAGGTTTATTTACAAGTTTCCTTGAATCTGGTGTGCTTTTTGGTTATATCATTGGAGCAAGCTCTGTTGCTCTTCTTACCTCCATCTTAAATGCAGATGCTATGAATCTATGGGGTTGGCGCATCCCGTTTATCTTATCCCTACCTTTAGCTTTAATTGGTATGTATTTACGTACAAAAGTAGATGACACACCCGTTTTTTCTAAATTACAGAAGGAAGATTCTTTATCCGAAAAACCGTTTAAAGAAATGTTCTCAACTGCTCGGAAACCTCTCTTGACAACTTTTTGCTGTATTGCTTTTGCAAATGGAGCATACTACACCCTTTTAACTTATCTCCCTTCTTACTTTGAAACCGAAATTGGACTTTCGGCAAGCAGTTCCTTACTTATAACCATCATCGGAATGATCTTTATGATTTTTCTTATTCCCTTTGTTGACATTTTAAGCGATCATTTTGGACGCAAACTTTTTATGTTTTTAGCAAGTGTCCTAGCTATCATAAGTGCTGTGCCTATTTTTTGGCTCATCAAGGATGGAGGAAACTTCGGACCTCTCTTTGGCTTTTTATTATTAGGAATTCTTGTTTCGCTTTTCGTTGGTGCTCAGCCTGCAGCTCTTCCGCCTTTATTTCCAAGTCGGGTTCGCAACAGCGGATATTCGTTTTCGTATAATATCTCCACAGCTATATTCGGAGGAGGAGCTCCTTTTATTATTACAGCTCTTACTTCCTTATCTCAAAGTTCGCTTACTCCTTCCTTCTTTCTTGTAGGAGTTGCTATTATAGCTGTGATTGGGCTTTTATTTGTTCCTGAAACAGCCAAAAAGCCAATTCACCAAGATGGCATTGACAATAGCACATAAAAAAGAACCCAGAGCCTGGGTTCCTTTTTTTACTCAACAACGCGATTTACAACACTGTTAACATCCTGTCTCGTCATCTTCTCTTTTCCTTCTTCTAATGCTTGAAGTGTAGCCTTTGCAAGAGCAAGTGGAATTTTACAAAAATCTAGAATTGGCCCAGATTTGATTGCTTTTGTATACTCTTCACCAAGCTTTAAATTGCGACGAGCA
The DNA here is from genome assembly GCF_026790145.1 of Priestia endophytica. Taxonomy (GTDB): domain Bacteria; phylum Bacillota; class Bacilli; order Bacillales; family Bacillaceae_H; genus Bacillus_I; species Bacillus_I endophytica_A. The sequence continues at coordinate 336,707 of NZ_JALAMS010000001.1, read as the reverse complement.
TATGCAAACATATCTGCGACTTCCCAACCTTCTGGAAAGAAATCAATGCCGCCTCTTTCTAAATCTTCACTTCTATTTCTTAGAATGTTCACTGACTGCAGTCCACGTCCAAATCCAATTGCTAGATCTTTATCTGTTTCGATACCAGAATGCCACTTCCAAATGTCTGAAAGCATAACGCCAACTAAGCCTGCTACATAGTACGTATAGTCATCTAAATCTTGTTCACTTTTAATCTCCCAATCTTTCAAAGCCCAATCAGCCATTCCTTCTCCCATAATGGCCGTTGCATCTAGCACTTGATCTACAACTTTTTTAGGACAATATTCAATCCAGTCTGCTAACCTAAGCGTAACTTCAGGAAGAATATGTTGATAAGGAGCGAAAAGCTTTGCTAATTCTTCTTTCGAAACGCCTTTTCGTAAAAGGGAACTTACGGAACGAAGCAATGTTGCTTTTGCTTTCTTTTCCAATTCAGGGTGATCTTCAATTTCATCAATTGCTCTCATGCATAAGTAGGCAGAGCCGACAGCTTCTTTTAAACCTTCTGACAAGTACGTAATTGGAATAAAAAAGGTACGGCTCGTCTCCTTAAGCATTTCAATCGCATCTTTATGTAAACGTATGTTTTCACTCATCTTTAATTATCTCCCTTTCTCAATATGCTCCATTCTCTCTATTGTATCATTTATAGGTGAACAGATTAACAAACATTTATTATGTTTATGCTTCATCTGCTATTTTTTAGAACGATCGTCTCCTTTAACCTTGATTCCTTTATTAACAAGCTTTGCTGTCAATGTCCCCATTAAGAGGGTATTACTCATAAAACCTGTCATCATTTCAAGAGAAGCAACAGCATTTGAAACAATATGTGTTGATGAGACATCGCCATAGCCTGTTGTTGTAAATGTTGTAATGCTATAGTAAAGGAAATCTTCACCTGTAAGATACGTTCCCGAAAAGGTTTGTCCACCTTTTAGATGATAAATTTGCAAATAAATATCTGCATACGTAATGATCATTAAAGAAATCACTAATGCTGAACCAGTAAAAATGCTTGGAAGCGATTCATTTGTTTTGGGAATAAGAATGACAAATTCAGCAAGTAAAAAAAGACATAATCCTAAAAGTAAAAGAAAAAATATTAACAAACTAGTTCCCCCAAAACCAGGTGGAACCTTTATAAATGAATTTAAGATAAGTGAAGCTAATGCTACAATATCAAGGATAAAATAAAGCCACAGTTTTTTCCGATTGAACTCCCGCTTCATAAACAGTTTTCTTATCATATACATCCTCAACTATATTCTTTTTTTATATCTTTTCCTCCTTTTCTTTTTTTATACAAAACAGCAGTTTTAGACAATAAAGAAAAGCCCTCTGCTGAGCATTAACAGAGGACTCTTCCGTGAGAAATGAGAAGGTTTAAACCTGCAGTGTTACTGAGTGTAGGCAATAATCAGAAGATTTTCTTATGTCTAACTTGTGCATTGGCCCCGCCTTCGCCATATGCCATGGTAGCCACGCATGCTACCCAACCTATAACCATTATATTTGAAAACGCTTTCAAAGTAAAGGATAAATTTTTTCAGCACAAAGAAAATTTCATATCATTCTCTTCATTTTAGGCTTTTAATGTACGTGATTATTACCTAATTTTGTTCTTGTAGATAACATTTTTAACATTTTTTTAGCTTTTTAGCTTTTTCGTCTTTTATTATGTACAGTGAAATTACCGCGGCAATATATGCAAAAGCTTTTGCACTGAAGGAGTTTAGCAGTGGAGAACAATGAATTCGAAGCATTAAAAGCAGAATATGATTCAATGATTCATTCCATTTTACACAAGTTACACATCAAATTAGATTATGAAGAATATTATCAAACTGCTCTTATCGGCCTTTGGTATGCAGCAAATCGATTTGAAGAAAACAAAGGAACTTTCACAACATTTGCTTACAAGACAATACGCGGTGAAGTGTTAAAGATACTTTATAAACAAAGCCTCTTTCTACAGCGAAGCGTCCAAATGGAACACGATACTCTAGAACTGATAGCAGAACCTGCTCAAGATCAGATTCTTCAAAAACTTCTCCTTGCCGAATACTGTACATGCCTAACCCCGCGTGAGAAAGTTTATGTTGAAGAGAGGATTATAAACGATAGGAGCTTTGAAGATATTGCATCCCGCTATAATGTTTCCCCTCAAACTGTAAAAACGTGGGGAAAGCTTGCCAAAAGAAAGCTTCGAAATAAATATAAAAAATAATAAAATAAGAGTACAGGTCTTTTTATTCTACAAAAAGCCCGTACTCTTGTTCTGACTCAAAAAAGATTTCTCTATATCCTGCATAGCTCTTCATATAGCGAAGTTCTAATGAGGAAATAATGGGCCCATTTAGCCTAAAAGAGGGAGAGAGCCTTCCATATTCATATTCTATATTTTCACTTCTGATCATCACTGCTGCTCCACCTAAAATATACTCTTTTACTTCTTTTACATCTAGTCTTTGAAAGGTATAGTCTTTCATTTTGTTTTGAATCCAGTATGTATAAATTCCATTTGCAACCTCTTCATCTATCTTATATGTCCATTCTTCATCATCGTACAACATTTGCACCCAAAGTGTAATATAAGCATCTAGTTCATCATGAAATTGCTTTTTAGATGCTCTATAAAGACAAAATTCTGATGCATATTCTATAGGGATTCGAGCGCGAATCCGATGAACTTCTTTTTGTTTCATGTCTAAGATCGCTTCTATTACTTCTCTTTTTCTTTCTTTTATCACTTTTTGACTAATGTTCATTTCTTTTCCTCCTCTTCACCGTATAGACCATCAACATATAAAGAAGCAATAGTTCGTGAAATTTCTTCCACACTTCCATCATGTTCATTTTGAACAATTTCCCATAAATACATTTCATTCATAAAAAACCATCCTTTTGCCACAATATGTGCCTTCACATCACCTCTTGCTAAATGATGTTCCTGAACGTAAAGAATGTCTTTTGATATACGTGCAATAAACTGTTCTCGGATATCTTTCCACTGATGTGCAATAACATCTGACATACCAATGGCTTCTTGAAAAACCCTCATAATCTCCCGCTCTGTTTCAGCCATCTTGAGAAAACGATATGCTTGTTTTTCGATAATTTCTTTAGCTTCTTGTTTTGTTTTTGGAAAAAAAGGCATTTCTGCAATCTCATAAAATTGATTCATTACTTCCTCCATTAACACAGAAAGTAACGCTTCTTTTCCATTAAAATGAACGTATGCTGTTCCATATCCTACTTTTGCTTTTTTTATTACTTGTGAAATCGTCGTTTTTTGAAATCCTTCCTGCAAAAATATATATCTTGACGCTTCTAAAATTTTTCGGCGTGTAACAAGCGATCGAAGATGACGCTTATCTTCTATTTCATGCTCTTTCATCGCATTTTCCTCCTCTTTCTATTAGCATATAAGTTTCACAAATAAAAGAAAAGTATAGGAAGCTCGGAAATAAAATAAATATTCCGAAAATTAAATTGACATCATGTCATATTGTTGATATGATTTCTAAAAATAATGTAGCAAGGAGATTGATTAATCATGCCTTTCTCTTCGTTTCAACCCACACTCGAATATGCTAAAAATCTTGACGAACAGGATATTCTAGCTTCTTTTAGACAAGAATTCTATTTGAAGGAAGACTCCATTTATATGGATGGAAATTCATTAGGACTTCTCTCTAAAAGAGCTGAGAGAACTCTTTTGGAAGTTGTTGATGATTGGAAGAACTTAGGAATTGATGGTTGGTCATCAGGCAAGCATCCTTGGTTTACGTTATCAGAAAACCTCGGTGAAAAACTGGCTCCACTCATAGGTGCCTCTGCTGAAGAAGTGATTGTAACAGGCTCAACAACCGTTAACCTTCATCAGTTGCTCTCTACATTTTATCACCCAAAAGGAACACGAACTAAAATCTTAGCTGATGAACTTAATTTCCCTTCCGATATTTACGCTATTCAAAGTCAACTGCATACACATGGTTATGACCCTGAAACACATCTTATTAGAGTAAAAAGCAGAGACGGTCGCTTTTTATATACGGAAGACATTATCGAATTGATGACTGAAGATATTGCTATTATGATCCTCCCTACTGTCCTATATCGAAGCGGCCAAATTCTAGATATGGAGACATTAACAAAAGAAGCTCATAAACGCGGCATTTTAGTTGGCTTTGATGCTTGTCATTCTATTGGTGCTATCCCTCACCTTTTCAATAAATGGGACATTGATTTTGCCTATTGGTGTAATTATAAACATCTTAATGGCGGACCAGGAGCTGTTGGAGGTTTATATGTAAATCATAAACATCTTGGCACTTCTCCAGGTCTTGCTGGTTGGTTTAGTTCTAGTAAAGAAAAACAGTTTGATATGGAGCATACATTGACACCTGCTGACACAGCTAGTGCTTACCAGATTGGCACTCCTCACCTGCTAAGCCTCGCCCCTTTAATTGGGTCTCTTGAAATCTTTCATGAAGCTGGCATTGAAAAGATTCGTGATAAGTCTGTAGCCATGACAGACTATCTTATCAAACTTGTAAACTATTATTTATCACCTTTTTCTTTTACTATCGGAAGTCCTGAAAATGCCAATGAACGCGGAGGTCATCTAAGCCTTGAGCATAAAGAAGCCGCTCGCATTTGTAAATCCCTTAAAGAATACAGCATCATACCTGACTTTAGGTCACCAAATATCATTCGTCTTGCTCCTGTTTCGCTCTATACCTCCTATGAAGAAATATGGAATGTTGTTCAAACATTAAAAGAAATTATGCAAAAAGAGCATTATAAACAATATAAAAATGAACGTGAAATTATTGCTTAATATCAATTGCTAAATTTCATAGGAGGAATGAAAAATATGACGTCAAAAAACAATTCTCGCCCAGAGCAAAATATTCAAACTGACTTTCAAAAGGAAATGTCTTATGGTGACTATCTTCATCTTCATAAAATCTTAGATAGTCAGCAAAGACTTTCTGGTCATCATGATGAAATGTTATTTATTATTATTCATCAGACAAGTGAACTATGGATGAAGCTTATTTTGCATGAAGTGAAGGCCGCTATTAGCTGTATACGCAATGATAATTTAGAAGCTTCTTTCAAAATGCTTTCTCGGGTTTCTCGTATTCAACAACAGCTCATTCAATCTTGGAACATCCTTTCAACTTTAACGCCTGCTGAATATATGGAATTTAGAGACGACCTTGGAAAGTCTTCTGGGTTTCAGTCGTACCAAAATCGTCTTATTGAATTTTCTTTAGGAAACAAAAATGCTCATACTCTAGTTGTCTACAAACATGATAAAAATCTTTTCAATCAAATGCAGCAAGCACTTCGTGAGCCAAGTATATATGATGAAACAGTCAAAGCTATGTCTAGGCGTGGCTTACCAATTGACGAGCAATGTCTGAACAGAGACTATTCCGAACAATATGAGCCAAATGAAAGCATCGAATTGGCTTGGCTTGAAGTTTATCGCAATGTTAACCAATATTGGGATTTATATGAGCTAGCTGAAAAGCTTGTTGACATTGGAAGTCAACAGCAATTGTGGCGCTTCAATCATGTGACAACAGTTGAGAGAATTATCGGTCATAAAACTGGAACAGGAGGGTCTTCTGGGGTAACGTACTTAAAAAGAGCACTTGATCAGCATTTCTTCCCTGAACTGTGGAGCCTTCGCACAAAAATTTAGAAGATGGAGGAATTGTGATGTGGATAGATGTTTCACAGCGACTTGATAACAATATAGCTGTATGGCCAGGAGATACCCCTTTTTCATATGAAGTGGATGTATCAAAAGAAGAAAGTGGGTCTGTTAATATCGGCAAACTCACCTTGAGCACTCATATTGATGCACCTTTTCATTTTGATAATGAAGGGAAAAAAGTAATTGATTTAGACATTAACTTATATATTGGTTCTGCAGTTGTTGTTCACTTACCAAATCGGCAATTAATCCAAAAAGAAGAATTAGAAAAATTAAATTTAGATAATGTAACACGACTCCTAATACGTACTGATGCATGGCAGAATCGTACTGTCTATCCAGAAGAAATTCCAACGCTTGAGTCAGAAGCCATTGACTATCTTGCTAGTATAGGAGTACTTCTTATTGGTTTTGACTTGCCTTCTGTTGATCACATGGAAAGTAAAACACTGCCTAATCACCATAAGTTAGCAAGCTCCGGTATTCATATTTTAGAAGGACTGATAATGGATGATATTCCTTCCGGACACTATCAGCTTATCGCTCTTCCCCTTCCTCTTGTAGAAGGAGACGGTAGTCCTGTGCGTGCCCTATTAAAAAAAGAGAAAAAGTAGAGTTCTAAAGAGATAGGGAATGGAATTTTTTCTTTTCCTTTCCCTTTGTTTCTGCACCTACTCCCCTTACATACCTACCTTTACTACTTTCAATATATTATAAAACATGATGTTTAGTAGAAAATAACCTTTAGAGGAGGCAATGAAATGGCCATTCAGGAGCCAGTAATTGCGACAATGTTTATCCTTGCTCTAATTGCACTAGGAGAAGTTGTGTCGATTGTAACAAAAGCAAAAATTCCTATGCTTCTTGTTACACTTATTGGATTTTTAATTCTTATCTGGACTGGTGTACTTCCAAAAGACATTGTAGATACTTCATCATTTAACCAAATTGGATTTTTACTTGTTACCCCACTTGTTGTTCATTTAGGAACACTCATTCCATTAAAAATGATGTTTAGACAATATAAAGCCGTCCTTATTGCATTAAGCGGCATCTTCTTTGCCGTGTTACTCGTCATTCCGATTAGTACACTTATATTTGGTTATGAAACAGCAGTTTCAGGAGTTGGTCCACTTGTTGGGGGAATCGTTGCTTTCATTATTACGTCAACTGAATTAAAGGAACAAGGATTCGGTTACTTAGTAGCTATTCCTGCTCTTATCTTAGCCATCCACAAGCTTTTTGGCATTCCGGTAGCAACTCTATTTTTACGGAAATATGCTCTTATTTTAAGAGATGAATTTTCTCAAAATGGAGAAATAGCAGTAGCATTAGAAGCACCTGTACAAAAAACAGAGCATCATCATAGCTCAAATATCTCATCTCCAAAATCTAAATTTAATACAGCAAACATTCTTCTTTTTAAACTTTTCGTTGGAGGAGCTCTTGCTATTTTATTAGAAAGTTTTACGGGCCTTCATAACACGGTATGGTGTTTATTAATTGGGATTATCGGAGCACGGATTGGATTCTTCGAACAGAATATTATGGATAATGCTAAAGCCTCTAGTGTGGCCATGATAGGAGCTATTTTTATTGTTATTGACTCTATGAGTGAAGTTAGCCTGCAAACATTCATAAATTTCATTCCACAAATTCTAACCATTATCATTTTAGGCTTAATCGGGATTCTTATCGGAAGTTTTCTCTGTTCAAAGCTGCTTAAAGTAAACCCTTATCAAGGAATGGCCCTGGCTCTCACTGCTATGTTTGGATTTCCTTCTGATTACATTTTATGTCAAGAAGTAAGTCGGAGTCTTGGACGTACAGATGAAGAGGAAAAGTTCTTATTAGATGCACTCTCTCCTCCAATGCTTATCGGTGGTTTTACAACTGTTACAGTCGCATCAGTTATCATTGCAAGCTTTTTAATTCAAACATTATAAAAGGAGAGAAAAAGAATGGATGAACTAAACACCTTAGAAAAAATAGTTGAAACAAAAGAAAAGGAGTATCTACAATATCTCTTTACACTTCTTCGTCAAGAAAGCATTAGTACACAAAACATCGGAATTACTGAATGCGCCGAACTTCTGCGAAATATGATGCATGACATCGGAATCCATACTCGCCTTATTGAAACAGATGGACATCCCGTTGTATATGGAGAAATAATAACAGATCCTAATGCTTTTACTTTGCTTATTTATGGTCACTATGATGTACAACCTCCAGAACCGCTTTATAAATGGGAGTCTTCCCCATTCGAGCCAACAATACGAGAAGGGAAAATTTTCGCACGTGGAGCAGGAGATAATAAAGGACAACTAATTGCTCAGCTTATGGCTATCAAAACATATAAAGAGCATTTCTCACAGCTTCCTATTAACCTAAAATTGGTTTTTGAAGGAGAAGAAGAAAAAGGAAGCCCTAATCTTGCTTCTTTTGTAGAAGCACACCAAGATCTCTTGAAAGCAGATCTTGTTTACACTTCAGATGGGTCTTCCCATAGCAGTGGTTCTCCTCTTATGCTATTAGGAGTACGTGGAGCTCTTGCTATTGAAATGAAGGCATATGGAGCTGATTGGGATAATCACTCAGGGAACGCTGGAAACATTGTTCCAAATCCAAGTTGGAAATTGATTGACGTCCTCAAAACGATGAGAAACAGCGGTGGAAAGGTTCTTATTAAGGGTTTTTACGACAACATTATTGCACCATCTCAACAAGAAAAAGAACTTCTGCAAAAGCTGCCTTTTGATAAGGAAGATATAGCTAGTAAGCTTGGGTATACTGATTTGAATATGGATGGCGTAACTTATTATCATAAGTTAACAATGGAACCGACTTTTAATATTGGTGGTATTGCGAGTGGATATGGAGGAGATGGGATAAAAACCATTATTCCCTCCCATGCGACAGTGAAAATGGATATTCGTCTTGTTGTTGATCAAGACCCGGCAGATATTTATGAAAAAATTGTCCATCATGTTCATAACGTTGATCCAAGTATTGAAGTAAACATGTTAGGCTCTATGCTTCCTTCCAGAACTCCAGCAAATTTGAAAAAAGTAAAAGTAATTGCCAAAGCAATGGAAAGAGCTTATAAAAAAGAACCTCTTATTCAACCAAGTTTGGGTGGTTCACTTCCTGATTATGTTTGGACAAAAATTCTAAAAACTCCTTCCATTATTGTTCCTTATGCTAATTTTGATCAGCGTAATCATTCTCCAAATGAAAATATTGGCATTGATTACTTTTTAAATGGGATTAAGTGTACTTGTCATGTTATTCATGCGCTAGGTTGTGAAATGTAGATTGAAACCGGTAGAGTTATTTACTCTACCGGTTTTTTATTCTTTCAAAAACATAGCCACGAGAAATAAGTTATGAGAATATGAAGAGATTAAAAAATTCAAGGAAGGAATTTTACGAATGAAAAAAAGCCTGTTTTTTATCATATTGGTCGCTGCTATTATTAGTATCGTTACCGTTTCAAATAAGCGCCAATCTTCCCCACCCGAAACACGCAGCTTATATGTTTCAACTGAGGGAAATGATCATAATAAAGGAACAAAAGCGTATCCTTTCAAAACCCTTGAAAAAGCAAGCAAGGAAGCAACGAAAGGAACAACGGTCTTTATTCGAGGTGGGATATATAAAGAAGCCTTTACAATTAAACATAGTGGTACATCTACATCTCCTATCCTATTTCGCCCTTATAAAAAAGAACACGTCATTTTAGATGGCAGTGATCTTCCCGAAAAAGAAGAAGAAACAGCACTCGTTAAAATTCAAGATAAGAGCTACATAACGATTCAAGGTCTTGAGATTTGCAACTTATCTACTTCTCTCACAGATCAAACTCCTATGGGGATTTATGTTACAGGGGAAGGAACAGGAATTAAACTGCTATCTAACAAAGTTCATCATATAAAAACAACAGGACAAGATGGCAATGCTCACGGTATTGCGGTTTATGGAACAAAAGAGATTACAAACCTTACTATTAAAGAAAACTTACTAGAGCATCTAACACTTGGATCAAGTGAATCACTTGTGTTAAATGGGAACGTTTCAAACTTCTCTGTTTCAAACAATACAGTAAGATATTCTGATAATATTGGCATTGATTTAATTGGCTATGAAGGAACGGCCAAAAAACATGACTACGTAAGAAACGGAAAAATCGAAAATAATATTGTGCATCATATTTCAAGTTATGGCAATCCTGCTTATGGTGAAGATTATGCAGCTGGTGGAATTTATATTGATGGAGGACATCATCTTACAGTCAACAACAACGTCGTTTACAAAAGCGATATTGGCATTGAAGCTACTTCAGAGCATAAAGGGAAAGATGCTCAGGATATTACGATTTCTCATAATACCCTATATAATAATGACTACACAGGAATCTCTATTGGTGGATATGACAAGAAACGGGGAGGTACTAAAAACTCTTTAATCACTCACAATGTTTTATATAAGAACGATCTTAAAAAATTAGGCGGTGGGCAACTTCTTCTTCAATATAATACAAAGGGCAATACAATTGAGAAGAATGTCTTTACAGCAAGTTCTTCAGGTATCTTTATTAGCAATGATTTTAAAGAAAATAAAAACGATCATTTGAATCGTAACGTATATGATTCTCGAATTGGCGAGGATGCTATTTGGACTTGGAAGAAGCAAGAAGTTTATTCTCTTTCCCAATTTAAAAAGCTAACAAATAGCGATGAAAAGTCCATCTTCGCTAATCCTCATTATAAGGATGAAAAAGAATTTAACTTTTCACTTAAAAAAGGAACAAAAGCAGACCTCCTTATCCATTAAAAAACGGGCACAAAAATTGTGTCCGTTTTTTATATTGCCTATTTTTCCATTTCAGTGTACGCATAAATAGCATCTCTTAAAAACTCAGCTAATCCGTCACCATGTTGATCATAGTATTGCTTAAATCGCTCATCTGATACATACACCTCACCAAGACCTCTATGAGCTTCCTTACTATAGCTATTCCAATAATAAAGAAGCCATTTTTTATGGAGTTCCGCTGCTCTTAATGCATTTTTACTTTGTGGGTCGCCTTCTTCAAACGCTTTTTTTAGTTTTTCGAACATTTCCTTCTCAGTAGCCGTTAGTTCTTTATATTGCTCTTCCGTCATATTTAGTACTTTTTGATTTGAATGTTCTACTTCCTTTTTTCCATACTTTTGACGAATTTCTTTTCCATATTTTCTCTCATTCTCTTCAACAAGCTCTTTTTTAAATCCTTCAAACTTCTCTTTGTCATTCATCTTCTCGTTTTGCTCCTCTGCATATATTGTTTTTTCTACATTTTGAATAAGTTTGTTTATCCGTTCTTTTTCTTCAAGAAGCCCAAGATGGTGTTCTTTTAATGCTTTGTAACGATCAAAAGTTGGAGAAGCTACAATTTCTTTAATCTTTTCCAAATGAAGACCTAGCTCTCTATAGAATAGGATTTGCTGCAGTTGATTGATTTCATGTTCCCCATAAATTCGATATCCTGAGGAATTTATGCGTGCTGGTTTCAAAAGGTTAATTTCATCATAATATCGAAGTGTTCTTGCACTTACACCAGCTAAGCGGGCTAACTTTTGAACGGTATATTCCATTTCTTCTCCCTCCTTACAAATTAACGATACACTTTGACGTTACGTGAATGTCAAAGTATTTTATATAAAAAAAGAAGAAACGATTAACGTTTCTTCTTTCATACTCTTTTTTTATAACTTACCTGTTAAAAACTGCGCTTCACCCATTCCGAAGCTCCAGTCTGCATCTCCATTTGTTACAATTGAAACCATAATATCTTCCGGACGAATTCCACAGCTTTCATGAAGTTCTTGTGCTAAAAGTTTATATAACTTTTGTTTTTGCTCTTCTGTGCGCTCTTTACTTGTAACTGTAATAACAACAAGGTTTTGGCTACGTTCGAATCCTAACCCTGTATCTTGAATAATCAATTCATGTGGTGGATGTTGATGAACAATTTGGTAACGATCGCGCTCAGGTACGCCAAATGCTTCTAGCATAGCACGATGAGCTGCATCAAGTAGATTTTTTAAACTTTGTTCATCTCTTCCTTCAATAACATCAAATTTAAGTAATGGCATTGTAAACCTCCTATATGTTTATCCCATGATGAAAGATGTTCCACATCTAAAAACGAAAGTGTTTCTAACTAACAGAACTTCCCTCTTTATTTAGTATTCTAACCTTATCCCTTACTATCCTTCTTTCTTTTAAAAGGAATTTGTTTTTTATCAAATAACCTATTGATAATGTATTTTTTTCACATATCAAACTTCATATTTGTAAAAAAAATACAAAACTCACATTCTTTATACCTATATAAACTACTTTCTTTTTTAGGAAGTCTTGTAATATAATAAGAAAGAATTTGTTTCTACCTATAGGAAAGATGAGGGCTTAACACATAATGGAAAGCAGAGCAAAGAAGAAACCAAAGAAAAAAAGAACGCTTTTAAAGACAATCATTATTATTTTTATTCTCCTGATTTTAGGCGGACTTGGATTTGCTTATTATATGTACCATTCACTTGCAAATACACTTGATAGCACACATCAAGCACTACATCGTAAAGTTTCTGAGAAACGAGATGAAGGTGTGAAATTTTCTGAAAAAGATCCAATATCTATTCTTTTACTAGGGGTAGATGAGCGTGAAGGTGACAGAGGTCGCTCAGATTCCATGATTTTAATGACGGTGAATCCTGAAACAAAATCAATGAAAATGGTCAGCATTCCACGCGACACAAGAGCTGAGATTATCGGCCATGGCACAACAGATAAAATTAACCATGCTTATGCTTATGGTGGGGTTAATATGGCCGTTGATACAGTTGAAAACTTTTTAGATGTTCCTGTTGATTATTATGTACAAGTGAATATGGAAAGTTTCAAAGATATTGTTGACGCTGTAGGAGGAGTAACGGTAAATAACTCCCTTGATTTCACGTATGATGGTGTTCATTTCAAAAAAGGCCAAATTTCTTTAAATGGGGAAGAAGCATTAAAATTCTCACGCATGCGTTATGAAGATCCACGTGGTGACTTTGGGCGCCAAGAACGTCAGCGTCAAATCATTCAAGCTGTAATTAAAAAAGGTGCTAGTTTTAACACCCTTGCCAACTATGGAGAGATTCTAGATACCATTGGAAAAAATATAAAAACGAACTTAACATTTGATAATATGAAAGATATCCAAAGCAACTACAAGGAAGCTAGACACAGCTTAGAACAGCTTCAAGTAAATGGGGAAGGACAAAAAGTAGACGGTGTTTATTACTATGTTGTTTCAGAGGCAGAACGTGAAAAGCTTTCAACAGAACTCAAAGAACACTTGAATATTAAACAATAAGAAAGAAGCTCTCTCTCCTAGAGATCTTCTTTTTTATTATTTAGCATACAATGATTTTCAAAAAGTAGTTTAATAAATAAATAACAGGGTATATTGTCATAATGGAATAAACCTTATCTCACTTTATCTCAATCATTGTATGACATTTGTAGAGACAGTGGTGATAAATCACGTGAATGAGAAATCACGCTTTAATGTGCCGAAAGAAAGGCCTGGATTTCTGATGTGGAAAGTAACTGGAGCTTGGCAGAGACTAATTACGAAAAAACTTAGTCCCTTTAATTTAACTCATGTGCAGTTCATTCTACTATCTGCGAATGAATTTTTAAGTTCGCATGGAGAAAATGTAACGCAAAAAAAGCTTTCAGATTTTACTGGAACGAATATTATGATGGTATCTGATGTAGTAAGAACGCTACAGGCAAAAGGACTTATTATACGTTCAAAGAACCCATCTGACAAACGTGAGATGATCTTGTCTACAACAAAGCAAGGGACCCAAAAAGTAAAAGATGTTTTGCCTATTGTAGAAGCTGTTGATGAGGAGTTTTTTGGTAACATCAATAATGAACAAGAAACACTCATAGCCATGCTCTCTTCTCTTCTTGAAGGGGAAAGAGAAAAAGATCAGGTAAAGCTGAGATAAGGTATTCCATAACAAAGGAAAGCCCCTTGCAACATGGCAAGGGGCTTTTTATGTCTTAATTGTTAGATATACACTACATTTGTTACATTATTTTCTTACTAACATACTCTATAACACATGCGGATTACCCTAATGAATAAACACTAATTAAGGTTTTTCAATATATCATTAAAAGGGATACATACTCAGTAATAAATCATTACTAACAAACTCAACTCTTTTACATTGATGAAGGTTTTTAATGATTATGCATCCCAAATGACATTACCCAAACAGAACCCGCTACAATGATAATAGCTGTAAAAAAAGCGTGAACCATGTTACTAACTTGCACAGTTCCATATCCTTCTCTTACATGCATGAATAGGACAAGTTGCATTCCCGCTTGTAAGAAGGCCAACAGTAACATAAGGGAAAGAACCATTTTATCTTGAAAACCGGACCTAAAGGCTACCCATACTGTCAAAAGTGTCAGAACGATTGATAACACAAACCCAACTACAAGTTTCCAAGGAAACCGATTATGAGCTTCTTGTACATTTTCTTTTTCATTCACAGTTACAACACCATCCCTGATAAGTAAACTAACGTAAAGATAAACAACCAAACAATATCTAAGAAGTGCCAATAAAGACCGATTATGAAGACTTTACGGGCCGTTCTCGGTGTAAATCCACGTTGAGTTAATTGGATTAAAACAAGCGTTAACCAACCGATTCCAAGCGTTACATGAAGTCCGTGTGTTCCAACGAGCACAAAAAATCCAGATAAGAAGGCGCTTGTCTTAATTGATACACCTTCAAGGGCAATATATTCATGAAATTCATAAATTTCACATCCTAAAAAACCAATCCCAAGCAACATCGTGAGTAACAACCAAATCATCATTTTCTTCATCTTCTGAGCACGTAAATAATGAATAGCCATACTTCCTGTAAAGCTGCTTGTTAACAAGAGAAATGTCATAATCAGAACAATCTCTGGCTTAAATAACTCAGCAGAAGTGGGACCATCTGCAGGACGTGAATGTAACACTAAATATGTCGCAAATAAAGTTGAAAATAATACAACCTCAGCTCCAAGGAAGATCCAAAAGCCTAGGATAGTCATTCGATCTTCAGCTTTTGAATATTCAAGTGGGACATTCTTGTCATGTATCTGTGTAGACTCTGCCATATGCTAATTGCCCTCCCCAACTTTATGTGCTTGTTTAACTTCTTCAACACTTAAATAAAATCCATCATTATAATCAAAGGAACGAACAACCATGCAAGCGAGAATTCCGATTAAACCCGGGATAGCCATCCAATACCATTCCCAAACAAGACCGAACCCAGCAATAAAAAAGAACACTGACATTATGGCCGGTACATGAGATTTGTTAGGCATGTGGATTGGTTTTAACTCTTCCTCTTTCACTTCACGTGCTTCCTTGAAGCCTTTTTCCTTTTTCAAATACCAATATTCATCTAGACGACGTACTTTCGGTATTTTAGCAAAATTATAATGTGGCGGTGGTGATGGAATCATCCATTCAAATGTACGACCATCCCATGGATCACCTGTTACATCACGCTTTCCATAGCGTGCACTGTAATAGATGCTATACACTAATACAATAAATCCTAATCCCATTCCGAATGCTCCAATTGTTGCTACAATATTTATGCCTGTCCATCCAAGTCCTGGTGAATAGGTGTACATACGACGTGCCATTCCCATCAATCCTACAAAATATAAGGGGAAGAAACAGACATTAAACCCAATCATAAACAACCAAAAACTAATCTTGCCTAAACGTTCATTAAGCATGTGCCCAAATGCTTTTGGATACCAATAATAAAGACCTGCAAAACAAGCGAAAACAGTTCCTGCGACTAATACATAATGAAAATGGGCTACTAAAAAATAAGTATTATGATATTGGTAATCAGCTGATGCCATGGCAAGCATAACTCCTGTTATCCCACCAATAACAAAGTTTGGAATAAACGCTAGTGACCACATCATGGCGACAGTCATCTTAATTCGTCCTTTATAAAGGGTTAAAAGCCAGTTAAATATCTTAACACCTGTTGGCACAGAAATAGCCATTGTCGTTATGGAGAAAAATGAGTTAACTCCAGCCCCAGCCCCCATTGTGAAAAAGTGATGGACCCATACAATAAAACTTAATCCTGCAATTGCAATCATTGAAAACACCATAGCTTTGTAACCAAATAACGTTTTACGGGCAAAAGTACAAATAATTTCAGAGAATATACCAAATGCCGGTAAGATTACAATATAAACTTCAGGATGTCCCCAAATCCAGAACAAGTTTGCCCACATCATTGGCATACCGCCGTTTGCCAAGGTAAAGAAGTGAGAACCAAACAATCTATCAAAGGTCATCAATGCTAATGCTACTGTTAACACCGGAAAGGCAAAAACAATAATGATTGAAGTAATAAGCGTAGACCATGTAAAGATTGGCATTTTCATTAATGTCATACCTGGAGCTCGCATTCTTAAAATAGTGACTAAGAAGTTAATCCCTGTAGCTAACGTACCAATCCCTGAAAGTTGTAATCCTAATAAATAATAATTTTGGCCTGGGCCTGGACTTAACTCATTCCCAGCTAGTGGCATATAAGCTGTCCATCCTGCATCAGGTGATCCCCCAATAACAAAGGAAATATTAAAGAGCATTGCTCCCATAAAAAATGACCAAAAACTAATAGCATTTAAAAATGGAAAGGCTACATCACGTGCTCCAATTTGAAGGGGTACAACGATATTCATTAACCCAATGAGAAAGGGCATAGCCATAAATAAGATCATAATTGTTCCATGTGTTGTAAAAATTTCATTATAGTGTGAGGAACTTAAAACTTTTAGTTCTGGAAGTGCGAGCTGTGTACGCATTAACATACCATCTATACCACCGCGAAAAAGCATAAGAAGTGAGGCAATGATGTACATAATACCAATCTTTTTATGATCTACTGTTGGAATCCATTCTGTCCAAAGCCATTTCCATTTTTTAAAATAGGTTAAAACGAAGATAATCCCTAAAGTTGCCACAGCAATAGAAACATAAGCACCGTAGATTAAAGGTTCACCTGTGACAAAAAATTCATCAAGCTTCATTTTATAGCTTCCTCCTTCCCTTGTGTTACCAAGGCATCTTGATTATATGGAGGGAAATCAATGATCCATATGACTTTTATGTGGGTCATGTTCTCCCTTATCTTTGTAATAAGTTTTTTGGGCTGCATGATCAACCCAGTCTAAGTGGGTATTTGAATAGGTCATACGCCCAACATGACTTTGCTCTAAAATTTTGTTATAGGTTGTTTTTGTAAGCTTTGGAGCTGTATCTTGAACTTCTGCTACCCAATCTTTGAAATCTTCATCAGTTTGGGATTCTACTTCAAACTCCATCTTAGCGAACCCTTCTCCATTAAAATTTGCATTACGTCCCATATATGTTCCTGGGTTATCAGCCAGTAGATAAAGTTTTGTTTCCATCCCAGCCATTGCATATTTCTGTCCACCAAGCTCTGGAATCCACAAAGCCGTTATTGAACTTGTAGATGTTAACCTAAATTCAACTGGTCGGTCTCCTGGAATATTCACATAATTGACCGTCTCAATACCTTGTTCAGGATAACTAAAAATCCATTTCCAGTCTGCTGATGTAGCGTGAATAACTAAAGGCTTTTGTTGTTCTTCTGCTGACGTTTTAGGTGGTTCTTCCAGTTCAAATATAGCTTGAACAGTTGGAATAGAAAGAGCAATAACAATAATAATCGGAATTCCTGTCCAGACAACTTCAAGAAATTTGTTTCCATGTATTTCAGGTGGTTCGTAATCCATATTGTCCGGTCTTTCGCGATACTTAATAAGAATGACAGTAAACAAAACGAAAACCACCACTACGATAATAAGCATAAAGATAATTGACCATATAATAAGGTCATATTGAGTTTGAGCTACAGGTCCTTTTGGGTTTAGGACTCCCATCCTTATATCACAGCCGCTTAATAATAAGACAAAAGCTAACGCGGCTAATAAACCTCTCTTTCGACTTATGTTTTGAAACCTTTTCATCGATGTGTCTCCTTTCCTTATATAAAAAATGGTGAAATGAATTCCTTTGATTTTTAGATGCCGAAAGATAGAAATAATGATGAAACTAAATATTTTAATGAATGTTCACGAATAGTAATCATAATTGTCCAATTAGAGACTTTTTATACCACAGATCAAGAAAAGACCGAATCAATAGATTTAATCTCTAAAGTTTGATCACTAAAAAAACAAAAAAAGATTCTTTAGCATAGGCTAAAGAATCTCTATCTTATTAAAAATATTCTTCTTATAATGAAAATCTTTTTATCACATTGCAGATTTGATATTCGCCTTTAGATTTGGATTGTTCCACAGCTCCATCCACTTCTTGATTGCTGTAACAACAATAACAATACCAAGAACAAGCATAATAATTGAAAGGATGGCATTTAAAACACTGTATCCTGTCGCATCTGGATTCAGATAAACATTTTTCACCATCCAATATCCTGCATAGTTAACAGTAACATATAAGTAAGCAAGTGGAATGAGGCATGTTAGCATATACCAGCGTTTGTCCGCAATTTTTAAAATGACCGTTGCTCCAACAATTAATCCAATGGAAGCCATAAGCTGATTCGAAACTCCGAAAAGAGCCCACACAGAACTAATGTCTCCTGAGAAAAGAAGGTATCCCCACATAATACATGCTAATGCACTTGCAAAAATAGATCCTGGTAGCCAGTCTACTCTTTTTAATGGTTTATAAAATTCACCAAAAAAGTCTTGAATTAGATAGCGCGCAACACGAGTTCCAGCATCAATTGCCGTTAAAATGAAAACTGCTTCAAACATAATAACGAATTGGAAAAAGTAAGAAGCAAGGTTGCTAAACCAAGGAACTTCTGTAAAAATATACGTCATACCAACAGCAAGTGTGACAGCTCCCCCTGTTCTTCCTTCAAGATCAAGTCCAACCGCTTGACTAAGCTGTGGTAGATTTTCAACGCTCATCCCGAGTGTTGCAAACATTTCAGGTGTAGAATTAATCGCAAAATAGTCACCAGGCTGAAGAGAAATAGCAGCAATTAAAGCCATAATAGCTACAACACATTCTACAAGCATTGCCCCAAATCCAACTACTTTAATATCACTCCAACGATCAAGCATTTTTGGTGTTGTTCCAGAGCTTATAAAAGCATGAAACCCAGAAATAGCTCCACAAGCGATTGTAATCGAAATAAATGGCCACACAGGCCCGGCCACAACAGGCCCTCCGCCGTGAATAAACTCTGTTACAGCTGGAAAAGGAATAGCTGGATTAACAATAAATACTCCTATAATAAGAGCTAAAAACACTCCAATTTTCATAAAACTACTCAAATAATCGCGAGGAGCAAGCAATAACCAAACAGGAAGTGCTGCTGCAAAAAAAGCATAAATAGGTAAAATAATAGCAAGCGTATTCATATCAAGTGTTAAAAAATCACCAACCGCTGTATTTTGGAGCGATGGTCCAATAAAAACACCAACCATGATCAGAATAAAACCAAGTGTTGCAGCACCTTTTAAATTTCCAGTCTTCTTATGGTACAACCCAACTCCCATTGCAATCGGAATCGTAATGCCAACTGCAAATGTTCCCCATGGATTGCGTTCAAGTGCGTGAAGGACGACCATTGAAAGTCCTGCCATTGTAATAGTAATAATAAAAAGCATCGCAAGTCCTGTACAAAACCCTGCTACAGGTCCTAATTCTGCCTTTGCTACTTCTGAAAGAGATTGACCTTTTTTACGCATCGAAGCAAACAATACAACTGCATCATGGACAGCTCCTCCAATCACAGCTCCAACAAGCAACCAAATCATGCTTGGTAAATACCCAAACTGTGCTGCTAGTATAGGACCTACAAGCGGTCCTGCTGCAGCAATAGCAGCAAAATGATGACCAAATGTGACCCACCTATTTGTAGGAACATAGTCTTTTCCATCTTCTTCTGTATATGCTGGTGTTGGCTTATCATCATTTAGTTTCAAAACCTTTACAGCAATAAATGTACCGTATAAACGGTAGGCAATCATTAAAATACAAATGGAAGCAATCATAATTGTAATCGCATTCATTTCTCCATCCCCCTCTTGCCTTCTCTTATAATATAAATATATCATACTAAATGAAAACGCATTCACTGGATTTTCATGCTGAAATGCTCTAAACAAGAAATAAAAAAGCAAAAAAGCGTTCTGAAATACATATTAAAAACCTAAAAGTGCTCTAAGTTGTCGCACATAGGTACGGCTAACAGGAATAGTTGAATGCTCCTTCATTAAAAGATTATAAGTGGAGTTAAACCACGGCTGTATTTCTACAATATGTTGAAAGTTTATAAGATAGCTTCTATGCACTCTAATAAAGGAAAAGGCAGCCGCTTTTTTTTCAAGGGAAACAAGCGTCTCACTTGTAAC
The DNA here is from genome assembly GCF_026790145.1 of Priestia endophytica. Lineage (GTDB taxonomy): Bacteria > Bacillota > Bacilli > Bacillales > Bacillaceae_H > Bacillus_I > Bacillus_I endophytica_A. Next base: position 316,352 of record NZ_JALAMS010000001.1, on the reverse strand, counting down.
AAATTGATCATTAAACGTCTTTACAATCGTTTTACCATCAAGAGCACCTATATATATAATCTCTTTAAAATCTAATAGAATGATACGTTCCTCTTCTAATATCGCTATTTTGCCAGAATTCTTCAAAGAATGAGAGATTGGCTCTTCTACTATTAAATCCCCGGCAGCATAGTTTTTCACAAGTTTGTCTAATGCTTGATGAATACGTGCCTCTTCAAAAGGCTTTAATACATAATCAGAAGCGCTTAAATCAAAGGCCTGTAGTGCATATTCATCATATGCAGTCGCAAAAATAATAGCTGGAATTTTACTGAAAGATTGAAGTTTGTTCGCTAACTCAAGACCGCTTTTTTCAGTTAGTTCGATGTCTAAAAAAACAACGTCTGGAGCGAGCTCTTTAATTTTCTCTACTGCGTCTTCGAAACAGTCTGTCTCTCCAATAACTTCTGCTTTTCGACTTCTCTTCAACAAATACGCTAGCTCATCTCTAGCAAGAGGTTCATCATCCACAATAAAAGCTTTCAACATCTTTTTTATAGTCTCCTTTCAATGGTACAGTGATTGTAACCTTTGTGCCGTTTTCCGTGCTTTTAATTTGAAATAAAGCCTCTTCATTATAAATCCCTTGCAATCTTTCAGAAATATTGTAAAGGGCTGTGCCTGTTCCTTCACTTGAATGCACTGGTTCTTTTCCAAGCATATACAACCTTTCACTTGAAATGCCATGCCCATTATCTTGAACACTAATGATCATTTTTCCTTGTTCTGTATAAGCTTCTATTATAATCTCTCCCCCATTCTTCCGCGCCGACAAAGCATGCCGAACAGCATTCTCAACAAGTGGTTGAAGAATAAATGGCGGAATAAGGGCTTCTTTAAGAGTAGACTCAATATCGAACCTAATTTTATATTTGTCTGGAAAACGTGCTTGCTCAAGCGACAAGTATGCACGAACATGCTGAAGCTCTTTTTCAAAAGGAATAAGAATATGCCTTGCTCCTTGTAAGTTTCTTCTGAAATATCGACTTAATTCTAAAAGAAGAGCTCTAGCTTTTTCCACATCGACACGACAGAGAGCTGAGATAGTATTAATAGCATTAAAAAGAAAATGGGGATGAACTTGTGCTTGAAGAGCCTTAATTTCAGCATCTTTCAAAAGTTTCCCTTGAGTTTCTGCTTGAGCTAACTCGAGTTGAACAGAGAAAAGATTTGCCAAACCTTCAGCTAACTCTCTTTCTACCTTATTTAGCTTATTTGCACTAATGAAATAAAGTTTCAACGTTCCAACTGTTACACCATGGAGTTTTAATGGTAGAACTACTGCTGCTTGTAAAGGACAATCCGAATGAAAACATAAAATATCTCTTTTACTATGAGCTGTTAAAATCCCCCCTCTTTTTAGTACTTTCTTTGTTAATTCTGTAGCAAAATCTCCCAGAGCAATATGATGATCCTCCGCTACTCCTACATGTGCAAGCACTTCTTTTTCATTTGTAACAGCAATTGCATCCGCCTCTGTTCTCTTCAACATAATTTCTGCTACCCTTTTACAAGACTGTTTATTAAGTCCTTTTCTAAAATGGGGAAGCGTTTCTTCTGCAATTTTCATGGCTTGATGTGTTTGAAAAGCTTTCGTTCGTTCTTCTTCTCTTAATATTGAAATAATAATTAACATAAAGAGAAAAGCTCCAAGACCGTTCAATAAAATCATAGGAACTCCAATTGTTTCAACAAGTCTCCTAAAACCAGATCCCCACAAGATAATCATTTGCAGTACTTCCATTAACATACTTATCGTAACAGCAAACCAAGGTGATGCTGTAATTCTTCCTTTAAAATACTTTCCTACTATACCAGCAAAAAAACCTGCAATAACGGAAGAAATAGCACAAGAAAATGCTGTGTAGCCACCAAGTAAATAGCGGTGAAACCCTGCAATAATTCCAACGCCTCCTCCAACTAAAGGACCGCCTAATATTCCTCCTATCACAATATTCATAATTCTTGTGTTAGCAATTGCATTTTCTGTTCCAATTTCATCAATCCATGTTCTTGTAGTGATCTCACGCTGATGAACTTCAATTCCAGTATAATTACTAATTATTCCAAAGACACCAAAGATAAATAAAATGAATAGCTTTTCTTTTATTCCTTGCTCATGTTGCACAATTTGCCTAAATGACTTCATTTGAGCAAGAATGAAAGCAGCAATCACAATAATGCCAACGCGTTCAATCATTAATGGAACAAGATGAATCAATCTTATTAACTCCTTTCCTTTTTAGTTTATCGAAAATTGCGAAATATAGGGAAATAAATCTTTTAATTATAAAAAAAGCTAGTCATATGACTAGCTTTTAGCTCTGGCCGTAATAATAATATTCACCAATGTTTACTTTCTTTTCATTTAATACAACTCCAAGCAGTTTTCCTTTCGCATTCTGCAAAAGTTCTTTCGCTTTCAGCGCTGTATCAATAACCGTGCTACCGCTTTTTACAACCAGAATTGTTCCATCACATTGGTTCGCTAAAATTTGTGCATCTGTCACAGATAAGATAGGAGGTGTGTCAAAGATAATAAAGTCATAATTTTCATATGCTTCTTCTAGCATATTTTTCATCACTTGAGAACCGATTAGTTCAGATGGATTTGGTGGAATAGGTCCACTTGAAAGTAAATCTAGGTTAGCTACTTCCGTTGTTTGAATAGCATCCGCCAATGTAGATTTTCTACTTAAAACAGTTGTTAACCCTTTAAAATTTTCTGCACGAAAAGTATAATGAGCAGTTGGTTTTCGAAGGTCAGCATCAATAAGCAATACTCTCTTTCCTTGCTGAGCAAATACGGTTGCTAAGTTAGCTGTTGTTGTTGACTTCCCTTCACTTGGGCTTGCTGACGTAATCATAAGAGAGCGGATATTTTGATCAACGCTAGAAAATTCAATATTTGTTCGAATTGTTCTATACTGCTCAGTTATTGGCGCTTTTGGTTTTGTATGAGCAACTAAGCTACGCTTTGTTGTTTGCTGAACACTACTTTTTTTTCTTTTAAGCACCGTATGTTTCCCTCCTTGTCTTACGAAGCCCTAACTTTGGCTGCTTTGTTGGATGAGCACTCCCATCTACTTTTGCAATAGCACCCATTACTGGAAGTCCTAGTAATTCTTCAATATCATTTTCATTCTTAATTGTATTATCCAAGTATTCTAGTAAAAAGGCTAGTCCAACCCCTGCCATTAGTCCTACCACAAGAGCAATAGCTACATTTAGCATTTTATTAGGCTTAATTGGATAATCTGGGATTTGGGCAACAGATAAGATTGTAACATTATCAACCTTCATAATTTTTGCAATTTCTGATTTAAATACAGTCGCAGTTGTGCTCGCAATTTTGGCTGCAAGTTCCGGATCACTATCTTGCACAGTTACAGAAAGGACTTGGGAATCTTGTTCTGATGTAACCTGAATTTTATCTGCTAAACTACCTTGATAATCTAGTTGTTCCTGTACTTTATCTAATACAGCTGGGCTTTTCATGATAACTGTATATGTATTCACAAGCTGTAAATTGGTCTGAATTTGATAAGATTCATAGAGCTGTTGACCGTCTTTTGATTGGTTAACTAAAATTTGTGTTGAACTCTGATACACAGGGGTCAAAACAAAATAGCTTATAATGGCACTAATTAAACCTGCTGCTAACGTAATAATAATGATTAGTTTTAATCTTTTCTTCAACGTTGCAAACAGCTCACGAAGACTAATCGTTTCTTCCATGTTAACCTCCTAGTTTTGTTAAAATTTACACATCGTATTATACTCCAGTCCTAGTAGAATAGCTATAGGAAAATAAAGTATAGGTAAATCCCTTTTTACTACAACTTAAATATCGACAACCTTCTTATTTTGTTTATAAAAAAATAAATTATAATTTTAAAATACTAATACTTTACTCCTTCTTGATATTATTACAGTATTTCGTTCTCTTCATATTATATGTAGGCGAACTTCGGTCCCTTTGTGTTGTTCAAGAGGAGGAAAATAAGGTGAGACCGTAACAAAAAGAGTATATTTTTTAAGAAACCTAAAAAAGGATACGGATAGAGAGAGAAAATAACATGTATAAGTCTTTTCATTAAGCATTTTATAGACTCCTACTTTTTCGAAATCAAAGTGAGGAGTCTATTTTCTATTAAAGTAAAAAACGGAGAATAGCTGCTAAGGAGGGGTGCATTTTTCACCGTTTTAAAAGTAAGGGACGATTATTTTTTTACTTTAATTTTCTCTTTTTGTAAAAGCTGTTCCATTGTTTCTAACATTGATTCTTTTAAGGCAGGATCTTGTAAAGCAAATTCAAGTGTTGTTTGGATAAATCCAAGCTTCTCTCCTACATCATAACGTTTGCCTTCAAAGTCATATGCAAAAACGCGTTGAATTTCATTTAACTTTTGGATAGCATCTGTTAATTGAATTTCACCACCTGCTCCAACTTCTTGGTTCTTAAGATACATAAAAATTTCCGGTGTAAATATATATCTTCCCATAATAGCTAGATTTGAAGGAGCCGTGCCTTGAGTTGGCTTTTCTACAAAGTTCTTTACTTGATAGCGTCGACCAGAACTTGAAATTGGATCAACGATTCCATATCGATGAGTTTGCTCCTCTGGTACTTGTTGAACACCAATAACTGAAGAATGTGTTTGTTCATATTCATCCATTAGCTGACGTAAGCAAGGTTTTTGCGACTGGACAATATCATCCCCAAGTAAAACAGCAAAAGGCTCATCACCAATAAAGTTACGCGCACACCATACAGCATGACCAAGTCCCTTTGGCTCTTTTTGTCTAATATAATGAATATCTACTATATTAGAAGCTTTACGAACTTCTTCAAGTAGCTCTTGTTTGCCTTTTTCTTCTAAATTCCGTTCGAGTTCAGGAGCATTATCAAAGTGATCTTCAATAGCTCTTTTCCCTTTACCAGTTACAATAATGATATCTTCTATGCCTGATTCGATAGCTTCTTCAACAATATACTGAATTGTCGGCTTATCTACAATTGGAAGCATCTCTTTTGGCATTGCTTTTGTAGCTGGCAAAAATCTTGTTCCAAGGCCTGCAGCTGGTATAATAGCTTTTCTGACTTTTTTCATTATGTTCCTCCATTAGCTCTGTATTTTGTAGTAGAATCTATCATTTCAAATATGAAGGATTTTCCCTTCTATATTATGTAGATTATGAAATGCAATTTAAAATAAATGCATTTAAAAGTATTAGCATTATGTTTTATATTTTATCTCTCTACTGAAGAAAAGTGAAACTGCTCATCTCTATTGTTTTGTATTTAAATGTCCAGGTCCCTAATTTGTTCACATTACAAACCTGAAATACAAAACGTTTGAACTAGTAAAAAGGAACCAAACAAAACATTACTAATACTACCACAAAAACTTTTGTAATAAAAGCATCCATTCATTCTCTATTGTAAACTATTTCCTTACATTCAACTAGAGAATAAACAAACGCTTGGAAGAAATTCGCTCTGGCTCTTCTCTTATAATAGATTCTCCTACGAGTAATGATGAAGCATTACGCTGAAGTTTAGTAGCAGTACTTTCCCCGAATTTTTTTGCTATAAGCTCATATCCTTCCTGAAGGGAAATGTACTCGTCCATATAAGCTGTGCCAGCAAGATCAGCAAGGTTAGCATTTAAGAATTTAACAGCAAACTTCTTTGCTTTGCGCCCATTTTTACCAAGTAAACTTGCTATGCTAATTTGAGAAAGCGCCCCTTTTTTAATATATTCATAAAGAAGATTTGGCTGACTTTGAAAAATCTCCATTGTTTCAGGATTAGGAATAATAGGAACAATACCTTTTATTTGCAGATTATAAAGAATTTTCTCAATTTCAAATTGATTTTGTTCTCCTACATAATCAATATAGACATAGCGTTCTCTCTTTCCTAACGTATAAACATTCCCCTGCTTCACCTCATAAAAAAGAGCTTCGTTCATCTCACACAAGCTAATGATTTCAAGTTTTAGAGGAAGTGATTCTTTTACTAACAGTCTGTTTAGCTCTTTTACAGACAAAGCCTCTTCTTCATTTTTCACCAATACAATAACGTTTTTTATTCCTTCTTGAATCATTTCTCTTGCATTCGAAATCATTTCTGTATTTGAACAAGACTTCATTTTCGAGTGACTTATTAATAGACAATTGGTATCGATCATTTTCAACATCAACCTCTTAATATATAAATTTTTTTTAACTTATCGTATCACGAACTTCTAAACTATAACTTAGTTTTCCCTCTCTCTTTTTCGACAAATTCTGTAAATTGCTTTTTTTTACTTTTATCGATAATATAGAAAGGAAACTCTATATAGAAAGCTGTGAAAAACGTGCGTAAATTGCTTTTATTTCTCCTATTAGTTAGCATCTTTTATGCTTCAAACACACCAGGGATTAAAGCCACAGATCCAACAACATGGGTCCACACTCCATCGCTCAAACCAAATGCAACGCTAGGAACTATCCTCGTTCCTCCAAGTGATTTTTATGATCCTTGGGAAATAGATAGTAGTGCCGAATTTATTGCACGTAAGCTTGCTCATTTCCTCTTTTTTGGATCAGTTGGTTTGCTTTTTCTTTTGAATTTAAAACCAAATAAGAAAGCACCTTGGCTTGCCTCAGTTTTTGCTGCTCTTTTTGCTTTCACTGATGAGATCCATCAAGCTTTTATTGTTAATAGGGATGGAAGAATAATGGACGTAGTTTTTGACTCTCTAGCGGCATTTTTGTTCATCCTTATGGCCGTAAAATTAAGAAAAAAGCGCAGTTCAGTTATACATAAAGCAAAAGACTGCTAGAAATGTCTTAGCAGCCTTTTGCTTATATCGAATTCTGAAATTGATTTTCTTTGTGATATTTATCGACAAGAATTTCATTTCTACGAGCTTCTCTATTTTTTAACAAAGTTTGCTTACTAATCATTTATTATCCATATTCTTAGTACATGAGCCCCATTTTCTAAATCTCGTTAAGTTCCTACAATTGCAAGTTACTATCACTATAATATAGGATAAGGAATAAATACGGGATAGGAAAAAAGATTCTTTTTTACCATAATGAGTAAATAAGATCCATAAAAACACTTTCGAATAACTAGGCATAAAGAACTGAATGCTAAGGTTTTGTTACATATTGAACAAGAAAAGTCGAGTTTTTCAACTCGACTTTTTACAATTTATAATAGGTTTTATTGTTCTTTTTAGATTGATACACGTTTTTCGTATCAAAAATAATCTGAGCATTCTTCTCAACTCGTTCATAATCAACATCATCGTGATCTGTTAAAATAATAACAAGATCTCCTTGTTTAATTTTTTCATAATTAACATTTTCTACTTCAACTACTCTATCATTTATCTTTATAGATTCAACATGATTATCTTGAATGCTTACATTTGCTGCTAATGTACTTAATTCTTCGTATAACATATAAACAGCTGATTCTCGTGCATCTCCTATATTCTTCTTATAAGAAGCACCTAGTATAACAATATTGCTGTCTTTTAGAAATTTATTTTCATTGTTTAAGATTTCAAGAATGCGTCGTACAGTATAATGAATCATGCTGCCATTTACTTCATTTGCTAAATCAATCATCCTTGTATTAAAACCATATTCCTTTGATTTAAAAGACAAGTAATGCGGATCAACAGGGATACAATGACCTCCAACGCCTGCTGTTGGATAAAAAGGCATAAACCCATACGGTTTTGTAGCTGCTGCATTAATTACTTCCCATACATCAATTCCCATTCGCTCACATACAAGAGCTAACTCGTTAGCAAGTGCAATATTCACATATCTAAATGTGTTTTCAAATACCTTCGACATTTCCGCAACCTCTGGAGAAGACACAGCCCTCACTTCTCCTCCAAGTACTTCTAAGGCGAGTTTTGTGCATTTCTCTGTTACTCCCCCTACAATACGAGGTGTGTTTTTAACATTAAAGGATGTATTTGCTGGATCAATACGTTCTGGAGAATATGCTACAAATACATCTTCCCCAACGAGGAAGCCTTTTTCCTCAAGAGCTTTTACAACGTATTCTCTCGTTGTCGCCGGATATGTTGTACTTTCTAAAATAACAAGCGTACCTTTTGAAACATGTGAAGCAATAGAAAGTGATGAACTTTCTACATATGTTAAATCAGGCTGCTTATATTTATCAATAGGAGTTGGAACACAAATATGAACAACGTCCACTTCTTTTAATTGAGAAAAATCATCGGTAGCTTGCAAATAGCGGTGCTGTACAACTTTTTGAAGTTCCTCCTGAGTTACATCATTAATATAACTTATCCCTCTGTTTACTTTCTCTACTTTGATTTCATCTAAATCAAATCCGATAACAGAATAACCGTTCTCAGCTTTCTCTACTGCATTTGGCAAACCAACATATCCAAGTCCCAATATACCAATCTTCGCTTCCTTAGACTGAATTTTCTGCCATAATTGCTTGTAATGATGATTTTGAGCTTTCTCACTTAGTGTAGAAAGCATCTTTTCAGTTGTAGCCATAAAAAGCCCTCCTTTTTCATCTTGTTCCCCAACCATTTGACTTAATTGTTGCTAAAGCATAAAGTCGAAGTGGATATAAAATGCAAATATGAATTAACCCATATATTGGTGCTAACAAAAAGATATGTGGATAGCGTAAAACATAGAAAACGTTTCTTGCATAAGCCGACAAGCTTAGGTAGAAAAGATAATAAACTAACAAAATATAGCCCATTGTGGCGGATTTAATAATAATGCTTCCAATAATGACAAAACCAAACATAAACCACATAATAAGTTCAAGAAGAACCCAAATTAATGTTCGTGGTTTTTTAAAACCGATCTTTAATGCAATAAGACTTTCTCTAAAAAAGGATTTGTTCCACCTTACTTGTTGCTTAATAAATTGTCTAAGTGTTGATGGTACATCTGTAATACAGCGTGCTGTTGATTGATAAATAGTCTTTCCTTTTAAGATGGCGTAGTTTGTAAGACAGCGATCATCTCCAAACTGAACAGGTTCCCCTAAAAACATTTGATTTTCATAATGTTCAATGTTTTCTAAAATCACTTCTGTACGGTAAGCACTAAAACACCCGCTACATACTAAAATATTCCCTGTAACAGACTGCGCTGATCGCTCAACACGAAAAGCATTGTCATAACGCATATCTATTAGCCTTGTAAACAAACTACCTTCTCGGTTTCGAGCTCCTACGTGACCTGTTGTGGCCATTACTTTTTCGTCGTTGAAAGGTTTAATAAGTTCACGAATAGCATCAGGAAAAAGATATGCATCAGAATCTACTGTTGCAATAATATTTCCTTTAGCCCTTTTAAATCCCCAAATTTGGGCATGGCGCTTTCCTTGATTCTTCTCTAGACGATGAACAATAAGAGCTGTATTATGAGCTGTTTTCTCATATTCTTTCTTGAAATCCACCATTGCTTTATAAGCAGATATATCTTTACTTCCATCATCAATAATCATAATTTCTTCAATTGGATAATCCTGTTTAAGAAGACTATCTACAGTAGCCATAACTGACTCTGGACTCTCATTATAGCAGGGGATAATTGCCGAGACTTTTTGCTCAATTGGTTCTTCTTTTTTAGGATTGTACCAAAAAGAGAGCGCCATTTTTCCAACCATATATGTAACCATAATGCTCCCATATATGCCAAGGAAAATGTTGAATCCTCCTTTGATTGTGGCATTTACATAGAACAATACACACACAAGCCCAATAAATAACGCCACTACAATCGTTTTTTGCGCATATGTATCACGATTAGAATTGAACGTTTTTTCTTTTTTTAAAGGTTGTACATCCACGTCTTTAACCTCCTCTTTACAAGCTTGTACACAAAACAAAGTAAACTTCTCTGTTTTGGTCTCAACTTTCATGTCTAACAATATATTATACTGAGATAAAAATAGTCAACGAGACAAACGAACGTAATTATTCCCATAATTTCCTTTGGAATGGGTGGTTAAAAAAGGAATATTTTTTCCTCTCTTAACCACAAAAAAAGATTAATCATTATATAAAAATACATCATATAAAGAACTTTGTTTATTTTTCTAAGAGCTTTCTTTTCCTTGTAGCACATAGAAAAAGGGAGCTCCTCCTTGATGGAGAACTCCCTTTTTTAAATCTTCATACTTCTTCCGATATTATTTCTTACTATGAAAATATTTCTTCGCATAGATGCGCAGATTGCTTGTTATAAACTAAATCTTTCTAACTAAGACTACAGATGTTTTTGCCTCTCTTAGTGATAAACATATGAAGCATTAGGACCTATAAGCTAAGTGAAGAAACATTTTCTTTTTGGCAATCTTTAATCTTTTTCCCACATATCACCAGATACTTTCTTCAATTCATCAGGGAGGATAGGACGTGAAAAATAGTACCCTTGAATTTCATCACATCTCTCCTGATGTAAAATAAGAGCTTGGTCTCTTTCCTCGACTCCTTCTGCAACAATGGATAGATCAAGACTTTTAGCAAGTGAAATAATAGAACTCACAATAGCTGCCTCTCTTGAATCTGTATAAAGATTTTGAATAAAAGAACGGTCAATCTTTAACGTATGAATAGGAAGTCTTTTTAAATAACTAAAGGATGAATATCCTGCTCCGAAATCATCAATATTAACGCTAATCTTTAAAGAAGAAAAACCTTCTTCCTTCCAACGTACTCCTTGAGAACACGCTTCTCTGAGTACCCACTGCGTCATTGGCACAATAAGTCCACTTTCTTCTGCAATAGGAATAAACTCGCCTGGAGATAAAAATCCCGTTTCAGGATGATTCCAGCGAATAAGGGCTTCCACTCCTACGATTTCTCCCTTTATAATGTTCACTTTCGGCTGATAATGAAGCACAAACTCGTTTCTTTTTAACGCTTGTCTAAGCCCATCTTCAATTTCCATTCTTCTATTTACATATGTCTTCATAAGGGGCTCGTAGCATTTCCAACCGTTTCGCCCTAACTTCTTTACCTCGTTCATTGCAAGATCTGCGTTTCGTACTAGCGTTTCGACTGTAACTCCATCTTCTTGGAACTCACTTATTCCAATACTAATACTGTGATACAATTTGTACTTATTAACAATGAATGGTTGTACAAATACCTCTAAAAGGCGATCTGCTAACTGAAATACTTCTTCTTTCGCTTGTGAGGAATACAGCATAAACTCATCTCCCCCCATTCGAGAAAGCGTATCATTGCTACCCAAGCAGCTCTTTATTCTTCTTATTGCTTCAATTAATGCCTGATCTCCACCATGATGACCAATAGCATCGTTAATTTGCTTGAAGCGATCAATATCAATTGAGAGCATAAAAGCTTGTTTATTTTCTTGTTGCACTTTCCATAAATCTTGCTTAACAATTTGATGAAAAAGTGTTCTATTTGGTAGATCTGTTAAACTGTCATGAGAGTTCAAGTACTGAAGTGTCTCTTTAGCACGATGATTTTCCGTTACATCATGAGTAATTGTTTGAATATAATTTTCCCCATTCATAATAATCACAATCGACGTTGCTTGAACTGAAAGGTGATGATTCTGGTTCGTTTTCACTTTCACTTCATCTATAAAAAAGCTATCCTCGTCTTCTAATTTCATAAATTGATCAATTCGATTTTTAATATGTTGACGCTGATTTTTATCTATAAATTCTGTAATATTCCGTCCGACAATTTCTTTCTCATGTTCAAAGTGCAACATTTTTAAGAACCGAGCATTAACAGAGATAAATTCCTCTCCCTTATGAAGAACAATTGAAAGCGGAGAAACATCGAAAAGACTGCGATATCTATTCGTTGCTTCTTCTAACTGTTTTTTTGTAAATGTTCTTCGGTTACATCTCTTACTGAAATAATATACTGCTCCATAAATTCAAAAGTTGCTTTCGTGATGTTAACGCAAATTCGATATTGTTTATCGTTAATAAATACAGTGCTATAAATTTGATCTTGAGGAGAGGATGAGACCTTTGTTAAAAAAGACAAAAAATTAGTAATAGGTTCACCACTTACTTCTTGTTTTTTTATATGAAAAAACTCTTCACCTTTTTCATTTATACCAAGTATGTTTCCTTCCTCATTCGTAATGAAAATAGCTTCTGTTGAAGAATGAAAAATAGCTTGTTGAAGAGTATGCTGGTGTTTAGTCCGCTCGTCCATATATATAGTAAGGAAAATCATTAAAAACATTGTCATAATAAAAATAGCAATAACAACTGAAAAGAAAGCAGGATTGATATATGAGCCCACCTCTGTATCCACTTCTTTCGGATAAAACTGAGCCGCGTTCATTCCCATATAATGCATCCCTGTAATGGCTATTGCTATGAAAACCGCGCAAATTAGTTTCACTTTCCATGTTAGTTTATAGTTAGTATAAAATGCTACCCTCAAGGCGATAAACGATGCTATGAAAGCAATACAAATAGATAACAAAACTTTTGAGGAAGTATATGACACTATAACTGATGCCATCGCACTCATTCCAATATAATGCATGAGAACAATACCACTACCCATAAAAAAAGTTGCAAATAATAAAGTAAATAAAGGTTTTTTCCCATAATGAATATATGCTAAAGCCAAGTAACAGCCACCCGTTGCAAAAAGAATTGAAACAATGATATATCCTATATGATAAGGCATATTTATAGGTAGAGAATAAGCAAGCATTCCAACAAAATGCATTGACAAAATCCCGATTCCAAGTGCACAAGATCCGCTCAACAGCCAAATTTGCTTTCCTTGCTTCGATTGAAACCTAAGTCGGGTTGCAAAACTAAATGACGCATAGGCTGGAACCATAGCAATAACAAATGATAGAAAAACAAGCCACACATTATAGTGCCCGTGAAAAGGCCCAGCATCGTTCATATTGTTCTTTCCTTTCTTAACATGCACTAATTTCTAACTTCTATATCGGTCAGAAAAAGATATTGTTAAGAATTAAACTCCTCCTAATGTATATTTTAAATATTTTAGATCATTCCTATATCCTGTTTATAAATCCTAGACTTTTCTATATAGAAGAGAAGGAGTTCCTAATTATTATCTAGAAAGTATCTAAAGGTGATGATAATGTTAATCAAAGTGATAAACAGTTTCGTAAAGCAAGATAAACGCTATGCTTTTTCTTATTCTCAAAAACATTGGAGCGCTCTTACACATATTGAAGGGTTTTTAGGTCAATTTGGTGGGTGGAATATTGTAGAACCAACAGATGCTTGTATTATTGGTATATGGAAGGACACTGATAGTTATCGATCTTTTATGAATGATGTTCACGATAATATTTTTTATAAGCACGGGCAAAAAGCTTCATACGATAAATTAGAAACTATTTTGTCTTCAAATGGTCAATTTGTAAAAGGGGTCTATCATCACACTCGCTCAAGTATTGTTGGAGCAAACTATATGATGATTACTTCTATTGCTCATAACAATCACGATAAAAGCCTTATTCCTTTCACTCTCATATCAGAAAGAGATCGCTGTTTAAGCACCTTTGTTTTTGCTGATAAGCATACAAGTACATTCATATCTCTCTTTGGATACGCGCCGCCTGATGCTACAAAGCATGTTTTGCAAAAAAATAAAATCCCTGTTCAACAACAAAACATCTATAAATTAGAAAAAGAATGGACAGTGTTACAAACCTTTTCCTCTTAAACATTATAAAAGCTACCCGCTAAGCGGGTAGCCTAAGCCATGATATTTGATTCTGTAACGATGTTACAAATCATATTATTTATGACCAGCTAATTGTGATTGAGCAGTAGCAACTAAACGCTTTGTGATCTCTCCACCTACAGATCCGTTAGCACGAGCAGTAGTATCAGCTCCAAGTTGCACACCAAATTCGCTAGCAATTTCATACTTCATTTGGTCGATTGCTTGTTCAGCACCTGCTACAACAAGTTTGTTGCTGCTGTTGTTGTTGTTTGCCATGTTTTTCACCTCCTTTGTTTCTATACCTTTAATATGTCTTTCTCTCCTATCCTCAATACTATGTAATGTTTGGATGAAAAGGAAATTTTGCATCTTATATATCCACTATTCTAACTACTTCTCTTTTTCCTTACATAATTCACCTCTCAACTAAAAACTCAACAATATGGAATTTCATAAAATACATTTTTTTACACACCCTCTAACGTTCTTTGAATACGATGTTGTTGGAGGTGAATATATGGAATTTCGCTGCAACAATTGTAGACGAAGAAAAGAATTTTGTGGATGTTACAAACCAAGAAATCAAAGGGGTAAAGATAAATGTAAGTCTAGATGTGAGGATGTCAGTGGAGTACCAGGGCCTAGAGGACCTAGAGGACCTCTAGGAGAGGCTGGGCCACCAGGGTCTAGGGGACCTCAAGGCCCTCAAGGGATTGGGCTACAAGATGTAGTCCCTTTCGATCCGGCTGAAGCAACCTTCTATCCATCAGGACAAATTGTTACTTATATGGGAAGTCTTTATATTACTGATACTGCTTCACCAAGCGGTGTACCAAGTACTTCCTCAGACTATACGCTCCTTGCCTCAGCTGGTACGGATGGGCCAACAGGGAATACCGGTGCACTTGGACCGACAGGGGCTACAGGTATTGGTCTTGACGGCGTTATTCCTTTTAGTGTAGCTGGCGCGCCTTTCTACCCAGCAGGGCAAGTTGTTACTTATAATGGCAGTCTTTATATTTCAGATGTCGCAGCGCCTACAGGTACACCGAATACATCGCCAGACTATACGCTTTTAGCTGCTGCCGGCGCGACGGGCATTACAGGACCAACGGGACTGGACTTGCGGGTGTCACGGGCGTTACTGGACTGACAGGGCTTACGGGCGCGACGGGCATTGGACTTGACGGCGTCGTTCCTTTCGATCCAGCGGCAGCTCCTTCTTATCCTGCTGGGCAAGTCGTTACCTATAACGGTAGTCTTTATATCACTGATATTGCAGCGCCTATGGGCACACCGGATACGTCACCAGACTATACGCTTTTAGCCGCTGCTGGCGCCACGGGTGTTACTGGACCAACGACTCACAGGCGTCACAGGCGTTACTGGACCAACGGGACTTGACGGTGTCACGGGTGCTACTGGACCAACAGGACTTGACGGTGTCACAGGCGTTACTGGACCAACGGGACTTGACGGTGTCACAGGCGTTACTGGACCAACGGGACTTACGGGTATCACCGGGGTTACTGGGCCAACAGGACTTGACGGTGTCACGGGTGCTACTGGGCCAACGGGACTTACAGGCGCGACGGGCGTTACTGGGCCAACAGGGCTTACGGGCTTCACTGGATCAACAGGTGCTACTGGAACAGCCGTTACAGCTACTTCTCTAAATGCTGTTGACACAGGTGGATCAGTATATGCTGTTGTTTTAGGCGGAACAAACATTGCGCTTCCTATACAGGACATTGGTGGCGGGATTACTGCCAATGCTGGAAATACTGTATTTACTGTCCCTACAACAGGACGTTACTATATCACGTACCAAATCAATATTACAGCTGCTTTATTAGTAAGCACTAGACTTGTTATAAACGGTGCAGGAAATCTTCCTTCGACTATTGCTCCAGTAGTTGGTCTCACCAGCTTCAACAATGATGTAATCGTACCACTTGATGCAGGTAGTACTATTTCTCTTCAATTTTTTGGGCTTGTAGGTCTCGCAACTTTAATCGCTGGCGGAGCCGGAGCTACCTTAACCATTATTCGAGTAGAATAGTCAACAAACTTTATATGAAATAAAAAATGTAGCAAATTCACAGAAAAAATAGGCACCAATTTTATTCACAATAATAAAATAAGTAATGAAGAAAAGGCGCAACGTTACAATGCGCCTTTCTTCATTATCTCTTTTTAGAAGCGAAAGGGTGAACAACATGGTCTCCATCAGCTTATGTATGATTGTAAAAGATGAAGAAGATACAATTGAAAGATGCCTGGACAGTGTAAAAGAGCTTTGTGATGAAATAATTATCGTTGATACAGGCTCAACTGATAAAACAAAAGAACTTGCTCGCCGCTATACGAAAAGGCTGTTTGATTTCAAATGGGTTCATCACTTTGCAAAGGCTCGAAATTTTGCGTTTAGCAAAGCAACTAAAGATTACATTTTATGGCTTGATGCAGACGACGTTATTTTAAAAGATGATCTTCAAAAACTTCTCCTGCTAAAACAAACACTTGATCAATCAGTAGATGCTGTAATGATGCCTTATAACCTCGCTTTTGATAGTAGTGGAAATGTTACTTTCTCATCTAAGAGACATCGACTTGTAAAGCGTTCAAGAAACTTCCAATGGATTGGGGCTGTGCATGAATACTTAGCTGTCGGAGGAAAGATCATTCGACAAGATGCGGCCGTTACACATCGCAGCACAAAGACAGAGAAAAGTGATCGAAATCTAAAGATTTACCAACAAAATTTAAAAGATGGAAAAACTTTTTCTCCACGTGACCTGTACTACTATGCAAATGAATGCTTTGATCATTCTTTATACGATGAAGCCATAGCTCATTATGAGAAGTTTCTAAAGAGCGGACTTGGATGGAGTGAAGATTGCATTTCAGCTTGTGATAAATTAGCAGAAATATTTATAAGAAAAAATGAACAAGACAAAGCTATTAAAGCTGCACTACGCTCCTTTGAATATGATTTGCCCAGAGCCGAACATTGCTGTAAATTAGGATATATTTATTTAACTCAGCAAAATATTGATAAAGCTATTTTCTGGTATGATTTAGCAACTAAATTAGATATACAACGAGCTGAAAATACAGGTGGGTTTGTTCAAAAAGATTATTATACTTGGATCCCTCATATTCAGCTCTGTGTGTGCTATGATCGTATTGGCAACATCGAAGAAGCATTTGAACATAACGAAAAAGCTAGAGAGTATGCCCCTACTAATCCTTCTGTTTTATATAACAAAGAATACTTTGAAAAACGCTTTTCCAAGAACTAACCAAAAGTTCCTTAAGACATATGTCTTAAGGAACTTTTTAACTAAACTAACCTTATAATTACATTTTTGAACATTGATAAACTATCTACGGAATTTATAATGAATTATGGTATGATTGGATAAAGATGTGTTAACGGACAAACTTACTAGATGAGGTGATCAGGGTGGGAGTAGCATTTTTTATTTTAGTCATCGCAGTCATTCTCGTTGTGGCTGTGCTTTACGTTTCCTACAAAAACAAGCAAAAACAGGAGTTTTCTTACAACGATGACAGCATGAAACCTACGATCTATGGTCATGTTCATGGAGCTGAAGGAATAGAGGAAAACAAAGTAGGACGGATTGAACTTTTTCATGATAAGGTGATGATTAATCAAGTTGCCATCATTCCCCTACATAGAGTAGAAATGGCTGAGTACTCAAAAGTTGTTAAGAAAGAAAAAAGTGCAGATGGAAATAGTGTAAATAGGTATTATGGAAATCTCACAATCTTCTTTACTGATCGAAATGGTGCTGCATCCTCGATCAGATGTGAGACCTCCAAACCTAACCAATTTAACTCTCTTCACCAGTATAAACATCTTGTTAAAGAAATTAATCGGGCTACAGGATCTGAGCTAGATGGAAAACTATTAAAACAGGAACCATATGAACTTTAAACAACACACTTTAGCTTGTAGAAATTCCTTCTACAAGCTTTTTATTTACAAAGGAGCGTTTTTCTTAACACCTGTCCTCCTATGCTATTTCATCTTTTTTACTACCTTGCCCTCTTCAACAGTAAAAACAATTTTAGCCATGTTGACAAATAACCCATTCTCGACTACGCCAGGAATTCTGTTTAACTTCTGAGATAATCCCTCTGGATCTTCGATAATCTCAAAAGAACAATCTAAAATATAATTTCCATTATCTGAAATATAAGGCTCTGTTCCATTTAATCGACGTGTTGCAATACTACCTAGCTCTTCAATTTGTCGGGCTGTTCTTTCCCATGAAAACGGCGTTACTTCTACAGGGAGAGGAAACTTCCCAAGCTTTTCTACCATTTTACTTGAATCAGCCACAACGATAAATAAATCTGTTGCATCAGCTATCAGCTTTTCTCGAAGAAGAGCTCCGCCTCCTCCTTTTGTAAGCGCAAAATGACAATCCACCTCATCTGCTCCGTCTATCACAACATCAAGGTGATTTACTTCAGCAAATGTTACAAGAGGTATGTTGAGATCAAGAGCTAGCTTTTTAGTTTCTTCTGATGTAGGAATAGCTCTTATGTTCATTCCTTCTTTTACATATTCTCCAACCTTTTGAATCGTATAATAAACAGTCGATCCCGTTCCAAGTCCAACGACCATGCCGTCTTTTACATATTGTGCTGCTGCTTCTCCAACTGCCTTCTTTTCAATCATTTCTTCACCTTTTTTCCGCATAAAATTCATCATTATTATAACATCGTTCTTATTGAAAAGAAAAATCATCTTCTCTATTCTTCATCTTTCTTTTCCTATAATTTCATATAAGAAAAGCTTTGACCAAATTCGTCAAAGCTTTAAAATTAATCTTATCCTTCTTTTTGTACTTTCTTTGCATAAAGCAGTTCCTCAAGGGATGCTTTGAGTTTCTTTATATCATCTAAAGCCTCTTCTATATACTGAGAACGCTTTTTTATATAACTAATACGAAGAATTTTTTCAATATCCTGGCGTTCGTTTCCTACAAAATCTGCTTTCTCCGCTATGTTTTCTAGCTCTGGCTCTCTTAATATAGAAAGCTTATATAAAAAGCTCTCATGATTGATAAGCGTTTGAATAGTTTTTATCAAACTCAGATTGTATAACTCTGTATGTTGTAAATGACTAACCAACTTCTCGAGCTCAACAAGCGCCAGAGCATCTATTTTAATTTCTTCTTTATGTTTAGCAATGTGAGAAAAGCATTGCTCTGTCATCTGTTCATAAAGCGCTTCGATTCCTGTGAGCACTTCACTAATTTTCATAACAAATTCACATCCCCTTTGTAATCAACACAAGCTTTACATCCTTTGTATATGAAAAAAAGATGATGATTAGAACTCTGCTTTTCTCTTATCTATATAACGATGGAAAAGCTGAAAAAAGATATGGTTCTTCAGCCTCTAATTCAAATGGCATAAGGCGTGTATCATATGAAATGAACTGCAATTGAGAAGGATGATTTTCTTGTCCACTAAAACATGCAAGATCCATTCCCTCAAAGAGCTGCTTTATGTCATTTTCTCTATCATGAAAAACATTTTTCCCCCATGCTGCTATAACAAGATCAGCATTTCTTGTTCCATAATATAAATATCGATCTGTTTCAGCGCCTATTGCGTCTTCCTTATCTAGATCACTAAGATCATCTGCCTTTTGAGCCCGATAAGAAAATAAATTCAAGCATTCCACAGCATTAAACCCCCACTTTTTTGCAAATGTAATACATTTGCTTGTAACGTAATCTTCACGAACTTCGTCCGCATTGTCCGGATAAAGCGTGATAAACGCAACTTTACGCTCTCTATCATTTCCCCATTTACGTTTTAACGAATATCTGTATGTTCCTGTTTCATCAAAAATAGCTTCTCTCTTCATCAAAGACCCACCTCGTTATAAAGTAGTTTCCTTTCGTCATTTTATTCTTATTATCATTACGGAAAACAATGACACTTTTCAATCGTGCCCAAAACAATTTGTTTTTTATACCCATGTACATGTAAATTGCCACTATATGAAAGTGGGAAAAACGTATGTAGCATTAAAAAGTGTTGTACACTATAATAGAATTTAACCTGAAACGTTTCTTCAAAAGAAAGGATGATTTTCTTGAGTGAAACACACACATTCTCACGTGGTGAAGAAATTGCTAATGCAATTACACACGGAATTGGGACTATTTTAAGTATCGTTGGTCTTACATTGCTCATTGTATTTTCTGTTCAATTTGGGGATATTTGGCATATAGTTAGCTTTACTGTTTACGGGACAACAATGCTACTTTTATATACTTCTTCAACTCTTGTACACAGTTTTCCACACGGACGTGTTAAAGATTTGTTCGAGATTTTTGATCATTCTTCTATTTACTTGTTTATTGCGGGAACTTACACTCCGTTTTTATTTGTGATTATTCAAGGAACAGTTGGATGGACACTTTTTGGAGTTGTATGGGGACTAGCTGTAGCAGGAATAGTATTTAAAATTTTCTTTGTAAAACGATTTGTTCTTGTCTCTACGCTTCTTTATATTGCAATGGGATGGCTAATTGTACTAGCATGGGATCCTCTTGCTTCTTCTCTAGCAGGACCAGGTCTGAATCTACTTGTTGTAGGTGGAGTTTTATATACGATAGGAAGTATTTTTTATGTTTGGAGAGGTTTTCCTTATCATCATGCAATATGGCACATTTTTGTTCTTGGCGGAACTATCACACATTACTTAGCGATATTGCTATACGTTCTTCCTCATTAAAATTTAGAAATTTTTTAGGAAATCAAAAATGACCCTCTTTCTGTAAGGGTCATTTTTGATTTAAAACAAGGTCTTTTGTAAGTTTAATTGTAACATTCCACCCTACAATTATTTTTCTAATATAATCTCTTCATTTATCTATTTTTTAAAATCTCTCATTTATTTCTTTTTAACGAAATAAGTAAGTGTCTTTATCGTTTTGTAATTATTTGAACCATCTTCACACATTCTAAGACTAACAGTGTCTATGATACAATTTAGGAAACAAATACAGGTGTGTGAACATTATGATTCAAAAAAAAGGAAAGCTAATCGTTATTATTGTATTGTTCTTCTTTTATATATATTTGTTAGTCTTTTCACCATTTAATGCTATCCAAATGTTTTATCCAGAAAGTATTCTAAACGAACATACTCTTTCTGAGAAGTTTGAAAAGATGCAAGTTCAGAAAGTGGAGAAAAAAGGAAGATACACTTATATTGTTAAAACAAACAAACAAGACTATGTTGTTATTAAAGAATATAGCTCTATTATCCACTATAATTGGAGAGTTTATCCTTTTACTAAGGAGGAGAACTTTTAGCATTCCTTTATTTTGGAGTCATCAGTTTATTACCCTTGTACATTTCATACACATATGGATTTGTAGGAGCTTCTACCTTTTTAATTGTTTGAAGTTTGAGGGATGGCAAGATAAAACCATCATACTCTTTCTTTTCAATCGTGCCTGTTGCTTCAACCCAGTCATCATCAGCGAATTCTTTGGACTCTTTAACATTAGCGAGCGTTCCATATACGGAAGCATCAGCTACACAGCATGACAATCCAAACCGCGCAATCACAAACTCATCCTTTTTGAAGTTATCCTCCCGATAAATAAACCCTTTCACTTTCACCTTTTTCCCAACAAAATCTTCAACATGTTCTTCGAGAATGTTCATCATTGGGATATACTCTTTTTCCGTTATCGTAATTACGTCTTTTTGTAGCATCCTCTCTTTTAATTCTTCATAATATCCTTCAGGAGGTTTCTGAGGAACAAATCCTGCTTTGTGTTCAAGAGGAATCTCTCCAGCTTCGGTTTGTGTTTCCTCTACTTCTCTATTTAATACTTCATTATAGTATTGTTCTAAAGATTCATCACTTGTTAATTCTTCACGCTGTTCTACACTCGGTCTTTCTGTGACGTTTGCTCCAAATTTTACGCCTCGATTTTTAGCAACATCGCTTGTAAGAGCATGATCAGGAAATAGAAATCCTGTTGCAATTGGCAAAAAGAATAGGCAATAAATCCACAGAGGAGCTTTACGGCTATGATGACATGAACAGCTCTTTTGTTTTTTGTCTGAACCGCTTCGCCAAATACCTACAGCTCCTAGAACAAAGAAAGTAAAAGAAGCGAAAGTAACAAAACCGAGCATTTTCGGTGCAACAAAAGAGGAAATATATCCAGTTAGCAGCAGTTTGAAAATAAAGAGAGCAAAACCAATCAAGAGCAGTCCTCGAATATAGTAATGGAAGCCTTCTTCATCGTTTTTCATGCTATACCTCCTACATAATAAAGTTATAAAGAACCGTTATGGCGTAAACGGATATTGTGACAACAGATATAAATATTAACACAAATCTTTTCTTAAAAAAGGCCAAATACATAATCGTATTTTTCAAATCAAGCATTGGCCCATAGATTAAAAAGGCAAGAAGTGAACTAGCTGAAAATGTATCTACAAATGAGGAAGCAACAAAAGCATCTGCTTCAGAACAAAGAGAAAGCACATACCCAAAGACCATCATGACCACTGGGGCGATAAAACCATTTCCTCCGATACTCATAAGTTCTCCTCTATCCAAAAAGGTTTGAAAAAGACTTGCGACAAATGCCCCTGCAATTAAGTATTTTCCCATATCAAAAAACTCATCAATGGCATGAAATAATGTTTGGCTTAATCGATTTCCATGCTGATGGGGCTCTTCGACAGCAGCCTCGTCTTTTAGTTGAGGCTTATTTTTCAGAAGCTTGTACATTACAATTCCAATGATGAAACAAAGAATAACCGTAAGCCCCATACGGCCATACACAATTTCTTTATTGCCTGGAAAAGCATAGAAAGTAGAAAGGAAAACAATGGGATTAAGAATCGGTGCTCCTACGAGAAGAACAACGCCTACGTGGATGGGCATTCCCTTCTTTACAAGCCGTCTGACAACAGGGATAATCGCACATTCACACACAGGTAAAAGTGCACTCACTACAACACCTGAAGCTAATGCTTTATAAGGATTTTTAGGAATCCATTTCATTAACCATTCTTCTTTTACAAACACTTGAATGATTGCAGAAGCAAAAACACCTAATAAAATAAAAGGAATTGCTTCAAGCAGTATACTTAAGAAAATCGTATTTACATTCAGAAAAGCTTTTGGGAGGTTCATATCAAAATCTTTAACATCTAAAAAGAAAAAAGCATAGCCAAAAAATAAGATGAGTAAGACGCCTAGTACTTCTTTTGAAAGCCGTGATAAAGCCATTTTTTTCATCCTTTCTATTAAAAAGGTCTCGTATACGGCGATGACTTAGCTCCCTTTACGCTGAAAACAAAGAACCTTTTCTATTAAAATTTAATAGTTAATAGATGTATATGGAGATACAAAAAATATATGATGCTCTTTTTTGTATTGCTCATTCATAAAATGTGTGTTAGTTTAACTAATATGAAAAATAAAACGTAATTATTACGATTTACATCACAAAATGGAAAAGGAGATATTGTTATGTTAGATTGGATTGTGATTGGCGGAGGAATTCAAGGAACAACAATGGCTCATTTTCTAGTACAAATGAGAAAAGTTCCGATTGAGAAATTAGCTATTGTTGACCCTCACAAAGCACCGCTTGAAAATTGGCACTCTTGTACAGAAAAAATTGACATGCCATTTTTACGCTCACCGTCTGTTCATCATCTTGATGTGGAGCCATTTAGCTTGCAGAAGTTTGTTTCGAAAAATCTCTCATTAAATAAACAAGATTTCTATGGACGTTATAAACGCCCTTCCCTCTATGCCTTCTCTGAACATTGCAGGCATCTTATTCGGGACAGCAATCTTCTACAGGCATGGCATAAAGGACGAGTTGTTTCTCTTTCTAGAAGAAAAAAACATTGGATGGTCATAACAGAAGAAGGAAAAAAACTTGAAGGCTTAAATATTGTGCTTGCAATTGGTGTTAGCGAACAAACCTATTGGCCTGAATGGGCTAAATTATTGAAAAATAAGGATACGCAATCTATTGGCCATATTTTTGACTCTTCTTTTTCATTTAATGAAAGTCAAGAAATTACCATTGTCGGCGGAGGAATTAGTGCCGCACATTTAGCTATTAAACTAAGTAAACAAGGACGCAGTGTTCACCTTATTACTCGGCACCCGTTTCGTATTATTGATTTTGATAGTGACCCAGCTTGGCTTGGCCCAAAGAATCAACTTATGTTTAGAGAGGAAGCATCATACCAAAAACGCCGTTCTTTTATTACAGATGCTAGACATAGAGGATCCATGCCCCGAGATATTTATATCAAATTAATGGAGCAAACTCGAAAAAACAACTTAATAATTAGTAAAGATGAAATTCAAGAGGCAAACATAAAAGAAACAAAAATCATTTTATATGGAAAAACAGCTCAATATGAAACAGGAACAATTGTATTAGCTACTGGGTTTTCTTCTTCTCTTCCAGGAAAAGAATGGTTAACTCCTCTAATAAACACAGAAAATTTACAGTGCAGTGACTGTGGATACCCTATTGTTAGTTCATCTCTACAGTGGAGTCATAACTTATATGTTGTAGGAGCATTGGCAGAGCTTGAAATCGGTCCAATCTCTCGAAATATTTCAGGAGCAAGGCAAGCAGCAGAGCAAATTGTACAATCTCTATAAAACTTTTTTATCTTTTCCCCTTGATAATTTCATGTAGCAAGGGTATTATTGTAATGTTCAAATCGTAATAATTACGATTTTTCTATAAAAGGAGAATCGTAAATGAAAAAAATTGGAGTCACCGTCTTAAGTGGATATCTAGGAGCTGGTAAGACCACATTATTGCACCATATTTTACATAATGAATCCTCTCTAAAACTAGGAGTTATTGTCAATGACATGAGCTCTCTTAATATTGATGGATCTCTTGTAAAAAAAAAATACTTCTCTCATACGAAAGAGACACTAGTGGAAATGCAAAACGGATGTATTTGCTGTACACTTCGAGAAGATTTGCTTTATGAGGTGGAAAATCTCACTAAAATTCAGGATTTAGATTATATCATTATTGAATCCTCAGGTATTAGTGAGCCTCTGCCTGTTGCTCAAACTTTTTCTTATGAGGATGAAGAAACAGGAATAGATCTTACAGTGAAGACATTTTTAGATACGCTTGTTACAGTTGTGGATGGATTAAATTTCATGAAAGATTATCGTTCAGATGAAGATCTTTCCGACCGAAATCAAGGATCGGATAGTACAGACGATAGAGGTATTTCTGAGCTTCTCATTGAGCAAATTGAATATGCAAATGTTCTTATCCTAAATAAAACCGATTTGCTATCAGTAGAAAAAAAAGACGAGTTGAAAGCACTACTACGTAAGCTTAATGGAGAGGCTAAGATTATTGAAGCTGTTCAATGCTCTGTTTCTCTTGAAGATATTATAAACACTCGTTCTTTTGATTTTGACAAAATGAGCCTTTCTCCTGGATGGGTAAAAGAACTTAACGATGAACATACTCCTGAAACTGAGGAATACGGAATTACTTCCTTTATATATGAAAAAAGACGTCCATTTCACGCTCAGCGTCTGATGAACTTCTTTGAAACATTTCCTAATGAAATATCGCGTTCTAAAGGTTTTTTCTGGGTTGCTACAAGAAATGATGTTGCCTGTCTCCTCTCACAAGCAGGCGGTTCGATGACAATTAGTGAAGCAGGAAAATGGATAAATACTCTTTCAGATGAAGATAAAGAAGACATAGAACTGTCGAGGAGATTTCACCCTACTTATGGAGACAGACTGACAGAGCTTGTATTTATCGGAATCAAAATGAACAAAAACAAAATTATAAATACTTTAGACGCATGCTTACTAACAAATGAAGAAATGAAAAAGGACTGGTCTACTTTCAATGATCCACTTCCTTCATTCTTGATTCAATAAAAGGAGAAGATACAATGAAAAAATTAATGATGTTATGCAGTGTTATGCTTTTATCTGCTGTATTTCTAGCAGGTTGCGGAAACGAAGACAGCAGTTCTTCTGAGAAGAAAAGCGACGGAAAACTAACCATTTATACAACAATTTATCCGATTGAGGATTTCACAAAGAAAATTGGTGGAGATAATGTTACTGTAAAAAGCGTCATCCCTAACGGTGTTGATGCTCATTCTTTTGAGCCAACAACAAAAGATATGCTAAAAATCGCTAAAGCTGATGCGTTCATCTACTCTGGAGCAGGTGCTGAAGGTTTTGCTGATGCAGCTAATAAAACGCTAAAAGATGAAAATGTGAAAATGATTAAAGCAACTGAGGGAGCGGACCTTATTGCTGGTCATGATGATCATGACCACGAGCATGGAGAAGAACATGGTGATGAACATGAGCATGAACATGAGCATGGCGACCTTGATCCTCATTTCTGGCTTGATCCACAGCGTTCCATCGTTATGGCTGAGAATATTAAAAATGCATTATCTGAACTAGAGCCAAGCAAAAAAGATGAGTTTGAAAAGAACTTTAAACAAGTAAAAACTGATTTAGAAGAACTTGATAAGAAATATGAAGAAGCTATTAAAAATGCTCCTTCAAAAGAAATTCTAGTTTCACATGCTGCATATGGCTACTGGGAAGATCGCTATGGTATTGAACAAATAAGCGTTTCTGGACTTTCTCCAACTCAAGAACCTTCACAAAAGGAACTAAAGGAGATTGTAGAAACAGCAGAAGAGCACAATATCAAATACGTTATCTTTGATGCAAACGTAACAAATAAAATTGCCACTCTTGTTCGTAAGGAAATCGGTGCAGAGTCTCTTACATTAAATAATATGGAAACACTTAGAGACCAAGACCGTGAAAACGGGGAAGATTACTTTAGTCTAATGAATAAAAACTTGGAAGCTTTGAAAAAGGCGCTGAACAGTAAATAAAGGAAAACCCCAAGGATATATCCTTGGGGTTTTATTTTATTGCTTTATAAGTGTTTAAAGCTTTTATATTTGTTTCCGCAGATCTTTTGCTTTTTTGAAGGAGTTTTTGCTTTGCTTTTTTAGGGTTGTCCTTTAAGTTGTATTGATCAATGATAAGCGCCAATGTTCCAGATACTTTTGGAGCTGCTGAAGAAGTACCTGCCATATAAATATATCCTCCCTTTGGAGACGTGCTAAGCACTTGTTCTTTCGTAAAAAGCTCCATTTTCCTCCATTGCTCAACTCCATATGCTTGAAGGAGCTTAATATCCCCTCCTGGTGCTGATAAATCAACATAACGACCTTTATTAGAAAAAACAGACAGATCTTTAGCAGGGCCTGTTGAAGTTACTGCAACTACACCGCTAATATGAGCAGGTACATCTAAAAGATGTCCTTTCACTTTAACATCATTAAGTTGAAAATGCGATTTCATGAAGGAAGATACTTCGTTCTTGTTATTAAAATTAACTGAATCATTACCAACAGAAGCTACAACTACACTTCCCTTTCCTTCTGCAAACATAACTGCTTTTTCATAAGCCATGATTTCAGCAATTTGACTTTTCGAACTTCCACCTTCTTCATTCATATGTTCAGAAGTTAGATACTCTCCTAAACTAAGATTAATAACATCTACATCATCTTTTGCAGCTTCAATAATTCCTTTAATAATCCAAATAGATTCAGCAGAAGAAGTACCAAATACTCGGTATGATTTAAGGCTAGTTTGCGGTGCTACTCCTCTCACTACTCCATTTGCAGCCACTTGCCCTGCGACATGTGTTCCATGTCCTGTTAAATCTTCAATATTATTTATTATGCCTTTTTCAGACTGTTCGGTTTCACGAAACCCACCTTGAGGAACCAGATTTTTGGATCCCTTTGTTATATTATTTTGAAGAGCAGGATGATCTTCATCAATTCCAGAATCAATAATTCCCACTACCACTTCCTTAGAACCTTCAGAAATGGTATAACTCTTTCCATTGTTTGTAATCTCTTTCATATCCCACTGTCTGTCCCAAAGCGAGCTCGGTGCTCCCACGACATCTGACTGTTTAGCAGAAAATGCAGATGTCGAAGCTTTTAGAGAATAGTTATACGTCCGGACCATTTTATTTCCATTTAACATCTGGATCTCAGCTTCACTTGCCTTTATTTGGATTAATCCGATTTCCTTTACCACATACGTTATTTTCATATTGTGCTGTTGGGCTTCTCTTAGAAACTCTTCTGTATATTCTGGTTTACTTAATAATACGCTATAGTAAGAAGTTCCATCTGCTTGTACTTTTGCATTTATACATAAAAAGAGAATACTACAAAAAAGAAGTGATATAAGATCCTTTTTTCTCACTGTTTTCCGCTCCTTAATCAAGTAGTAGTAATGATGGAAGGGATGGATTTTTCAATCTGAGCAGCGCATAAAGCTGACCTGTGATTCCAAGCATAAAGCCTACTCCCGAAAAATCATTCTTAATGCCATTTTGGAAATTGTACATTTCTAAATCCCTTCGGAAGTCTACAAGCCATTTCTCTATTGTGCTAGTAATCTCGTCTTCTTTATGACGAAAAGACTCAAGGCTTCTAATTTCGTTCAAGATATCTAAGTTCCCCAATGTGCCATGACAAAGAGAATAGCCTTGATTATGTTTATTTCCACTATGGAGCGTGTTCTGCAAAGATTTTTCTAGGTAGTTGACTTCCACTTCATTTCCTAAGTTATCCTTAATCTTACCTCTTCCAAGTAGAATTCCCGCTGATCCATGACACCATAGAGGAGCGGAATGAGTAGAATAATTCTCCCTATTGTCTTTCCACGCATGTTGTGACTCATCATAAAAACGATCTTCATAAAGAAGAGCCTGTTGAATGATCGAGATAAGCGAAGGATCATGATTCACTTTCGTTACATATTCACTCAATGCATAGCATATACCTGTTATTCCATGTGAAAACCCGCTTAAGGTAAGATTACGATTATGATCAGCTTCCCAATAAAGGTGCTGATCCTTTGTGATTGCTTTATTTACAATAGTATTCTTCACAACTTCCGCTGCTTTTTTTACAACTTCACTCTTTTCTACGTTGTAAAGGTTCACGAGCACTTTTAATAAACCGGCTAGTCCTCCAATAAAATCTAAACTTTTATAGGATTCAATGTCTCTAACTACTTTTTCAGCAAAGTCTTCATACTCCTTTATAGAATCACAAGATAGATTACCTGTCTTCTTCATATAGTGACTATAATAATAGTAAGAAGGCAAACCATAATACGCAGAAGCGTTCCCCCTATATACACTCTTTTCTACTAACTTGTTGATTGTACTATGAACTTGAGGAAGTATTATATCAACTCGTGAATCAGAAAATGTCTGAGCATATGAAGCCAAGTAAATCGCTATTCCACCGAGACCGTCATAAATATTAAAATTCAGAGGACCTGATACAAGCTTTCCGTTTGGACTAAGATGGGGAGAAACCCACTGTATATATCGATCGTGAATTATGGCTCTTTCCAAAATACGATTTGTCTCTTGCTGAAGTAATGTGTTGCACGATATTTCTCGACGTATTGTATGAACATGATGATAGCAAGAAAATTCTGGATTTCCTTTCCTATTTCCTTCTGTACTGCTTAATGCCATATTGACAAGTTGAATTTGATATTCCATATCTTTTGTTGATAAAGAGTTTATTTTATTGATTACTTCTTGCTTAGGGCAACAATGCAGGAGATTATAAGAAATCTTCTCTCCACTACTACTGTAGACTTGCTCTTTATCAAAATTTGTATAAAAGTAAGGAACATCCCCTTTATACATGTCATCCATTTCAAACATATGGAGGAATTTAAAAGCTTCAAAACTCTCCGGTGACCCTTGAAAAAGAGAAAGAATTCTTTTCCTTTCCTCTTTTTCCTTTAAATATTTAGGGTGCAGCAATGAACTTAAAAATTTAGCATATATATATGTTGGACGTACAATAATTCGGACAGGAAAAGAAGAATGTTCTTCAATCATCTGTAAAATTAACTTGTCATCTTTTATAACTTGATAGGCTTTCGTAAATCCTTTTACAAAAGCATGTTCATACCCGAATATCTCTATTCCATTATCTTTATAAATTGGTAAGTTCGTTCCTCTTCCAAGTTTAGTTTTTTGAAACTCCACGGCAATCTTATCTGTCTTATTGTTCACAACGACTTCCTTATTGAAAGTGTGAAGTTCAATATTTGTTAATCCACTTACATCTAACACATGGTTTTCTTCCGGATAGCTTGTATGAGTAAAGAAAGTAGATTTATAAACTGTACGATTAATAGAAGATGAAACTTTTAATACAGAGTCTTTCTTTGATTCCTCTGTAAAGTAAAGAGTACTTTGGAAAAGAGTTTCAAGATCAATTAAGACAGGATGTAAGCCATTACATATAATATTTTCATAATGAAAATCAGATCCTTGAAAAGCATAAATAAACGCTAGATGCATTCCTAATTCATAATAATAATTTGATACCTCATCAAGTGTCTGACAAGAGGTTGATTCTATATACTCTTGGAAACCATAGTTATTTTTGCTTATCATAATAGGCGTTTTCAGCTTGGTGTCATATTGATGATTAAAATATTTAATCATCTTTTGATATAATTGATCTCCTTCTAATGAACGAGGTTTATAAACAATTTTTCCGCATTCACATGTTAAAATAGCTACGCTTTTCCCTTCACAATGAGAATCGCCTGCGTCTACTTTTATAGATAAGAGCCGACCAAGTTGTTGATAAAATGTTTCAGCTATTTCTTCATAATGAGCTATGTATGCTTTTATAATGGATAAGCTGTATTGGATAAATTGATTAGAAGTCCTATCCATCATTTCACTAAGTACAGGATACTTCTTTAGTATGTTCTCCACAGCACTGTAATTAGAGAAAGCGTCATTAAAGTGACGATAGAAAAAATCTTCTTCTCTATGGAATTCATCAAACATTTCGTGAAATTCATATATAACTGTTTTTCTTGCCAATTTATACAACATCTTCTTATATTGAATGGTTAGAGAATACAATAACGATTTTAAATCAAAAAAACTCTGATTCAACCGTCCTAGCTCTTTCATTAACTTTTCCGAAAAGCGCTCTGTAAAATGAGTATAAAATGAAGGGAATTCATCTTCTTCAGTAAAGGGGGTAAATTGAAATTTTTGATTTCCAAGGAAAACTGTGTTAAAGTGGGGGGGATAAAATTTAGATTTATAAAACAACTTCATAGCTATCACATCCTATTTATCATAATAATCGGGTGCATCAAGGCACCCGATTCTGTTTTCGTATTTTAGGCGACAAAGCTAAAGATATGTACGGCCATACATATTTTTAGCTTTTTAGTCGTTGCACGGTGATACGATTGATGCACATTGTGTTGTTGGGCATGCTGCTAGAGAAATGGGAATTGTAACTGTCCAAATTGCTCTTTCT
>NZ_JALAMS010000001.1:0-284934 GCF_026790145.1 Priestia endophytica | reverse complement strand
TTCCTCAATTGCTTTCATGTTTTTTTTCATTTTTATTTCCTCCTTTAATTTTTTATTTAGTCGTTACACGGTGATACGATTGACGCACATTGTGTTGTTGGGCATGCTGCTAGAGAAATGGGAATTGTGACTGTCCAAATTGCTCTTTCTTCTGCTCCACCTGCTAATTCTTTTAACTCTTGCTCTGATACTTCCTCAATTGCTTTAATGTTCTTCATTTGTTTTCACCTCCTTTCAAGTGGTGTTTTAATCTCCGCTCACTAAATATTGTTTATTTTTCCGCTTCACAAGAGTTACTTTTCCTTCCTTAATCTCATAAATAGAGTCAGCATGCTGAAGCCAGTCTGTTCGGTGTGTAATAGCAACTACAGTAATCTGTTTATTATAAATATTTTGTAAGATTTTTGTTTCGGTTTCCTTATCTAAGTTGCTTGTTCCCTCATCAATAAGTAAGATCTGAGGCTGTTTTGCTAATACTCTCGCAATAGCAATTCTCTGTCTCTGACCTCCTGACAAACTAATTCCATTTTCTCCAATAACAGTGTGATATCCCATTGGCATTTTCATAATATCATCATGAATACAAGCTTGTTTGGCAGCCTCAACAGCCAATTCATCAGAAACGGTTTCATTAAAATATTTGATATTATTTAAAATGGTATCGTTAAATAAATTAATATCTTGAACAATGAATCCCATCGTTTCACGCAGTTTCTTCAAGTTAATCTTTGTTCTCTCTTGATTTCCATAGCGAATTTCACCGTCTGTTGGTTCATATAAGCCTGAGATAACTTTTAGAAGGGTTGATTTTCCACTTCCTGTTTTACCAACAATCATCATCTTTTCCCCTGGATGAATCTCCATATGAGCTTTTTCAAAAATATAACTTTCTTTTGTGTAGCCAAATGTTAAGTCTCGAATAGTAATGGAATCTTGCTTAGCATTAAATGTATAAGGTTGATCTTGATTAAGCTGTTCACCATCTTCCTGTAATACAGACTCTACTCGATCGACCATTTCTTCCACCATTTTAATAGACTCTAAGCTACCGATAATAGAACCAAGCGGCGTCATAAATCTACTAGCAATACTAGAAAAAGCTACAATAGCCCCAATTGTTAAGGCAGACTGCCCTTGCCACCATACTCCGACTGTTAGTACAAGAAGAGGTAGGGATAAATTAATTGAATTTGAAATTGCTCCTAATAAAGATGAATAATGCATTCGGTCTGAGAAATGAGTCAGTTGTTGATTAAATGAAGATTTCATTCCTTTTTCAATTGTAGCTGTATTACCAATTGTTTTAATAAATGTCATAGATCTTAATATTTCTACAAGCTGCGTCTGGAAATGTGCCTGGCTATTTACTTCTTGTTTTGTGTACGTTTCTATTTTAGGTAAGAGGTACTTTGTACTAAGCACTTGAACAAAGGCTCCAGCAAATACAATGACAGATAAAATCGGTGAATAAAATAACATTACAAAACAAAATACAATAAGAAGACTAATATCTAGGATTAAGGTAGAAGCAAGTCGTGAGATGACCTCTCTAATCACAGAGATATTATTAATTCGTGTTGCAATGTCTCCAGCTGAATTGACTTCAAAGAACTTTAATGGCAGTGAGACAATCTTTTGAATAAAATGATTTGTCATATTTTTATTAAGATAAACTTGTAGCTTAATAATAAACAGCATCCTCACAAACGAAAGAACGAAGAACAATACAACAGATAAAATAATGAACAGTGAAAGCATATTAAGAGAGATGGCCTCTGCTTTCCCTTCTAAAAATGAGTCTACAATATACTGAGTTAAAAAAGGCGTTGCTAAGTTTAAGATTTGGAAAACAAAAGAAAGTAAGATAATGTAAGAAATTAATTTTTTATTGTTAAAAAGGTATTTTCCAATTTTCATAAATGAATGTTGTTCTTTTACAGAGGAAAGAGATTCCCCTTTAGATTGGACATCCTTTTTAACATGAATAGCAACCCCGCTATAAGCTTCCTGAAATTCATCTAAAGGAATATCACTGCGACCTGAGTCAGGATCAATGATCAACGCTTTTTCGTTGTCCATTTTTTCGAGAACAACAAAGTGATTATGATTCCAGTGCAAGATAACAGGGGCATCTTTAACAAGATGAGCTAAGTTTTCGAGCTGAGTTGTTCGATAAGCCTTAAAGGTATAGCCGTACTTTACAGCGGTCTCCTTTAAAAAGAATAAATTTGTTCCTTCACGTCCAATAAAATCTCTTCCACCTCTAAAAATTTTAGGGTTTAATCTAAATTTCTCCTCACCGCTCATTACAATAGCCAAACAGGTAATTCCACAATCATATTTATTTGTTTGAAGAATAACAGGAAGCTTTCTTTTTCGTTTTGTCATTTTACTTTCCCCTCTTTAAGAAGGTAGGTTAACTTCTAAAGTTAAAAGGTTCGGTAGTTTATCATGATAGGCATAAATCATGCCATACACCATGCCAGCAAAACCTACCATTAAATTTGGTGTTTCTGCAGTTTTTCCAATTCCACATTGGTAAACACCATTTTCTTTACTCATAATACTTTCTGCTAACAAGTTTCGGGAAATGTGAATTATCTTTTCATCTTTCATTTTTCTGCCATAGTCTAGTAAAATCATTGAATTCCCAACATCTCCATGACATAAGCTTTGTTCTCTCCCAAATCCATCTACAAAAATGTTACCTAAAGCCTTATCCATATCAGCTTGAGCTTGCTCTGCTACCTGTGGGATTGAAGAATTACTTAATTCAATCCTGCTAAGTAGGATTCCTGGTGCTCCATGACACCACGCCGAAGATGCTACTTCTTCCTGAGGTTTTCTAAGATCTATCCAATTTTCGTTAATACAATAACTGTTTTCAAATTTCAATCCTTCTTTAATCCCCTCTTCTACTTCTTTCTCAGGGCAGTACTGATAGAAGAGATGAAGCGCAAAAATAATACCAGCGTTTCCATGAGAAAATCCTGTGAGGGGAATTCCAGCTACCCCTTTCCAAGTTAGTCCTTGTTCTGTTTTAATAGCTTGACTCAAAAGATGATTTGAACACTTCCTAGCTAAAAGCAACGTCTCGTTGTCGCCGGTCATTTCATAATAGCGGATAAGAACAACTAAAGCTCCTGCCGTTCCACTGATAAGATCCAAATCTTTATCTTTCTCAACGAGTTCTGGAATGACCTTCGTTATCATTTTCGCACATGTTTTGTACTGTTCTTTTTTTGTAAACGCGTAAAAGTTAAGAAGAGTATAAACAATAGAAGTAATGCCTGAAAAAGCCCCGATTGATATTTCTGTTCCGTTAGGTAAACTAGACTCAATATTTTCAAACCTTGACATAATATCTTTCATAATGTCTTCTGCCATATCTAAGTAGTTTTCATTATGAGTAGCCTGAAATAAAGCCATATACATCAAGGCCATCCCTGATAAACCTTCATAGAGCATGTCACCCATCACCGAAACATTCCACTGAATTTCATCGACTCCTACTGGTGTTGTATTCATCCAGCTATATGTTCTTTTTCCATCCTCTACTCCTTGATAAGCTTCCTTAGTAATACGCATGGCTAATTCTTCCGCCTTATGAATTAAATAAGCTTTATGGTCCTTTTTTCCTTCGTATTGTGAGGGATCCTTTGAAACAAACTGTTTAATAACTTCTTGACGATCATCCTCTGAAGCGAGCATTGATAACTCAATAATATTTAATTGAAACCTTAAATCTTCATCACTCAAATGTCTTATCTTACTTTTCACAAGGTTACTAGGTGTTTCTTTAAAATAGGAAGGAATCTTTTTTCCTCGTGAATTGAGAAGATTTGTAGAGTTTAGTTCTACCTTAAAATAAGGGATATCATTGTTCATTAAATCACTATGCTCATGTTTGATAAGTGGAACATATTCATCGCTATCTTTTGACTCTTCCCATAGTTTTGCAAGAAAAGCTTCACGATCAATTGAATTGTGTAAAAAACGCGGATGAAAGCTTAGCTCTAAAAGAGAACTATATTTTACCGTTGGTCGTGCAATAAATCGAACATAAGTATCCGCTTCAAATTTTTCAATAATCTCTACGAGCTTATTAGCATGTTCTTTGATTTTTACAAACATTTGTTTAAAGCCTACTTTTAAATCTTCTACATAGTCTTTTGCGTAAATTTGCTTTCCTTTTAAAACAGGATGATTCATCGAAGGATTCATTTCAATGAAGTTCCGTTCAATCTTCATATCATCTGAGTATTGATTAACAATTTGAGGAACTTTCATTACAGATTTCACTTTTCCTCTTCGTCCAATCCCGCTAATGTCTACATTCTTCCCTCCAAAAAAGAAAGGAAGAAGACCAAGAGAACGAACGGATGTATTCAATTTTTGCTGAGCTTTAAAATAAGCATCTTCCTTCACTTCTCTTTCATATGGAACATGAAATAAAGATTCAAGATCGATAAGTACAGGCTGAGAGCCATGCGCAATTAAATTTTCCGAATGAAAGTCAACAGCATTCAAAGCATATAAAAGCGCAATTTGGTTACCTAAGTTTTGGTAAAAAGCATGAATATCTACGCTACTCTTACATTCTTCAAAATTGATATATTCAGCCCATCCATAGTTCTCCCGCTCTAAAACTAGCGGCGTTTTAATTTTATAAGACTTATCTTTTATCTCTCCATCTAAGAAAGCAACAAGCTCATTATATAAGCAATCAATTTTCATATTTCGCGGCTTGTAGATTATCGTTCCTTGCTCAACAGAAACTTTCGCTACTTTGCGACCATCTGAATGCGCATCCCCG
Organism: Priestia endophytica; assembly: GCF_026790145.1. Lineage (GTDB taxonomy): Bacteria > Bacillota > Bacilli > Bacillales > Bacillaceae_H > Bacillus_I > Bacillus_I endophytica_A. The sequence continues at coordinate 280,118 of NZ_JALAMS010000001.1, read as the reverse complement.
AGTCCTAGCTCAAATGTCATAATTTTATTGCTTTGTAATGATGAAAAAAATTTATTTGTAATTAGTTTATAATCACTGCTATAACGCTTAAGAAATTCCCCTATAAATTTTTTTACTTTTCTTATTTCATTAGCTATAATTCTTAGCAAACTTGGGTATACTGTAAAAAAGTGATAAACGTATGTGCTATCTGTTAATAAGACGTCATTATAGTGCTCGTATTTCTCTTTCTTGGTCTCACCAACAAGATTTCCCTGTTCTCTTTGAAGATTCAAATCAAAAACAAGCGTTCTGTAGCACACTTTTAAAATATGTTGTTGAAACTGCTTTTCTATGTTATCTAGAAAACTAGTTTCTTCTAGAATATGTGACGTATGTAATAAATATTGAGGAGACGTTTTTGTAAGATTAATAAAATAAGACGCAATTTTTAAAGAAAAAGCATGAAACATCACTCTTTTATCAATTTGGGAAGAGTCAATTTTTTGTTTGGATATTTCTTCAGCAACATTCTTAAATACACTTAGTTTAAAGGTGGATTTAGAAGTTTCTGTTTTGTACAGTTTTTTCATTTGATCTAATGAATCCACTGAAAGTATATGAGAAATGCTTTCTTTTGCTAAATGAAGATCATTTTTATACACAAGAGCAAGATTTCGTTCAAAAAAAGCATCTTCATTTATATCGTTTTTATTGACTTTTTTCTCCTTACTTATTAAGATGTTGGTTAAGTTATTCATTCCGATCACTCCTTATGTTTAGAAAGAGAGGTACTGGCATACCCCTCTTTTAAATACAGACGTACACTGACCATATTTAAACGCTATAGTGTTTTATGTAGCTACCCGTTTACAAAACTACTATCGTTTAAAAACGGCCATCCTAGGAGTTACTAGCACCAGCACGTATGAGTAGGACAAATACTGCATTCCCAAGTAATTGTACACTGATGTCCATCGTTACCTTGTGAAATGCCTCTTTGTTCTGCTCCACCACTAATTTCTTTAAGCGCGATTTCTTCTAACTCCTCTTCTAACTTTCCAGCAAATCCATAAAGTCTTTCTTCCACATCTGCCACCTCCTAATAATTTAGAAATTAATGGGTTTTAAATCCATTTCTTTTACCATCAATTTCTATATTTTTATATTAATACAAATTTTCTCAAAATTCAGCGAAAGGTTTCATTCGGAAAACCGCATTCTTTTGGCGGTCTTTACGATGATAGATTGCAATAATCTGCATACTGCTGTTCGGTAACGCAAATATAAAAGAGCAAGAACCTTTAAGAGGGTTCTTGCTCTTTTATATTTTCAGCTTGTCCTTTGTATTTCACAAACTTCTAACCGTAATTAATGAATGTTTCGTTGCTTTTATAAGAGCTTCGGTGCGGGATTTAACACCGAGCTTTTTAAAAATCCCTGTAAGAATATATTCTACTGCACGCTGACTAATTAACAACTCTGAAGATAATTCTCGATTTGTTAGCCCCTCTGCTACTCCTGATAAAATATATTGCTCTCGTTCATTTAGCGTAAGATCTCTTATTAAGGGCTCTTTTACTGGCTCTGTACCTTGTGCAGATGCAATTTCAGTTCTTCGAAGTTGGCGAAACAGTTCAGTAGGAATGACCGTCTCACCTTGTAAAGCTAATTGAATAGAAGCTATAATCTTTTCCTCTGGAGCAGACTTACTGATAAAACCTACAACTCCCGCTTCAACAAGAAGATTAAAATGGGTTCCAATATCGAAGCCTGTATAAATTAAGATTTTTTCGTTTGGATACTTGTCCAAAATTTGTTTCGAAAGCTCTAAGCCGTTTAAAGTTGGCATATACAAATCAATAAGTAGAATATCATAGCAGCATTCTTCAATGGCTGTGAACGTATCTTTACTATCACCTAAAATATCTACTTCCATCTCACCCTTTTTTTCTAAAATAGCTTTTGTACCTTGAGCAACGCCTATATGATCATCAACTAACAGTATGTTTATCATAAATAAGGTCCTCCACTATTGTTTTGGTGTTTCTTTGTATGCTTAATTCAACTTTAATCAACATGCCTTCTCCAATACTAGAAGAGAGATCAAATTTTCCATTTAAACTATGAGTACGCTCTCTAATCGTTTTAATTCCAAAATGCTCTCTTTCGCCCTTATGTTCACTCATATCCATTCCTATACCGTCGTCCTCATATAAAAATAAAAGAGTTGAGCCTTTTTTATAAAGTGATAAAACAATAAACTTAGCTTGTGAATGCTTTCTTGCATTATTTAGTAACTCTTGAGCGATTCGGTAAAGATTTACCGTTATCTCTTCACTGATTTGTTCTTCACCTGCTAAGTTATGGAGAAATTCAATTGAACAATTTCCTTTTTCCTGATGCTTAGACACGAGGTTTTGAATACTGCCTACAAGGCCCATCTCTAGTAAAAAAGGTGGGCGAAGTTCATAACAAGTTTCCCTTATTTGTTGGATATTTTCGAGTAGCTTTCCTCTTATTTTCTGTACTTGATGTTGTGTAGGAGCGTCTTTTTCTAATTCTCTAGCTATAAAAATCAGCTCTTGAAGAATAGTATCGTGGATATCTTGTGAAAGTTTAATTCGTTCATTTTCAGACAGAAAGAAAACGAGCTTGCTCAAAAAGGGAGAATGATTAGCTCTTAACTCGTATCCTTCAATTTCTTTAACAAAATCTTTTGTAAGCATAAATGTTTGTAATGTCATACATGTATAAAGAGCCATTCTGTTTAGCCAACCTACATCATAATAACTCAGTTCAATCTTCTTTTTGCCGTGCTTCAAGTAAATGAAAAGAGAGAAAGAGCGATATTTTCCTACTAAAAAAAGATAGCCAGTGGGGATATTTTGTAGCTTTCCAACTTCAAAATACGTATCTGCTAGGTCAATATGATCCAAGTCTGCTATCACATCATCTTCTGTCTTAAACACTTTCTCTTCTTCACAGTAATGACACACATACACATTTTGAATGTTCAATACGCTCGAAATTTCATTTTTAAGAATGTGCATCAAATTCTTCATATTGTTTTCTTTGTAACCTTTCTCTAAAAAGCCAAACAAACTCTTTCCATACTTTGATTCTTCCTTGAACAGTGTCTCAACTTTTTTGACTTTCCTTCCAATCATAACCGAATACCATATAAGAAGGATGGTTCCCATTAATACAAGCAGCATATAATTCTGAATCGTTAATATATCTTTAAAGAGAATATAAAGAAAGATATTCATAAGCAAGAATGGGAATATTACAGCTCCCCATTCTTGCACACTATTTTTAGTAAAATGCTTCATTTTACACCATCCTTCTTCTAAACGGTAAGTAGCCTGGAAAGTTTCTAATTACTAATAAACATATAAACGGCAAATGTAACAACATATAAAGCAAAGAAGCTGAGCATTATTTTCACAGACTTTTGAGAGACCCTAAAAGTGGAACCTCCTAAACCTTCTGTTAATATCTTTCCGATAAAAATAACCGCTGCTATTCCAAGTGATGCAATCGCTATGATAAAAAATAGTTGTTCCATTACAGTTTCCTCCTTTTAATAACTTCTTGTTTTCTTTGAATAAACATATAAACCGATAAAAGCAGCCAAAATATAAGCAGCAAAGATAGCAGATCCTCCAGCCTGAAGGGCAAAATCACTATATCCCATTTCATAATCAAATGTTTGCATACTAATGCGATAAATAAAGGAGAATGGGAACAGTATCGAAACATTTCCACCTAGAAGAATCGTCATCACGAAGAAAGATAAAACTCCCGCAATCGAAACAACCATGATATTTTTTGTGATAGATGCAAGTAAAGCGGCAATAGGAATAACACATAAACTCAAGACTGTAAACAAAAGAGAAGTTAGAAACATTGATAATACGTCATTAAAACTTTGTTCATTTTGAAAGATGATCCATAATGTTGCCAAATGTAAAATATGATTCACAATGGAAATACTAAATAAAACAATAAATGTAGCGACAATCTTTGAAAAAATAAGCTGAAAATTTTTAAACGGATAAGACATCCAATTTAGCATCGTTTTATTCTTAAATTCGATATAAAAATAAAACCCTGAAAAGATAAACACAACAGCTGGTAATAAGAAGGCATACTGATTAAAGACAAACATATAATACTTGGTGGCATCATACTGAGTTGCCTTTAAAAACAGCCCTACTGTATTTACAATATAAGGGAAGAAACTTAGTACAAAAACAAAGTAAATGGATTTTAATCTTTTTAATTTCATAAATTCATTACGCACTAATAAATTCATTTTTCTTCTCCTTTGTTATAAGTTTTAAATATAAATCTTCTAAAGAAAGCGTGTAAGCTTCTATTTCCTCTGCTGAATAGCCATTTTGTTTTAATATGTCTCGCAATTGATCAGGTGGAAGAGTTGCAATAAACTCGTGAGTATCTCCATTGCTTGTCACTCTATAGTTTGTAATTTGTTCTTCTATGTCTTTATGGAAGGAAATATGCTTAGGCATCTTATATAGGAAAACTTCCTGATCATTTTTCATAAACTGAGATTCGAAAATAACCTCTCCGCCATTCATAATAATGAGTTCATCAGCCATAAGATTAATTTCACTTAAAAGATGGCTTGATACGATAGCTGTTACTCCTTTGTCACGCACTTCTTTTAACAACATCTCTCTAACTTCCTTAATTCCTTGTGGATCAAGTCCATTTGTGGGTTCATCAAGTAATAAAAGACTTGGATTGTGAGCAATTGCTCTTGCAATGCCTAACCTTTGCTTCATTCCAAGCGATGTTTGAGAAAAAAGCTTATCTCTGTGCTCGTAAAGACCTACCGTATTTAAAATCGAATAAATCTCCTGCTTAGACATTTTCTTTTGAACGTATTTTAAATGTAGAACAATGTTTTCATACAGCGTTAAATTATCGTAAAATCCTGGGAATTCGATAATGCTACCAATTGAATTTCTTACGTCTTTTTTTGGGTTTTTGTATAGGTTAGATTCATTAAATAAAACCTCGCCTGATGTTGGGGGAAATATACCGAGCAGTACTTTTAACAACGTTGTTTTCCCTGCTCCATTTGGTCCTAGCAGTCCATAAATCTTTCCTTTTTCAAATGACAAATCAATATCTTTTAAAATTTGTTTATCTTTTAAAGAAACGTTAATGTGCTCTGCTTTTAAAATATTAACCATCAACTTTTCTCTCCCTTCGCTTTCCTTTTGTTACTTTTAGTATAGACGCGCTAATTTAAATTAAGGGTTGATTTCAGTTTAAATTTCGTTTAAATTTCATTCTATTTTCTTACCACAATAAAAAAAGACTACCTTCTTAGGCAGTCTTCATTCTTCTTTTTGATAAATCTTAAAAGTAGTACCATTCTTCCCACTTGAAATTTCTTGTATTAATCCCATCTGCTTTACCATAATCTCCACAATTGATAGACCAATTCCTGAACCTTTATGATCTGACTTCGCCTGTAAACCAGGACCTTTATCTTCTACAATAAGGTACTCATGTTTATCATCACTTTCAATACGCACAGATACATATTTTCCACTGCTCGCATGTCTCATAATATTTTGAAACAAGTTATCTAAAATACGCTTCATCCACACTTCATCAATGTTCCAAATTAAACTTTTTTCTAGACCAATATCAACTTTAAACCCCTCTTTTTCAAAAATTGGATACCAGGCTGTTAGCGACGAACGAATAATTTTTAATACATCTACCTTTTTCCGGTTCATAGGCATTTTTTGAGCTGTTAACAAATTAAACGAAGATAAGTTATCAATCAAATCCCCAACAAAACTAATCTTGTTATTAATAATTTCAACAGATTGCTTTCCTTGAGGAGATAAATTTTCTCCACTTAAGGTAAACGTATGCCCTCTTATAATCGTAAGTGGTGTTCTTAAATCATGGGAAACGTCTGAAATAAATTTCTTTCGTAGCTCTTCTTCTTGAATTTCTTTTCTCCGGCTTTCTTTTAATTTCTCTACCATTTTATTAAAAGAAAGCTCCACTTGACCTAGCTCATCTTTATTTTTCACTTTAAATCCTTCTGGAATTCCATCTTTCCCTTCCTTTTCCATATGGCGTTGGATAAAAATAAGACGTCTCTGAATCCCATAAAAGAAAAACCATGAAACAAAAATAAATAAAGCCCATAGGAATAACAACATCAAATACCATACATATACATATTTTTCACGTAAGATTTTCCACTTCGAACCTACATATTCTTCAGGAATCTCTAGCATTGCGTAACCATTTTTTGTCCCGTTACCAAGCTCTTCTTTCAACAAAAGATCGTTCCCTTTACTGCCTTTCTCCATAAATTCAATAGTATATGCAATAGACCATTTTGAATTTGGCGTTTGAGAAGAATCAAAGTATACGTCTCCATCGGTACTAATCCAAACAATTCGCGCTTCCTTATATTCTTTTGAGTTATTAAAAAATGATAGAATATCTTTTACGCTTTTTCCCTGTAAATTTTCTATATCATTTTTCCATTTTGCTTCAACTTTCTGAGGCTCATAATGAATATCAATATTATTGCTTGCCACATTCATAAGAAGGGAATAATAAATAAAATTGACTCCAAGGTAGGAAATAGGAAAAAAAAGGATTGATGCTACAATAATAAGTAGATATTTTTTAGAAAGCTTCATTGTCTAATTCGATACCCAATTCCTCGGATCGTTTCCACTATTTCAGGATTATTTGGGTCCTTCTCAATTTTTTGTCGCAAATGTCTTATATGCACCATAAGCGTTTTATCCCCTTCAATGAATGTTCTTTCCCATACCATTTCATAGATTTGTTCTTTCGTTAAAATTTGATTTGGATGACGAAGCAAATAAAAGAAAATTTTAAGCTGTTTTTCTGTTAATAAAATCTCTTCGTCTTTCTCAACATTAATAATACGCTTTTCTTTTATATTTACTTTAAGATGATGGATTTCAATACAGTCTTCACTTACTTTATCAAAACGCCTTAAAAGAATATCAATCCGGGCTGCAAGTTCTTCAGGATGAAATGGTTTAGTAATATAATCATCCGCAAAATTTAACCCTTTTAACTTGTCTTCAATTGAAGTTCGAGCTGTTTGTAACAAAAGAGGAGTTTCGGCATTTCTTTTTTTAATACGCTGTCCAACCGTAAAGCCGTCCAAACCAGGAATCATAATATCTAACAACACCAAGTCTGCTTTCTCTAAGTATTTTTCGTGATCATATGATGATTTTAGCCAAATGATTTCAAATCCTTTTGATTCTAAAAATGCTTTTGTAAAAGTACCAATTTCTGTATCATCTTCTATGTAGAGAATAGTGTTTGCCAATCAGCTTCCCTCTTTCATTAGAATTTTTAATCTAGCTTACTTTTTATCCTTATTCTAACAAATAAAAAGCGGTATATCTCCTTCTTTTCTATAATAAAAAATGATAGTTAAGCTCTATTTCATATCAGTCAATAAAAAAGAATAATTTTTGCCTAAGACTTTTTTACAAACTGAGAGAGATGGTATAGTATGTATGTATACTTATTTTACATATAGGAAAAAGGAGATTAATTATGGAAAAGATTCTTATTTTCGGTCATAAAAACCCAGATACAGACACAATTTGCTCAGCTATTGCTTACGCTGAATTAAAAGCAGCTCTAGGCTTTGACGTTGAACCTGTTCGCTTAGGAGAAGTAAACGGAGAAACTCAATTTGCTTTAGACAAATTCAACACTTCAGCACCTCGTCTTGTGGAGACTGTAGCAAACGAAGTAAACAGCGTAATCTTAGTTGACCATAACGAACGTCAACAAAGTGTATCAGATATTAACGATGTTCGTGTTTTAGAAGTTATTGACCACCATCGTATTGCAAACTTTGAAACAACTGATCCGCTTTACTATCGTGCTGAACCTGTTGGTTGTACAGCAACAATTCTAAACAAACTTTATAAAGAACACGGTGTTGAAATTAAAAAAGATACAGCTGGCTTAATGCTTTCAGCTATTATCTCAGACTCTCTTTTATTCAAGTCACCAACATGCACTGAAGAAGATGTAAAAGCAGCAAAAGAACTTGCATCAATTGCTGAAGTAGATGCAGAAGAGTATGGCTTAGCTATGCTTAAAGCTGGAGCTGACTTAAGCGACAAAACGATTGCAGAACTTATCACATTAGATGCTAAAGAATTCCAAATGGGTGAGCATCGTGTTGAAGTAGCGCAAATCAATGCTGTTGATACAAACGATGTTCTTATCCGTCAAGAAGACTTGAAACATGCTATGTTAGAAACAATTGCAGAAAAAGGCTTAGATCTTTTTGTTCTTGTTGTAACAGATATTCTTAATAGCAACTCAATGGCGCTTGCAATCGGTAAAGAAACAGAAGCAGTTGAAAAAGCGTTTGATGTTTCTCTTGTTGACGACAAAGCTCTTCTAAAGGGTGTTGTATCTCGTAAGAAACAAATCGTTCCACCACTAACTGAAGCTTTATCATAATAAAAATCCTTGGAGGCCTCTCCAAGGATTTTTTCTATTAAACACCTTATTTTCTCACCAGTTAAGTTTCTCTTTGCAGTGCCTAATAAATAACTGAGGATTTTCCTTTACTAAGTAAGAAAACACTCCTTTTGTTGTATGTAAGTAGAGAAAACCATAGCTTTTTGTTGTAATCCGATACGAGACATCAAGAACAGCTTTAATAGCAAACTGCTCCCCTCCTGCTACAATTTTATCTTCGTAAAGTTCAAGCTGATATTCCAACTCCTCATATTCTTGACGATTATGTTTAATCTTTTTTGTAATATGGATATATGGATGTGAACTAATCATTCTCTTCCTCCTCCCTTACTATCATTCCCCTTTCCAACAAAAACACACAGAAGAGAGCACACCCTAACTCCTTATAGTTTTCTTTTTAATAAAAAGGAAGACCTACAGTAAGCATTAAATGATATTTATGAATGCGTAAAATTTTGAACTACTCTCCTTGGTTTAGTAAAAAAATTCACAAATATTATCTTGGGCTTTTTTCCTGAAAACAGCTCATAACATAAAAGCTAACTAAGATTTATAGATTCAGATTTATAAAAATGTTCTTCTTATAGGTAACATAAAAAAGCTAGGCATTCAATCATTTGATTCAATGCCTATTTTCTATCATTACATCTTATACGTAACCTTCGCTCTTCTCCATTGTTCAACCGCTCCACTTCCAGCTAAAACGCCAAAAACAATAAGCAGAAATCCAATAAATTGTGTTATATAAAGCGATTCTCCAAGAAAAAGATAAGACGAAATTAACGCAAAAAATGGATTTAAATTAATAAATACAGCAGACTCGCTTGCTCCAATGTGCTGCATTGCATAATTGTATGTCATATGCCCAAAAGCTGTGGCAAGAAGTGCCGAACCTATAAAAACAAGCCAAATTAAATAGTTATCTGTTTTCATCGTAGCTAATCCTTGTGGCTCAACAGCAAGGCTAACAAAGAATAAAACAGCTGAGCCAACAATCATAAGCCATCCTGTCATAAGACGGGCATCAATATTTGTTGAGGCTTTTTTAATAAGCACAAAACTGATTGCTTGGGATACCGCAGCTAAAAAGATTTGCACATCACCGTACGATGTACTAATTGCTCCGCCATGCCCTGCTACAAGAGCAAAACTCACTCCAAAAAACGCAAAAAGAATTCCAACTACCTTCATTATGCTAAACTTTACTTTTAACAAAAATAGAGATGCAATAGCTGTTAAAATAGGAACAAGGCCTAGAATTAGTCCTCCGTTCATAGCCGTTGTATTTGTTAAACCGACCGATAGAAAGTAGTGGTGACCAACAATATTGAACAAACTCACAACACAAATAAAACTAAATTCTCTAAATGTGAGTTTTCGCACCACTCCTTTTACAGAAAGAAAAAGAAGGACAGCTACACCCGCTACAAAAATCCGGAAAGCAGTCATTGTGACAGGCGCAAATTCATTCACTAAAAGCTTGAGCCAAATAATATTTAATCCCCACATTGCCATTACTGCTACAAGAAGTGCATATACCGTTGTTTTCTTCACTTTTTCACCTGATTTCCCCTTATTCACATATCCAATGTTTATTGTAACTCCTTTCCAGCTTTCCTGAAAGAATGAATTTGACGGACAAAATAAAAAGATGGAAAAAGACTAGGTCTTTTTCCATCAGTGGCCAATCATATAAAAGTTAATGATAAAAGCGATACAAATAATATAAAGAAACGGATGAATTTCTTTATAACGACCTGTTAATAATTTTAGAAATGTATAAGAAAGAAAACCAAAAGCAAGTCCGTCCGCAATACTAAACGTAAGAGGCATCATAACAATTGTTAAAAATGCAGGAATAAGCTCTGTGAAATCTTCCATATTAATATTTTTAATGTCACTAAGCATAAGCGCTCCAATAATAATAAGCGGAGGTGCTGTTGCAACGGTTGGAATAAACTGAATAAGAGGAGCTAAAAACAGGGTCAGCAAAAATAAAACAGCTACTGTTAACGATTTTAATCCTGTTCGACCACCTTCTGTAATTCCTGTCGCATTCTCAATATATGTGTTAAGAGCTGTACTTCCAAATAAAGCACTTGCCATCGTACCGATAGAGTCTGCTGTTAACGCCCGATTTAAATTAGGAATCTTTCCATTCTCATCTTCTAATCCTGCTTTACGCGACAATCCGATAAGTGTTGCTAATGTATCAAAAAGTTCAACGATTGTGAATGAAAACACAATAGAAAAGATACCGTATGCAAATGCTGCTCCAATATCTAGCTTCATAAAAGTCGGCGCAACGCTCGGTAGATGGAAAGTGAACACATCACTTACATGAGTTGGAAGACTTTGCACACCTGTGATCATGGCAAGAAGCGTTGTTAAGATAATCCCTAATATAATGGCACCTTTCATCTTACGCGCCATAAAAACAGCAGATAACAAAACTCCTACTAGCGCAACGATAGGGCCTGGACTTGCTAACTTTCCTAACCCAACAAAGTTAGAATCGTCTCCCACAATAATTCCGGCATTTTTCAATCCAATAAAGGCCACAAAAAGCCCAATCCCAACTGTAATTGAAGACTTTAGCACAGAAGGAATAGCATCAATAATCTTCCCTCTTATCCCTGTTGCGGTGAGGATGAAGAAGATGACCCCTGAAATAAAAACAGCTCCTAGTGCTGTTTCCCATGAAAGTCCTTCTCCAATTACAACGGAATAAGTAAAAAAGGCGCTGAGCCCCATTCCAGGACCTGTAACAACCGGGAAGTTCGCCCAAAGAGCCATGAGAAGAGTACTAAAGGCAATAGCAAAAATTGTAGCTGCTAATGCTGCCTCTTTTGGCATTCCTGTCTCTGATAAAATAAGTGGGATGACAACGATAACATAACTTACAGTCATAAATGTTGTCAGACCTGCCAACATTTCTTTTTTTACCGTCGTGCCTCGAGCAGATAGCTCAAAAAAACGATCCAAAAAAGCGAAAGAATCATTTGATGACTCTGGCTTTTGCTTTTCCAAATTCTTTCACTCCTTTTTTGCTGAAAGAAAAAAAGAACGGAAATATCCGCTCTGACATTTCATACGTATTGCGTTATATTATAATAAGAAAAAAAGAGATTTACTAGGGAAATAAGAGAAGTCTTTATTTTCAAATATTACGCATAGCGTTGTTAGAGAAAGGATATTCTACATGTCATTTTATTCAAGTCCCATTCGCTTACTCATTACACTCATACTTGCTGTTGTTGGAGGTACTATATTTTCATTTTTTCACATTCCACTTTCCTGGATGCTTGGCTCATTAACAGCAACGCTCGTCTTCTCACGATTTTCATCCTTTCCACTTCTTTGGCCTGTTCAACTGAGAAATGTAGGGCTTCTTTTGATTGGCTATATGCTTGGTCGCTCGTTTACAAAAGAAACGCTACTTCGTATGATTCATCATCTTCCATCAATGCTTCTTCTAACGATTCTTATTTTAGTATTTAGCAGCATCCTTGCTTATTACGTTTCAAAGGTAACAAATATTAATTTAAAGAGTACTTTAACAGGCAGCATTCCTGGAGGTCTTTCTCAAATGATTGTGCTTGGGGAAGAGTTGAAGGGAATTGATTTAACTGTTGTGACATTTATTCAAGCAACAAGGCTTATGGCCGTTGTTTTTACAGTTCCATTTTTGGCTTCTTTTTTTAGTAATCAAGAACGAACACCCATGAAAAGTATTTTAACTACTTTCTCGCTTCATGATCTCTTTACATACATAGGGCTTCTTTTAATTGGTTTGCTATGTGCTATAGCCGGAAAATATTTTAAACTTCCCACACGCTTCTTACTTGGCCCTATTTTAACAACTGGTATTTTTGTTATTGCAGGCGGGACAGCTCCACATCCCCCTGATCTTATTACAGATGGAGCTCAACTCTTAATGGGTACATATCTTGGACTCATTTTAAAACCAAACAAACTCCCACATAAAGCTCGCTTTAGTTTTTTTGCCATTTGCACAGCTTTTTCACTTATTTTGTTTTCTTTTCTTTCCGGAATGCTTCTTTTTTTATTTTTTGACATTCCTATAACAACTGCTTTCTTAAGTGTTGCGCCTGGAGGAATGGCTGAAATGGCCGTTGTAGCAGAAGAAGTTAAAGCATCACTAGCTGTTGTAACAAGTTTTCAACTGTTTCGCATCTTATTTATTTTATTTCTTATGCCCCCATTTCTAAGGTGGCTCTTTAAACAAGCTTTTTTCAAGCGTTTAGAACAACGGACAGAAAAACAAAGAACATAAGTAAAACCCCGCTTCTTTCCAAGTAGAAGTGGGGCTTCCCAAAATAACAAAAGATGGGGATTTGGGTGTAGGGAACCTCAGTATGTATACTGAGAGATAAGATACATCTTCAGGAGACAATCTAATCTTGTTTTTATAATAAAAGAAACTCTCTTTTCTCTCCACTTTTATGTAAGAACTTCTAACATATTTATTCTCTTTTTGTTCCCTCTCCTCTCTTTTTCACTTATATAATAGAAAATAAATTTCTTCATGTCATTTTCTATAACGTTACATAAACAGAGAAAGTTGATTTTTTTATAAAAATATGAGTAAAAAAGTCATATTCTCCACATACTACCTTTAATACTTTGAATAGAAGGTGAGAAAAGTGAAAAAGATGGTAGTTAAAGTTGCTGCCTCTCTGTTTATTTTGTCATGGACAATGGTTGCTCCTATTGTATACGAAACAATGTCACATCACACACTAGCAGCAGGAGATATAAAAGGAAAATGGGAAAACACTCAAAGTGGAACAATGATGGAACTAACACCTAGTGGACAACTTCTTCGCTCAGGCGTTAAAGTTGGTAAATATCAAATTGTCAGTGCAACAGAACTTCAGCTTTCAACAGAAGCTGGGGTACGTACTGTTAAGTATGAATTGGAAGGTAACACATTAAAATGGGGTAAGCATTTAGAAGAAACATTTAAACGTGCTCAATAAAAGAGGAAGTGGCTTAAGCCGCTTCCTCTTTCTCTAATAAAATAATTAGCCCCATCATAAGGACAGTTGTCACAATACTTAACGTTACAATAAAGGAAGTTGAAGCAGTCGCAATAGCACTTATATCCTTCATTGAAAAGTAGAAGATTGAAAGAAGAATAATAAAGGATGGCAAAATCAAAAAGGAAACAAGTGGTCTTTTTGATTTGACTCTAATCCAACGATATAAGGTTTCAACGATAACGCTTCCTGTCAGCATAATTAAGCCAAGAAAATAATAAGAAATAGCACTTGGGCTTTTTATGGCATCTTCTACAATTATTGAAAGAAACTTTGCTAATGAAATATGTACAACAATACCAATACTAAATCCAGCAATGAGCTCCCACCCTTTATATTTCAAGGTTGAAAAGCGATTTATAATTAGTCCAAGAGAAAAATAGATTAAAAACAGAACAACGAACCATATATAATATAAAGAAGGAAGATTTCCGGAAAAAAGCTCGATTAAAAAATTCACTCCTACTTTTAATACTTCAATAAGCATACTTTCCACTCCTTTAAATTAAGATGCTTTATGAAGAACACTTGTGAAACTTACTGTAATTGTCGTTCCTTTCCCAACTTCGCTTTCTACATTAATTTCCGCACCGTGTAGTTGTGTAATTTGTTTAGATATAGCCATCCCGAGACCTGTTCCACAGCTCCGCTCTTCTGTGTTTGTTCCCCGGTAATAGCGTTGAAACAAGTTAATTTTTGTCTCTTCACTCATTCCTGAACCATTGTCTTTCACGCTAATGAAAACATCCTCTTTTGTAGCCAAAATAGAAATCCACACATCTGTACCTTTCTCATTATGCTTAATGGCATTTGCAATAATGTTTTCTAACACACGCTGAAATAAAGCTTGATCAATAGAAACATAAATAGACTCTTGATAACTTTCAAAATGAAGCTGTTGGCCATGACTTGGATCATTAATAAACGAAATTACACAGCGCCTTACAAATTCATTTAATTCCACCTGTTCATAGTCAAGTGAGATTTGATCATTTTGAAGTCTGTACGTTAAATTCAAATCATTAATAAGCTCAGACATATACGCTCCTTTTTGTAGAATTGTCCGAGCAAACTTTTGAGTCTCTTCCTTACTCCAGTTATACTGCTCATCTGCTACAAGAAGCTGTGCATATCCGTTAATCGAAGCAAGTGGAGTTTTTAAATCGTGAGAAAGCCCTGTAATCCATTCTTCGCGCATCTCGTCAATTCGAAGGCGCATTTCTTTGTTGTAACGAAGCTTTTCAGTTAAATGGGCAAGAGATGTGTTGACTTCCCGGAAAAGACGATATGACCTTTTTAACTTTCCATTTTTCTTAAAAGCTTTGCTTTCTTTTCTCTTTGTTAACGGTTCTTCATACTTACCGTAGGCTAGATTATGAAGCCATTCCACCATATGTAGCGTTGGTTTTGTAAGACGCCTTGAATACCAAAGGGCAAAGAGGATCCACATCATTAAAATAATAACGGCTACAAAAATAAAGATGTGTATGGCATATTCTTCAAACGATTGAGCATTGCTATACGGAAATTGAATCTGGGTATCATGCGGGACATTTACAACCCATGTTCTTCCTGTATCTTTATCATAGCGAGAAGAAATGTCTGTTTCATATCTTGCATCATATGTGGCATTAGTTGTTAAATCTTCTAAAGTGTATTGATCTTTACTATAAATAGTTTTATTGAAGGAGAATTCCTCTTCTCCATCTTTGCTAAACACTTGAAGAGAGGCATCGTTTTCTCTTAACTCTTTTTTTAACTGTTCTGGAAGTATCAACTCGCCTTCTACAACTTTTCCATCCTGTTTAGCTTTTTCAATCCATTGCTCAGCTTTTGGTTTTTCACCGTAAAGAAGCGTATACTTCTCACTGCTTCCTCGATAAAGAAAAAGTTGATAGTTTGACTCAGTTCTTCTTTCCCATTTATCTGCAAGTTCTGCTGGATTGTAGCGTGTTGGAACATCACTAGGAGTATAAAAAGAGGCTTTTACATGCCCTTTATTATCTAATACTTGGAGCCAGCCTCCATGTTCTTTAATAGCATCTAAATATTTTTGGCTGAATTTCACTTCTCCTTCTCCTTCCTCCATAAAATCTCCCATGTATTCAAGGCCACCTCTAGCAAAATCTCGTTTCATTTCATACTCTCCCATACCAAACCCAAGAAACATAAAAGCACCAAAAGTAACAAGAAGAACTAGTACCATAGAAAGTAACGATTGCCATCCATAATGGAAAATAAACCTTCCTTTTAATTTCATGACAAAATTCCTTCTGTCATAAGCTTATAGCCAAGTCCTCTTACCGTTACTAGATGTTTTGGCTTACTTGGATTTTCCTCAATTCGTTCCCGAATGCGACGAATATGAACCATTACCGTGTTTTCATCACCTTCAATAATCCGTTCGTTCCATACTTTCTCATAAATTTGCGCTTTGCTAAACACTTGGTTTGGATGCTTACAAAAAAAGAGAAGAAGCTGAAAAACTTGAGCAGGACACTCTATTCTTTGCCCTTTTACTGTAAGCTCTCCTGCTCGTTCACAGAGCACAACATCTCCAAATGAAAACTGTTCTTGCTCACGTGTGACTTCTGCTTCATTTAACCCACGACGTCTTAGCTGTGCTTTAATACGAGCCACCACTTCAAGCGGATTAAATGGTTTTGTAATATAGTCATCTCCTCCAATCGCAAATCCTGTTAATTTATCAAGATCTGACTGACGTGCCGTTAAAAATAAAATAGGGGCATTTGTAAGCTGTCTAATTTGCGGACACAAATCAAATCCAGAGCCATCTGGAAGCATAATATCTAACACAATTAAATCAAACTGTTCTTGCTTACAATATGAAAATGCGTCCTTTACGTTATGAGCTATTTTAATATTTGAAAATCCTTCTTTCTTTAGCACAACACTAAGCATTTCTGTTAAAGCCTTCTCATCATCAACAAGCAATATTTTTTCATTGTTCATTACTAACACTCCTTGGAACATTATTCCTAATAATCCAATCGTAGCATTATCCTAAAAAATTGAGAATTACTTTTTATGACTATTTAACCATAATTAAGGTATTGTTAAGCTAGTAGTTGAAGGCTGGTAATGTTCATACGATATAGTGGAGTTAGAACTTATATAAAGGAGATTGAATATATGAAAAATGCTCTTTCCCCTCTCAGAGGTGCTGAACGAATTTCTTCTGTTGATACAATGAGAGGCTTTGCGCTCTTTGGAATTTTGCTTGTTAATATGCTCATTTTTCAATATGGACTATTTGGTGAATATGAATATATTGAAACATCTCAAGGATTGGAAAAGATTTCAGCCTCCTTCATTAATATTTTTGGTACTGGAAGCTTTGTAACCCTTTTTTCTTTTCTATTTGGATTTGGTGTTATGATTTTAAGAGATCGAAGTCGAGAAAAAAAGCGACGTTTTTGGACCGTTTACTTACGTCGTCTCCTTCTTCTTCTCGCATTTGGACTTTTACATGGAACTTATATTTGGGAAGGCGATATTTTAACATCTTATGCTTTATGTGGCTTTTGTTTATTTTTGTTTCTCTGGTGCAAACCAAAAGTATGGCTTACAATTGCTCTTGTGATTATCGGTTTAATGAGCGCTTTTTCATTTATTCCTGTTGAAGAAGGAAGTGAAGATACTCTTGCAACAAGTCCTTCCTACCTTGCACAAGAAAAAGAGGTATATTCAACAGGCTCTTATAGTGAAGTTGTTCATTTTAGAAACAATAGTATGCCTTTTGAAGATACAAGCGATGGAGAGATGATTGCTTTTGGTTTCTTTAGTGTTCTTGCTTCTCTTCCTATGTTCTTTTTAGGAGCGTATGTTGCGGCTAAAAGGTGGCTACATGAACCAGATCGCTATGTTTCTCTTTATAAAAAAATGTGGTGGATTTCTCTTCTCATTGGATTTCCATTAAAGATCGTCCCACAGTTTATGCAAAATGAAAGTTTAGAAGGTCTTAGTGCTTCACTAGGAGCTCCTCTTGTCGCCATTTTTTATATTTCAAGCATTGCTCTTTTAACCTATAGTAAACGATGGAAAAAACTATCAAATGCGTTAGCTCGAGCTGGAAAACTTTCACTAACAAACTATCTTTCTCAATCCATCTTCTTTACCTTCCTTTTTTATGGATATGGATTTGGATTATTCAGCAAAGTAGGAGTTACAGGCGGTATTGTATTTACCATTGTTTTCTTTACGATTCAGCTTTTCCTTAGCAAACTGTGGCTCCAATTCTTCATCATTGGACCTTTGGAATGGATTTGGAGACTTTGGACATATTTAAAGATTCCTAGCATTAAAAGAAAGAAAACAAAGCGGCCTACGCAAATTTCTGCTGGTTTGTAATCTATCTTTCTATTTACAAAAAAGCATCTTTCTTTTATGATGTGTATAAGCGAAAAAACTGTATAGTATAACGCACTAGGGGTGCTAATTAGCTGAGATGTGAACATTTGTTCCGATCCCTTATAACCCGATCTAGATAATACTAGCGTGGGGAAGTGTAGCAATATACGACTTTTATGTTGATTGACTCTACATTTTTGTCTATGTGACTGCATCTTCCTTAAGATGCAGTTTTTTTGTGTTTATAAACTTTTAGGAGGAAGTAGAAATGAATGAACAGCTTTGCGGAACAAGCAGAATCTATGGATGTCGCTTCTCTCTTTATCCAATGTGCGATAACTTTATTGAAGTGATTAAAACGGCACTAAGAGAAGTTGATACATCAAAAGTATGGATTAAAACGGATAATGTGAGCACATGTGTACGCGGACGGAATGAACATGTTTTCGACGTTGTAAAAGCTATTTATCTTCACGCAGCTAAAACAGGTGTTCACGTTGTATTGAATGGTTCTTTCTCTGTTGGGTGCCCTGGAGACTCTGAAGGTGATGTTTACTTATCCGAAGATGATGTGCTCTTAAACGAGGAGAAAAGCAAGGATATTTCGATTGAAACAGCTATGCAGTTCGCTCTTTATCCGATGGGGATTTCCCACTATATGGACGTGATTATGGATGGCGTTAAAACAGCAAAAGACGAGGGAGTATTTGTTGCTGGCGTTCACTATGCAACACATCTTGATGGAGATACACACACTATTTTCCGGACAATTAAGGATGCTTTTCTTTCTTCCCAAAAAGAAGCAAGTCACGTTGTGATGACCGTCAACTTATCAGCGAACAGCCCTTCAACAAAAAGAAAGCCTGGTGATGGAAAATGACAAAGAGCTGGAAACTAAAAGAAATTGTCGTAATGTCTGCATTAGCTGTTGTGTTTGCTGTTGTGTACCTTCTTTTCACACAGCTTGGAAATGTGT
The DNA here is from genome assembly GCF_026790145.1 of Priestia endophytica. Classification (GTDB taxonomy): domain Bacteria; phylum Bacillota; class Bacilli; order Bacillales; family Bacillaceae_H; genus Bacillus_I; species Bacillus_I endophytica_A. Next base: position 261,164 of record NZ_JALAMS010000001.1, on the reverse strand, counting down.
TGTTCGGAATGTTCGGACTCTTAGGATATGAATTTATTTTCGGAATATGGTTTATTGTTTCAATTATTACAGCATATATCATTAGAAAACCAGGAGCAGCCCTCATTTCAGAAACAATTGCTGCCGCTGTTGAACTACTGATTGGAAATGCTTCAGGTCCTCGTCTTCTTTTAACAGGAGTTGTGCAAGGAATAGGTCCTGAGCTTGTATTCGCAGCTACTGGTTGGAAACGATACTCGCTACCAATTCTTATGCTTGCTGGTATGGGGGCCTCTGTAACAAGTTTTATCATGGGCTATTTCTTGTCAGGCTACAATGCTCTTGATCCTTCTTATGTTAGTACAATGCTTGCTGTCCGACTTGTCAGCGGAGCTCTTCTTGCTGGTTTACTTGGTAAATGGCTAAGTGATCAACTGGCAAACACAGGTGTTTTAAATGGTTTTGCGCTTGGAAAAGAACGTAAAAAACGGGTGGGAACAAAAAATGATCGAAAATCAACTGCCTCTTAATGTTAAAAATTTAAGTTTTTCATTTGAAGAAGATGAAGAAACAAAGCTGCAGAATGTTTCTTTTTCAGCGTCTAAAGGTGACAGTATTTTTGTATTAGGCCCAAGTGGTGCAGGCAAAAGTACTCTCACGCTTTGCCTTAATGGATTGTATCCAGAAGCCGTTGACGGTAGTTTGAATGGAGAAGTACAGATTTTTGGAAGAGATCTTTCTTCTTTTGAAGCCGGAGAAACCTGCCAACGCGTAGGAGTAGTATTTCAAAATCCAGATAATCAGTTTTGTATGTTAACGCTTGAAGATGAAGTTGCTTTTGGGCTTGAAAACATTAACTATCCAAAAGAAAACATGGAAGAGCGTATTGATGAAATACTCTCTCTTGTTGGACTTCTTCCTTATAAACAAAGCTCTATTTCAATTCTATCTGGAGGTCAAAAACAAAAGCTAGCACTTGCTTGTGTGCTCGCTCTTCAACCAGACATTCTTATTCTAGATGAACCAACTGCAAATCTTGATCCTGCTTCAACGAAAGAACTTGTTTCACTCGTCTCAACGCTACAGGAGGAATATAAATTTACGCTTTTAGTTATTGAACATAAATTAGATGACTGGGTTCATCTCATAAAGCGCTGTTTAGTTTTTAATAAAGATGGCGAAATGATTCTTGATACTTCGTTAGAAGACTGTTTTAAACATCACTATGAACTTTTAATTGAACATGGGACATGGATTCCACATATTAGTTCTCTTGCCTATACAGGAATTGAACAAGGCTGGTACAAAAAAGGCGCTTTGCCTCTTTCAATGGAAGAGTTTCTAAAAGGACTTCAGTCTTCTCCTCCCTTTTTCAATAGGAAGAAAAAGAAAATAGAAAAAGAAACGCTTATTGATGTTCAAGATGTTTCTTTTTCTTATCAAAAGAAAGGCCCTTCCCTTCTTAACAATCTTTCATTTAAAATTGGCCGAGGTGAAATTGTAGCTCTTATTGGAACAAATGGCGCTGGAAAGTCTACGCTCTCCACCTTGCTTTCTCGTTTAAAAAAACCTTCTTCAGGCCAAATCTTATTAGAAAATAAGAATTTAAAAGAATGGGACGAAAAAACACTTCGTCAAAAAACAGGCTATGTTTTTCAAAACCCTGAGCATCAGTTCGTAACAGATAGTGTTTTTGAAGAAGTAGCATTTGGCCTTCGTCTACAAGGTTTACTAGAAGAAGAGATAACAGAGAAAACGAAACATGTGCTAGAGGCGTTCCGGCTTCTGCATGTTAGAGATCAAAATCCCTTTTCACTAAGTCAAGGTCAAAAGCGACGCTTAAGTGTAGCAACAATGCTTGTCGATGAACAATCCTTTTTAATTTTAGATGAGCCAACATTTGGACAAGATGCACAAACAACAAAAGAGCTTCTAACCCTTTTGGATCAGCGTGTCAAGGACGGGACAACAGTGCTTTTAATTACTCATGATATGGAGCTTGTTCACGAAAAAGCTGATCGGGTTCTTGTTTTACATGAAGGAAAGTTGCTTTTTAATGGAAGAACAGAATCGCTTTGGAAAGAACAAGATTTGCTTCAAAAAGCCAATCTTGACCTCCCGCTTGAAATAAAAGTCCAATGTGCGCTAGAGAAAGAAGGTGAACTCCTTGCAACTTGAAGAGATTAATCCTGCTATAAAAGGACTTGTTGTCTTGCTTTCTGTTATTTTCTTATCACTCTTTTTGACAGTGTGGACACCTTTATTATTTTTTATCATCACCGTTTTAGCCACATTTGCATTTGGGAAGGTTTCTTTAAAAAAATGGCTCCTTGTTCTGCTTCCTTTTCTGCTTGTGGCTTTTGGCTACTTGTGGACTTCCATCGTTTTTGCAGACGAAGAATTTAAAACAGGAAGCAAAGTTATTGCTCATTTTTGGTTTATTACGGTTACAGAGACAACGCTTCAAAATGGACTTAGCCTTGCTTTAAGAGTGCTTGGTTTTGCCTCCCTCTCACTGTTATTTATTTTTACAACAGATAAAACAGAGTTGATGTTAAGTCTTATGCAGCAATGTAAGCTACCACCTAAGTTTGCTTACGGTATACTAGCAGGTTATCGCTTTCTACCTCAGATGAAAGATGAGTTTCAAACCATTCAAAATGCTCATCGTATTCGCGGAATTAAACGAGCAACAACACTTAACGACCGCATTCATCAGTTGAAGCGTTATATTATCCCTCTTTTAGCAAGCGCTATTCGTAAAGCAGAACGAACAGCACTGGCTATGGAGTCGAAAGGCTTTACAGGGGCGAAAGGACGCGTTTTTTATAAAACAACGTCTATAAAAAAGAAGGATGTCATTTTCCTTCTCTCTACTTTCCTCGTGATGGCCATTTGCTATTATGCTCCTAAGCTTTTTCACTTTACGTTTTAACACAAAAAGGAGCGATTTCTCATGTGAGAAATCGCTCCTTTTGTGTTACATCATCATTCGTTTTCCTTCTTTTAGCTCTACTTCTTGTTTAAACTCTTTTCCTTCTCGCTTGCCTTTTACCCGAATAAAGTAGTAAATATAACAAGCAATGAAAAAGCCGCCTCCCCAATAAAGAGCTAGTCGTTGTTCTCCATCAAACGCCATACTTGCCATAACGATAAGATTTGCAATTAAAGCAACTGCGGGTAAGAATGGATAAAGCGGAGTTTTGAACTTTAAATCTTCTACTTTTCCGCCTTGTTGCACATATTTCTTTCTAAACGCTAGATGTGACCAGGTAATAGCAATCCAACCAATTTGCGCTCCTAATCCTGCAAGTGACAGAAGCCAAACAAATACGGTTTCTGCTGCAAAAACGCTTGAAAGAAGCGATAAAAGTGCTACAGCAAGTGTAATCAGCAACGCATTCATTGGAATCCCTTTTTTATTTACTTTAGCAATCGAAGGGCTTGCCATTCCTTCTTTAGAAAGCGAATAAAGAATACGCGTTGCTGCATAAAGACCTGAGTTTGCAACAGACAAAAGCGCAATTAAAATTACAAAGTTCATAATATCTGCTGCATACGGTACTCCCACTTTATCTAATACAGCCACGAATGGACTTTCAACAACGCCAGCCTGTTCTCTTGGTAATACTCCTGCTACGATAACTACAGAAAGAACAAAGAAGAAAAGCGTTCTCCATACCGTTTGTCGAATGGATTTTGGAATTGTTTTTTCAGGATTTTCACTTTCTCCTGCCGCAATCCCGATAAGCTCTGTTCCTTGAAACGAAAAGTTTACGCTAATCATAGTAATAAGAAGAGCTGTTACGCCATTCGGGAAAAGACCGTCACTAACAAAGTGAGAGAAAAATGGCGCACTTTCTCCACCTTTCATGTCTACAAGCCCAAACATTGCAGCTCCTCCGACAATAATAAATAATAGAATGGCTAATATCTTAATACTCGAAAAGACAAATTCAGATTCCCCAAATGCTTTTGCTGACAAAGCATTTAGTAAAAAGACAACAACAGTAAAGATTAAACACCACATCCAAATTGGCGAATCTGGAAACCATCGTTGCATAAGCTGTCCTGATGATAAAAACTCTAGGGCAACCGTTACACCCCAACCTAGCCAGTATAGCCAGCCAATAGCGAATCCCGTTGCAGGACCAATAAATTTTGTAGCATATGTCTGAAATGATCCTGACTCAGGCATTGCAACAGACAACTCACCTAAACAAACAAGGGTTAAGTACATTACAAGCCCACCTACTAAGTATGATAAAACCGCACCTAGTGAACCTGCTTGGTTAATTGTATATCCTGATCCTAAAAAGAAGCCTGTTCCAATACAGCCTCCTAAGGAAATCATAAACAAGTGTCGGGCTTTCATTGTTCTTTGTAAGCCATTATTTTGTTGTCCATTATTACTCATGAAAACACTCCTTTAACCGTATTCAAAATAATGAATAGGTTATACATAAAATAAGCTCATTTCTCTATTCTACTGAACTTGAAAGAGAAGTTCTAGAGGTAAATAAATAGACTGAATATTAGTTTATTTGAATAATTTTACACTTAGTTTTTTTCTCATCACAAATAGCCGGTAAAAAGGCAGTACAGCACATTTTCTACCGGCACTCCACTTTTTCTTCTCTCACAACAATTACATCATTATACATAACAAGCGAATTTTTATTAAGGGGCTAACGAACTAGAAATTTAATCTATTCATTACTCTTCATTTATTTTTATGCTTCTTTTTTTGTAAAGAATCAGTATTCCCAATGATAAGAAGTAAAATAGCGAAAAATAGTTTACTATACGAAGATAGCGATATACTCTCCATCCAGTCATCTACAATGGAAAGAGATCCATAAAGAAAGAGCAGTTCTACTCCATACTTTAAAAGAACGGTTACTTTAGACTGTTCAGAGATCCCCGTTATTATAATCTTCAATAGATACTCAAAAAGCTCTAAAAATCCACTTACAAAAGAAAGAAGTAAAATAAATAAGCAAATAGACCAAATAGAGTCATAACTTGAGTTTGAAATATGAAAAAAACCAACTGTTCCAAATAAAACACTAAAGAAGAGGATACTAGCTGAAAATAAGACGAGAAGTACAATTAAAGTTATAGCAATAATATGGCTTCCTACGCTTTTTGAATTTCTCTCCATAGTTTCCCTCCTAACCATTATTTTAATCCTTATTCTTCTTTCTTCACAATAAAAATAGACACGGCTGTATGCCGTGTCTATTTTTCTCTTCTGGCGAAATCGACGAACTGGAATTTATCAAGGCGATGTCTTGATTCGGTGTATTGAAAAAGAGTCGCATCTTCAAGATAAACGTAGTTGCGCACAACAACAACGTGGTCATATCCTTTTAAATCTAAATATGCGTAGTCTTCTTCTGTGCATTTTTCCACAACAAACTCTTTTTTGGCAAAACTGATAATCAACCCTAAGTCTTTCTCTAAATACTCGTAAATAGAATTCTTACAAATCTCAACTGTCAATTGCTCAACAATACTTTGTTTGAAGTAATCTTTGTCTAAAATAACATTTTCTCCATCAAAATTTCGTGAGCGGACAACTTGCCACACCTTCTCTCCTGGTGAGAGTTCTAACACTTTCTCTAAAAATGCGTTCCCTTCCATTTCCGTAAGCTTGTTTACTTTTGTTTCAGGTGGATTACTCATCTCTTTAGAAAGCTCTTTAAAGCTAACAAGGCCTGAAATAGGGAGGTTAAATTGTGTCATATCCAGAACAATAGATCCCTTCCCACGAATCTTTTGGATATAGCCGTTTTGAGCTAACAAGTTTAGCGATTTACGAATGGTTTCTCTTGATGTTTCATAATGATCAGCAAGTTCGTGCTCTGACGGAAGTTTGTCACCTGGCTTGTACTCCCCTCTTTTCACGTCTTGGACAATATTTTGATATATACTCATATATTTATTTTCTTTCATTTTCATCACCATTATAAAGTGTAATTGTTATTTATTACGTATGGCAATAGCTATTATTATTTTTTAGAAAGATAAACAACTGATTCATAAGGTCGTAACGTTATTGTTCTTTGTAATGAAGGTGCATCATTGTAGTTTCCTAACAGAAGCTCACCATTTCCTATCACACTTTCAGGTAAAGAAAATGATTGTTCTTCACTATAAAAGTTATTGAGTACAACAAGCTGTTCTTCTTCTGTATTACGTGTATAAGCAAAAATCCGCTCATCATCTCGTAATAATAGCTTATAATCACCTTCTGTAATTATATTGTACGTTTTTCGAAGTACTATCAACTTTCGATAGTGATAAAAAATGGACTCTTCATCTTCTAATGCTTCTTTCACATTAATACGCTCATAGTTCGGAGCAAGTGAAATCCATGGTGTGCCTGTCGTAAAACCACCATGCTTATCATCATTCCACTGCATTGGTGTCCTCGAGTTATCCCGAGACTTTTGCTTTAAAATGGTCAGAATCTCTTCCTCTGACCATCCTTCTTCCTTTTTTTCTTTAAACATATTCAGTGATTCAACATCGCGATATTGTTCAATATCACTAAAATAGGAATTTGTCATTCCAATCTCTTCACCTTGATAAATGTATGGTGTTCCTTTCATCATATGAACAACAGTTGCAAGCATTTTTGCTGATTCTTTATGATATTCTTGATCATTTCCATAGCGGGAGACAACTCGCGGCTGGTCATGGTTGCACCAAAAAAGTGCATTCCAGCCGTCCCCTTTGTCCATATATTCTTGCCAGTGTGAGAGGATTTCTTTGAGCTGTAAGAAATCAAACGGTGCATTGCTCCATTTCTCACCGTCTTTATAATCAACTTTCAAATGATGAAAGTTGAAAGTCATATTTAGCTCCTGTCTTTCTGGATTCGTATACTTTACACATTCCTCTGGAGTTGTTGATGACATTTCTCCAACCGTCATTACGTTATATTTTGAAAATACCGTTCTATTCATTTCATTCATATATTCATGAACACGCGGGCCATCTGTATAATATTTACGGCCGTCTCCATTATCATCATCTAAAAAGCGCTGATCTTTTGAAATTACATTAATAACATCAAGACGGAAGCCATCCACACCTTTTTGAAACCAGAAGTTCATCATTTTATAAACTTCTTGTCGTACCTTTTCATTTTCCCAGTTTAAATCAGCTTGGGTAACATCATAAAGATGTAAATAATATTGGTTGCTATCTTCGTCATATTCCCATGCTGATCCACCAAACTTGGATTTCCAGTTCGTTGGTGGACCCCCTTCTTTGCCGTCTTTCCAAATATAGAAATCTCGATAAGGGTTAAAGGGACCTTTTTTTGCTTCCTTGAACCATTTATGGGCTGTTGATGTATGATTAACAACAATATCCATAACAATTTTTAATCCTTTTTCATGGGCTTGAAAAAGAAGGTATTCGAAATCTTCCATTGTTCCATAAGGTTCGTAAATCTTATAATAATCACTAATATCGTAACCGTTATCATTTTGAGGTGATTCATAAATTGGGGTTAGCCAAATAACATCAACGCCTAATGTTTTTAAGTAATCAAGCTTTTTTGTAACCCCTTTAAGATCGCCAACTCCTGTTCCTTCTGTATCATAAAAACTTTTAGGGTAGATTTGATAAACTACGGCTTTTCTCCACCATTCATGTTTCATAACCTTTTATCCTCTCCTCTTTTTATCTCTTTATTGGCTTATAGAACGTTTTACTTCCACTTCTTTTCGCTTTGCAAACTTCCCCATTACAAGGGTTAGTAAAAACGGAACAACAATGCTTATGCCCATTCCCATGAAAAAGACAGGCCAAAATGATGGCATAATAGAGAAAAAGGCAGGTAATCCTCCAACTCCAACAGATGAAGCTTTAACAAGGTTTGTTGCTAACACTACCCCTCCAATAGCAGAACCGATAATTGCCGCAATAAAAGGATAGCGGAAACGCAAATTAACTCCAAACATAGCTGGTTCTGTAACACCTAAGTAAGCAGAAAGAGATGAAGCACCTGCAAGACCTTTAACTTTTTCATTTTTCACAACAAACATCATTGCAAGAGCCGCTGATCCTTGAGCAATATTAGAAAGAGCAAGCATAGGCCACAAGAAAGTTCCGCCAATTGTACCAATAAGCTGAAGATCAACTGCTAAAAACGTATGATGCATTCCTGTAATAACAAGCGGTGCATAAAGCCCCCCGTATACAAGGCCTCCAACAATCGGAGCTTTATCAAATAAATAAACAACTCCGTCTGTAATAAGGCCACCAAGACTCATTGTGATTGGACCAATAATAATAAAAGATAAGAACCCCGTTACTAAAAGGGCTACTGGAGCTACCACTAACAGTTGAATTGCATCTGGTATTCTTTTTCTTAAGAAACTTTCAATTTTAGCAAGAACGTACGAAGCTACTAACACAGGCAGAACTTGCCCTTGGTAGCCAACTTTCTCAATTTCAAGACCGAATAAGTTCCATGTTGCAATATCACCTTTATTTTGTGCTTCTCCATATCCCCACGCGTTTAAAAGATCTGGGTGAACAAGCATCAAGCCGAGAACAATTCCTAATATCGGACTCCCCCCAAATTTTGTCACCGCTGACCAACCGATTAATCCAGGCAAGAAGGTAAAGGCTGTATTAGCAATTAAATTAATAATATTTGCAAAATCCCCCCATTGTGGGTATACATCAACAACAGATTTGCTATCAAAAAAGATATTTGGGTTTGTTAATATATTATTAATCCCCATCAAAAGACCTGCGGTTACAATAGCTGGAAGAATCGGAATAAAGATGTCAGCAAGAGCTTTGACAGCACGTTGAAGCGGATTCATTTTTTTAGATGCTTCATCTTTCACTTCTTCTTTTGAAGCTTCTCCAACCCCTGTAATGTTCACAAATTCCTTATACACTTTATCAACTGTTCCCTGTCCAATAACAACTTGAAATTGTCCATTTGTTGAGAAAGATCCTCTAACAAGATCTATATTATTTAGATCTTCATGATTTACTTTACTTTCATCTTTTAACACAAGTCGTAAACGTGTTACACAATGTGTTGCTGTTGAGATATTTTCTTTTCCTCCTAAAGCATGGACAATCTGTTCTACAGATGCTCTGTTCATTATGGAAACGCCCCCTTTTTTGTTAACGCTTACAAATTTCTCATTTAATTCCTTTTTTGATAAGATTCAATAAAAATAAAATAAAAACATGTATATACAAGTTACAATATGATTTTACCTTGTATATACATGTCTCGTCAACTATAAATAAATAGCTTTCATTTTCTTCCTCTTCTTTCTTCATGTATAATAAAATGGGAATAGTAGATTATGAATTTTAATCTATTCATCATATGTTTTTAGATTAGGCTGGTGATTATTTTGGTAGAATTGAAAAACGCAGAAAATATGCTATTAAAACACTTTGGATATGAAACATTTCGTCCTGGACAAGAAGGAGTGATTACGAGCATCCTCGAAAAACGAAATACGCTCGGTATTATGCCAACTGGTGGTGGGAAATCAATTTGTTATCAAATTCCGGCTCTCCTTTTTGAAGGAATTACCCTCGTTATTTCTCCATTAATTTCCCTCATGAAAGACCAGGTAGACTCTTTAAACTCTATTCATATCCCTGCTACATTTTTAAATAGTTCTCTTTCATATGAAGAAATCTCAGATATAATGTGGGAAATTGAAAACGGCATTTATAAAATTGTATATGTGGCACCAGAACGCTTTGAGTCTTTAGAGTTTGTTACATGGCTTGAGAAGCTCCCTTTAACATTTATTGCTTTTGATGAAGCTCACTGTATTTCAAAATGGGGACATGATTTCCGTCCAAGCTATCGGTCTATTGTAAACCGTATTTTTTCTCTTCCTCAAAATGTTGTTGTAGCAGCTTTAACAGCAACTGCTACAGAAGAAGTAATGAACGATATATGTACTCTTCTTTCTATTGAAAAAGAAGATACCTATGTAACAGGCTTTGCACGCGAAAATTTATCGTTTCAAGTTCTTCGTGGAGTTGATAAGCAAAAATACCTTCTACAGTACATTGAAAATCATCAAAAAGAAGTAGGGATTATTTATGTTGCTTCTCGCAAGCTCTGTGACCAACTCTCAACATTATTAACTAAAAAAGGAATCAAAGCTCGGGCTTATCATGCTGGTCTTTCAGACGTTGAGCGACAAGAGGCTCAAAATGATTTTATTTATGACAACTGTCAAGTAATTGTTGCGACAAATGCATTTGGAATGGGAATCGACAAATCTAATGTCCGATATGTCATTCACTACAACATGCCTAAAAATATTGAAAATTACTATCAGGAAGCAGGGCGCGCTGGTCGTGATGGGGAAGAAAGCGAATGTATTCTTCTTTTTCATTCTCAAGATGTGAGTGTCCAGAAATTTCTTATTGAACAATCTACATCAGCAGAACGACAGCAACAAGAATATGAGAACTTACAAACAATTGTTCAATATTGTCATACAGAGCAATGCTTGCAGAGCTATATTCTTTCTTATTTTCAAGGAAAAGAAGATCAGAGCACATGTGGCAAATGTTCAAATTGCCTTGATACGGGAGAAAAAATTGATATTACAAAAGAAGCGCTCATGATTCTTTCTTGTGTGAAACGAATGAAAGAACGCTTCGGTGTTACATTGGTTGCTCAAGTGTTGAAAGGCTCCAAAAACAAGAAAATTCTCCAGTTTAACTTTCAAACTTTGTCAACCTACGGACTGATGAAAGAGAAAACCGAAAAACAAATTTCTTCCCTTATTCATTATTTGTTAGCTGAAAAGTACCTTCTACTTACAAACCATCAATATCCGACCGTTTATATCGGTGAGAAAGGCTACTCCCTTTTACAAGGAAAAGAAACGGTATGGAAACGTGAGATTGAAACGAAAACAGCTCCGGAGCAAATAATAGATGAACAATTATTTGAGCGTTTGCGAACATTGCGAAAAGAAATAGCTGATGAAAAAGGCTATCCACCATATTTAATTTTTGCAGATGGAACTCTTAAAGATTTTAGTCGCTACTATCCAACAACAAAAGAAGCTTTTTTGAATATGAATGGAGTTGGCGAAGTCAAGTTTGAACGTTACGGCCAGCCGTTTTTAGAAGCTATTTCAGCTTTTGTATTAGAAAATAATATTACGCCAATTCAAAAGCTATCAGATACTCCATCTTCTAAACAAGAAACAGGAGATCAAAAAAGTTATGTTGTTTCATATGATCTTTTTCAACAAGGTCATGATACTAAAACAATTGCAAAAGAGCGTTCTATGACCCAACAAACGGTTGAAAAACACATTTTGCGAGCTGTAGAAGAAGGCTATCCAATGGAATGGGATAAAATTTTCACGCGAGAGCAAGAAGAAGCCATTTTAACGGCTATTGAAAAAGTGGGAACAGAGCGATTAAAACCAATAAAAGAAGAACTTCCAGCATCAATTGAATATTTTATGATCCAATCTGTACTATGCAAACATAAATTATAAAAAAGCAGCCCCTATGCGAGCTGCTTTTTTTACATGACCATCTTTTTTCCTTCGTTAAGCTGAAGTTCTTGTTCGTATGTTTTAATGCGGTGTTTTTTCTTCACTCTAAGATGATAAACAAGGTAACAACAAATATAAAATCCTCCTCCCCAATACAGGGCCATACGCTGTTCAGCATCAAAGGCTAAACTTGCCATAACAATACAGTTTGCAATTAGAGCCACAGCAGGCAAAATGGGATAAAGTGGTGCTTTAAACTTTAAATCTTCTATCTTCCCACCTTGACTAATGTATTTTTTTCTAAAGCCAAGCAAAGAAGCCGTAATGGCAATCCATCCAATCTGTGCACCAAGTCCTGCTAATGAAAGCAACCAAACAAAGACCGTCTCAGCAGCAAATACTCCTGATAATAATGAAAGACCTGATATAGCGAGTGTAATAAGTAAAGCGTTAATGGGAACGCCGCGCTTGTTTACTTTTCCTAGACGAGGGCTTGCCATTCCTTCTCGTGACAAAGAATACAACATACGTGTTGCAGCATACATCCCTGAATTGGCTACTGATAAAAGAGCAATTAAAATAACAAAATTCATAATATCAGCTGAATACGGGACACCAATGCGGTCTAACACAACAACGAAAGGGCTCTCAGAAACTCCTGCTTCCGTTCTTGGGATAACGCCTGCGAGAACAAATACAGAAAGTACAAAGAAAAAAAGTGTTCTCCAAACCGTTTGACGAATGGAACGAGGAATTGTCTTTTCAGGATTTTTACTTTCTCCTGCTGCAATTCCAATTAGTTCTGTTCCTTGAAATGAGAAATTAACACTAATCATTGTAATAAGAAGAGCTGTTACCCCGTTCGGGAGAAGACCATCAGTTGTAAAATGAGAGAAAAATGGAGCAGCTTGACCGTCATTCATTTCAATCAAACCAAACATAGCAGCTCCGCCAACTCCAATAAATAAAATAATGGCAAGGATCTTGATACTTGAAAAGATAAACTCTGTTTCACCAAAAGCTTTTGCAGAAAGAGCATTTAAGAAAAACATAAGAGCAGCAAAAATGATACACCACATCCAAACAGGTGAACCCGGAAGCCACCTTTGCATAAGCTGTCCAGCTGACAAAAACTCTAAAGCAATCGTTACAGCCCATCCTAACCAATAGAGCCACCCGATAGCAAATCCTGTTCCGGATCCGATAAATTTTGTTGCATATGTTTGGAATGATCCTGATACAGGCATTGCAACGGAAAGTTCACCTAGACAAAGCAGGGTTAAGTACATAATAAATCCACCAACTAAGTATGCAAAAATGGCTCCTGTTGAACCAGCTTCATAAATCGTATACCCTGACCCAATAAAGAAGCCTGTTCCAATACACCCACCTAAAGAAATCATAAACAAGTGCCTAGAATTCATTGTCCTCTTTAATTCATATTGTTGCTCTTTTTCTCTTCCCATAGAAACACCCCTTCGTTTTCTATCCCTGATCAAGTGAGTAAGCTATCTTTTACTTGTTAAATATATAGTGCAAGTTTTATGCCATATAAATATCCCTAGTTAAACGAGGTTTCAGATTAATATAAACGCCAAATTTTTAATTATCCCGCCAAAAAACTTGGCATTCCTTAGTAAAAAAGAGACCAATCATCACTGCAATTAAAAATTTACAGGAGATTGGTTATCTTGTTTTCTCTTCACTTAATCTTTTAGTCTTTATTAAGAAGAAGTTAATGTAAGCAAGTTTTTTTGTTCAAAGAGTAGATTTTCTCCTAAAAGAGACCCAACTAATGCAACAGCAACTTCAGCTGTTCGATTAAGGTCATCTAAAATAGGGTTAATTTCGACAAATTCAGCAGATGTAATAAAATTAGCTTCTGCTAACATTTCCATAGCAAGATGACTTTCTCTATAGCTAATTCCACCAACAACAGGTGTTCCAACACCAGGAGCTTCTTTTGGATCTAGCCCATCCAAATCAAGTGAAAGGTGAACATGATCTGTTCTTTCTTTCAAGTATGAAACCGCTTCCTCCATTACTTTTGTCATTCCCAAACGATCAATCTCATGCATTGTATATACGCGAATTCCTTTTTCTCTTATTAATTCTTTTTCTCCTACATCAAGAGAACGAGCTCCAATGATAACGATGTTTTCTGGCTTTACTTTTGGAAGGTATCCACCGATGTTTGTTAGAAGCGGATGACCCATTCCTAAACTTACAGCAAGCGGCATACCATGGATATTTCCTGATGGCGATGTTTCAGCTGTATTTAAATCACCATGTGCGTCATACCAAATCACGCCCAAATTTTCAGCACGTTTTGATACACCTGCAAGCGTTCCAATCGCAATGCTATGATCTCCGCCAACAACAAGTGGAAAACGTCCTAAACTAATGACTTCTTGAACTTTTGTACACAGCCGTTGATTTCCTTCTGCAACAGCCTCTAAGTTTTTTAAGTGAGTAGACGACGTTGATTTTGCTCTTTCTCTAATTTCGATTTCAATGTCTCCCTCATCATAAACTTCGTATCCTAAACGTTGTAGTCTTTCACTTAAGCCTGCACATCTAATTGCGCTTGGCCCCATATCTACCCCTCTTCTTGCTTGACCTAAATCCATTGGTGCTCCAATAATCGAAATTTCCCTTTTCATGTTTCTCCCCCTCTCGTTTCTTATCTTTTAGTGTAAGTGATAAAGGGTAAATGACTCAACTCGACATTTTTTTGATTATTTATACATATTTAAATTATCTTACATTTTTTCTTTTTAGCCTGTTATTCTGCTTTTCAGGAGAGCTTTTTAGTTATAGATCACAAGAAAAACAACTGCATACTCACATTTTCCCTTTCATTCTTTCTCAATATTTAACCTCTTCATCCGATATTGTAAACTTTGACGACTTAATCCTAGCATATGAGCTGTTTTTGAGATTTTAAAATTGTTTTCTCTTAAAGCATGGACAATACAATATCTCTCAAATGATTTCATTTGATCTTTCAGAGAAAGAGTTTGAAAAGCCTTCATTTTAAACAAAGGATCTTTCTCTTCTACTTCTTTACGCGCTTCCCATTTTGTTCTATATTGCATAGGTAGATGATAACGTTCAATCCTCTCCTCTTCATCCCCCATAATATTCATGGCAGCCTCAATAACATGCTCTAGCTCCCTTACATTACCGGGCCATTCATAAGATAAAAATAGTTGTAAAACATCTTCACTTATGTTTTGAACATCCATCTGAAAAAGTTTATTATATTTTAGGATAAAATGCTGAGCAAGAAGCGAAATATCTTCTTTTCTTTCTCGTAAAGGTGGAATAAAAAGGGTCACAACTCCTAAACGATAATATAAATCTTTTCGTAAATGCTTGTTTGCAATAGCATCAATTGGATCTTCGTTAATATGCGCAATAATTCTTACATCAACAGACGTTTCCTTCGTATCTCCTATTCTCTTCACCTTCTTTTCTTGCAAAACACGCAACAACTTAGCTTGAAGATGAATATTTAAAGAATTAATCTCATCGAGAAGCAATGTCCCCCCTTCTGCTTGTTGAAATAATCCCGCATGATCAGCAGCTCCTGTAAAAGCACCTCGTTTTGTACCAAAAAGCAAGCTTTCAATCAAATTATCTGGAAGAGCAGCACAGTTTTGAGAAATAAAAGGACGTGAGGCACGATTGCTCTCGTAATGGATTCCTTGAGCAAAAAGTTCTTTGCCTGTTCCTGTTTCTCCTACAATCAGTACGTAAGACGAGGTACGCGTTGCTCGTTTAGCACTTTCAATTACTTCTTGAATAGCTGGGCTTTTCCCAATAATGTTCTCAAAAGTAAACTTACTTTCTTTCTTTCTCTTTATATTCTCTCTTACTAATCTCTCAATTTTGGTAATATCCCGGGCAATTTCCACCGCTCCTTGAATCTCCATTTTTTCCACGATAGGAAATGTATTATTGACCGTTGTTACTTCTTTCCCTTTATTGTTAAAGTACGTTTGCTTCTCATTTTTTGTTTCTACCCCTGCCTCTAATGCTCTAAGCAGTGTACTTTGTTGACCTTTTTTAAACATAAACACTTCAAGTAAATCTTTATCTAACACATCTTCACTTTTCATATATTCCATTTCCATCATCTTTTTGTTATATAAAATGGTTTTACCATCTTTATTTACAACATGTAATCCCACATCTAGTTCATCCATAATTCGCTCATAAGTTCGCTTTAAATATTCTAAATATTCTACATTTTTTTCATACATTTAAGTTCGCTCCTTTTTACACTGCTTTTTTTTATTTAATCAGAAACAATTTCAATACGCAAAATTTTTTATGATATTTCTGTCGATATAAAAGAAAATGCCAAATTTTAATGCTTATTTTTCTACATAAACGCTTAATTTTTTTGCTTTTTATCTCCATATATTTAGAGCAACCCTATCCTTACTGCACAAAAATAGTTGGCACAGTTCTTGCATTATAAAGTAGACAGAAGTACAAAAGTTCTTATGGCTCAAATAAACAGGATCTACTACATGATTAAGAATAAATTAGGAGGTTTTACAATGAACTTAAAATACAATCATTCTGAAGAAATTATTAATCAAACAGAAGCATATGGAGCAAACAATTATCATCCTCTTCCAATTGTTATCTCAGAAGCTGAAGGAGTATGGGTAAAAGACCCTGAAGGAAATCGTTATATGGATATGCTTAGCGCTTATTCAGCTGTTAACCAAGGACATCGTCATCCAAAAATTATTGATGCGTTAAAAAAACAAGCAGATCGTGTAACGCTCACATCTCGTGCTTTTCATAGCGATCAACTTGGTCCTTGGTACGAAACAATTTGTAAACTGACGAAAAAAGAGATGGCTCTCCCAATGAACACAGGTGCAGAAGCTGTTGAAACAGCTATTAAAGCTGCAAGACGATGGGGATATACAAACAAACAGATTGAAGAAAATAAAGCAGAAATTATCGCATGTGATGGAAATTTCCACGGAAGAACAATGTCAGCTGTTTCTCTTTCATCTGAGGAAGAATATAAGCGAGGCTTTGGTCCACTACTTCCTGGGATAAAGCGAATTCCTTACGGTGACCTGGAAGCTTTACAAAAAGCTATTACACCAAACACAGTTGCTTTTCTCATTGAACCGATTCAAGGTGAAGCTGGCATTGTTTTACCCCCAGAAGGGTTTTTAAAAGCAGCAGCAAACATATGTAAAAAAGAAGATGTTTTATTTATTGCAGACGAAATTCAAGTTGGTTTAGCTCGTACTGGTAAAATGTTTGCATGCGATTGGGAAGATGTAGAACCTGATATGCTTATCCTAGGTAAAGCATTGGGAGGTGGGGTTTTTCCTATATCTTGCGTTGTGGCAAACAAAGATATTCTAGGTGTTTTTAATCCTGGTTCACACGGTTCGACATTTGGCGGAAACCCTCTAGCTTGTGCCGTGTCATTAGCTTCTCTCCAAGTGTTAGAAGAGGAATATTTAGCAGAACGCTCTTTTAGATTAGGTGAATATTTTAAAGAACAACTCAAGAAAATTAACAGCTCTGTTATTAAGGAAATTCGAGGACGCGGTCTTTTTATTGGCGTAGAGTTAACAACACCTGCTCGTCCTTATTGTGAACGTTTGAAAGAAGAAGGACTTCTTTGTAAAGAAACACATAATACTGTCATTCGCTTTGCACCACCACTTATTATTTCCGAAGAAGATTTGGATTGGGCTATTCGTAAAATTTACTCTGTGCTTTCTAATTAGTAAAATAACGATCTTTCTTTAACAAGAAAGAACTCTCTAAACTTAGAGAGTTCTTTCTTGTTAAAGAAGCTTTTCTCCCAGTAAAGAACCGATTAAAGCAACCGCAACTTCGGCAGTTTTGTTGGAGTCATCAAGTATTGGATTTATCTCTACAAATTCAGCTGAGGTAATAAATTCTGCTTCTGCAAGCATTTCCATTGCCAAATGACTTTCTCTATAACTAATCCCTCCAACAACAGGAGTACCAACTCCAGGGGCTTCCCTTGGATCTAAACCATCCAAATCAAGAGAAAGATGAACTTGATCTGTACGTTTCTTTAAATAAGAGATGGTCTCCTCCATTACTTTGGTCATTCCTAATCGATCAATCTCATGCATTGTATAAACTTTAATTCCTTTATTACGGATTAATTCTTTCTCTCCATCATCTAGAGAGCGAGCCCCTATTATTACTACATTTTCCGGTTTTATTTTTGGCATATATCCGCCTATATTCGTTAGTTTTTCATGTCCTATTCCTAAACTAACTGCAAGTGGCATGCCATGAATATTCCCTGATGGAGAGGTTTCAAGTGTATTTAAGTCTCCATGGGCATCATACCAAATCACCCCTAGATTGTTAGCCCGTTTTCCTAGTCCTGCAAGCGTACCAATTGCTATACTATGATCTCCCCCAATCACAAGAGGAAAGTTTCCTTTTTCCACTACTTCCCTTACTTTTGTACTTAGTCGCTCATTTCCCTTTACTACAGCTTCTAGATTTTTTAAAGATGTATGAGCATGAAGGTCTGCCCTTTCTTTAATTTCAGTTTCGATATCTCCTTCATCAGTAACATCATAATTTAAATTTTTTAGTCTTTCATTTAAGTCAGCATATCTGACTGCGCTAGGTCCCATATCAACTCCTCGCCTCATTTGACCAAGGTCCATCGGCACACCAATAATGGAAATTTTCTGTTTCATTATTCTATCCCCCTTCTGTAATTCATCTATATTGCAATTGTTTACAAAAAGTGAATCTACACCTCTTTTTTAACGTTTTATACACGGTTATCTTTCTTGTTTTCCTTTGCTTCTAAACGTCTCATCTATCAACGCTAATCTTCTATAGTGTATATTTTCAAGACATTAAAAAACCCCACATTACGATGACTGGAAGATCGTAATGTGAGGTTGGGATCACAGAATAAATAAAGACTAAAAAAGAGAATAATAAAACGCCAAATGTAAAATTTGATCGCTTTTTCAGATGTTTTTTGTTACAGTATTAATAAGTTATTTACAAATTTACTACACATTTCGACATATGTCAACAAATTAAGACATTATTTTCACAACTTTTTAGCTATTTTTCGCTTCTTTTATCCTATGTGACGCATCATTTAGCGTACCTATGGCCCATTTTTTATTTTCAAAAGTAAATGTACTAACAGCTGTGTTTGCTAAAAGCATTTTTCCTGTTCCGTTTTCCCCACCTGTAACATAGTGAATAAATACGTTAATAGCTGCTCCATGGCTTACAACAAGAACATCCTCATCTTGATGATTCGTCATAATATTTGTAAGTTCCTTCACCATTCGTTTTTGCATATTTCCTAGTGATTCTATATTAAGAGGAAGATCCTCTCTCCAATCTGTACTAAGATTAGGAAATTTTTCTTGCAGCAAAGGAAGATTTGCTCCTTCTAGCTCCCCAAATGACCGTTCACGCAGTTCCCGAAGGCCTTCTAATACTCTCATATTTTTTACTTTTGCAATTTCTTCAGCAGTTCCATATGCACGCTTAAGATCACTAGCATAAATCACATCAATATTTTCCTTTTGAAACCTTTTTGCTAACGCCTGAGCTTGCTCAACTCCTGTACTATTCAATGGAATATCTGTCTGCCCTTGAACGAGTCCATTTTTATTCCAATCAGTTTGACCATGGCGAACTAAATACAGCATGTTTTTCGCTCCTTTTTTCGTCAAAAATTTTAATCCTCTTATTCTATCATACTCATTTTCTTAATATGACAGGTAATAAGTTTTATTTATTAAACATAGTAAACCATTTAGAAAGTGAATAAATTCTTATTTTTTATATTGTAAGCGTTTTCTAATCATTGCGTTATTACTTAAATTAATATAGAGTAATATCATAAAATAAAAAAATAGATTGAAAATTCTTTTTATAAGAGGTGTAAGAAATATGCTACAAACAATTGAAGTAACAAAAACTTCTCAGAAAAAAACAAAACCTAATCACAGTGAACTTGGTTTCGGAAAATTTTTTACAGACCACATGTTTACAATGGATTACTCTACTGACAAAGGGTGGCATAGTCCAAGAATCACTCCTTACGCTCCGCTTACTTTAGAACCATCTTCAATGGTATTCCATTACGGTCAAGCGGTATTCGAAGGCCTTAAAGCATACAGAACAGCGGACAATCGTGTTCAACTCTTTAGACCTCTTAAAAACGTAAAACGAATGAATCTATCTAACGAACGTTTAAGCATGCCGGAAATCCCTGAAGATTTAGCAATGGAAGCTTTAAAAAACTTAATTGAAATTGACAAAGAGTGGATTCCAACTGAAGAAGGATGTTCTCTTTACATTCGTCCATTTATTATTGCAACAGACGCATTTTTAGGAGTGCGTCCTTCATCAACATATAAATTTATGATCATTCTTTCTCCTGTTGGTGCGTATTACAACAGCGGCGAGCAGCTTCAACCTGTTAGTATTTACGTTGAAAATGAATATGTTCGTGCTGTACGCGGTGGCGTAGGGATTGCTAAAACAGCAGGAAACTATGCAGGAAGCCTTCGTGCTCAAACAGAAGCAGAGAAACTTGGCTATGATCAAGTGCTTTGGCTTGATGCAATTGAAAAGAAGTATGTTGAAGAAGTAGGAAGTATGAATATCTTCTTCAAAATCGGTGGAAAAGTTTATACACCTGAACTTAGCGGAAGTATTCTAGATGGGATTACGAGAACTTCAGTGATTGAACTTCTCGAACATTGGAATATCCCAGTTGAACAAAAACGTATTTCAGTTGAAGAAATTTTTGAAGCATCTGAACGTGGGGAATTAGAGGAGATTTTTGGAACAGGTACAGCTGCGGTTATCTCTCCAGTTGGAAAATTAAAATGGGGAGAACGTGAATTAACAGTAGGTAATGGAAAAGCTGGTCAGCTTTCTCTAGACGTTTACAATACAATTACAGGTATTCAAACAGGTACTGTAGAGGATGAACTGAACTGGACACTTAAAATTGATTAACAAATGAAAAGGATGACCGCTATCTGCGGTCATCCTTTTCACTGTCCTTCAAAAAAGTATAAAGAACTTTATCAACTGCGAAACTTTCATGAAGAGCTGAGTGTAATAAAGGAAACTCTTTTTTCTTTACATTAGGCACATAGTTTTCTAACGAAAATGCACTTTCTGTCAGAACGCTTCCATCTCCACCTTTATGTTTTACATTTCCGGCAATTGAAAGAATCGGAATACGTAATTCTTTCAGCTTTGTTGCTTCTTTTTGAAGTTTTGTAATGGCTTCTGAGTGATATTGTAAATCTTTTGCTCCTTCTGACGTACGATTGCTTTCTGTTTTAGGAAAGTTTACAGCAAGTTCATCAATATCCAATCCTCCAACAGGGGTACCTATCGTTGTAAGAGATTTAACATTTTTATCTTTCGTCTCTTCTAAATATTTAATAGCGGCAAGTCCACCCATGCTATGACCAACGAGATGGTACCCTTCCATTTTTTCTTTTTCTTTAAGTTTTTTTACTACGTTTTGAACCCATTTCCCTTGTTTACTTATGCTTGCATGATCATCTGCAAAAATGACTTGTACAAGAGGAAACTGATCTGTTTTTTGCTGAAAATGGTATTTATGCTCACACGAAACAACACCACGTTCGTTAACACGACAAACAGCTGCTTTATACCCTTGGCCATTTTCCTCAAATCGCTCCATAAGAGTCTTATAAGAACGTTCTCCACCTAGAAAACCATGGAAAAGCAAAACAGGTTCATATCGTCCTTGCTCACCAACGGCTTTTTGTGTTTTCCATATTCCAAGGAAAACAATAAGCAATGTTAGTAATCCAATAATAAATGCTTTCAATTGTTGCTCCTCCTGTTGACTTATTGTTCTTGTACTTCGGAGCGCTTTTATTAAAACAAGCGGTTGTGAATTTTAGATTGATATTGCTTGAATGCACGTGAATGGCTTAGCTTCCTTTTCTCCATCAGAAGATTAAAACGAAGCAGTTTCTCACTTATTTTCTCCTCAAGTTGCTCCTTTTCTTCTTTACCCTCACAAACAGAAAGCAAATCTTCTAATTCTGCAATATTTTTTTTCAACATCATTTCTTCAGGAAGATATCCTGAGTTTTTCAAAATTTTATAGCTAGTACGAAGTTCCTCTGGCACATGTGATAAGTCTTCTAGCTTGAGCGGTTCTCCTTTTCCCTCTAGATTTTCAAAATCTCCATCAGCAATTGATTTCTTGATTTTCTCTTCTACTAACCTAGTGAAATCCATTCTTTCATCTCCTTCTAAAGAACATCGTTATTCTAGTTTTTCGGAAGCTACCACTTCCCAATTATGATTAACAGAAACATCTACAGGAGAGAACGTTGTAATATATTCAGCAATTAAGTCTGTCATTGCAACTGTTATATCTCTTACAACGTCCTTATTTTTAAACATCTCATAATCTCCGCCGCCACCTGCTCTATACGCATTTGTGACAATTTCATAAAAGGCTTCTTCATCTATTTGCGCTCCATCTTTTTCTAGAAATACAATACGCTCGCCTACTTTTTTGGAAACATCAACTTTATATTGTATGCCTTCCCACATATCGTAATTATAGGCTTGTGGTTTCGGATAAGAAAAGTCTTTGCTTACGGTTAATTCTCCATTTTCGTCCAACGCAAAATAGGAAGCAGATCTTTCTAAAGCTGCCTTCATGTCAGATCCTGTTATTCTAATAACTTTTAATGTATTAGGATAAATATAATTCGAGACAATGTCACGCATTGTAATCTCTTTATCAAATCCTTTTACACTGTCGTTAAACAAGGCTGTACAAGAAATCTGGGCCCCTGATGCGTACATTTGGACTTTATTTATAAATTCAATAAGTGGATGTTCTTTTATTCTCGCTTGGAAGACATCATCGATTTTCATACTTTCTTTTGCAGTTCCAATTCTCTCATCAAGCCACTTTTGTGTTCCTTCTTCATAATAACGAACAAGTTCTACTATTTCCTCGTCTTCAATAAATTCTTTAGTAGATAGTGTCATGCTCTCTTTTTTTAGAATAGAATAGCCTTCTTCCTCTTTTTCAAACTTAACCACAACTTTTCCTACTTCTTGTCCAAAAAAGCTCGGCTGGACAATTGTCACACCATTTACTTCTCCTGCTAAGGAGCGATGCTGATGCCCTGTTAAAAGAACATCAATACCTTTAATACGCTGACACATCTCATAGGCTTGATTTTCTCCTGTTAACGTTTCAGTAGCTTCACCTGTTTCCAAGTCCCGCTCAAATCCCCCATGATAAGACACAACGAGAAGATGGGGTTTTTCGTGTTCACGAATATATGTTACCCATTTTTCAGTTACTTTTAGAGCATCTGCAAAGACTAGGTTTTCAATATGAGCAGGCTCTTCCCAATTTGGAATATAGTGAGTTGTTACTCCTAAAACAGCTACCTTTACTCCATTTATTTCTTTAATTATATAAGGTGTTCCTAAAAAAGGTGTTTCTTTTTCCTTCTCCAAAATGTTAGCACACAGCCATGGAAAGTCTGATTGTGCGACAGCTTCCTCTAAAGCTACACGTCCGTAATTAAACTCATGATTTCCAACAACTGCCCCGTCATATTTTAAATGATTTAAGATAGCGATCATTGGATTTTTATGATTTCGTTCATATTTCATATAGTATGTAAGCAAAGGACTTCCTTGAATTAAATCTCCGTTATCTATTTTTAATACATGTTCACTTTTTTCTTCCTCTTGTTTGAGCATTGTTGCTATTTTAGCTATCCCTAGATCTGCTCTCTCATTTGTTCCATACTGAATTGGTAACACATGTCCATGTATATCGCTCGTTTGTAAAATAACTAGCTCCATATAACTACTCCTTTGTATTTATTTGATATATTGTAATAATTGCTATTATGCAAGAGTGAAATTTATTTTACTAGTGAATTTACATTTTCTTAACAAGTAAGAATCGATGAACTTTACTATAAATACCTTGGAAAACACTTTCTTAACATTTTATTCCTAAATCCAACATTTAAAGTCTTGTAATTATTCAAAAAACTTGCTAAACTATAATTGTCCATTGTAGCTCTTTCTTTATTTTAGAAAACGCTTTTTTAGAATAAGAAGAGTGGAAATGGATATACATTTTCAAGTGGTTTTGTTCCACAAGTAGGAGGCAATAACATGTTAGAAGGTAAAGTAAAATGGTTCAACGCTGAAAAAGGCTTTGGTTTTATTGAAGTAGAAGGTCAAGACGATGTATTCGTTCACTTCTCTGCAATCCAAGGTGAAGGTTACAAAACTTTAGAAGAAGGTCAAGCTGTTACATTTGAAATCGTTGAAGGCGCTCGTGGTCCACAAGCTGCTAACGTTCAAAAGTAAGCTCTTCACCAACATGGGACGTATTGAAAGCTTTGTGCTATGAGAGTCTCATTAAATAATGAAGTTTTCTCTTTTGAGGAGATTTCCGTCTAAACAAAACGGTCATAACTTGTTATGACCGTTTTGTCTATTCTATTGTTTTATTTCTCAACCAGCAGGAGGAACTCTCTTACTTTTGTATCCTTCTGGAATAAAATCAAGCATATATTCTAGTAAACATTTTGGATTGGATCCTTGCATAACGTACTGTCCATGCACACGCGGCATAAATCCTGAATCAACAGTATGTTCAATAAGCTGTAGAAGTGGATCATAATATCCTTCCACATTTAATAACCCAATTGGTTTTTTATGAATACCAATTTGAGCCCAGCAGATGACCTCGAAAAGCTCTTCAAATGTTCCATATCCTCCAGGTAAAGCTATATACATATCGCTTAACTCTGACATTTTCGCTTTTCGTTCATGCATATCTGCTACTTCAATAAAGTCGCTCACACCTCTATGAGCTATTTCTTCTTTAAATAAACCTCTAGGCATAACTCCAGTAACATGCCCCCCCTGTTCTAGAGCGCCATTTGCTACTTCTCCCATTAGCCCTAGTTTAGAACCACCATAAACAAGATGAAACCCATTCATTGCAATGACTCGCCCAAGTTCTCTCGCTTGTTTAGCATACTCTGGATTAAGTCCCATGTTAGATCCTGCAAAAACACATACACGTTTCAATGTCTGCGCACCATCCTTTTTTATAGTAGTAATATAAACCTTCTATAATATATAGTTTCTTGAAGAGTCTTATTAACCCTCTTTTTTAATGTTCTTTAATTTTATTTTTCATTTTGAGTTTATATTTAAATTTTTAGCTACTTTCAATTCACTCCGATAATAGAAGCCATCTCTTGACTTGGTTCTTCAACACTTCTCAGCTTTAAGACAGCCTTCTCTCCAACGCTAAATCGTTTTTTCAAACTACCTATAACACGCACTGTACAGTTGCTAAGCTTTATTGTGTAATGAATTTCTTTTCCTTGGAAAAGAACATTTTTAACCGTACAGGGAATTCCTTCTCCTACACGATCTAACAAAAGTTGTTCAGGTCTTATTGCACAGCTTCCCTCCTCTTTTAAAAAGGTTGAAAAAGGAATATTCCATGCTAGCGTCTGATGTGAAAAAGGGTGGAAGTAGTTTCCTTTCCAATTACCAGGGATGAGGTTCGCTTTCCCAACAAATGTGGCTACAAAAGAAGTTTTTGGATTATGATAGATATCTTCTGGTGTACCAATTTGTTCAATTGCTCCTTCTTTCATAACAACAATACGATCTGCCATTGCTAAAGCTTCTGTTTGATCATGAGTAACATAGAGAATAGAGGTATTTGTAACCTTATGAATCGTTTGAATTTCATTGCGCAATTCAGCCCGTAGCTCAGCATCTAAACTACTTAACGGTTCATCCATTAATAAAAGAGAAGGCTTTGGAGCAAGAGCTCTTGCAATTGCAACTCGCTGCTTCTGACCTCCTGATAATTCATGAGGCATACGTGTTGCTAAACGTTGTAAGCCAACAAGTTCAAGCATTTGCTGCACCCGCTGGTCTGCATTTTTTTTAATTTCCTGATCAATAAATTTATGATGCCTCAATGGAAACATTACTTGCTCTTTTACTTTTAAATGTGGCCAAAGGGCCAAAGATTGAAATACCATGCTAATATTTCGTTTCTCAGGTGGAACCACTTTCCCCTTTTCTGCCACACATTCTTTATTCATCATAATTTCTCCGTCCGTTGGTGAATCAAACCCAGCTATAAGGCGTAGAAGAGTTGTTTTCCCACACCCAGATGGACCTAAAATTGCAATAAATTCCCCATTGCTAA
Source organism: Priestia endophytica (assembly GCF_026790145.1). Lineage (GTDB taxonomy): Bacteria > Bacillota > Bacilli > Bacillales > Bacillaceae_H > Bacillus_I > Bacillus_I endophytica_A. The sequence continues at coordinate 235,334 of NZ_JALAMS010000001.1, read as the reverse complement.
TATCTAAATTAATTCTGGATAAAGCTGATGTTTCTCCAAACTTTTTTGATACATTTTTAACAACTGTATTCATACTTTCCCTACTTTCTTGTTGAAGCATTTTATAAGCAAATAGATAATGAGGCTTGTGAGCATTAAAAACAGTAAAATAAGGGTTGAAAGAGCTGTCGAGTACGTTGTGTATCCACCTTGTTCGAAACTGAAGATTAACATTCCGATTGTCTCGGATCCGCTCGACCATAACAATGACGAAACCGTAAGCTCTGTCAATGTTGTAATAAAAACGAGAAAAGCTCCACTGAGTACTCCTGAAAATAGAAGCGGAAGCATAATATAACGCCACTTTGCTATACCTCTAGCACCACTAATATGTGCGGCTTCCTCCATCTCAGTAGAAACTTGCGAAAGAGCCGTCATACTACTTCGAACTTGCAAAATGAGAAACCTTGTAACGTACGCAACAAGTAAAATCCATATTGTTCCATATATTCCAGGTTTCCATCCTGGAATAGGCTGGACCCAAGCTAAAATCATAGCAAGAGCAAGCACCATACCTGGAAGTGCATATGGTAAGCTAATGATTCCTTCTGTTAATCTTGTTTCATGGCAATCAAATCGTATTCTTATATAAGCTATAGCCGTTCCAATAAAAAGACAAATTATAGTTGTAAAGAAAGCAAGCTTTAAACTATTTGCAATGCCAATTTTTACTTTCTCATACTGAAACAAAATATATTTATAATGTTCCATCGTCATATTTTCAAATGAAAATGGTAAGCCATATGCCTTAATAAAAGAAGTCCCAATCATTGAAAATAAAGGGATAATGCTTATAAAAAGAAGAAATAACCATAACACTATTTCTACAGCCCATCTCCCTTTCTTTAAAAAAATGCGTGGTTCATTTTCTGCTCTACCTGTTTCCTGATAAGAAAATCGTTTTAGCAGTATATATTGAAGAAAAGTAACAAGGCACACAATAACGCCGAGTAAGACTGATAATGCAGCCCCCCTGGCAAAATCATCTTCTCCAAACCCAATCACTTCTTGATAAATAGCCGTACTTAAAACAGGGATATTAGCTGGTATACCAAGAAAGGCTGGTATACCAAAATTATCAATAGTTGTTAAGAAGGCAAGCATTGCCCCACTAATAATACCTGGAAGTGCTAGAGGCAGTGTAACGGTCTTACACATCGTAAATCGCGTTCCTCCCGAAGCTCTTACTGCCCATTCCAAGTCTCTTGGAATCTTTCTTAATACATGAAGAGTCAGCAAATAAACAAGTGGATAATGAACGATTCCAAGCAAAAAGATTAGCCCACCATAGCTATAAAGATTAAGATGAGAAACCCCTAAAAAAGGCTTTAAAAAACTGATAAAAACGCTGTTTCTCTCTGTGAATTGAGTCCAAGCGAGCGTCATTATATAGGATGGAATTAAAAAAGGTAACATAATGAAGAGTTGTAGAAATTTTTTCAAGCGAATATCTGTGTAAGCAACAAGCCAAGCGAACAAAACCCCTACACAAATTGACACTATCGTTGCTCCCCCAACAACGATAGCTGTATTCTTTAACATCGACCATGTAGCAGCTTCTGATAAAATAGAGCTATAATTCAAAAAACTTATTTTATGCCCTTCTGTGAAGCTCATTATAATAAGGCGAACAATAGGGAGCAGAAAAAAGAAAAATAGAAGACAAAATATCCCGAGTTTAATAAATAAAGTATGTGTTAAACGTGTCGACAAAAGAGAAGACAAAGAAATTTGTCTTCTTAACGAAAAGCGTTCCATTTATAGCACCTCTCTAGTTTCCGAAAATTCTTTTAAACCGCTCCTTATCTTCTTCTCGAGATTTATACAGCTCTGATAACGGGGAGTCTAATACTTGAATACTTTCCATTGATTTTAAACCATCAGGTGCCTCTACCTCTTGTCGGATAGGTGCGTAACCAAGGTTAGCAGAAAGCTTTTGTCCTTCTTCTGACAGAATATAGTCAACAAATGCTTTTGCAGCCTTTTCATTTCTTGTACCTTCCATAATACCAACAGGTTCTGTAATAACCGGAACTCCTTCCTTAGGATAAATGAGTTCAATAGGTGATCCTTCTTTTTTAGCTCGTAAAGCAAGATAGTCCACAACAAGTCCGTAGTCTTTTTGGCCACTCGCAACTGCTTTTAATGCTGCACCATTTCCTTGTACGACGGTCATATCGTTTTTCTTTAACTCGTCAAAGAAATTCCAATTTAAATTCTTCTGTCTGCTCATAACGCCCACATTATAAGCCGCAGCTCCTGAATATAAAGGACTTGGCATCACAGCTTTCCCTTTTGTTTTCTTATCAGTTAACACGCTCCACGTTTCTTTAGGCTCTTTCACATTTGTCGTATTTACAGCTAGCACTGTTGCCATCATTTTTGTGCCTGTATACATATAATCATCATCCACAAAATCGTCTGGTATATGCTCGATTTCTTTCGACTTATAGGACAAAAGCAAATCTTGCTCTTTTAACTTTTCAAATGTAACACTATCTGCTACAAGCATAACATCTGCTTTTACATCCCCTGCTCTTTTTTCTGCTTGAACCTTCCCCACTACTTCCTCTGTTCCAGAACGAAAAGCTTTAACTTCTACATCAGGGTATTTTTTATTGAACCCTTCAATGAGCTTTGTAACATCTTCATCAGGTTGTGAAGTATAAAATTCAAGCGTGCCTCCTACATCCCCTTGCTTACGTTCTTCTCCACTGCTGCTCTCTGTTCCACACGCACTAAGTAAAAGAACTGGAACAAGACAAGCGTTCAGTAACCAATTCTTCTTCATTATGGCAACTCCTTCTCTATAATTTGTTTGTCTTTGAACCATCTTTCTAATTGACGAATATGCTTTCGTTGACTTATTAAGTTTTCTAAAGGTGTAACAGTTATGTAACTCGCTCTTGTTGAGTTGTTCTCTCTAGTTTCTTTATCTTTTCTTTCGCTCACCTTTTGTTGTAGTACATAAAAATCCTGATGATCATCATGTATGGTAACGTACTTGTAGCGACTAAAAGTAAAATCAAAATCCACCACTTTTACACCTTGACAGTTTTTCTCTGTCAAAATGGGGAAATGAATATGAAAACAAACTCCTTTTGGATGTTTATGAGCTAGGAATACTTCTATAAGCTCATTGAAATATTTTTTAAAAGACGAAAAGTTTACCTCACTTTCTTCTATACCATCTATTGAAAGAGCAAGAGACGGAATTTGAAAAAACGTGCCTTCCATTGCTGCTGCTATATCTCCGCAGTAAGCAAGATCTCTTCCTGACGGTGAGCCTATATGTATACCTGAGACAATAAAATCAATTTTTTTCTTAATCAATTTCTCAATACCAATTTTCACGCAATCCACTGAAGTACCGTTTACAACCCATGATTTTATTTCAGCTCCAAAAGCCGTTAGCTCTGTAACTTTTAGTGGCTTATGTAATGTAACCGTATAACCTGCCAAAGAATTCTCTTTATGAGGGCAAACAACGAAAACTTCGCCAAAATGGTTAAGAACTTCAACGATGGATCCTACAGCAGGTGAAAATATTCCGCTACTGCTTGTAATTAAGAAACGCATAGAATTGTTCACCTCTCTTTATTTCTTTCCGTAACCATTTATAACATATTTCTTGTAGTTTTATTTTAAAGAACATTTATAAAGGACATATAAATATTCTTTATACTTTTTTTATTCATTATGTAAATGTCCTATATGATAATAATTAAAGAATTGAGTAAGCAAAAGGGCTATAAATAGGCTTATTTTTGATTTTTCATCATTTCTTTTATAAAAAATATGTTAACTCTTTACACGTCCTTCACAATTAGAAAAGCAGAACTAGTACAATCTAGTTCTGCTTTTTTAATAACTGTAACCGTTTCATAAACGTCTTTTGATAGCTTTGGGATAGAAATGGCACACTTAAAATTTTTTTCACTTTTTCTTTATTACTTTTATCCTTATACTGTACTTCATTTATGTATGAAATCGTAATTTCATCTTGATGCCGTCTTAAAAATTGAACTGAGTCTTCTTTAGAAACTACTCCTTCTGAAAGAACACGAAAATAAAACCCTGTATAACCTGTCTCCTGAAAACGAAGTGGAAGATCTTTTGTGTCATGACGATGAGCTAATTTAAAGCACGGCTGTCTTGGCTGACTTACTTGTACAACAGCTTCTCCAATCTGAAATTCATCACCTATACATACCTTTTCTTCTGTCAATCCAAAGAGCGTTAGATTTTCTCCAAAGGCTCCATAAGAAAGAGAAAGCCCTACTTCACTGCTGAAATAAGCATAGTGTTCAAATGGATAAACACATACTGCCTTATCTTCTCCCCCATGATTTACAAGATCTGCTTGACCATCTCCAACGAAATTTACTTTAGTTAATAAAAGAGGTTTATCTACAGGCTGTTTCTCAATACCTGTTTGAATACTTTTTCCTTTATAAATTAACTCTTTTGGTTTTCCAACATTAACGGATACTATTTGTCCTTGCAAAACTCTCCCCCCTTTTTTTAACCTTATTTTAACAAACAAAAAAGCGTAGGAATACCTCCTACGCTTTCTCTTATAAAAATAAATCTAAGATAAAATACATAATTGCTCCAAGTGCTGCAGAAATCGGAAGCGTAATAATCCATGTAATAATCATACGCTGAGCTGTTCCCCATTTTACACCTTTCACACGATGAGCAGAGCCAACCCCTAAAATAGAAGAAGAGATAACGTGTGTTGTACTAACAGGAAGGTGAATATATGTAGCTCCAAAGATAATAGCTGCTCCTGTTAAGTCTGCTGCTACTCCATTTACAGGACGGATTTTCATAATTTTCCCGCCAACAGTTTTAATGATTTTCCATCCACCGATAGATGTTCCAAGACCCATTGCAATTGCGCAAGAAAGCTGTACCCAAAATTGAACTTCATCGGTTTCTTGTAAGTTCGCTGCAATTAAAGCCATTGTAATAATCCCCATCGCCTTTTGGGCATCGTTTGTTCCGTGTGTATAAGACTGAACAGCTGCAGTCAAAATTTGCACACGACGAAACTGCTTGTTTGTTTTGGATAAGTTACTATCTTTAAAAACCAATTTAATAATAGTATACATAATAAACCCAACAACAAAGGCAAGGATTGGTGAAATAAGAAGTGCTTCAATAATTTTAATAAATCCATTATAGTTAATAGCTCCAAAACCAGAAGAAGCAATAACTGCTCCTGCAATCGCCCCAATGATGGCATGTGAAGAACTACTTGGAATTCCGTAATACCAAGTGATCAAGTTCCATGCAATCCCTGCAATAAGCGCAGCCAAAATTACAACTAGTCCATTATCGAGCTTGAAGGGATCTGCAATATCCTTAGTGATGGTTTTAGCAACCCCTGTAAACGTCATTGCTCCAATAAAGTTCATAACTGCGGCTAAAATAATTGCATGACGTGGTTTTAAAGCTTTCGTTGATACAGATGTTGCAATTGCATTTGCTGTATCATGAAATCCGTTAATAAAATCAAAAGCTAAAGCAAAAATGACAATTAAAATGGTTAAGACAAATAAAGAATCCATACTAATCCCTCATTACGCGTTCTTCATGATGATAGTTTCTAGATTGTTTGCTACATTTTGGCAGCTATCTGCAATTTCTTCAAGTGTTTCATAAATTTCTTTATATTGAATAACTTTGATTGGATCTTTTACAAGAGCAAACAAGTTCTTCAAAGATTTACGAAGTAAATTATCACAATTGTGCTCGTATTCTTTAATCTTAATCGCATGTGGTTGGATATCTTTAAGACGATTGTTTGATAAAAGCTCAATTGTTACTAAGATTTCGCGAACACATTCGCGAATATAGCCAATAAACTTATCCATATGCTCATCTGTTTCAGTAATAGAATAAATTTCCATTGAAGCTGAGAATGCTTCAATACCATCTAAAACATCATCCATACTCATTGTAAGTTGAAGAATGTCCTCACGCTCAATCGGTGTGATGAATGCTTTATTCAATTCGCGAATAATAACATGTACGTGATTATCTCCTTTTGTTTCAAACTCTTTAAGTTTGTCCGCAAATTCTTTCAAAGTGGACTGATTTGTTACCTTAAAGTTCACAAAGAAATCCGCTGTTTCATCCAAATTTTTCGCAATTTCCATTAATAGTAATGAAAATTTATCTTTTTTCTTTCTCATTGCCACTTTCAAACCCTCCAATATTTATCATAGAGCCAAAATGAACATTTACATGCTTTATGCAATAATAAATTAGAAATATACTTAATTTTAAAAACCCTTTTAATAAAAGCATTCCTAAAAAGCAGCATTTTTATTTCTCTTTAAAAAGCTCGTTTATCATTTTCTCTCTAATAATAAACGACTTATCATTTTAGCCTATCCTTATTTCCATTTTTCATCCGTTCCGCAGCTTGTACTTTTATTAAAAGCACGAAACAAATTATAACATACCTTTAGTGAAACAGAGAACGATAATCTACTACATTTTTCTCTCTTTTTCGCTACTCATTACAATTGTGCCTATACTTTTAAATTTCAACTATGTAAATTGTCCTATTTAATTCCTTTATTTCCCCTTATATTATAGAATAATTTTCTCTATTTTATAAAATGAGGACAAAAAAACCGCCTTTATTGAAAGACGGTTTTTTCTCTATGTGAGACGTGCTCGGATTTTTCCTGAGCAGAAATCAATTATTGCGACCATAATAATAATACCTAGCACAATAATTCCTACTCGTTCCCAATCCCTTACACTTAGGGCAAAAATAAGGGGAGTTCCAATTCCTCCAGCCCCAATTACCCCAAGGATAGTTGCTGCTCTAACATTAATTTCAAATCGATACAAAAGAAATGACAGATAGCTCGGTAATACTTGTGGAAGAACAGCGAACCAGATTGCTTTTATAGGATTTGCTCCTGTTGCAACAAGTGCCTCTGTTGGTCCTAAATCAATGCTCTCAATATCTTCTGAAAAAAGTTTACCAAGCATTCCAATAGAGCCGATACCTAAAGCAAGCACTCCAGAAAATGATCCAGGGCCAACAGCTTTAATGAAAAGAAGGGCCATAATAATATCTGGAAAAACACGAATAAAACTTAGCACAAACTTTCCTGCACCAGAAATCCCTTTATTCTTTACAATATTTTTTGCCGTCCAGAATGAAAAAGGTACACATAATAACCCTGCAATAACAGTACCTAAAAGCGCGATTGCCAACGTATCTAAAAGACCTCGAAGCAAGTCTTCTCCATCTGGGTAATACACATAATCCCAGTCTGGGTGAAGAAGTCCTGAGAAAATAGCAGAAACTATTTCTTTAGACGTATCTTTAAATTCAAGAGCTGGCATCCCTGCGAAAGCCCAAACATAAATAGCAATAACAATGGCTAAAATTGCACCATTACGAATCTTTTTCCCTGTTCTTTTCGGTTGCTGCAACGATATATTATTCATATTAACTTCTCCCTTGTTTTTGTACTAATATAATCAATAATTAATACAACAATAAGAGTATAGACGATAAGTGAAGATGTTTTGTCGTATTCAAAAAATCCGAGCGTCTGTTCATAAAACAGACCAATTCCTCCCGCGCCTACGAGACCTAAAACAGCTGCAGCCCTCACATTAACTTCAAATGTATATAATACAAAAGAAATATACTGTGGAAGAACTTGAGGAATAACTCCAAACATAATCCATTTTACTTTATTAGCTCCAACAGCTGTCATTGCTTCAAGCGGTCCTTTATCAATCGATTCAATTGATTCATAGATAAGCTTAGCAATGATCCCAAGTGAAAAGCCAGTTAGAGCAAATACGCCTGGAATCGGGCCAATTCCAAAAATAGCTACAAAGATTGCCGCCAGAAGCAGATCTGGAATTGTTCGGATTAAATTTAGAACAAAGCGAGCTGGAATTGTAATAACCTTTGTTTGAAAAATATTACGAGCAGATAATAAGGCAATTGGTATAGCTAGCAATGCTCCGAATGTTGTCCCAAGAACCGCCATACGCAAAGTGTCTAGTATAGGAGCTGTAATGTTTGAAAAGTATGCCCAGTTTGGTGGAACCATTTGAACAATAAGATCACCCATGTTAGGTAAACCCGTTGCTAAGCTAGAAAGTGAAAACTCAACTTGCTTTCCACTCAAATAAATGAATAGAAGTAAAAGTATAAAAGTTAGGATATGTTTCACTTTCTTTGAAGGCATTTTGTTATAGTGAACGATTTTGTTTTGTTTAACTTGAACAGTTTTCATTTTGCAACACCCATCAGTTCTTCATCTTGAATTGGACGCCCATATATTTCGGCGAACTTCTCATCTGTTGCTTCATCAACACTTCCATCAAATACTACTTCTCCTGCTCGAAGACCAATAATTCTTGTCGCATATTGACGTGCCAAATCAATAAAATGAAGATTAACAACAGTCGTAATACCAAGCTCTTCATTAATTCTTTTTAAATCGTCCATCACCTGCTTTGTTGTAAGAGGATCAAGAGAAGCAACAGGTTCATCAGCTAAAATAATTTTTGCCTCTTGAGCAAGCGCCCTTGCAATTGAAACACGTTGTTGCTGGCCTCCTGAAAGCTCATCTGCTCTTGAATAAGCCTTTTCTAGAATATTTACACGATCAAGCGCCTTTAGAGCAAGCTCTTTGTCATGTTGCGGAAACATCCCTAACATCATACGTAATGTTGAATGATAGCCAACACGACCAGATAAAACGTTACGAAGAACTGACGAACGCTTCACGAGATTAAAGTTTTGAAAAATCATTCCAATATCACGGCGAATTTCATACAAGTTTCTTCCTTTTGCTTTTGTAATGGATTTTCCATTCACAATAATCTCGCCCCCGCTTACTTCATGTAGCCGGTTAACTGAACGTAAAAGAGTAGATTTCCCAGCTCCTGAAAGTCCTACAACAACGATAAACTCTCCTTTTTGCATCGTTAAGTTAATATTATTTAATCCTTTTGTTCCATTTGGATAAACTTTAGATACATTTTTAAATTCAATCATTTGGAATCCCCCACTCTTGTAAGTATAGACAACAGAAAGATGGCTGAAGGCTCAGCCATCTTGATTTTTCTCTCTAAAATCCTCATTTCACTACTCTGTTTTTACTTTTTCTCCATATTCTCGTACAATTTCAAACTTGCTATCATCAGACTTTACATAACCTTCATGTGTATAGATATCGCGAATGATCTTTTTGCCTTCTTCATCTTTTCCGATATTAATAAACGCTTCTTGAATGTCTTTTCTTAAGTCTTCGTCCATATCAGATTGAACAGCAACAGTATCGTTAGGAATCGGCTCTGTATAATGAATTACTTTTGTTTGATCAAATACATCTTCGTAATCTTTTTGAACGATAGTACGTGCGTCTTGGAATGTTACAGCTGCATCAATATCTCCATTTAATAAAGAAATAACAGCTTGGTCATGACCTTTCAATGTCACAGGTTGTACATCTTTTAGCGGATCAAGTCCAACGTCCATTAAAGAGGCTGCTGGCCATACATAACCTGCTGAAGATGTTACGTTTTGATAGCCAATCTTTTTCCCTTTTAAATCTTCTAAACTATCAATACCAGAGTCTTTTTTCACGATGAACATAGACTTATAAGAATCAACAAGCTCGTCCGTTGGGGAACCGTCTTTATCATTTACTCCATAGCGCTGAGCTTGTAGAATAACGTCAGCTGCTCCTTGGTCTTTTGCTAAAACATAAGCTGTTGGTGGTAAGAAGCCAACATCTACTTTCTCTGAAGCCATTGCTTCTACAATTGTATTGTAATCTGTAGAAACACTAACTTTCACAGGTCTATCAAGCTCGTCACTTAATAGCTTTTCAAGCGGCTTTGCTTTTGCTTCAAGCGTATCAGCGTTTTGTGACGGAACAAATTGTACAGTTAGCTCTTTTTTCTCTGCGCCTTCTCCGTTAGATTCAGAAGCTGTTGATGCTTCCTCATTGTTTCCACAACCAGCTAGTACACCTGCAGCAAGTGCAACTGACATACTAACTCCTATCAGTTTCTTAAACATATTATGCCCCCTAAAAAATATGTAGTGTTTTGTCGTACATACAAACTTTACCAACCAAATATTTACTGTATATTTTCCTGCTGTAAATTATATGTTAATTTGGATTAATATTCTGTAAACTCGTCAGAATTTATTACATCTATTTTATAAAATCGAAAGGTGACTCTTCCTGAGAGCCACCTTTTATTTCTTATTAACAACAGTAAGATGCGCCGATGATGATTAACAAAATGAAAAGAACAACTAGTAAAGCAAAACCTCCGCCGAAACCTACACCGTAACCATCATTACATCCTTGACCCATAAGTAAACCTCTCCTTTTACAAAATCATTTTTTGTGGGCAGCTCTTTTTGCTGAGCTGTTACTTGTATCGTATGTATTTTAGAAGAGATGGTGAAGTAATCTAGATAGAATGGGCGAATATCCAGAAAAAACCTTAGTATAGAGTCTATACTAAGGTTTTTTCTTACTCTATAATTTTCCAGTATGGAACAAATTCTTCGGCTACTTTTTTTCCACTTTGTTTATCAATATGACGAAGCAGTTTTTCTAACTTCTGTTCTTGAAGATAAGAAGACTTTGCCTTTTGTATATTTGAAATCTGCTTTGAAAGGGAAACAAACGCTCCTTTATTTTTAAGATATTCTCTTTCATTTCCAGCTTCTAGTAACTCATCAAGATGATCTACGTCAAGCTTAACAAGAAGCTCATATGTTTTAGATGTCTCATTTCCTGCCTTATCTGTTACGCGAATTGTAACAGGATACTTTCCTGGAGCTAGCTCCATTGGCGCTAAGTGAAGGTTATTGCTTTCTTTTCCATTGAGTGTGACAATAACATCATTTACTCCACTTTGATCATCTCTCACCTGAATTTCTTGTAAAAACTCATCTGTTACAAATACAGACATATCGCTCATGTCTTCGATTGTTGGCGGTGTGATATCTTGAGAAACGACTTTCTCAATAGCATCTAAACTCAATAGCTTAAGCTGATATGTTCCTTTAAAATTAGATGATATTCCGTTAATCGTAACTATATCTCCTTCTTTATATAGAAGATGGAATTCATCTTGTGTTATTCCTGTTCTATGATCAACTCGAACCTTTGTTATATCGTTCTCATGGCTAAGATCAAACTCAAACGCTCCTTGGCCAGAAGTAATGTTGCTTATTTTGCCTTCCTTAAGCCGAACTTTCTCGCCTTGATTTTCCTGATTTAAGCTGGTAACAACTTTTGGTTCTGGAACTTGTGTCTTTCCCATTTTCTCAATGGAAGCTGGATTAACTAATTCAAATTCTCCGTTATATACATCTGTTTGAGCCGTTATTCTTAGCTGATCTCCAACATTGTAATCAGCTTCATGCTGAAAAACATAGATCCCTCCTGTATCATCTTGTATATAAAAACCTTGCCCACCAAAAATTCCTGGTTGAGATGTTACTATCCCTTCAACTGTTACCATTTGGCCAAGTTCACTTTGTCTAGCTTGTTTAATTGTTGTTATTTTTGTATTTTCTTCTGGAAGGGGAGGGATTGCCACATCATCAACTTTTACAGACTTAGTTAGTACATTTTCTCCGTCTTTCCTTAAGCGTAGATTAACGTCTCCTTTTGTCCCTTCCTTCACTCTCATTTTTAAATCTATAGTTGCTTCACCGTTTGGACCCGCTTTTAACGAAAAAGGCGTGCTGTACCCATAAGAGGACGGCCATATACCATTTTCACTTTTTACTTGGGCTACTTGCATTCCTCCTTCAACGTACATTCCGATTTGTAGACCACTTATTTCTGCATTTGGTTCTACTCCTTTTGCACTTATACGAAGTTGGAATTCGTCGTTATTTGGCAATATATCTTGATGAATAAGTTCATAAGAAGCCTGAACGGGTGGATTTTCTGATGAGCCATATGAACCAGAAGCAAATGTTGAAGCATCGTACCACTTATACCCTTTTGCAGGCTGTGACCAAGGCTCTGCTTGAGGCTCTTTTGAATTTGCTGGCTCTTCTGTTTCTAGCATAGGAGAAGGCTCATCAAGGGGAATACCCTTTTCTTCAAACGAAGTATAACTCTCCTCTTTTGCAAGCCAATCGATTGTGTTAAGTAAAAGCGTTGCATCGTCCTCTTCTTTAAAACCATCATACGTACGTTTTGTTCCACCTGTTTCTTCTCGTTTATACTTAGGAGTTATATCTTCAACAGGAGAAGAGTCTCCAATGAATGCTGCTTTTCCTAATCCTAGTTTCGAAATAGCTGCATAAGGTCCTTCCTCTTCTCCTCCACCAAAGTAAATCCCTTGGTCAACTGAATTATTCCACTTATCCCCTGCATCCAGCCCCTCAGGCAAGTAAACGATTCCCTTTGCTTTAGAAGGATCTGTAATAGCAAGTGTAGAACCAGCATGCATTGCAACTGTTTGAACTCCCTCTGTAATACCAAATGATTCACTTGAAGAAACAACTTTATTTGCATTAATATTTCCTGGTGCATTGTATCTAAAACGAATGCCAAAGTGATCTGAAAGCCAATCTGAGCTTTCGACTCCTTCCATCGCTTTTGAAGAAGCTTCCTCTGCTGTCATACCTTTTGCAGGATTTTCATATGCTCCTCTACGGTAACCGTTCATTACCTCTGATGAATCCCATCGGTTTTTATTTCGATCAGCATTATAATGATCAGAAATAAAAAAGATACTTCCTCCCTCTTTCACATATTGAATCATTGCTTCTTGTTCAGATGTTTTAAAAGGAATATTTGCTTCTGGGATTACAAACACATCATATTGAGATAAATCATCGAGAGTAATAGGCGTTTCTTTTCGTAATTCTTTTACATAATAACCATTGTTAGCAATTCCGTTGGCAAAATCTGAAAAAGCTCCATCAATCACCCAATCTGCTGCTCCCGCTGTTTGGGCATGAGTATTGTCAAATAAAACTTTCAACCCATTTGCATTTTTAGGAACAATTTCAGGAGCCGGATCTTTTGGACCTTCAGCTTGTCCGTTTGTTAGTGGATACATCGTAAATATGCCTAGAAGCATAAGCATTACAAGACCACATTTTCCTAACCACCTATGTAACATTTGTATATCTCCTCCATCTTGTAATATGATCGTTCTATTTAAAAGGATATATGGCAAATATTCGCATAAAATGAACTATATATTAAATTATCGTAAATTTTTCTAAATTTTCCATTTAATCGTTATATTCTATCATCCAAAATTAAAAAAACCTAAAGCTTGATCGCTTTAGGCTTCTATCTTAATCTTTTTGAGGTTGATAAATATCCCAACCAAGTTTTAAGGTATCAACAATATAATCAGCAACTTCTTCAGCTACAAGATTGTCTGTCTGAACTCTTGAGTTATGCTTTGAATAAGCATCTTGTCTTGCATTAAAAAGCTCCTGCATTTCTTCAAGTGTACGATTGTGTAAAACAGGTCTGCTTTCAATAATAAGATCCAACCGTTCCTTCCAACGATCCCATGACAAATCAAGAAATAGGACAATGCAGTTTTCTAAACAAACGTTGCGAACTTCCTCTTGTTGAAAAGCTCCTCCTCCTAGGGAGACAACTTTGCAGCGCTTAGCCTGACAAATATCAGCGATTGTTTCCCTTTCAATACGGCGGAATTCTTTCTCTCCATATTTACTAAAAATATCTTTGATAAGCATTTTTTCATTTTTCTCAATTTCCACATCTATATCTATGAAATCTCTGTAAAGTTTTTTCGCTACTAGTTGACCAATTGTTGTTTTTCCAACACCCATAAAACCAATTAATACAATATTTTTTTCCCTTACAGGGATTTGTCTCATATAACTCATCATATATTCTGTTCAATCCTTTCTTCCCTCGTATGTGAATATGCTACAAGTTCTCTTCATTATTTTCATTATAAGGGAAGAAAGACAAGAGTGGTACTATATTGCTGAATAAAAAAGGAAGCACGCCTTAAACGCCTTCCTTTCTTTATCACTATGCTGTTTTACTCTCAAGTCTTCTCGCTACAAGAGATAAACCATAATTTACAACAAAATACATGACGGCAATAAATAAGAAGATTGGCAATACATAGTTAATATTTTGTCCATTAATAATTTGCGCACTATGAGTCAACTCTGGTAAAGCAATAACAACGGCAAGAGACGTATCTTTTAACAGGGAAATAAATTGGCTCACAATTGGAGGAACCATTCTTTTTAATGCTTGAGGAAGAATGATCCCAAACATTGTTTGAGTATAAGTAAGACCTGATGAACGAGCAGCCTCAATCTGTCCTTTTTCAATTGATTTTAAACCACTTCTTACAATCTCGGATAACATAGCTGATTCAAAGATGGTTAAAGCAGCGATAGCAGAAACTGTAATCCCTAAGCTGATTCCCACTTCAGGGAGTGCAAAGTACGTAAAGAAAATAATTAACAATAGCGGTAAATTCCGAATAATCTCAACAATGACAGCGAGCACTTGAGAAACAACAGGGATTTTAGCATAGCGTAGTATTCCAACAATGCTTCCAATAACAAAGCTGAGAATAATTGAAATAAAGGCAACCTTTAGTGTGACCAAAAAACCTTGAAATAAAAATTGCAAGTGATCCATTGAATAAGCTCCAACAAAGTCCATTGTTCCACTCCTTTCTAGTTGCTACGTGCAAACCGTTTTTCTAAATAGCCAACACCCAAACTAAGCGGAATTGTAAGCACAAGATAAAACAGAGCAACGAAAATGTAAACATCAAACGTTACGAATGTTGCAGATGCAACTAAGTCACCAAAATACATTAAATCAAGTCCTGCTATGACACTTAAAATTGAAGAGTTTTTTACAAGGTTAATAAACTGGTTACCAAGCGGTGGAACAACAATTTTGATTGCTTGTGGTAAGATGATTTGAAACATAGTTTGTAAGTAGGTAAGACCTGATGAACGAGCAGCTTCCGTTTGTCCCTTAGGAACTGCCATAATCCCTGCTCGAATGGCTTCTGCAATAAAAGCCGATGTGTAAATGGAGAGTGCAACTGTTCCCGCTACAAATCCAGTTAAGCGAATTCCAATAGAAGGAAGACCGACGAAAAAAATAAAGGCAATAAGCAAAAGCGGGATATTACGAATAAATTCTACATATATAGTTCCAATTGTATTTAATATTTTAATAGGGGCAATCCTCATAACAGCAATAATAGCACCTAATACAAAACTTGCTACAAGTGCAATTAAGCTTACTAAAACTGTGTTTCTAAATCCTTGTATATATAAATCCCAATTGTTGGTGAGAATTGAGAAATCAAGCATAGATGTTCACTCCTTTGCTCTAGTAAAGGAAGCAGGACAAGCAAATGCTTATCCTGCTTAAAAATGGTGCTTTCTATTTTGATGGATCTTCTTTAATCCACTTTTTATAAATTTCATCATAGGTTCCATCTGACTTCACTTTTTCGAGGCCCTTATTGATTTCTTTTACAAACTCGTCATCACCTTTTTTCACCGCAATTCCATATGGCTCATCTGTAAATGGTTCTCCAACAAGCGTATAGTTTGAATCTTGATCTGCCATACCATAAAGAATAGCATTATCTGTTGTTAACGTATCCCCTTGCCCTGATTTTAAAGCAGTGAATGCCTCAGCATAGTTTTCAAACTCTAAAACAGTTGCTTCCGGAGACTTTTCACGAATATTTTGAGTTGAGGTTGAACCCTTAACAGCTAAAACTTTAGTTCCTGCTTTAATATCATCAATTCCTTTAATAGAGCTTCCTTTTTTCACAAGTAAAGACTGTCCTGCTTCAAAATAAACATCTGAGAATGAAACTTGTTTCTTGCGCTCATCTGTAATTGTCATCGTCGCAATAATTGCATCAATTTCTCCGTTTTGGAGCATCGGAATGCGTGTTTTTGACGTAACTTCTTTAAGTTCAATTTTATTTTCGTCTCCAAGAATTTGTTTGGCAAGCTGTTTAGCAATATCAATGTCAAATCCTTCAATGTCTCCTGAGCTCGGGTTCTTCAATCCGAACAAACGAGTGTCAGTTTTAACTCCAACAACAAGCTTGCCTCTCTCTTTAATTTGTTCTAGTGTACTTTTCCCATCACTTGAAGAAGAAGTTTCTTTACTTCCTCCGCTTCCACAGCCTGCAAGTAAAACAACAGCTATTAATGAAATAAGTCCTGTCTTTAGTAATCTTTTCATCGACACAGCTACTCCCCCTAAATAATTAATGATTTAAAATACGGCTTAAAAATAAACGAGCTCGCTCTTCACGCGGGTTCGCATAAAATTCAGCCGGTGTAGCCTCTTCAATGATTCTTCCTTCATCCATAAAGACGACACGGTCTGCTACTTCACGAGCAAAACCCATCTCGTGTGTTACAACCACCATTGTCATTCCTTCTTTCGCAAGAGCTTTCATAACGTCTAATACCTCTCCAATCATTTCTGGATCAAGAGCAGAGGTTGGTTCATCAAAAAGCATAACTTCAGGCTTCATTGCAAGGCCCCTTGCAATGGCAACACGCTGCTGCTGTCCTCCTGATAACTGTGATGGATACGAGGAAGCTTTGTCAGGAATGCCAACTTTATTCAAATAATACATAGCCGTTTCTTTTGCTTCTTCTTGGGAAATCCCTAGTACTTTCATTGGAGCAAGTGTTATATTTTGAAGCACTGTTTTGTGTGGATAAAGATGAAAGTGCTGAAATACCATTCCAATGTTGCGACGAAGCTTGTTAATATCCGTTTTTTTATCATCTACTCTTGCGCTGTTCACAAGAAGCTTGCCATCTGAGATTGTTTCAAGCCTATTAATACAGCGAAGCATTGTACTTTTTCCAGAGCCAGATGGACCAATTACAACGACAACTTCTCCTTTATGAATTTCGAGGTTAATATCCTTTAAAACATGAAAATCTCCATAATGCTTGTTAACTCCCTCAAATGTAATCATAATGGGCCCCCTAAGTGCTTTTTATCTATACACGTTTAAATAAAGATAAGCTTACTTCAATTATATAAAGTTAAAGAGTGTATATGTCAAAATCTTCTGATATTTTAGTAAATTCTAACACCTTTCTCTATCAAAGTAAACAAGCTTGTTACAGATTCTTACACATATATAGTTAATATGTATTACTTCATATAGATAATATAGCTAAAACTTTTTTTAAACTTTTTCTATATAATCCAAAAGATTTATTTTCAAACAAGAAAGACCTCCCCTTTTAACATAGGTATGCTAAAAGGGGAGGTCTTTTATTATTCAAAACTGTTTATTATATCATATTCTTTTTTCTTCTTCTCTAACCATGTTGAATATTCTGTTTGAAGTTTCTCGTTGAAGATTGCTTCTTTTACTTGTGCTTTGCTATCTTTATAACTTGCTTGTTTGGCTTCTTTAACATCTTCTACCTTAATAATATGATAGCCATAGTCTGTTTTGACAGGGTCACTAATTTCTCCCTTCTTCATCGAGAAAGCTTTTTTATCAAATTCATCAGTCATTGTGCCTTCTTCAAAGTATCCAAGCTCTCCACCACTTTCACTTGTTGCCGTGTCTGTGGAATATTTTTTCGCTAATGTTGCAAAATCTTCTCCTTTATCTAACTTCTCTTTAATTTCCTTAGCTGTTTTTTCATCATCAACTAAAATGTGACTTGCTTTCACTTGCGCTGCTTGTGCAAAACTATCTTTATTTTCATTAAAGTATTCTTTCATTTCCTTTTCTGTAATTTTAATGGATGGTCGTAAAAGTTCTTCAATCTCTTTATTCTTTTTAATATCTTCTTTAAGAGAGCTTAACGACACACCACTTGCTTCAAGTGTCTGATTAAACGCATCTTCTCCACCATATTGTTCTTTTAAATCATCCAACTCTTGATTCACTTGCTTAGCCGTAATCTTAATATCTTCCTTTTCGGCTTCTTTATCGATAATCTTCTCGGTAATAAGAGTATCAACAGCTGCTGCTCCATTTTGGTCTGCTAGAAGGTTATACACATCGTCTTTGGTAATATCGCTTCCGTCAACGCTCGCAACAACTTTTTCTTTTGAATAAACCCATCCACCGCAAACAATGAGTGCGACAAGAGCTACGCTTAAAATAATATACATAACCTTACGTTTAAATAGTTTCTTCATCTTTTAAACTCCTTTTTTCTATTCTATAATGCTTGTTTAGCATGTATTTTTTACAGGGAAGAGCTTATGCCGGAGAGAGGCATCTTTATGGAGATAAGCATAAGCTCTTTTGTTCTTCTTTCATAATGTAACAATTGAATGTGTCAGGAAGATGTCCGCTGCCTATTTTTTATAAATATTTTCTTTTTCCTTTATGTAAATTGAAAAACAATATTAAAAATAAATAACTTAAGATGAAAGCGTTATTTTTTAAAATTTCTATTTTATCAAACTATTTTAATAATATTCTCTTGCTTAATTATGTCAGAATTGCTATCATAGTGAACATTATCACAACCTAGTTGGTCATACGTAAGATAGGAGGATTTAAATTGAACAAAAAATTCACAATATTCTTATTATCATTAATTCCATTTATAGGTCAGTTTGCTTTTTTACCTCTCGTAAACCGCATTCATCCTATTATTTTTGGATTACCACTACTTCATTTTTGGCTCTTTCTTTGGATTATTTTAACGCCTATTATTACATTTATTATTTATCGTGTACAAAGTACAGAAGGAGATGTTGAGTAATGCAAGGAAATTTAACAGCACTGTTAATCACATGTTGTATCATTTTAGCTGTTGTCTTTATTGGTTTTCTAGCAGGGCGGGACAAATCATCGCGAAGCTCTGTTGAAGAATGGTCTGTTGGAGGAAGACGTTTTGGTAGTATTCTTGTTTGGCTATTAGTTGGGGCAGATCTTTATACAGCATATACGTTCCTCGGTTTAACAAGTACTGCTTACCAAGGAGGGAGCACTGCTTTCTTTGCGATTCCATATTCTGTTATTGCTTTTTTCATCTCTTACTTTTTCTTACCAAAACTGTGGAGTGTCGCAAACAAACATCGTTTAACAACACTTGCCGATTATGCTCGTGAACGGTTTAGCAGCAAGTTTCTATCTTCTTTAATCGCTATTGTTGGTGTACTTATGCTTATCCCTTACATTTGCTTACAGCTTAGCGGGATTCAAGACACTCTTACTGCTGCAGGTACAGGTTATATCAATGTAAAGGTAGTTGTTATTATCTCCTTTCTTCTTGTTGGTCTTTATACATTTTTTAGCGGAATTAAAGGTCCTACGTATACAGCTATTATTAAAGATATTTTAGTTTGGGTTATTATGCTTTTCATGGTTGTGTCTCTTCCTATTATTCATTTTGGGGACTGGGGAACAATGATTAATAAGATTTCACAAGAAGCACCTGAAATGCTTACACTCCCAACGGAAGGTCCAAAAGGAATTCCATGGTTCATTACCGCTTCCCTTGTATCAGCACTTGCGCTCTTTATGTGGGCTCATGCAGCAACAGGTGTATTTACAGCAAAAAGTGCAGCTTCACTTCGTAAAAATGCTATCTTCTTGCCTTTATATAATATTGTGCTTATTCTCGTTATTTTCCTTGGGTTTGTCGCTGCTCTGGTTCTTCCTGAAGATACAAATCCAAAGTTCGCTCTATTAAATCTCATTCAAATTTCATACGGTGGAGTTGGACAAGGACTTGCTTACTCAACAATTGCTCTTGCTTCTTTAATTCCTTGTTCAATCATGGCAATCGGAGCATCAAATCTATTTGCGAATAACATTTATCGCGATTTGATTAAGCCAGATGTAACTCCTAAAACATTAACACTTGTAACTCGTTCAATGGTATTTGTTGTTATTGGCCTTGCTCTTTTATTTGGGCTCCTTTTCCCACAAGCTCTTGTTTCTTTACAACTCTTAGGAGTATCTGGAATGGTTCAGATTTTCCCGGCAATTGTCATCAGCTTATTTTGGCGTAATCAAACAAAAGAAGCAACTACCTTTGGACTCTTAGTCGGACTTATTGTAACTTTTACGGTTTATTCAACAGGTTCATCCTTTGGTATTTATGAAGGTTTCTGGGGCCTTAGCGCAAACGTCGTAACAATGGCCATTATAAATCCTTTCTTTGTAAAAAAAGCACAGCGTTCTAGAAATGATGTTGTAAACACACTATTCTATAGTACGAATAAAGAGGAAGGTAATTCTAAAAGTGCATAAAATAAAAGAGCGGCTTTAAAAGCCGCTCTTTTATTTTCTTATAATAGGCATTGAACAACAGCGGAAGGAACCGCCTGATTTAATAATTTCTGTAATATCCACTTCAATGATTTCATAGCCTCGTTTTTTCAATTCTTTATTTGTATTCTTATTAATTGGCAAGCTGATGACCTTTTTGTTTCCAATTGAAAGCACGTTCACTCCCAACGTAAACTGTTCATCTTCTTCAACATGAATTAAATCATAATGTTTCGCTAATACAGTTTCATATTTCTCTTCCATTGCTCCTCTAAATACAAGAGCTTCCTTTGGAGATAAAATATTAAATACACAGTCTAAATGGAGATATTTAGGATGAAATGGAATAGGAACAACTTCATAGCCTTCCAGATGCCCTCTTAATACGTCTACTGCTTCTTCTGTTGTACGGTCACTAATTCCGACAAAAACATGATCTCCATCAACAACAACATCTCCGCCTTCAATGTTCGTCCCTTTTAAATCTATGTAATCGATTCCTAAGCTTTTTAACTCCTGCTTTAACACTTTCTGCTCATCAAAACGAATATCATTGCTCATACCAGCAATAAACACTTTACCTCCAATCGTAAAGCCGATGTCTCTTGCAAAAACCTGCTCTGGACGATCTTCACCAGGAGTTAAAAGATGAACATTTACATTATACTTTCTTAACGTATCTACAAACTGTTTATGCTGTGCCATGGCTTTTTCGACGTTAATATTTTCATCTTTAAAATGCTTCTGTGTTTCGTTAATCACATCGACAATTGTCATATGCTTTGGTTCACATAAAAACACATCACGTAATGGTTCATATTCAGTGTTACATCTTGGAACAAGTGGTTGAAATGATTGTTCTGGTAGCAAGTTTTTTTCCTCCTCTATATACGTTATGTTTATTGTTCCCGTTTTTCATGAAGATATAACATGTAGAAATTTCGATGGCCTAGATGGGCTGCGACTATATCAGATTGAATCTAGTTATGTATATAGTCTTCTATTATCTTCTTGTTTCTTCCTTCAGACTATATCCCTAATATATCCATTCCACCAAAGTTTTCCGCTCTCACATCTGTACTTCAAATTTACGTGTCCATCAAAGTACTTTTCCCTTATAAAATAAAGACAAACTCCTTCTACAGATCTGCAGAAGGAGTTTGCCTTTAAATGAACATATCGAACAATAAAACAGCTCCGAAAGCGATAAATGAAAGCAATGTCTCCATTACTGTCCATGTCTTAAAGGTTTCTTTTACTGTTAATCCTAGGTATTCTTTTACTAGCCAAAAACCAGCATCGTTTACATGTGAGAGCATGAGTGATCCTGCTCCTGTTGCTATAACAAGTAATTCCAAGTTCACACCTGACATATTTGCAATAATGGGGGAAACAATTCCGGCTGCTGTTGTTAAAGCAACTGTTGCTGAACCTGTTGCAATTCGAATTAATCCGGCTACCATAAATGCTAAAACAATGGGAGATAGAGATAAACTTTCGGACATATTCGCAATCGTTGTTCCTACGCCACTATCAATAAGAATTTGTTTGAAACCACCACCAGCACCAATAATCAAAATAATTGAGCCAACTGGTAATAAGCTTTCATCTGTTAATTTTTTAATGAAGTTTTTATCCATCCCCTGACGCATGCCAAGTAGGTAGAAGGCCGCGAAACAAGAGATGAGAAGCGCAATGACAGGACTACCAATAAATACGAAGAAATTCATCAATACATTAGGCATTGTGATATATGGTGCGACAACAGACAAGATCATCAATAGAACAGGTAATAGAATAACGAAAAATGAAACTCTTACACTTGGTAATTTTTGTAGACTTGTATTCACACGAACTAACTCTGGCTCTCCTTCAGGAATCACTCGTTTATGCACCCATTTTGCAAACAATGGACCTGCGATGATAGCTGTAGGTAGGGCAATAATGAGTGAGTAAAGAAGGACTCTTCCGAGATCAGCATTATAAATACCGATTGCAGTCATAGCTCCTGGATGTGGGGGTACAAGACCATGTACAATAGATAGCCCCGCAATAACAGGTATCGCAATTAGCAAAATATTTTGTTTTGTTGTTTTACGAATAGAAATAACAAGAGGTAATAAGATGACAATTCCTACTTCAAAGAAGACAGGGATTCCGATGATAAAACCTGAAAATAACATTGCCCACGGTAATTTCTTCACTCCAAACAATCGAACAAAGAAATCGGCTACTTGCATTCCAGCACCTGAATCTGACATGATTTTCCCTAAAATTGTCCCTAATGCTAAAATTCCAACCAAATGCCCTAAAACACTTCCAACCCCAGTTTCATAGGCACCAACAATTTTATCCATTGATAATCCCGACATAATGGCTAAAAATAAGCTTGCAACAGTCAAACTAATAAAGGCATGCCATTTCCACCATGATACTCCTAAAATAACAATTACAATAGATAATAAAGTAATAGTTAATACATATATATCCATATTCAATCCCTCTCTCCCCCACTAAGTAAACGCTTTCATAAGAGCGGCGAGAAAAGAGTGCTACATTTTCTCGCTGCCTTTATACATCATAATTTACAACATAATGTTGCATTTCCGTATTGTAGTACCCTTCACTATACTCAATCAAATTACCCATTTCATCATAAGAATAGCGCAATCGTTTTAATAAAGGTGTCTTCCTTTTTACATGTAATCTATCTTCTACATAAGAAGGAGCAATAGCAACAGCAAACTGATCTCGAAACTTTTCTAAAGAAATATCTTGTTCTTCAATCACTTCGTACAAGGATTGAGTATTTAAGTCTGAGCGTTCAGTGCCTTCAATTTGTGTCGTTACATAATGTGTATAATGGATATACGGTATATCATCAAGATGATAAAGTCGTTCAACACGAAGACAATGCTCTCCAAATAATCGGTACGGTTCTGTTCCCTCTTCATTGCATACAACTTCTGCCTGCAACAACTGCCTTTGAATCTTATGACCTTCTTCTACTAAAACTTCTGTAAAACGTTTCCCTTTAGAAAGTTTTGAAGCGGAAGTATTGCGAATGACTTTTGTCCCTTTACCACTCTTCTTTTCGAGATACCCTTCTTGAACAAGTTCTTTAATTGCATTTCGAATGGTAATTTTACTGACATTGAATTCATTCTCCAGTTGCGGTTCAGAAGGGATATTCGTTTTAATAGGATATACACCGTGTAAAATCCGATCCTTTAAGATATTCTTAATTTGTAAATATAATGGTCCTTTTTTTCGAGATACGTTCACTGTTACATTCACTACCTTTCTACATCGCCCACTGATTCTGTCATCGCTCGGAATATATCTGCTTCCGATGATATAGGGGTATCCCCTACGACCGTATGCGCAAGCATTCCTGCCGCTGCGGCAAATGCGACTGTTTTTTCTGGTGAAAAGCCTTCCATCTCACCATGTATAATACCACTTGCATAAGCATCTCCTGCTCCTATTCTATCATAGACAGAAAACGTGACGGTCTTAGAAAATGTGAATGTTTGATTCTTAAATATAAAACCACGTAATGAATGAGTATTGTCACCGTTAATTGACCGATGCGTCCCCGCTATAACAGAGATTTTGTACTTTTTTGCAACGGCTGGAATAAGCTCCACAAGTTGTTCTGTACGTTCTTCTTTCTCTGTTTTCATACCAAGAACAAAAATTGCGTCTTTTTCGTTCATCATGACGATATCAGCTAAATCTAGCATTTCCTCATAATATCTTTTTGACTTTTTATATCCGTCCTCACCCCAGAGGGACGGACGATAGTTACAATCGAAGACAACTGTGCCACCATTCTCTTTCACCGCTTTCGCGAATGTTTTCATATGTTGGCGGATAGAATCATTCATCGCAAGTGTAATTCCGCAAAAATGCACAACATCGATTTTACGTGCAATTTCTTCAAAATTATACGTTCCTTCCGAAGCTGTATTGAAACTGCTTTCTAATCGATTGGAATAGGTAACGCGACTAGGGCGCGCCCCAAATCCATTTTCTAAAAAGTACATTCCAACATAATCCCCGCTTCGGTGGATGAACAACTGGTTAATCCCTAATTTCTGAAGATAGGATGCGGCCGCATCACCAACTGCGTTATCTGGTAATGTAGACACAAGATACCCCGTATGGCCAAAACGCGCTAGAGCTGAGGTTACATTTACTCCTGTACCAGAGAAAGAATAATTTAATGTGCTTGCTTGTGACAGGAACTCATATCCTGGCACTTGCAAGCGCATCATAACTTCTCCAAAAGAAGCCACTCTCTTAGCCATGGTTATCCACCAATTTCTTTACTGTTCCAAGTAATTCACGGACATCCTTGACGTTTGTTTTGCCTGTTTCCTTATCAATAATTGATGAATACACATGAGGAATGATTTGCGGCACGTTAGCTTCTAAGGCAATGCGTAAAATGGCTTCGAAGTTCTCTTTGTCGATCCCACCTGTTGGCTCTAACGCAAATCCTTCTTCACCGCATGCTACTGCAACCGCACGGAATTCGTCCTCATGTGTTAATCCTTTCATTGGGAAGTATTTTAATGCATTCCCGCCCATATCGCGAACAAGAGCAATTGCTGTTTTAACAGGTACAATTGCCTGTTCATCCTGTGCAGCGCTTACAGGTCCTGTTGAAATATTTACATAACCAACACGTCCTGTTGGGGAAACTAGACTATTAATCCAGCTATCCTTTTCACCAAGATTAGCACGTGTTGCGCCAACAGCAGGAAATACTTGGTTGATATGACTTCCGGGATAGTGTTTTGCAATCTCTGCTACGACAGCAGCTTGACGATTGTCACCAGCCCCTAACCCAATTGATACCGCTTCTTCAATCTCTTCTCCATATTTCTTCATTGCTGCTACTGCTTCTTCTACCGTTGGATAGTCTTTCGAAAGAACACCAACTAAGACATGTCCTTCGGCTGCTTCAAATACTTCTTTGGCATTCTCTACACTATTTGCTAATACATTTAAAGCAACACGTTCCTTATAAAAACGTTCTGTAATTGTTGACATATTATTTTCCTCCTAATAATTCACGTATTTGAGATTCAATCACATGGATATCATCACCTTGAAGTGGACGTGGATCGATATCGAAATAACCTTGTCTTACACCATAATCACGTGTGTAAATGGCAATGTCTCCTTCACGCAACCCTTTCACAACTTCTTTTGCTGTTGTGTTTGTTTGTTCTGGATTAATTTGAATACGAGCACGGAATATAGCTCGACCTGCTTCATCCTGAACAATCGTAACTTGGACACCTTCAATTTCTTCTAATGACATCAACGTTTGTAACGTTTCTTTTTCTTGTTCACTTTTGTCTTCTTTGTCACCGTATTCATCAAGGGCTTGAAGTAAACCAAAGGTGGTTTCTTTACCAACTTTCATACTTCTTCCAATACAATGCAATTGTACTTTTAACCATTCAATATAGTTTCGCTTACCACCAACAATTCCTGAAGTTGGTCCTTCAATAGCTTTTGAACCACTGTAAATGGCAAGATCCGAGTATTTCACATACTTTTGAATATCTTCTTCTGCTGCCGCATCCACGATAAGTGGAACATCATTACGCTTGGCAACTTCCCATGACTCTTCAACTGAAATCATATTTTTTTGAACAGCATGGTGAGATTTCACATAAAGAATGGCTGCTGTGTTTTCAGAAATAGCATCTTCGATATGTTCTGCTTTACCTTCATTAGCATAGCCCACTTCAATTAACTTGCCACCGCCCAAATAAATCATCGTTTCAACAGGGGCTCCATATTGGACATTATGTCCTTTCAGCATGATGATTTCATTTTTAGAAAGCTCTTCTTGGTGCAGACGTTCACTTTTGCGGCGATTTCCTTGAGTCACAAGTGCTGCAACAGAAAGAGCAATTCCACTTGATGCTGAATTAACAACAACAGCCGCCTCTGAATCGAGAATTCTTGCGATATGATCACCTGCTTTATCAACTAAATCGGCAATCTCTACATAATTTTGTCCGCCTTGTTTCATTGCATCCATGACTGTATCTGTTGGGGCCGACACGCCAAGGATACTCATTCGTCCACTTGCATTAATTACACGTTTAAGTCCATATTTAGCATTCAATGAGTTCACCATTTGCAACAACTCCTTTTGTTTCTATTGTTCTTTCTGCTACACGCTTGTCTTCTTCAGAATCAATCAATGTAATCGGATTATTTTGAACTGTAAATAGCGTTAAGTTTGCAATGTCTCCAACTTTAATTCGCCCAAGTTCTGGTTTTTTAAGCCAGTTGGCCGCATGGGTAGTCACTGCTGCGATCACCTCTTCAAGTGAGTATCCGAGGTAAAGAAATTTCGAGAGAACATTTGCCATACTATATACGGGACCATTTAAACGATTTCCACGGTAGATGTCTGTGCTAATTGTATTCAAACCGATATGATGTTGTTTTGCGGCTTCAGCAACCTTAAACGAAAAGCTTGCTGTCCCATGCCCCACATCCAAATGTACACCACGTTCAATTGCATCAATTAACACTTGAAGTGGTTCTCCTTTATCACTGAAAAGGTTATTTTCTTTCCCATTAAGATAGTGAGTAATAACGTCATTTCTTTCTAAGAGTGGGATAACCTCTTCAATACGTGGCGGTGCAGAACCGATGTGAACCATTAATGGCAAAGATGTTTTGTGAGAAATTGTTCTTGCAACACGCAATGGTTCAACCCCACTATCACGGACAACACTGCTGCTAATACGCGCCTTTAGTCCAACAATGACATCTTGATACTTTTTAGCAGCCTGTATGACCTTCTCTTTATCTATCCATTCCATATTTGATAACTCATCAACACGTTTTAAGCCAATTCGGGAGATATTCAGAAAAGCAAACAAGTTTGTTTTGGCTTGTTCTCTGCTCGCAACCAAATCAGCAATTCGGTCTGCCCCACAACTTCCAGCATCAACAATTGTTGTTACACCTTGTTTCACACCTATTTCATCAATTTCATCACCATATGGATCAAACTCAGGAAATGCGTGGACATGTAAATCAATCCAACCACTTGATACGTACACACCTGAGTAGTCAAATACTAGCTGTCCATGTCCATTCCCAGCCTTTGTCACTTCAGCAATTTTACCGTCTTTGATAACGATATCAATTGCCTCTCCACTCACACGTTTCACGTTACGTAATACGAATCGCTTTTTCATTCATTTCACCTTTTCTTCAAATCTATTTGAATACGTTTTCAGAATGAGTTACATTCATATTTCTTTTTCACACATTTAGATTAGCATAGAAAATCAACAAAGTAAATATAACGTTATAATGTTTGTTATACCATTTTATTCCGTGAAGGAGTACATTTTATTAAGTTTGATTAATTTCACCAATAGGACAGCATACTCAAACCTCCTTATCAAGAAGGAACGAAGGCCCTTTACAATAGCTTTCCTTAGAACGGAAATTCCATACCGATGTTAATTCCACTCTCCTTTCATAAAGGAATACACGAAAAAGGACAGTGATTTTAAGAAATCACCGTCCTTTTTCAAAATATAAGAAATATAAGTTTTTGAGCTTCGTTTTGTGTTTACATCTAGACGCCAAGGGCTCTCAGGTTTAGACAATCCCTTCATAAGGCTGCAGAACAACCTTTTAGCTGGCTTATCTTTGTCATATTGGCACCTTACGCTTTTTTTAATGGTGAATGTTATTTTGTAACTCTCACCTTTTAGAAAGCTCTTTTAAGTCTTCTATATGTATCTCACCTAAGGAACCTACAGTCCTATCTGCCTGTGATAAATTCATATAAATTTCTTTATGCCTAACGCCAACGCAATGCATACCAGCTCTTTTAGCAGCTGTTAAACCATTGTACGAATCCTCTATAACTACACAATTTGATGTTGGAACTCCAAGTTTTTCAGCAGCATGGAGAAAGATATCTGGATCTGGCTTCCCTCTTTCGAAGTCTTCTCCACTTATCACCTCATCAAAATAGGATCTTAATTCACATTGGTCTAATACATCTGATATTTTTTTCTTATTAGAGGAAGAGGCTAATGCAGTAGGAATACTGTGTTCTTTTAACTCTTGTAAAAGTGGCAAAACTTCAGGAAATAACAATGATTTAAAAGCCCATTCTTTCTGTGAGAATATCTCATTTTGCAAACAAATCAGCTCTTCTACACTTGGCGATAATAAATATTTGTCTTTTAATATTGTCCACTTTCTTTTAGCTGTTCCTCCCACAAAACTAAGTTGGGTCTCCTCGTCCACCTGAATCTTCAGTTTCTTGAATACATCCTTGTTCCAACTCCGGTAAATTGGTTCACTATCAATAATGACACCATCCATATCAAAGATGACAGCTAATTTTCCCATTTTCTATTCCCCCTTGCTGACCTATTCATCATAATTTGCCTAGACGACCTCCTTTAACAATACCATAGTCGTAAATACTCTAAAAGGTATGCTCATGTGACGTTAAAAAGATGATTGAGTAAATTCCTTATTGATAATAGCAAACAAAATAGACTGCTTTAAAAAAAAGGATCAATCCCCTGTATTCCCCTGTTCTTTTAACATGTTTCATTCAGTCCAAAATCGGTAAAAGAATGAATAACAGTCGAGAAGAAAAGGAGGAACAAGAAATGACCACATTACTTGAAATAAGTGTCACCCCTGTTGGAACAGAAAGCACAAGTTATAAGGAGTATGTCACAGATGCAGTTAAGTTAATTAAAGACAAGGGCTTAAACTATCACATTGGCCCATCATCTACGGTAATTGAAGGTGAGATCGATCAGGTAATGGAAGTAGCTAAGGATATTCATAAACATTCGCTAAAGCAGAACGCTAACCGTGTCGTAACGAACCTTAGAATTGAAGAACGTTCAGACAAAGACATGAATATTAGTCATCAAATGAGGGCAGTGAAAGAAGCTTCTCAATAGATGTTTCTTCTTCAATTTAATGATATAGAAGAAAGACATTCATAGCCTAAAGGCTTTTTGGAACCTTGAGCCTATTCTAGGTTTTCTTTCTCATAATAAAAAAGCGTATTCTCAATTTGAGAATACGCTTTTTGTAATGACCTGAGAGGGATTCGAACCCCCGACCCCTACCCTGTCAAGGTAGTGTTCTCCCGCTGAACTATCAGATCAACATAGTATAGTCTTAATTCTATGGATTGCTTCCTTTATTGTCAACCTTTTTATAAGTCGCTCATAAAGTAGGAAGCAGTCCGAAAAAGAAAAAGGGCTGATTATTAGTCAGCCTTTTTTTCTTACTTGTTATTATCTTCTTTTTTATTCTCGTCACCGCTGTAATTTGGATCATCATTGTTATCAGCACCGTCGTCATTAATATTTGCATCATCGTCAACATTGTCATTGTCGTCTACATCATTTGTATTACCATCATTATCATTGTCTGTATTGTCATCTGTGATGTTCGTATCTTCATTATTCATATCTTCATTATCCATGTTCTCATCCATGTTTTCATCATTATTCTCATTGTCTGTGCCATTATCATCGGTCACATCGTTTTCTTCCTGCTGGTTATTATCGTCATTTCCGCCATTGTTACAAGCAGTAAGGCCAAAACTTGCGAGTAGAGATGCCGCGAGAATTAAAAGCCCTTTTTTCATTGTAAAAACCTCCATGTTGTTATGTTTATCCATTTCATAGACTGTACAGTTTCCTTATTTTTATACAAAAAATTCCGGATAAAAATTAGCACCTCGGATATTCTAATAAATGGCTTTCTTACTTTAGAAAACGAGGGATTAAAATGGACAAAAACTATGAAGGTTACCCAGTTGCAGAATTATCAGAAGAGCATCTTGAAAAGATTCAGCAGCTTGAACAAGAAATTGCTTCTTCTTTAAATGAGCATATTGTATTGATTGCCTATGAAGAAAAGAGATAAAAAGGAACAGAGCCCTTCTCTGTTCCTTTTTTATATGACAAAATTAGTCAGTATTTGATATTCTTATAAAAGAACGGCTGTTAACAAAAGGGGGCTTTTGTATGAATATTGAACGCTATTTAGAGAGAATTCATGCCGTATTTAAACAAGAGCGCACGCTCGTTTATCTAACTTATTTACAACAACAGCATCTTTTTCATATTCCGTTTGAAAATTTAGATGTTGTCTATAAAAAAGAGATTGTGTTAAATGAAGATGTTCTTTTTCATAAAATCATTGAGAAAAATCGTGGTGGGTTTTGCTATGAGCTAAACAGTCTCTTTTGTGCTTTTTTACAAGAAATCGGATTTCAAGCAAAACTTCTTAGCGCTACTGTTCAAGATGAACAAGGGAAAGCATTTAGAGAAGAAAGCCATGCTACAACGCTCGTTCTTCTTAATGGAAAAGAATATCTTGTTGATGTTGGATTTGGAGATTCAGTGCGTCAGCCTCTACCTCTTTCAGGTGAAATGGTCCGTGACGTTAGTGGAACACACCGAATTTTCCAATCTCAACACCAATTTTGCTTACAAAAAAAGCTGAATGGAAAATGGATAACAAAATATCTCTTTTCTACAGAAGAAAAAGCTACAGATTCCTTTAAAGAGGCCTGTATTTTTACTCAAACGTCTCCTATTTCTCCTTTTACAGGTCGCAGAATTGTAACAATCGCTACGCCAAGAGGACGTGTAACACTCTCTGACAATACGCTAACAATCGCGCATGAAGAAACCAAAACAAAAAAAACATTCAAAGAAGATCAGTTTTTTCATATTTTACAAACTTACTTTCATATTCCTTCCTCTTCTTTATAAACTTAACACCCTATTTGGCTTTTGCTCATATACTGTTTTATCTTGGGATGAACATGGAGAGGAGACAGTTATGAACTTTCGAAAAGCAACACTTAGGGACTTTAGAGCCCTAAACACGCTTTTATTTGAGTCACAGCGCATGCATGCTAACGCACTTCCAGAGCTTTTTTCAATATCGCGGACAGTCATCCCCTACCCTGATTATCAAACAATGATTCATGGTTCTAACTTTCACATACTGGTGGCTGAAGAGCATGGAAAACTTATTGGATATTCAATAACTGAACTTACGGCAACTAGTTCTGGAATTGGACGTTCTAGTTCGCGTGCTGCTTATATGTACTACTTGGGCGTTGATACTTCTCATCAAAAGAGCGGCATTGGACGTAAACTGTTTGAGGAAGTAAAGAAATGGGCTATACAAAATAAAGCAAAGACAATTCATCTTAATGTATGGTCATTTAATCAAAATGCTGTTGCTTTTTATAACCGCCTTGGCATGAAAGAGATTGGAAAATTAATGGCTTATGAACTCCATTAATAAAAAGATCATCCTAACAAAATTAGGATGATCTTTTTATTAATTAACTCTTTCTTGTTCTTCTTCAAGCAAATCACGTTGTTTATGAGCAAGACGACTTGCTGCACTTGCCGCAACGCTTGCGACAAGATCATCAAGAAACGTATTAACGCCTCTCTTTTTATCTGTATCAAGTTTATTAATAATACCAATTTTACACTTATCAAGATGACCAAATGTTGTAACACCAATACTTCCATATGTTAATGTGGCACCAAAAGCAATTGTTTCATCAACGCCAAACAGCCCCTCATCTTGTTCTACAATCGTTTGAAGCGGCTCTGATAACATCCCCTTTTCAGCAAGCTTATCAAGCTCAACTCCAACAAGGATAGCATGCTGAATTTCTCTTTTTGTAAGGACTCTTTCAACACTTGTAACGCATTCTTCGATTGTTAGCTTATCATTGTAGGGCTTTTGCATTTCAAAAACAATTTTGGCTATATCCACAACAGTGACGCCACGTTCTTTTAATAAATTGAAGGTTGCTTCTGTAATTTCTTTGCTTGAAACAAAAGGTTTTTTTTCCACTATGTAGTTCCTCCTCTTATGAACGCAGTAAGGTGTTCTTTTTTATTGTATCATGTGAAAAAGAGAGTGAAAAGAATACGACAGAAGGACAAACGAAAAACAGCACACACCGCTTTCCCCCGCTGCTTTTCCTGTGATAAAATAAAGGTAACGCTTTCAAGTTTGGAGGATTTTTAATGGATTATCGCCCTGGAAAGATTGAGGAACTAACGTTTTATAGTGAAGAACTTCAGGAAGAAATGACGCTGCTTTTATATCTTCCAAAAACATATTCTCCACTTTATAAATATTCCTTATTAATTGCTCAAGATGGGAAAGATTATTTTATGTTTGGAAAGCTATCACGGGCGCTTGATGAATTGTCTGAGGAAGAGGAAATTGAACCAACAATTGCAGTAGGTATTCCTTATAAATCAGTAGATGAGCGACGCAAAATGTATCATCCTGACGGGGAAAAAGTTGAACAATACGTTCGATTTTTAGCTCATGAACTCCTTTCTTATTTAGACGACCTTCTTCCAACTCATAAAATGGGAGGAACAAGAACACTTATTGGAGATTCGTTAGGTGGAACAGTTTCGTTATTAACAGCACTTCAATATCCTCACACATTTAATAAAGTTGTGGCTCAGTCACCGCTTGTGAATGAAACGCTTCTAAATAAAGTTGCAGACTTTGCTTCTCCAAATGCCTTACATATTTATCATACAATTGGTCTTCAGGAGACAGAAGTTAAGACAACGGACAAGAAAATTGCTGACTTCCTAACACCTAACAGAGAACTTTATCAACTTCTTACTACAAAAGGATTTTCTTACTTTTATGAAGAGATGGAAGGAAATCATACGTGGAGATATTGGCAGAAAGATATACCTCGCGCTTTAAGAAAAATGTTATGTTAAGTTAACTACCATACTTTTGAGAATATAATGTTTTTCAGAAATTTGCTATAATTAACAAGAAACTGCATCTTTATACAATTTAAGGAGGGACTGTATGATGAAATACGGAGTTGTTTTATTTCCATCAAAAAAATTACAGGATACTGCAAACTCTTATCGAAAACGCTATGATTCTAGATATGCTCTAATCCCGCCACATATTACAGTTAAAGAACAATTTGAAACGTCTAATGATGAGATTGAGACGTTAATTCCTACATTTCGTGATATCGCTCATAAACTCAAGCCAATCACTATTAATGTCACTAAAGTTAGTTCTTTTTCTCCTGCAAATAATACAGTTTATTTAAAAGTTGAAAAAAATGATGATTTAAAAACGCTATATGAGCACCTTCATAGCGGACCTCTTGCTCAAGAAGTAGAATATTCCTATATTCCTCACATTACAATTGGGCAAAACCTATCAGATGATGAACATCTTGATGTATACAGTCAACTTAAACTTGTTGATATTAATCATAAAGAAGTTATTGATCGTTTTCATCTTCTTTACCAACTTGATAATGGTTCATGGACGGTTTATGAAACATTTCGTTTTGGACATGAATAACATCAATTAAAAAAGAAGGCACGGTAGAATCCCTAATCTTACAAGGATTCTACCGTGCTTTTTTAATTTTAAACATAAAAAGAGCTCCTACAAAAACAAACAATGCTGCTGAAACTTTAAAACTCTGAACAAAATAATAAAAAAGATTATGTACGCTTTTCATTGCAAAATCTCCTTACTCTTATCAAACTACATCTTAAATTCCACAAAATGTCATGTTACTAGTAACACCCTATATGATAATATGTTTTCGATGTTAATTACAAGTATTAGTTACTATAAAAAGTAAATATTTTCCTTAAATATTCTTTAAAGTGAATTTGAAGTTCCCCTCTTTACACAAGATCGTTAAAGAACTTTCCTTTTCCAGTTATTTCACTTATCGTCTTTTTTATTTGCATATTCTTTTGCCTTCTCATTTCTATTTCTTCTTTTTGAAATCTTTCATTACTTCCGTATAAAGCTTGTGTTGGAACTATTTTATGCACTGCTCCGCCCTTATAACCTTTTACTGTTCTATTAATGTATTGAAGGTACGTGTAATTTTCAATTGGTAAAATATATCCCACTCTTTCTCCCTCCTATTATTTCCTATTATTTGCCTTCATTTGTTTCCTTCTAATCCTCTCAAAATACTGTTATTCTTTCGTTCTCCTTTCCATTCTGATATGATGAAGTTTGATTATAATGTTTAGATAAGTGCAAAGTGAGGAGACTATTTCATGAATCAAGCCATTTATCAAAATGAAATGATTTCACTTTCAACAATGAAAAGAGAGCTTTATCAATCTTTGTATCAAGAAAGTCAGCGTGGACTCGTTACATGCGCTCACTGTCATGAAAGTGTAAAGCTTTATATAGGGATGGAAAAAAAACCTTATTTTTATCATGCTTTAAAACCTTATGAACGTCCTGAATGCATAAAAAGCATAGAAGAAAAGGCGCAAAAAAAGGTTGTAAAAGAAACAAAACCTGCCTACCGTGAAAGTGCTGGATTTCGCTTACCTACAAGTAGAGCAATTAGTGGCAATACAGCAACTGTTGATGTGCCTTTTACAAAAACAAAAGCGCTTGTTTCTCAAAGTTCCTTCAAAACACGGAGAGGCACGGTTATTAATTATGCTGGGTTGTCTCTTGATATACAGCAGGAAGAAGCAGTAAAAAAGACAGAGGGGCCATTGCTTGTTTTGGCTGGAGCTGGAAGTGGAAAAACACGAGTTCTCACAGCGCGTGCTGCCTACCTGCTCGTGGAGAAGAAAGTAGATCCCTCTTCCATTATGCTTGTAACTTTTACAACAAAAGCAGCTCAAGAGATGAAAGAGCGTCTTCGTTCATATGAGGGGATTCAGTCCTCCATGATAGGAAAGATGGTAGTTGGAACATTTCACAGCATTTTTTACAGAATATTAAGCTATCATAAGCCACAAGAGTGGCGAAATGACCGTCTAATGAAGTGGGAATGGCAGCGCGAAAAGTTTGTAAAAACAGCAGCACGAGAGCTTGATATTGAAGAAGAACAGTTTCCTTTTGACCAAGCTTTAAACGAAATAAGCTATTGGAAAAACACCCTCATCTTACCGAGTGATGTTAAGCCTGAGAATCAATGGGAAAAAGATGTTCAATATCTTTACAGACGCTATGAAGAAATGCGAATAGAGCAAGGAATGTTTGATTTTGATGACATGCTTCTAGGTTGCTATGAGCTTTTAAAAGAAAATGAAGAAATTCGTGCTTATTATCAAGACCGTTTTCACTACTTTCTAGTTGATGAATTTCAAGATATTAATCTTGTGCAATACGAAATCATGAAGCTTTTAAGTGCAAAATCTCAAAATATCTGTGTTGTTGGCGATGATGATCAATCCATTTATGCGTTTCGTGGAAGCAATCCAAGTTTTATTCGAAACTTTAGCAATGACAATGACGACACCCAGATTGTTACACTTAGTGAAAACTATCGTTCAAGTCATGCTATTGTGGACGGAGCAAATGCGGTTATTAAGCGAAACAAAGATCGCTATACTAAAAAAATGCGCGCTCAGTTTGAAAATGAGTTCACTCCGCTCTCCTTTTCTCCTTATGATGAAGAAGAAGAAGCAACAATGATCGTAACGGATATTAAAGAAAAGATTGAACAGGGAGCAGATCCTAGTGATTTTGCCATTCTATATCGCACACATACGATGTCAAGAGCTCTCTTTGAGCGACTGTCATCTTCTAATTTACCTTTTTCAATTGATTATGGTGCAGATTCTTTCTATAACAGACGTATGATCAAAGCAATGCTTGCCTTCTTACGATTGAGTATAAATGAGAACGACCAGGAAGCTTTAGGGCAACTTTTACCTGCTTTATTTTTAAAAGCTTCTGCTTTGAATGATGTAAAAGCATTGAGCATTTTGCATGATTGTTCATATGTAGAAGCGCTTGGCCATTTAACAAACCTTCAAAGTTTTCAAAAACGAAAGCTTATGAAGCTTGTTCCACTGTTTTCGACATTAAAAAATCGTTCTCCTCTTGGAGCAATTGATATTATTGAAAAAGAAATGGGCTTTAATCAGTTTGTAAAAAAGCGTGGCAATGAAGGAAATGCTATTGAAAAAGGTTCTGATGATATTCGGGATTTAAAAATTGTAGCGAGAAAATTTAACACTGTAAAACAATTTATAGAACATGCTGATCACATGAAAGCAATGAATGAAGAAATGAAGAAACTTAGCAAAACATTTCCTTCTTCGATTACACTTACAACTATTCACCGTGCAAAAGGCCTTGAATATAACCATGTATATATATTAGGAGTTGTTGATGGAGCTCTCCCTCATGACTATGCTCTTGATGCCTATCGAAATGGGGACGAGGCCCCCCTTGAAGAAGAAAGAAGACTTCTTTATGTAGCGATGACACGAGCTAAACAATCTCTTTTTCTGTCGATACCAGAACACCGTAGAGGAAAGAAAGCCCATCCATCCCGCTTCCTCAAAGGTTTATTTTAAAAAAGAACCCCATCTTTAAGATGGGGTTTTATTTTTTATTAATCATTTTCGCGATTGTTCCAAAATCAAGTGATTGACCGTTATCTGTAATCGCTTTAACAATTTTATCTTCTTTTTCTTTTGGTACAGGTTTGTTTGCAATTTGTGAAACGCGGCGCACAAGATTGCGTACTGTTTTTTCATCTTTGAAGTTTGCTCCTTGCACAGAGTTAGCAAGTTCAAATACGTCTTTCATATTTACGCCTGTTTTCTTTTCAATGTTTTTAAAGAGATTGTTATCCATCATGATACCTCCTTATCACAGTAATATATCGTATGAAATTAAAGAAGAATTGGTGAAAAAGAAAGTGCGAGTAAAAGTTTACTCGCACTCTTTAACATACAGTATTGTTTAGGAGGGAAGTGTTCCAAAGTTCTGTTTAGTGACAAAAAGCAGCACCAACGATAATTAATAGAATGAACAATACAACGATTAGCGCAAAGCCGCCACCGTAGCCGCCACCATAACCGTAGCCGCCACCGCCGTAACTATAGCCGCCACAACCGTAACCACCATATCCAAAGCCCATATCTTTACACCTCCTCTTTCCTTATTCCTTAACACGATATGTTGAAGGAGTACATTTGGTATGGGCGCATGTCGTTTTTCTTTTTTTATTTTCCAAAAGGATCATTCATCTCATATTTCCCAAACGCTTCTTCACTTTTTTCAATGTCATGCATTTTTTTCTCGTGTTCCATCTTCTCTACATATCTTTCTAGTTTCTGTATTTGCTCTTCTTCTTTCTCCATTTTGTTACTATGGAAGTTCTCAAAAAAAGTTTCAAGCTCCTCTAAGAAATCACTCATTCCTTTCACCTCACACTTTCATCTTTATTCATCAAAAGAAAAAAGGGCAATAATACATTGCCCTTTCTTTCGTATAATCTCGTGATTAACGTTTTGGATCTACTTTTAACTTCTTTCCACATCCACAGTCTTTAACTTGTTGTTTGTTTGCATAAAGCTTGGGTTTCTTTTGCAGATGCTTATGTGATGAAGGATAATAGACATGACCGTTTTGAGGATATTGAGGATATTGCATGTTTAATTCACCTCTTTTCTACTGTCATGCTTTCGTTTACTAGCACGAGTATGAAAAACAATATGAAACTCTCTCTTTACTATATTCTTCAAGACGTTCTCTGTTGATAGGATGTTTACCTTATTTTCTTGGTCTTCGCTTCTCTTTATAGAAATTTTGCTCTTTTAAATTACGCATAAACCAATCATTATCATAGTTCTTTACATTAGAAGATTGGTCAGCAGGCTTCTGATCGTGCACTTTCTTTTCTAGAATAGCAACTTGCTCTTTCAGCTTAGCTGTTTCTTCTTTTTGACGTTTAAGAAGTTCTTCTTCTTTCTCTTTTTCAACCATTTCAATTTTTTCACTTAGTTCCTCGGCTCTTTCACGCCATTTTTCTTTTTCAAGTATAATTTGCTCTTTTTCAAGCATAATTTGCTCTTTTTCCTCAAGCCACTGCTCCGCTAATTCTTCTTCAATATCATGTAAGTTCAACGTTTTCAAACGATTCTTATTGTATTCACTTTTATAAAATTCAAGCTCTGCCCTCATTCGCTGTAGATAGCCTTTTAGCTGTTCATATGTTGGTTTTGTTTGAGACACTGTCATACACTCCTTGCTGTCTTTGATGAACTCTCATATAAGCGCACAGAACATTTATCCATCTTGACGAAAAATCTAAAATAATTTCAAAAGAACACTAACACTTTTGTCATTTATGAATATGCTGTCACTGAGCAAATAATTCCGCTTTTACCCACGAAATTCCGCTATCGTTAAGGAACATAACAGAGCATTCTTCATACTATGTATTAGTCCTAA
Organism: Priestia endophytica; assembly: GCF_026790145.1. GTDB lineage: Bacteria > Bacillota > Bacilli > Bacillales > Bacillaceae_H > Bacillus_I > Bacillus_I endophytica_A. The sequence continues at coordinate 196,646 of NZ_JALAMS010000001.1, read as the reverse complement.
ACGTGTTTCAGGGATGAGAGCGAGGACAATTATTTATAGGAGGTAAAACGATGGAACCTATTAAAGAGAGACTATGCATCCGCGTGCCAAAAGTCTACGATTGGGTTAATCGCGAAATTGAATTACCTGTTTCTTGTCATATGGGGAAACATGGATTTGACAACTTAGACTTTGATTTTCATTTCGACTTACCAGGAGATACAGATCCGTATGAACTTGATTTCTTATCAGAAACTTGTGAAGCATCTTGTATGATTACAGATTCTTCTGGTAATCCAGTTGACTACAACTGCGAAGAAGGATTAGAAATTACAGAAATTATTCAATCAGGCGGTCGTCCTGAAGTAACAGTTACACTTCCAGATGGAGAGTGTGTAACACTTCAAAGAGTTAAAGTACTTGTAAGAGGTTATTATGTTGTTCGTATTCTGGATGAAGATGGAGATCTTTGCTACTCAGCTCCACAGCCTTTTGCAACAATTCAAACATTCTTCTTATGCGCTCCAGAAGGAACAGAACTTGTAGGTCATGTTACGTTTGCTGACTGTCACGCATCAATTATCAGCAACCCACATAACTGCTTCCAACAGCTTGATGTATGCTTAACACTTTGCTTAGACATCCAAATGGAAGCATATGTAAAAATTGAAGTTGAAGGAAAGTTCTGTGATCCACGTCCAGATATCGACATTGTTACAAACGGATCTTGCCCTGTAAAACAGGCTCCGCCACAGTGCCCAGAGATTTTCCCTGGCTACTCTCTATATGAATAAGAGGAGATTTTTTCTCCTCTCTTTCCTCAATAAGTGATGTGTCAACAGGCGATTGGCCCCCTCCAATTGCCTTTTTCTTATAAAGCAGAGAGTTTTTTAGAATATTGACAAATCTATCTTCGTATCTTCATACATATAAAAAGAGGAGGTAAAACGATGGGTAAAAAAACAGCTTCATCTTCTAATCAATCTATACAGTTACAACAGAAACTTATTCACTATAAATCTGAAATTGATCGATTGGAACATACAATAAAAAAGTACGAGCAAGATCTTGAAACAGAACGAGCAAATGTAGCATTTTGGAAAAAGAAATATATTCCACCTATTCATTCATTAGACGACGGACAGACAGAAGTCTTAAAAAAAGAACTTTCTCTATTAAAAAATGAGCTTTCTGAACAAAAAATGATTAATGAACGCTTGCAGGCAGAAAGAATTCTCTCTTCTCCTAAAGCCACTCTCGCAACTTTGAAATGTTATTTTATGTACTCATCAATTATTCCGGCCGGAGAAGAAGAAGATGTAACACTCATTGGAAATGCTGTTATTAAAAATGAAACGGAGGATACAGTCCACGCTCCCCTTTTATGTTTAAAAGTAAGTGAACCAAAGTGTATTATAAGCGGGAAAATTCGAGATTCATCTCATAAAGAAGAACCTGGTCTTTCAGAACAAAACTCAGAAGGATGGGAATACGCTGTAAAGGATTGGAAAGAACGCGTTCAAAAAAATGGAGAGTATTGGTTGAAACCTTTAAAAACGCATGAAATTCCTCCAGGAGAATCTGTTACCTTTGATTCTTTTCAACTAACTCTTAGTTCTAGTCTTTCGTCTTTTATTTTAGAAGGATATGCATACACAGCTGAGTTCAAAGAAGGTGTTCCCTTCTTAAATAAGGCGATATTCAACTTCTCATCTTAGAAAAACAAGGTGTGGTTCAAGACCACACCTTGTTTTTTATTCTACAAAGGATTCAATAATTCCAGCTACACCTGCAATCGCAAGCACAAAGAGAAACGGAAATGAAATATCTGGATATATTGAATAAAGTACATAAAGACCAATAGCACACCACATTCCTGTGCACCAATAACAGCTTAACAGTTCCCCAATCCACCTTCTCAGACCTGTTCCTTTCATTTTTATATACGTAGTTACAGAACCATCTTCAAGTGTTTCTTCTACAATTTCATGAAAGGGACGACGAATAAAGGAGGTAATCTTATCAAAAACAATGAGTCGTGTTAGACGAAATGTAGCAAGAACGAGCAGTAGCAAAGTCATCCACGTCATAAAAGTTTTTGCCTTCCTTTCATAGTCTAGACATTGTGTTTAGCTCAATTAAGATTCCTATATTTTTAAAATGGTAATATCTTTTACCCCACTTGTAGGAACAACAGTTTGTTCTGTTTTAGCTGGATTAATCATGTAAAGAGTCTCATCTTCTACTTTCACAATTGTGCCACTATAAGTTCGTTCTTTTGTTTCTACTTGGCAAACAGGCTGTGAGAGGTGTGGTGGAAAATCAGCTAAAAAAGCCGCTTTTTCCTCAATACTCATCTTCTGAAACATTTTATTTTCTTTTTTCTCTTTTTCTTTTTCTTTTTCTGCTAAAGGATTTTGGACTACTTCAAGCGCTTTTGAAAGCGATGCTACTTTTTGACGTTCATCTCTTGTTTTCTTCACTTTCTTAAAAAATGAGTTTTGGTACACAGATTGCATCGATCGCTTTGGCTTTTCTATCGTCTCTGGTTGGACAATATACATAAGCGGCGTGTTTTCCCCTTCATTATTAAACTTTTTCAAACTCTTCTCCCCTTCCATGCTGACGTTCACTTAAAATTGCGACATTCTTTTAAAAATGTATGCTGTAAGGGAGCAAAGTTTGTTCGTTTCTCTAAAAAACATAAAAAAAAATCAGCTTTTCATAATGAAAAGCTGATTTTTTAGTTATCGTGCCATGCTATGGAAACCAGAATCAACGTGAATTGTTTCTCCAGTAATTCCGCGTGCAAGGTCGCTGAATAAGAATAATGCTGTATCCCCAACTTCTTCAGGGTTTGTTGTGCGACGAAGTGGTGAACGCTCTTCAATATCTTTTAAAATAGAGTTGAAATCGCTAATTCCTTTTGCAGAAAGCGTGCGAATTGGACCTGCTGAAACAGCATTTACGCGAATTCCATGCTGACCAAGATCAGATGCCAAATATTTCACACTTGCATCAAGAGAAGCTTTGGCAACGCCCATTACATTGTAGTTTTGGACAACGCGTTCTCCACCTAAATAAGTTAGTGTAACAATGCTGCCACCCTCTGTCATGAGATCTTTGCTTGCTTTTGCAACAGCTGTTAATGAATAAGAACTAATGTTATGCGCAAGCAGGAATCCCTCGCGCGTTGTGTTCATGTATTCACCTTGTAACTCTTCTTTGTTTGCAAATGCGATACAGTGAGCAATTCCGTGAATTGTTCCAACTTCTTCTTTAATTTGTGCAAAACATTTTTCAACTTCCTCGTCATTTGTTACATCACAAGGTAATACAAGTGAATTTGCTCCTTCTAAAGAAGAAGCTAAGTCTTGAACATTCTTTTCAAGACGTTCTCCTGCATATGTAAAAACTAGGCGAGCACCTGCTTCGTGTAAAGAACGTGCAATAGCCCAAGCAATGCTTCGTTTATTAGCAACCCCCATCACTACGTATGTACGGCCTTCTAAGGATAAACTTTTCATTGAAGATTCTCCTCACATTTTTATTGTTAGTATTAGTATCAGGTACTAATATCATCTTCAGTATACCACATTATCACTTCTCAACAAATGCTTATCAAAAAAAAAGCCTGAACTTAAAGTTCAGGCTTCTCGATTGAATGACTTTTTCCAAACTGCAATGTTCGCTTTAATTCTTCTACGTACTCTGTAGAACCCGTTACAATAATCTGATCATCTCTTAATAGTTCAGTGTCTCCATGAGGAATAAGGGACTCGTTCCCCCTAAAAATCCGAACAAAAATCACATCTCCTGTAAACGGAAATTTTCGAAGTGGAATGTTCATATACTTTGGATTATGAACGTCAATTTGATAAAGAGCTGTATCTCTATTTGTTAAAATCCCAATTAAGCTTGGTGACTCGATAAGAGCTTTCATTAACGACGTTGTTGAAGTTAATACTGAAAAAACATCAACATCGTGTTCGCGTACTTTGTCTTGTAAAGTTGGCGTTTCAATTCGCGCAATAACACGCTCAATACCTATCTCTTTCGCATAAAGAGCAATATCTGCATTTCGTTCCTCATTTCCAGATGTCACAACAAGAATGTCTGTATCAAATACATCTTGCTTCTTTAGTTCTCCTATATCATAGCTTTCAATTTCAACAATATCAAATAGTGAACTTGATGTTTCATCTTCCACTTTTTCCTGTACTGGATGAAACAATGTAACATCATATACATATGGGCTAAGCTCTTTTGTCACAGGTAAAGTAAGCTGGTTTGCTCCAATCAGTTTGACCCGAACCGTTGGGTTTTCTGACGATGGGTTACGGAATAGCTTAGCAAATAAGATTGGTGAAATAATGCTTGAAATAACAGCAACTAAAACAAGAGCATCACTCATTTTTTTATCAATAACGCCTAGATTTTCACCAACTTTTGTAGCTGCAATTACAAGAGATAATGTGGAAGTTAATAAAAATCCCGCAGCAAAGACGGTCTTTGTATCATACCATCTCTTTAACATATAAACCGGAATAATTTTTGAGATAAGCAACGCTATCACAAGAAGTGGAATAAGAATGACTACTTTAGAATCACTTACCATCTCACCTAAATTTAAATCCACTCCAATCATTACAAAGAAAATCGGAATTAAGAACCCATATCCAAATGAATCAAGTTTTTGTACCATATCGTGATTTGGTGATAACAGAGACACCAGAACACCTGCTAAAAATGCTCCTAAAATATTTTCTGCCCCAATAGATTCTGATAATCCAACAAGAACGATAATAAGGGTAAAGATAGCTCGGGTTCCAATTTGAATCGTTCCCGTGGATAGAGACTCTACAAACGATCTCTTTTTGAAGTAGTTTCCAAAAATATAAAGAACAATTCCAGCCCCAAATAAGATAAGAAGAAGCCACATACTGCCTCCTCCCCCTTCGTGAAGAGAGGCAAAAACAGCAAGCAAGATCATTGTCACCAAGTCAGCAATAACGGCAACAAGCAGGATAATCTGCCCAATATTTGTTTTCATAATTTGGCGGTCTTTTAAGGTTGGAACTACAACACCAAGGGAAATAGTTGAAATAATAAGCGTCATTAAGAATGCGTTGTCGATAAACCCCATCCATACAAACAAGTATGAAAGAAGAAGGGAAAGAATAAAAACTCCTACAAAAATCAAGGTTGAAATTACAAACGTATTTGGAGCATTTTTCCCATTCGGAAGCTTCTCTTTTTGCTTACTACCCGTGAAAGCAGAAAAATCAATTTCAACTCCGCTCAAAAACATTAAAAAGATAAATCCTAGGGTTGATAATGTTTCAAGCCACATATCTTGTTGAACAAGATCAAATCCACTTTTTCCAATAATAAGACCAACAATGATTTCAGCTACAACAACAGGAATCACCCTTAACCTGAAACGATGTAGCAAAATAGGAGTTAAGAAAGCACAGATAACAACAATAGCTAGTGAGACAACTGAAGCATGTTCTTCCATGTTACTCCACCTTCTTTCTTTAATTTATTTACTATCAAGTAAGATAACTCATAAATGTTGTTGCAAGCCCAAAATAAATTAATACACTAATAATGTCATTTACGGTTGTAATGAATGGACCTGAAGCAACAGCAGGGTCAATCTTAAATTTGTGCATAATAATCGGAACAAGCGCTCCTGCAATTGTTGCTGCAATAAGAGTTGCAAAAATAGAAGCTCCAACAAGCAGTCCTAACACGAAGCTGTGTTGCCATATATAAACAACAAAAACGACTAAGATTCCACAGCTTCCTCCTGTTATTACCCCTGTTAATCCTTCACGGACGATAAGTTTCCATTTACTTTCCTTATCCGCTTCACCTGTTGCAATTCCTCTAACAGCAACTGCTAATGCCTGTGTTCCTGTATTACCAGCCATTCCACCAATAAGAGGAATAAAGACTGCAAGTATTGCCACTTTATCAAGTGTCTCTTCGAACTGCCCAATAAGATTTGCTGTTAGCATTCCCAAAAATAGCAGGATGACAAGCCACGGCAAGCGTTTCTTTGCCGCTGAAAAGGGAGTCCGAATCGTATCATCAACGTCTGAAATCCCGGCAAGCTTTGAATAATCATCAGATGCCTCTTCATCAATAACGTCCATTACGTCATCAACGGTAATGATTCCAAGGAGGTGGTGTTGAAAATCAACAACTGGGAGAGCTAAAAAATCGTAGTCTCGCATTGTACGTGCTACTTTTTCTTGATTTTCAGCAACAGATACAGATACAACTCTTTCGCTCATTACTTCACGAATTAACGTGTCATCTTCTGCCACAATAAGATCACGTAAAGAAATAACTCCAACAAGGCGTTTCTCATCATCTATGACGAATACATAATAAATGGTTTCGGCAACAGGTGCTTTTTCTTTTAAAATTCTCATTGCTGAACTTACTGTCTCGTTTGCATAAATAGCTACGTACTCTGTTGTCATAATACTGCCAGCAGTTGATTCTTCATAATGAAGAAGCTCTTTAATTTCATCTGCTGCTTCATCATCCATAATCGTTAAATAGCTTGCAACTTGTTCTTTATCAAGCTCATTTAACACGTCAACCGCATCATCAGCGTACATATCTGCTAACATATTAGCTGCAAAGTCCGGCATCATTTCGCCAAGAAGCTCCTTATACTCTTCCTCTGAAACTTCAATACTTTCAAAGATTGAAGCCATTTCCTCTGGTGAGAGGAAACTATATAAAATAAGGCGTTCTTCTTCATTAAGCTCTTCATAAAACTGAGCTTGATCATAAGAATGGAGATTCAGAAACTCTTCTCTAAATGTTTCAATGTCACGTAAATGAAGTAAATGAAACAAAATGAGCTCTGTCTGCTCCTTTCTTTCTTGCACTTTTTCATTATTCATCATAACCCACCTCCATGAAGTTGTTCATCTATAGAAGCTAGAGGATACATGTATTCCGATAAAATCAATGTACCCTCTTTTGTTTTAGTTTTTATCTTTTAATGTTAGAGTAGAAAGAAAACGGATAGGACATGATAAAATGTGTTGAAAAAGTTCTAGAAACTTCGAACGTTTCCTCTAGAATTACCACATATCGAAGAGAAATATAGAAGAAAATCCTCTAAAATTCAACTACGGATAAACTTAAAAAGGAATGATAACATGGTTAAACAATCTGCGCAAGGATTTGATGTAATCGGTGATATTCATGGCTGCTATGATGAATTTGTCCTTCTAACAAAAGAGCTTGGTTACCAGTGGAATACCGATATTCCCTTACATCCAGATGGAAGGAAACTCGTATTTTTAGGTGATTTAACAGATCGAGGAAAAAATTCCTTAGCTGTTATAGATATCGTTTCAAAACTCGTTAGCAAAAAGGCCGCTTTCTATTGTCCTGGTAACCACTGCAACAAACTTTATCGGTTCTTTAAAGGAAATAAAGTACAAATCACCCACGGCCTTGAAACAACTGTTGCTGAATATAGATCCCTTTCCAAAGACAAGCAGGCACTCGTTCGTGAACAGTTCATGAAACTGTATGAAAAAGCTCCTCTTTATCTTGTGCTGAATAAAGGAAAATTAGTTGTTGCACATGCTGGCATCCGGGAAAAAGATATTGGAAAACATAGTCATCATGTGAAAACCTTCGTTCTTTATGGAGACATCACAGGAGAAGTGCATTCAAACGGCTCCCCAGTTCGTCGAGATTGGGCTCAGCACTATGAGGGGAAAGCAACTATTGTCTATGGGCATACACCTGTTAAAAATGTCCGAAAAGTGAATAATACATATAACATTGATACTGGAGTAGTTTTCGGAGGAGCTCTCACAGCTTTCCGATATCCTCAATATGAAACGATGTCTATTCCCTCCTCAATGCCATATGTTGAAGAGAAATTTTCTACTTTCTCTTAAAAAAAGAGAGCTTGCTTTACTGTGCAAGCTCTCTTTGACATTTCAACATATCTTCTGGTAGTTCTCCTATAAATGATAAATATTGACCCGTAAACGGATGTTTAAATTCCATTTTATAGCAGTGAAGCGCTTGACGGTTCATTCTCCCTTGCTTACCTCCGTATAAATCATCTCCAAGTAAAGGATGCCCGATATAGCTCATATGCACGCGAATTTGATGCGTCCTTCCCGTTTCTAAAGAAAGCTCAACAATAGCTGCCTCTTTGAAGCGTTCAAGCACTTTGTAATGAGTTACAGCATACTGGCCATTCTCTACAACTTCTCTCTTAATAATGCTATCATCTGCTCTACCAATTGAAGCTGATACTGTTCCTTCTTCTGTAGGAACACCATGAACAAATGCTTGATAAAAGCGATGGATTTTATGACTTTGCTGCGCTTTTGAAAATAAATAATGACTATATCTATGCTTTGCCACAACAAGAAGTCCTGATGTATCTTTATCAAGTCGATTAACAAAGTGTAGTGTTGCATGAATATCGTTCTGTACATAATAGTACAAAAGCGCATTACTCAACGTACCTGATTGATGTTCTCGTGAAGGAATTGTCGCAATACCTGCCCTTTTATTAACAACGAGAAAATGCTCATCTTCATATAGAATATCCAAGGGCATTTTCTCTGCTTTAATGTTCTCACTTCGTTTTTCAAGTGGAAAAGCTACCTCTAAAACATCACCCTCTTTTAATATATATCGTACTGTTTCATCTTGATTATTAACCTTAATAAATCCACCTTGAAATTTAATTGCTGTAAGCGATGCTTTTGAGATGGAATGATCCTTTAAAAAGTCTCTCGTTATTGTTCCATCATAGTGTGCTGGAATTTCCCAAGAAAGCGTAAACCTTTTTTCCATTATCTCTACCTCTTTATTTAATATAAATCAAAAACTTTTTATTACTTATTTAAAAAAGAAAACGCAACTCGCGCTTTATATAAAATATACAAAAAAGGCAGCTTTTTATAAAGCTGCCTCCTTTTATTCTGTAACAAATGAATCTCGTACTCTTTGCCAAAACGGAAATGTACGAAAGCGCGCAAAGCGAATTTTCTCTTGAGCCACACGACATTGAATAGACTTTACTTCTTTATGAAGCAACGTCAGGTGATCAATTGTAATTTGAAAATCGACGTCATTCACAGGCTTGAACATCCCTGTATGATGAGCTGGCAAAACAAGCGGTGAACCAATTGTTCTGAATACGCGATTATTGATAGAAGCCATCTCTGCAACTTGGATAGCTTGAAGAGATGGATGAAGAATAGCTCCTCCCAATGCTTTATTATAAGCAGTACTTCCAGAAGGAGTCGAAATACAGAGACCATCCCCTCGAAACGTTTCAAAGAGCTGCCCTTTAATTTCAACATCTACAACTAAAGAACCTTCAACACTTTTTATTGTACACTCGTTTAAAGCAAGATAGCGCGATTCTTTCCCTCCACCTAAATAGCGAATAATCACTTCAACAAGGGGATATTCCACAATTTGAAACGGAGTTTTAGCGATTGCAATAACGAGCTTTTCAATCTCTTTCGGTCTCCAATCCGCATAGAAGCCTAAATGTCCTGTATGAACTCCAACAAAAGCAGTTTTATCTAAACGATGCTGATAACGGTGAAAAGCATAGAGAAGTGTTCCATCTCCTCCAACTGAGATAACAATATCTGGATGTGTTTCATCATACTCTAAATTAAAATCAAGCAAATATGTACGCATTTTTTGTGCGAGCGTATTCGATGTTTCATCACCTTTTGACGTTACTACAAATTTCAATTGTGGCTCCCTCCATTGATTGTTATTTTTCTTTCTTTCGTGAAAACATAACTTGGGCTTCTTGGATTTCTTCCCTTATTTTAGACATCTCTTCGTCAAGTTGAAAAGCTGCTTCTGAAGCGCGTTGTAAACGCTCTTTAATTTCTTTTGGAAAGTTGCCGCTATATTTGTAGTTCAACGAATGTTCAATTGTTGCCCAAAAATTCATCGCAAGCGTTCTAATCTGAATTTCGACGAGAATTTTTTTCTCACCTTCAATCGTTTGAACAGGATAGCGTAGTACAACATGATAAGAACGATAGCCACTTTCCTTCTTCTCTGTAATATAGTTTCTTTCTTCTACAACTTCAAAATCGTTTCTTTCTTTTAAAATCTCTACAACAGAGGGAATGTCATCGACAAACTGACACATCATACGTAGCCCCGCGATATCCTGCATTTCTTCTTCTAAACGATCTAGCGGAATCCCTTTTCTCGCTGCTTTATCAAGGACACTCGGAATCGGCTTCACCCGACCTGTTACAAATTCAATCGGAGAATGAGTTGATTTCAACTCATACTGAGATCTCATTCCTTTTAATTTTACTTTTAATTCTTCAACCGCTTGTTTATAAGGAGCTAAAAATAAATCCCAATGTTTTAACATACTGATTTACACCACCAATTTTGTTCAAGAAAATATGTGCTCTTTTAAGCTTTATTTAAAAATATTTTTTCAACAGAACCCATAAATTCTTCTCCATAGTTAGAGTTTCCTTCGATGTTTTCTACAAGGTCTTCTAATTCTGTGAAAATATTTTCAAGTTGTACTTCATGTTCACCTACAAGAGCTACAACATTGGCATTATTTTCTTTCGCTTCCTTAATGTCATTCCAGTATGGCTCCGTAATACTAACATAAACAAACGCTTCGTTTACATCTATAATATAAATGAAAGATAAATTATCAGAATCAACAATCATTTGACCTGTATCTTCTATTGTTTCAATGTTTTGATTTAACGCTTCTGTTTTAATATATAAGCGTCCCTCTTTCCATTCCGTACCATTTATTTCAATTCTGTTTGACATAGCAGTAAATCTCCCTTCAACAATAAATGAGCATATTATGTATATTTAGACTAAAACCTCTGAATTACCCGCCTTCATTTTACCATATTAAAGCTAAAATTCGTAGAGAAGTCATGCTAGTAAAGAAAGGCACTTAATAAAGAAAAAAAGAGACAATTGAGTTTACCTTCAAAACATGGAATAATAGAAAGGATATTATTTTTTTTACAAGGAAAGGAAATAGATGATGAAACAAGAAATTGAGATTGAATTTAAAAATTTATTAACTTCTACTGAATTTCACAAGCTTATGGATGCTTTTCATATAGACAACAGTCAGTTTAAAGAACAAACAAACTATTATTTCGATACTCCAAATTTTGATATTAAAGAAAAACGAGCTGCTCTTCGGATACGATGTAAAAATGATCGCTATGTTTTGACACTTAAACAGCCAAGTAAAGTTGGCCTTCTTGAAACGCATGAAACGCTGACAAAGGAGGAAACAACTCGTTTATTAAAGGGTGAATCTCCTCTTCCTTCTTCAATGGAAAAACAAATCAAAACCCTTGGTATTGAAGTAAGGAAAGTTAACTTATTTGGCAGCCTTACAACGAAAAGAGCAGAGGTTCCTTATAAGGACGGACTGCTTGTTTTAGATCATAGCACATACCTTAATCATGAAGATTTTGAACTTGAATATGAAGTAAGAAATGAAGAAAGTGGAAAAAAAGCATTCCTAGAGCTTCTCAACCGTTTTCATATTCCAATGCGAGAAACGAACAATAAAATTCAGCGTTTTTTCAACTTAAAATATAAGCAACTAGGAGAGCATGATGAATAATATTCAATCTTATTTAGCACTTCTACAGCTTCAGGCTTTTCAAACGATGACATCTAATAAACTACCCGCAAATGAATCATCTTTAAACTCTCTATTTTCATCGACCCTTAGCGATGTATTGCTGACATCTGCTTCATCGCCTGAAGCGGAAAAAAGTTCATCTAGCACGGCCTTTTTACAGAATCAGCTTACACTTTCATCTCCTCTGAGTGTGACGATGACGAGCCCACCTGTACAAGCACAAGCGTCAGAAAAAAGCGAGACTCCATTTATGGACCTTATTCATAAAGCGAGCGAAGAATTTGGAGTAGATGCTAAACTCATCAAAGCCGTCATTACGCAAGAATCTAATTTTAAAAAAGATGCTAAGAGCGGCGCAGGAGCATTAGGCCTTATGCAGCTTATGCCAGCTACAGCACAAAGTCTAGGTGTACTAAATCCTTTAAATCCTCTTGAAAACATACGAGGAGGAACAAAATATTTGAAAAAGATGCTTGAGAAATATGATGGAGATGTCTCCCTTGCTCTTGCTGCCTATAATGCAGGTCCTAGCAATGTAGACAAATATGGAGGAATTCCTCCTTTTACTGAAACAAAAGAATATGTGAAAAAAGTAATGGGTTATTATCAAGTATAAAGGCTTCCTGTCTAAGACAGGAGCTTTTTTTTGCATGATGCTTATAGGCGGATAGTTTGAGTTAAAGAGAGACGACTGCTACAATATAACAAAGTAAACCGTTGTTTCTGACTGTTATTGCTATAGTAGAATCATTAAGTTTTTGGCAATATATTAACGAAAGCGGACATAACCTAAACAAAGCTAATTTGAATTTATTCACAATTTTATGTTTGAATAGAGATTTTTTATAAAGGAGTTATGACAATGGAAAAAAGAGATATGACGCCTTATGAAGCTATCGGGGGTGAACACATGATTTCTGACCTTGTAGAAGCTTTTTATAAGAGAGTGGGAAATCATCCAGACTTAGCTCCAATTTTTCCAGACGATTTAACTGAAACAGCTCGAAAACAAAAACAGTTTTTAACACAGTATTTAGGAGGGCCTTCCGATTATACAAATGAACATGGACATCCAATGTTAAGGGCTCGGCATTTGCCTTTTGAAATCACGCCAGCGCGAGCAAAGGCTTGGCTCTCCTGTATGAGTGACGCAATGGATGAAGTAGGACTTAACGGTATGTTGCGAACCCAAATTTTTCATCGGCTCACGCTCACTGCTCAGCATATGGTGAATACTCCAGATGAAGAAGGCGTATTACCTTGAACAATAAACAATGTGAAAAAAGAAAGGCGTTCTCTTTACAACACCTTTGCAGAGGATCAAACAAAAAGCCGATCGAAGTCTACTTTTTTGTTGATCCACTTTGTCCAGAATGTTGGGCACTTGAGCCGATTGTTAAAAAACTTCAAATTGAATACGGAGAGTATTTTAGTCTTAAACATGTTTTATCTGCTCAGTTAACGAGTCTGAATACGTTAAAAAAAGCAAAGCCTGAAAAAATGGCGCAAGTTTGGGAAAAAACAGGGAGTCGCTCTGGAATGTCCTGTGATGGAAGCTTGTGGCTAGAAAATCCAATCTCTACTCCACATGCAGCTTCAATTGCTATTAAATCAGCGTGGCTTCAAGGAAAACAGCATGGTATACGTTTTTTAAGAGCAATGCAAGAAACGCTTTTTCTTGAAAAACAAAATGTTACAGACCCAGATGTACTCCTTGACCTTGCCGCACAAGTAGGACTTGATGTCGAAGAATTTAAGAAAGACTTATTCAGCGAAAGCTCTGCAAAAGCTTTCCAATGTGATGCAAAGATTATGTATGAAATGGACGTTGATCAAAGTCCAACACTTGTTTTCTTTAACGAAAATATTGAGGATGAAGGAATTAAAGTTTCTGGATACTATGATTATGAATTATTTAAAAACATTTTATTTGAAATGTTAAAAGAAGTGCCAGATCCTTCTCCACTGCCACCACTTGAAATCTTTTTAGAATATTATACATTTGTGGCCACAAAAGAAGTTGCAGTTGTTTATGATTTATCAATCGAACAAGCTGAAAAAGTGCTAAAAAAACTTCAGCTTCAACAGCGTGTTGAAAAAGTCCCTGTCAAACATGGATCATTTTGGCGCTATATTATTTAATCATTTAAAACAGTCCTTATATCTTTTTTAAACAAAAGAAAGACCCAGCAAATTTGCTGGGTCTTTCTCGTTGTCATTAAGACAACAAGGGGATGGGAGAAATTTTTCACGGTCAAACAAAGGGGTATATGTTTGTGATTAATTTCACATCTATAATATAGCAAATATTATCTAGTGCTGACAAGTACTTTGTATTTCATTTCACATTTTTGTCAAACTTTTTAATATGGATGTTATGATTTCTTCTTCATATATATAGTAGCAAAAGTACAGAAAGGAGAAAAACATGAAAAAACTTTATCCACTTTTGCTTTTTTTCACTGCCTTTTGCTCGTTCCTGTTCTATGGTCTTTCTTTATTAAACCTTGTTTCTTTGCTTATTGCTGCTCCGCTTTTTTTCCTTGTTATTTTAGCTTTCTTCTCCTATCTTAATAACCGAAAGCGCTTTTCAGGATTCAAATAGAAAAAGGCAGGAAAAAGCTCCTGCCTTTCTTCTTATTGATTTAGAAGTTTTTCCATTTCATCAAGTTTTTCTTCAAATACTTTTAAAGCTTCTTCAATTGGTTTTGCACTTGTCATATCTACGCCTGCTTTTTTCAATACGTTAATTGGATAATCGGAGCTTCCTGCCTTTAAGAACTCTAGATAGCGTTCAACAGCTGTCTCTCCTTCTTCTAGGATCTGTTTACTTAAAGCTGTTGCAGCACTAAAACCTGTTGCATATTGATAAACGTAGTAATTATAGTAAAAATGAGGAATACGTGCCCATTCTAAACTAATGTCTTCATCAATAACCATATCTTCCCCAAAATACTTCTTATTCAAATCATAGTATGTTTTAGAAAGAAGTTCAGGTGTTAACGGTTCGCCATTTTGCGCTTTCACATGAATATCATGTTCAAATTCTGCGAACATTGTTTGACGAAATACAGTTGCACGGAACCCTTCTAAATAGTGGTTTAACACATACTGTTTTTGTTTTTCATCTTCTAAATTCTCTAATAAGTACTCATTTAAAAGTGCTTCATTTGTTGTTGACGCAACTTCTGCTACGAAGATAGAGTAATCTCCATAAGGATACGGCTGCGTTTTTCTTGTATAGTAACTATGCACAGAATGGCCAAATTCGTGTGCTAAAGTAAATAAATTGTTCACATTATCTTGCCAGTTCATGAGTACATAAGGGTTTGTGCCATACGAACCAGAAGAATAGGCTCCACTGCGTTTTCCTTTGTTTTCATGCACATCAACCCAGCGATTGTTAAATCCTTCTTCAAGTACGCTTTTATACTCTTCTCCAAGAGGTTCGAGGCCTTTTAATGTATATTCTTTTGCTTCTTCATACGTTACTTTCATATTAACGTCTTTAACAAGCGGAGTATACAAATCATACATATGAAGCTCGTCAACGTTTAACACTTTTTTGCGAAGCTTTGTATAGCGATGAAGAAGTGGAAGATGTTTATTAATTGTTGTTACTAAATTATCATATACTTCTTCCGGTATATTGTTTGCACTAAGAGCTGCTTGACGAGCTGACTCATAATGACGAACAAGCGCATTGAAATTATCACGTTTTACTGTTCCAGATAGCGTGCTTGCAAACGTATTTTTAAATTTTCCATATGTATCATACATTGCTGAAAATGCTTCTTCTCGAACACGACGATCTTCACTTTCTAAAAACCTTGTATAGCGGCCATGTGTTACTTCTACTTCATTTCCTTCTTCATCTTTAATCGTTGGAAACTCTAGATCCGCATTATTCAGCATTCCAAATGTTGTGCTTGAAGCTCCTAAAACATCTCCTGCTTTAGCTAGTAATGCTTCTTCTTCAGCGGATAAAACATGTGGACGCTGTCTTGTTATTTCTTCTAAAGCATGTTTATAAAGACGCAATGCTTCATTCTCTTCTAAAAAAGAAGAAATCTTCTCTTCTTCAATAGCTAAAATCTCTGGTGTCATAAATGATAAGGCACTTGCTACTTGCGTGTATAAATTTTGGATTCTGTCATTTAATCCTTGATAAAAACTATTTGTTGTATCTTGGTCGTAGCGCATATGTGCATATGCATACAGTTTCTCTACTCTTAGTGTTACCTCATCTTGTGTTTTTAAAGCATTATATAGGTTCTCTGATGACTCTCCTAATTTACCCGCATAAGCTGTAACAGATGGGATAAGTTCTTTTACTTCATCAAATTCTTTTTCCCATTCTTTATCTGTTGCAAAAATATCTTCTAGTCTCCACGTATCCTTCTCAGGAATTTCGCTGCGTGCTGGTAGTTTTTTAGTTTGTTCTGTCATCATTTTCCCTCCATATCTTAATTGTTCAAAGTTAGTTGTTAAAAAATTTACTACTTCTTTATAAATTCTTTGTTTATTCTATGCTTCCCTGCTTTTTTTCAAACATAGGGATGTTTTTCCTATCCTTTTATCGTATCGTTTTCTTTCTATGCTGTCATCCTTTTTGCTGTTTGAGTTGGAGTTTATTCATAATTTGATAGTCCCCATCAATTGGATGCTTGTGTATAGGCATTGTTGTCCACACTCTGTTGATTGAAAAGCGATTGGATTCTATTTCAGTAATAAATCCAACAGTACTAAGCAAACTTAAATATTCTTTCAAAGCGTCTTCAAAGCTTCCTTTTGTTATCATTGGAAGTTCTCGTAATTTTACATGTCGACTTTGTATCCTTCTTTTAAACTGCTTGAGAATGGTTTCATAGTGGATGATACAATTTCTTTTTTGAGGTAGAAAATGATCAAGTAATATATAAAGTTGCCACACACAAGAATGGCTCTCAATGAAATAACCACTTTGTACAGGCAGACCTGCCTCACTAGGAAAATGAGAAGGAGGAATATGGTGAGTATAGAGAAGTTTTAAAAGAGGGGCGTACGGATTTTTTGGATATAAGGCGTATTTCATTCTCCATTCTCCTTTTTTAATAACCCAAGGCACAAAGAAAGAAGCTTTTGAGGAACCGGGGTGAAAAAGAGAGTCAAGAGATAAGGAAGCTGTGCTGTAGTAAGAAACAGTGGCAAATACAGATGTCGGGGAGAAAGCTATAATATCGCTAACGATAGTAAAACGGGAAAAATTCGGACAATAATAGAGGAGATAGGGAGATGAATGAGAGACTGGTGGTTGAAGAAACTTCCATTCATTATAGGATACCTTCAGACTTCCTTTTGCATTTCTTCTAAAACGTTTCGCACTTAAGATCCAAAGAGGGGTAATATTTAAACGGGAATAGCCTTTATTTCGCTTTCGAAGTGCTTCAAGCGAAAGAGCTGAACATTGAAATTCAATAGCGATATGAGAATCAGGTAAAAAAAGATCAGGACGCTGTGATATAGAAGGCAAATATTCTTCCATCTTTACTTTTGTTTGTTCTTCGAGCCATCTGTAGAGGCCTTTTTTCCCCTCTAAATGATAAGGTGTTTCCCTTTCATATTCGAAGGCACATGAGGCTTTCGGTTCGTGAGCAAAGTGAGCAATGTTTTTTATCCCTACTTTCAATATAAGCTTTCCTTTACAAATTGGACAGTAAAACTTTGTTTCCTTTAGCGCTTGATAATAATCATATGAATAGCGTTCTAACAAAGCAATCTTTTGACCTGTTTCAGTTTGAGCAACAAGCAAAATTTAAAAACCTCCCCTTTTTAGTTTTTTAGAGTACGAGTCATTATTCGACAATATTTTCTAAAATCCTTTTTCCCATAAAAAAAGTTCTCAATAAGAGAACTTTATAAAAGAGGAGATAGGAGTCTACACGCTGATTCTATAAGACGAATGGCTAAAGACCTTTGAGCAAATTGTTTACTTTCTAGATGATTCGCATCCTCAAAATCTTCTAAAAAAGCATACACAAGTTTCTGAGTGCTTCCCGTTTTATAAAGAAAAGCATTAACTTCAAAATTCAGATGAAAGCTCCTCATATCCATATTAGCTGTACCAATGGAAGCTATTTCATGATCTACGATAATAATTTTGCTGTGTAAAAAACCTTTTTCATATTCATATATTTTTACTCCAGCCCCCATCAACTCAGGAAAGTAAGACCGAGAAGCATAAAAAACAATCTTTTTATCCGGCCGTTTCGGAGTTAAAATTCGCACGTCAATACCGCTCAAAGAAGCGACTTTTAAAGCAGTCACAATATCTTCATCAGGAATAAAATAAGGAGATGCAATCCAAACAGACTCTCTTGCTGTCGTAATCATAGAGAAAAAAAGCTGCTTAATCACTTGAAATTCTCTATCAGGACCTCCAGCAATAATTTGGACACCACCGTCTTTTTTCACATCAGGAAGCGTTGAAAAAAGATACATAGAGTTCAACAAATCCTCTCCTGTCATGTAATACCAGTCCTGTAAAAAGGTAAGCTGAAGAGAACGAACACCTTCTCCTCTTATTTTCAAATGAGTGTCACGCCAAAATCCATAATGCCTGCTATGTCCAAGATACTCCTCTCCAATATTCAATCCACCAACAAAACCAATAGAGCCGTCTACAATAATTAACTTACGATGGTTTCTAAAATTCACTTTGCTTGTTAGCAACGGGAAAGTAACAGGCAGAAAAGGAACCATTTCTACTCCTGCCTTTACAAGCTCTTTTATATACTTTTTTTTCAGTTTAAAACTTCCTACTGCATCGTATAAAAAACGAACTTTCACACCTTGCAAAGCTTTTTCAATGAGAATTTCTTTAATCTGATTTCCTAACTTATCACTTCTTACAATATAATATTCTAAATGAATGTGATGTCTTGCACTATACAAAGCGTTTATAATGGTAGCAAACGTTTCCGTTCCATTTGTTAATGTCTCTGTTTCAGTTTTGAAGGAAATTGGGCTTTTCCCAACATTATGAGCAAGATGGAACAATCGTTTTTCGTGCTGATTAAACGGATGTTGAACATCTTTAAATAATTCTCCCTCTTGTTCTTTGAGGACTTTTTCATCTAACTTCCCTTTCTTTTCGAAAAGTCTTCGTTTCCGAACATTGCGTCCAAAAAATATATAAAAAATGAAGCCAAAAAGCGGGAAACTTCCAAGAACAACGAGCCATGTAAGCGTCTGGTTAGGATGGCGATTTTCTAAGGAAATAAGGATGCTAATGAAAATAACGCTTATTGTCATAAGAACGCTCAAGATGCCAAGCAGTGTACTGTTCCATAAATGTTCAGTTAATAGAACGAAGGAGACGGTAACGACAACAAATAAAATAAGCTTAATTCCGTTCTTCAACAAATATGCACCTATTTCATTTTATATTGTGAAAAAACAGAAAGTCGTTACCATAACAAGGCAACGACTCATTCTCCACATATTATATATATCGCACAACATTCAAGCTCAAAACTAAAAGTTAAGAATTTGCAAGAAGTGGGAAATGTTTTTTTACTTCTTCTAGTGCATTCTCTTTCATGACAAGCTTACCGTACTCTTCAAGATGATGAACAGTTGTTCTTGATTCTTCACTATATTCAAGCAAAATGCTAAGAATATCGTCTAATTTTTCAATGTCATCTTGGCAGTTGAAAAACTCTACGTATAAGTAGTAACGATTTTCGAAAGCATATAAATTGTTCGGAATTTCGGGAAGCTGAATACGATGACTTAAAGAAATTAGATCTTCAAAATCTTTAAAATGAAGAACAAACTGAAGGGATTCTTCATCATCTTCATCTTCAGCAACTTCACTTATATTATGATCATCAAGTAAGGATTCCAGTTTTTCATCAACAGGAATATCAATTTTTTTGTCTTCCCCAACAGGGACTTCAAATTTTTGCCCATCTTTAGAAAGACTTGCTCTTGTAACGACAACCTCGATTCCTTTATCCATTGCTTGCACTTGAATCCAAAGAGGACCTTCAATTGTAAACTCCTCTTTGTGATGAACTTCATCCATCATATCCCAAAAGAGTTCTTCACTTCGTTCGCGACTAAACCAAATTTCATTTCGATCGAAGCCTCTTTCTTCTATATCAATATAGGAAACGTAAAATTTTACTGTATTTTCATTTATGCGTTCTATTTCCATGCGTAGCTCTCTCCCTTCTCGTTTTCATTACAAGGCATTTGACCTGTTTCTGAAGGGACGATATGACCCCTTTTTTGTATTTCTTTTACCCACTTACATTCATTCTTAATCGCTCCGAGAAAACGTTATACATCAGCTCTTTGCTTTGCGTTGGACATATTCTACACTAGAACACGTTTTTCGTAAAGTTTCTTCCTCTCTCCCTTTTTAAATCTTATCATTAGTTTCCCTAAAAGGACTTTGAATAGAAGTGGAAGACTTCGGTACTAAAAACTTCTGCTCTCACTGTAGATATTCATTACTACGGTAAATTATATCTTCATTGTATGACAAAATACCTCAGAAAGAAAATAAAATGTTTGGGAAGACTCTCATATCACTTTTTTTCTTCAATTAAAAAATAACAGACAAGCTTGAGACTTTTTTGAATATATTTAGGTAATGAAGATGGGAGGATGTCAAATTGGAACTTGAAGCGCTCACCATTATTTTAATGATTATCGGCATTGACATTGTACTTGGAGGCGATAATGCCATTGTTATTGCTCTTGCTTGCCGCAACTTACCAGAAAACCAGCGCAATAAAGCGATTGTACTTGGTACAGGCCTTGCCATTGTAGTGCGCATTCTTCTGACCATGATTGCTGTCTATTTGCTTACTATTCCTTATTTACAGTTCGCTGGTGGTATTTTGCTCATAAGTATTGCCATTAAGCTACTGATCCAAGAAGAAGAACAACAACATATTAAGGCTAGTGTGTCCATTTTTGCAGCCATCAAAACGATTGTTTTTGCGGACATTGTAATGGGTCTTGATAACGTACTAG
Organism: Priestia endophytica; assembly: GCF_026790145.1. Lineage (GTDB taxonomy): Bacteria > Bacillota > Bacilli > Bacillales > Bacillaceae_H > Bacillus_I > Bacillus_I endophytica_A. The sequence continues at coordinate 175,945 of NZ_JALAMS010000001.1, read as the reverse complement.
CTGTCGCTGGAGCTGCACATGGAAACTTAACATTTGTTGTCATTGGCTTGCTTGTTTCAGTTCCAATTATTGTCTGGGGAAGCAAAATAGTTCTTTACTTAATGGAGCAATTTTCTTTTCTTGTATACGTTGGTTCTGGTATCCTTGCGTTTACAGCAGGTAAAATGATCACCCACGAAGAAAAGCTTGCTTTTTTCTTTCACTCCTCGTCAACTCTCTACATTGTTCCAACACTCACTTTTTTTATAGAAAGAAATATGTTTCTTATTCGTTAACCAATTTTTGTGCTTCACGTAGTTGAAATGTACGAACTTTTCTTGGCAAGAAACGACGAATCTCATCTTCGTTATACCCAACTTGCAGGCGTTTTTCATCAAGAATAATTGGGCGACGCAATAAACCAGGATTGTCTTTAATTAGACTGTATAAATCTTTTAATGGCATTGCATCGAGCTGAACGTTCAGCTTTTGGAACGTTTTAGAACGAGTTGAAATAATTTCATCTGTTCCGTCCTCAGTCATACGTAGAACTTCTTTAATCTCATCAATAGACAATGGCTCTGAAAAAATGTTACGTTCTGTATAAGCAATATCATTTTCCTCTAACCACGCTCTTGCTTTTCGACATGAAGTACAACTTGGTGAAGTATATAGTGTAACCATTCTTTCATTCCTCCTCATTGGAATAAAATCATAAACACTTCAAATATGATGGAAGCGGTTCTTTTTTGTATACTAAAAATAGCATAGTTTGTATAATACTTATTTAAAATAGATACTAATTTAAAATAAGTTTAAATTGAGAATCTCTATCAGTATTATACAACAAATCTGACCTTAATGGTATACTTTTTCGAATTTTTCTTGTGCTTCCCTTTTTTTTACCACACCTAATATACGAATAAACGTCATAAGGGGTTTCATGTTCTTGATAAATATTCGTGACAACTTTTTGAACAAATTATTTTTCTTTTCTTAAAAAAGAAATTCTCCTGTAAAATTTGGCTTACCTGAAGGAATATTCCTCCCTTTTCGTTATAAAAGTTGAAAAAGAGCGCACGTTAAATATGATTTCATTTATTTATGAAGAAATACTACATAAACTCATCAAGGCGGTGAACATATGCGTAAGTTATGGTTAATAACCAGTATTCTTACTTTAGCTGCTTGTGCTCCAAAAGAAATTACAACAGATAATAATGAGAAAACAGCCATCCCCATTCAAACAGCCAAAGTAAAAGAACAAGATATATCAGGGATAATGGAGCTATCAGGCGTAGCTAAGCCTGCCAAACAGGCTCCTATTGTAACATCTCTCTCCCTTCCTGTGGAAAAAGTTCATGTTAAAGTGGGCGATAGCGTAGAAAAAGGAGATGTGCTTATCACGCTTAACGATACAAAAGCTCAGCAACAGCTTAATACAGCATCAGATACATTATCATCTATTGATTCCATCCTAAATGAAACTAAAAATGAAGAAGTTGGTGCTGAAGTTCAAAAGCTTCGTAAAGATTTGCAAACCTCTATTTCTGCTTCTAAATCTCTGTTAGAGGGAATGGAGCAAGGAGAAAAAGTACAACAAGAAGCTTTAGCAAAAGGACTAGAAGTAGTGGTAACTCAGGCTCAGCTTTCTCAAAAGATTCTAGAAAACCAAACAGCAACTGTCCCAGCAGAAACGTTGAATCTACAAAAACAACAAGCACAAGCAGCTGTTGATGAAGCTAAGACAGCGATTGAAAACACTGTACTTCGTGCTCCTTTCAGTGGACAAGTTGCAGATATTGCAGCTGTGGAAGGAAGTCCGCTTTCACCAAACTCTCCCGCTGCTGTCATTGTGAATCAAGATACAATAACGGCAACATTTCAGCTAAACAGCTATGAAGTAGCAGAAATAAAACCGAATATGAATGCTTCCCTTTCTTTTGATGGAATTAAAGAAAACTACCGAGCAACAGTTACAAGCATTTCTCCAACGGCAAATCCAGAGACAGGCCTATTTCCTGCTTCCATTTCTGTACAAAATGAGAACGGTGCCATTAAAGGTGGTGTTCGGGTTTCTGCCTCAGTTTCTGTTCAAGAAGTCAACGATGCTCTTACAGTTCCAGTAGAAGCTTTGCTTTATAACAACTCTAAACCATACGTTTATGTTGTAAATGATAATAAAGCACAACGAAGAGAAATTGAACTTGGAATAAAAAGTGATAATGCATATGAAGTGAAAAAAGGGCTAAAAAAAGGAGACCTTGTAATTATTGAAGGAAAAGAAGATGTAAAAGACACCAGTGATATAGAAGTGATCAAAGGAGACGTTTCATGAAAATTGTCCAATTCTCTGTTCTTCGTCCTATCGCTATGTCAATGGTTATTTTCTTTCTTATTATCCTTGGCAGTGTTAGCGTTAAAAACATGTCTATTGATTTATTTCCTGAGCTTACGTTTCCTACAGCCGTTGTGACAGCTACATATGATGGAGCGAGTCCAACAGAAGTAGAAAATTTGCTTGCCCAACCGATTGAAGGTGCAATGGGGACCATTCCAAATATCGAAAAGGTTTCTTCTGTTTCTCAAAATGGTGGTGCTCTTGTTCTTGTTCAGTTTAATTGGGGAACAGATATGGATTTTGCCACTCTAAAAATGAGAGAACAAATTGATGCTGTTCGTGATATTCTGCCAGACGGTGTCCAAACACCAAAAGTACTTCGCTTCAATCCAAGTGACCTTCCCATTATGCAGCTTGCTATAACAGATACAAAGGGAAATATTGAAAACGCAAAAGAAGTAGCCGAGAAGGAAGTAAAGACAGCGGTTGACCGGCTCGATGGAATTGCCTCAACTTCTATTGAAGGTGGACCAGAAAGAGAAGTTCAACTTATTGCAAACCCGCAAAAGCTACTTTCTTATGGCATCACATTGAAGAATCTACAAGAAATCATTGGATCAGAGAATATTGATTTACCTGGCGGAAATGTGGAAGATCACCAAGAAACACTGCCAATTCGCATTACAGGTAAGTTTGCCTCTTTAAATGATTTAGAAATGCTTCCCATTCCAACTAAGAAAGGAACTGTTCTTTTAAACGACTTAGTAGAAATAGAACAAAAAGAACAAAGAGAAAATGGGTTAAGTTATTTAAATGGAAAAGATGCTGTTGGTCTTTCTATTTTAAAACAGTCCGGAACAAATACAGTACAAGTTGCTAAGAATATTCATAATGAGATAGAAAAGTTGAAAGAAGAGCTTCCAAGCAACATTAAGATTCAGACCATCTTCGATCAAAGTATGTTTATTAACCAATCCATTTCTGCTGTATCAAGAAATATGATCGTAGGAAGTTTACTTGCTGCTTTCGTTCTTTTTCTATTTTTGCGAAACTTTAGAAGTACAATGATTATTTCCTTAGCGATTCCACTGTCCATTATAACAACGTTTATCTTTATGTATTTCAGTAACCAAACACTCAATTTATTGACGCTTGGTGGGCTTGCCTTAGGTGTCGGAATGATGGTTGATAATGCCATTGTTATTTTGGAGAACATTTATCGTTTAAGACAAGAAGGAGAAGGAAAAAAAGACGCTGCTATAAAAGGTACCAATCAAGTTGGACAGGCAATTATTGCTTCTACTCTTACAAGCGTTGTTGTATTTTTACCGATTATCTTTGTCGATGGCCTTGCTGCTCAACTCTTTAAACCGCTTGCTCTTGTTGTTTCCTACTCTCAGTTTGCTGCTCTATTTACGGCCCTTATTATCGTTCCTCTTCTTTCTTCTCTAATTCTAAAGTTAAAGGAGAATGAGAAAAAAAGTGTCTTCGATAAATTCAACAATCGCTATAAAATACTGCTTTCCGCTTCGTTAAAACATCCGAAAAAAACGGTCGGTGTTGTTATCGTTCTTTTTCTTCTTTCCTTTGCAGGAGTACCTTTTATTGGCACAGAGTTTTTACCCTCACAAGATCAAAGCTATCTGTCTATTGAGGCTGAACTTCCTCCTGGAAGTACAGTTGAGAAAACGTACCGAAAAGTAAAGGAAATTAATGAGAAAATAAGACCTGTTGAAGAAATTGCGAACACGTACGTTACGATTGGTGGCAGTAGCAGCTTTTCAATGGGTAGCAGAAATAGCAATAATGAAGCAAATTATAGCGTTTTATTAACAGATATCGGAAATCGTTCAAGAACCGATTTAGAAATTGCAGAGGACATTCGTCAGAAGTTAAAAAACATCCCAAACGCAGATATTACGGTTTCCTCTGGGACTTCTGGTTTTTCTGCTAATCCTATTTCTTTGAAAATATCAGGTCCTAATCTTGAAACATTGCGAAGCCTTTCAGAGCAAACAATTAACCTTATTTCAAAAGTAGATGGAGTAAGAGAACCAAAAGCAAATTATGAAGAAGGAAATCCTGAAGTTAGTATTTCTATTAATCGTGATAAAGCTGCTCAATATGGAATTAGCAGTGCTTCTGTTGCTCAAACAGTCTCAGACGCCACTAAAGGTCTTGTTGCAACAAAACTTTCAGGAAACGCTGGTGAAGAGCTTGATGTTCGCCTTCTCGTAGACGAAAAGTACATTTCCTCAACAGAGGAGCTTGAAAACCTTACCGTTCAAACACAAGGGGGAACATCTATTCCTTTAAAAGCTGTCTCATCCATTTCAAGAGATACGGGTCCTTCACAAATTACAAGAAGTGACAGAGTAAGAGAGATTACCGTAAATGCTGATATTCTAAATCGTGATCTCGGTACAATTACGAAAGACATTGAAAAAACATTAAAAGAAAACTTGCCGTTACCAAATGATCAATACAAAGTAACCTTTGGCGGACAAAATGAACAAACGAATGATGCTTTTTATAAATTATCTCTTGCCCTTGCTCTTGCCGTTGTACTTGTTTATATGGTAATGGCTGCTCAGTTTGAATCGTTTTTTCATCCTTTTTTAATTATGTTTTCCGTTCCATTAACATTCATTGGAATTATTCTTGGGCTCTTAATCACAAATGAACCGCTTGGCGTTGGTTCTCTTGTTGGAATTCTTATTTTGACAGGCATTGTTGTTAATAACGCCATTGTGCTTATAGACTATTTAAAGCAGCTCAGAGAAGAAGGATACGATGCCAAAGCAGCCATTTTACTCGCTGGCCCTACAAGACTCCGCCCTATTATGATGACAGCTCTAACGTCTGTTCTTGGCCTTCTTCCCCTTATGTTCGGGATTGGAGAAGGCACAGAAATCCAGCGTCCAATGGCAATTGTCATTATATTTGGGCTTACAGTTTCTACTTTTATTACGCTCATTTTCATTCCAACTTTATACTATATGTTCGAACAAAGAAGAATAAAGAAAAAAGAAAAGACAGGATGAATATTCATCCTGTCTTTTTTATAAATCATCTAAAATGTTATCATGTTCTTCTTCACGAAGCTTTAATACTTCATCAGCATTCAGATAAGATCTACCATACCATTGTTTATCTTTATACGTATGAATCGTCTCATACGTTCTTTTCATATGCTCTAAAATATCTTCTTCTGTTTCTTCATTAGGTGACCAATATAGAATCTCCATTGCATTCACTTCATTTGTAGCAAGAGAACGGCGACGATAGCCAATTGAACGAGCATGTTTAAAACCTGCTCTCTTGTAGAAACGAAGTCGTTTTTCTGTATCATGATCATCTTCATCAACGGGTTCCACTTCTAGAATGATTGGTTTTCTTTTATCTTTGAGTTTATCAAGGAGTTTATTACCAAGACCTTGTCCTCTTGCTTTACCTGATACGAATAAATAATCAATAAATAAAAACTCATCAAATTCCACATACATTAAAACGTGGTTTGAACTTTCATCTTTGTGATAAATATCTCCTTGTTCACTTAGAAGTGCCTCAATATGGTCCTTTGATTTCATTTCCTCCACCGGAAAATACTCGCTCAGTTTCTCATACCAATTCATTGTCTTATAGTAGTCCTCCCTTATTTTTTAGCGTTCTACCTTTTATTTAAATTAAAAAGTGAGTCGCTCTATAACCATTCTTCCCATACCCGCGAAGAAGAAAACCTAAACTTCTTTGAAATCTAAAAAAGAGCAAACTCTAAAAGAGTATGCTCGCTAACTTTTATAATAATCTTTTTGATATTGAATAAGCTCTGACTCTGAACAATAAACAAAATGACCATCAGTAACTTCTTGAAGTGAAGGTATTTCATTTGTATAGTCATGCACTGTTACGTCATATGATTGTCTTACACGCTTTCGTTCAAAATCAGGATCTGGAAGTGGAATAGCTGATAAAAGGGCTTTTGTATATGGATGTATTGGATTACGATAAAGCTCTTCACTTGTTGCAAGCTCAACGATTTTTCCAAAGTACATTACCGCAATTCGATCACTAATATATTTGACCATTGATAAATCATGAGCGATAAACAAATATGTTAGTCCACGCTCACGCTGCAGTTTTTTCAATAAGTTTACAACTTGAGCTTGAATTGATACATCAAGAGCTGAGATTGGTTCATCTGCAATAATAAACTCAGGTTCAACAGCAAGCGCTCGTGCAATACCGATTCTTTGACGTTGTCCACCGCTAAATTCATGCGGGTAGCGGTTTGCATGTTCTCTATTTAATCCAACTGTATTTAGAAGACTATACACTCTTTCCATACGATCTTTTCGATTTTTCGCTAATCCATGGATATCGATGCCTTCTGCAATAATATCGCCAACGGTCATACGTGGATTAAGAGACGCATAAGGATCTTGGAAAATCATTTGCATTTTTCGGTTGAACTGCAATAACTCTGAGCGTGATTTTTTGCCGTGAACATCATTTCCTTCGTAAAGAACTTTTCCATCTGTTGCATTATAAAGTCTAATGATACTTCTACCTGTTGTTGACTTTCCGCACCCAGACTCTCCTACAAGCCCAAGTGTTTCTCCTTTATAAATATCAAATGTAATCCCGTCAACAGCCTTTACCGTTCCTTTGGAAGATGGGAAATGCTGTTTTAAATTTTGAATTTCAAGCAGTTTCTCAGCCATTTTGCTCACCTTCCTCAATTAATACTGGGTTATCGTAACTTGTATTAAGGGCTTTAATGCGTTTTTGAACAGCAAGTGGTGGTTCAACTTTTGGTGCATCTGGATGTAAAAGCCATGTCTTTGCATAGTGTGTGTCTGACACTTTGAACATTGGTGGTTCTTGTTCAAAATCAATTTTCATCGCATATGAACTTCTTAGCGCAAAAGCATCTCCTTTTGGCGGATTAATCAAGTCTGGAGGTGTGCCAGGAATAGCTAAAAGCTCTGTTTGTGCATCGTTATCAAGACTTGGCATTGAAGCAAGCAGTCCCCATGTGTATGGATGCTTTGGATTATAGAAAATCTCATCGACTGTTCCTGTTTCCACAATTTGCCCTGCATACATAACCGCTACTCTGTCTGCTACGTTAGCAACAACTCCAAGATCATGCGTGATGAAAATAATGGCTGTGTCAATTTTCTTTTGTAAATCTTTCATAAGCTCTAAAATTTGAGCTTGAATTGTTACATCAAGTGCTGTTGTTGGCTCATCCGCAATCAACAACTTCGGTTTTGCAGCAAGCGCAATGGCGATAACAACGCGCTGTCTCATTCCACCGCTGAATTCATGAGGATATTGATTGACTCGTTTTTCAGGCATTGGAATTCCAACAAGCTCTAATAACTCAATTGCACGCTTTTTTGCATTCTCTTTTGAGATTTTTTCATGTTTAAAAAGAACTTCTGTAATTTGTTTTCCAACTTTCATTGTTGGGTTAAGAGCTGTCATTGGGTCTTGAAAAATCATCCCGATATCTTTTCCACGGATAGCCTGCATTTGTTTTTCTGTTTTTGGAACGATATCATCTCCATCAAGCAATATCTCCCCATTTTTAATAAAACCAGGAGGCATTGGGATGAGTTTCATAATTGTTTGTGATGTTACACTTTTTCCTGATCCGGATTCCCCTACAATCGCAAGTGTTTCACCTTTATCCAAATGAAAATTCACGCCTCGAATCGCTTGAACTTCCCCACCGTATGTTTTAAATGATACTGATAAGTTTTTCACTTCTAGTAAATGTGACATCTTTCACCCTCCCTTATTTTCTTTGTTTTGGATCTAACGCATCACGCAGTCCGTCTCCAATTACGTTAAATGCAAAAATCGTTAAGCAAATAAACGTGGCTGGGAAAAGCAAACGCCATGGATAGTATTCAAGGGCTGGTACTCCTTCTGTTGCCATTGTTCCCCAACTTGCTAATGGAGCTGGAACCCCAAGGCCAAGATAGCTTAGAAATGCTTCTGTGAAAATAGCGCTTGGAATCGTTAACGTCATTGTTACAAGAATAGGACCCATTGAGTTTGGAATAAGGTGTTTAAACAATAAGCGACTTGTTTTTGCCCCTAATGTTTGAGAAGCAAGCACAAACTCTTGGTTTTTTAATTGGAGGACTTGCCCACGTACAATACGAGCCATATTAATCCATCCTGTAATCGACATTGCAATAATCATTGGAAGCAGCCCTTTATCCAAAATAACCATTAAAAGAACAACCATTAACAGATAAGGAATTGCCCATAAAATATCTGCAATTCGCATCATTGCTTCATCGGTTTTCCCACCGCGAAAACCTGCAATACTTCCCCAAATCACTCCAATAATTAAGTCAATAAAAGCAGCGGCAAGGCCGATGAAAAGAGAAATACGTGCACCTTCCCATGTTCTGACGAAAATATCTCGTCCAAGGTCATCCGTTCCAAACCAGTGCTCACTTGAAGGAGGTCGATTTGTATTTAATAAATTTGTTGTTTCATAGTCATATTTTGAAAATATCGGAGCAAAGATAGCCATTACTAAGAGAAGAATAATCAGCACCGTGCCAAACATCGCAAGCTTGTTCTCTCGATAGCGAAGAAAAGCGTCTTTCCAAAATGATAGACTCGGCTTCGAAATTTTCTCAGCCTCATTATGATTAGTAGATACAGGTTCAAACATCTCTTTTGGAATTTGTTGCATGAGTTAAGCTCCTTTCTTCGCTTTGGAGATTTTAATACGCGGATCAATAAATCCGTATAGAATATCAACAAGTAATACACACAATAGTAAGATGACACCGAAGAAGACGGTAACGCCCATGATCACTGTATAATCACGGTTTGTAATACTGTTAACGAAGTGAGCCCCAAGACCCGGAATTCCAAAGATATCTTCAATAACAAAACTTCCTGTTAATACTCCAGCAGTCATAGGTCCCATATACGTAATAACCGGAAGCATTGCATTACGAATGCCGTGCGTAATAGTTACTCTTGCTCTACTTAATCCTTTTGCTTTTGCTGTGCGGATATAATCGCTTCCTAGTACTTCAATCATGCTAGAACGAGTAAGTCGAGCAATAAATGCCATCGGAGTTGCAGCAAGGGCTAGCGTTGGTAAAAATGTATGTGCCCATGACTCCCACTGTGCAACAGGGAATAAACCTAGCTTCATGGCAAAGATATACTGAAGAGCAGCTGCCATAATAAAACTTGGGATAGATATTCCAAGTACAGCAATAACAGCTACCGTATAATCCGGCCATTTATTATGATTTAATGCTCCAATAACTCCTAATAGCACTCCTAGCGCTAAAGCAAGTAGAATCGCTTCCATTCCTAATGTGAAAGAAATTGGAAATCCTGAATTAATGAGGTCGTTTACTGTCTGACCTTTATATTTAAATGATGGACCAAAATCCCACTGTGCTACTGACACTAAGTAATCAAAGTATTGCTTATAAAGCGGCTGATCTAGACCATAATGTGCATTTAAGTTGGCTTCAATCTCAGGTGGAAGCTTTTTCTCTCCGGAAAACGGTCCCCCTGGTGCTGCTTGCATAAGGAAAAATGTAGCTGTCACAATAATCCATAGTGTAATAAGAATATAAACTAGTCTTTTTCCAATGTATCTTAACAAAGCACTACACCTCCACGGTTTGACAAATTTTGCGTTTTTCAGACAGAAAAGTATATGAGAACACGACTCTCATATACTTTCCGTCTTCAAACTATGAAATTACTTTTTATTCAAAGTAAGCCCATTTGAACTGTACATCACCAAGTCCTGATAAGACAGCTCCTTTTAAGTTTTCATCTTGCAGCCATGGGTTTGTATAGAAATAGATTGGTGCAATTGGTAACTCATCCATAATAATTTTTTCAGCGTCTTTTAGCATTTGTTCACGCTTTTTCGGATCTGTTTCTTGCGCAGAGTCAATTAGAAGTTTTTTGTATTCTGGATTTTCCCAATTCGTATCATTGTTTCCGCCTTCTTTATCACGATAAAGCTCAAGGAAGTTAATTGAATCGTTGAAGTCCGCAAGCCAGCCTAAACGTCCAATTTGATAGTTTCCGCTATGAAGTTTATCAATGTATACGTTCCACTCTGAGTTATCTAGCTCAACGTTAACACCAAGTTCTTTTTTCCACATTTCTTGGACTGCTTGCGCAATTTTAGCATGTGCGTCATCTGTGTTGTAAGAAAGGTTAATTTTCGGAAGTTCTGATGCGTCTTTAAGACCCATTTCTTTTAAACCTTTTTCAAGATATTCTTTTGCTTTTTTCACATCATGATCTTTGAAATAGCCTTTTTCATTATCTTTAAAACCTTCCATTGTTGGCGGTACAAGCGCCATTGCTGGAAGTTGTCCTGCCTGTGTTATTTCTTCTACAATTGCTTGACGGTTAATTGCGTAAGTTAATGCTTTACGAATATTAACATTGTCGAATGGTTTTTGTTCTGTATTAAACTTATACACATATACAGAGGCAATCGGTTCAACGTTCAATGAACCATCTTTCTCTAAACTAGGAATCGCTTCTGTTGGAAGAGATTCAAACGGAAGACCAGCCCAATCAATTTCACCTTTTTTGAACATGTTTAAGTTTGTTTGAGCATCTTTAACCATTGCCATTGTAATCTTTTTAAGCTTTACAGAATCCTTGTCCCAATATTGATCGTTCTTCTCTACTGTAATAGAACCGCCATGCTTCCATTTTGTCATTTTGAATGGTCCGTTTGATACGTAGTTCTTACCAGCATTTGTGTACCACTCAGGGTTTGCTTCAGCTACTTTTTTGTTGACTGGGTAATACGTGTAGAACGCTGTTAGCGATTCAAAGAACGGTGTTGGGTTTACAAGCTCAACTTGTAATGTTTTGTCGTCAACTGCTTTTACGCCAACATCATCAAGGCTTCCACCTTTTGTATTTGCTTCTTCTGCTCCTTTAATATAATAAAGCTGATAAGCATATTGTGATTGGTTGTTCGGGTCTAATGCCCATTTCCAAGCATATTCGAAATCTCCTGCTGTTACAGGATCTCCGTTTGACCATTTCGCATCATCGCGAATTGTGAAAGTATATGTTTTTTTGTCTTCACTAGTTTCAATTTTTTCAGCCATCGCGTTTTCAGGTTTTCCATCTTTTCCAATTCGCGTTAGCCCTTCAAACGTTTGTAATAAAACGTTACTTGATACGCTATCATTTGCTAAACCAGGATGTAGTGAAAATGGCTCAGTTCCGATATTAATCTTCAACGTGTCCTTAGAACCACCATCACCTCCATCTCCACCGCTTGAAGATTCTTTACTACCGAATCCACATGCGCTCAAGACAAGTGTAAAAACAAGTAGTAAACTTGTAAGCATTGCCCATCGTTTCTTTTGCACGATCGTTTCCCCCTTTTTCTATTTGTCAGCAATCACACGCATAAGTTCCTACTAATCTAAATTTTCAGAATAGGTAAGGCATTAATTAGTAGATCTTTTAGTAGATAAAAGATGAATGGCTCATTATTCATTTTATTATGTAACGTTTTATAACATTGCGTTTATAAGGATGAATTGACCATTTATTTGTTCTTTTCTGAAAATTAAAATGTTGTAATGAACTTGTAAAATAACTGTGGATTACGTTTATTATAAATAGTTTAAAAATTTATTGCAATACTAATTTTCTATAATTTTCATAAAAAAAAAGAAGTTGTCAGATAGAAATTGCCAGCTAAACCCTATACTACTCTTGTGAAACAACCAACATATAGCTAGTTCACAATGTTTAGGAATCCGAAATGACTTTATCTAAAAAGCTTTTCGCATATAGTATGGGAGATAATATTACACAAAATTTTTATCATTTTGGAGTTTGGAGAATTCGAATCATTTATGTATAATAGAAGCAGAGATTTAATATCAGGCAATGAGAAAGAATAGTACATATGAAATGTGACTTTTTCAGAGAGTTTGTGGTTGGTGTGAACAAACAGTTACTCATATGGAATGGACTTTTGAGCTTCTAAGTGCAAAGCTTAGACGTATTATTCAACGTTACTGAATACGAGCTGGCTTGTTAAAAGCAAGTAGGGTGGTACCGCGAACCGATTCGTCCCTAGTATTTACTAGAGATGAATCGGTTTTTTAGCGTTCAATAAAGAAAGGATGAAAAACAAATGGAAACTATTTTTTCAGGCATTCAGCCGAGCGGTTCCGTTACATTAGGGAACTACATTGGAGCAATGAAACATTTTGTAGACTTACAAGAGGAGTATAACTGTTATTTTTGTATTGTTGATCAGCATGCAATTACAGTTCCTCAGGATCGTCTAGCACTTCGCAAAAATATCCGCAGTTTAGCAGCTCTTTACGTATCAGTTGGGATTGATCCAACCAAATCAACGCTGTTTATTCAATCAGAAGTTCCAGCGCATACTGAAGCAGGATGGTTGCTACAATGCGTTGCTTATATTGGAGAACTTGAAAGAATGACACAGTTCAAAGATAAATCAGCTGGAAAAGAGGCCGTTTCTGCAGGACTGCTCACATATCCACCATTGATGGCTGCAGATATCTTACTTTATGGAACAGATGTTGTACCTGTTGGTGAAGACCAAAAGCAGCATATTGAATTAACACGTGATTTAGCAGAGCGGTTTAATAGAAAACACAATGATATCTTCACAATTCCAGAACCGCGTATTCCTAAAGTAGGTGCACGTGTTATGTCACTAGCAGATCCAACTAGAAAAATGAGCAAATCAGATCCAAACCAAAAAGCTTTTATTACGTTGCTTGATGAGCCAAAGCAAATTGAGAAAAAAATTAAAAGTGCTGTAACAGACTCAGAAGGAATCGTAAAATATAATCGCGAAGAAAAACCAGGCATTTCAAATTTACTTGGCATCTATTCTATCCTTGGGAATAAAACAATTGCAGAACTCGAAGCTCAATACGAAGGGAAAAACTACGGTGAGTTCAAAGGTGATTTAGCACAAGTCGTAATCGACGCTCTTGCTCCTATCCAGAAACGCTATTACGAACTTATTGATTCAAAAGAACTTGATGACATTTTAGATCAAGGTGCTGAAAAAGCGAACAAAACAGCAAATAAAATGCTTAGAAAAATGCGTAATGCAATGGGAATTGGACGCAAACGCTAAAAAAAGGCTGCAAATGCAGCCTTTTTTTAATTTACCTTTGATTCTTGTTCCATTTCCCACAGTTTTTCAAAGAATGGTTGTCCTTTTACAAGTCGTTCACATAGTAAAAGGTGTCGTCCTGACCATCCTTCTTTTGTTTCTTCGTAAAGTCGCTCCCACACTTCGTTAAAAGCCATTGTTTGAATTACTTCATATTCACTTGGATTCCACTCTGTATACCAGTAGCGAAGCTGAGCTGTATTCTTTGATGTATGTAGTTGATCTAAAGCCATAAAAAGAAGTTGCTTAAGCTGTCTTTCTTTTCGCGTTAAGCCATTCATTAATATGGGAGACGGCGATAAAATATGGTGTTCCTTTTTCAAGAGCTGTTCTTTATTGAATTGGAAGATAAGTTCTTTTTCGTCTTTCACCATCTCATAGACAATTTGCTCTTGCCTTGGAATAAGGCGACTTTTGCGAATTGGGATTTGATACCCCATTGTATCAATAGCTAAAATATTTTTCCCATCTGTTACAATAAAACAATAGTCCATTTGAATGCGTTCATGATTTTTTCTGATATATGCTTTTTGATAGATATCAGATAGAAGCTGCTCTGGAAGCTCGGCTAAGTCGTTTTCAATATAATCAAAAAGCAGAGAATTAATTTTAAGAAGCGGAGCCTGATCTAACAACTCTACAGTATCTTCTTTTCTCCATTCATGAAATGAACATACATTGTAACCATTTTCTTCACCCTCAAACCAATTGACCCATACGTCATGAAGATATAGCATTTTTATCCCTCGCTTTATCACGGTTTATTAAAAATCAGTATAGGCATAGAAAACTCTTTTTATTCTATTTCAACACATATTTTATCCAACATTCCTCTACATTTTTCGATATGTGAAAGAGAAGAAATGTATTTTAAAGGTTTAAGAAGATGCTTCCAAAGAGAAAGGTAACCTTAAAAAGACTCCAACTTACTTACTACCTTTGTAATAAAATCCCCCTCTACTCTCCTATAAAACACTGTTTTTAAAGTTTTATGAAAAGTTTTCCTCAGCCCACTTTGACTTTTCTAGTATGCTCTGCCCATCTAAAAAAAATAAATCCTTCATTTTGTAAGATTGGTTTGAAAGTAGAGTTTGAACAATTTGAAAACCAACATGGTACCCAATCATCCTTGGCATAAATCCCCCTCCAACAAGCAATTGATCATGAGCTCGCTCTCTTCTTTTTACATGTAGAGAAGGTTTAATTACCTTTTTAAACAGATGATGAGCCTGTTTTTCTGTATAGTATGAAGCCCAAGAAGAAACATAGTCTTCTCCAACGTATTCTTGAACAGCAGACTCCGCAAGTCCTTCCATTATAATAGAATCAATGAGTGTATAGTTTTCTTCTTTTTTATTTATTTTGTGTAATCGACATACGTGGTGATATTCGTGTACAAGAACTGCCTGAATCTCTTTTAAAGGTAAACTTTCGCTCAAGAAAAGAAACACTTTATCATTAAAGGCTAATCCTGATTTTCCACGCTGGGTGCGAACCATCTTTTTCTTCATTATGTCTAGTGGTGCAAGAAACAGGGGAACGTTTGGACCTTCCCATTCTTTTTGCAATTCCTTATACGTTTTCTTAATACATAAAAGCACTTCTTTTGAAAAAATAGGACGTATCTTTTCCTTTTCCCACTGAGGGATGGGAAGCATTCCATTCCTCTGTAAAAGAGTTAAGATGTGCTGGTTGTCATATCCTTTAAAAAAAGGGATGAGCTTTGAAACTACTTGCTCCTTTTCCCATTCATACATCTTCATAACCTGCATATGTTAAGTCTCCTTTATGCTTTTATGACATCATATGCGGGGAAAAGGAAAATGCACAAAAAAGCGCTCTTTCATTTAATGTTGAAAGAGCACTTTGAAGTCTAGCCTTTATTGATATTTTTTAAAGATAAGAGTTGCATTGTGACCACCAAAACCAAGTGAGTTACTTAATACTACGTTCACTTCTTGAGAACGAGCTTCATTTGGTACGTAGTCTAAATCACAGTCTTCATCAGGAGTTTGGTAGTTAATTGTTGGTGGGATAATGCTATCTTCAATCGTTTTCACACTAAAGATTGCTTCAATTCCACCAGCAGCTCCAAGTAAGTGACCTGTCATTGATTTTGTTGAGCTAATGGCAAGTTTTTTAGCATGTTCACCAAACACTTCTTTAATTGCCATTGTTTCATATTTATCGTTATACTCTGTACTTGTACCGTGTGCATTAATATAATCAATATCTTCAGGTTTCAATCCTGCATTTTCAAGAGCCATACGCATTGCGCGAGCTCCGCCTTCTCCGCCTGGAGCTGGAGCAGTGATATGATGCGCATCTCCTGTTGCACCATAACCAACAATTTCAGCATAAATGTGAGCACCGCGAGCAAGTGCATGCTCAAGCTCTTCTAGCACAAGAATTCCAGCGCCTTCTCCCATGATAAAACCATCGCGGTCACTATCAAACGGACGGCAAGCTGTTTTTGGGTCTGGATTTGTTGATAAAGCTTTGTTTGCACAAAAACCAGCTAGTGACATTCTTGTAATTGGTGCTTCTGTTCCTCCTGTAACCATTGCATCAGCATCACCACGTTGAATAACTTTGAATGCATCTCCAATAGAGTTTGTTCCTGTAGCACAAGCTGTAACAGTACAAGAGTTAAATCCTTTTGCTCCAAGAGCAATTGATACTTGGCCTGCTGCCATATCTGGAATCATCATTGGTACAAAGAAAGGACTCACACGGCGCGCGCCTTTTTCTGTTAATGTTGTGAACTGGTTTTCAAATGTCTCCATTCCACCGATACCAGAACCAATCCATACTCCAACGTTTGGAGCAATCTCTTCTGTAATTTCAAGCTTTGCATCTTCAACAGCCATAAGTGAAGCAGCAACAGCATATTGAGTAAAGCGATCCATCTTTCGAGCTTCACGACGATCCATATATTTTTCAACTTCAAAGTCTTTTACTTCCGCCGCTACTTTTGCAGAGAACTCTTCTTTATCGACTCTTGTTAGTTCTCCAATTCCTGATACACCTTTAATAGCATTTTCCCATGATGTTTTAGCATCATTCCCTAGTGGTGTTAAAGCCCCAACACCCGTAACAACAACACGACGTTTCATGTAGACATCTCCTTTTCTTTCATTTCAAACCTTAAAATAAAGAATTTTCTATAAAAAGCTTATCTTCCCCAACGCATAGCGATCGCGCCCCATGTTAACCCGCCGCCAAAACCAACCATAACTAACACATCATCATCTTTAATCTTCCCTTGTTCTAGCTCTTCAACAAGAGAAATAGGAATAGAAGCTGCTGATGTATTTCCGTAAAGGTTCACAGTCTTAGACATCTTCTCCTCAGGAAGATCAAGACGCTGACGAGCAGATTCCATAATGCGAATATTTGCTTGGTGTGGAACTAAAAAGTCCACATCTTCTTTTGACAAACCTGCTTTTTCAATTACATTTACTGCAGATTCTCCCATTTGGCGAACGGCGAATTTGAATACTTCTCTACCATTCATAAAAATAAAATCTTTTTGTTTTTGATAAAGGTGTTTTCCACCTGTTCCATCTGCTCCAAGCTCAAAAGATAAAATTCCTCTTCCTTCTGATACTGGTCCAATCACAGCTGCCCCTGCTCCATCTCCAAACAAAACAGCCGTATTACGATCATTCCAATCAGTAATAGAGGAAAGCGTCTCAGCTCCGATAACAAGAATATTTTTGTACGCATTTGTTTCAATAAATTGTTTTGCAGTGATCACACCATACATAAACCCTGCACAAGCAGCACTAATATCTAACGCTGCTGCACGAGTTGCACCAAGTCGCTCTTGAATCATACAAGAAACTGTTGGAAACGGCTGATCTGGTGTTACAGTTGATACAATAATCATATCAAGCTCTTCCGCTGTGATACCTGCGTCCTCTAGAGCTCTTACTGAAGCATGATAAGCCATATCCGATGTTTTTTCATTTTCTGCTACAATTCTACGCTGTTCAATTCCTGTTCTTGTGCGAATCCATTCATCAGATGTATCCACCATTTTTTCAAGATCCTGGTTTGTGAGGATTTTTTCTGGTAAATAGCGCCCCATTCCAATTATTCCTGCATTCATATGAGCAACTCCTTTAAAAGAAAACTCTTTTATTTATCATTTACTATCATTTATTTTTTACACGCTCTCTATTATACAATAAAACTTTTAAGACATAAAAAAATCGCTTTGTTCTCGTCCCCCTGAGACTGAACTGAGCAAAATAGCACTGTAATTTAATATCAATTATTATGACTTGGTACTAATTTTAAATTATTTTAGTGTATTTGTCCACTTCAATCTATACAACTCTCTCAAAAAGTTTAGTATTTATAGTTATTTGCCCTAAACCTTTCTAAGTTCCTATCATATAGTAATAATTGAGGATTGGGTAATTTAGTCAAAGGGAGGGGAAAGGTTTGGCAGATCGTGAAATGGACTATTTCTCTAAGCTTATGTTCGGTTATAGAGCAACAACAAAGGAAGAAGAAAAAGAGACTGAAGAACAAGATTTTGAATTCGAAGAAATACAAAAAGTAGAAGCTGAGGAAACAAATTATTTTGAAGACTATGAGAATATGGAACTTTTTGAACAAATGTTTGAAATTATGGCTTCTTTAGAACGTGTGAAGCCTCTTTTAAAAGAAATTTCTCCTCTTTTTCTAAAGTGGTTAAACAAATAAACGTTCTAAGAAAAAAACAGCTAAGAGTATACTCTTAGCTGCTTTTTTTATGCTTCTTCAGAATTTAGTGCATCTTGTTTACCAAGCTCATATGCTTCATTCATCACTTTTGTAAGCAATGACATAAACGGCTGAAGATGTTCGGCGGTAAGCTCTGCTCCTGTTTCATCTAAGAGCTGCTTTGCTTCTGGAAGATACTTCATTGCAATTTGCATGAACTGCATACCTTTTTCATCCATCTTATGTTCCTCTTTTCTATTTAACATTACTGTTTCTATCTTAACGAAAAAAAAGAAGAAACGCTACTTTTCATTTGGTAACTTCCCTGTCTTTTGATAAGTTTCAATATCTCGCTGTATTTTTTCTCGAAACGACTCATCTATATTCTGACTAAATTCCCCCATTGAAACAACTCCATCTTGGAAATCAAAGTAAGCATTCCCTGACTGCAACTCGCCTTTATCAAACTTCTCAGCTGCGACAACATAAAGATGAGCAACATCCTGAACAGTACTTGTTAATACCGTATTTCCACCAAAATGGCTCTGATCAGAGATAAATCCAATTGAATAAAGGTTTCTTTCTTTCAATTCTTCAATAAGTGGAACATTATAACCGTCCCCTGCTGGATATACAACATCAACATTTTTTTGAAGCATATTGTTAAGAATATGCGATGCTGCTTGCACATCGTCCCAGCTATGAACATAGCGAATATCAACATTTACTTTCTTATTCTGAAAAGCAGCTCCATCAGCAAACCCTTTTACTTCTGGCTGCCATGCGTATGCTGCAATGATTCCTACTTGATTTGTCTCCGTCATCTTTCCCGCTACCATGCCACCAAAAAACCCCATAGCATAAGCGCTAAAATTCAAACTTGTTACATTATCCTCTTTTGCATCTCCATTAAACCCTACAAAATGCATATCAGGATACTTTTTTCCAAGCTTATTAAAGACAGGCGTATAAATATCACCATGTCCAAAGACTAAATTGACGCCTCTTTTATGAAATTCTTCTACCGCTTCTTCTATGAGACTCTCTGAATCTATTTTTTCTTTATAAAAAATATCAACACCAAACTCAGATTGAATACCGACAAGTCCTGTATAACCTTTCGTCCCCCATACCTGATCATTCACAGTACTTGGGATAAGCAAACCCACTTTTTCGATTTTATGTGGCTTATTGTCACACCCTGTTAAAAGCAAAAAAAGAAGGCATAGAAGCCCTAAACCTTTCTTCTTGTTATTCATTTCTCTCATTTACACCTTTCACTGCCCCGAGTCAAATGTTTAGTTCTCCTATATTCTACAACTTTGATAACCCTTTGTAAAAACCTATTTCCTCCATTAGATAAAAGGTTTTATTACTTTTCCAGAAACAGTAACTCTGTACTCTTTCTCTGTTTCTCAATTCCTTCCTCAACTTTTGTATAGGCAATATGATGGCCCTGTTGACAAGAGATATGAGGACTATTTTTGTCTCCTTTTACTCCAACTAAGGACGCTGCTTTTTGCCATTGTCTCTTTTGACCTGAGACAAAATGGGAAAGAGGATCCAATTTATTTAGCTTACTCTCATCACTAAGTTCTAATGCAACGTCTTCTACATATAATAGATCTCGTTTGTCTTCCGAAATTTTAGAGATTTGATTTCCAAGGAAAGATTGCTGAAAAACCATTGACATAGGCTGTAATGGCCCATAAAGTGTGGCACATCGCACGATATAACAACTTTTTTGGTTACAGTGATGTTGAAGCTTTTTTTCAAACTCATAATAAAGCTTACCAGCTGCTGTTGTCGGTTCTGGAAGCGTGCTTTTTTCAACAGTTTGCTGATGATCTCCGAAAACCTCTAGAGATGATGGAAAAATAAGTCGAATATGCTGGCGTTTACAAAAAGAAATAGTCTGTTTTAATGCATCATAAGCTTCAACAATTTTACCTCTTAAAAATGAACGTCTATAAATATCTCCTCCATCTATGTACGTAAAATACACTGCTTCAATATTTTGATCTTCAAAAATTCTAGAAAGGTCTGTTACTTCTGTAAAGTTTGCATTACGGCCATACATAAAAGACATTTCTTTTCGCACAATTCCTTCTGCAGGATGACCATCATGGATATATCCATAAACTTCCACACCTTGCTCTAAGAAGATTTTTGTTAAATAAAAACCTAAAAATCGATTTGCACCAATAATAGCTACCTTTTTCATATGAAAGCTCCTTCTCTAGTATGATACTGTATCGTATGCATGAAATAAGCTTTGCAATACTTATTTATTTCCACTAAAAGAAGACCTTTTTTAAAAAGGTCTTCTTACTTTTTATAGTTCTTGTTCCCAGCTCTTATAGAATGAACAAAGCGCTTTTGAAAATAAATACTGTTTCTCAGGCAAGTAAAAAGAAATTTCTACATTTCCTCCTTGCTCACCTTTCAATTTTTCATATTGCTTACTATGCTCAACAGAATACGGAGAAGAATTTCGTACATCGGCCCAAATTTTGGCTGGCACTTCGTTTTGATAATATTCAAGCCGCACATGATTTTCCATTGCCTCACGCGTCGTGGAACGTGTTAGATTATGTGCTTCACGATACTCTTTTTCAAGACGCTTTAAGAAAAAAGGATGTTTTTGAGCCTGCTTATAGTAAAGCTCAAAATCTAAACAAGGATTGAGAAAAGCAGTAGATCGAATCTCCTCAGACATTTCTTCCATCAATTGAAGAGCAAGAAGCCCTCCCATCCCTTCTGATAATAAATGGATTTTTCGATTTAAAATCTCCTGACGCATAACAAGATGATAAAGCTGTCTTGCTAAACGAAAAGCTTTTATACTTCCCCAATTCGCTCCAAACAAGTTTGAATAAAACACTGTGTATCCTTTTTCAAGTAAGCAGTCTACCAGCCGTTCTCTCCCCTTATGCTGAGTCCATAAACTAGTTGAACCTTCTACAAAATGGTTGCTGTCTCCTAAAATTAAAATACCAAATCCATTTGGCTTTTCAGGAAGATGAATAACGTTCCATTGATTTTCAAGCATAAAGTAACGGCAATTCATAATGTTGTCCCCCGAATAGTTACTCTCTAACTTTAACAAGAAAGCAAAATGTTCTCTCGCTATGAACAGTCTATGAGAAAACAAGAGAAATGATAGGGAAGAGCGCCTAGTCTCTGCATTTTTTTAGTATCTGTTTTCTTTTTCATCTGTTTTAAAATGTTCAAAAAGTTTTTTTCTTTGCAATGATAATCCTCTAAAGGCTGTGGTACAATAGGAGCAAAAGCAGGGAGAATGAGGTGAGGAATTGAGAGTTATCGTATCTTTATTTTGGAGCTTTTTATTAGTAAACATGACAGCATATGTTGTAAATTCGATGCAAGGTGGTACATATAATTTTACCGTTGCTTCTATTTTATCTGTTGCTGTAACAGTACTAGTTATTATCCTAGGAGAAGCCCTTGGCACTGGTGAAGAAGAAAAAAGAAAAGTAGAACTTGGTAAAGAATAAAGCAGAGGATTAATCCTCTGCTTTTTATTTTGTAATGAAAAATTCGCCGTCTTGCATATCGAGAACGATATGATCATTATCTTGAATGGTTCCTTTAATAATTTCACGTGCAATTTTGGTTTCAATATTCTTTTGAATAAAACGTTTGAGAGGTCTTGCTCCGTATACAGGATCAAATCCTTCTTTCGCTACATACTTCTTAGCTTCATCTGTTAATTCAACAGAAATTTGACGATTTTGCAGTCGTTCGCTAAGCTCCTTTAACATTTTATCTACAATCCCTGTAATTTCGTGTACAGTAAGTGGCTTAAATAAAATTGTTTCATCAATACGATTTAAAAACTCTGGTCTAAAATGGGCTTGAAGCTCATTCATGACGCTTCCACGCGCGCTTTCTGTCAGCTTACCGTCTTCTAATCCTTCTAGAAGATAATGTGATCCAATATTTGATGTCATAATAATTACTGTATTTTTAAAATCAACGGTTTTTCCGCGAGAATCTGTTATACGCCCATCATCAAGCATTTGTAATAGAACATTAAATACTTCTGGATGAGCTTTTTCAATTTCATCAAGCAAAATAACAGAATAAGGCTTACGACGCACTGTTTCTGTTAATTGTCCACCTTCTTCATATCCCACATATCCAGGAGGAGCTCCGATTAAACGAGAAACAGCGTGCTTTTCCATATACTCTGACATATCAATGCGAACCATTTGGTCTTCACTGTCAAACAAGCTTTGAGCAAGCGCTTTTGCAAGCTCTGTTTTCCCTACTCCTGTTGGCCCTAAAAAGATAAAAGAACCAATTGGTTTACTAGGGTCTTTCACACCAGCTCTTGCACGTAGCACTGCGTCTGTGACAAGTTCGATAGCTTCACTTTGTCCCACTACACGCTCTTCTAGGATATATTCTAAGCGAAGCAGTTTCTCTCTTTCTCCTTCAACAAGCTTGACAACTGGAATTCCGGTCCATCTTCCTACTATCTCGGCAATTTCTTCTTCCGTTACTTCCTCTCGGAGCAAGCTGTGTTCTTCTCTTTCACTCATTTGTTTTTCAAGAGACGCTAGCTCTTTTTCAAGCTGAGGGATTTGGCCATGTCTTAGCTCTGCTGCTTTTTCTAAATTGTAAGCTCCTTCAGCTTCCTCTAGATCACGGCGAGCTTTTTCAAGACGCTCTCTCACTTCTTGAAGTGACTCAATATCTCCCTTTTCCTTTTCCCATTGAAGACGCATGGATTTAGATGATTCTTCTAAGTCTGCTAGCTCTTTTTCAAGAATGCTGAGACGTTCTTGGCTTATGCTATCTTTTTCTTTACTTAAAGCAGCCTTTTCAATTTCAAGCTGCATAATACGTCGGGTTACTTCATCAAGCTCAGCAGGCATTGAATCAATTTCTGTTCGAATTGTTGCACATGCTTCATCAATTAAATCAATGGCTTTATCAGGTAAAAAACGGTCTGAAATATAACGATCTGAAAGCGTTGCTGCTTCAACAAGCGCTCTATCGTGAATATTAACTCCATGATGAATTTCAAAACGTTCTTTTAATCCACGTAAAATTGAAATCGTATCTTCAACAGTTGGCTCTGCTACTTGAACTTGTTGAAATCTTCGTTCAAGTGCAGCATCTTTTTCGATATATTGACGGTACTCATCAAGCGTTGTCGCCCCAATACAGTGAAGTTCACCACGAGCAAGCATTGGCTTAAGGAGGTTACCAGCATCCATTGCACCTTCTGTTTTACCAGCTCCAACAATTGTATGAAGCTCATCAATGAAAAGTAAAATACGACCGTCGCTTTTCTTAATTTCTTGAAGAACAGCTTTTAGTCTTTCCTCAAACTCTCCTCTAAACTTTGCCCCTGCAACAAGCGCTCCAAGATCAAGGGAAAAGATCGTTTTATCTTTAAGCCCCTCAGGTACATCCTTGCGTACAATTCTCTGAGCTAATCCTTCCACAATCGCTGTTTTCCCTACTCCAGGTTCTCCAATAAGTACAGGATTGTTTTTCGTTTTTCGAGATAAAATCCGGATAACACGACGAATTTCTGCATCTCTTCCAATGACAGGGTCAACTTTCCCTTCACGTACTTCTTGAACAAGATCACGTCCGTATTTCTCAAGCACTTCATATGTGCTTTCAGGATTTTGACTATTCACGTGTGAATCACCTCTTATTGCTTTCACAACTTGTAAAATTTCTTTTTCGGTTAGGTTATATTTTAAAAATAAGTCTTTAATTTCTTTCTGTTCGTCTTCTGCTAATGAAAGCACAATATGTTCTACTGAAATGTAGGCATCTTTAAAAGCTTCCGCTTTCTTTTCTGCTCGTTGTAAAAGAGCCGAAAAAGAGCTCGTAATATAAATGGATCCCCCTTGAGCTCCTGATCCTGTTATAACAGGTTTCCGCTCAACAGCTTTTTCAACGTCAGTTCTAAAGTCCGTTACTGAAATATTCAATTTTTCCAATATGCGCTGTGCTATTCCCTCTCTGTCTTCTAAAAGAGCCGATAGCATATGAATAAGATCAATTTGCTGATGATGTTTTTCAATTACAAGATTTTGTGCACGCTGAATGGCTTCCTGCACTTTCCCTGTCATTGAATTCATATCCATTTAAATCACACACCATTTCACTAATTTGACTTTCTTTGACCTTTAGTAATAGTATATAAATTTTTTCCTTTTAGAACAACTAGAATGCTTAGATTTTCATGCCTGCTTCTTCAAATGTCATCATATCTTCATTCATAAATGTTGCTGCTTCAATAATATTAAAAGAAAGAGCTGCACCGCTTCCTTCTCCAAGACAAAGTCCTAGTTCCAGCAAAGGTTTAAATCCTAAAAACTCGGCCGCTGCTTTTGCTCCTTGCTCCATTGATAAATGAGCAGGAATTAAATAAGGAAGAACTTTAGGCTCAATAGCATGAGCAATAAGGGCTGCTGATGTTGAAATAAATCCATCCACAACAACAGGAACTTTCCGCGCTGCACCAGCTAACATAACTCCTGCCATTGCCCCAATTTCAAATCCGCCAATCTTCGCTAAAACGTCCACCCCATCATTTTTATTAGGCTCATGTCGTTGAATTGCTTCTTTAATGACAAGTGCTTTATGTGACAACTTTTCTGTTGGAAGGTTTGCTCCTACCCCTGTTACTTCCTCTGGATCTTTCCCTGTAAAAAGAGATACAATGGCGGAACTTGGAGTTGTATTAGCAATCCCCATTTCTCCTGTGCCAAGCAAGTTCTTCCCTTGATCAATTTGTTCATTAGCAAGAAGAATACCGATCTCAAGTGCCGCTACTGCTTGCTGCCTTGTCATCGCAGCTTCCCTTCTAATATTTCCTGTTCCATAAGCAATTTTATAGTTTTGAATAAGTGGATGATTGATATCTGCTGCGACACCTACATCTGCTACAACAACTTCTGCTCTAGCTTGTCTTGCTAAAGCACAAACTCCTGTAACTCCCTTAGTAAAAAGCTCTGTCTGTAAAGCCGTAATAGACTGAGGAAAAGCTGTTACTCCTTCTGAAAACACGCCATGATCTCCAGCCATTACAAGAACAACTTTTTTATCTACTTTTGGATGCAAAGTTCCCGTAATGCTTGCAAGCTGTATGTAGAGCTCTTCGAGTCTTCCTAAACTTTTTAATGGCTTAATAAGCGTGTCTACACGTTTGGTCGCTTCTTCCCTTTTATGTACATCAACCTCTGTAATATTCTTTATTGTATTGTTTAACATATTTATACGTGCCCCTTTCACTTCCATTTTAAACGAAAAAGGCAGAGCCCGCCTTAAAAAATAAAAGCGAGCTCCAACTGTTATGGTTTTCTCATATATGTCCAGTGACGGTCATCGTTTGACGTTTCAGGGAAACGATCACCTGCTTTAAGCTTCAATTGCTTCGGATTGTTTACATTGCTTCCTGTCTCACCGATTTCAATATATCGGCCGTTGTTAGGAGCTTTTTGTCCTGGTGTAAAGTGTCGATTTTGACCCATTGTAAAACCTCCTTATAAGCTTTTCCGCCCTCTTAATATGCCCTTTTTAAGCTTCATTACTACCTATTAAAAACTTCCATAGAAAAAACGGCCATATCGGCCGTTTTCTATATACTTTCCAGCGCTTCCTCTATATGACGTTCACCAGATAAGATCTCAAATGTTTTATTTGTTACATGTTTATTTGCGAGGGATTCAATCAACACGTTCGCCACATCTGCTCTCGGAATGGAGCGGCCTTTCATATCGTCAATTTTTTCTCTTGCTTCGATTTGGCCATTTTCCTCATCATTAGAAAGTGGTCCAGGACGCACAATCACATAGGAAAGACTAGATTTCTGTAGATGCTCATCAGCAGAGCCTTTTGCTTCAAGATAAACTTTCATATTCTGATCTGATGTAGTATTTGGATTTCCCGCCCCCATTGAACTAAGCATAACAAAACGTTTTACCCCATGCTTTTCCGCTTGATTTACAAGTTGTTTCGCTCCCTCTTGATCAACAGTATACGTCTTATCCTGACCTGTTTTTGAACCTGATCCTGCCGCAAAAATAATGGCATCCATTCCTTTTACAGCATGTTCTATATCTTTTTCAAGATCAGCAATCACAATCTCATCCGCTCCTAGTTGCTCCATTTTGGATTTTTGTTCCTCTTTTCGAACCATGGCAACTGCTTTGTGTTCACTGCTTTTTCCTAGTTTTTCGACAAGAATATTTCCTGTAGTACCGTTTGCTCCAACAATAAGTACATTCATTGATCTTCCCACCCTCTCTATCGACTAAATTAATTTGTCCTTCTTTCTAGTGTTGAAGTTCCCGACTATTTCTATCCTTAAACAAAAAAGCAGCACACTTTAAAGTGTGCTGCTTAAACTCCTTTTTAGCCAAGAATAAGCTGTAACAGAGCTTTCTGAACGTGCATTCTATTTCCAGCTTGCTGAAAAACATAAGAGTTTTCTCCATCAATTACTGAAGCTGTTACTTCTTCTTCACGATGTGCAGGAAGGCAATGAAGAAACAAGTAGTCATTTTTAGCATGCTTCACAAGCTCATCGTTTACTTGATAGTTTGAAAAAGCTTTTAAGCGAATATCATTTTCAGCTTCTTGCCCCATACTTGTCCACACATCTGTGTAAACTGCATCTGAATCTTGGACAGCTTCAACAGGGTTCTCTACAATAGCGATATTTGCGTCTTGTTGTTCAGCAATTTTTCGTGCTTCGTTCACAATCCACTCTTTAGGCTCATAGCCTTTTGGACAAGCAATTGAAAAATGAGCCCCTACTTTGGCACATGCAATCATTAAAGAGTGAGCTACGTTATTGCCGTCCCCAATATAAGCTACTTTTAACCCCTTCAATGTACCTTTTTCTTCGTAAATCGTCATCAAATCAGCAAGAGCTTGGCATGGATGAAACTCGTCTGTAAGACCGTTAATCACAGGAATTGAACCATACTTTACAAGTTCTTCTACCTTGCTATGTTCAAACGTTCTAATCATAATAGCATCAATGAATTCAGAGAGCACTTTAGCTGTATCGTGAATGCTTTCTCCTCTGCCAATTTGTAAATCTTGCCCATTTAGATAGAGTGCATTGCCACCAAGTTGCATCATCCCAGCTTCAAACGATACTCTTGTACGTGTTGAAGACTTTTCAAAAATAAGACCAAGGGTTTGACCATTAAGAGATGTATTCAACTTTCCTTCTTTACGCTCTTTTTTGAGCTCGATCCCTTTTTGTAAGACGGCTTCAATTTCTTCCTTTGACCAGTCGAGTAATGTTAATAAGCTTTTTCCTTTTACATTTACTTCGTTTGCTTGTAAAGAATTCATTATGCACCAACCTCTTCTCTCTCATTTTGCCATTCTTGAAGCGACTGCACTGTATAGTTTTGATGACTATATCCTTGTAAAAAGACAAAGCACGTCTCTAACTCATTCATAACAAACAAGCCATGTTTTAAAGCTTTTAGACGATTCTCTTTTCCTTCTGAAACATCCTTTAAGCTTAAAAATAGTAGAGCAGAATCTCCTTTAGCCCAATCTTCTATAGCGCCTTCTGTTACAAGCTTTACACCTGCTTCTTTCGCTTTTTGAGTAAGAAGCTCTGGAATATTACTGCTGTCCACATAAATTTCCGTGCCCTTATCATGAGTCTCAAGATAACCTTTAAACACTTTATATGCTGCTTCTTCTACGGTAGCTGCGATGGCAACTCCTTCACCTGTTGACTTCATTTCAGGTCCAACATGCGGATCAACGCCAGAGATTTTCGTTGTCGAAAAGACAGGGAATTTTAGCACTTTATATGGAATATCGGACAATAATCCTGTTTCTTCACAAAGATTCGTCAATAATTTCCCGAGCAATACATCTGTTGAAAGTGAAATAAGGGAAACGCCTGTAACTTTACTTACAAGTGGTACTGTTCGACTTGCTCGTGGATTTACTTCCAGTACATAAACAGTTCCATCTTGCACAATATATTGAATGTTCATAATCCCCTTGTAACCGACTTCTTTTGAAATTTTCTCTGCATAATCTACAATGTATGCTTTTTCTTTTTCTGATAAACTTTGAGCTGGCAACCATGCATAGCTATCACCAGAGTGGACACCTGCTTTTTCAACGTGCTCTACAATTGTTGGAATCACAACGTTTTCTCCATCACATACCGCATCAATTTCAACTTCTGTTGTTTTCAAATAACGATCGATTAAAATTGGATAATGTGTTGGATGAACTTTAGCCAGACACTTTTCAAGCTCTTCTTCATTATAGATTGTCATCATTCCTCTTCCACCAATTACAAAAGATGGGCGAATCAGAACAGGGAATCCAATTTGCTTTGCCTTATGAACAAGCTCTTCTTCATTTGCTGCCATTTCCCCTTGAATATGTGGAATATCTAGTTTTTGAAGAAGCTTATAAAACTGGTCACGATCTTCGAGTGCATCAATCACTTCTTTACCAACGCCAAGAATAGAAACGCCAGCTTCTGTTAACCCATCAACAAGGGAAATAGCTGTCTGGCCACCATATTGAACGATAACATCCATTGTACCTTCGGCTTCTAGCACATTTAATACATCTTCAACAGTCAATGGTTCAAAGTATAAGCGATCAGCAAGTTCAAAGTCTGTACTTACTGTCTCTGGGTTATTGTTAATTAAAATTGTTTCATATCCTGCTTTTTCAAGTGCCAATACCCCGTGAACAGAGCTATAGTCAAATTCAACTCCTTGACCAATGCGGATAGGACCTGAACCAATGATAGCAATTTTTTTCTTTGGAGAAGGGATTGTTTCTGTTTCGCCAAAATAGCTTGAATAATAGTAGGCTGTCTCAGAAGCAAACTCTGCTGCACACGTATCGACCATTTTGTAGCTTGGTATGATTCCTTTTTCCTTGCGTTCTGCTCGCACGATAGATTCTGTTGTATTCCACACGTGGGCAAGCATTGCGTCTGAAAAACCTTTTTCTTTTGCAAGTTTAAACAAGTCTTCTTCAACTTTTTCCAGCGTTGTTTCTGTAAGCTGTTTCTCCAGCTGAACAAGATGGTGGAAGTGATCAATGAAAAACAAATCAATCTTTGTTAATTCATGAATTCTCTTGCCCTCAAAACCGCGACGCAATAGCTCAATAATCCCGAATAGGCGCTCATCTGTTTGAGCTAAGATAAGCTTAACAAGCTCGTCTTCACTTTTATTTGTGAGAGATGGGAGAACCATTCCATCGTTATCCATTTCGAGTGAGTAAAGGGCTTTTTGGAAGCTTCGCTCAAAATTGCGGTCAATTGCCATTACTTCTCCTGTTGCTTTCATTTGCGTTCCAAGTGAACGGTCTGCCTCCATAAATTTATCAAATGGAAAGCGAGGTACTTTTGTTACTACATAATCAAGAGCAGGTTCAAAGCTCGCATATGTTGTTCCTGTTACAGGATTTAAGATTTCATCTAAGCTGTAACCAACAGAAAGTTTTGCTGCAATCTTGGCAATTGGATATCCTGTTGCCTTTGAAGCAAGTGCTGAAGATCGGCTCACCCGTGGGTTTACCTCAATGAGGTAGTACTGCTTGCTGTTTGGATCAAGCGCAAACTGAATATTACAGCCCCCTACAATCCCAAGTGCCGAGATGATTTTAATTGATGCAGAACGAAGCATTTGATATTCAACATCTGTGAGCGTTTGAGACGGAGCAACAACAACAGAATCACCTGTATGAACTCCAACAGGATCGATATTTTCCATATTACAAACCGTAATACACGTATTTTTGTAATCACGCATAACCTCATATTCCACTTCTTTAAACCCTGCAATACTTTTCTCTATTAAACACTGCGAAATAGCACTTTCGCGAAGTCCACTTTCTGTTAGTGTTTTGAGATCTTGAAGGGTATGAGCAATTCCGCCTCCTGTTCCTCCAAGCGTATAAGCTGGTCTTACAATGAGAGGAAAGTCAATTTTCTTAGAAAACGCCACTGCTTCTTCAACCGTTGTTACGATTTCACTTTCAGGAACAGGTTCATTTAACTCTTTCATCAGAGTACGGAATTTCTCACGACTCTCTCCTTTTTGAATAGATTCAATAGGCGTTCCAAGGAGGCGTACTCCGTACTTCTCTGGAATTCCTTGTTCATCAAGGTTCAGTGCTAAGTTTAGTCCTGTTTGTCCTCCGAGTGTAGCAAGAAGACCTTCTGGCTGTTCTTTTTCAATAATTTTCTCAACAGAGCTTACTGTTAAAGGCTCAAAATATACTTTATCTGCAATATGATTATCGGTCATAATTGTAGCTGGATTGTTATTTAAAAGAATAACTCTGTATCCTTCTTCTTTTAGAGATAAGCAAGCTTGAGCCCCTGAATAATCAAATTCCGCTGCTTGCCCAATTACAATCGGACCAGAACCGATGACTAGTATTGTTGATAATGTTGTGTCTTTAGGCATATGCTTTCTCTCTCCCTGCTTCTTTCATAAGTGTTAAAAATTCATCAAAAATGTAATTACTTTCACTTGGTCCTGGATGTGCTTCTGGATGATATTGTACAGAAATGACAGGTAACTCTTTATGTGCTAATCCTTCAACAGATTTGTCATTCACATTTTTAAAGCGAACTTGTAGTTCTGTATTTTCTAGACTTTGTTCATCAACAACATAGCTATGATTTTGAGATGTCATAACAACGCGCTTTGTTTTCAAATCAATTACAGGCTGATTTGCTCCCCGATGACCAAATGCAAGTTTTTTAGTTAGTGCACCAAAAGTCAATCCGATAAGCTGATGACCCATACAAATGCCAAGGGTTGGATATGATGATACGATTTCTTTTAAGTGTGAAAGCTGTGGCTTCATTTGAACAGGATCTCCTGGTCCATTAGAAAGCACAACTCCATCTGGCTTGAGGGCTTCAATTTGCTCTTTTGTTGTATTGTACGGAGCAATCGTTACTTTGCAATCTTTCTCAAGAAGAGAATCCAAAATAGATTTTTTAAAGCCAAAGTCCATCAACACAACGTGTCGCTTTCCTTCCCCGATTGTTTCGAACTGTTCAACAGATACAGCTTGAATTTGCTTTCCTTCTTTTAACGGGTTCACAACAGCTGCTTCTGTTGCAATCGTTGCTCCCATTGTTCCTTGTTTACGAATTCTCTTCACAACCGCTCTTGTATCAACATGTTTAATGAGTGGAATATCCCATTTTTTCAAATATTCCTCTAATGAGTAATTAGCTTCATAATGGTGTTTACTCGTTTTGCTTTCATATACAACAACAGCAGACACGTGAGGCTTCTTACTTTCAAAATCTTCTTTGTTGATTCCATAATTGCCAATAAGCGGATATGTGAACACAATAATTTGATCTTTGTAAGAAGGATCTGTTAATACTTCCTGATAGCCCGTCATTCCGGTGAAGAAGACAATTTCGCCTCCTACATTTTGCTTTGATGATGTTTTAGCTAGCTCTCCAGTAAATGTTTCTCCGTTTTCTAAATGAAGATAGCCCTTCATAATGCACCTCTCACGAATAATTATTTCTTTTTAAGTATTTTTATACAAACTTATTCTAAAAAGAAGGTCTGATGTAAAGAACAATCAAACCTTTTACTCTTTTCATTACTGTATTACTGTCGTAGTCATCTCAGTAAATACTTTTTCTAGCTTTTCAATGGCTTCGTCCAGTTCTTCTTTTGTGACAGTTAGTGGTGGAAGAAGTCTTAAAACCTGTGGTCCTGCAGGTAGAGCTAATAATCCACTTTCACGAAGCTTTGTTAAAAGCTCTCCTTGATTCACAGAAGTTTCAATTCCAATTAGAAACCCTTTTCCTCTCACTTCGCAAATTTCTTCAATATGTTGAAGCTTCTCAGCTAATTTTCCTGTAAAATAATCTACTTTTTTATTAACTTCTATTAAGAAACTCTCATCAAAAATCTCAGCCAAGACAGCTTTTGCAGCTGCCATTGCCAGTGGATTCCCCCCAAATGTTGTACCATGTGAACCAGCGGAAAAAGTATCACGGAGGAATCCTTTTCCAAGCATCGCCCCTACTGGAAACCCATTTCCAAGTCCTTTTGCAATTGTAATTACATCTGGTTCGATGTCATAATGCTGATAAGCAAATGGTTTTCCAGTTCTTCCGATACCTGTTTGCACTTCATCAACAATAAAAAGTGATCCGTTCTCTTTGCAAAGCTTTTGTACATTCTTTAAAAACTCAGCATTTGCAGCATGTACGCCTCCCTCTCCTTGCACAACTTCTAGCATAACAGCTGCAACATTCTCATTGATCTCACTTGCTAAAGCTTCGCTATCGTTATAAGGAAGGTAAACAAATTCTTGTAAAAGAGGGCCAAATCCTTCTTGAATTTTTCCTTGCCCTGTTGCACTCATTGTGGCAAATGTTCGACCGTGAAATGATTGCTTGAACGTAATCACTTTTGTTCGTCCAGTATACTTTCGTGCTAGCTTAATTGCAGCTTCATTTGCTTCTGCTCCACTGTTACAGAAAAAAGCAGCATCGCAGCAGCTATGAGCAACAAGCTGCTCTCCTACCTCTTCTTGAAGAGAAACCGGAAAAAGGTTGGAAACGTGCCAAACTTTTTCGAGTTGCTCTTCGATCGCTTTTTGCACAGAAGGTGGGCGATGGCCTAAGTTACAAACAGCAATTCCAGATATAAAGTCAAGATATGTTTTTCCATTTGTATCAGTTACTTTTGTTCCTTTTCCATGTGCAATTTCAAGCTCTAATCGATTATATGTTGGAAACAACGTGCTCATTATTACACTCCTTACTTTTTGTGTCATATTTTATAGATGTTCCAATTAATCCTTGTTCATTACAAAATGAAGATGTGCCGCTTGCAATATAAACATTATCTAATGATGATGACAAAGCACTTACAGCTGTTTTTACTTTCGGAATCATTCCTCCTGTAATCACTTGTTCATCGATAAGTCTTTCAACCTCTTTTACTGTTAACGTTTCTAGCAATTCTCCATCTTTTAAAACACCTTTTACATCTGTAATAAAAAGCAATCGCTCTGCTTTCAATCCTTTTGCAACAGCTCCTGCTGCAACATCTGCATTTACATTTAAAAGCTGACCATTCTCATCCATTCCGATTGATGAGATAACAGGAACATATCCCTGCTCTAGAAGACTATAAAGGAGGTTGCTCTCAACATGACTAACTTCTCCTACAAATCCTAGTTTTCCATCTTGAATTTGCCTTGCCTGTAGAATAGCTCCATCGCATCCAGAAAGACCGACTGCTTTGATTTTATTTTTAAACAGTTTTGTAACAAACGTTTTATTCACTTTTCCTCCGAGCACCATTTGAACAACGTTAAGTACCTCGTCAGACGTTTTTCTAAGCCCTTCTACAAATTCAGTTTGAATATTTAACCCGTTCAAAGTCTCGGCAATATCGGGTCCCCCACCATGGACAATTACAACATGATGATTTTGTTTTAGAACGCTAAGACTTTGAAAAAAATCGTCTGTTAGTTTATTAATGATGCTTCCTCCGCATTTTATAACAACAACTGATTTTTCTTCACGTTCTGTAGCTAGCATTGATTTTGACATAGTCATACGTTAAGTCACACCCCCATGCTTTTCCAGTTTCTTCTCCATTATGGAGATTCACATGAATGACAACAGTAGAATTCTCAAGGTATTTTGTTGCTTCTTCCTCATCAAAAGGTTGTGGTGTACTGTTTTCGAGCATTGTAATTGGTCCAAGTGCAATATGAACAGTTTCAGGGTTAAGGTCTGCACCAGAATAGCCTATTGCACAAAGAACTCGGCCCCAGTTTGCATCAGATCCAAATACAGCTGACTTTACAAGATTTGAACCAATAACAGATTTCGCCACTTTGTTTGCATCTTCTTTTGTAGCTGCTCCTGTAACATTTACTTCAATCAGTTTTGTTGCTCCTTCTCCATCTTTAGCAATCTGACGAGCAAGATCTTCACAAACAAGCTGAAGTGCGTTATAGAATGTTGACCATTCTTTATGTTCTGTTGTTAATGCTTCATTCCCCGCCATACCATTTGCCATTACAAGGACCATATCGTTTGTTGACGTATCTCCATCAACTGTAATTTGATTAAAACTGTTGTCTGTAATCGAACGAAGAGCACCTTGTAGAGATTCACTATCAATGTTTGCATCTGTTGTTACAAAGCCAAGCATTGTAGCCATATTTGGATGAATCATACCTGATCCTTTTGCAGCTCCGCCGATTGTCACTGTTTGCCCATCAATTTCAAACTGATAACAAGACTTTTTCATTATTGTATCTGTTGTTAGAATAGCCGTTTGAAAATCTTCCGCTCCGTTTACTCCGTGATTTGTTGTAACATCAAGAATGCCGTTTCGCACATTCTCCATCGGCAGCATTTCTCCGATTACTCCTGTCGAAGCAACAGCTACATAGTGCTCTGGAACAGAAAGCTTATGTGCTGTAAGCTGTCTCATTTCATACGCGTCTTTCAATCCTTGTTCACCAGTACAAGCATTTGCATTAGCACTATTAACAATAATCGCTTGTAAAAGCTGTTCCTCTGCAATACTTTCTCTCGTTACTTTTAACGGAGCTGCTTGAAATACATTTTGTGTATATACAGCTGCGCAGCTTGCTGGTTTCTCACTTACAACAACTCCAACATCTTTCTTTGCGTGACGAAGTCCTGCATGAACACCTCCGGCTGAAAAGCCTTTTGGAGATAAAAGCGAGCCCTCTTCTAATTTATAAATCTTCTGTTCTACCTGAACTTGTAGCAATGTTTTCTCCTCCTTGAATCCTTCTATTCTATTACGGGTACATAGGTAGAAAGCCTAAACCTGTCTCTGCTTTTAGCCCCATTAAAATATTTGCATTTTCAATTGCTTGCCCTGCAGCTCCTTTTACAAGGTTGTCAATGACTGAAACAATCGTTACCCTATTTGTTCTTTCATCGTAATCAATTCCAATGTCACAATAGTTTGATCCACTTACTTCTTTCGTTGCTGGGAACTCACCTAGAGGACGAACTCTTACAAACGTTGAACCTTCATATGCTTTTTTATACATCTCATAAAGCTCTTCACGAGTCATAGCGTCTTTTACCGTTGCATATATTGTCGACATAATTCCTCTTGTCATCGGGACAAGGTGCGGATTGAATGTGACGTGTCCAATATTGTCATCAAATCTGTGCAATGTTTGTTCAATCTCTGGAATATGCTGATGTTTATTCACTTTATATATTTTCATATTTTCATTAATTTCTGCGTAGTGAGCTGTTCGTGATAGCGAACGACCTGCTCCTGAAAGACCCGACTTTGCATCAATAATAATGGAATGAGGCTGAATTATTCGCTCTTTTACAACCGGAATGAGACCTAAAAGCGTTGCAGTTGGATAACACCCAGGGTTAGAAATAAAAGTACTCTCTTTCACTTCTTCCGAAAACCACTCTACAAGTCCATATGTCGCTTCATCTATGTATTTCTTAGGACCTGGTGTTTTCCCATACCACTTTTCATACATGCCTTCTTCTTTCAATCGAAAATCTCCTGATAAATCTACAACTCTGTTTCCAGCTTCGATAAGCTGTGGTACGAGCGTTGTTGAGATTCCTGATGGAGTAGCTGTAAATACAAGATCAACGCTTTTTGCCATCTCTTCGGGATCAATTTTTTCAAGCAACCAATTATAGTGGGCAAGGTGAGGGTATTCCTCTCGAACTTCTTTTTGTTCTTTTGAAGAAGAGTAAACAGCTTCTACTTGAAACACAGGGTGTCCTTCAAGTAAACGAATTAACTCAACGCCTCCATATCCTGTAGCACCAACAATGCCAACTTTCACTTTTTTCTGGTTTTCTTGAATTTCGCTATCCATTCTATATATGCTCCTTTGTTCGCATGCTCTGTTTCCTCTAAATTTATGTTAAAGAATAGAACACTTAGTTGAATTAATTGTTATTATAACTTTGCATAAAAATAAAGTCAATTGTATATTTAATTCATTTCGGAATACTTTTTCTTTTCATAATTCGTCTTAATACTAGAGTCTTAACTCATTTTTATTAAAAACCCTTTCACCTCCATGTATTTATATACCATCACCATTCAAAAAAGATAGCAAAAATTAAAATCACAAAAACAAAAAATCTATATTTTCGGAATTTTCGTTATCCTTTTATTCCTTCAACGTTCTATATACCAATTTTTAATATATGTTAAACCCTCTTTTTTCAGCACCTTGTTATTCTGAATGATTTAAACGTCATAAAAAAAGCGTGCCAAGCAAGTCTGGCACGTTTTGATTAATTCGTATCTTTAGTTAATAAAACATCTACTTTCTGACCCTTTTGAAATCCTTTTGTTCCTCCTGGAAGAATTGTTAAACCATTTGTAAAGGCAAGTGAAGATACAACATTCGATTTATCAAGACGAGCGGGATTTACAACAAATCCTTCTTTTGTGTATTCAATGCTTGTTCTCACAAAGCGAGTAAAAGGATTCGCCTTTAAAAAATCACTTCCAAGCGTTGCCTTAACAACACTGTGGTGAGGTTTTTTACTATGAAGAAACGATTTGATGATTGGATATGTAAAAAGCTCAAACCCAACGTAGCAAGCAGAAGGATTTCCAGATAAGCCAAAAAGAAGCTTACCATCAAGCTCTGCAACCGTTGTGACACTTCCTGGTCTCATGCCTACTTTGTTAAAGAGTACAGTTGCACCTAGTTTTTCATAAATAGCTGGCAGATAGTCAAAATCACCTACAGATACGCCTCCTGTTGTAATAAGAAAATCAACGGAGCTTATTGCTTCTTCTACTTCTCTATAGCATTTTTCGAAATCATCTTCCAATATTCCTAAATCTATTGCGATCCCACCGCTTTGTTCAATTTGAGCACACACCATTGGCGCATTGCTGTTTCGTATTTTTCCTGGTTCTAAATCTTGATCTACGCTCAAAAGTTCTGTACCTGTTGCAAACACTCCAACCCTTGGTTTTTGAACAACTTGCACTCGGGAATAACCAAACGTCGCTAAAAGAGCTACAGTGCCTGGATTAATTTTCGTTCCTTTTTCAACAAGCACTTCTCCCCTTTGTACATCTTCTCCTTTAAATGAAATATTATCTCCAGCTTCAAATGATCGTTTGATAGACATAAACGTTTGCTGTTCTTCCACATACGAATGAGTCAATTCAAGCATAACAACAGCATCTGCTCCCTCCGGCATTTGAGCTCCTGTCATAATGCGCACAGCATGAAATGGCTGAAGGGGAGCTGAAGCGACCTTTCCAGCTCCAATTGTTTCTACTACTTTAAATGAAACAGGATTTTCTCTTGTCGCATATTTACTATCTTCTGCACGGATTGCAAAGCCGTCGTACGGTGAGCGATCAAATGGCGGAACAGGATGCGTAGCAATGATGCTCTCTCCCAAATATCTTCCACATGCTTCTTCCAACAATACTTCCTCAACTTGTCCATGTTTTATATACTCCATCACTTTATGTACAGCTTCTTCAACTTTTACTGGTGTTCTTCTCTCAACCATTAATAAACTCCCCCCAATTATGTATAGAAAAAAATCCCACTAGTGTGTCAAACACCTAATGGGATTTCTTTTATTGTACGCCAAGCGCGATTTTTGCATAGCGAGTCATACGATCTTTTGACCACGGTGGATCGAAGACAATATTTACTTCAACGTCTTCTACTCCTTCGACAGCCCCAAGAGCTGTTTTCACTTGGTCTGAAAGCATACCTGCAAGTGGGCAGCCAATAGAGGTTAATGTCATTGTAACAAATACTGTACCTTTATCTTCTTCAACTCCATAAACTAAACCTAAGTTCACAATATCAACGCCTAACTCAGGATCAATTACGTTCTCAAGAGCTTCCATGATGACTTCTTCACGTTTTGCTTCCATTTTTTCTACCTCCTTAAAGTTCGCCTTTTACGGTCTTACTTTTTAGGCTTTTTATGTCCCCATTATAACGACAAATGAAGTCTATTGAAACCAATTACGCTCACAACAATTGAAAAAGCGTTAAATCCTTGTTAAAACGTTCATTTCGCCCACTGTTCTACATATACTTGTGGTACAGTAAAAAAGACAAGCTTTATAAGAAAGGAGCTCTTATGCCAGAAAAACATTTGATTGCTTTAGATCTTGATGGAACATTACTAACAGATAAAAAAGAAATTACCCCCTATACAAAAAGAGTCATTGCAAGCGCTAGGGAGCAAGGCCATATTGTAATGATTGCTACAGGACGCCCTTATCGTTCAAGCACGATGTATTACAAGGAATTAGACTTAACCACTCCTATCGTGAACTTTAATGGAGCACTTGTTCATCATCCACAAGACGGGACTTTTGGAACATATCATAGCCCAATGAACCACAAAACAATTCACGAAATTGTAGAAGCAATGGAACAGTACGAAGTCACTAATATTTTAGCTGAAGTTATGGACGACATGTACGTTCATTATGATGATAGACAATTAACAGATGTACTTGCACTTGGCCACCCTAAAGTGACAAGAGGCGACTTACGAAAGTTTCTCCGAGAAGATCCAACCTCTATTCTTATCCATGCAAATCAATCACAAGTAGATGATATTCGTTCACACCTTTCAGATGTTCATGCAGAAGTTATTGAGCATAGACGATGGGGAGCTCCTTTCCACATCATAGAAATTGTTAAGAAAGGAATCAATAAAGCTGTTGGCTTAAAAAGGGTTTCCGAACATTATAACATTCCTACACAGCATATTATTGCCTTTGGTGACGAAGATAATGACTTCGAAATGATAAAATTTGCAGGAGTTGGCGTTGCAATGGGTAATGCTATTCCTTCATTAAAAGAAATAGCTAACACTTCCACTTTAACAAATGAGGAAGAAGGCATTGCTCATTTCTTGATTGACCATTTAAAACTATAGTAGGCAAATTTTTTCCGTTATATTTTTCTCTCCCGAGCAAACAATAGAACTGACCCCAACCAATGTTGGGTCACTTACGGGTATACTTTTAAGGGGGAATGAAGAATGGGCAGAAGCAACAAATCAAAACGTTTTGTAAAACAAGGTGCAGACGCAGTAAGTAAACATGCTGAACGTATTCCTTATCACTTAACGCTAGAACAAGCTGAACAAGCACGTGCTCATTCCTCTTCAACAGGAGGACAACTGTAATGGAAAAGTCATTTTTAAGAAGTCTTATGGAAAGATTTATGCAACGTTCACATTCTGCAGATGGCAAAAAAGCTCAACAGCCAACACGCCGTCCTTCACAAGAAAGTATTGAGATGGCTGAAGAAATTCTCGGTCATCCGCACAAAGGTATTGATAATGTGGAGAAGAGCCATTTAAGTAACTTGCAGAAAAACTTCTCAGGGTCTCATTCTCAAAGCTCACGAGGCCATAACGGACAGTATGATATAACAAGTGAAACAGTCAATAAAGCTAAAGAAGGCGCTTCAAGTGTAGAACAAAAGCATTTAGACACTTTCTCACAGCAGTCACTACATGGAAGCAGTATGAAGAGTAATCAAAACTACAGTGAAGAAATTGCGAATGAGACTGTTTCAGGAGCAATGCAAAAGGCGAATGGTCAAGAAAAACAGGAGTTAGAAAATTTCTCTCGTCAGCTAAAAGATTCAAACAACAAGAAATAAAGATAAAAAAGCTGAGGTCATAAGACAATGACCTCAGCTTTTTTAATTGTCTCTTCTAAAAAAACCAAAAACCCCTGCTGTTTCAATAATATTTGTAAATGCCTCAGGATCGATCTCTTCAATGATTTTCTCTAAGTCATAAAGTTCATACCGTGTAATAACCATAATCATCATCTCTTTTTCTTTGTTTGTAAAAGCTCCTTTAGCAGGAACAGTTGTAATACCCCGCACCATTTTGGCATAGATAGCTTTTTTCAGATCCTCTGTTTTGGTCGTAATAATCATAGCTGTTAATTTTTCGTGTCTTGTATGAATGGCATCAATAACCCTTGTTGAAACATATAGCGTTACTAACGTATAAAGAGCCTTTTCCCAACCAAATAAAAGTCCAGCAGTTAAAATGATAATAGCATTCAAAATAAAAAAGTACGTGCCAATTGGTCTGTCTTTCATGCGAGATAAAATCATTGCCACAATATCAAGGCCTCCTGTAGATGCTCCCCACTTTAACGTAATTCCCATCCCAACTGCTGCAATGACTCCACCAAACACAGCATTTAGTAAAAGATCTTCTGAAACATTTAAGACAGGTACAATAGCAAGAAAGAATGTTGATCCTATAACGCTTATAAAACTGTATAAAGTAAATGACTTACCTACTTTTAACCACCCTAAGATAGCTACAGGTATGTTTAACAGTAATAAAAGAGTTCCTGTAGAAATATTAAATGCTGTAAATTCTGTTAAAATACTTGAAATAAGCTGAGCTGCCCCTGTAAAGCCACTTGCATACACATTAGCAGGAATCAGAAATAAATTTAACGAACATGCATTTAACAACGCTCCAATCAGTACAATGATAAGGCGCTGGATTTCAATCAGCATCATAAGATTCCTCTCTTTCAGTAGCAAAGTGATTTTTATGTCTTAATATCTAGTTAGAAAGATTTTTTCACAATAAACAAGGCTTTAGAAGCATTCCCTTTGTATCATTTATTGCGTAAAGACCTATGGATACTTTTCCATTTAATCTTTATAATAGAAATTCAAACAACACTTATTTTTATCGTAAAATAGAAACTTTTTATCTTAACTTTAGGAAGGTGAAATAATGGCTATCCAGCTTATTACAGATAGCGGGGCTGACTTATCTCAACAGACTTTATCTCAATATAATATAACCTCAATCCCACTCCGCGTTCATATTAACGGAGTGGACTATGAAGATTCTCAATCGCTCTATCCAGAAGAGCTTTATGAACATATTCGACTTGGTGATGAAGCGAAAACATCACAACCATCGCCAACAAGGCTTTATGAAATATTAGAACCTCTTGCTAAAAAAGGCGACCCTATGCTTTATATTGCTTTTTCATCAGCACTTTCAGGTACATACCAAACCGCACTCAGCGTGCGTGAGGAACTTTTAACTACATATCCAAACATTGAATTTGAAATTATTGACTCCAAATGTGCATCCCTTGGTCAAGGTCTTGCTGTTTATTATACCGCTCAACAAATTTTACAATCCAAATCCTTTGAAGAAGTTATTGAACAAGCAAAATTTTATTGCAAAAATATTGAACATATCTTTACAGTTGATGATCTTGCCTTACTAGCTAAAGGAGGGCGCGTTAGTAAAACAGCCGCTTTTGTAGGCGGATTGCTAAATATTAAGCCTCTTCTTCATGTTGAAGACGGAAAACTTATTCCTCTTGAAAAAATTCGCGGTCGAAAAAAGGTTTTTCGACGCATGGTTGAACATATGAAACATCGTGCCCCTACCTTATCAAATCAAACAATTGCGATTAGTCATGGTGACGATGAGCACGCTGCAATTGAACTAAAAGAAATGATTGTACAAGAATTTGGCCCTCAATCTTTTATGATTGAAATTATCGGGGCTGTAATTGGTTCTCATGCTGGCCCAGGTGCTCTTGCTCTTTTCTTTGTAAATGAAGCGAAAGCAACGGATAAAAGAAAACATCCTGAGTTATCCTAATACCTGTAGTACTACTATAGAAATGCTTTAAGGATGAAAGGAGCTGTTTTCATTGTCTAAAACAAGTGATAACGATAAAAAAGCAAGAGACCATAATGCTGAGCTTCACGAAAAAAACCTTCTCCGTGAGCGTAATCGCAAGCTTGGAAAACATGCAGAATCAAAGAAACCTGACCACCTTTAAGATTCGTTTTTATTTTCCATAAAGTGGAATTATCATAGCTTTTTATAACGAATTTAAGGGTAGTCTGTCAACAAGATGAATCATAACGACTAAAAAACTTTGCTTCTAAAAGCAAAGTTTTTTAGGTTTAGGATTGTCTCTATCCTTTATTTTTTCTATAATAAACCCAATTAGACTTGCTCAAAAAGCAAAAAAGATGGTGGAGGTTATTATGGCTAAAGAAAATTCTTTTGATGTTGTATCACAAGTAGATTTGAGTGAAGTAACAAATGCAATCAACATTGCGCTAAAAGAAATTAAAAATCGCTATGACTTTAAAGGCAGCAAAAGCGATATCTCTCTTGATGGGGAGGAACTTATCTTAATTTCAGACGATGATTTTAAACTTGATCAGCTAAAAGACGTGCTAATTACTAAACTAATTAAACGAAATGTCCCAACTCGAAATATCTCTTATGGCAAAGTTGAAAATGCCTCAGGAGGAACAGTTCGTCAGCGCGCAACACTTGTCCAAGGCATTGATAAAGATAATGCTAAAAAGATTAATACAATTGTAAAAAATTCAAAGCTTAAAATAAAAAGTCAAGTACAAGATGATCAAGTACGTATTAGTGGGAAAAGTCGCGATGATCTTCAACAAATTATGAACGCTATTCGTGAAGCTGAGTTACCTATCGATGTTCAATTTATCAACTTTCGTTAAGAGTCCTTTTAAGGGCTCTTTTTTGTATAGCAAGGAAAAAATAAGCTCAAACTAAAGTAAAACTTACAAGGAGCTCTGTCATGACGAATGAAAAAAAGACTTTTCCCCCTCAGCACCAGCAGTATCAACCAGGTATTGAAAATGAAATGAACCCACTTCCTGTTTCCATTGATCCAAACTATAAGCCCTCTGATAAATTAGCCGGAAAAGTTGCAGTTGTTACCGGTGGAGATAGCGGAATCGGTCGAGCTGTTTCTTATCATTACGCTTTAGAAGGAGCTAAAGTTGTTATTGTATATTTAAGTGAAACAGAAGATGGAGAGGAAACGAAGAAAAGAATTGAAGAAATGAACGGCGATTGTTTACTTCTTCAAGGAGATGTTGGAGACGAATCATTTTGTAAAACTGTTATAGATGAGACAATGAAAAAGTATGGAAAAATCGATATTCTTGTTAATAATGCTGCTGAACAGCATCCACAAAAAAGCTTGCTTGATATTACAAAAGAACAGCTTCATAGAACATTCACAACAAACATTTTTTCTTTTTTCTATCTAACAAAAGAAGCTCTCCCACATTTTAAAAAAGGCAGCACGATTATTAACACAGCTTCTGTTACAGCCTACAAGGGACACGAAACCCTTATTGACTATTCTTCAACAAAGGGAGCTATCGTTTCGTTTACTCGTTCTTTAGCTGCTTCTCTTGTTGGACAAGGAATACGGGTAAATGGCGTTGCTCCAGGACCTATTTGGACCCCTCTTATTCCCTCCACCTTTGATAGCAAGCAAGTTGAAACATTTGGCTCTAACACTCCAATGGAACGAGCTGGTCAACCATCTGAGGTTGCTCCAAGCTACGTCTTTCTTGCGAGTGACAGCTCTTCTTATATGACAGGCCAAATGCTCCATATAAATGGCGGAACCCCTGTAAATGGGTAATAAAAAGGCATAGCGTTCTCGCTATGCCTTCTTTTAACGTGTAACTTTTATTTTCATTTTACGTTCGAGTTTTCCTAGTACAATATCAACTATGACAGCTACAATACAAGCCGGAATTGCTCCTGCATAAATACGAATAGTATTACGGGAGTTAATCCCTGAGAAGATTTCTCTTCCAAGCCCGTCTCCACCAACAATTGGAGCAAGTGTAGCAACACCGACAGCAATAACTGCTGCAATACGCAACCCAGCCATAATAAACGGCATTGAAAGAGGAAGCTGTACTTTTGTTAGAATCTGAAAGTACGTCATTCCAATTCCATGACCTGCTTCAACTGTTGTTTTATCAACTTCTTCAAGCCCAACATACGTATTTCTAATAATAGGAAGAAGTGAATACAAGAAAAGTCCGATAACAACGGTGTAAAATCCTAGTCCAAAATAGAGCATTAAAACAGCTAATAAAGCTAAGCTTGGAATAACTTGAACAACGTTGGCAAGCGTCAAAATAATAGGAGCTACCCTTTTATACCTAGAACAAATAATGCCAAGGAGCGTCCCGACAATAAGAGCAAGGCCAACGGCAATAATGACCATTAGAAGATGTTCTCCTGTATACAAAAGCAGTAAATCAATATTATCTGCCCAATATCCAAAAAGTTCTTTAATAAAATTCATTGTCT
Organism: Priestia endophytica; assembly: GCF_026790145.1. GTDB lineage: Bacteria > Bacillota > Bacilli > Bacillales > Bacillaceae_H > Bacillus_I > Bacillus_I endophytica_A. The sequence goes on along the minus strand of NZ_JALAMS010000001.1, from coordinate 131,449 downwards.
CACTCCGATTTATCCCCGAGTAAACCTCTCTCGGTTAGAAATTCTTTTGCCACATCACGCTCACTTCGATTTTTAATATCCACTTCATAGCTTAATTTTGTAATCGTTTCGGCATCAATTTTTCCTGTTAGCTCATCGATAATTCCTTCAACTTCTGGATGCTCTTTTAAAATGGCGTTACGAGCAACTATTGAAGCATCATAAGGTGGGAAAAATCTTTTGTCATCTTTTAAAACTTTTAGATCGTATTCAATAATGCGTGGATCTGTTGAATATGCCACAACAACATCCACATCTTTTGTCCCTACAGCTTGATACAATAAATTGATATCCATTGCGTATAAATTAGGGAATTTTAAACCGTAATATTTAGAAAAAGGGCGATATCCGTCTTCTGTTCTTTCCTTCCAACTTGAATCAATACCAAGCTTCATGCTATCTTGATATGGTTCTAGATCAGAAATGGTTTTCAGGTTCTTCTCATCTGCCTCCTCTTTGCGAACAGTGACGGCATATGTATTTTCCCAACCTAATGGATCAAACCATTTAAAATCGTAATATTTATTAAAACCTTCTTTTGCAATCTTTAATACTTCATCACGATCTTTTGTTGATTCTACCGGAAAGAAATTATTGAAAACAACGCCTGAATACATTAAAGACATATCAATATCTCCACGATCCATTGCTTTTAAAATCATTGGTGTTGAAAGCAAATCTGGAATAACGTCTACTTCAATATCTGTTCTATCTTCGATAAGCTGTTTATAAATTTGAGCAACAATCTTTGTTTCTGTAAACGTTGCTGCTCCAATCTTAATCGTATCTTTTGAACTACAAGATGATAAAAATAAAAGCGAAACAACACAAATGATTGTTAGTTTACTTAATATCCTCATAATATCCTCCTTGACTGTTGAGATGAACGAATCCAAATTGTTTAGGCTCTTTGTGTTTTCTTCACAAGGAAATTTAGTAGAAAATCTACAACAAGGGCGAGGATAACTGAGCTTATTGTACCTGTAAAAATTAAAAAGTTGTTGTTGGTACTCATTCCTGAAACAATTAAATCCCCTAAACCACCTGCTCCAATAAGTGCAGCGAGCGTTGTCCAGCTAATAATATATACAGTTGTAAGACGCACGCCCGACAAGATGTATGGAAGAGATAAAGGCAGTTCCACTTTAAAGAGTCTTTGCATTGAACTAAACCCCATCCCCCTGGCGGATTCAATTAAACTTTGATCAACTTCCTTAATTCCTGAGTATGTATTCCGTAATAGCGGGAGAATAGAATAAAGAAAAAGCGCAAAGACAGCCGGATACATACCAACTCCAAAAAGAGGAATTAACATGGCAAGCAAGGCAATGGTTGGAACCGTTTGAAAAATGTTTGCAAGTCCGAACGTTAATGAATTAATAACTCCCTCTTTTATACGTGTTAACAAAATAGCAACAGTAATAGAAAGAATACAGCCCGTAAGAACGGCTAATACAACAATTAAAAGATGCTCTCCTAACCGACTCAAAACTTCTGGATACCTAGATTGTAAAAACACTCCATATTCTTTTAGCGTATCCATCTATATAGCCTCATCTTCAGCAGAATATGCAGATGCCATCAGTTTTACCATACTTCCTCTTGTGATAACACCGACGAATTTTTCATCTTCTGTTACAACAGGAACATAAGGCAAATTATGCTCGCTCATATAGTCAAGTGCAACAGTAAATGGAGTGTTTTTATGAACAACATAAGTAAAAGGTTCCATCGCATCCTTTAGAGTTTTTGTTTCATCTCGATACTGTTTTAAAATATTCAAAATAGGAGCATAGCCAAGTAATTTTTTGCGATTATCAACAACAATTAACGTATCTACTTTTCTCTGCTCCATTAGCTTTAGTGAAGAAGCAAGCCCTCTCTCAGGATAGGCTGTTACTGGTTTTGGAATCATTACTTCTTCAACTGTTGGAAGTTCATCTCCTTCAAAGTCAAAAGATGAGTCTCCTCCATTTCCTTTTAATCGCTTCTCACCAATGAATTCTTTCACGAAGTCATTCGCAGGGTGACGCAAAATTTCATCTGGGGAGCCAACTTGAACAACTTCTCCATCTTTCATTAGCACAATATTGTCCGCAATTTTAATCGCTTCATCCATATCATGAGTAACAAATACAATCGTCTTTTTTATATTTTCTTGAAGGTTTGAAAGCTCATCTTGGAGCTGCTCACGACTAATTGGATCAAGAGCACTGAATGGTTCATCCATTAAAATGATATCAGGTTCTGCGGCAAGAGCTCTAACAACCCCAACACGTTGCTGCTGGCCTCCGCTTAGTTCATTTGGATAACGGTCTCGATATGTATGTGGATCTAAGTTAACGAGTGAAAGAAGTTCATCTACTTTCGTTGAGATTTTATCTTCATCCCATTTTAATAAGCGAGGAACAATAGCTACATTATCTGCTATTGTCATATGAGGAAATAAGCCGATGCTCTGAATAACATAGCCAATCTTACGGCGCAATTGAACTGGGTTCACTTGTGAAATATCCTCGTCATCAATATAAATTTTCCCTTCTGATGGAGTGATTAATCTGTTAATATGCTTCATTGTAGTTGACTTACCACACCCGCTCGGGCCAATAATCACGTGAATTTTCCCACTTTCAAGCGTTAGGTTTACATCCTTTAGGGCTTGAAATCCATCATTGTACCTTTTAAATACTTTTTCTAGTCGAATCATTGATTGTCATCACCTCTTGGATTTATTGTTCCATGATTGTCACCTTTTAGACTTAAAATATCAGATAAATTACACAGGTGAACTAAACATTTACCCCTATTTTACATAGAATAAACCTCTTTTTTTAAAATTCGGCTACTTTTTTTCTAATTTTCTAAAAAAATCCCTACTTCATAGGCAAAGGCTTCTAACTAATTGTTGCTAAAAATCTATTTTTATCATCTTTAGTTACAAAAATTTTCTCATTTTTCAACGATAACCTGTCCAAATAAAGCCTGCTTTTTTACTCCTTACCCTTAATGTTGCATAAAAAAAACATAGTCTCTCCAAAAAGGAGACTATGTTTTTAGCTTTATTTCACAATTTTAATATTGTAGTTCTCAAACCAAACATGAATCTGACAAAGGTGGGCTAGAAGCTGTGGACCTGTCATAAGCTGCCCGAACCAAGGAACAGAAAACTCTTTTCCTTTCGAATCCGCAATTGCCTTAAGTTTTTCAGCATTAAAAAGCTCATATAGAGGGGAATTAGAGTCTTTTAAAATATCTTTTAACCATTTTTGCACAATGTTTGTATAGTGAGGATTGTGTGTTTTAGGATATGGACTTTTTTTGCGATAAAGAACTTCGTTTGGAAGTACCCCTTCAAGCGCTTTTCTTAAAATTCCTTTTTCATATCCTCCTGCCGTTTTCATCTCCCATGGAATGTTCCATACGTACTCTACAAGACGATGATCAGCAAATGGAACGCGCACTTCCAGACTTGCTCCCATACTCATACGATCTTTTCGATCAAGAAGCGTTGGCATAAACCAAATCATATTTAAATAAAATAAGTTTCTTCTATTTGCCTCTTCTTCACTTTCCCCGTCAAGAGCGGGAACTTCCTTAATGGATTGCTCATAGCCGTTCTTTACATATTCCTTCAGTGAGAGTTTTTTTTGCCACTCATCTTTTAAAAGATCTACCCTTGCATCAACAGAGCGCATCCATGGAAAGTTATCAGAAGAAAGAGCATGCGTTTTATGGAACCAAGGATATCCACCGAAAATTTCATCTGCACATTCACCTGAAAGACCAACAACAAAGTTTTTCTTAATTTCTTTACAAAACCACAGGAGAGAAGAATCGATATCAGCCATGCCTGGTATGTCTCGAACAAGCACAGATTCTTCTAAATAATGAGCAAGCTCTTCATTGTTAATCACACAGCTATGGTGAATCGTCTTAAATTCATCAGACATCTTTTTAATGTATGCCCCATCTGAGTTTGGTTGGAACTCTGATGCTTTAAAGAATTTCTCGTTATCTTCATAATCAATTGAGTAAGTATGAAGGGACTGGCCTTGTTCCCGAAAAGCATTGGCAGCAATGGCTGTAATGGCACTTGAATCGATTCCCCCCGATAAAAAGGTACAAACCGGAACATCAGAAACAAGCTGTCTTATTACAGCATCCTGAAACAGTTCTCTCACATGTTCTGCTGTCTCTTCAAGTGAATCAGTATGTTTTTCACTTTTCACATTCCAGTAGCGCCAGATATTCAATCCTTCTCTACTAAATGTCAAAGCATGTGCAGCACGCAGTTCGTCAATCCCTTTAAAAACCCCATGGCCAGGCGTATGTGATGGACCAAGACCTAATACTTCGGCTAATCCGTCGTACGTAATCTCTACCTCTACATCTTCATGAGCAAGAATAGCTTTTAGCTCTGAAGCAAATTGAAGCCCTCCTCTATATACACGATAAAACAGCGGCTTTACACCAAGTCTGTCGCGAGCCATAAAAAGAGATTGTTGTTCTTCATCCCAAATGGCAAAAGCAAAAATACCGTTAAAATGTTCAACACATTTCTCTCTCCACTCCACATAGGAAAGAAGAAGCACCTCAGTATCAGAATGACCGCTAAATGTATAGCCTCTCTTTAAAAGTTCCTTACGAATATCTTCTGTATTATACAGTTCTCCATTATAGCAAATGGTGTAAGAATTTTCTTTTTTATCTCTTGTCATTGGCTGTATGCCGCCGCTTGGATCAACTACAACAAGACGCTTATGTCCAAAAGATACATGCTCTCTTACCCAAGTGTTCGTATCATCAGGACCTCTTTTTTCAAGTGTTTTTGTCATCTTTTCAATTGTGTCACGCTTTTTCAGTAGGTTCTGATTATAATCGATCCAACCAGTAATACCACACATGTTTTCCCCACCCTTTCATTTATCGTGGTCCATAGATTTTTCAATAGTGCTATCTTATGCGTAAAAAGTAAGAGGTTGATTTGTCCATCCGCTTTTTCTTCAAAATTTTGTGTTTTATAGTTATAGAAAATAGGAAATTAGACAACAAAGAATAGTAATAGAATTTTCAACAAACCATTTGGAGGAGTGGCCTATGAAAAATTTATCGAAAACGCAGTGCTTAGAAATGCAACCACGCTCCTTTATTTCAGGAACGCTTGAGTGTATTGATTCACAATGGATTTTTTTTGATGAAGAAGATGAAGCATCAATGCTCCAAGATATCCTTAGCTCATCTTGTGAGGTATATTGGAAAGGTCATTGGCAAAAAGCATGTTGGAAACAAGATAATTCATTTGAAATTAACAACACAGTTTGCTTTTTACAAGATGGGGCAGAGCTGCGCATTGGAAAAAAACTACAACACGCTTATCAACTTCTTATTGATGAGCTTTCAACTCACTCATTCATGCGCTTAAGCCAACTATTGAATGATCTCTCTTTTTCTCTTTATGATTGTATTTATTGCTTTAACACTTTATGTTTCTTACCTACTGATGGTGAAAAAAACGGCGTGAATTTCCTTATCTTTGATAACGAAGAAAGAATCTGTTCAGTTCATCACCACTTTGATTGTAGTGAAGGAAACGACCGTTTTGAGATTACACTCAATACAGGTGAGCAGTTCTTATCATCTGATTTACGAAAATTGGGATAGAAAAAGATCGTAAGAAGAATTCTTACGATCTTTTTTGGTTACTGCACTTTATTTCTTAATGTCCCAATACCTTCAACTGTTATTTCGATGATGTCTCCTGAAGATAGAAATCTTGGTGGATTAAACCCTTTTCCAACTCCAGCAGGCGTTCCTGTAGCAATAATGTCGCCCGGTTCAAGTGTTGTTCCTTTTGATAACGTTGCAATAATTTCTTCAATCGGAAAAATAAACTGTCCTGTATTGCCATCTTGTCTTATTTCTCCATTTACTCTCGTTTCAATATGTAAATTTGCTGCATTCTCAATTTCTGATTTATGCACAATAAAAGGTCCCATCGGACACGAAGTATCCAAACTCTTTCCGATTAGAAACTGTTTATGTTTTGACTGCAAATCTCGTGCTGTAATATCATTCAAAATGGTATAACCAAAAACGTGATGAAGAGCATCATCTTTAGAAATTGCTTTTCCTTTTTTTCCGATAATAATAGCAAGCTCTCCCTCATAATCTAATTCATCTGTTACATCTTCATGACGTAAAATAGGTGCATCAGGGCCTACTACAGCTGTTGGTGCCTTTGAAAACAGCATAAGGTTCGTTGGGATATCTTGTTCACTTCCCATTTCAATCGCATGATCACGATAGTTCTTTCCAACACAAAATACATTTTTACTCGGTCTTGGAATTGGAGCAAGAATCTCTGTTTCCTCTATGGAATATGAAAAAGCATCATGCCCTTTTTCTTCGATAATTTCCTTGATAATATGCTCAAAATAATGAAAATGCTCAATAAATGAAATCATATTTGTTGGAATATCTGTCTGAAAACGCTCTTTGGCAATTTTATTTATATGAATTACTTTCTCTCCTTGGATCATACCAATAAATTCATCATCATGTAGTCTAGCTGTCACAAATTTCATTTTTTATTCCTCCTCTTTCTACCTTTTAAACAATTCGCTCTTTCTTTCTATATTCCTACTTTTCAACTGCGTTTTTTTCATTTTTCATTCCTCGATATGTGAAGGAGCGCAGAAAATGCTCCAAAGGACCTCTAGAGTATCTCTTCAGGATAATAGAACTTCCAATGCATTGAACAACAAAGAAACCAAGGGCTAACAGAAAGCCTTGCATAACTGTTATGTCGCCATAAAAACCTAATCCATAATTATAAAACAGGAGCGTACATACAACAGATTGAGCAATATAATTTGTGAGTGCCATTCTTCCTGCTGACTGTAAAGGCTGCGCGATAAACCGCGGTATTTTTTCACCATACATCATAAACAGCGTAATATAAAAGATTGCTCCTAAAGGTCCACCAACGCTGTCTTGCATAAAGTCCGTAGCGACGTTAAAACCAATCAAATACGGAAGAATCTTAAAAAATAGAAAAGCAAAAAAGCATACCATACATATATATTTAATGAAAAGAACGTTTTCCTTTATACTTTCAAACCCTTTTTCTTTTGCTAAAAAGGCTCCGATAAGAAAGAAAGGAAAAACAGATAAGAACAGAAGCGGGAACGTCCCTATATTATTGATATAATACCAATCAAGGAAACGCTGAGAGAAAATCTCAGCAATGCTTCCATCTCTATAAGCATTTATAGAACTATCAATAAGCGGCTGCACAACGCCAACAGCATTTGACTCTGCTTTTGAGAACGAAGCAACGATAAGAAGAAGAAGCATAATGATACTTGGAATAATAAATAAAGCTCCTCCCCAATAAAGAAAGGTTCTCCCTCTTGCTTCTTGAAAAAAAGTAGAAAAAAACCGCACACAGCATACAAAATTAAAATATCCCCATACCAAATAACAAAAGCATGTATACATCCGATACACAAAAGTAAAAATAGCCTTCTTGAAAATAAAGGAGTAAAAGCAACATTATTCTTAAAAGAAGTTTGAAAGATGTTCATAAATCCAAAACCAAATAAAGTAGCGAAAATAGGATAGAAACTTCCCTGTCCTAAAATATCTATAGCCATATATATTTTTGAGTGTGTATCTTCAAAGGAATCCATATAAATAGAAGGCGAATAAAATCCAGGCATGTTGACAAGTAGAATTCCTAAAAGAGCGAACCCTCTCAAGAGGTCAACAGTTGCTATTCTTTCATCTTTTATTCCATTCATTTTCTTACTTCCTTATTCATTTCTCTCTTAGCCATCCATTATAGCTGAAACTTAGTAGATCATCAGCTTTAAAGGGGTCAGAAATTTATTCCAATTACAAAAGGATAAATAGGCTATCACCTTATATTTCGTCCTAACATACGATACACTATAACTCAAAATCAAAGGGTGTTTTTATGCCAGCTATTGTTGGAGCAGTTAGTGTAAATAATATTGGAACAGCAAGTATTTTTCATATTGGAGACGTTTATACGATCGCACCTTCAGCAAATTCTAAGACATTTGCTGGAGCAGGATCTTTTAGTACTGGAGATGGATTGGTGATTAACAATAAAATCAGTTCAACAAATACGCAGGATCAAGATTTTATTGATCAACCTATAGCTGCCAATGCTTAATGAGGTGAGGTTATGAATTTCTATGTAAATCAAAGCATTTGCATCCATTCGATTCGGGTTGCGAGCGTTAGTAACTCTTCTGTCTTTCAAATTGGAAGCGCTGGAATGATTCGTTCTCTTGCGCAGCTTTACAATACAGGCGGCTTCACAGAGAAGGCTCCTGAAACAGTAAAAGCAGGTGAGACCACAAACGTTGTTGAGCCAGAAGCACCAAGCGTTCCTCTTAATTTGGGAAGAAAAAAGAACGTATGAGTTGAGAAGAACTCCTTCACATCTTTTGGGCACATGCATAATGTATAAAAGCAGCTTACTCACATGAAATGGAGGAGATTCTTTATGAAATACGGAGGAACGATGCAAACATATATCTACCAACTTCAGGCCCAAATTCAACAACAGAATCAGCGGATTCTGCAGCTTGAGCAAGCTATAGGAACCCTCCAAAAACAGATGAATTCATTAAAAGAGGCCCCTTCAACTAAAGTTGACAGAATTGAATACAAGTTTGATCAACTCAAAATTGAAACACTAGAAGGAACGCTAAATATAGGACTTAATCCACTTTCTCCTGATCATCAGATTGAAGAATTCCATATTAGTCAGAGTGACTTAACGCCACCAAACCGGAATGCACATATAAAAGAACTAGGCGATGAAATTTATGAAGAGACGCTCACCTTATTAGAAGGAAACGGCCATGATTGGATTCGTGATCTTGCTAGAGAGAAAGGAATCAATTTACATGAGTCCTATTATGATTTCATTACAGAAGATATAAAGAAGCAGCTTGAAGAACGGATTCTTTTCCATCTACAGCAACGAGATGAGGAGCAACCAAGAGAAGAGAAAAAAGAAAGTATAAAAACTCAAATTACTCAAGATATGAAACGGGGAATAGATGCCTTTTTAACACATCTTCCTCAATCATTTAAAGGAGCAGAAAAATGATGAATTATACGGTTGTGAATAGAGACTTACTTGTTGGAAATGTTCACGTGCTTGGTGTATCTACCTCCTCTGTATTTTTGATTGGTGATACTGAAAGCATAGCTCTTTCCTCTGCCTATGATACACCTCCAGAGTCTCTTATTATCGGTCCTTATGTTCCTCTTTCCTTACAATAAAGGAGAAAAAATATGCGTACTTCAAAAATAGATTGGTTTCGAATGAATTCATTAACATCTAGCTCTATTTTTAACATCGGAGATTCAACACATATTAGAGCTTCGGCGAAAGTAATTGCTATACAACGTGAAGCAGAACTTTTTTTTGGCAGGGAAGGAAACTTTGATGATTATATAATTTTTAAACGAAGCTACCCTCTACTAACTTTAAAACGGATTCCAACGGTAAAATATAACGAATCTAATATGATTCATGTTGGATCTGTTCGGGTGACTGGAGCTTCTACTTCTTCTGTTGTTCAAATTGGCTCAACAAAAGATATAAAATGTTATTCACGTGTTAAACATGTTAGACAGCTTCTAAGTGATCGTCGAGAGAAAGAGCAGGAAGAAAGAGAGGAGGGATAGCATGCCAGCACTTGTTGGACCTGTGCAAATTGTAAGCATTGGCAGCGGTGGTGTTGTTACATTTGGGGATACCTTTTATGTTTCACCTAAAGACACTTCAAAAGTTGCTTATGGATCTGGATCTGGAAATACAGGAAATCTTATTAACACAAATACAGGCGGATCTGCTACAAATACGTTCGACCGGGATATCGCAGACCAAACTGTAGCAGGAAATGCATAAAAACAGGCCTCGACGGCCTGTTTTTTATACTTTTCTACTATTGGACTTGCGTGTTCTTGGGAGGCGTGATGACGGCTGCTTTCTGATCCACTTCATAAATTTATTGATCTTTTCATCCTGCCGCAAGTCAGGAATTGTATTCAATCGAACTGCTAGCTCGTCATTTGTATAAAGAGCGTGAATTTGCTTGTGATAAGGAATACAAAGGTTTGCTGTTGGTTCAAATGTGCCTCCCATTTCCTTTGGAGTTAAATGATGAACAGTTGTATAAACATCATCTCTTCCACAAAGCTCACATCGACCAATTCGTCGCTCTTCTTTTGATGTTGCCACACCATATCTGCTCCTTTCTCCTTTAAAGCGTTTCGATTTTCACTTTTGTACCATTGCCAAGATCATCTGCTTTCTCAACAATAAGGCGCTTAGGCAGACGTGCACGCAGCTCTTGAACATGACTAATGATTCCAATTGAAAGATCATTAGACTGAAGCTTTTCGAGTGCTGTAATAACTGTATCAAGAAGCTCGCTATCAAGTGTACCGAACCCTTCATCAAGGAAAAAGAACTGCAGTGGATATTCTCCTCGAAGCTGAATGCCTGCAGAAAGAGAAAGCGCTAAAGATAGAGAAGTTAAAAATGTCTCTCCACCAGACAAGCTTGAAATCGGTCGCTTTACTCCCCCGTTGGCATCATCTCGAATAACAAATCCTCCTTGTGAATCTACTTCAAGAGCATATCTCTGTCTTGTTAAAAACCCTAATCGCTCTGATGCATCTCGGCTAATTGCAATAAGCTGCTCTTGAGCCATATACTCGATAAAAGCATTTCCCTTAAATACGCTTTGAAGCTTCTGATACTGAGAGAGCTCTTCTTGTATCTTTTCTCTCTCTTTTTCCAAACTTCCCAATCGTTCATTTCTTACTTGCAAATCTTTTAAAAGAGCTCTTGCTGACCCTAGTTCTGTTGTTGCTTCTTTCACACTTTCCTTTAAATCAGCCAAAATAGAAGATGTCTCTTTAAAAGATTGTTCTGTGACACTTTGATTATCAAGCAATTTTGTAACATTTTCTAATGCTATTGTGACGCTCTTTAGTTTGTCCCAAAATGCTTCTACTTCTTCACGAATCTTCTGCTGTTGCTCCTCTGTTATTAACATTTCTTTTACATCTATATCAGAATGAAAGCCTGAGCTATTTCTCTTATCTTTCCATTTACTTTCTTTCTTTTCATATCGTTCATTTAACTCTGCGAGTGAGGAGACTATTGATTCATATGAAGCTTTTACTTCTTGATGTTCATTATTGAAAAGGTGCCACCTTTTCAATGTTTCGTCTTCTCTTTCTCTTAAAGAATGGATCTCTTTATTTATGCCATTAAGAAGCTCTTCTAGCGAATTTTCTCCAATAATTTGTATTAAGCGTTGCTGTTGTTCTAAAAGTGACGCTTTTTTGTTCTGCAAGAATGAGGAAAACTCAACTTCCTTTCGTTCGTGAACATTCCATCCTTCACGTAATTTCTCCAATGCTTTTTCTGTTTCCTCCAGGTATTCCACACTTTTTTCAATTCGCTCATTAAGCTCAGCCAGTTTTTGATCGTTACGCTCAAGTTGTTGTTGAATAGATGAAATGCTAGTAATCTCAAATTCTTTGTAGCGTTCTTGCCATTCTTTTTGCGCCTTATTCATTTCTTCTTCTATTTGCTGAACAAACTTTGCTTGTTCCATTAACATTTTGTTTTGTTGCTCAGACTCAAACAATAGCTTATTCTTCTTCTCGCTTACATCCCCTGCGATTTTTACGAGGCGATCAATTTTCTCTTTTTGACCAATATAATCTTGCTCTAGCCCTTTTAGTTCTGTTTGCAATTTTACAATACAAGCTTTTAACGTTTCATCTTTCGTAAGAAGCGGTGGAATATCTTCTTGCTTGGTTTGTTCAAACTCCCCAAAACAGTCAAGTAATTTCTCAGCAAGCGGCTCAAGCTTCAATTTCAAGGAGGAACAAATATATTTACGTTCTTGTAAAATTGATAAGTTTTTTCTTAATAAATCAATCTCTTTTCCATCAGTTGCCTCCATCTCTTCTCCTGTTGCTGGTAAAGGATGTGTCGTTGATCCACATACAGGACAAGGCTTACCATCATGAAGGTGTGCAGAAAGTGTTAATGCAAGCTTTTGTTTATTTGCTTCTTCTACCTTTCTCTGCATTGCCTCAATTTCGTGTTCCCCGCTAGCAATAAATCGTTCAATTTCACGCTCTCGCTCACAAACAAGATTATAGATATGTTGCAGAAGATCGTACTGCTCTACCGCTTGTTTTTTCACCTTTTCTTCGTTTTCTATAGAACTCTTCATTTCAAGTTCTAACTGTTGAAGATTCTTCTTCACTTGATTATGCTGTTCTTTTTTTTCCTCATGTTGCACCTTGAGGATACCAATATCCCGACTTTCTTGAACAGCATATTGCACTTTAGTTCGGTAAGAAGGAGACACACTAAGCCTCTCTCGTTCTTCCATAAGCTCTTTTTGTTTTGCTTTTCCACGCTTATATAAACTTTCTCTCTTTTGAAACTGCTCTTTAATACCTCTTCCTGATTCCAAAAGTTCCTCATGTTGCTTGCGAGCGTTCTTTACCGTTTCGGATAGAGTTGTAACGTCTTTATTTAGCTCTTCCGCATATTGATACTTCTCACGCTGAGCAAGAAGGAGAGGTTCTCTTTGTTCTCGCTCTTTATTTGCTCGTTCATATTCCTCTTTGGCCAAGGCTGCTTTTTGATTTACTTCTTCTAATTTTCCTGCCCGTTGATTTTTTTGTTTTTCCGCTGTTTGCTTCTGTAAAAATAGATTTTCACATTCTTCTAAATATGGACGCAAACTCTCTGCTTTGAGCGCTTTACTTAAATGCTCTTCACGATTCTTTATCTCCGGTTCTTCCTCTTTAAGCTCTTTTAACTTTGCTTCATTCTCTTCTTTCTCTTTCTGCCATTCCCATAGTTTTTGCTTATGGTCATATTCCTTTTGAATATGTAAAAGCTCTTGTTCTCTCTTTTGAAGCAAAAGTTCACAGCTTTTCACTTCTTGTTCAGCTTCTTTTACTTTTTCAACGGTGGCTCCTCCAAGTTCTGCTTGTGCTGCTAAAACTTTATCAAGTTCATGTTTCGCATTTGTAAGGTTTCGCTTAATTTTTTGAAGAAGCTCGTCTCCATATTTCTCTAAATTAAATAATCTTTGAAGCATTTGACGACGTTCTGCTCCCTTTAAAGACAGAAATTCAGCAAACTTTCCTTGTGGAAGTACTACAGCTCGTGTAAAGTCATCAATCGTAAGACCTAACAAAGAGTTAATATACTGATTGACATCATTCATTTTGTCTGCCAAAACAACTCGTTCGTCTCCTTCTTCAATGAGGCGACTTGTTGTTGACTTTACTCTCCACTCGTCACTTCGCTTGAAATTCCGTTCAACAGTATACGTTTGCATGCCGTCTGCATTTTCTAAGCAAAAAGTGAACGCGACTTTAAGTTCATCTTCTCCATGATTTAAAATACCATGCGTATTGTTTGCTGCTCTTTCTACTTTCCCGTACAAGGCAAGCGTCATTGCATCTAATATCGAAGATTTTCCACTTCCAGTTGGTCCGAAAATCCCAAAAACTCCACCTTCACAAAGCCCGTCAAACTGAATCATTTGCATCTGGCGAAAGCTGTGGAGCCCTTGAATTTTTAACGTTATTGGCTTCACTCCTCTTCCTCCTCATGAACAAGGCTTAAAAACAGCTCCATTAATCGACTATCAGGAGTTCCGCCTCCTGTTTGTCGTTCATAAAATCGACGGAATGCTTCATCAATCGGAATGTCTTTTACCTTTTCTTCCTCTGACTGTGTTTCTTCATAATGAAATACAGGACGGATATGAATGATACCGTTATGCTCTTTTCGCAAACGGTGGATCTCTTCCATTGAAAGAGCATCTGTTAAATGAATTTCAAGGTCAATCCAAGCGTTAGCATCTTTCTCCTCTTCAAACCATTGATAAACTTCTTGTATTCCATGCTTAGCTTTCCATCTTACAAGCGGTTTCCCGCTGTTGATAGGAATTTCTGTCAGCTCTGCTTTCCCATAGGGCACAACATCAATAATAGATAAGGACTTCGTATACCCTGCTTCTGAAAAACTGTAGGCAAGAGGTGATCCAGAATAACGGGCAAGTGTTTTCGCTCTGCCAACATTTTGCGGACGATGAAGATGTCCAAGTGCAACATACTGAGCTTCTTCTGGCAAACTTGTTGCCGCTACTGTATATGCTCCTCCAACTTCAATTGGTCGTTCTGAGTCACTAGCACTTCCCCCTGCAACATGAATATGGCTCATTGCCATGTGTACGGCACCTTTTGTAAACTGACTTGCAAGATTGCTGAAAATCCCTTGAATTCTAGCATCATAAGAGTTTCTGATCTCTTTTTCATCACTATTCTCTGACAGAAGTTCGTTAAGACGAGACTCAGAGGGATACGGTAAAGCCGCAACTTCAAGCATTTCTCCTCCAACTGGAACCTTGACAATATTGTTCATGGGGTAGCCAAATAGATGAATGTTTTGAACTCCCGCAAGTGGAGAAGAAGCACTTAACCGATTTGGGCTGTCATGGTTCCCTGCTATTGTAATGATTGGACATGCTCCTTGCTGTGACAATTTTGCCACACTATCATAAAACATTCCTTCAGCTGTTGCAGGTGGATTTACTGTATCAAAAACATCTCCTGCCATTAAAATGGCATCAATTTTTTGATCTTTCACAACCTCTACTAATTCAGCTAAGAACTGTTCCTGTTCTTCAAGACGGCTTCTTCCTTCTAATGTACGCCCAAGATGCCAATCTGCTGTATGCAAAATTCTCATGTTCATACTCCTTTTGAAAAAAGAGAAGAAAAATCTCTTCTCTTTTTATAATGATAAAAAATGACCTCCGTCAAAGAAATAAAGGTATCGTTCATTAATATGAATGGAGCCAATTTCTTCAACTGCTCGTGTATAAAGATTCAGTTGTGTTTTATATCTGCTCAGAAGTGTATCTCTTGCTTTTTCAAAGTCGCCTTGAAAACGGTTCGCAATATCATCTGTCTTAAAATCTAATAAAACTACTCCTTTTTCGTCTCTGAACAAACAGTCAATAATTCCTTGAATAAGCACGGGTTCTTCTTTTCCTTCCCAGTTTTGTTCAAGCTCTGATGCCTTCGCAGAGAAACTGAACGGCATTTCTCTGTAAACAGAAGGTGCCTGTTGCAGACGCTGTCCAACCTCACTTTCAAAGAAACCAAGTAATCCATTAATATTAATCGATGCTGCTTCTTTTTCCGTTAAAATTTCTCTTGTAATTAAAGAAGAACAAAGTTCAAGAAGAGAAGCTGCAGTTACATCTGTTTTTAATGGAATATGCTGCATAACTGTATGCATAGCCGTTCCTTTCTCAGCACTTGTTAACTTTTTAGCTTGTAAAAAGAGTGGACGTTCTGTAATAGGCTTTTGAAATCCTTTTGTTTGTTCTTCTTCATCAAGAAGCTGACTTTGTCGTTTAAGCTCTGAGACAGATTGTTTTGATTTTGTTTTAGAAGCTTGTTGGTAAGCGTATCTCCATCCTAGTCGACGCTCAATTTCTTCTCTATACGGGCTTTGGATTTTAACCTGTTGGCTGTTTTTGATTGCTTCGACAAGATCTTTGTCTTCTTCTTCTTTCTTTTTTTCACTTTCCTGTAGAGAGAAAGAAGGGACAACATTTAATTCCCATTTTGACGCGTGGTTATAAAGCTCTTGATTTGAAGCTGGTTGGTTATGAGCAAAGCTCTCAAAATCTCTGTGGCGGATAAGCGAAGGGATAATCCACTCAAGATAGGATTTTGCTTCTTCTCTAACAGCTGATTGCAAAAGAATATCCTCATGATAAAAAACACTTTCCCATTTGTTCACAAGCTTTTCTTTATCACTTGTTGTTCCAACTAAAATCAGCTTTTCTTTTGCACGCGTAAGAGCAACATAAAGTACCCGCATTTCTTCTGCAATACTCTCTCTTCTAATTTTGCGTTTTATTGCTTGTTGAATAAGGGTTGGATATGCTACACGCAAGCGAGGGTTAATTCGCTTTGAACCAAATCCAAGCTCTTTATGAAACAAATAAGATTTATTAACATCCATTAAGTTAAATGACCGACCAATTCCCGCTAAAAAAACGATTGGAAACTCGAGCCCTTTACTGCTATGAATGGTCATAAGGCGCACAACATCTTCCTGTTCTCCAAGAGCACGAGCTGTGCCTAAATCATCTCCGCGCTCCTGCATGCGTTCAATAAAACGCAAGAAGCGGAAAAGACCACGGAAAGAAGTTGATTCATACTGACGCGCTCTGTCATAAAGGGCATTCAAGTTGGCCTGTCTTTGTTTTCCTCCCGGTAACCCACCGACAAATTCAAAGAAGCCTGTTTCTCTATACAGATTCCAAATTAACGTATATAGCGGGCGCTGACGAGCTTCCTTTCTCCATTTCAAAAGACAGTGATAAAAATGTTCAACATCTTTGTATTTCTCGTCTTCTGCTGAAGCTTCTTTCAAATACGCTTTTAATGCTTCATAGTACGTTCCCTTCTCATCGTAAAGACGAATTGAAGCAAGTTCTTCATCATTTAATCGTACAAGTGGTGAACGGAGAACAGAAGCAAGCGGAATATCTTGATATGGGTTATCGATGACTTTTAAAAGAGACAGCATAATCGTTACTTCTGTTGCTTCAAAATAACCTTTAGAAAGATTAGCATAAAGCGGGACACCTTGTTCTTTAAACTCTTCTAAAATTTGAGGTGCCCATGTCATAGAGCGAAGTAAAATGACAAAATCACGGTATGTTACATTTCTTGTTATACCTTTTTTAGCATCATAAACTTGAAAACGATTTTGAACCATCTCTTTAATTTTCCCAGCCATCAAACGTGCTTCAAGCTGAGAGGTTTCAAGCTCTTCAGTTGAAAACTCTCCCTCCTGCACAGGAGTATCTGCACCGTTCTTTTCAATAAGATGAAGCTCTGTTGCCATGTTCTCGTCTGGCGGATACGAAGCTCCTCTTTTTAGCTCTGCATCGCTGTCATAAGAAATTTCTCCAACGCCTTCATCCATAATCTGATAAAAGAGATAGTTTGTAGCATCAAGAACTTCACTTCGACTTCGGAAGTTTTTATTAAGATCAATTCTTAATCCACCTGTTCGACCATCTTTTGTAAATCGCTTATATTTATTAAGGAATAGAAATGGCTCAGCAAGTCGGAAACGATAAATAGATTGCTTAACGTCCCCTACCATAAATAAATTCCCTGTACTCTCTTCGTCTCTTGTCACTAGCTTGATGATTGTTTCTTGCACCATGTTTGTATCTTGATATTCATCAACAAGAACTTCATGAAACTGTGAAGCATACTGTTTAGCAATTGCCGAACGCTCGATTTCTCCATCTCTTTCTTCTGTTAAAATAGCAAGACTATAATGTTCAAGGTCGCCAAAATCAACGAGTCCTTTCTCACGTTTTTTAAGACTATAACGTCTGCTAAATTCCTTTACGAGCTCTGTTAATACTTCAATAACAGGCTTCATATCTATCATATCGTCTATATAAGCTGTTAGTGGTCGAGAAAATAACTCAGACTGCAGCTTCTCTAGCTTTTCTTTTGCTGTTTTGCGAATATCGCTACTCTGATCCACAAGATTTTGATCATATTCACCTTTTTTGCATGGTTTCAAGCGTGAAAAGGTTAGATTTCTCATTGCTTCATGCGCTTCTTCAAAAGATAAAGCTGCCCCGCTTTGAATTTTTTGAAGCTGTTCAAGATCTTCCTCAAAATTTATACTTCGTGGTGCCGGTCCATCTGGTTTCTTTGTTAAGGCTAATCCTTGATTCAATAAATCTTCAACACTATGAAGCTGTTTCCTTACTTCATTCATTAAAAAAGGCATAAATGATAAATCACTAATTCTCGTATTTTCGTTTACTTTATACTGTAAAAGCAGTTCATCTAAAAACATTGCCGGTGACGGAGTTGATTGAGAAAACTCATACATTTTTCGGACAATCTCTTGAATTTCAGCATCACTTCGATCACTCGTATAACGATCAACAACATCTAAAAATTGAAGATTATCTTCACGGCTGTAATAGTCCTCAAAAAGTTCCTGAAGTGCTTCATCACGTAGAAGTTCTGCTTCTGTATCATCTGCGATTCGAAAGCCAGGATCAATATCAATCTTATAGTAATAATTACGAATAACGTTCAAACAGAATGAATGAAGAGTTGAAATGGAAGCCTTGTTTAATAAATTCAGCTGACGACGAAGATGGAGTGAAGATGGAGCTTTTTTTAGCTCTTTCTCCAACGCTTCCCCAATTCGATGTTTCATTTCTGCTGCAGATGCATTTGTAAAAGTTACAACTAGAAGTTGATCAACGTCAATAGGAGATCTCTCGTCTATCAATTTTCCAATGATACGATCAACTAGAACAGCTGTTTTTCCAGAACCAGCAGCTGCTGCCACAAGCGTATCTTGACCAGTAGCAACGATAGCTTTCCACTGGTCATCCGTCCACTGACTGTTTGCTGGCTTCTCTCTTAGATCCGTCATTTTGTTTCACCTTCTTCTTTCATACGTTCTAACACAATTTTATCTTGCTCTTTCTTAAGCTCTCGGTAGCTATTTTCTTCAAATGCTTGATCAAACTGACAAACAGATTTGTAAGAACAGAACTCACACGGTGTACGATCTTTTAATTTGTACGGAGAAATATCGATTTTTCCTTCTGTAATACTTGTTCCAGAAGCTTCAAAGTGTTGACGAATATAATTCCGAATTGTCTCAAATTCTTGTTCACTTGCAACAGAAGAATTTGAATAAAAACCGCCCGTCTTCTTCAAGCCTGCTGATACAATTTTTGAATGACCTGATTCAAGCGTTGTGTCCATTAATTTAATAGACTCCTCTTCACCAAGAAGAAGGCCTTTCATCTTGAACTTTTTGAATAGCTCATCTTCAATTTCATCTTCTTTAAGAAGTTTTGTACTGTTCACAAATGGATTGTGTACATGGAAATAAAGGACACCTGCTGGCAATGCTTCTTTACCAAGCCATTTCGCAGCATATGTGATAACAACATCTAAATAAGCAAGCATTTGAAGGGAAAGGCCGTAATAAACTTCAACTAAGTCAATATCTCTGTCGCTTGATTTATAGTCAATAATCCGAAGAAGAAGGCCTTTTGAACTCATCGCTTTGTCGACCCTGTCAATTCGGCCAACAAGCTCCATCTTTGTGCCATTTGGCAACGTAATCGGAAGCGATGGTAACGTTTCTTTCGGACCAAAGGCAAGCTCAAGCCCTATCGGTGCAAATCCGCTTGCTTTTGCATGATCACTTAAAATAATGGTTGCTCGCTCTACTGTTTGCTGAAGTTTTCGTTTTAAGTACCGATGACGATGCGAACTTAATAGAATCTCATTTTGCAAATTTAAGGAAAGCTCGTCAACGCTAAATACGGCAAGCTCATGACATTCCTGCCTTGTAAGCTCACTCCACTCTTTCCCTTCATGCTGTAATCTCTCTGAGATCAACTTCAACGCACCATGAAACAGTTCACCGATATCAGGAGCATTGAGTTTAAAAACACGTCGTTCTTTTAATTTTAGCCCATGCGCCGCAAAGTGAGAGTATGGACATGCATTGAATTTTTCCATACGCGAAACGCTTGTTTTAATTTTTTGGCCATAAAGTTTTTTAGTAATCCCTTTTGAAAGCACTTTAGCTTCATTTTTATAGAATAAACTACTCAAAACTTGGCGGCTGTATAAACGATAATTTTCATTTTTTATAAAATAATTATAAACATCCCACCATATTGGACTAATCGGGTAGCCATTCCTCCATGCTTGCAGTTGATATGCTAAATTTGCAAGGGATGTATAGGGACTCTGAATATAAGCAAGCTGAGCCTCTTCAGGAAGCTCTGCTGGGTTTGCTGCAAGCCACTCTTCCTTTAAAAGTGGGAACATTTCACGCAAATGATTGATAACCCTTGATGGAAGCAACGTTTTCCCTTCTTCGTTCGCAAGAGGATAGCTAATGTAGAGGCGCTCTTTTGGTAAAACAAAAGCAAGATAAATTAAGAAATCTTCATCAAAAAGCTGATCCCTTGTACTTGGAGCAAGAGAAGCACCTATCCGCTGCAAGTTTTCACGCTCAGTATCTGATAAAAGGCTGTCTTCTACAGGAAGAGCTGGAATAACCCCGTCATTTGCTCCAATAACGAAAACAGCTTTTATATTTGTTAAACGAGAACGCTCAAAGTTCGCTACCATCACTTGATCAATTGCTTGAGGAACAAGCGCAAATTTCAGGCTATCAAATCCCGTATCTAAAATAGAGCTAAAAAGTGTAAAAGATAGCTTTTGTTCTCCCATCATTTCTACAAATTGATCAAGTAAGTGAATAACTGCTTTCCATACTTGATGGTGTTCATCAGCACGCTGTAAGTCTCCATTTTCATTTGCTTCTTCTCTAAGCTTCTCCATCTTTTCAGGGATATTTAAAGAAAGAAGAAACTCATAGATTACTTTTCCATATTCGAAACCTGTTTTTGCTTTCTTTAAACTTTTTTGCAATGAATGGATAGGATGAACAACAATGTCTCTTAATTCATTTAACTTTTGTTCTATCTCTCTTTCTTCGTCTGTTTGTCCTGTTTTTACATCTTCAAGGGAACGATAACGTCTATAGGTCCATTTTTCCTCACTTGTCCACTTAGAACCTTGAATACCATAAGAGAGTACATAGTTCTCAAGCTTGTCCATCTCTTCTCTTATCTCATTAAGAGAGATGTTGAGTGGAAAAAGCAGATCTGTTTTAATTGCTCTAAAAATAGGTTCGTACCGCCATGAACCTCCTGCTATCTCAAGGCTTGAACGCAACAATTCGATAAGCGGATGATGGGCCATTGCTCGTTTTTGGTCAATAAAGTGCGGAATGTCATAGTCTTGAAAAAGCGCTCTTATCGTGTCTTCGTATTCATTCGGATTACGAACAATAACAGCAATATCTCGATACCTGTACGTTCCTTGTGAAACAATCTTACGTATCTCTCGTCCGACACCTTCTATTTCAGCTCGCCTATTTGCGCTTGGAAAAAGCTTAATATCGTCTACTTCTTGCTCGAAAGTTGGGACAGGGCGATGCTCAAAAAATTGTTCAAGATGACGAAGCGGTGAAGAATTATTGTATCTTGCTCCACCTTTTAAAACGAGGGGATCCATAATTTCAATGCTTTCTTCACCTGCTCCGTTTTTTAGTGTTTGATATGTTTCAGCTGTTGTTCTAAAGAGATAAGAGCTTTCCTTCTCTCCTGTTAAACAAATCTTCACATCTTTGGCTTCCTTCATTAAAGAAAATAGAATGTTAAGCTCTTGAGGAGTAAAAGTATAAAAGCCATCAACATAAACAGTTGCATTTTTCACATAAGAAGAGTAAGGAAGCTTTTCTGTTAAAAGTTGTAAATAATCTTCCGAATCTACGTATTTTGTGAACAAGTATTCTTCAAAGCTCTTATAAATGACAAGCAAGTCTTGAAGTTTCTCGCCTAGTGCTCCTTCTTCCTCTTTTGTTTCCTGGACTAATTCTGTTAATGCTTCTGGTTCTAAGCAATATCTTTTAAGTTCAATAATCATACTTTCAAGCTTATCTACAAACCCTTGCTTCTCAGCAGCATTTTTAAAAATAGACAGCTCATCTCTCTTTTCTTCGATAATCCGACGAAGCAACATATGAATTCCTGTATCATCAAGGTGTAAACGAGTCATGCCTCCTACTTCTTGTAATACTTTCCACGAGAGACGTGTAAAACTTAATACTTGCGCTCTAATCATTCCAGCTAATCCTTTAGTTGAAATAAGATTGTAATCTGATTGGAACGTCATTTGTTCCGGAACTAAGTAAATAATAGGATCTCCAAGTGGATCTGAACGGAGCTCTGAACGAATTTGATCCAAACAGTACGATGTTTTTCCACTTCCAGACCGACCAATTATAAATTGAAGTGCCATTGTTCTCCTCCTACCTTCCTCTAAGCTGATTATGTAATTTGTAACCGGCTCTTTTTCTTTATTATAACATCGAAGCCATTACAAAACATCCGTTCGGTTTTTGCTAATGAATGAATTTTTTTCTTTAGCAATTTCTTCTGTTTTCATTTTAAAACAAAAAAAAGTGCCTTAAAAAAGGCACTTCCTCAACCAAAATTCTTCAATTCTACTACATCATAATCCCACCATCAACGTGCAGGGCTGTTCCGTGAACATATCTTGCTTCATCAGAAGCAAGATAAAGATACGCATTTGCAATGTCTTCAGGTTTTCCAAGCTCTTGCGCTGGAATTGTTTTCACAAGATTATTAATGACCTTTTCGGGCATACTCTTGACCATATTTGTTGCAATAAATCCAGGCACAACAGCATTCACGTTAATTCCTTTTCGAGCAAGTTCTTTTGCCCATGTTTTGGTCATTCCAACAACAGCTGCTTTTGATGCAGCATAGTTTGTTTGCCCAATGTTTCCATATACCCCTGATACAGATGAAGTGCTAATGATTTTTCCTTTTCCTTTTTCAATCATGTAAGGCACAACAGCTTGAGTACAATGGAAAACACCTGTTAAGTTCACATCAATAACTTTTTGAAAATTTTCCACAGACATCTTTGTTAACATAGCGTCTCTTGTAATACCTGCATTATTAATCAAAATGTCCACTGTTCCAAACTTGTCGACTACGTTTTTTACCATGGAGTCTACGGAATCACGGTTTGCAACGTCTACTTTAAAAAACTCGACAGTACCGCCTTTTCCTCGAAGCGCTTCAACACTCTCATGCCCAATTTTTTCATCAAAATCAGCGAGTGCTACCTTTGCTCCTTCTTCCATAAAACGCTTGGCTGCTTCAAATCCTAACCCACTTGCTGCTCCTGTAATGATCGCTACTTTGTTTTCTAATCTCATTCTTATTCACCCCTCTTTTTCATTTAGAAAGTGATTCATTTCATGGAGAACTTGATCAAGTGCATCGACAAGTGGAGAATGTCCACACTTATTTAATTCCACATATGTGCCAAATTCACCTAGGTCAACAGCAATTTCCTTTGTCATTTTTTGTGTGATGACATAATCCTTATCTCCATACAGGATTAAAACAGGTATTTGAATGTTTTGAACTTCATTACTTCCTTCCTTAAGCCCGTTATGATCGTTACTTAAATTGAAGGAATTTAAGCTATAATAAACGTCTGCTAAATTGCGCTGTGTTGTCATATCTTCTAAATAGGATTGATACCGCTCTTCTTCCGGTTTCTCATATACATAAACAAGCGAATCCCATACAGCTCGGAGAAAGGGATAGTTTTTCGTCTCATAAGCTGTTACCATTGGAGCAATCCGACTATCCCCCTCAACTTCTTCTCTAGTTGAAAGACGGTGATTTACATTAGGCCTTCCTAACTCGTCCATCTCGTAAAGTGGATATCCTCGAGTCGAGACAGATGATATTAAAATAAGATGATGACAGTCATCTGGATAAAGTGCCGCATACTGCAAGCAAACTCCTCCACCAAGTGACCACCCAAGAAGTGCAAAATCTTTTAGGTGAATTTGATCAACAAAAAGTTTTACATCTTCCGCAAAGTCACGAATATCTTCAACTCGTGTATTATAAGTAGATTCACCAAACCCTCTTAGATCGAGCGCATAGATCTTATATTTCTCATCCGCTTTTTCTAAAAAGGTATCAAAATGCTTCGATGATGTCATATTTCCATGGATAAGTAATAAAGGAACCGATCCTCCTTCCCGCTCTCGGTATCCTAATGTTTCTCCATTCGAAAGCGTTGTCTTTTTCAGTAGTACTTTCTTCATAAGCATCCCCCTATATTCCCATATAGTTAATAGGTTTATACTTTTGTTTACCCTTTCCCTCGCCATTTGAACTAGTTTTAATCGCTAAAGCTTCATTTTTTCTGCAGAAGACCTTCTACTTTTACATTATTCAATATTCTTCCTTTTCATGATTGCAAGATTAATTTAATTTATTTTTCAAACAAAAAAGAACTGTCATAGGACAGTTCCTTCAATGCTTAATATTTTACAAGTATTTTATCCTCTTTCTCGCTTTCGTTGCTTATAGCCTGTTTTTGTATTTAGATGAATTTCAATCCGCTTTCCTACAATCCACAGTATGACGATAACAGCAAGTACAATAACTGTTTTAAGAGGCTCTCTAAAAAATGATCCGATATCTTCTCCAATATAGCTTATCGCAAAAATCATAACCATTTTCCCCGCCATAACGGCTAAGGCAAACTGAGCCATACTAACGCGAGATAGCCCTGCAACGACATTGATGGCTGCTGAAGGAGTAAAAGGAAAGCATAGCATAATAAACAAAGGACCAAAGCCGTGACGCTCGAGCCAATCCATGACGCGGCGCACTTGCTGATGGCGATGTAGAAAATTGAAAATGCGTCGCTGTCCATATTTCCTGACAAGTAAGAACACGCAAAGTGCTCCTCCTACTGCTCCAAGCCATGATATAAGAAACCCTAGCCACAGTCCAAATGCCGCAGAGTTAGCTACAACAAAAACAAACAGCGGCAAGATTGGAATAAAAGCTTCAAGGAAGGGTAGCAAAATACCAGGTAAAAGACCAAATGACTGATACTTATTAAGCAAGTCTAAAATGTTCTCTAGTGTAAAAAAATGCTCTACTTCATTCAATGCCCAAGCTTCCTCCATCTCTTCATAACTTTCATCCTTGTTCTTATTTTATCCCATTATAGATTTTCTTGTACAGTTTGTCCTCTTTTAAGGATATAAGCCTGTTTTAATTCTTTTTTTATGGGGTAAAGATTATCAAAATAAAAGGCTTGGTTGCTCTGTTACAGTACAGAACAAATAAATTTTTAAAAAATTATAAATTCTAGTTGTATTTTCGCTTTTTCGTTTATATACTAAAAAAAAGGCGCAGGGGTGATTCTCATTAAAAAAGAAAATTCTTACACTGAGATGATGAAGTCGCTAGCCCATTCACGGAGAAACAGAAAGGACGAAAACCTGTTACAGATGTACATCCAAATGGTTATTGATGATTCCCTTTTCAAACGCAAAAAAGAGATTTTGGAAACAGAGATTAATAACGCTTTAGACACAGGTGATCAGCAAACGTTCTACAAGTTAGCCGAGAAATATGCAGCCCTTATGAAAAGCACAACATAGTGTATAAAGCCCTTCATTTCTTGAAGGGTTTTTTTATATCTATCTTCAAATAAAAAAGAGGAGAAGCGTAAGCGCTTCTCCTCTTTTTTTATGCTTCAGTAAACTGTGATTCTTCTGTTGAGCCTTTTAAAGCTGTTGTTGAAGACGTACCACCTGTAACAATCTGAGATACTTGATCAAAATATCCTGTGCCAACTTCGCGCTGATGTCTTGTTGCACTATAGCCATGTTTTTCACTTGCAAATTCCGCTTGTTGAAGCTCTGAATATGCTCCCATACCGCGCGTTTTATATTTTCGCGCTAGCTCAAACATGCTGTGATTTAAAGAATGGAATCCTGCAAGAGTAACAAATTGGAACTTGTAGCCCATTTTTGCGATTTCACGCTGAAACTCTTCAATTGTTTCTTGATCTAATTTCTTCTTCCAGTTGAAAGATGGCGAACAATTGTAAGCAAGCATCTTACCTGGGAATTCCTCATGTATTGCTTTTGCAAACTTTTCTGCTTGTTCTAAACTTGGTTCAGATGTTTCGCACCATACTAAATCAGCATATGGAGCATACGCTAAGCCCCTAGCAATTGCTTGATCAATACCTGCTTTTGTGCGATAGAAACCTTCTGGTGTTCTTTCTTCGCTCGCAATAAATTTCTGATCAACAGGGTCAATATCACTCGTAATTAAATCAGCTGCATCTGCATCTGTTCGTGCAATAACAAGCGTTGGTACTCCCATTACATCTGCTGCTAAACGAGCTGATATTAAATTTTTCACAGCTGTTTGAGTTGGAAGAAGTACTTTTCCACCAAGGTGGCCGCATTTCTTTTCTGATGAAAGTTGATCTTCAAAATGAACACCTGATGCTCCAGACTCAATCATTCCTTTCATCAATTCAAAAACGTTTAACTGGCCACCAAATCCTGCTTCTGCATCTGCTACGATAGGAGCAAAGTAATCAATTTCCCCTTCTCCTTCAAGATGCTGGATTTGATCTGCACGCTGAAGAGCTTGGTTAATTCTCTTCACAACACTTGGTACACTGTTTGCTGGATATAAACTCTGATCTGGGTACATATGTCCTGAAAGGTTTGCATCAGCGGCAACTTGCCAGCCGCTTAAGTAAATAGCTTTCAATCCTGCTTTTACTTGTTGTACAGCTTGATTCCCCGTCAAAGCTCCTAAAGCGTTAATAAATTGTTCTTCATGGAGACCTTTCCAAAGCTTTTCGGCTCCGTTCTTTGCAAGCGTATATTCAATATCAATTGATCCTCTAAGCTTAATAACATCTTCTGCTGAATATGGGCGTGTAATACCTTCCCATCTTTTATCGTTTTTCCAGCTTTGTTCTAATTTTTGTACGCGTAAATCTTTCATTTCTCCATCCCCTTATTGATGAATTTTTCATAAAAGCATTGGCGACATTCCAAAACAAAAAGCTGTTCATCTTCTGTTATACTACAGTTTACATTTACGTTAATTATTATATAACAACAGATTAAAAAACGGAACTACTTTTTTGAAATTTTTTACTGTCTATAGCTTCTTTTATTTTTCAAAATTTATCATACTTATTTGTGTTGTTGAATATATTGCATTCTCTCTAACATTGGAGGATGTGTGTACTGAAAAAACTTCACAAGAGATGGTGGATTAACTTGACTAAGACCTGCTTTTGAAAGCTTTTGAAACGAGCTTACGGCCGCTTCTTTATCTTCAACAAGTTCGATAGCATACTCATCTGCTTTCTGCTCGTGAACTCGTGATACATAGTTTGTTAACGGACTTGCAGCGAAACTAAGCATCGAAATAATGAGAAGCAGTAAAGGAACGGTTGCAAGCGAACCAAGAGAAGAAATCCCTACTTTCTTCTTATAGCGCACGTACAAACGCCCGATTATTTTGTATACAAGATACAATCCAACAAACGATAAAACGAGCGATCCAAGCAACCCGTAATAAACATGCTTCATTGTGTAATGACCCATTTCATGTGCCATAATAAATAAAATTTCATTGTCTGTTAAACGTTCTAGCGTTGTGTCCCATAACACGATTCTTGAGTTAGAGCCAATTCCTGTGACATATGCATTAAGAGCATTTGTTTCCTCAGATTTATCCACCTCATAGACATGGTCTGCTGGAATATTTGCTTTATCTGCTAATCGGAGAATCTTTTCTTCTAATTGTTTATTTTGAAGTGGAGAAAAATCATCATAAAGAGGAGCAATAACAACAGGTTGAATAAAAGTTAAAAATAATGTAAATGGAATTGATAAAATCCACGTATAGAACCACCATCGTTTTTCCGTATAACGAATAAGCATATAGATGACGTGAATAATGATAATCATCAGGATATAATTAAACCAAAAATCAATAACTTGTTCTTTGATCCAATCATGCAAAGATTGAACAGAAATTCCGTATTTTAATGACAGTTTATAGCGGACCCATTGTAATGGAGCACTTAGAATAAGTGTTGCAAGTGACAACCAGAAGAGATAAATAACCGTTTGCATAAAATTGCGTTTACTTATTTTTTTCGCCCAAACATTGAACGTCTTTGACCATCCACACATGAGCAAAAAGAGCAGAATGAGCCATTCATATGGTGCTGATAAAAGTGATAAGAAATTACGGATTGTTGAATATTCCTCGCTTAACAGCAGTTCTTTTGATGTCATAAATGTTTGAGGATCAACGCTTGTTCCTTGTAGCTCACGTGGAATTTCTGCACTTGCTCCATACAGATACCCCCACAGAGCAAGTCCGTAAACAACAAAAAAAAGAAAAACAATAATAAACTTTTTTTTCACTAATATGCTCCTTCCTGTCCAACTTTCTACTATTTAGTTTAAGTCTTTTTTTCTATTTTAGAACTACAACTCTTTTCTGTCTTTTTTCATAAAAAAAAGCCTTCACCAAGTGGAGAAGGCTGAAGGGTAGAATTATAAATGAGTTGCTTCCTCTTCTGAAAGCTTCTTTTTTAAAGCTCTTCGCAAAATCTTTCCTGTTGTATTCTTAGGCAGTTCATCTAAAAATACAATATTCCGTGGAACTTTATATGGAGCAAGATGTGTTTTGCAAAACCCTAGAATCTCTTCTTCTGAAACGGCCCTTTTTGTTACAACATACGCTTTTACAACTTCACCATACATGTCATCTTTTTCCCCTATAGCGGCAGCTTCAACGACAGCTTCATGTTCGTACAACCGTTCTTCAACTTCTCTTGGATAAACATTATATCCACCAACAATAATTAAATCTTTTTTACGATCAACAATATAAATATATCCGTCTTCATCCATACGGGCTAAGTCACCTGTATATAGCCAGCCATCTTTTATAATGTGCCTTGTTTCTTCTTCAAGCTTATAATAGCCTTTCATGACATTGGGTCCTTTCACAACAAGCTCGCCTATTTCCCCAAATGGTACTTCTTCACCTTGTCCATCTACAATTTTATTTTCCACATTTACAATACTAACTCCAACAGATCCTTCCTTTTGTATGTTGCTCCTAGGAGGGTTAAAACAAGTTACAGGCGAAGCTTCTGAAAGTCCATAGCCTTCTCTAATTGATATTTGAAACTTCTCTTCAAATTCACGTAGCAAAGCACCAGGCATTGACGATCCTCCAGAAACACAGAGACGTAGACTTTCTAATGCTTCTCTTGTGCCATTTTCATATTGACAAAGAAAGTTATACATTGTTGGTACTCCTGCAAAGATGGTTGCTTTTTCTGTACTAACATGCGAAAAGACTTGAGAGGGACTGAATTTTGGAAGAATCAAAATTGTAGCACCTGCTATAAGCGGTGCGTTAATACAAACTGTTAAACAGAAAACATGGAACATTGGTAAAACGGCGATAATTCGATCAGACTTCCCTATATTTAAGTATGTGGACGTATCTCTCGCATTGCTGTAGATATTAGTATGGGTGAGCATTGCTCCTTTTGGTTTCCCGGTTGTTCCAGATGTATACAAAATCATTGCTACATCTTCTCCATCGATTGGAATAGGAAGCAATGTACGTTCAAGCAGATGCAGAACTTCTGTGAACGTATGTACCTTTCCTTTAAGCCGTTTAGATACATGAAAAGAGTCAGCTTCTGCAAGTTTTTCTGTTGGACAAACAATAATATTCTTCAAGTAAGGTTCTCGCTCTAAGGAGTTCAGTAAACTATCGATTGAAATCACTGTTTTTACATCACTGTCTTGTAAGATATATTGAATTTCACTTTTCGTATAAAGTGGATTAATAGGCACAGCAACAGCTCCTGCCCGAAGTACTCCATATAGTGACACAATAAAATGATATGAATTATTTAAAAGAAGTGCTACATGGTCACCTTTTTGAACTCCAAGCGTTTGAAGGCCTGAGGCAAACTTTGTTGCTTGTTCATCTAACATCTTATACGAAACAATGTAATCTTTATATTTGTAAGCTGTTTTCTCCCCATCTTCTTGTGCTTTCATTGTTAAATTTCGTAATATGTTCATTTTCTCCCTCCCTTAAAATAAGTATTCTTACCTCTTGGTCTCTCCCCCTGTTACTCATCCCCTACTTTTTTTATTTTATAATTAATTTTCTTAATTTTCAAAACAAAAAAAGTCCTGAAGAAACAAAATGTTTCTTCAGGACTTTTTAGTACACAAGATCAATAAATTCTTCTTTTGTTACATTTCCAAAATAATGTTTAATATCAACATCATCGAGCGCTTTAGCAACCTCCTGACGCTCATAACGAATCCCTGTGAGCTTCTCTTCAATTTCCTCTACATTTCCAACTCCAAAGAAATCTCCAAAGATTTTACATTGCTCAACTTGTCCTTTTTTCACTTCAAGACGAACATCAATTTGTCCAACGGGAAAACGGTTTGAATGTTGAAGGTTGAACTTTGGTGATTTGCCGTAGTTCCAATCCCAATTTTGGTAACGTCCTTTTGATATTTCGTTAATTTTTTTCCAATCTTCTTCAGTAAGTTCATAGCGCTGTATGTTCTCTTCTCCATCGAAAATATAGTTTAGAATAAGCTGTTTAAATTCTTCCGTTGTTAACTTTTGCTCTAAAAATTCACTTATATTTGCTACTCGACTTCTGATGGATTTGATTCCTTTTGATTCAATTTTATCTTTTTTCACTTTTAATGCAGAAACAACGTTTTCAATCTCTGAATCTAAAAGAAGCGTACCATGACTAAACATACGCCCTTTTGTTGAGAATTGTGCATTCCCAGAAATCTTTCGTCCCTGGGCAATGATATCATTACGACCGCTAAGCTCTGCATCTACACCTAATTTTTCTAAGGCTTGAATAACAGGCTCTGTAAACTTCTTAAAGTTGTGAAAGCTCTCTCCATCATCTTTTGTAATAAAACTAAAGTTTAAGTTTCCTAAATCATGATACACAGCACCGCCACCAGATAAACGACGAACAACGTGTAAGCCTTGTTCCTCCACATATTTAGTATTAATCTCCTCAATTGTGTTCTGGTTTTTCCCGATGATGATAGATGGCTCATTAATGTAAAATAGAAGGTACGTTTCTTCGATATCTAAATGTTTTAAAATGTACTCTTCAATAGCTAAGTTAATTCTTGGATCTGTAATATTGTTATTGTCAATATAAAGCATACAAATATCTTCTCCTTTTATGTATTCCATGTGAATCCGCTATAAGCAAGCTCTACATTTCCTTCAAATACTTCTTGAGCTTCTTCTTTCAAACAGTTAATATCTCCAAAATGAGGGAGATGAGAGAGCAGTAGATGTTTAACGTTCGCTTCTCTTGCGATAAATCCAGCTTCTTCACTTGTCATATGACCAGGACCTTCTCCATTTTGCCCCTTATAAAAGTTACATTCACAAATAAGCAAGTCAGCATTTGTTGAAAAGGGAATAAACTCGTCTTGATAGCTTGAATCAGCTGTAAATACCACTGTTTTTTCTCCCGCTTGAATTTTCATCGCAAAGCATGGAACAGGATGTTTTGTTTTTAAAAACTCAATGTGAAAAGGTCCAATTTGTAATTCTTCTTCTGGATTATATTCTTTTCCAACTGTATCTCCTTCACTTGTTAAAGAATGAAAACCATCCATATTATAAGTATGTCCATAAATCGGCAATGGATTGCGTTTGTTTCCAAGACTCCCTTGAATCTTTAAGGCATATTGTAAAACACCAACATCTGCAACATGATCATGATGATAGTGTGAAATGATAACAGCATTAAGCTCAAATGGTTCTATGTAGTTTTGAAGCTGTGCTAATGCTCCGCTTCCGCAGTCTACAAGAAGATTAAAGCCATTGTGTTCAAATAAATAAGAGGTTGTTGCTTCTCCTTTAGCAGGATAACCACCCCAATATCCAACTGTTGTTACCTTCATTGCGTTAAAGCCCCCTGTTCATTTTCTGTATTAAAAGGTTACACGGAATAGAAATTTTCCATTCTATTATACCCGAAAAATCATGCTCTACCTATTCAGAAGCTTCTTCATTTACAGGCTAGGCCATTTTATCATTTTTATATATTGTTATAAAACAGTTGACATTTTATTTTCTGTTATAATACAATGATATTAACAAAATTCGTGTTAGGGGGAGTTAAAATGATCGAAAAGATTACTGAATTTTTCAGAAATTTGCCACCTAAAAAATGCCGTGATTGTGGAAATGCAATAGAAGAGCAGCATGAATGTTATGGAAATACGTGTAATAACTGTTTAAATATCAAATAAAAAAGGAAGGCTTAGAGCCTTCCTTTTTTATTTGATATTTAAGAAATTTGTTGTTTCTGTAGTAGATTAAGAACCTTTTGAACAGCTGCTTCACCTTGATCAATACAGTCTGGCAAACCTAGTCCTTCATAAGAACTGCCTGCTAAAAATAATCCTGGCATTGTATGCTCAAGCTGATCATAAATTGTTTCAATTATGTTTTTATGGCCAACTGTATATTGGGGCATTGCTCGTTTCCAGCGTGAGACAATAGAAAATTCAGGAAGACCTTCAACATCCATAATTCGATTTAAATCTTCCAGTACAATCCGCACAATTTCTTCATCAGATAAATCTACAACAGCTTCATCACCTGCTTTTCCAACATAGCAACGAAGCAATACTTTACCTTCTGGAGTTGTGTGCGGCCATTTCTTATGTGTCCATGTGCATGCTGTTATAGTATAGTCACCATTTCGAGCTACAACAAACCCTGTTCCATTAATGTCTTGTTTGACAGCTTCTTTTGGAAAAGCCATTGCAACTGTTGCAACGCTTGTGGCAGGCATGTCCTTTAATGGCTGTAAAAGAGAACATTGAGGAAGAAGTGATTGAGCAGCATAGTGAGGTGTTGTCACAATAACGCTATCTGCGATAATTTTATCTCCGTTACTTAATGAAAGATGAAATTTACCATCTGACTCATACATAGAATCTACTCGGACTCCTTTTTGAACAGCAGCAGGCTCTAAATGTTCTTCGACTGCATCCACAAGAGATTGCAAACCGGTTTTTAGTGTTAAGAACTGCCCTTTTGCTTTTCCACCATGTGAAGATGGCTTTTGACGGAGATCTTTGATTTTTTTCATTCCAAAAATAAGGCTTCGGTGCTCTTGCTCTGCATGATAAAACTGAGGAAAAGTCGACATAAGGCTTAGTCGATCAATATCTCCTGCATATATACCAGATAAAAGCGGTTCAATTAAATTTTCCACAACTTCGTTGCCTAAACGACGTCTAAAAAAGTGACCAAGCGACTGATCTCCTTTTTCTTTTGTTTTAGGCAGAATGAAATCTGCTGCAGCTCTTACTTTTCCCATTGGACTGAATAATCCTGTTGTAAGAAATGGAGAAATTTCAGTTGGAATGCCCATTACAGCTCCTTGTGGAATAAGGTGCAGCTTCTCCCTTGCTAAAACGTAAGATTGACCTGTAGAGTTATTTGTAAGTTCTTCTCCAAGACCTACTTCTTTTACAAGTCTTGCTGCACTTTGCTTTCTCGCTAAAAAGGAATCAGGACCTCTTTCAATCGTGAAACCATCTCGCTTCATCGTCTGGATTTTTCCGCCTAGGCGATGACTTGCCTCTATTAAACGATAATCTATCGGTAGTTTTTTATCTTTAATCTCTTTCTGCAAATAATAAGCAGCTGTAATGCCGGTAATTCCGCCACCGATAATTACAACTTTTTGGCGTTTTTCGCTCAATTGTATCATCTGCTTTCTTTTTTATTGTTATTCTATTATTTGTAGTCTAAATTATTTCTAACATATTTGCGAACTTCTGTAACCGGACAGTTATGACAGTTTCGTGACACCCAAAAAGAAACTACGCAAATATATGCGTAGCTCCGTTTGTGGTTTTTAATTATTTTGGTTGCTTTACTTTGTTTAAAACAACTGTTGCTAAGCTATCAATAAACTCATCTTGAGCGTTTGGCATAGCTGGTCTATAGTATTTCGCACCAATTTCATCTGTCACAACTTTACATTCATAATCATTGTCATATAGAACTTCAAGGTGATCCGCTATAAATCCAACAGGAGCATAAACAAAAGATGTATATCCTTTCTCTTCATGAAGCGCCCGAGTTAAATCTTGCACATCTGGTCCAAGCCAAGGATCTGGTGTGTTTCCTTCGCTTTGCCAGCCAATCTCATAGTTTTTAATTCCCGCTTCTGTTACGATGAGATCAGCTGTTCTTCGAAGTTGATCAGGATAAGGATCACCTGCAGCGATAATTTTCTCTGGCAAGCTATGAGCCGAAACAATTAATACAGCTTTTTCTCGTTCTTCCTCGCTCATATTACTGAAAATATTTTTAATGCGTTTCGCCCAATAATTGATGAATTTTGGCTCATCATACCAGCTTTCAACTGGGTGAATTTTCGGTCCTCCTAGTTTTTCTGCTTCTTCCACTGCCCGTCCATTGTAAGATTTCACACTATAGCTTGAGTAGTGAGGAGCGAGCACAAGACTGATTGCTTCTTCAATTCCATCTTCATGCATTTTAGCTACTGCATCTTCAACAAAAGGTTCGATATGTTTTAAACCAAGATATGATGTAAACTCAACTTCTTTTTGAATGCTATTTAAATGCTCTTCAAGCTTATTCGCTTGTTCTTCTGTAATGCGAGCAAGTGGGGAGATTCCACCGATTGCTTTATAGCGATCAGTAAGATCCTGTAGCATTTCAGGAGTTGGTTTTCGCCCTCTGCGAATGTGAGTATAGTAACGTTCAATATCTTCCTCTTTGTATGGCGTTCCGTAAGCCATTACAAGTAAACCCATTTTTTTTGCCATTTTTCTGCACCTCATTAAAACACTGTATTTTAAAATAATTATTTTTTAATAATAACTATTATCTATTTTCCCATGAATACGACATAATTTCAAAAGATAAGGTGGCTTTTTTCATTATTTTTGGCTCGAGTACTCATGAATGAACGAAGTTAGTCGCTTAAGCGTATCAGGGTTTACATCTGGGAATACACCGTGTCCTAAATTGAAAATATAGTTTGGCGTTAACATTCCTTGATCTAAGATTGCTTTTACACGCTCTTCAATAACAGGCCATGGAGCAAGTAAAATCGCTGGATCTAAGTTTCCTTGTACTGTTTTATTTACTCCAAGTGCACGAGCTTCGTTAATAGATAAACGCCAGTCTAGACCAACAACATCAAGCGGCAAATCATTCCACTCGTGAACAAGGTGACTTGCGCCAACACCAAACATAATAAGCGGAACACCTTCATTTCGTAGCGAACTAAAAATCTTCTCCATTGTTGGTTTAATAAATGTCCGGTAATCTTGGACGTTTAAGGCTCCAACCCATGAGTCAAAAATTTGAATAGCTTTAGCTCCTGCCTTAATCTGTGACTTCACATATGTAATCGTCATATTAGCAAGCTTATCCATTAAAGAAAACCATATCTTTGGTTCGGCATACATCATTGCTTTTGTTTTATTATAGTTTTTAGAAGGGCCTCCTTCGATCATATAACTTGCTAATGTAAAAGGAGCTCCAGCAAAACCAATAAGCGGAACATCGAGCTGTTCTGTTGTGAGTAACTTAATTGTTTTTAACACATAAGGAACATCTTCCTCTGGATGAATTTCTCCAAGGTTTTCAACGTCCTGTAAGGCACGAATTGGATTACTAATAACAGGGCCAATACCTGTTTTAATATCAACATCAACACCAATCGCTGGAAGCGGTGACATAATATCTTTATAAAGGATTGCAGCGTCTACTCCGTATTGTTCAACAGGCAGTCGTGTGACATATGCACCGAGTTCTGGTTGATGTGTAATTTCAAAGAGAGAGTACTTTTCTTTCAGTTTTCGATATTCAGGCTGTGAACGTCCCGCCTGTCTCATATACCATACAGGAACATGATCTGTTTTTTCCCCTCGACATGCTTTTAAAAATGTTTCATTCATAAATTCTTTCACCTTCCCTATCCATAATCCGGTATGTATATTAGCCTCTTATCCGTAAGAGGCTAATTTTCTTCTCCTTTTGCCACTATACCGATTTTTACAACGGTTGTATACTTAGAAGCTTCAGTTGTCAAAAAGATGTGCGATTCAGGAAGCTTGAAATCCAAAAAGAGACGGAGATACTTTATTTGACTTCTCTCCACGTTCTTTCGTTTGTGTGTTATAAGGTATAACGTAGAATGTTGAAGAACTAAAAACATTAGCTCCTTCCACTTCATATTTGCCCTTTCCTTTTACTTTGCCAACAAGCTTTGTTTCGCCTTCTTTTTCTTCATAAATATAGTAAACAACGCGTTTATCTTCTGAAGGAGTCCATTCTAGCGTTAAAGAAAACACGCCTTTATCACCTGTTAAGTCATCGATTTTCTCTAACCGAATCGGATCTTTTAAATCTTTTGTCTTCTTAGGTTT
The DNA here is from genome assembly GCF_026790145.1 of Priestia endophytica. GTDB lineage: Bacteria > Bacillota > Bacilli > Bacillales > Bacillaceae_H > Bacillus_I > Bacillus_I endophytica_A. The sequence goes on along the minus strand of NZ_JALAMS010000001.1, from coordinate 95,211 downwards.
TTTAAATGACTCTTTCGTTTCAATAGAAGATTGCGACAGAATGTCTTTAAAAAGAATGGTTGGATTTGAGCTTCCTCCTGTTAAATAATGAGAAGAGTTTGTCTTGTCATATCCCATCCACACTGTCCCTGTATACTGTGGCGTATATCCTGCAAACCAAACATCTTTATTGGCTCCCTTGACATTTGGAAAGGTTGTTGTACCTGTTTTTCCTGCAAGAGCTCCTGAGAACGTTCCGGCTGTTGCTGTTCCATCTTCCACAACTGCTTGTAGCATTTTTGTCATATACCACGATGTTTGTTTGGAAAATACTCTTTCTTTTTTTACTCTTTCAGTTTTTTTCACCGCTTCTCCGTCTGCTGTTTGAATTTTAGTAATAAAATGAGGCTCGACGTGAACACCTCCATTAGCAAATGTTTGATATGCTGAAGCAATTTGTAGAGGTGTTACTCCCTCTCTTAAACCACCAAGCGCAATAGCGAGACCATTATCTTCAATAGGCATATGGAGTTTCTCTAAATATTCCTTACTTTTTGGGACCCCAAGTTTGTTTAATGTCCACACAGCAGATGTATTAACTGAATCTTTTAATGCATCATACATAGTGATTTTCCCTCGGTACTCTTCATGGGCATTATGTGGTTCATAGCCGTTATATGAAACAACTTCATCTCTTAAAAGTGAATAGGGCTTAAATTTTTTCTCTTCAAGAGCAGGTCCATAAACCGCTAACGGCTTAAAAGTAGATCCTGGTTGGCGCTTAATATTGAGACGATTAAGGCCTTTTTGAACATAATCTCTTCCCCCAATTGCAGCGGTGACTCCACCTGTTTTGTTATCAAGAAGGACAAAAGCGCCTTGTACGCTATCATCTGTTCCTGGAAAATAGCTTCCTTCTTGAAACAGTTCATATGCTTTCTTTTGCACGCTCGTATTTAACGGTACTGTAATTTTATAGCCACCTCTTAGAAGTTCTTCATTTGATAAAGAATACCTATCTTTGGCTTCTTCCATCACCATATCAAAATACGTAAAATAGCTAGGCTCTTTTGCACGTGTCACAACATCTGTTCCGAGCGTTTTCCCTTGAAGCCGTACCGTTTCCTTCGCTGATAAATATCCTGACTTCTCCATAAGTCCAAGAACGACATTGCGTCTTTCTAAACTTTTATCAGGATTTAGAATTGGAGAGTATGTTGTTGGTGCTTTAAGCATAGCAGCTAAAACTGCACTTTGATCTGCTGTTAATTCTGAAACGTCTTTATTAAAGTAAACATGTGAAGCTGCTTGCACTCCATATGCTCCTTGTCCTAAGTACACTTGATTTAAATACATTTCTAGAATCTTATCTTTGCTGTAGCGATTTTCAAGATTCATGGCAATAATGGCTTCTTTTCCTTTACGCAAGAATGTTTTTTCATTTGATAGAAACACATTTTTAGCAAGTTGCTGGGTAATGGTGCTTGCTCCTTCCGCTTTTCCTCCTGCTAAAATATTTTTATATACCGCTCTTGAAATCGATTTTAAATCTATTCCATTATGTTCGTAAAAACGAACATCTTCTGTTGCAATAAATGCTTCCTTTACATGGTCTGGAATGTCTTCAATTGGAACGGGATCTCGGTTTTCTACGTATAGTTTCGTAATTTCCTTGCCGTTTTGATCCACAAGTGTTGTGGCAGAATTTAAAACAAGCTTTTTCTCGTCGATAATGTAATCTCCTAAAAGAATAATAATGAAGTAGCCGATAACACCTACTAACAGGAGTCCAACAACGATTCCACCTGCAACAATTCCTTTCTTATACATTATTTTCACCTCTTCTTTGTGCCAAAACCAACTAGGGGGTTCTAAAACACTTCCTTCATGATAATAGAAAGTGTTGGAAATCTCCAGCCATATAATGTTAACCTTTTTCTTTGCTCCACAAGAGAAAACATTCTATACTTTTAATATGAGTTTGGAAAAGCTTTCATATGCATAGTTTTGTATTTTTTTCCATAACTAAGCAAACCTATAGGGAGAGATGATTTGATGAAGAAAGTTTATATTACAAATGGAACTGAAAATTATTTAGGTAAACTTGCAAATGAACATCTTCAGGAAAATACGCTTTTACTTGTTTCTCCTGACAATGCTGCTCTTCTTCACGAAACGGAAGGAGACACTTTTTTTAAAGAAGGACGAAATTACGAAGTACTAGATTCTGTTGGAGAGATTGTCAAAAATGGATTTGCTGTTTTTAACAACATTCCTGTCACAGAAGAAGGACGCCCTCTTTTTGAACACCGCTTCAAAAACCGAGCAGGAAAAATTGAGACAGAACCTGGATTTTTAGCTTTACGCGTACTGCGTCCAACAAATAGCGACACATACGTGATTTTTACTCTCTGGGAAGATGAAAAAAGCTTTCTTGATTGGAAAGAATCCAATTCTTTTAAGACGGCTCATAAGAAACCAGGAACGTCTGAAGGACTTGATCAGCAAAAACAAGTCTTTCCGAGACCATCTTATATAACATCATTCAGAGTAAAAGAAGCATAAAAGAAGCCTTCCGAATTTTCGGAAGGCTTCTTTTATAGGTGTTTATCACAAAAATTTCTCTATCACATATGCTATATTACGTTAGGACGTAGGAGGCATAATGATGGATATGGGATTGACGCTTATTCACTGGACATATGTGCTCTTCATTTTTCTTATTATCGGATTTATGGTCAAAAGACTTGATACAACCATTTTATGTATTGTAGGAATATTTCTCGTTTCTTTTATTGCTCATCCTTCTTTACCAAACGCTATTAGTAATGTATTTAATAGCTTTATTTACGCCATTACAGAGCTTTTACCAACTATTTTAATTATTTGCATTATTGTTGCGATGAGTAAATCGCTTACTGCAACAGGAATTCACGATACCATGATTTCTCCTTTTGCAAAATTCATCAGAACTCCCACGCTCGCCTATTGGATCACGGGAATTCTCATGATGAGCATTTCTTACTTTTTCTGGCCCTCTCCTGCTGTTGCTTTAATTGGAGCTATTTTGCTTCCTGTAGCACTTCGAGTTGGTTTACCTGCGATGGGCGTTGCTGTTGCAATGAACCTTTTTGGCCACGGTATTGCCCTTTCAGGTGATTTCGTGATTCAAGCAGCACCAAAACTTACGGGTGATGCTGCAGGTATTCCTGTTCATGAAGTTATACAAGCAAGTGTTCCACTTGTAATTACAATGGGTGTTGTAACAACTTTTACTGCTTTTTTTCTGCTTAAGCGTGATTTGAAATTAGGGAGGATTTCCGTTGAACCCCCTTCAGCTAATAATGCGCAAACGCACAAACAGCTTCTCTCAAAGAAAACCAATATCATAATGGCCGCTATCATTCCGCTCCTCTTTATAATGGATATATTTCTTATGTTTCAGCTAAATCTTCAAGGAAGTGATGCGACAGCATTAGTCGGTGGTACTGCGCTTTTTATCCTTCTAGCCATTGCCCTTTTGGGTCATAAAAGAAATGGACTTGAGAAAACCACATCTTATCTTGTTGATGGTTTTCAGTTCGGTTTTAAAGTATTCGGTCCTGTTATTCCAATTGCAGCCTTCTTCTATCTTGGAGATGCTGGATTTACTACGATTGTAGGGAATTACTTACCACAGGACTCCAATGGAATTGTTAATGATCTTGGAGCTGCTCTCTCCGCTTCTGTACCGCTTACGAAAGAAGTTGCAGCGGTTACTTTAACAGCAGTAGGAGCTATTACAGGACTCGATGGCTCTGGATTTTCAGGTATTTCTCTTGTTGGATCTATTGCTAAGATTTTTGCAGCTTCTATTGATGGTAGCATTGCTACCTTGACTGCACTTGGCCAAATAGCTGGAATCTGGGTTGGCGGAGGCACTATTATTCCTTGGGCCCTTATTCCTGCAGCGGCAATTTGTAATATAAGTCCTTTTGAGCTTGCTCGTCGCAACCTTCTTCCTGTTGGGATTGGCTTAGTTGTGACAACAATTGTCGCAATTATCCTTATGTAAAAAAAGATCTAGCATTTATGCTAGATCTTTTCTTCCCTTTTTGAAGGCAGCAAGCGCAAGCGATATACATTCATTGCTGTCTCCCCTAAATGTTCAACAAGGCGGTAGTTTACAACAGCTCCAACAACAGCTCCTATTCCTGGAGCAAGTTGGAGTAGTTTGGCTAAATCTAAATAATCTCGATACTCCTGTTGAAAAGTACGCCAATCAATCTCCTTTTCAGGATTCTCTTCCCACTCTTTAATATTTTGTAAAACACTGTTCTTATGATCATCGCGACAAAAAGCAAGATGAAAGATGTGAAGAAGATAAATTCGTTCTTCGTATTTTTTAAGATCAAGTCCGTAAAGAAGCGCAATTTGAAACAAACACTTCATTTTGATGGATAAGAAAAGTGGGAAATCTGCCATTCCTAAAAATATTCCCCCTGCTCCTGTTCCCGCTCCTTCAAGCGATGCTGTTTTTTGATATCGCTTAATTGCTTCTTTTACTTTCTCCTCTCTCTCTTGGAAAGATGCTGGGAGTGGCTCTTTTAACTTTGTTGTATAATCAGAACCTGTCAAAACAGCACTCACCATCTTTTTCATTGCTTCTGTAACAACAAGATGAAAGCGCTCTGGAATTTTATTAGCAATTCCTATTTGTGCTCTTTTAGCCGCTCTCTCAAACATCGAAGGTTTTTTATTCAGTTCATGTTTCCACATTTCTGCCATATAAAGAACGTCTTGTTCATAAGTCATCTTTTTCTCCCCCTTTGTTTACTATACGACTCAAAAGACAGTAAGTAGCACATTACTTTTAAAAAAAGCGCTAAAACAATTGTTTTAGCGCTTTTTTCTCATCTTCGCTCTCACATACTGATATGTGAACAAATAAAACACAATGAAAGAGGAAATAAAAGCAAGTATTCCTGCTAATGGAGCATGGAAAACTCCAAGTAAAACACTTAGTGCAAAAGCTTGCCCAGCAAGAATAACGAAGAAGAAACGCAAAAACGTTGCTTCCTTAACCATCTCACTAATTGGATAAAGATTTATCCAAATTTTATAGTGATGATGCTTCCATAAAGGCATAAGCTGAATAGCTGTCATATATACAAAAAGGAGAACTGTCACAATATTCCCAAGCGTGAATGGTAAGAAATATAAACAGAAGGCTCCAACAAACGTTAATCGAATGACAAGCCCTAAATAGCCTCCAGCTCTAAGGAAAGTTCGCGCATAAAGATGGTGATATGTTTCATTTTGTTTATAAGGAATAAACTGTACTAAAACATCTAAATAGCGACGACGTTTTGGTTCATCTCCAACATTAGGGATATCTGTAAACGAATTAGCTAATCTATAAAAAAGCATCATTCGCTTCTCTTCAAGAGAGATCAAACCTTCCCAATAAAAAGGACGCTTTTTTGTATCACTATAAAAATATACTGTTAAAACGAGCAAAATGAAGAATGTAGCAATCCAAAAAAGCGGATGTGCGTCAACAAACAAAAAGTAAGAGACTAAAGCATTCAAAATATAGCGGAACACTACGCTATAGGCATGAATCCCTTTCTCTGGATAGCGTGAAATAGCCCATGTCATAAATAAATTAAGGCCTTTCACGACCGTGAGAATAAGCAAAATAAACAGCACGTTTTTAAATGTATTGTTCCCCATTGCCAAGTAAAGAGGAGCAAGCACTCCGACAACAATTAATAAAACGTAAAACTGAATCATATATGTTAACCAAAAAGAATTTCTTATATATGACGAAAGCCGCTTTTCCATCGGTAACAAGAATACTAAATCTCCATGTTTAAAAAACGTATATACTGTGCCTCTTGTTAAAAAGAAAGCAACAACAATTGCGATAAACGGGGCTCCATTAAAATTTTCTGGCAAACCTTCAAGAAATTGCTGATAGTAGTAAGCTCCAATCAAAATAAAAAAGATTAAAATATACTTTAAGTGATCGTTTAAAATATAGCGTCCATAGCGCCGAATTTCTTTAGCATTTTCTTTGAATCTTTGTCTCCATAGCGCATTTATGTCATTCATAGCCATCTTCCTTCGTAAGCGCTACGTAAATTTCATCAAGGCTTGCCTTTGGCATACTAAATTGCATTCTAAGCTCTTCAATTGTTCCTGATGCGTGTACTTTTCCATTATGTAAAATAATAAATCGATCACAATATTTTTCAGCAGTTGCTAAGATATGGGTTGACATTAAAATAGCTGCCCCTTGGTCTTTCATTTCCACCATTAAATCTAATAGTGATTGAATACCAAGTGGATCAAGCCCCAAGAAAGGCTCATCAATAATATAAAGTGAAGGCTGCACTAAGAAAGCGCACATGATCATAACCTTTTGCTTCATTCCTTTTGAGAAATGAGCCGGAAACCACTTTAGTTTCTTGTCCATACGGAACTCTTTTAATAAAACTGGCAAGCGCTTTTCATATGTATTCTCATCGATGTTATAAGCCATAGCTGTTAAACGTAGATGTTCTTCTAGCGTTAACTCTTCATATAAAACAGGTGTCTCAGGGATAAAGGTAAACTGTGATCTGTATGTTTCCATATCCTGTTTTAATGTTTTTCCATTAATAGAAATCGTTCCTTCACGCGGCTCCATTGTACCAATCACATGTTTGATTGTTGTACTTTTCCCAGCTCCGTTTAATCCGATTAATCCAACGAGTTCTCCCTTTTTCACCTCAAAAGAAATATCCTTTAATACAGGATTCCTCGTATATCCTCCTGTTACATTCGAAAGTTTTAACAGTGCAGTCATAATTAGACTCGCTCCCTTCCCTAAACAGTATAGCTCATACTTTCTTCTTTATAGTATCAAATTTTACTCTTTTGCACATTTCATCTCCCTTTTTGAAAAAAAAAAGAATGGATTGCATATATTTTTTTAAACTGCACATTCTATATAACGAGGAAGGGAAACAAACAGTTTTTTCATCACACTGATGAATGAGGTGTTTATCAAGGACAATTTACTTGTTCTATAAGGTATTTAAAGATACGGATATAAAACAAGGGGATGGTCGTGATGGAGCATAATCGTTAAGATTAACACATGAACAAGATAACCGTATATAGTGACAGAATCCATGATTCTAACTTATATACACATTTATTTTGTAAATGAGGTGTTTATCAAGGGCCAGGTAAGAAATTAACCTACGTTAAAAAGAACTTGCTAAATGAGGTGTTTGTGAACGACAAGTACCGGATTACCAAGTAGCTTGTACCCCTAAGAATTTGACGTATTAAAACCTTTTCCTTCTTCAAAAGTGGCAGGACCTTCAACCGTTGGTCCTGCCCTTTGTTTTTTTCTCTTTTTGACTTTCTTATGATAAAATAATCGTATAAAACAGTCAGAAAGGTGTTGTTTAGAAATGAAGCATGATGATCAATGTATCTTCTGTAAAATTATCAACGGAGACATTCCAAGTGCCAAAGTATTCGAAAATGAACATGTTTATGCTTTTTTAGATCTTAGTCAAGTAACAAAGGGACATACGCTTGTTATTCCAAAAGTACATACAAGAAATATCTTTGACTTAACACCTGAGGTGGCATCAAACCTATTTGAAGCAGTTCCTAGTATTGCTACAGGTATTAAAGAGGCTTTTTCAGCAGAAGGTCTCAATGTTTTAAATAACAATGAAGAAATTGCAGGACAAACCGTTTTCCATTATCATCTCCACCTTATTCCTCGCTATGGCAAAGGAGACGGTTTTGGAGCGGTATGGAAGACACATAGCGAAAAATACTCTAATGAAGATTTACAAGAAATCTCTCAAAACATTGCGGATAAAATCAATTTATGACTCAATACCCGAATTATTTGATTAACAAAGTCAATATAGTTCGGGTATTTTTTATTTTAAATAATTATTAGAATTGTCCTCCATCTTCATCAAATTGTGATAAGATGAAATTATTATTTTTCATAAAGGAGAGTTTACTTATGGTACGCGCACACAATTTTAATGCTGGTCCATCTGCTTTACCGCTTGATGTATTAAAGAAAGCTCAAGAAGAATTAATTGATTTTAAAGGAACAGGCATGTCTGTTATGGAACTTTCCCATCGAAGCAAAGAGTTTGAAGACGTTCTAGCAGATGCAAAAGATCGTCTGAGGAAATTAATGGAAATACCAGATACACATGAAATCCTCTTCCTACAAGGCGGAGCAAGCTTACAATTTTCTATGCTTCCTATGAACTTCCTTCAAGAAGGAAAAGTTGGAGCTTATGTTGTGACAGGATCATGGTCTAAAAAGGCTCTTAAAGAAGCTAAGAACTTCGGAGAAACAGTCGTAGTTGCTTCAACAGAAGATGATTCTTTCACACATATTCCAGAAGTAAGTGTAAACACGTTGCCTGAAAATACAGGGTATCTTCATATTACAACGAACAATACAATTTATGGTACACAATGGCAGGGTTTCCCTGATTTTGGAGATGTTCCTGTTTTTGCTGATATGTCAAGCGACATCTTGTCAAAGAAAGTTGACGTATCTAAATTCGCTGTTATTTATGGAGGAGCTCAGAAAAACCTTGGTCCTTCTGGTGTAACAATTGTAATCTTACGCAAAGATCTTCTCAATCAGCAAAATAGCGGACTTCCAACAATGCTTGATTATACAACACACATTAAAGCCAATTCTTTATTCAATACACCACCAACGTTCGGTATTTATATGCTTTCTCTTGTACTAGAATGGGTTGAGCAAAACGGCGGTGTTGAAGGCATCCAAAAAAGGAACGAAGAAAAAGCTGCTCTTCTTTACGATTTAATGGATGAGTTTCCTGAGTTTTATACACCTCATGCACGAAAAGACAGCCGCTCCCTTATGAATGTAACGTTCACAATGCCTAATGAAGAATTAACAAAAGACTTCCTTCAAAAAGCAAAAGCAGAAGGATTCATTGGACTAAATGGACATCGCTCTATTGGCGGATGTCGCGCTTCTATTTATAATGCAGTACCAATTGAAACATGCCAAGCATTAGCCCAATTTATGAAGTCTTATCGTGAAGCACACCTTCAATCAGTAAAATAGTTCCTTTTATTGTAACTTCGCACGTTTTTGTTATAATAAAAGATAGTTAGGTACTTAGTTTAGAAGCTTTAGAGATGAGTAGAGGAGAGATGAGAAATGAATACAAAAGTATTAGTATCACTAGCTTTATTAGTCGGGATGGGTGCTGTACTGCATGCCATTATTCCACCTATTTTTTTAGGTATGAAACCTGACATGATGTTAACAATGATGTTTTTAGGCATTATGCTTTTTCCACAAGCAAGAAATGTTCTTGTTCTTGCAATTGCTACGGGAGCAATCGCAGCTTTAACAACTTCGTTTCCAAATGGGCAGGTTGCAAACATGATTGACAAACCTTTAACAGCGTTCTTATTTTTAGGATTATTTTTAGCTGTTCGTCGCTACAAACAGTCTGTCGTATCAACAGCCGTTTTAACAGCTATTGGAACAATCGTTTCAGGAATGATTTTCCTAACAGCTGCTCTTGCACTAGGATCTTTCTCAACAGCACAGTTCTTTGGGCTTGTAGCAGCCGTTGTACTACCCGCAACAGCTGTTAATACGTTTGCTATGATTGTAATTTATCCAATTGTACAAACCATTGTTAAACGCTCTAAGATTACTTCTCAGATGTCTTAATGAAAAGAGCCTAGGTTTTATAAAACCTAGGCTCTTTTTAAACCAATAAATGTTTAAACAGACTTATTTAGGTTACATAATATAGTAAGAGTGCCAGCAGGAAAACTGTAAATGCTGTTCCTCCCTCAACAACAATTCGTTTTCTAAGAACTCGTTTGGGAGGATATGAAGCTGATTTCTTCAGATCCATAAACCTCTTTCCTGTAATGGCGAACAAAAGAAAACTTGTTAAGAATAAACAAAAGATTATCCATGCCATGCTCCTACTTCCTTTCACTACAACTCGTTTATTCTAAAGGTATGCAAGGCATGTTTCTCTTATGTTGAACAAGGATAAGGAGCGTGTAAAAATGAAAAAAGCAGCATCATTTTCGTTAGGAATTTTATTTGGAAGTGTCACAGCAGGAACAATTGCGTTATTAACAACTCCATGTTCAAGTAAAGATATGAAGCTGCGTGTAGCAGATTCTCGTGACACGCTTAAAGTTCAGCTGAAAGACATTAAGGAGAATGCTTTAAATGTAAAAAATGCGATTCAAAATGTTGTAAAAGAAAGCAAAGAAACGTTTTCACAGCTTGCGCCTGAAGCAAAAGCATCGATTACAAATTTTCAGGAAGATATTGCCCCACATCAGCGGTCAATTCAAAACCACCTAGCTGAAATTGAACAAAATATAAAAGGCTTAGAAGATAAACTCGGAAATCAACAAAAAAAGGAAACACAAAGCAGTTAACTATCTTTTTATGACAAGCTAACAAGCTTGTCATTTTTTTATTCATTGCTTGGAAAAGTTTTCTCAACATATTGTAATAAAGAATGAATATTCATTTAATGTCATGAATATTCATTCCTTATTTACGCTTACATACCTTCTTCCTATAGAGGTCATACCTCTCTAAAGCAATTTCAACTCCTTTTTTTAAAAAATTTTGTTTTTTTGCAAATTTATATCTTTATAATTTATTATTTTATTGGCATAATAGAATATAAATAAAAAGTTGATTGAAAAGTGGGTGGAGAGATGAAATTACAAAATGAGAAAGAATTCACAATGAAGGAAGCTTTAGTGTTCAGCCAACGCATGGCACAGCTTAGCAAAGCTCTATGGAAAGCGGTCGAAAAAGATTGGCAGCAATGGATTAAACCGTATGATTTGAACATTAACGAGCATCATATCCTGTGGATTGCATACAATCTTAAAGGTGCTTCAATCTCAGAGATTGCTAAGTTTGGCGTTATGCATGTATCAACTGCATTTAACTTTTCAAAGAAGTTAGAAGAAAGAGGATTACTTCAATTTTCTAAAAGAGAAAATGATAAAAGAAATACGTATATTGAGTTAACAGATGAAGGAAACGGCATTTTGACAAATTTAATGGAAAACTACAACCCAACTGAAAGTACGCTTTTCCAAGGTGCTCTTCCCCTTCAAGAATGTTACGGAAAATTCCCTGAATTTATTGAACTTATGACAATCGTACGTAAAGTGTATGGAGATGACTTCATGGAAATTTTTGAACACTCTTTCCATAACATTGATGAAGAAATGGACGAAGAAGATGGAAAGTTAAGAAAAAAAGAAAATATTGTTGAAATCGAAAAAGCGGTTGTTCAATAGACCCTTCTAACTAAGCTTGCTAGTTTGTCCATAAGACCAGGATACAGCTTTTGTTGTTGTAAAGCATAAATTGTCTCATGTGGATTTAATTTATAAGGTAGTTGTCCGACGAACTGTGTGAGCAAAGGAACGAAGTCAATAAGTCCTTGTTTCTTTTGCTCCTCATATTTCTTAGCAAGTTCTTCACAAATTGAATAAACTTCCGCAAGTTCTTTCTTATTGAGATTTTTGCTTATCACAAGCTTATAAAACGGCTGTGATTCAAGATCCGTTACTTTTAACAATAGCTCTAAATATAACTCCAAACGTTCAATACGATTTTCCAAAGATTCCATACCCCTGCTCCTTTGACAAATTGAGACGATATGTAAAGCTAACTCCGTTTATTTTATACCTTTATTTTACAGCATTCCTTTTAATCTTCAAGCGCTTTATGGACCAGCTAACTTACGATTTATGTGCTCCCTTTTATAGTAAAGGATTTAACTGTTCAAGACAATTCTAAAGAGGGTATATTACAAAGATATCCTAGTTTTGTAATCTGATAACTTTTGTAAACTCCTTAACAGTGTTAAGATAGAAAAGGATGATTATACGGCTAGCATATATAAAAAAAGCTTTACGAACAATGCTATTAGTTTTAATATAGGCTTTTAACTTTGGTTTGGGGGAATGTTTGAAAATGGGTACGATTTTTATCGTTTTCGCAGTGATTATCTTATTCTACATTAATGCGCTCACGAACTCGCTCTGTATTCAAAAAGAAATTCCAGCAGAGCGTCAGCCTAAAGTGTTTCGCTTCATTAATGTGATGATCACTATTCTACTTGTCTCGTCATATGTTGAACTGTTGTACACATAGTTTACAAGAAAAAACGTATAAAAGAAGGTGCAGAAATGCAGCTCCTTTTATGCGTTTTTTCTTCTTTTAAGAAACGTCCTCTCGAATAAGAGAGGACAAATGATTGTATTACATCATAATATTTTAGAACCAAGCAGCACCAACGATGATTAAAAGGATGAACAATACTACAATTAACGCAAAACCACTTCCATATGCGTTACCCATAACAGCACCTCCTTTGCTTGCTAATACTGTATTCTATGCATGAAGAAAAAAAGCGGGATGGGCATTTTAGCTATTTTCACATATTTTATCCAAGGAACTTAATCTCCAAAAAATGGATATCTTTACAAAAGATTTCACTTTTTCTTTTCTTTTTTATTTTCTTTCGATACAATGAGAAAATAGATATATATTTTGGACATACTGTAAATAAAATCAAAAAGTAGGAGTGTATAATTTTATGAAGAAAAGTTTTGTTGCGCTCACAGCAGCAGCCACAATTTTAGGATTAGCAGCATGTAGCAATGACGGAAACTCCGCAGATTCCAAAACAATTGTTGAAACAGATGCTGGCAATATAACACAAAACGATCTTTATGAAATGATGAAAGATCAAGTTGGAGATCAAGCAATCCGCGAACTTGTCGATGAAAAAGTATTAAGTTCAAAATTCAAAGTTTCGAAAAAAGAAATTGACAATGAAATTGAGACGTTAAAAGATTCGTATGGTGCTCAATCAGTTGAAACAGCTATGTCTGAAAATGGTGAGAAAACATTTAGAAATGCGGTCAAAATTAACTTACTACGTAAGAAAGCTGCAACAGCAGACATTAAAGTATCAGATAAGGAACTAAAAGAAGCTTATAAAGCGAAAAAGCCTGAACTTAAGGCAAGTCATATCCTTGTCAAAGATGAAAAAACAGCACAAGAAGTAGAGAAGAAACTAAAAGATGGAGAAGATTTTGCTAAGCTTGCAAAAGAATATTCTCAAGATGGTTCTGCTCAAAGTGGCGGTGATTTAGGCTACTTTAAGTCAGGACAGATGGTAGCTGAATTTGAAGAAGCAGCCCAAAAATTAAAAGTGGGCGAAATTAGTGATCCTGTAAAAACTCAATATGGCTACCACATTATTAAATTGACCGATAAAAAAGAAGTGCCTTCTTTCGATAAAATGAAAGATGAACTTGAACAAGAGGTTAAACTTTCTAAAATCGATGAAAGTGATATGGAAAATGCTGTTAATAAAATTCTAAAAGAAGAAAATGTCGAAGTGAAAGACAAAGATTTAAAAGATGCCATTAATCTAGAAGACAGCTCTTCTAAAGAAAGTGAAAAATAATATTTTATCTACAAAAAAGGATGAGCATAATTGCTCATCCTTTTTAGCTTGATGATGAAATTGTTTTTCTTCTTTCTTTTTCTTCCTTCAATCTTTCCATATATGCTTCACCTTCTTGAGCAATAAATCCTTGCTCTTGTTCGTGATCTTTTCGAGCTGCTCTTATTGCCATGAAGCCACTAAAGAAAATACCAGCTACAACAATATAAATCCAAAATGGTAATGAGATCATCTTATCCCTCCTGCCCTGTTTAGCAGTTCTTTTTCTAAATTCTCTGCTACTAGTCATATATGTACTATTGTCCATAAATATGACAAAGGAGGATTAGTTTTAAGATGAAAAAGGTTTATAATAATTACCAATCGGATGTATTTTATGTATCTCTCCTTCTTGCTTATCATGCAAACCATGAATAATCATATTAATCCGGCTATCCATCATATCAATTTGGTGAATAATTTCTGCTTCTAACGTATGTGCTAGAACAGGTGAACCATATTCAAGCTTGCCATGGTGAGCCAGCACTACGTGCTGAAGTTCAATTACTTTTTGAGCATCTTCTTTTGTGATTTCTCCTTGAGCCTTTAACTCCTGTAGCTTACGATCAATCAAGATGGCTACAATTGTAATGTGACCAAGGAAGTTACCTGTTAAAGTATACTGCGGAGCAACAGCATCTGAAAGTTCAATAACTTTTCCTAAATCATGAAGCGCAATGCCGGCATATAAAATATCTTTATCTACTTGTGGATATTGTGAGGCAATGCTTTTTCCAAGACGAAGCATTGAAACAGTGTGATAAAGAAGGCCTCCGACAAAACTATGATGAAGAGACGTTGCAGCTGGAAAGTTAAGAAAGCGCTGTTTATTTTCTTCATAAAGATCTGTACAAAGCGTTCGGATCACAGGGTGATGGATTTCTGCTAAAAATGCTTCATATTCATTTTGTAAGTCTTCCAATGATTCAGGAGCTGTTTCAATAAATTCTCCTATGTTTATTTCCGTCTCTTCTGCTTTTCTGAAATTCGTAATTGCCATCTGTAAATTCCCTCTAAATTCAGAGACGCTTCCTTTTACATAGACCATTTTCCCTGGTACAAATAATGCTTTAAGTTCTTCAATACTTTTCCCTGCAAACTTATTTTCCCAGAGCTTGCAGTCCATCATTTTTGTTTTTTGCGTAAGCGTAATATTAAAATAAGGCGAACCATTTGAACTTGTGGCGTCCCAAGCATTTTTTACAAGTGCATAGCCCTCAAATCCTTTTGTTGATTTATCAATATCCAATAAGCGAGATGTTTGCATAATATTCCCCTTCTTTCTTTGTTCTTTTCCCTTCACTTCTACTATAATCGAAACTGGTAACGAATAGAAATCTTCTTTCATTTTAGCATTGTTCCTCTAAACTTTCATGTTGAATAAAAATTTTCTACAATAATAATAAAGCTTTTTTAAAAATAAAAATAAGCAACTTTTTCATTTCTCTCTTATTTCAGGTAGTTTACTAACACCGTCATACCGGGAAGTAAAAATACATACATAAGAAAAAAGGAGGAATGTTATGAAAACCTATACACTAACCGTTTATGAGTCTTCTGGTGAGAAACTTCTTGATGAAACCTTTGAGGCAGAAAATGAAACAGAGGCGAAGAAAATAGGGGCCCTACGTCTTCAAGACTTGAACTATGAGCATAAAACATACCGATGTGTTTCATCTCTTGGTAAACTTGTGCTATTTAATCGCTAAAAAAGTCCCTTATATAAAGAAGGGACTTTTCTTATTTTCTATCAAAGAGTTCGTGAAGCAAACGAATTTTTTCATCTGTATAATGCTCATAGCTGTCATTATATGATTTTGGATCTTTTGGGTTTGCAAACCTTGTAATTTTCCCTGTAGTAGGATCAACAAGTTTACTTGATGCCCCACAGCCAAGGCCGATAATGGACTGCTGTTCTTCCATGATCATAATATTATAAATGCTTTCCTGTCCTTTAAATGCATAGCCTACGTTTTCTAAATTTCCTAAAATATTTTTTTGACGATAAAGGTAATATGGCTCATATCCATTTTCGTTTGTCCAGTTTTCTGCCATTTTCATCATCTCAGTAATTTCATCTCGATCCGCTACTCTATAGCGCTGCTTGTTCTTGGTCATTTCAGAAGCTCTTTTAAACGATAGTGTGTGAACTGTAAGCGATTCAGGTAAAAGCTTTTTAGTTTCCTCAAGTGTATGTTGAAACTCTGCTGTACCTTCTCCAGGAAGCCCAATAATTAAATCCATGTTGATATTTTTCATTCCTAATGAGCGAGCAAGGTGAAACTTATCAATTGTCTCTTCTACTGTATGATGACGTCCAATTGCTTTCAACGTCTCTTGTGTATATGACTGTGGATTAATACTAATTCGGTCAATATTCCATTTATTTAACACATCGAGCTTATCTTCTGAAATAGTATCAGGTCTTCCTGCTTCAACAGTTACTTCACGAACGGATTTTAAGTTGGGGAATGCTTCGTACATTTCTTCATAAAGCATGTCCATTTCACGAGCAGTAATACTCGTTGGTGTTCCTCCACCATAATAAATGGTTGTAATGGGAATATTCTGTTCTGTAAGCCATGCGCCCACTTTTCTCATCTCATAATGAAGACCACCTAAAAAAGAATCAACAGATCCTTGACGGCCGTTAATCGCATACGCCGGAAACGTACAGTAGGCACACTTCGTTGGGCAAAACGGAATACCGATATAAATACTTACTTCCTTTTTTAATTCATATAAATCAGGCACAATAGAAAGCTGGCGATCAACAATACGTTGCATAAGCTGAATTTTTTCATCTGTGATGAGGTAGTCTCGTCTCAACTCTTCATGTGCCTGTTCTTTTGTCATCCCTTCTCGAAGCTTGTTATGTAAAAGTTTTGTTGGACGAATCCCTGTTAGAATTCCCCACGGCTGTTCAATTTCTGTAACATTCTGCAAAAGCATTAAATATACGTAAGAAACAGTTCGTTTCACAATTTTAAAACGCTCTTTTTCGTTTTCTTCTTCAAATTTATTTTCAAAAGAAGCAGAAAAAGCTTTTTCATTTCCATTTTCAGAAATTATTCCTTCTACGCTCACTTTGTCATCTGTTTTAATGGCAAAAAGAATCTTATACTCAACTTCTTTTTCTTCTTCAAATGTTACAAAACTTTCTTCGAAAAACAAGTCGCTAATAAGTTGCAAAGGACGCACAAAACGCTCATCATCAAGGCCTTTAATTAAAATGTTCAAAGTAATCACCTTTCATTATAGATAGAAAAAAGTGGTACAATATGCACCACTTCTACTCTCTTTATTAAGCTTCTTTCAGTTTAGCGAAAGAGCTATGAAAGGTCAATGCTTATCAAGAGAAGCAATCTTCTCTAGATAGCCAATACGGGGTTGCTTACGGAACAATTCTTTTACCATGTAAGCAACTCCATTCTCATTATTTGAACGCGTTATCCATCCTGCAGCTTTTTTTACTTTATCTGGTGCATTCCCCATTGCTACTCCAAGGCCAACAGACTCTACAAGACCAAGATCATCATAGCAGTTTCCAATTGCTACAACTTCTTCAAGCGAGATGCCTAGCTGTGTTGCAACATAATAGACCCCATGTTCTTTTGAAGTCCCTTTCTCAACTATATATGCTCGAGGCTCATTTGGATATGAAATCCATTCAATATCAAAAGCCGACGCAATCGTACGCTCTGCCTGTTCTTTTTCATACTGACTTTGAAAATAAAGCTCGATTTTAGGTGCAGAAACTGGATTGTCTCGAAGTGTTTCTCCTAGTGATTCCACAAATTGAATAGGATAAAAAAGTGGTTCATTACTTTTTAATACAGCCTTTGCCATCACTTGATTGTGAATTTTCACTCTGTTTCCGAGTGAAAATTTCTCATGTAAAATTCTCGTATGGCAATCAAAGTTTTCAAGCACTTGAACAAGGTTAAACGTTTTATTTTCGGATATTCTACGCTCATATGTTGGTTTATCGACATTTGAAGCAATGAATGCTCCACTGTGAGTTATGAGTTGATTTTTATGAAGACGCAATGTTTTAGCGATTTTTTTAGCGGATGAAAAATGACGATTTGTCACAACTGTTACGTAGACTCCTTTATCCTTAACATAATCAATAGCTTCTTTAGTTTCCTTTGTCAAACGTCCTTGATTGTTCAAAATCGTTCCATCAATATTCAATGCTAATAAGCGATACATCACTACATCTCCTTCTTTCCTCGGTGTCTGCTTGCTGACTGATTAGTAATGAATATGATGTATATGGCGTGTTTATGCTTCATAAGAAAAGAGGAGCCGCTTCTGCGACTCCTCTTTTATATTATTGAACAGAATTTGAATCTTCTGGATTACCATAAAGCTCTTCAAGTGGCTTCATAATAACTTTGTTTAGCTCTTGAACAAGAACGCTCATGCGTTGTTCTGCTTCCATTAATTTTGAAATTGCTTCATGCTGTTGAATGATTGCAACAGTTTGCTGAGCTTTTTGAACTTCTTCTTCAGAAATTTCTTGGCCAGTCATTTGCTTTTGTTGCAATTCAAGTTGCATGTTGCGGAAGTTATCGAAAAGACGTTTTGCTGATTCGTCTGCGTTCACTTCATCATATAATTTTTTTAGGTTTTTGTAATCGTCACTCTCACGTACTGCTTTTTCTAATTCGTACGCTACATCGTATACATTAGTCATAAAAAAATCCTCCTACCTTAGTTTAGGCTTTCGTTTACCTTCTCTACTATAACAAACTATTGTATACATTTCAGCCTTTGAGGTTTTTTTCCCCCTAAATAGTGAAAGCAAGAAAGGAAATTGATCCTTTTTCCTTTCTTCTTCTCACCGACAGTTTGTTTTATTCATACGATATATCAACATTCGCCTAATTTCTTTTTAAATGAGGATTGACAATGAAACCAATAACTGTAGCGATTCAATTATCATCAACAAAAGAGCTTCAAGATACGGTTTGGATACCAAGCCATATCGCACAACAACAGCAGCTATCTAACGATACAAACGTTTACGTAGGAAAGCAGAAAGCAAAAGCACAGGTGGCTGTTTTTGAAAGCAAAGAAGATACGGTCTATTTCTCTTCTTCCCTTTTTACAATGCTTCGTTTGCCAATTAATTCTCTCTCTCTTCAAATAAAAATTATCAATGAAGAGATTTTCTTCGGTCCTGTTATTACAGTTGTGATCAACCTATCAAAGGAAGGAGCTATTCCGCCTTCTCTATCTGACTTTTGTAAAGAAATGCACGATTATTGCTGTGAAATAGGTGGGTTGTTTTTTGTAACTACGTTTAAACATTGGGACAGTCAAGAATGCTTTGGCTATGTAATGAAAGATGAAGATTTTGAATATGACCATGTTCCCCTTCCAAACGTTATACACAATAGAGTTCATAGTCGAAAAAAAGAAAATGGCGCAGCTTTTGAAAAATTTGAAGAAGACATCTTATCCCTAGGCATTCCTTTTTTCAATCAGCGCTTTCTTGACAAATGGTTTGTACACGAGCATTTATCACAATATGAGCATTTAACGCCTTTCCTTCCTATGACTTATTATCTTCAAAATAAAGAGGATTTGATGAACGCTCTTAGTGCTCATCGATCTCTATTTTTAAAACCTATTAATGGAAGTCAAGGGAAGAAGATTTTTAAAGTACAAGAAAGAAGCGGCACATACCTTGTTGATTGTGCTGAAACAGGTGAAAGAGAAATATATGATAATTTCACTACGTTATATAAAAATTTATATCCAAAATTCAAGAAGAGAAACTATTTACTTCAAGAAACACTTTCATTAAAAAAGCTTGCTAACCGACCATTTGACTTTCGAATTTTGTGTCATAGAAAACAAGAAGATAAATGGGGTATCACTTCAATGGTAGCTCGTGTTTCTAAAAAAAGCGGCTTCGTTTCCAACCTTTCACAGGGTGGAGATCTTATGCCGATTAAAGACCTTTTACAAACCTTTTATTCTCACCGTGAAATGAAACATCTGCTTGAGCTTTTACGCGAACTTTCACTTGAAATTTGTCACTGCCTCTGCGCTCAAAATGAAGGGTTGTATGGAGAATTCGGTCTTGATTTAGCACTTGACGAAGATGGATCGCTTTGGCTTATTGAAGTAAACACAAAGCCTTCGAAGCGCTTTTTTCTAACCGAAAATGGGCAAACAAGACCATCTACAAAAGCACTTGTGCGCTACTGTTGCAGGTTAAGCGGTTTTTAGTAAAAGGAGTGAAGACGATGACTTCATTAGGTTTTATCACATTATCTCTTCAACAAGAAAAAGACTACGCCTATAAGCTTGCTAAACGTGCTCACCTTCACAACATCACCTTTTATCGCTTTACGCCTGACAGCTATTCGATAGAAGACAAGAATGTTCATGGACTTCGATATGACCATTTAGAACAGGATTTTGTTGAAGACGTATTTCCTATCCCCTCTTATCTTTATGACAGATGCTTTTATAAAAATGACAGAAGTTCAATGAGAGCTAAACGAAACATGAGAGTGCTAAAAAATCAACATGACATATTATTTCTTGGCTATGGTCTCCCAAATAAAAAGGAGGTTTTCGGCGCTTTACAGCAGCATCAAAGCCTCTCTTTTTATATTCCATATACAACCTTCCCCAACACACCGGCTGATGTATATGAGAGATTGAAAACGGACCGAGAGATTGTGTTAAAACCGCTTTGTGGCAGCGGCGGAAGAGGGATTTTGTTTATCACACTCCAAGAGAAAATTCACGTTTATACACAACATAGTGGCAAAGTGAACGTAAATTCTTTTTCAGCACATGAGGAGTTTATAAGTTGGCTATACGAAAAACTTCTTACAGAAAGTTATCTTATTCAACCATACCTCAATATGCAATGGAGCGGTTCACCATCTGATATACGCCTTCTCGTACAGAAAAAGAACGAGACCTGGATTGAGAGTGTGAGAGCTATTCGAAAAGGAAAAAAAGGAACGCTGTTAACAAACTTAAGCCAAGGTGGAAAGATTTCGTCTTTCATTGACAGCCTCTACCTTTATGACCATAAAACTAGACTATCTGTGCAAAAAGCGTTAGAAGATATTGTGGAAACTTTGCCTAAGGCGCTTGATTATGCTTTTGGTCCTCTTTTTGAACTTGGAATTGATATTGCATTTACAAAAGATGGTCACCTTTTTGTAATTGATATAAATTCAAAACCAGGCAGAAAAATTTCTTCAATTTTAACAGAAAAAGAAATTAAGCAAATTTATGATAGACCATTTGCTTATATTTGCTTTCTAGAACAGAGAAAAGGAGTTGAGCAGCGTGCCTGAAAAAGTAGACATTCATCTTACAACAGCTTCCTCACAAATCGTGTATGCTCCTATACGTTTTAAAAAGAACAATATTAAAAGAATTGCATACGGAACAAAAATGGTATCATGTCAAATTCGTTTTCATGAAAAACCTACTTTATTAATTTCACAAGATCTCGCAACAGCTTTGTCCTTCCCGAAATCAAAAGTAACGCTTCATCTTTTTGTGAAAGATCATGTTCTATATATCGGTCCTCTCGTCGGTATTTTCACAGCTGGATTCACCTCTTCTATGCTTCGTCCAGTTGCTCAACGTTCATTATTTTTTGCCAAACTCTTAACAAGTGCAAAAGAAAAAGGGTGTTCTGCTTTCATTTTTCGCCATTCTGATTTAGACTTCACCGAAGGAACTGTAACAGGATACTTCTACGGTAGAAACGGGTGGATTAGACATAAAGTTCCATTTCCAAATGTTATATATGATCGCCTTCCAAATCGTAAACTTGAAAAAGACAATACACTTCTTAAAGTAAAAGAAAAACTTCAAAAAGAATATGATATTCCTTGGTTTAATCCGACCTTTTTTAACAAATGGGATACGTATCAATCGCTAGGAAAATTAGAGAGTCGATGGCTCTTGCCAACAAGGCTCTTTTCAACCTCTTCTGATCTAAAAGTAATGCTTAGTTCTTATGGCCATGTATATGTAAAACCTATTCATGGCAGCTTAGGAAAAGGAATGTTTGTTATTGAAGCAACAAGTGAAGGATATCATTGTGAAAGTAAGGATTTAGGTCAAAACAAAGTTTTTTCTTCTTTCCAAAAGCTCATTAACTTCTTGAAAAAGCATAAACAAGCACAACCTTATATTATTCAGAAGAAAATGTCATTATTATCTTACAATAATAGTCCTTTTGATTTTCGAGTTCATACAAACCGAAATGAGGATGGAAAGTGGGAAGTTACGGCAATAGCAATTAAAGTAAGTGGAGAAGATGCGATCACAACACATCTTAGAAATGGTGGCTATGTAAAAAGACTAGAAGACGTTTTTAAAGATCGCACTGAAGCGGTCGAGAAGAAACTTACGGAAGCTGCTTTAACGCTTAGCAAACATCTTCAAGAAACGTTAGATGGAACGATTGGGGAAATTGGGTTTGATTTTGGAATGGATGCAAATGAAGAATTATATCTTTTCGAAGCAAATTCGCGACCAGGGCGCTCTATTTTTAAGTATCCTATCCTTCATGAGCAAGACGTAAAAACACGTCAAATGCTGTACGCTTTTGCCATTTTCTTAACGAAGGAATCTTTGGAAAGAACAGAGGCTGTAATCCTATGACTTTCCTCTATTATAATAAAGAGAAAGAATGCTTTTTCCACAAAGAAGCTTCTTCTCTTTTATTTGGTAAAAAGATTTTACAAAAAGCATATGATAGTGACCCTTTTTCCTACTCTTTTTCTGTTAAATTGTATCAAAATCGCCTCGGTCCTCTTATCGGTATTCTAATCTCGCCTCGCCAACTTAAAACGAATAAAGAAGTACCATATGAATATTTTCTTCATCTTCATACCTTTCTCACTAACAGTCGTGCATTTCCATTCTTCTTCACTGCCGAGTCTTTTAAAGACGACTCTATTTCTGGCTATATTCTCTATCAAGAAAAATGGAAAAAAGTAAAAGTGCCACTCCCTGACGTTGTATATAACCGTATTTCTTCTAGAAAATATGAGCAGAAAAAAAAGGTGCAGCGCCTATTTAAAACTTTAAAGAAATATAACATTCCATTCTTCAATAAAGCGTTTTTTTCAAAGGAAGATATGCATGACATTTTAAGTTCTCATCCTTTTTTAAAACGTCATATTCCTCCTACTTTGTTCTTTACGTCAAAGCACGAAGCACAACATTTTTTAAAAACACATAAGAAAATTTACGTAAAACCAAGCCACGGCCGAAAGGGAAAAGGAATTTTCGTAGTAGAGATAAAAGAAAATGTCTATATTGTTGAAGACTTTATCGAAACACGAACATATCAAACTTTTACCGATTTTTACGAAAAAGAGCTTGCTCATAAACATAACAAAGTCATTCTGCAAAAAGCACTTCCTTCAGCTTCTTTTCAAGACAAACGATATGACCTCCGCCTTCTTATGCACCGATCGGCTAATAAGTTTCTTATAAGTGGAATTGGTGTTAGGCAAGCTGGAACTCAATCTTTGACAACCCACGTTCCAAAAGGGGGAAAAATTATTCCATTTGAAGATATTCACCAAGAGATTAACATAAAGCAAGTAGAGGAGATTGCTCACTACTGTGGAGAACAGCTTATAAAGCTTCACTCTTTTGTTGGAGAATTTTCAATCGATATGTTAAAAACACCTGACAATCGGTATTATGTACTTGAACTAAATGCAAAACCGATGATTTTTGATGAAGAACACATACGAATAAAAGGTGCTGAAAACTTGCACAATTTATTTATCGAACTTTCATTTTTGTAGTTTTTTCTCTTCAACTTTATGCTAGATAACAAAAGCTAAAAGAGACTTTTTTCTCTTTTAGCCTATACATAGATAACAACTTTAAAACCAAAGCATATTTACAAACAATATGCCCAACGTATAAAAGTTGTAGAAAGCAGGATACTCCTCTTTCTTGTGCCTATATATATATAGCAATAACCAAACATGGAATAATACTGTAACTGATAAAAACATTTCTTTTTATTTTGCAAGACAGGTTCTGAGTGAAGAAATATTTCTTATCTTATTAAGGACAAGCTTAGCGTCATCCCTCAAATGTAAACAATACTAAGAAGTTATCTCCTATACGGAAGTATGATTTGTTTAATGTAAAGTGTACTTTAATCTAAAAAAATACCTTTTGTTCATGATTACAATTTTCACAATAAAGAAGATGACAGCACGCATGACTTACTTTTCCGTCGACATTTTTAGTATCATCAAAGTCTACGTATGCGCTGTATTCATCTAAATAATCTGTTGTTCTTCCCATATCTTTTAAAAGATGACCACATGTTGAACAAATATAATCACATTCTTTAAATCCATTACAAAGTGGACACATCATTTTCCCCTCACTATTCCTTATTTACCTCTAATATGTTCGAAAATGTTTCGCATTACTCTTAGTAAAATCCACCCTTTTCATTATTGTAATATTTACCAAATAAAAGATATGCATAGTATTGTTTATAGTCTCTCATAATAGGAGTACAAACTTACAGAAACAAACATTTACACACTGGGTTACAGGAAGTTGGTTCCTCTATTAGACTGGTTCAATTCCAGTGAACCCACCCATTTTAAACAAATTTAAGGAGATGAGTAATAATGCCACAAAACCAAACTCGTAACAACAATACTAATCAACTGGTTGTACCTGGTGCAGAATTAGCTCTTGAACAAATGAAGTATGAAATCGCTAGCGAATTTGGCGTACAATTAGGTGCAGACACAACTTCTCGTGCTAACGGATCTGTTGGTGGCGAAATCACAAAACGCTTAGTACAAATGGCTGAGCAACAACTTGGTGGAAGCTACAAATAAATTTAAAGATTTCCCTCTACAAATGAATGATATTGGATATGGAGCCCTAAGGTTGCTTAGGGCTTCTTTTGTTTTTACTTATATTGGATTTACCGTTAATCGTCAATTTTCAGTCCCCCTAAAAATGTACAAAAAAGTAGCAAAGTAGTACAATCTTAGTGTAGATTCGACATCAGTATACATAATAAACATTTGACTTCTAGAAAAGAGCCTTTTCTTTTACATCATTCTTCTTGGCTGTATGATAAGCTGAAAAACATTAAATTTAAGTCAAAGAGGTGAATAAAATGAAAGTTGCCTTATTCGGAGCAACTGGTCGAGTTGGTTCTTCCCTTCTTAATAAACTTCTTGAAGAAGGACATGAAGTTACTGCACTTGTTCGAGATGAAAGTCGCATAAAACAAGCTCATAAGTCTCTTACAATAGTGAAAGGCGATGCTAAAAATAGTCAAGATGTAAAAAATACAATAAGAGATACTCATGCTATATTAAGTGCGCTTAATACAGATGGTGCTACAACATTAAGTGTTGCAATACCTCACATTATTGAAGCAATGTATGAATATGATATTTCTAAGATTGTTACAGTTGGGACAGCAGGGATATTACAATCTCGCCTGCAACCTGCTTTGTACCGGTTCCAATCAAGTGAATCAAAACAGAAAACAACTCGAGCAGCTGAAGAACATCTGAAAGTATATAAAGCTCTCGCTGATACTTCTTTAAAATGGACTATTGTTTGTCCAACATACCTTCCAGATGGAGGCGAAACAGACCAAGTGATTCGAGCTGAGAAGAACATGCTACCAAAAGACGGAAAGCTCATTACAGCAGGAGATACAGCGAAATTTGTTTATAACGAGCTATTAGAAAGCAATTATCCTTACTGCCGTGTTGGTATTTGCTATTAAAAAAAGGAAAGCCCAATGGGCTTTCCTTTTTTAACTTGCTTCTCCTTTTTGTGTTTTATACATCCCATAATAGATGCCTCTTTTTTTCATCAGTTCTTCATGATTTCCATGCTCTACAATCTTTCCTTTATCTAAAACAAGAATCTGATCTGCTTCTTTAATTGTTGAAAGTCTATGAGCAATAATAAACGTTGTTCTTCCTTTCTTTAAAACATCAAGTCCATGCTGAATAACGCTTTCTGTTTCAGTATCAATATTTGCTGTTGCTTCATCGAGAACTAAGATAGACGGATTAAAAGCAAGAGCACGAGCAAATGATAGAAGCTGTCTTTCTCCTGTTGAAAACATTGTGCCCCTCTCTGTGACGCGTGCGTTCATCCCGCCTTTTAACTTTCGTATAATGCCTTCTCCCCCTACAGCTTTAATAGCCAGAAAGGCTTTTTTATCATCAATATTTTGTTCATTAAGCGTGATGTTTTCCTTAACTGTTCCGCTGAATAAAAAGGGGTCTTGTAAAACAATAGCCATATTTTTTCGAAGTTCTTGTTTCGAGATCGTTGATATATCCTCTCCATCGATGGTAATTTTCCCTTTTTGAACATCATAAAAGCGGAAAAGGATATTCATCATAGAGCTTTTACCTGATCCAGTGTGTCCAACAAGCGCCACTGTTTCTCCTGGCTGTGCTTTAAAAGTAATGTTATGTAGCACTTCCTCTCCTTCTTTATAGCCAAATGAAACGTTATGAAAAGCTACTTCTCCTACATACTTCTTTCTTTTTCCAACTTCATACTTCTCCTCTTTTTCTGTTAAAAATTCGAACACACGCGAGGCAGAAACACGGGCTTGCTCTAAATTAGAAAGCTGATTCACAATATCTGTAAGAGGTTCAAAGAGTCGATTAATGTAATCAACAAAAGCATATAAAATTCCAATTGTTATGATGCTTCCTCCATTAATAGATCCTCCTCCAAAATACCAGATAATAAGAACGAACGTAATATTTCGTAAAAAGCCCACAAGATTATACGATGTTAAGGCATTTAAAGAGTTGAGTTTGTTTTGATAAGTAAAATGATCTCTATTAATATCCTCAAATTCTTTTTGAAACATCTTTTGTTTTCCAAAAGCTCTAATGATAGTCATTCCGTTAATTGATTCATTAATAGATCCATTCAGTTCACTAATTCTTGTTCGAATTCGGTAATTGTAAAAAGAGGCAAACTTACGATAAAGAACAACCCAAATGAAAAGAATAGGAAAAATAACAAAACAGGCAAAAGCTAGTTTCGGATCTAAAATAAATAGCGCAACAAAAACTCCTATAATATAGACGATACTTGTTACAAACGTGGCGAGAACGGTCACATAAAGTTCCCTAATTGCTTCTGTATCGTTTGTGATGCGTGAAACGATTTGTCCTGCTGGAAAACGGTCAAAATACGATACAGGAAGCTTCTGCGTATGAAAGAAGACGTCTTCTCTCATCTTCTGAATGATGCGATGGGAACTAACCTGCAAATAGTAACGCTGACCAAAGTGGAGTACAGATGCTACAACAAGAAGGAAAAAGTACACGCTCATTAACCAAACAATTGGTTTTGTTTCTTCCTTATAAAAAGAAAGCACTTCACTTCCTGTTAACTTTTCAGCTTTATATTGACTCTCTTTCTTATCACTCTTTACTGTTAAGATTCCATCTTCAACAGAGCGAACGCCACCTTTTTGAACTTCTTCAGGAACAAAGTAATAAGAGCGCCCAACTAATAGGACTTCTGCAACGTCCCTATTTTTGTACTGTTGAACTCTGTCTCGCCTTTCATACCATGCATCATTATAGTGAACTGCTCCATCTTTTTCATCTACTTCGACCCATCCATTTTCAATTCCTAAGATATGATAATCAATCATTCGTTTAGCCAGAAATGGACCGCAAAGCTCACAGGAAACCGCTACAATTAGCATGAGGAGAGAAAGTATAATAAGTTTCTTTTGTGTTAACGCATAGTTCCATAAACGACTTGCTGTTTTCATCCTTTCACCTCACTTTCTTCTTTTAAATACTGCCTTATGTGCTGCTCTCTGTACCATCCTTCTCGTTGTTTCAGTTCCTTATGTGTTCCTTCCTGGATAATACGCCCATCTTCAAGCACTAAAATATGATCAGCATGCTCAACTGCTGATAAACGATGCGTAATGATAAATGTTGTTTTTCCTTTTCGTTTTCTCGTTAGATTACGAATAATTTGTTCTTCTGTCTTTGCATCAACAGCAGATAAAGAATCATCTAAAATGAGAATTTGAGGATTACGTAAAAGAGCTCTTGCAATTGATAAACGCTGTTTTTGCCCTCCTGACAGCGCCACGCCTTTTTCACCAACAAGCGTATGAAGTCCTTTGCTTAAAAACGGGATATCTTTATCAAAAGCAGCCAATTTTATTGCTTCTTCTACCTCTTCATCGCTTGCCGTCTCTTTACTAAGCAAGAGGTTCTCTTTTACTGTTTTTGAAAACAGGACATGCTCCTGTGGTACATATCCAATCCAGCTTTGCAAACGTTCTAAAGCAATATGCTGAATTGGTACATCTCCTATTAAAAGATCTCCTGAGCCAAGCGGGTATTGACGAAGAAGCTGTTGAATAAGCGCTGTTTTTCCACTTCCAGTTCGTCCAACAATCCCAATCGTTTCTCCTTTATAGACCGTAAATGAGATATTGTTTAAAACAGGTTTTGGTGATGTAGGGTAAGAAAAAGATAAATGCTTGTATTCAATTGGAGCTGGCACTTCTACATGCTGAAGAATAGCGTTATTTTTTATATCTTCTTTCTGCTGGAGAATTTGATTTACACGATCAACGGACGCATTTCCGCGCTCCATTATGTTAATGAGTTCTCCAATGGCAAACATTGGCCAAATCATCATTCCAAGATAAACGTTGAACGAAACAAGCTCCCCTAGTGTTAATTCTCTATGAAAAACAAGATATGTTCCATATCCAAGCCCAATTAAATAGCTTACGCCAACTAAAATTTTCACAAGCGGTGCCAAAAGGGCATCAATTTGAGCTACTTCGCGATTTCGGTTGTAAACTTCCTCTGTCATTTCATGAAATTTCATTATTTCATGTTCTTCTTGAACATAAGCTCGAACGACCCGTACTCCTTCTACAGATTCAAGAACTTTGTCATTCATTTTTCCAAAAGCATCTTGTGCTCTAATAAAGCGATGATGAATTTTTGTACCAAGTTTGCTAATACAAAAAGCCATAATCGGTAAAGGAAAGACAGCAGCAATTGTAAGCTTCCAACTAATTGTTACACTCATCATGACAAGAACTGTAAGCATAAAAACGGTTGAATCAATAAGTGTTAAAATCCCATATCCAGCTGTTGCAGCAACTGCTTTTACATCGTTTGTTGCTCTCGCCATTAAATCTCCTGTTCGGTTACGCTCATAAAAAGGAGGAGACATCTTTAAAAAATGATTCATCAGCTTAGTTCGTGAAACACGCTCAAGAATATTAGCGCCTCCAAAAAGCTGACGCATCCAAATGTATGTAATAATATAAACGATAATGGCAATCACTGTTAGAAAGAAAATCCTATTTTCTAAAAAGGGAGAGGTTAACGTGCCTGCCCCAATGCTATCGATTACGACTCCAAGTATTTTAGGCGGCAGGACATCTAAAATACTTGCTAAAAGTAGCAAGAGCAGGACGCTTGTATACCTTTTCCAATACTTTTTAAAAAACCATGATAGTTTACCTAAAACTGAAAACATGCCTTCTCTCCTCCCTGTTATTTTATGGATAATATCTGCCATAAAAAAAGACATCGTCTTTTAAAGCGATGTCCTTACCTATCTTTCAAAAGAAAACAACTTTATTATTGTATGAGAAGATAATGGCTTTTATCTCTTCTATACTAAAATCGTTTTCTAAATATAAGATAGCTTTATTCTAGATTTTTTTCAATTTTTAGTCAATTACTCTATCCAAAATAACGGTGATAAACTTTCTTTGCTTCTTTAATATCTTTTAAACCGTGTAAAAATACGCGTCCATCTTTAAAAAGGACAATGCGGATGTCTCCCTCTTCAAAAGAAAGTAAAAATGGATTTCGCTTTACGGTATGTGTTGAACTCAAGTCTTTCTCAATTCTCATTAAGTCTACTTCTTCTCTTTTCGGCACACGAATCTGAACTGTGTCTCTCCCACAAAGTACGGCTGTTTTAAGCTGATTTTCATATTTTAGATGTGAATAGAGTGGAGATATGCCACAAGACGGGCAGTCATCCCTTTTTAGCTTGTCAACGGAAATAGCTGTTTGCTGGTTTTTCCATAAATCAAATGAAACAAGTTTACGATTAACGGCTTCAAAATCTTCTACAAGAATCTTCATTGCCTCTGCCATTTGATAAGCCGTAACCATCATAACAGCGGGAGCTATAATTCCAACTGTATCACATGTTGCACCGCCAAGCGGTACAGTCTTCATTAAACAATGTAGACAAGGAGTGTTTCCAGGTAAAATAGTATATGAAAGACCATAACTTCCAACACATGCTCCATAAATCCACGGAATATTTTCACGCTGTGCCATATCATTAATAATAAAGCGAATATCAAAGTTATCTGTAGCATCCATAATTAAATCAACAGAATCTTGTTTTAAGAGACTTTCTAATTCAAGGGAAGTAACATCAAGCGTGTGTGCTTCTATTTCTACTTCACTATTAATTTGTTCTAATCGCTTTTTAGCAGCAATAGCTTTTGGCGTTTGTTCTTTCGCATCCTGCTCTGTATAAAGCTGTTGACGCTGAAGATTACTCCATTCTACGTAATCTCGGTCAACAATGGTGAGTTTACGAATGCCTGCTCGTACTAGCGCTTCTGCATTGCCAGTACCAAGTGCTCCTGCTCCAATCATAAGCACATGTTTTTTCGCAATATTCCCTTGTCCTTTCTTTCCAATTGGAGCAAAAAGCTCTTGTCTTGAGTAACGAGTCATTAACTAACTGTCATCCCTTCCTTTGGGCTACTCGCTGTAGCATATCGCTTCGCTGGAATACGACCTGCTCTGAATGCTTTGTGCCCAGCTATAATACTATCTCTCATTGCTTCTGCCATCAAAACTGGATCATTAGCTCCTGATACAGCCGTATTTAAAAGAACCCCATCTGCACCTAGTTCCATTGCGCGTGCTGCATGAGAAGCTGTACCAATCCCTGCATCTACAATAACAGGTACATTTGCTTGTTCAATAATAAAACTTAAGTTCAGCTCATTAAGAATTCCTTGTCCTGAACCAATTGGAGCTGCTGCTGGCATAATGGCATGTACTCCTAATTCCTCTAACTTTCTTGCTAATACAACATCATCTGAAGTGTATGGTAGCACAGTAAATCCTTCTTTTAAAAGCTCTTCGCTTGCTTTTAATGTTTCTACAGGATCTGGAAGAAGCGTTTTGTCACAACCGATTACTTCAACCTTTACCATATCACAAAGTCCAGAAGCTTTGGCTAGTTTAGCAATTCGAACAGCTTCCTCAGCTGTTTTCGCTCCCGCTGTGTTCGGTAATAGTGTATAATTCTTAACGTTAAGCTCTTCTAGCAAATCCGGTTGTGCCTGATCAAAGATATTCATTCTTCTAACTGCAAACGTCAAAATCTCTGTCTCTGAAGCCTCAACTGCTTTTTTCTGAATCTCATAGTTTGGAAATTTTCCTGTACCTAATAGTAAACGTGATTGAAATGAATAAGAACCAATCTTTAACATTATTATCCTCCTCCAACAAATGACACAATTTCAAATGTGTCTCCATCTTGAATATTTTCGTTTATGTGATCTTCTTTTTCTAAGATTGTTCCATTTTTCTCTACAACTAATATTTTGTTTTCCATTCCATATGCTGCTAAAAGTTCATAAACATTACTAATATGTGGCTCTACCTTAATATTTTCACCGTTTATCTTGCAGTTCATCTGTTATCCTCCTTTCAAAGAGTAAGCTCTTTCCGGTGAGAAAGCGTTAAAAAAATGCTCTTTTGGCTGAGTACCGTTAATAAGATCTCTCATCAATTCTCCTGTTTTAGCACTGAGTAAAATCCCGTTTCGGTAATGTCCATATGCTAAAAAACAACCTTTCATATAAGGACTTTCCCCTAAGTAAGGCCATCCATCATCTGTTTGAGGCCGCAGACCTGTCCACGATTTTAAGAAAACAGAGTGAGAAAGTTCAGGAATTAGCTCTTTCGCTTTTTCAAAAAGCTTGCTCATCCCTCCGAACGTAACAGCTCTATCGAATGTATGCGGTGTTCTTGTTGCGCCGACTAGAAGTTTTCCTCCTGCTTTTGGGACAATGTAGAAAGCTTCTGGTGTATAAATGGTATGCTCTAAAATCGGTTTGTTTGATTTAAGAAGCATACACTCTCCTTTAACAGGATAAACCTTTTTCTCTGTTACATATGGAAGTAGCTTGCTTGTCCATGCTCCTGTTGTGACAACAACAGATGAAGCTGCAAAAGTACCTTGTGACGTAACAACTCCTTTAACATACCCATTTTCTTCAATAATCTGAGAAACGTGACAATGTTCATAGAGATCTCCTCCATAAACAGCTGTGCCATATGCAAGAGCTTTTGTATATTTAAAAGCATTAAGCTGCCCGTCATTCGGTAAGAAAATCCCACCTTTAATTGTTGAAGAAAGCATTGTTTCTCTTTTTTTCAGTTCACTTGTTGTTAACCATTCAACAGACGGATCCCATTTTTTATAGGTGCTAAATTTCCTCTTCAATTCTTCGAACCCGTCCTCTGTCGTTGCTACCTTTAATACTCCTTTTTCGATAAGCTCTGCGTCAATTCCCGTTAGTTCTCTCAGTTCGTTTACACGATGTTTAAAAAGTTCTCGGCTACTTAGCGCAAATTGCAAGAGAGGACCTTCTTCATCAATTTCAGCTTGTGCTCCTAAAATACCCGCAGCAGCTCGTGAGGCACCACTGCTTATTTCTCCTTGCTCCACAACAGCGACCTTTTTATGTTGTTTGGCAAGTTCATATGCAATGGAACAGCCTATCACACCGCCTCCAATGACTATTACATCATACTCTTTCACAGTGTTCGCTCCCATTTAATAAATTCCAGTAAGCTCTAGCTGTTTCACCTGGAGCTTCTGTTTGAAACAAACCGGACATAAGTGCAATGCCTGCAGCATTTGTTTCTTTCACTTCTCCTATGTTGCTTATATTAATGCCTCCAATTCCAATAACAGGGATAGATAGTTCTTCAACAATCTGAGCTAGTTCCTGTACACCGCGAGGCTTTTTTCCTTTTTTTGAAGAGGTTTCATATAAATGACCGAAAACAACGTAATCAGCTCCATCCTGCTCACTTTGCTTTGCTTCTTCTAGCGAATGAACAGACTTTCCAACATAAAGATGCGGAAAAGCTTTCTTCACATCTTTAACACTTAAGCTATGATAAGCAAGATGAACTCCCCTTAATCCTCTTACTAAAGCTATATCAACGCGATCATTCACAATTAATTTAGCTGGAGATATTCCTTGATTTAGTATGGAATCAATAAGATCATTAAGCTCATGAGCTGTCTTTTTCTTTTCTCTAATTTGAATAAGTTCTACGTACGGATCAATAAATTTAATATTTCGAATTATCTTCTCAAAAGGTTGTTCTCCAGATGTTACCGCATATAAAAATGCCACAATTTCACCTCTTTAGAAAACTAAAAACCACCCATACAAGCGTAAGGGTGGTTTGAATAAACATTTTTAGATGATTAAAAAACGTTTCTCACACTTCCCTACGCTGGTACAAACCAGATCCGGTTCAAAGAGTTCAGAAATATATTTCCGTCTCAGCTATTCACAATAGCACCCCTAGTGATGATGTTTTATATAATTTTCCTTCATTATAACAAACTAGTAAGAAATGACAAGCCTATTCTTCTTTATGTTCATGATTTTTTAATCTTCCAGCGCGTTTTATTGCTTCACGTAACAAAAATTCAATGTGGCCATTCACGCTTCGAAACTCATCCTGTGCCCAGCGCTCAAGGATTTTATGAAGTTCTGGGTCAATTCGCAGCGGAAAGTTTTTTTTCTTAGCCATAAAACTAGTAAAGACTACCTGTATTAATGACTGGCTGCGTTCCTCTATCCGAGATAATCGCCACCATTAGATTATTGACCATGTTAACTTTCCGCTCTTCGTCAAGCTCTAAAACGGGATCACGATCAAGCTGTTCAACAGCCATTTGAGCCATTGAAACAGCACCTTCAACAATTTTCTTACGAGCTGATAAAATAGCTGAAGCTTGCTGACGCTGCAGCATTGCACTAGCAATTTCTGTTGAATAAGCAAGATGAGTTAATCTTGTTTCAATTACTTCAACACCTGCAACAGCTAAACGCTCCTGAAGCTCTCGCGCCATTTCTTTTGACACTTCATCAGCATTTCCACGAAGCGTAATTTCTTCTGTTGTAAATGTATCATAAGGATATTTTGTGGCAACATGACGTATTGCGGTTTCACTTTGAATTTCAACAAATTCTTCATATTGATCAACATCGAATACTGCTTTAGCTGCATCAACAACTTTAAATACAATAACAGCAGCAATTTCAATTGGATTTCCTTCTACATCATTTACTTTTAAACGCTTGCTATTAAAGTTGCGTACGCGCAGAGAAACGGTTCTTCTCGTACTAAAAGGGATCGTCATGAATAATCCACTATCACGAATCGACCCCAAATACTCTCCAAAAAAGATAATCACTTTTGACTGATTTGGCTGCACAATCGTAATGCCTGTAGCTAGTACCGCCCCTACAATAACAAGAAGAACAGCAAGAATTACATTTTCTTCAGCAAATGAAACAACAGCAAAAGCTAAAAGAAGAAGAATGACAACTACCCCTAGATATCCATTCATATAAAATGCTTTCTTTTCCTTCATTTCAACACTCCTTTTTATTAATATTTAATTTATATCATTATGATATCACTTTTGTATATAATTGTAAATTAAATCATTAAGCAAATCCTTTTTGTTTCCTCCCTTATTTGGTTATCCTAATATCGGAGGTGATGATAAGTGCGGAAAGGACAGCTAACAGATATCCCTGAGATTGCATCATTAGCAAAGCAATCCATTAAAATGATGCATGCCGAAGGAAACAACCAGTGGGATGAAACCTATCCAACGGAAGAATCTTTTAGAGAAGATATTCGTAGCGGCACTCTATACGTTCAAGAAGAACAAGGGAAAATTGCTGGTTCAGCGACGATTGATATGGTTGAGGGAAAACCGTACGAACAAATAAAGTGGCGCTCAGATGAAAAGGCACTTGTCTTGCACCGTCTTCTTGTAAATCCGAAAGTAAGAGGAAAAGGCGTTGCTTCTGCTTTTATGGACTTCTTCGAACATCTTGCAGAAGAACAAGGCATTTCCTATTTAAAAACAGATACATCTTCTTTAAATAAGCCAGCACAAAAGCTCTTTGAGCGCACAGGCTTTCAAAAAGTTGGAGAAATGTATTTTGAGGGAAAAGAAGATGAATTTTATGGATATGATAAATTTCTTTCACACTAAAAAAGAGCGGAATTTCCCCGCTCTTTTTACATGCCGTAATATCCTAAATAAAAAAGCCCAATTGTTCCTGCAAAAGAAAGCAAAATATAAATAAAAAACAAAGAGTATGCTTTCTTTTGAAAAAGATCCATTGCCTCAACACTAAATGTTGAAAAGGTCGTAAATGCTCCAAAAAACCCTGTGCTTACCAAAAGATAGAGAGAACTTGTTGAAGATAAAGGAAAAGTGAAATGATAAAATACGCCAAGTCCTAGTCCTCCAAGTGCATTCACGATAAGCATTGATAATGGCATCTTTGATTTTTTAGTCCATGCTAAAAAAATAAGACCAAGCCAGTAGCGACAAAGTGCACCAATACTTCCTCCAACTATAACAAACAGTGCACTCACTTCCTTACACCTCGTTCCTTCACAAATTTTCTTACAAACCTAGCACCTAAAAAGACAGCAAGAAGACCAAATCCAAGAGAAATACTAATGTAAAGAAGAAACGCCTCTGTATTTTTTAAAAAGACGGCATCAAAAGCCAAGGTAGAGAATGTTGTAAATCCACCACAAACCCCTGTGCCAAGCCCTACCTTAATCCACTCTCTTCGTGTTCGCAAACTAAAATAAGCTGTCAGCGCTCCTAATATAAAACTTCCAACTATATTTTGAAAAAGGGTGTGATATGGAAAGCTGCCGTGTGGAATCCAAAGAGTTGTAACATATCGCAAATATGCTCCTAAAGCCCCTCCAACAGCTACAGCTATAGAATTTTTCAATATGTATCACGTTCTTTCTGTTATTTCATTTTTTATTGTCCTCTTTTTTGTTTTCTTTGTAAACCACTCACATTTCTTCTTTTTCGTTTGTTCCTTTGCCATTCTTTTCTTATAATAAAGAAGAGATTAATAAAGGAGCGAAAACGATGAGCGAACATGAGCAAGAACAAACTCATTTGGATATTGATGAAGAAACGCTTTTTATCGTATCCCAAACATTCAAGGCTTTATCAGATCCAACCCGCCTACGGATACTACATCTACTTTTTCAAGGCGAACACTCTGTGTCAGATATCGCTGCAAAACTATCGCTGCTTCAATCTACCGTTTCCCATCAGCTTCGATTTTTAAAAAACTTACGCTTAGTTAAGTTTCGTCGTGAAGGAACAACCCTTTACTATTCACATGATGACAAACATGTTATTGATTTGCTACAACAAGCAATTGAACATGCACAGCACCATTAAAAAAGAGAGGACATTCTTCCTCTCTTTTTTAATTGCAGTGACCACACATATCTTGGTGTTTATCAACTTGAATTGTCGTATGTTCAATATGAAAAGCATGACTCAATATATGGTTAACTTCTGTCATAATTTGCTCATACCGATTAAAATCTTCTACTACAATATGACAGCTCAAAGCAGGAAAATCTGAAGAAATTGACCATATATGAAGATCTTGCACCCCTTTAATTCCATCTATTGTTAGCAATTTCTCTTTAATTTTTTCAGTATTTAAGTTGGACGGCGTTCCTTCCATTAAGACATGAAACGAATCTCTCGTCACTCTTATCCCACTGACAATAACAAGGACAGCAACGATAATACTTGCAACAGGATCTGCCCAGTTCCATCCAAATAGTAAAATAAGGACAGCTGCCACAATCGCTCCAATTGAGCCAAGCAAGTCTCCTAAAACGTGCAAAAACGCGCTTCTTATATTCAAATTATCATGATGATCTCCTTTCATTAACAGAAAGGCCGCTACAATGTTTACAACAAGCCCCACTGATGAAATGATGATCATTCCTGTACTCATCACTTCAGGAGAAGTTAAAAGACGATGAAAAGCTTCCCAAAGAATATAAAGTGAAATGAAAATAAGAGCAAGGCCATTTAAAAAAGCAACTAATATCTCAAACCGTTTATATCCGTATGTCTTTGTATTTGTTGCTTTTTTCTCCCCCATCTTAATAGCAAATAAGCTAAGACCTAAGGAGACAGCATCACTTAGCATATGCCCAGCATCAGAAAGTAAAGCAAGACTATTTGTCATGATTCCACCAATCACTTCTACTACTAGATAAAAAGAAATGAGGAAAAAGGATAGCGTTAACGCTTTCTTGTTATTTGTATGATGATGACTATGATCATGCCCCATATTTCTCTCTCCTCTCCTTATATGATTACATGCTCATATATTATATTATTACATTTTTTTCTACCTTCTTCAAATTTCTATTCTCTCTCTCTTGAAAAGGATACATACACATTTATTCTTTTCACTTTTTCACTTTTTCGTTAAACATATTGTCAACAAGTTTTCATTTGTCAGAAAACAAGGATTCAGAGATAATAAAAAAAGAGTCTTGCTAAGGAGGAATAGCTATGGAGAGGATACAAATTGCTGAAAATTTATCATTTTCTCGTATTATTCATGGATTATGGCGGTTAGAAGATTGGAAATACTCATCAAAAGAAACACTCGAACTCATTGAATATTGCTTAAATGAAGGTATTACAACGTTTGATCATGCAGACATTTATGGAAGTTACCTTTGTGAAGAAAAATTTGGGGAAGCCCTTTCTCTTAATCCTTCTCTTCGAGACAAGATAGAGATTGTCACAAAGTGCGGTATTGTTTTACCATCAAAGCAACGTCCTCAACACACTTCACATTACTATAATACAAGTTATGAGCACATTTTATTATCTGCTCACAACTCATTGAAAGCCCTTAAAACAGACTATATTGACTTGTTACTCATTCATAGACCAGATCCATTTATGAATCCGGAAGAAGTTGCTGAAGCTTTTTCAACTCTTCATCGTGAAGGAAAAGTGCGTCATTTTGGGGTTTCAAACTTTAAAGATCATCAGTTTCGTATGCTGGAATCTTACCTTGACTTTCCACTTGTCACAAACCAGCTTGAACTGTCTCCTTCCAACTTAGAAAACTTTCTAGATGGGACACTTAATCTTTGTCAAGAAAAACGGATTCCTCCAATGGCTTGGTCACCGCTTGGTGGTGGAAGCATTTTTACGGAACAAGATGAAAAATCACTCCGTCTTCACGCTACTCTAAAAAAAGTCGGAGAAGAGCTTGAAATCGCAGAGATTGATAAAGTCATCTACTCATGGCTTCTTGCTCATCCAGCCCGCATTATGCCAATTGTCGGCTCAGGCAAGAAAGAACGGATTCATAACGCTGTAGATGCTCTAAATTGTCCTATTTCAACTGAGCAATGGTTTGAAATCTTACAAAGCTCAATGGGACATGAAGTGCCTTAATAAAAAAGCTAGCTTAGCGATTGCTAAGCTAGCTTTTTTAGAAGCGAATATATCCATATCCTATTGATACAAGAACTGCAACAAGAACAATCAATAAAATAAAGAAAGCCCCTGTTGGTTCGTTTCTTCTCTTTCTTAAAATCGTCATTTCCATTAGTCCAATTGCAAGAACTGCAATAACAAGTTTTACGATAAATACGGTTTGTAATGCGCCAAGTGCAAGCATTCCAATACCTGATACAAGCATGATTACGTAAAATAAACGTAAAATCATATGTGTGATTTTCTGTTTACTAAAGATATAGCTTATAAGATAAAGTACAACAAGCACTCCCCAAGAACCTTGGTGTGCTTTGAAAAAGATTTCCCATAAATCCATGTTTTCTCCCCCCAACTCTCTCTTAAGTTTTACTTTTACATTAGGTTCATTTTAATTTTATAGAGGTTTCTATCTAGTGACAATGCTTTTATAATATTTTTTACAAACTGTTCAAGAATTAAACTCTTTTTAAAAGAAGTAGAAATTTATCTACTTTTTAATCATATCAACATGAGAAATCCCCTCATCGTCATATGGTAATGTAATGGCTTGGAATCCAAAGCTTCCATAGAATTTCTCTAGATGAGCTTGAGCCTGAATTTTTATTGTTGTTTCACAAAGCTCTTCTTCTAAAAATCTAAGAGCTCTTTCCATAACCTCATAGCCTAAGCCACTTCCCCTAAAATCCTTATGAACAAGCACTCGTCCAATTGATGCTTCCTTATAGGAGACGCCTCTCGGTAAAATCCGCACATAGGCAACAATGGTCCCATCTTCTTCTTTAAATAAGTGGTAACACTCTTGATCTTTATCATCTGCTTCATGATACAAACAGTTCTGTTCCACAACAAAAACGTCGATACGTGCTTTTAAAATTGCATAAAGTT
This sequence comes from Priestia endophytica, assembly GCF_026790145.1. GTDB lineage: Bacteria > Bacillota > Bacilli > Bacillales > Bacillaceae_H > Bacillus_I > Bacillus_I endophytica_A. The sequence goes on along the minus strand of NZ_JALAMS010000001.1, from coordinate 56,032 downwards.
CCTTTGGGGTTAGATTGTTGAATGGTTTTAGGGTAAAAGACATGATGAATCCTCCGTATTCTTTCGTAAAAAAAAGAGAGGATATTATTCCTCTCTTTTCTATCCTTACTTATTAATGACGATACTCGGCAGCAGTTTGGATTGCTTGATGATTTGTTAATTCTAAGAGTGTATTATCCATAACCCCTCCTGCAACTACAATTGATGCTATTACTGCAAAGACAGCTGTTAAAGCAATTTTCTTTTTCATAATTTTATTCTCTCCTTTGTATACTTTAGATTTTAGTTCAATATATTTAATCAATAAAGCCTATTGATTACCAAAATACTCTTCTATATCTTCTCTTACAACATCGGCATAAGCGGTATTTGACTGCAGCCTAAAAAAGCTTTCAGAACGCTGAAATGCCTCTAAGGCTTGCTCTTTTTCTCCCAATAACATTAGAACTTCTGCCTTTTCATACCAAAGCTCTGCAAAAAGATATAATGAATTATTCTGCAAGCAAACATTAAGTCCTCTTTCAGCTTTTTCTAGCGATTTCTTGTATTCTCTTGCGTCACCTAAAGATTTAGATTGGTTAAATAAAAGTTTTTGATAAATTGTAGGATCATGGACGTAATCTAATTTTTTCCATTCACCTATTGCTTTATTATGAAATGTTATTGCTTTATCAAGGTCCCCATTATGAGCATGAATGATAGCTAAGCTATTTAATATTTCACTTCTTCTATTAGAGGAACTTGGCTTAGCTGAATCTGAAAGTTCTAACGCTCCATTTAACAAATCCTGGGATTTTTTAAAATCACTAAAGATATGCTGTCTACAAATCCCTTCATGCCAAAGTAGAAATTGCTGATAATCTAAATCTTCTTTATACATTTCCGTTTTTTTCTCTTTTGAAATAATATCAAAAACCATCTTATAGTTGGTTTCATCAGTATAATAACGGATTAATTTCTTAACAGGCTGAATATACTCTTCTAGGTTTTCTTCAAAAAAGTATTCCATCGGCGCCCCTAACCTTTGAGAGAGACGATATAAAATGATACTAGAGGGGATGCCTTCTCCTTTTTCAAACTTACTTACTTGTGATTGAGAACAAATGCCTTCAGCTAATTCAGACTGTCTTAAGCCCATCTTCTTTCTCAGGTTTTTAATCTTCTGTCCAATATAATACTCGTTCATACGTTCATCCCCTTGAACTCACTCTATTACTATTCTACTACAGACTTATCTCTATTTTAAGGGAAATAAGGAAAAGTATAACATAAAAAAGTATCGATAATTCAAAAATGATGATTTTTACCTAAACATATCCTTAAAATGTAAAATGATGATTTTTATGTCCTTTTTATCCCCTTATTACACGTCTTACATTAGAAATAAAGTATATTTCTCTCCTCTTCTTAAAATAATAAAAGAACACATTGTTCTCAATCGGTAAATAGACCTTTTATTAGCAGGATAATTCAATCAAGAAATTCATTTTATTGATAAATATTCCTACATTTACGACATATGGTATACTGTACAAAAGAACTATGTACAAAAAGAAACTATTATTTAGAGTGCAAGAGGTGCGAATCCATGCGACAAGAAGCACGAAGGCAAAGACGAAAAAATCGCAAGAAACGAACTCGGAATTTTTTAAGAATTTTATTGCTTCTATTTTTGGTTGTAGCAGGTTATTCAATTTATCAATACATACAAGGCTTTGATCGTTCTGATTCTAATCTTAATCAGTTTCAAGATTTTAAAGGAGCTGATGAGCTTCCAACAAGGACAAATGTTTTAATTCTTGGTGGAGACGCCAGAGGTGAGGAAACACCGAGAACAGACACCATTATGATCGCACACTACAACTTTGATACAAACAAAGCAAAAGTAGTTTCTATTATGCGTGATTCTTATGTAAAGATTCCTGGTCACGGCAAAAATAAAATTAATGCAGCATACGCTATTGGTGGCCCAGAACTTCTTCGAAAGACAATTAAAGAGAATTTTGGAGTGAATGTTCACTATTATGCTATTGTTGACTTCAAAGGCTTTCCCAAAATTGTAGACACCATTGCTCCAGACGGAATTGAAGTGGACATTCCATATGAAATGTCACACGGTATCCATATGACTTTAAAGCCCGGTAAACAAACCCTTCACGGTGAGGAACTTCTTGGATATGTACGATTCCGCCATGATGCCCAAAGCGATTTTGGGCGGGTTAAAAGACAGCAGGAAGTCATCGGAAAACTAAAGGATCAAGCAGTTCAAGTGACAAACATCTTAAAAATCCCGAAGCTTGCAGGAATTGTAAATTCAAATCTTGAAACAAATTTAGGCACAGGTCAACTTGCATGGATTGGTAAAGAGTTTCTATCAAGTGATAACCGCGAAGTTGAAAGCTTCCGCCTCCCTATAGAAGACGGATTTACTGAAGAAAACCTAGGTGGTAGCATTGGCGCTGCTCTTGTTCTTGATATTGATAAAAATAAAGAAGCTTTACAAGAATTTTTAGATGATGAAAATGAAAAGTCGTCCAACCAATAAAGGTGGGCGGCTTTTTATATAAATTCTCGCTTAAACGTATAGCTTTTTCTTTCAAAGCCTACTTTTTCTTCATAGAAGCGGTGGGCATCATGTCTCTGTAATCCAGATGAAAGAGTCATGTTAACACAACCCCACTTTTTCGATCTTTCCTCAACGAAACGTAGAAGTCTTTCTCCATGTCCTTTTGAACGCTCCTTTTCACTCACAACAAGATCACAAACCCATACAGAATGACCATCATAAAGCGTCAGTTTAGGCATATATCCTGCTGCAGCAACAATTTCTCCTTTCTCATTAAAAACTCCCGCTAGCTCATATTGATGAGCTTCCTTCGCTTCCTGAACCCGTTTTTTATACGCATCAATTGTTAAATGTGGTCTCAACTGATTTATAACAGGAAAAGCAGATAAAACTTCATCTTCATTTACTAATACTTTAATCATTTGTATCTCCTCCCCCTATTCATTTTCTCCCTTCTTCTAATATACTACAATATGTTATCCTAATTATAGAAAAGAAAGAAAATTAATACAGTTATTATAAGGGAGATTAATCATTATTCTAGTTTTAAAAAGACCTTTGTTTTTCCTATTAGGAGCAGGGCTTATCTCATTTTTTATTAGTTTTGTATCTCCATCATTCGCATCCACACTCTCTTTTATGTGGACGAGGCTTTTAATTTGGTTTATTACGGTTTTTATCCATGAGCTAGGGCATCTGTTCTTTGGCCAACTTGTTGGTCTTGGACTTAGCTTTCTTACTGCTGGGCCACTTACACTCTACAAAAGAGACGGCAAACTCAAATTTTCAGAGAATAAACAAGAAACTCCCCCTGAATACAGGGGGAGATTTTTTATACAAAATCTAAAAGTAGAAAAATATTAAGACCGATCACAAGTGCTGCTACTCCCCATGCTACAATCGTTGTTATTCGACGGTTCACAAGACTTCCCATCAGTTTCTTATTGCTTGTAAACATAATTAAAGGAACAAGCGCAAAACCAATCCCAAACGATAAAATCACTTGGCTAATGACAAGCGCTTTTGTTGGATTAATTCCTAGCGCAATAATAACAATAGGAGGAACAATTGTTACAAAACGTCTAACATATAACGGAATCCGTTTTTTAATAAAGCCTTGCATTACCATATCCCCTGCCATCGTTCCAACAGACGAGCTAGAAAGACCAGCAATCAAAAGACCAATTCCAAAGAAAACGGCAGCTGCTGGGCCAACAAGATTTCCTAATTCAGTGTAGGCTACATCAATATCTTCTACATGAAGACCATTTTTGAAAAACAAAGCAGCAGCAACAATCAGCATACTTGCATTGACAGCTCCAGCAATAACCATTGCAATAACAATATCTACAAACTCAAACTGAAAGATTTTTTTACGTTCTGCTTCACTTTTTCCGACAACCCTTTTTTGAGTTAAGCCTGAGTGTAAGTAAATTGCATGTGGCATCACTGTAGCTCCTAGAATTCCAACGGCTAACAATAAACTATTCATTCCTTCTAGTCCTGGTACAAAGAGACCATGCATAACTGCTCCTGGTTCTGGTTTTGCATAAAACACTTCGATTACAAATGACAGGGCCACCATGAACAAGAGGCTGGTAATCCCCGCCTCAAGACGTCTGACTCCTCGTCTTTGCAGCTCTAAAATTAAGAAAGAGCCAACAGCGGCAATACAAGCAGACGGTAAAAGGGGAATATGAAAAAGCAAGTTAAACCCTAAGGCAGCACCAATAAACTCAGCAAGATCTGTTGCCATAATAACAAGCTCTGCTTGAATCCACAGTCCAATGGAAACCCATTTAGAAAAACGCTCACTTGCTACTTCAGGTAAGTTTTTGCCTGTTGCAATCCCAAGCTTTGCTGATAAAGTTTGAATTAATAATGCCATAATATTGGAAAACAGAATAACCCACAGCAAAAGGTATCCATATTGAGACCCAGCTGAAATATTTGTCGCAAAGTTGCCTGGATCAATATAAGCAACAGCGGCAATAAAAGCAGGGCCTAAAAAAGGAAGAAAACGTCTTATTCCTTTTGTTTTTCCGCTTAAAACATGTTGAGCAGGATCTATTTTATCCATAAACTGTTCACTCATTTTATCACCTTTTTACTCCAGTCATTTATTTGTCGTGAAACTATCTATTTTTCTATAAGCTATATTTTTTTACCTAACGCAACTTTTAATATTATAATATTCCTCTCCCTTCATATTGTCAATGAAGAAGGTGTCGAAAAATAAAAAGAGTAAAAAGAATTTTCTTCTTTTTACTCTTTTCCTATCTTTATAATAAGTGATGTAAGAAAACTGTAGCTATTTTAAAATAAATAAGCAATGATAAAATATCGTTTAGCGTTGTAATCAGCGGTCCTGAAGCAATTGCAGGGTCAACCTTTAATTTGGATAATAAGAGCGGAATAATAGTTCCTGCAAGTGTTCCAATGATTAAAGTAAAAACAAGAGATGAACTTACAACAAAACTTAATACAAGACTTCCTTGCCAAACATAAGCAATAATAAAAAGCAAAATAGAACAAGTAATTCCAATTAAAGCTCCTACTCCAAATTCACGTAGGATAAGACGAGTAACAACCGCTTTGTTCATTTCTTGACCAACAATACCTCTTACAACAACAGCAAGCGACTGTGTCCCTGTATTTCCTGTCATTCCAGAAATGAGTGGCATAAAAAACGATAAGGCAACAACTTTTTGCAATGTTTCTTCAAACTGACTAATAATACTTCCTGAAATAAGTCCAACAAATAAAAGCAAAACAAGCCATGGAAGGCGTCGATAAGAAGCAACCCATACTTTTGTATCAAAATCGATTGATTTCCCTGTTGCTGAAAGCTTTTCAATGTCTTCATTCGCTTCTTGAATCACAACGTCAATAATGTCATCAACCGTAATAATCCCAACAAGCATATTATTTTCTTCAACAACTGGAATAGCTAGAAAATCATATCTTTCAATAATGCTCGCAACTTCTTCCTGGTCCATCTCTACAGGGACGGAAATAACACGTGAAAACATAATGTCTGCAATTTTCTCATCCATTTCAGCTAAGATTAAATCTCTGTATGAAACAACTCCCATGAGTTGCTTTTCATTATTAATCACGTAAATATAGTTAATGGATTCGGCAATTTCGGCGAAAATTTTTATTTTGTCTACTGTCTCTCTTACAGTGTATTGTTCAGGAATCCAAACATAGCGGTTGGTCATAATCCGTCCAGCTGTTTCAGCTTCGTATTCCATTAGTTTCTGAACTGCTGTAGATTCTTCTGTTGTCATCCCTGATAAATACTGCTCTTTCACATCTGGCGTTACTTCATCTAAAAGATGTGCAAGATCATCATTGTCCATTAAATCTAATACTTCCCCAAGGTCATTAACATTGATTTGTTCAACAAGCTCAAGTTGCTCGTCGCGATCAATTTCTTCAATAAGTGATGCTTGCTGCTCTGTTTCAAGTACATCTAAAAACTTAGGACGCTGTTCTTCTGAAAGCATCACATATATTTCAGCAATATCATAAGGCTGTAGTTCTTCAAGAATTACTTGAATACCATTTGTTTTTTCTTGCTCCAGAAGATGCGAAATTCTTGCTACGATTTCTTCGTATGTCATATCTTGAATCATGATTGATTCCTCCTCTCTTATGCTGCAACAAATGCACAAAAAAAACACACCTTAAGGAAGGTGTGTTTTTGTTTTTTTGCATACTAAATAACGCTTCATACCCTCCATTCGTAGAGCTTTAGCACTGTACGGCATAGGTTCTAAAACCAGCTACGTTAAGAATTACCTTATGTCGATAATTCCTGTTGACCCATTGGCGTCTTTGGACATTTTTGGGCAGCAGCATTTCTCCGTACAGGAGCCTCACCTAACGAGGTATATTCTTTTGTCTGTGATGAGTGTAGCTAACATTGTAGAATAAGTCAACTACCATTATAACTAAAAAAATGTTATTGTCCTCATCCTTCTACAACAATTTTCCCAATCATTTTTCCTTCTTCAACTTTTCCATGTGCTTTTCTCATATTTTCAGCATTGATTGGACTTATTGTCTCTTGTAGAGTGTGCTGTAAGTTCCCCTTTTCTAACTCTTCTCCAACCTTGTTTAAAATATGATGCTGTTCAATCATATCATCTGTTTCATAGAGAGGTCTTGTAAACATAAATTCCCAAAGGAAAGAAACGCTTTTATCTTGTAAAATTTTTAAATCGATAGGCTCTTCATTTTCAACAATGGAGCAAATCTTCCCTTGTGGACGAATTACTTTACCCATCTCTTCCCAATGTTTATCTGTGCTATGCAAACAGAAGATATTGTCAACACTCTCCATTCCATGCTCTTTTAACTGTTCTTCCATTGATTCATAATGATTAATAATGAAATCGGCTCCAAGACCTTTACACCATTCACTTGTTTCAACACGAGAAGAGGTTGCAATAACAGTTAGCCCTGCCTGTTTCGCAAGCTGAATGGCAATAGACCCCACTCCGCCACCTCCATTAATAATCAAAATACTTTCTCCTTCTTGAACATGAAGACGTTGAAATAATCCTTCCCAAGCAGTAAGAGTTGTGAGAGGCATTGCTGCTGCTTCAGCAAAAGAGAGATTTTCAGGTTTTCGTCCAACAATGCGTTCATCAACAAGATGATATTGGCTGTTTGTGCCTTGTCTACCAATGCTTCCTGCGTAGTAAACTTTATCCCCTTTTTTAAAAAGTGAACATTTTTCTCCTACGTCTTCAACAACACCTGAGGCATCAAAGCCAAGAATTTTTGGTTTCTCTTCTTCTCTATCTTTTGGTGCCCGAACCTTCGTATCAACAGGATTAACAGAGACTGCTTGGACATGAATTAATAAATCATGACCTGTAGGATGTCCTTGTTCGACTTCAACATCTACTAAACTCTCTTCTTTTGTTATTGGTAAGTATTTATAAAGACCAACCGCCTTCATCTTTTTTCCTCCTTATCATTCCTTCTATCTTGTACTTTCTTTTTATATTTTCCCACTTCAAAAAAGAAGAAACGCGAAAAGCCGCTGCGAGTTGGCAGCGGCTAAGTTAGCTTGTTTTATTTTGTTAATACGCGGTGCATGAAGACAGAGAACTGATCACGCTTGATTTTTTCAAATGGAGCATATGTGCCATCCTCTTTCCCTGTTGTGATACCATTTTGGTAAAGAATTTTGACATTCTCTTTATGAGAAGGAGATACAGAATCAAGATCTGATAGATTTACTTCTTTATTATTTTTCTTTAAGTCAAATGCTTTAACAAGCACACTTGCCATTTGTTCACGAGAAAGCTTGTCATTTACACCAAACGTTCCATCTCCATAACCGTTAAAAATGCCTGCTTGTTTCAAAGCTGCAACAGCTTCAGCATATTCAGCATCTTTATCTACATCTTTAAATGAATTTAAATCTTGTGGAACTGGTAAATCTAGTGCACGTTGAAGCATAATTGCTGCTTGAACACGCGTTAACTGCTGTGATGGATTAAATTTTCCATTGCTTCCTTTTACAATTCCTTTTTCCGCTAATGCCATAATTGCTTCATAGCCAAACGTTTTCTCATTGATATCACTGAACTGAATTTTTTCGCTATCTCCATTACCTTTATGATTCTCTTCTAAAATTTTGAACATGCGCTTGGCTTGATCAACGTTATCACTCATACCTGCAAACATTTCTTTTCCAGGTCCATATGCATAAACAGGAACATCTTCACCAGTATGTGCTGTTGTTGTCCACCCTGTATATGAATGCGCATCAATGATACGCTCAATAGCGTTGTCAATGTTTGTAACAAGAGCGCTCTCATCTACTTTTTTCATATTTCCTGTCTCATCATCTACTTGTTGATCATTTTTAGCTGCTTCTTTTACGCTGTTTATTTCTTCTTTTGTTAATTCAAGGTCAAGGTACTTGCCTAATACAGATTCAACGCTCTTGCCATCAGCAATTTGCTGAGCCATAAAGTCTGGCGTGCGTTTTGCGGCTTTTACAGCTTCTGGAACCCACTTTTGTACACCTGCACCATTCTTATCATTTGCTCCTAGTGTGAAACCACCTGTTGAATGATCAGCTGTTGCCACGACAAGCGTATGCTTGTCCTTTTTAGCAAATTCAATTGCTGATTCGTATGCTCTTTCAAAGTCTTCTACTTCACTCATTGCTCCTACAATATCATGATCATGTGCTGCCCAATCAATTTGACTTCCTTCAACCATAAGGAAAAATCCATCTTCATCTTGTTCCAAACGATCTAACGCAGAATCTGTCATTTCCTTTAATGAAGGATCTTCTTCAGAACGATCAAGCATTTTTGGCATTCCAACTTCAGAGAAGAGACCTAAAACTTGTTTATTTTCGTCTTTTAACATATCTTCACGGTTAGAAACATAGCTATATCCGTCTTCTTGGAAGGCCTTTGTTAAATCTTCATCATCTCTTTTAAAGTTTGTTAAACCTCCACCTAAAATAACGTCAATTTTATGTTCTCCATTAATCATTTCATTATAATAATCGTCTGCAATTCCATCTTTATTTTTACGATCTGGATCATGCGCTCCAAATGAAGCTGGTGTTGCATCTGTTATATCTGATGTTGTAACAAGGCCTGTTGCTAAACCTTCTTCTTTTGCCTGCTCAAGAACTGTTTTTACTTCCTTTTTATTAGAATCAACAGAAACAGCTCCATTGTATGTTTTATGTCCTGTTGCTAAAGCTGTACCTGCCGCAGCTGAATCAGTTATGGTATTTTGGGCATATGGATATGTACTTTGTAAACCAACTAAATTTGGATCAAAAGCTGTTGGCTCCATTTTTTGTGTTTCTTTATTATCTTTCATATAACGCTGTGCTGTCGTATATGACGTTCCCATACCATCTCCAACAAGGAAAATGATATTTTTAATTTCTGGCTCTGTCTTCTCTGCCGCATCAACGCTTCCTGCTCCTCCGCCTAATAAACCGCTAATGGCAATGGTAGACATTGCTGCAAATGGAATTAACTTTTTCTTCATTGCTTTTTTGAACATTTCTGATTCTCTCCCCTGAATTAAGCTAGTTTTTCTTTTCCACCTAAGATGATATCTTCCTTTCATTAACCTACTGTTAATCTAGCATTAACTTTTTATAAATATTAAAAGGCAAGTGTCATATGTGACACTCGCCTTTTTTTATAAGATTTTTCGATGCACAGCATTTCCATCATATGAAAATAGCACTTGCTTTCCTTCCAAGCTCGTTTCCATATGAACAGTACGCCCCCAAAGCTGATACGTATATGGAAGTACTTTTTCTAAGTACTTCACATCAAGTTCAATATCTTCATACCAGTGTTTTAAATAAAGTTCTCCATTTTTCAGATAATCTCCATCTGTAACTGTGATATAAGGGAATCCCCCATTTACTCTCATACTTACAAGTTGATCACGTACTTCCGTCCATTGTTTATCGACAATTTTATAATCACGACCTTGTTTTGCAAACAGATACATATCTTCACGCATAACAAGATCTTTTGTTAAGTAATTTCGAATAAATGAAATATCAGATTCAACTTCACGTACTTCGAACATTTTGTCTCGACCTGAATTCTCTTTAACTCCAAGACGTTTCATTTCCTCCGTTGGGTTGTTATACCGCTCTTCAATATCTTCAAAGATTTTCAATCCTAAATAGTAGGGATTAATCGTTGTACGTGATGGCTGCACAACATCTGCATTTAATTTAGCAAATTCAATGGCTTCACTGCTTGTTAGCTCCAGTTCACGAATGATGCGTGCATGCCAGAAAGAAGCCCATCCTTCGTTCATTACTTTTGTCTCAAGCTGAGGCCAAAAATAAAGCATTTCTTCTCTCATCATTGTTAAAATATCGCGCTGCCACTCTTCTAATTCACGACTGTACTGTTCAATAAATAAGAGAATATCTTTTTCAGGCTGTGGCGGTAACTTTTTCTTCTTTTTTTTCTTCTCTTTTTTCACTTTATCTCCGTCAAGAGCCCAAAGATCATCGTAAGGTGTTTCAACTGTTGTTTCTTCTTCCTCTTCTTCATCCATCGTCCAAGAAAGTTTTGGACGCATAAGCGATGGATCAATATGCTCCTGGATAGATAAAACAGCATCCAAAAACTTTTCAACTTCACGTTTTCCATGCAAAATTTCATATTGAGTAATTCTTTCAGCAGTAGCTGCCATACTATCTACCATATCTCGGTTCGTATTGGCAAAGCGCGCATTGTTTTTAAAAAAGTCGCAGTGTGCTAAAACGTGAGCAACAATAAGCTTATTTTGAATAAGAGAATTAGAATCAAGCAGAAATGCATAGCATGGGTTTGAGTTGATGACAAGCTCATAGATTTTACTTAATCCTAAATCATAGTGAAGCTTCATTTTATGAAACTGTTTACCAAAACTCCAGTGCGAAAAACGAGTAGGCATTCCATATGATCCAAATGTATAAATAATTTCAGACGGACAAATCTCATAGCGCATTGGATAAAAATCTAATCCAAAGCCTTCAGCAATCTCCGTTATCTCCTCAATTGCACGATAAAGTTGCTTTTGCTGAGTGTCGTTCATAGGCTCTCCCCTTTCACCTTCATATCCTATAGTATGAATATGCTTGTTTATTCATGATGAAGAGATACATTTTTTCTCTCTTTTTTGTATAGAAAAAGAGAGAGAAAGACGTTATTTGTTGTTTAGGAAAGGAAAACGTTTTATATTCTAAGAGAAAGCTGGGTTATAAGGAGGGGTTCGATGAAAGACAATATTTTATCTCTTATTGAAAAGCAGCGAGCTTTTTTTGAGACTGATACTACAAAAGATGTTGCTTTTCGCAAAGAAAACTTAACAAAGCTTAAAAGTGCTGTAAAACGCTATGAACAACAATTGCTAGACGCTTTGCAAAGAGATTTACATAAATCTGAGACAGAAGCGTATATGACAGAAATTGCTTTTATATATGAAGAAATTCGTTTTGTTCTAAAACATCTTGATTCATGGACAAAACCTCAAAAAGTAAAAACACCTGTAAGTCATCTCGGATCCAAAAGTTATCTTTATAGAGAGCCATATGGCGTGACCTTGATTATCGCACCTTGGAATTACCCTGTTCAGCTTCAGTTCTCTCCACTTATTGGAGCAATTGCAGGAGGAAATACAGCCCTTTTAAAACCATCTGAATACACGCCTACCGTTTCTAGATGGATTTCTAAGCTTATTCAAAAAACTTTCCCTTCAGAATATATTGCCGTTGTTGAAGGAGGAGTTGAAGAAAGTCAGGCTCTTTTGAATGAACGTTTTGACTATATTTTCTTTACAGGAAGCGTTGCAATAGGAAAAGAAGTAATGAAAGCTGCTGCAAATTATTTAACACCGCTCACACTTGAGCTTGGTGGCAAAAGTCCTTGCATTGTTGATCAAGATGCAAATATAGAGCTTGCCGCAAAACGAATTGCCTGGGGGAAATTCACCAATGCCAGTCAAACATGCATTGCTCCTGACTATGTTATTGTTCATGAGCAAATAAGAGAAGAATTTGTACAAGAGCTGAAAGCCGTTGTAAAAGAGTTCTACGGAGAAACTCCACTTAACAGTGAAAAGTTCGGAAAAATTGTGAGCAAACGTCATTTCACAAGACTGCTCGCATTTTTACAAGATGGGGATATTTTGTTTGGAGGACAATATGAAGAAGTTGAAAATCGTATATCTCCTACCCTTTTAGAAAATATAATGTGGGAAGACAGCGTAATGAAGGAAGAGATTTTTGGTCCTATTTTACCTCTATTTTCTTTCACAAAATTTGAAGACCTTAAATATCATCTGGGTAAAACTCCGAATCCGCTTGCACTTTATTACTTTTCAGAAGATGAGAAAAAGCAAGAAAAGATTATTAACTCTTTCTCCTTTGGTGGAGGTTGTATAAATGATACGGTTATGCATGTAGCGAACACACACCTTCCTTTTGGAGGAGTTGGAGAAAGCGGGATGGGCAAATACCATGGAAAAGGAAGCTTTGATGCTTTTACACATGAAAAAGGCATTTTAAAACAAACAACAAAGTTTGATCTTCCTATTCGCTATCCTTCGTTTAAAAACAGCCTGAAATATGTGAAAAAGTTGTTAAAGTAACCTCACAGAAGGCTTGCTCGTATTATTTGTTTTTTGAACTCGGTTTTATACAACAGAAAAAGTTAACAGTGTTGTTCTTGTCACACTGTCACTATTTTGCTTTTTTGTCCAACATTTGTTCAGTAACAAATCATCCAAACTGTCATACAATAATATCGACTCCTTCAAAGGGGAGGAAAAGCAATGAACATGTTGGACTATGACAGAGCGCTTTATTACACACATCGATCACAGTGGGACAACCTGTTGATTCTGATGGTGCGAACAAACGATGATTTGTTATCAAAAAGGATTGAACACTTTTTACACGCCTATAACTTCGAGCGAAACGAGCGAATTGTGGAAGAGAATTTATACTCTTTGCTATGTTATATTGACTATGCAGGAGAACAAGCGCTTCAGTCTGAGCTGAGCGCAATGGAACAATCTTTATAAACAAACTTTTTAACGCATACCCCTAAAAAGGTATGCCTTTTTTCTTTTATACTTATTTTCTGCTCCTTTTTTATTTTTATTCATTTTTTGAATGTAAACTGAGAAATATTATCTGTTGACTAATGTAACTCTCTTTCGTTAAGATAAAAAGCGTATTCTATCATCAGGAGGAACACTACGTGAACAAAAGACAATTTCGGGCAATTGACATTACATATGCAAGTGTCTTTGTAGCCCTTACTGCAATTGGAGCTAACATTGCTTCTTTTGCTCCATTTTTACATTTTGGAAATGTAACTCCAACACTTCAGCCATTTTTTGCTATTCTAGCTGGTGCTTTGCTTGGTAGCCGGTTAGGCGCTTTTTCTATGCTCGCTTACATGGTTGTAGGGCTTGCTGGAGCTCCAGTGTTTGCTGAGTTTTATAGTGGTCTCAGCGCTTTATTTACCCAAACAGGTGGATTTATCATTTCCTATATTTTCGCCGCTTATATTGTAGGTAAAATTGTCGAGCGAAAAGAAAATCCAACGCTTGGTACATTTATGGTTGCGTCGTATATTGGCATTATTTTTATTTATCTGTTTAGCGTTAACTATATGTACTTAGCTCTTAATACGTGGATTAATACTCCAATGTCTTATAAAGCACTGTGGATTTTCATGGGTGGATTTTTTATTAAAGATGTGATTTTCACATTTTTAGGTGGTCTTATTGCTCCCCGTTTTCATGCTTTATTTAAAAAGACAGGATTTCAAAAAAAATAAGAGGCAGGATAAAATCCTGCCTCTTATTTTTTATGCTTTTGCAAACTCTTTATAAAGCTTTGTATATTTTTTAAGCTCTTCCACAAATCCTTCTAACGCTTCTGAAGCCTCTGGAACAAGAAGATCGCTGTCTTTTTCAAACATCGGTGGATCAAATACAATTTGTTTTGGTAATGCATTCGCATAAAGAGCACGCATTACATCACGCATGCTGTTCAATGCGTTAATACCGCCTTTTCCCCCACCTGCTACTGCGAGAAGTCCAACTGGTTTTCCTTTAAACTGTTCAAACGTTAAGAAATCAAGCATATTTTTCAACGCTCCACTCATGCTTCCATGATATTCTGGCGTTGTTAAAATAATAGCATCTGCACTATGTACAAGCTCTTTTACTTTTACTACGTTTTCTAATTCATGTTGCTCACTTGTTCCGTTAAAAACAGGTAACACTGTTTCACTTAAATCAAGCAAATCTAAGCTGTATTTTTCTGCTAAAAAACGGCTTAAAATACGCGTTCTTCCACTCTCACGTGGTGTTCCATTAATCACAACAATCTTCATTATAAAATCCTCCTATGCTATGGTGTTGTCAATGGACTTTTTTTATAAAAGTCTTCATTTATTAAACGTACCACATTTTTCCCTTTTTCCGCTATCTTAATATTATTAAAAGAAAGTTTCCCCAGTTTAAATGGAGAAACATTTCTTTATTTTTTGATTCCTTCTTCATTACTTTCTAAAATAGCTGCTACTTTGTCCATAATACTATTGTTAAGCTGTTCTAACTTTAACACGCTTTCCTCATTAGTGTTGGAAACAACTCCAAAGTAAAACTTCACTTTTGGCTCTGTACCAGACGGGCGAAGACAAAACCATGAGCCATCTTCTAAGAAATACTTTAAAACGTTTGAGGAAGGAAGAGACATTGTTTCTGTTTCTCCACTTTCTACGTACGCTCTTTTTTGCACTTGATAATCTTCGATTGTTTTAACTCGTAAGCCAGCTACTTCTCCTGGAGGAGTAGCACGGAAAGATGTTAAAAGGTGTTCAATCTGAGCAGATCCTTCTTTTCCTTTTAACGTAAGTGATTTTAAATTTTCTTTATAATAGCCGTATTCTTCATAGATATCTTGCATAACGTGCCAAAGTGTTTTGCCTTGTTGTTTATAAAAGGCACACGCTTCTACAGCTAAGATCAGTGCTTGAATCGCATCTTTATCTCGACAAAAGTCTTTAACTAAATAGCCATAGCTCTCTTCATAACCGAATAAAAATGTGTGGTCATTTGTTTGTTCAAACTGTTTAATTTTCTCGCCGATAAATTTAAATCCAGTAAGGGTATCAATTGCTGTAAGCTTATAATCCTCTGCAATCTTGCGCCCAAGCTCAGAAGTTACAATTGTTTTTAGAACAGCTCCGTTTTCAGGAAGATTTCCGCTCTTTTCAAGCTGTGATAAAAGATATTTTAGTAAAAGTGCTCCTGTTTGATTTCCTGTTAGAAGCGTATATTCTCCATCGTCTTTTCGAACAGCAAGTCCAACTCGGTCTGCATCAGGATCTGTTGCAAGAAGAACGTCTGCTTTTACATCTTTTCCATCTTTAATCGCATATGAAAAAGCCTCGGCTTCTTCAGGATTCGGAGAAAGCACGGTTGTAAAATTAGGATCTGGCATTGCTTGCTTTGCTACAACGTGAACATGTTTATAACCGAGCGTTTCAAGCACTTTTGTTGCTGATTTATAAGCTGTTCCATGTAAAGGTGTAAAAACTACTCTTACGTTGTCTTTAGCTTCCTGTGAAAGTTCTTTTGAAACGCTCACTTCTTGAAGTTTCTTGTTGTATGCTTCATCAAGTGTATCGTCAAGCATAACAAGCAACCCTTCTTCTTTTAGCTCTTCTTTTTCTTTCACTGTAATCTTTAGCTCATTTTCGATACCGTTTACATAAGAGATTAACTCATCAGCACTTTTAGGCGGAAGTTGCCCTCCATCCATTCCATATATTTTGTAACCATTATATTCAGGTGGATTATGACTTGCTGTTATAACAATACCACCAAAAGCATGCAACTCTCGAACAGCAAATGAAAGCTGTGGCGTTGGCTTAAGTTCTGTAAAAAGGTAGGTTTTAATTCCATATGAAGAAAGAGTTTTAGCTGCTTCAAGAGCAAATTGTGGGGACTTATGGCGAGAATCGTACGCAATCACAACTCCGCGGTTTTTCGCTTCTTCTCCCGCGTTTTCAATATACTGAGCAAATCCAGCTGATGCCTTCCTTACGGTATAGAGATTCATACGATTTGTTCCGACTCCAATTTCGCCTCTCATTCCACCTGTACCAAATTCTAGATTTTTATAAAAATGCTCTTCAAGCAATCTCTCATCATGCTTAATACTATCTAAACTTTTTCTCATTTCATTTTCTAATTCAATTTCATTATCCCAACGCAAAAAATGCTGATGCCAGCTCATCTTTCTCCTCCTTAATGATGAATCTTAAATCTCATTTTATAAAATTCTCTTCCATTTATATTACCATGTTTCTTTATAACTTAACGAAAAAAAATCCCATCTCGTTTCACTTTTTAAGATGGGATTTTCTTCTTACTGTGCAAGAGCTGTATCATCTTCTTCATCAACAGGAACAACTGCATCATGAAGATGTTTTTCAAGTTCTTGTCTATATAATTCTTTTTGTTCACGCGTCCAGCCTAGTTTTGAAGCCATAAGATTAATGACTTCAACTTTCCATTCATGCACCCATGAAATATTGAAGAAAAGCGCTCCAGTACGGCGAATGAAAAAGTCAACAGGTTTTACGACCATCTCATGTTCTAGTCCGTACATAACTTGAGCATAAACAGCGGGAGTCACATTTGCGTGTTCACCATTTTTCACATACTCATATACTTTATCAATATTTGAACCATAGCGTTTTGCTAATTTTTCAGCTTGTTTACGATCAAGACCAATCTTTGTTCCTTCTTCAACTTTTTGTTTTACAAAGCTTTCAAATTTCTGAGATCCTCCAAACTCTCCTCCTGAAAGTGAGAGATGTTTAGTTTGACAAGGAAGAAACGAAACATTATATTCCTCTTCGATTTTTTTCGTTACAGAATCTAAAACCATTTCAGCCATTTTACGATAGCCTGTTAGCTTGCCACCTGCAATTGTAATTAAGCCTGATTTGGATTCCCAAATTTCATCTTTACGCGAAATTTCAGAAGCCCCTTTTCCTTGTTCATTAATAAGCGGGCGAAGTCCCGTCCAGCTTGATTCTACATCTTTCTCGGTAATGTTTACAGCCGGAAACATGTAGTTAATTGATTTAATGACATATTCACGGTCTGCTTTTGTCATTCTCGGATGAACAAGATCTCCATCATAAACTGTATCAGTTGTACCAACATAAGTTTTTCCATCACGTGGAATGGCAAATACCATGCGTCCGTCAGGTGTATCAAAATAAATAGCTTGCTGTAATGGGAAACGTTCTGCATCAATAACTAAGTGAATTCCTTTTGTATGAACAAGCGTTTTGCCTTCTTTTGAGCGATCTTCTTCACGAAGTGTATCAACCCAAGGTCCTGCAGCATTAATAATTTTTTTAGCATAAATTTGGTACGCTTTTTTAGTTGTCTGGTCTACAACAACCGCTCCCACAACTTTGTTATCTTCGTAAAGAAAGCTTTCTACTTTGGCATAATTTACAAGAGTAGCTCCTGTTTCAACTGCTTTCTTCGCTACTTCGATAGTCAGGCGAGCGTCATCTGTTTTATATTCAACATAGTAGCCGCCACCTCGTAGGTTCTCCGCTTTCACAAGCGGCTCACGTCTTAATGTTTCTTTTCGTGAGAACATTTGACGTCGCTCGCTTCGTTTAACACCTGCAAGAAAGTCATACATGCGAAGACCGATTGATGTTGTGAAACTTCCAAACGTTCCTCCTTTATGGAAAGGAAGCATCATCCACTCAGGTGTTGTAACATGCGGTGCATTTTCGTATACAATAGCTCTTTCTTTTCCAACTTCCGCTACCATT
This sequence comes from Priestia endophytica, assembly GCF_026790145.1. Lineage (GTDB taxonomy): Bacteria > Bacillota > Bacilli > Bacillales > Bacillaceae_H > Bacillus_I > Bacillus_I endophytica_A. The sequence continues at coordinate 38,062 of NZ_JALAMS010000001.1, read as the reverse complement.
TTCACTTCAAACTGTTTTAAATAACGCAGTCCACCGTGCACGAGCTTTGTAGAACGACTTGACGTTCCTCCTGCGAAATCCTGCATTTCTACAAGTCCTATTTTCAATCCACGCGTTGCCCCGTCTAAAGCAATTCCACTTCCTGTAATACCGCCACCGATAACTAATACATCAAACTGCTGCTTCTCCATTTCGCTTAAAGTCGCAGCACGATTTTCCCCTGAAAAACTCATGAATAATTCCTCCTTTTAAGAGTAAATAAAAAGAGACCACAAGTCCCTTATGATATTTATATACCCATAAGGTCCTGTGGTCTCTCCTATTCTCCAACCATTTATTAACTTATTTTTAATATATCACACTTTTGTCCTTTTGTGAATCTTTCTGTTTCACACTTCAGAAGATTCTTTCTTTATTTGAACACCATTGCTGCTTCAACAGCTTTTTTCCATCCATCATACAACTTCGTACGCTGATCGTCTTCCATTTTCGATTCAAATGCTTTTTCAACATCCCACTTCTCTGCTATTTCATCACGACTTTCCCAGAACCCAACAGCAAGCCCTGCAAGGTATGCTGCACCAAGAGCTGTTGTTTCATTAATTGTAGGTCTTTCAACAGGAACATCTAAAATATCGCTTTGGAACTGCATGAGAAAATCATTTTTAACAGCTCCTCCATCAACACGCAAACGCTTAATTTCCATGCCTGCATCTTCTTTCATAGCATCAAGGACATCACGTGTTTGATAAGCTAGTGATTCAAGTGTTGCTCGAACAAAATGCTCTTTTTTAGTTCCACGAGTCAATCCAAACATTGCACCACGCACATCGCTATCCCAATACGGTGTTCCTAATCCAACAAAAGCAGGAACCATATAAACTCCATCTGTTGATTCAACACGCTCTGCGTATTTTTGACTGTCTGCAGCATTATTAAACATACGAAGACCATCTCGAAGCCATTGAATAGCCGAACCAGCTACAAAAATACTACCTTCAAGCGCATACTCTACTTTTCCATCAATTCCCCATGCAATCGTTGTTAACAAACCGTGCTCAGACTTAACAGCTTTTTCTCCTGTGTTCATAAGCATGAAACAACCTGTGCCATACGTATTTTTAGCCATCCCTTTTTCAAAGCACGCTTGCCCAAACAGTGCTGACTGCTGGTCACCAGCTGCTCCTGCAATAGGTACTTTCTGACCAAAAAAGTGATAATCAATTGTTTCTGCATATACTTCTGAAGACGGCTTTACTTCTGGAAGCATAGATGCTGGAACACCTAGAATCTCTAGCAATTCTTTATCCCATTTTAGATCATAGATATTAAACATAAGCGTACGTGATGCATTTGAATAGTCTGTAACGTGCGCTTTTCCACCAGATAGCTTCCAAATAAGCCACGTATCAATTGTTCCAAATAACAGCTCACCATTTTCTGCTTTCTTACGTGCTCCATCTACATTATCTAAAATCCATTTTACTTTTGTACCTGCAAAATAAGCATCAATTAAAAGCCCTGTTTTATCACGGAACGTATCGTTATAGCCTTTTTCTTTTAGTTCATTACAAATGCTGCTTGTTTGACGAGATTGCCAAACAATCGCATTATAAACAGGTTGGCCTGTATTTTTATCCCATACAACTGTTGTTTCACGCTGATTTGTAATTCCAATTCCCTCAACTTGATTTGCTTTTACTCCTGATTCTGATAAACATGAGGCAATACAAGATAAAATGGAGCTCCAAATTTCATTTGCATTGTGTTCAACCCAGCCAGGGTTTGGAAAATATTGCGTAAATTCTTTCTGTGATGTATGAACAATTTCGCCTTTTTTGTTAAATAAAATAGCTCTTGAGCTTGTTGTTCCTTGATCTAATGCTAAAATGTATGTGCTCATAGCTTTTGCCCCCTCTAAATTAGTTTAGTTCTCTTTTTATTTCTCCTGCTACGTAATCTTGTTTCTTAGACATACCGTACGCCAATGCTAGTATTACAACAACAATGGCTACTACTCCCCAATATACAGCACTTGTTGTTCCTTCAAATATTATTTTATAAAATACTGCTCCTAAACTTCCACCAAGAATAGGCCCAACAACAGGAATCCATGCATATTTCCAGTTTGAATCTCCTTTTCCTGCGATCGGAAGTAATGCGTGTGCAATACGTGGTCCTAAGTCTCTTGCCGGGTTAATTGCATATCCTGTTGTTCCCCCTAGAGAAAGGCCAATACTTAAAATAAGGAACCCAACGATAAGGGGGTTTAAGCCTTCTGTAAACTTATTTGCTCCTATTGTTAATAATCCTAGAACAAGAATGAATGTTCCAATCATCTCACTTAATAAGTTTGAAAACGGGTGATAGATGGCTGGTCCTGTTGAAAATACGCCAAGCTTTGCTCCTGGGTCATCCGTTGCTTTCCAGTGTGGTAAATAATGAAAGTAAACAATAACTGCTCCTAAAAAGGCTCCAATCATTTGAGCTAAAATATAAAGTGGAACATCTCCCCAAGCAAACTGACCAGCTAATGCCATTCCAATTGTTACAGCTGGATTCAAATGTGCACCGCTTACACTTCCAACTGCGTAAACTCCCATTGTTACTGCTAATCCCCAGCCAAAAGTAATTACAATCCAGTCACTTTTATGAGCGAGTGATTTTTTTAAATTAACCCCTGCGCAAACTCCTCCGCCTAGTATAATTAAAATCATTGTCCCGACTATTTCCGCTGTAAAAGTACCCATGGGAATTCATCCCCTTTGCTCATATTTTTCTAAAAATCTATTAATGGCGATGTGACAAATTGCAAAAAACCACAGTATACCCCTAAGGTTGATTAGGGATGTACTGTGGTTCTTGTCTCCGTCACGTGTATTAACTTTGATACTAGAGTACTAGAAAGTGAAAGCGTTGTCAAACCCTTTTTACTACTTTTTTTTCCAAAGCTCTTCATTAGACGTTGTAACAGCTGCAGCTCCTGCTTCCAATGCTTTTTTAATTTCATGCTCTGCTCGAATAAGTCCTCCTGCAAGGACAGGGGTATTCGTTTTTTCCTTTACTTCCTCAATGAGATGTGGAACAACTCCAGGAAGGAGCTCTATGTAGTCTGGTTTTCCTTTATTAATAACAGCGAAGCTTTTTTCAAGTGCTTGACTGTCTAAAAGAAAAACGCGCTGAATGGCATATACCCCTTTTTGTTTGGCTTTTAGAATTACATTTAAACGCGTTGAAATAATACCAGCAGGCTTAATTTCCTGACATAAAAAATCCACAGCATGTTCATCGTGTTTTAGACCACTAATTAAATCAACATGGAAAATTAGCTTTTTATCGTGCTCTTGAGCCGCACGTGCTATTCCCTTTAAATGACCTAAATAACATTCCAATAAAACTCCATATTGATATGGAGAACGTAAAAAACGTTCAAGCTGCTTCATATCACGAATAGCTGGGATGATTTGTTGATCTTCAAAGCTCACAATTTTTCCTCCATTATAATTTATTTCATATTAAAAAAGCATCCTTAGGGAAAAAGGAAGTAAGGATGCCCTTTTAACATTACTTCTTATAGTGAACAGTGTAAATATCACGACGACGATCTTTTAACTGTCGAACTGTTCCTGACTGGCGTTGGCGACGTAGAATTTCTAAATCAACATCTCCAATAACGACCATTTCAATATTAGGATTGCACTCACCTACAATGCCATCGCGTGCAAATTCAAAATCAGAAGGAGCAAAAATAGCGGACTGAGCATATTGAATGTCCATATTCTCCACTTGTGGTAAGTTTCCAACTGTTCCTGCAATAACAGTATAAATCTGGTTTTCCACCGCTCTTGATTGAGCACAATAGCGCACACGTAAATAGCCTTGGCGATCCTCTGTACAGAACGGAGTAAAAATAATTTTGGCTCCTTTTTCTGTCGCAATACGTGCAAGCTCAGGAAATTCAATGTCATAGCAAATTTGAATAGCAATTGGCCCACAGTCTGTATCAAATACTTCCACTTCTTCTCCAGCCGAAATTCCCCACCATTTCCGCTCATTTGGTGTAATGTGAAGCTTATATTGCTTTTCAATTGTTCCATCTCTTCTGAAAAGATACGCAATGTTATAAATGTGTTCATCTTCTTCTACAAAATGTGAGCCACCAATGATGTTAACATTGTACTTTACAGCAAGATCTGTAAAAAGCTCAATGTATTCTTCAGTATATTCTGTTACACGTTGAACAGCTTTTCTAGGAATATGCTCATTTAAAAATGACATAAGCTGTGTTGTAAAGATTTCAGGGAATACGCAGAAATCAGCTCCAGCATCATATGCAACATCAATATAATATTCAGCTTGCTGTGCAAAATCTTCAAATGAGTTAATTTGTTTCATTGCATACTGTACTACACAAATCCTTACTGGAAAAGATGTTTTGTAGTGACGCTTTGATTTTGCTACATAATCAATATTGTTCCACTCCATAAGCGTTGCATACTGATTTGAAGCTGCATCATCAGGCAAATAGTTTGGATTAATTCGCATAACGGTAAATCCATTCATAAGCTGGAATGAAAGAACAGGATCATAAATTTTATGTTCTTTCACTTCTTCTACATATTCACGCGGCGTAAATTCATCTGCATATTTATGATAATTAGGAATTCTTCCTCCAATAATAATGCTTTTTAAATTGTGAGCTCGCGCTAAATCCCTACGCGCTTCATAAAGACGACGACCAATTTTCATTCCTCGAAATTGAGGGTGAACCATAACTTCAATTCCATACAAGTTATAGCCATCACTATTGTGATTTGTAATATAACCTTCGTCTGTTATATCATCCCACGTGTGTTTATCATCATACTCATCAAAGTTTATAATTAAGCTTGAACAAGACCCAATAATTTCTCCATCAAACTCGACACAGATCTGGCCTTCTGGGAAAATATCCAGATGACTTTGAAGCTGATCTTTTTTCCACGGGTCCATTCCAGGAAAGCAAAGCTCTTGAAGCTCAATAATTTTTTCAATGTCTTTATGTTCAATATTACGCATAATAACTTTCTTCTCAAATTTGGATAAATCGATTTCTGACATGCATCTGTAGCTCCTTTTTCAACATTCTTTATATTGTTCCCTTTTTTGTAAAAGTAAAACTTTCTAAGCTGAATCACTACAAATCTGTACTTTTATTATAATCGGAAAAGCAAAAGGGGGGAACTAGAAAAAGACAGCGGGAAAACCCGCTGCCATTTAGTTCACAATGAAACGATATTCATAATGCCCTTGTATAATCTGATAACGTTCTTTCGAGAAATAATCCATTTCAAACGGAAATAAAAACCCATATTTCTCTAAAATAGAAATATTGTGATGAAAAAGCTTTCGATCCTGGTTTGTAATTTCTCTCGTTTGGACAGTTTCAATAAGATTAGTAATCGTTTGCATGCTGCTAATAACCTTTAAAGCTTCATGTAAAAAGCCATTATATGCTTTTTGCTTTGCATAGCTTATCGAAAGAAACTGAACATTTTTGTATGTTTGGATCTCTTCCTGAGAAAAGTAGCAGGGTAAAATATTGTAGACTAAGTGCTCGCTCATTTCTTCTATGTATGTCTCCATCTCTGGTGTTGCGGCATTTAAAACTTTCACGTTACCTCCACCTCTTTTTATCCTTTTTCTTCTGCTTACAATACTAACATATTTTCCAGTTAAAAAGGTGAGGTAGTTATTTCTAAAACATGCCGTAAAACCTAGATAAATAACATATTATTTCCTTTTTTTGTTTTTTTAGACCTATTTCACGCATACGAAATAGCGATTTTAATTTCAATGAATTAACTATTATGGAAATAATAAAAACACAATAAAAAAGGTTCCCTTCTAAAGAAGGGAACCTTTTTTATTAGAAATCGAAATTATCTGGGTCCGGACCAACTCGCTCATTTTTATTCAGAGCATTAATTTCGTTCATTTCTTCTTTTGTTAATTGGAAATCAAAAATATCAGCATTTTGAATAATACGATGTTCCTTTGTTGATTTTGGAATTGTTACAACTTCATTTTGTAAATCCCAACGTAAAATTACTTGTGCTGCTGATTTGTTATACTTGTCAGCAATACGAGTGATTGTTTTATCTTGCAAAAGCTCTCCTTGCTTAAGCGGAGACCATGCTTCAAGCTGAATACCTTTATCTTTACAAAAAGCATGAAGTTCTTTTTGAGTAAGGTGTGGATGATACTCTACTTGGTTTACCATTGGTACAATTTCAGCATCTGTTAGTAAATCTTCTAAATGATGAATTTGGAAGTTACTAACTCCAATAGCACGAATGCGTCCATCTTTATATAATTTTTCAAGTGCTTTCCACGTTTCTTTATATTTTCCTTCAACAGGCCAGTGAATTAAATATAAATCAAGGTATTCAAGACCAAGTTTTTCAAGCGTTGTGTCAAATGCTTTTAATGTTGATTCATACCCTTGATCACTATTCCAAACTTTAGAGGTTACAAAGAGGCGTTCACGGTCAACTCCAGAGTCAGCGATACCTTTTCCAACCCCTTCTTCATTTCCATATACAGCAGCAGTATCAATGCTAATGTAACCTGCTTTAATTGCTGATTTCACAGATTCAATTACTTCTGATCCGTCCTCAACTTTGAATACACCTAGCCCAAACCAAGGCATTTCAATTCCATTATGTAAAGTTGTTGTAGATTGTAAAGAGTTTGTCACCTTACTTCCTCCTTTTTCTTTTTTATAAACATGTTCATTTTCTCATAGTTCACTTTTAACATAAAATATTTTGCCTATCTTAGTCGTTCCTATACAATAAAAGAATAATAAAGGAACGTTTTACTGCTGTTCTTCGCTTAGAATCAAATCTGTACCATATGAGTTATCAATAGCACAAAGCCATCTTCCTTCTGCATTTTTTCGAAATACATATGTTGCTCTTCTCTCCATTGGATATTTGGAATCTTCTTTATTGGCATCAAGAAACGTTTGCGAAAGAACAAGAGCTGTATCTCCTGCTTCTAAGATCACCATCTCTCCTTGGGTTGGAACAATGCTATTATTAAAATATTTCGCAATTGCGATAAAAGCTTTTTTGATTTCCTCTTTTCCTTTTGCAATCATTCCTTGTTTTACAACTAGGACTGCGTCATCTGTATAATAGTTCATTAACGTATCAAAATCCTCATTTTGAATAGCTGTATCACATTCACGAATTACTTTTTTCAACTCATGTTCTTCCATATTTCATCCTCCTTTTTTATGCTTTGTACTTTATTCTAGAAAACCCAATAGAATCCTATTTTTAAGCTAAAAAAAGGAAGGAGAAACTTCTCCTTCCTTTTCCTTAATGATCTGGTTCGATATGAACGTGAATCATCGAAATTTGATGTTTAGTTTCGAGCTCTTCTTCAATCTCATCTGCAATCTCATGACTGCGTACAACGCTAAGCTCCGGGTTAACGGTTACTGTAACATCAAGCACAACATCATTACCATGCATGCGCGCTCTTAAATCTTTAACATCGTTTACTCCTGTAATAGCCTTGACGGCTTCCTTATATTCACCCATTTTGTCTTCATCAAATCCATCTGTTAATAAAAGCGACGTTTCTTTAAAAATCTCAAAAGCCGTTTTACAAATAATAAGCCCAACAACTAGAGCTGCAAGTGGATCTAACCATGAAAGACCAAAATATGCTCCAATGATTCCTACAACAGCCCCAACGCTTACGAGAGCATCTGAAAGATTGTCTTTTGCAACAGCTTTTAATGCTCCACTTTGCAATTTATCAGCAAGGCGCTTGTTGTAAAGAAAAACACAGAACATTACAATGGCTGCTCCTGCTCCCACTAAAGCAGCTAAAAGACTTGGAGTTGTTGTTTCCTGATGCCAAAGAGACTGAACCGCTTCATATAAAACTTGGAATCCAATAACCATCATAATAAACGAGGCAAGTAAAGAAGAAATGTTTTCAGCTCTTGAATGTCCGTACGGGTGGTTTTTATCTCGAGGTTTCTTTGAAATTTTCAAACCGATTAAAACAGCTACTGAGGCGATAATATCCGTAAAGTTATTTAATCCATCTGCACTTAAAGCTTCTGAGTTCGCTATGTTCCCAATAAACAGTTTAAGCGTTGAAAGGATAAGATAAGTATAAATACTAACCCATGCGCCACGCTCCGCGCTCACTATATCCACGCTCCTTCATCTAACTGCGCTACTGAATATTTAGTCTTCCTTACATTATTTCCTTTTAACCAACTTTATAACGTATGTAGAAAAGACATTATTTGCAGCAAAATTAGTTTACCAAACCGCGTCATAGTGGGTCTACAGAAACATAATTGCCTCTATGAACTACTATAGCTTAAAGAAAAAAATTTGAACAAAACTAAACTGTTTTTCCCTTAGGCAAATTATTTCTTATTTACTAGTTTTCTGTTGATAGGCTAATAGTCAGCACTCTAAAGTGAGAAAATGTATATTTATGTAAAAATATACCTACTAAAAAATATTCGAATACGAATATTTTATTTTACAGTGAGAATATACCTAGTTTTTTTACGTTTTACATTATTTTAAACTATATATAACATACAATTTATGTTAATATCTAAAGTATAACCATTAACACTTTAATATTTATTAATTACTAAAATGATATCTATATGTAATACAAAAGGTAATAAAAGGCGCTGTTAAGCCATTTATGCATTTTCTTCTATTTTAACTCTTTGTTATTTATTTAGATTTTAATGTGTTTTATTGTCTTTCTATTCGTATACAACTATATGATTGAAATATGCACTAAGAGGATTAACAGTAAATATTAATCTGAATTTTCAAAACACCTTATCGATTGCTTAATAGAAAAATGTATATAATACCCTTTTATTCAAATATTAAAAAACAAATATTGGATAAGTCTCGATCTATTTATAATAGTAACTAAAATTTATTGAAAATACTTAAAATACAACTAAAAAACATTTGTAGGTACAATATCTTATTTTAGAAAGTGTGAGATTATATGAGAACTGTTGGAGAACGAATAAAGCTACAGCGTAAAAGCCTCGGCTTCACCCAAGGTGACCTTTCTGGTCCAAACTTAAGTCATTCAATGATTAGCTTGATTGAACGTAATCATACAAAACCCTCTTTAAAAACACTTGAGCATATCGCTTCAAAACTCGGCGTTTCCGTAAGCTATCTTTTAGGTGAAGCAGAAGGCAATGATTCAGTGGAAGTTGAGACAAACAACAAAGAACGCGTAATAAGTATGTGCATTGCGCTAATCAATTCTAAAAAATATGAAAATGCTTATAAAGCTCTAGAGCCACTAGCACATGACGAAAATAATTTTACAATCCGCGGAAAAGCACTTAAACTGTTGTCTGAAATCTCAATGAATAAAGGAGAATATGAAGAAGCTATTCGTTATCTTAATGACTGTCTTGTTTATATTACTCCATTTGATTTAAATTATCATATCGAAGTATACTCTTCTCTTGCAACATGTTATCGACAGTTAGAAAACTACTCAAGCTGTATTGATCATGCCTTATATGCGTCTATTTTATTGAGAACACACTATCATGAATTTGATAAAATCGTGCATTTAAAAGTTCTCTATAATTTAGCATATGGATACTGTAAGACAAATCAATTTATGCGAGGAATTGTTCATATTAAAGAAGCTCTCTCTCTTATGGAGACAAGCTCTGTTTTTTATCAAGAAGATCGTTTCTATATGTTAAAGGGATTAGCAGAACTTCACCTTAGACAACCTAAAGAAGGAATTCAATCGACACTTTATGCTCTAAGCCGTATTGATAGATCCTCTCCAGATTCCAACTATAGTGATTGTCTTTTACATCTTGGTATCCTTTACCGCCAAGTTGGAGAGCTTTCTAAATCTCAAGACTATTTGAAGAAGAGCTTAACTATTGCCAAGACGCATCATCAGGAACATCACGTTGTTAATACTTATTATGAGTTAGCAGCAACAGCATATGAACAGCAAAACCTAGAAGAAGCAGAAGAATATTGCCAGCAAGGTATTCTTTACTCTCATTCTTTTAAAGAATCAAAAGCTAAACTTTTGGTAATGATGGCACGTATTAAATTCAAGCAAAATTCTCTTGGTGAATCACTTATTTATATTAATGACTGTGAGAAATTTTGTAAGGAATTCAATATTTCCTATATTCTATCACATTGCTATGCAATTAAAGCACAAATTCTCGAAGAACAACAAAACTATGCTGAAGCAAATGATATGCTAAAAAAATCTAATAATTTATTATCGTCTATGTACAGCTCTTCATAAAAGCTTTCCTTTTTAAGTTCTAGAACTTAAAAAGGAGGGCTTTTTTCATTTTTTACATAGTTCTTTAGCAAAGAGCAAACGCTAAATAAAAAAGGAGGAAGTATAATGAGCAAACAAAAAAAGCCTGAAATGATCGCATTCAAAAAAGAAGTTATGAAAAAAGCGGGATATCGTACTGACGGAGAAGACGTAAAGTATGAAATAGCACAGGAATTGAATATCCCTTTAAACAAAGGAAGAAATCGAGAATTAACATCTGAAAATGCTGGGAAAATCGGCGGAAAAATTGGAAGCAAGATGGTAAAAGAACTAATTCAGCAAGCAAAGCTCCAGTTGAATAAGCCAAAATAAATCGAACGTCTCTCTCCCCTTTGTCTCTTCTCAATCGATTGTACTAATATTATTTATCTGTTATCATCCAATTGTTAGGTTACTTTTACTATGTTTTCCATTATGATGAAAACATAACATAGTTTTATACTACAAGGGGGAGAGCACGACGTTGAAGAAAAAAATATATTTTATCGCTTTTTTATGCTTATGTATAACAGCACTTGTCTCCTGTTCAAATCAACCAACTGCTGAAGAACGGGTCAAAGAATTTGTTACTTCATGGAACAAGCAAGATTTTACGAAAATGTACACTTACCTTGATGAAAAATCTAAGAATTCTATTACAGAAAAAGACTTTGTATCAAAATATGAAAATATTTATAGCGGAATTGAAACAAAGAACTTAAAAGTAAGTGTTAAAGAAGAAAAAGATAACCGTTTCAAAGTAACAATGAAGATGGATACAATGGCTGGCAAACTTCAATGGAATGAAACGATTAAAGCTGTTGAAGAGGAACAATCAAAAGATAAAAGTTGGTATGTAAACTGGGCACCTTCTCTTATTGTTCCTGATTTGAAGGATAAAGAAAAAGTACGTGTTTCTACTATCAAAGCGGAGCGTGGAAGTATTACAGATCGAAATGGAACACCGCTTGCTTTCAATGGGACAGCTACGCAAATTGGTGTTATTCCAGGTGAACTTGGAAACACAAGTGGTGCAAAAGAAAAACTTGCAGCTATTTTAAATATGAGTATAGAAGAGATTGATAAAAAACTTAATCAGTCTTGGGTAAAAGAAAACTTGTTTGTGCCATTAAAGACCGTAAGCTCAACAGATGAAGAAATTATTACTAAAGCAAAAGAACTCCAAGGTGTCGGAACACAAGATGTACCTTCACGAGTTTACCAATGCGGAGAATCTTGTGCACATCTTATTGGGTATGTTGGAGACATCACAGCTGAAATGCTAGAAAAGAAAAAGGATGAAGGATATACAGCAAGTTCTGTCATTGGTAAGACAGGTCTGGAATCTCTCTATGAATCAAAGCTTCGCGCCAAGGACGGAGCAGTCATTTATATTGCAGGTCAAGATGGAAATAAACGAAAAGAACTCTTGAAAAAGAATGCAGAAAATGGACAAGACATACAGCTAACGATTGACTCAAACGTGCAAGAATCTATTTATAATCAGTTAAAAGATGGAGAAGGCGTTGGGGTAGCTCTTCAACCTAAAACAGGAGAAATTTTAGCTCTTGTTAGCGCTCCTTCTTATAATCCAGCTGATTTTGTACTAGGGATAAGCGCAGACGAGTATAAAGCCCTTTCTAACAATGAGCATAAACCACTTCTAAACCGTTTTAAAGCTACTTTCTCCCCTGGGTCTACATTTAAACTTCTAACAGCAGGCATGCTTTTAGAAAACGATGTATGGTCTCCAGATCAAAAACTTGCAATAAGTGGGCCATGGCAAAAAGATAAAAGCTGGGGAAGCTTTCATGTAAATCGTGTTGGAAGCTCACCAAACGTTAACCTTTATGATGCCCTTGTTACATCAGATAATATTTACTTTGCACAAGGAGCTGTAAAGTTAGGCGCTGAAAAGTTCCTCGAAGGAGCGAAAAATTACGGTTTTGGAGAGAAACTTCCGCTGAAAGGATACGATGTGGCTAAATCAACTATTTCGAAAGACGGTAAAATGGAATCTGATCTTTTATTAGCTAATACAGCATATGGACAAGGTGAAGTACAAGTGAATCCAATCCATTTAGCTTCAATCTATACGTCTATTGTAAACAATGGGAATATGATAACTCCTGTTTTATTAAAAAGTGAAAAAAGCAGTCAAGTTTGGAAAGAACACGTAATGTCTGAAAAAACAACTGAAGAAGTACGAAAAGGATTAATCGGAGTTATTGAAGATACTCACGGAACAGCTCGTGCCGCAAAAATTCCTGGAGTAACGCTTGCAGGTAAAACAGGAACAGCAGAACTTAAAAAGTCTCAAGGCGAACAAGGAGCTGAAAACGGTTGGTTTGTGATGACAGATGTTGACAACCCTTCTCTTCTTGTAACAATGATGGTAAGCAATACGGACGGAGGAAGCCACTCTGTCGTACCGAAAGTAAAAAAGGTATTTGAAGATTATTACGCATCTAACCCTCTACAATAATAAATAAGGACCGATCATTATTGATCGGTCCTTATTTTGCTGCTCTTAGTGGCATGACATTGTTAAACTTTTGAAGGTTGCTTTCAATAAAAGAAGTACACTGTTTTACAATTGTATCTTGATCAAAGTCCATTGAAGCAACATGGTAAGAGTTAGGGAGCATCACTTGTTTCTTATCTTGGGAAGATACATGGTTCAACAAATACGTACTATTTGAAGCAGGCACAACATGATCTTCAGGTGATGTTAAGCATAATAGCGGTGCTTCAATAGCTGATAATTTAAATGAAACAACTTTCATAAATGAGAGAAGCTCCCTGATAGCCTTCATCGGTGCATGCGTATACGTAATCTCTACCGCTTCTTCATTATGAATATCTGGTCTTCCTTCTTCAACAAAACGATCATTTACGGTTTGATCTAAATGCTCCATTTCAGGAATTGAATTTATAGCAGGATTAATAAGCATAATACCGTCGATATCTTTATGTGTTAATGCTAAGTTCGCTGTTAATGTTCCACCCATTGACTGACCAAGCATAAATACTTTGCTACATTGAGCTTTCAATTTTTTATAGCCTTCTTCAATGCTTGCTACCCAATCCTTATACGTACATTTTTCAAGGTCATAATGATGAGTACCGTGACCTTTTAATCTTGCAGCATATACCGTGTAGCCTTGTTCTGCTAAACGATGTGCAACATATTCCATACTTTGTGGAGTTCCCATAAATCCATGTGAAATTAAAATACCAACTTCATTTCCTTTTATAAAAAATGACTCAGCGCCGTCCATTACTTTGTACTGTTCTTTCATCATGTTTTGCCTCCCTTTTTCAATGTTTAGCTTTGATTCCGACTCTTTATTTTCTTGTCTTCATTTTAATTCATACAATTCCGACCTGTCAACTAAAAATTAACTTCTATCCTATAAATATAAAAATGCGTCTCTATTTAAAGAGACGCACCTTTTAATACATCATATTTTTTAAAGATTTTTTCCGTGATTTTTTTCGCTTGTGCACTCTCATCACTCTTACCGCTACCTTCGATATTTGTAACAAATACATATGGATGTCCTTTTACAGTCACAAACCCTATGTACCATCCACTCTTGTGCTCTCCTTTTGAACCTTTTACACTATGAAGAGTATATGTTCCTGTTTCTTTTTCAATCATTATTCTCTTCACTTTTTTCATGGAAGATGAAGAAAAAGGTAAATCTTCATGATACAGAGACTCTAAAAAATTAGCTTGTTCAAGCGGAGATATCTGTAAACTATTATCTTCCCAGAACAAGTGATTTTGCTCTGTTTTTTCATTTCCATAATTTAAGCGTTGAAGCCATTTATTTATGTTATCTACCCCAATATCTTGGACAATCTCTTTTTCATACCAAGGAGCTGAGCTACGTAATGATGAAGCAAGGGTAAGATCTTTGTTCCATTCGTCCACACCTTGATCACTTCCATCCCATCTTTTTACTTCATATTCATCTTTAACTGTTTTCGTTTCGAGAGCAATTAAAGAACTAGGAATTTGAAAAGTTCCAATAGGTGCTTGACGACTCGAAGCTCTTTTTTTATTATATATTAATGTCTTATTATTCTCTAAGTCTCGTAAGATGAATGTGCCTTTCTTTCCATTAAACTCATCTTGCACGTCCATTTTTTCAACGCTTAGTTCTTTTGGAAAACCCGATTGTGCTTTTGTATGTTCTACAAGGTAAATGACCACAAAAGCAATTAGTAAAACAATAACAAGGCTAACAGTCCTTTTCATTGTTTTCCCTCCTTGCTAACATTGTCTAATGTTATCATAGCGAGTAAGCAATGATGTGACAATGAAAGAAAACTGAAAATAAGATGATAATTGTCTGAAAAAACAGATACCAAAAAGGAGCCTGTCGTCCCAATGGATACTTATCCAAAATTGTTCGTTGAATGTGGAGAACCTTTCACACAAGGAGCATATATATATGTAGATCAGTTTGAAATTTTATTTGGTAGAGTTGGAGCAAACTCAAAACCTGATATTGCTTTTTCGAATGCTTTCGTTTCAAGAAGACATTTCGCTATTCAGTATAGCAATGGACAAGCTTCCATCGTTGATTTGAACAGCAAGCATGGAACAAAGGTAAATGGTCGTTCTTTAACTCCACACTTACCTTTTACATTAAAGCATGGTGATATCATTTCAGCTGCAAATGAAACAGTAGTTTTACATTTTTCTTCATTAGATCTGGATCAAACGCTTGATTTCCAACCTATTTCACATGAAATGATTCAATGTAATGGTCCTTCTTTACCTTTTACAATGGATGAAATCAAACAAACTGTCACATATAAAAAACAAACATGTACACTTTCCGACAAGGAATTTCTTTTCTTCCATAAGCTTGCTCATTCTTTAAATGAGTTTGTTTTAAAAACAGATATTAAAAAAGAGGTATGGCCTGAGCGTGAACTTTTAGAGGACGGAGTCCCTGATGTTCATGCAGAAGAGCTAAATGCCCTTGTTTATCGAATGAGAAGAAAACTTCATAGTGATTTCACGATTGAAGTTATCCGTGGTAAAGGATATATTCTTCATCTAAATGAATAGCCTGTTTATACCATTGAAAAGGATAAGAGCGAACCATTTTCTCTTTTCCTTTCCAATGGTATAATTTTATTTCCCTCATTTTTTCTCACCCTCAATTTCTTTTGTTTCTAATTTTTTCTCTAACTGCTCAATTCGTTCATTTAATTTTAAATTTTGATGCTCAAGCTGTTCTGTTGCTTTTGAAGAAAAATATGAATCAGTTTCCCACCAGTCCATTCCCATTTCTTTCGCTTTATCAACTGAAGCAACTACAAGCCTAATTTTAATTGTTAAAAGTTGAACATCTGTCAAACCAACTTTAATGTCTCCTGCGATTACAACCCCTTTATCTAGAATTGTTTCTAATACATCTACAATTGTAGCTGAATTTGATGAATGTTCCATTGTTCACACTCCTTTGCTACATTAAGTTACCAAGAGGGCCTAAATTAATGTTTAGATCTTCTTCATCAAGATCAAATATCTCTTTTAGTTCTTCCATTTTCATTTCTAAGTTCATAAGGGCTGTTCCAAGCTTCTCAATTTCCTCATCTGTCAAAGCCCCCCCTTCAACACGACGCATCGCATGTCGTTCAACAAGCTGCCTAATGAGCTCTACTAATGTAAGAACAAGTTGTGCTAAACCTTGCTCGGCATTTTCGGGATCAAGCTCAATCCTCCCCTTGTCTTGCTTAAGTGCTCCCATATTCTTCTGCACTCCCTTCAATTGTATTTGTTGATAAAGTCATCATTTTTTCAACGGCTACAACGAGGACACGTAAATCTAAATACACAAGATCAATATCGGCAATCGAAATAACGAGTTCACCTCGGAGTGCGATTCCTTTATCTAAAATAACGTCAAGAATATCAAGTAATGTTACTTCCTGATGTCTATCTTCCACAGTTACTTCTTCATTCACTTCCCATCACTCTCCTTCTACTTTAGCGAAATAGTAGCAAGGCCATGGTCCTGTTGCTTCAAGCTGTAATCCGTACGTCTTATATTTTTCTCCTAACTTTTCGACTTCATCTAAAAAGCGTTTTACATTACCTTCTTTAATAAGATAAACACTGTTCCAGCTCATCTCATCTTGTCGGCCTGTTACCTTTTGATTCCAATTCTTTTTAATTCCTGACTTACTTGTTAAAGCACTTAGCTCTTCATGAATTTCTTTTGAAAGCCTCTTTTTCTCTTGTAATAAACGCTCTAACTTCTTACGTTCAAAATATTGTCTTCCTTTTGATAGTGATTTAATTTCCTCACTTTTTATTTTTATATCTTTATTATTTTCTTCAACATATGGCTTTAACTGTTTTTCATCGCTATATATTTTTAGCGTCCACTCTTCTTTTCCTACAAGATCCTTAAAAAGCTTAGAAAGTTCTTTTTTTACTGAACTCATCTTCTCTTGCACATTTTCTTTTAAATACTTTGTTCTTCTTCTGTTCAAGGTTTTACGTTTTTTCATTTTTCTTAGGGCAAAGGCTGTGGTGATTCCTAATCCAGAAATTAAACTGCTAATCCACAGCGTCTTTCTCGTAATCAACTTGTTTATCACTCCTTAACTAAAGTGATTTATAGGTTATGTACACGCCATGGACCAAAACTAAACAGGTATTCAGTTCCAATTTTTTCTTAATGTTTTTTTCCCCAAAAAAAGAAACAGGCAAATTGCCTGCTTCTATGCGTATTTCGTTCCTTCTTCTTCTTTTCGGAAAAAGCTTTTCATTGCATGAAAAACGTCTGCTTTTTGTTTTAAAATAAAGTGGCGGAACTTTGGATCATTCATGTTTCGGTAAGCACTCATAAGCGTTGAATGACGGTTATATTGATTCACTTCTCCATACCCAAACATGTTAGACACTTTCATAAGCTCTTCAACAAGTTTCACACAGCGAGCGTTATCAGATGTTAAATTATCTCCATCTGAAAAATGAAACGGATAAATGTTATATCGCTCTGGCGAGTATTTACCATTTACAAGCTCAAGAGCTTTTCGGTAAGCACTGGAACAAATCGTTCCACCGCTTTCTCCTTTTGAGAAGAATTCTTCTTCTGTAACAACTTTAGCTTCTGTATGATGAGCAATAAATTCAATATCTACAGTTTCATACTTTGTACGTAAGAAACGAGCCATCCAAAAGAAAAAGCTTCGGGCCATATATTTCTCCCATATTCCCATCGAACCACTTGTATCCATCATTGCAAGTACAACTGCTTTGGATTCTCGTTTTTGAACCTCATTCCACGTTTTAAATTTTAAGTCTTCTGGATAAATCGGATGGAATTTTGGCTTTCCTGTCATTGCATTTCGCTTATAAGCAGAAAGCATTGTTCTTTTTTTATCGATGTTGCCCATAAGACCTGTTCGACGGATATCATTAAATTCAATATGTTCAATTGTAACTTCGTCATTTTCTTTACGTTTTAAGTTCGGAAGCTCAAGCTGTGAAAACAATGCCTCTTCAAGCTCTAAAATGGATACTTCTGCTTCATAATAGTCATTTCCTGCTTGATCTCCTGCTCCTTTCCCTTTTCCTGCACCTTTTTGCCCTTGCCCACCTGAGCCATCTCTTGCTACTACATCTCCGACTTTGCTTTTGCCATTTCCTTGACCAACGTGTTTGTTCTTATCGTAGTTATAGCGAATACGATATTCGTCAAGAGAACGAATCGGGATTTTCACAACGTCACGACCATTAGACATAATAATGTTTTCCTCTGAGATTAAATCTGGAAGATTGTTTTTGATAGCTTCTTGAATCTTTTCCTGATGTCTTTTTTGGTCGTCGTAGCCTTTTCGGTGGAGGGACCAGTTTTCCTGTGAGATCGCAAAACTTTGCTTATCTTCTTTTTTCATTTTGTACCCTCCTTACATGTTTAGAAAAACTTGGCTAACTCAGAAAAATATCTGGTTAGCCATTGATCACAATATTCACAATTTCTAGTTCAACAGCATATAATATGCTGACTTCCTCTCTCTTAAAGTGTTTATTACTCTATACTATGCAAAGCCACCCTAAAATTGACAAACTTTTTAGATAATTACCTTTCTATTTGGACAACCTTTTTGCGATGAAAAGAAAACCCCCACTTATCGCTAAACAGTGGGGGTATAAGCGTACTACCTGTTCAAAAGGCTACCAACGTAACGGAGTAGATCATTTGCTGACGTCGAATTGTATCCATGCTCATCAATTAAGCGTGCGACAACTTCATTAATTTTCTTCAACTGCTGCTCATCAGGAGTTTTCGATGAAGTTGTAATTTTCACCACGTCTTTTAAATCTGCAAAAAGTTTCTTTTGAATTGCTTCACGAAGACGTTCATGAGAATTGTAGTCAAAACGTTTTCCTTTGCGAGCATAGGCAGAAATACGAATGAGAATCTCTTCACGGAACGCTTTTTTCGCATTTTCTGAAATTCCAATTTGTTCTTCAATCGAGCGCATAAGCTTTTCATCTGGACTCATTTCTTCTCCTGTTAACGGATCACGAAGCTTATTTTTATTGCAGTAAGCTTCAACATTATCAAGATAGTTATCCATTAACGTTTTTGCAGATTCTTCATAAGAGTAGACAAAAGCTTTTTGAACTTCTTTTTTCGCGATGTTGTCATACTCTTTACGAGCAAGTGAAATATAGTTTAAGTAACGCTCTCTATCTTCATTGGTGATTGAGGCATGCTGTGCAAGCCCTTCTTTTAATGAACGAAGTACATCAAGAGCATTAATTGTAGACATCTCTTTTCGAATAATTGTAGAAGATATGCGGTTAATAACATAACGTGGATCAATACCGCTCATGCCTTCATCAGCATGCTCTGCTTTTAATTCCTCTACATCAGCTTCATTATAGCCTTCAACCGATTGACCATCATAAAGGCGCATCTTCTTCACTAGATCAATATCGCCTTTTTTCGGCTCTTTTAAGCGCGTTAGAATCGTAAACATTGAAGCAACTTTTAATGTATGTGGAGCAATGTGAATGTCAGATACATCACTTTCGCTAATCATTTTTTCATAAATTTTCTCTTCTTCTGTTGCCTTGAGATTATATGGAACAGGCATAACGATAATGCGGGAATGCAATGCTTCATTCTTCTTATTTGCAATAAATGAGCGATACTCTGTTTCATTTGTATGAGCCACAATAAGTTCATCAGCGCTAATTAATGCAAAGCGCCCTGCTTTGAAGTTTCCTTCTTGCGTTAATGATAAAAGATGCCAAAGGAACTTCTCATCACACTTTAACATCTCCTGAAACTCCATCATTCCTCGATTTGCTTTATTTAATTCTCCATCAAATCGGTATGCACGTGGATCTGATTCAGATCCATACTCTGCGATAGTTGAAAAATCAATGCTTCCTGTTAAATCTGCAATGTCCTGAGATTTCGGATCTGATGGACTGAATGTTCCAATTCCTGTTCGCTTATCTTCTGAGAAGAAAATACGTTCAACAATTACGTCTTCAATGCGTCCATCATAATCTTGTTCAACGCGCATTGTATTTAACGGTGATAAGTTTCCTTCGATACGAATGCCATACTCATTGAAGAAATCGTCACGAAGGTGATGTGGAATTAAATGAAGCGGATCTTCGTGCATCGGGCATCCTTTGATCGCATACACTGCACCTTCATCTGTTAAAGAATATTGCTCAAGTCCTCTTTTAAGCATTGTTACAAGCGTTGATTTACCGCCACTAACAGGTCCCATGAGAAGTAAAATACGCTTTCTTACGTCAAGACGTTTTGCCGCTGGATGAAAGTATTCTTCAACTAAACGCTCAAGCGAATCCTCAAGACCAAATAAACTTTCACTAAAAAAGTTATATTTCTTCTTTCCATTCACTTTTTCTGTTCCTGCGCTTTTAATCATGTTATAAACGCGAGCATGTGCTGATTGAGCAATCCAAGGGTTTTCCTTTACCATCTCTAAATACTCACCAAACGTACCTTCCCACTTTAAGCGCTGTTCTTCTTCTCTATACTGTTCCACCTTTTTTAATATATCCATTAACAGGACCTCCTCCTACCGTCAATGCTAGAAAACGAGATTAATACACTCTATGCACCAAAAATCTTGAACATGCTCTTTAAATACATAATTGCTGAATTTTGTCCATAACTACATTCACAGAAAGCGCTTCATTCGTTATAATGGGCTTAAGAAAGGAGATGTCAAACAATGCATACATTGATTATGATTGGTGTCAGCTTAGCTTTCTTATCAGCTATCTTTACAGCAGGTTATAACGACAAACAGACTGTTAAACGAAAATAGAAGCGTGTTTTTAACATATGAGAGACAAGGAAAAACATTCCCTTGTCTTTTTCTTTTTTTGTGATTAATCACCAGCGGAAGTTGCCCAAATTAAAAAAGAAAGCAAAATCTTTAAAACTAAGATTTTGCTTTCTCTAGTCTACTGATTAATATTCATTAAAGTATTTTTGAATTTTCTCTTTATTCTCCGTTTTTGTTAAAGAGAGCATAAGTAAAATTCGTGCCTTCTGAGGATTTAAGGAATTAGCAGAAATATAGTCTTTAGGTGTTACAATTCCATTTCCTGTGCGAGAAGATCTAACAACCTCTACGCCAGCATCTTCCGTTTCCTTCGCAGCTTCGTCTGCTACTTCTGACATTGATCCATTTCCTGAACCTGCATAAACAATTCCTTTCGAACCTGCATCAACCGCTGCTTTGAATAAATAATTTCCTTCATTTTGGTGCCCATACAAAATATCAACTTGCGGAAGCTTTTCGATTGTTGAAATATCAAAGTCTGTTTCAGTTGTATGCTTACGCGTAATCGTATTATTAAAGTAAATATCATCAGCAATTGTACCTAAATAGCCCATTTCTTCAGCTTTAAACGTATCTGGAGCCGTAGTATTTGTTTTTGTCACATAGCGAGCAGAAGCAATACGGTCGTTCAAAACAACCATTGTCCCTTTTCCTCGTGCTTCTTTACTTGAAGCTACCTTCACAGCATTGTATAAATTTAAAGGTCCATCTGCACTTATTGCTGTTGCAGGTCGCATTGCTCCTACTACAACGACAGGCTTGTCACTTTTTACAACAAGATTTAAAAAGTAGGCCGTTTCCTCCAATGTATCTGTACCATGGGTAATGACAATTCCATCTACATTATCTGAAGCAAGAAGCTCGTTTACTCGTTTTCCTAATTTTAAAAGAATCTCATTTGTTACATCAGCACTGCCTATATTGACAACTTGTTCACCATCCACATTAGCAATCTCCTTCATTTCAGGAACGGCTTTAATAAGTTCATCAACTCCAACTTCCCCAGCTTTATAGTCTGTTGTAGAAGTATTCGACTCTCCTCCCCCTGCAATAGTACCCCCAGTTGCTAAAATTTGAACGTTTGGAAGTCTGTTATTTTCTCCAGCTTTTGTGTCTTTTACCTCTTCATTCGATTCTGAAGAAGATACCTTTACACTGCTATCTTCTTGACCTTCCTCTTGAGCTGTTGTTCCACATCCAACAAGAAACATAAAAGGCAAAACAAAAGCCAATAATTTATTTCTGAATTTTTTGTTAATTTTCAATAAAATCTCTCCCTTTTTTTGTTTACTGTTTACTATAATTAATGACATTATAAAAGTAGACAATAAGGGATTCACCATTTATGTCAGATAAGATAACTATAAAAGCAAAATATTTTTGTTCATGTTATATAAAGCTACATAAAGATGAAAACCATTCACATATGTAGGTATTATCCAAATATTTACTTTTACTTTCTTTTATACTACCATTATCAATAATGATAATGGTAAAGGAGATAGTACTCATGAAGAAAAAAGCAGACTTACTGCTTCACCCTGTAAGGATGAGAATTGTTCAAGCTCTTGTTGAAGAAAACATGACAGCTTATGGGCTAATTTATAAACTAAAAGACGTTCCACAAGCTACAATGTACCGACAGCTCCAGACTTTGCTCAAAGAAGAGCTCATTCAAGTGATTGAAGAAAAAATGGTTAAAGGATCTGTTGAAAAAGTATATGGGGCAGTAAAAAGTGTTGTTAATATCTCTAGAGAAGAATTCCAAGCTTATTCAAATGAAGAACATCTGCGTTTCTTTTTGACATATCTTACGCATCTTTTAACAGAAGTACAAAATTATTTATTAAATGAAAACAAAACGACAGATTTTGGCTACGGATTTACACCTTTTCATTTAACAAAAGAAGAGAAAAAAGATTTTTTCGTCCGTTATAAAGCTTTAATGGAAGAATTCTCTTCTAAAGCACCTCATGAAGATCGAACAAAACTTACGTTAGCAACTGTATTTATACCAACTACAGAATAGGAGTGTGTAAAGAATGCAAGTAAGACAAATCCAAAAAAGAGATATTGGCGGAATTGAATTATATTATGAACATTCTTATATAAAAGAAGAACAGCCAACACTTATATTTGAATCTGGCTATGGATGTCCTTCAGTCTATTGGGATTCTATTAAAGATAAAGTAAGTGAATTTGCAAATTGCTTTTTCTATGACCGTGCAGGAATTGGAGAAAGTACGTATGATGGACGTCCACAGCACAGCAAACAATGCGTAGAAAATCTGCGCCTTCTTCTACAAAAAGCTAATATCCAACCTCCCTATATTCTTATTGGTCATTCTTTTGGAGGAGCAAATGTGAGATTATTTTCTCATACATATCCCGAAGAAATAGAAGCAGTGATTCTCTTAGATTCTTGTCATGAAGATCAAAATAGAGTAATGGCTCCTTTGTTTAGTGAAGAAGTACAAGAAGGATATTTTGGACAGTTCTCTGCAGAAGGAAGTGAAGCCTCTTTAGAAGAATTCGAAGAAAGTCTAGAACAAATTCGCAATTGCCATTCTTTAGAAGGTATCCCACTCATTGTAGCAAGTGCAAGCTTACCTTCCTATCATACAGAAGCCTCTTTTGCAGCATGGGATTTGTTTCAGCGAGACCTTACTCGCCTTTCTGTAAATAGTGAAAGAAGGATTATCCAAAATGCAGGGCATGGCCTTCATATTGATCAGCCTGAAGCCATTGTTCAGCTTATTCAAAACGTTGTAGAAAAGCTAAAAAAATAACCCTAGCTAGAGGCTAGGGTTATTTTTATTTTAAATGAGCAAAATTTTGTTGACGAAGCGCTTCATACACAAGAATAGCTGCCGTATTTGATAAGTTCAATGCTCGAACTTTATCATTCATTGGCAAGCGTAAGCATTTGTCAGCATATTTTTCTTGAATATAGTCTGGCAGACCATTTGTTTCACGACCAAATACAAAGAAATAGTCTTTGTCAGGTTGATCAAACCCGTACTTCATATAGTTTTGGTCACCGAACTTTGTAATAAAATAAAAATCGCCGTCTTTATTTTTCTCAAATAGTTCGTCAAGTGAATCATAATAAACAACTTTTACGTGCTGCCAATAATCAAGTCCTGCTCTTTTTAACATTTTATCGTCTGTTGAAAATCCTAATGGACGAATTAAGTGTAATGTTGTATCTGTTGCTGCGCATGTACGAGCAATGTTTCCAGTGTTAGCCGGAATTTCTGGTTGATATAAAACAACGTTTAATCCCACAATTGTCACCTCTACAAAAAAATCTATCCATCATTATACCACTAAAGGTTATGAATTAATATGAAAAAAAGCGTATTTAATATTTGGCGTATAAGCCGTTGAGTCTGTATAGTCCCAATAACGCATTCTGCTGTCATACGTGTTAGCATTCACAAGTGGCATACCATTTAAATCCCGGTTTACAACAATTGTTGTATGATTCCACTTGCGATCGCCTTCAAAATCATAGCAAATAACGTCACCTGGAATAAGTTGTTCGGCACTTCCTACTTCTTTCGCACCAAGTCCTCCACTTTTCAGCAAGCGATGAAAGGCATTAGCAACAGACCAGCTGTAGCTCCATGAATCATTTTGCATCCACCAGCCTTTAGAACGGTTTGGATACCCTCTCATCGAGATTCCACCTTCGTGAAGGCATTGAGAAATATAGTTTGTGCAGTTTACTTCAAATGTATGATACTTCGGATTTCGCTCCTGCCACCAAAGCTCAGCATATTGAATAGCTTGCAAACGATTATATGTTCCGCGGGTATCAACTTCTTCAAACTTCAAGTCTGCTTTGCTTTTCGTTTCTTTAATAAATGGATTATGCTCTTCATCTTTTACAAGCGTATCTTTAAAAAACTGAGCACTGCGTTTTTCCACATTTTCTTCCATGTAAAAGAAGTCGCCTTGCTTAATAAAAGACTTCAAATGAACGTTGTATTCGACAAACGTTTCTTCTCCTTCTTCTCGATAAGAAGAAACTGCCCCTTTTGCCTGACACTTAACAATCATTGCTCCCCTTTTTTCTAGCGAAGCCTTCTTCCGTTCACATTGGTCTTCAATAAGGGTCCAGAAATCATTACGTATCTCTCCATTTGCATAACTTGCCGCCCTTGCTTCTGTTAAGAGCTGAAGAATATATCGTTTGGTTTTCATAAGCTTTATCACCCCTTAAAAGCTTATGATGGAAAAAGGCTAACTATTTACAAGGCGTAACCCTTTCTTAATTTCTTCAATAACTTCTTCCTCTTTTTCTTTTAAAAGAGCCTTTTCTAATTCACTTACTGCTTCATTTGTTCCGATTTTCCCTAGTGCCCATGCTGCCGTTCCTCTAATAACAGGGCGCACATCTGCCTTTAAAAGCTTTATTAACTCTGGCACTGCTGTTTCGTCTTTAAAATGAGCAAGTGCAATAATGGCATTACGTTGGATTGGTTTCTTTCCTCTCCATGAACCTGAAACATGCCCATATTTCTCTTTAAATTCGCGATTGCTCATTTGAAGAAGTGGTTTTAACTTTGGTTTAGCAATTTCAGGATCTGGTTCTAATTCAGCATGAAGATGAAAATCTTTTCCCTTATTTTCAGGACAAACCGTCTGGCATGTGTCACACCCATACAAGCGATTGCCAATTTTCGTCCGAAATTCATCTGGTAAAAATCCTTTTGTTTGGGTAAGGAACGCAATACAGCGATTTGAATTCAACTGTCCACCTTGCACAAGAGCACCTGTTGGACAAACATCAATACATTTATTACACGTGCCACAGCCATCTTCAACAGGTTGATCTGGTTCAAATGGAAGAGTTGTAATCATCTCTCCAAGATAAACATAGGAACCAAATTCAGGGGTAATAATGGCGCAGTTCTTTCCGCTCCAGCCAATCCCCGCTCGCTCAGCAACAGCACGATCTGAAAGCTCTCCTGTATCAACCATTGATTTCAATCGTGCACTCGGTACTTTTTCTGTAATAAACGCTTCTAATTTATTAAGACGATCGCGAAGTACGTTATGATAATCATGCCCCCATGAAGCACGACAAAAAATACCGCGACGATCTTCCTTCGTTCCGCGCGGAGCGTCTTTCATTTTCGATGGATAAGCAATGGCAATTGCAATAATAGACTTCGCTTCTTCTAATAAAAGGTCTGGATTTGTTCTTTTTTCTAAATCCTTCTCTTCAAATCCAGATTCATAGCCAAGCTCTCTATGACGTTCAAGCCGGTTCTTTAACGTTTGAAATGTTGAAGCACTCGCAAAGCCGATTTTATCGATACCAATTTCTTTACTATAAGCAATAACTTCTTCTTTAAGTTGATTAATATCCATCCCAATCCTCCTTTCTGTTTAAGACTTAATTTTGGTAGTTTTCTTTTCTACCCTTTATACTAAAGGAAATGAACTGAAAAAGGAGATGGAATCCAATGGAAATCAAACTTTCTAATACACTTATTGAGAAAGTTCCTGGTTTTAAAGTAGGTGTTATCCAATACAACAACATCGAAATTGGGGAGTCACCCCAAATGCTACGTGGAAGACTTCAGTTATTCCAAGAATCAATTCATTTTGATTTACAAGATAAAAATGTCACAGACTTCGATGGAATTAAAGAATGGCGCCAAGTGTTTAAAACGGTTGGAACTGATCCGAGCCGCTATCGTCCTTCAATTGAGGCATTGTACAGACGTATCAAAAAACATACATACCTACAGCCTGTCCATTCTGGAGTAGACTTAAATAATTTCTTCTCCTTAGAATATCAAGTACCAATAGGTCTCTATGATCTCGATGCCTTAGAAGGCGATATTCTTATTACAATTGGCGATGAAAATGCTCATTACGAAGGGCTGAACGGACGGAATGTGACGTTTTCAAACAGTATTGTTTCGCTTGATAACCAAGGTGCTTTTGGCAGTCCTTATGTTGATTCTGTACGAACAAAAGTTACGGAAACAACAAAAAATGCTCTACAAATCGTCTATCTAAAACCTTCAACAGACCTTGATAATGCAGAACGATTACTTTCTTCTCTTCAGCAAATGTTTAATCAAATCCACGGTGGAGAAGGAAAAGCGCTGGTTATCGCTTAAAAACCAGCGCTTTTCTTTTAAAAATAATAAAAAACGCAATGCTTCGTTGATTATCAAACGAAACACTGCGTTGCACACGTAATTGATGGTTAGGTTATGTATTATTGGAGCGGGTGATGAGAATCGAACTCACGACATCAGCTTGGAAGGCTGAGGTTTTACCACTAAACTACACCCGCATGTCCTTTATTTTGTTTCTTAACTACCTGACAATTAATATTATATTAACTTTTTGTTAAGATTGCAAGAGTTTTTTATAAAGTTTTTTAAAAAACTTTACAAATGACATTTGAAGTGAGGTTGAATGATGGAAAAAGAAGTAGATGTTTTAATTGTCGGAAGTGGTCCAACAGGTCTTCTTGCAGCACATGCTCTTACAAAACAAAACATACATGTAATGATCGTCGAAAAAAAGCAAACACCCTCTCCTCTTTCAAAAGCACTTGCTATCCATGCAAGGACGATGGAAACATTTGATTTATTAGGCATTGTAGACCCCTTTCTTGAAAAAGGATGCAAAGCAACCGGAGCTCATATTCATTTAGGGAACAAAGAGCCTTTTACTGTGCACTTTTCTTCTTTAAAGTCGGCTTTTCCCTACATCTTTGTTCTTCCACAAGCTGAAACAGAAGAAATTTTAGAACATGAGCTTCCTTATAAGGTAGAGAGAAGAACAGAATTGATTTCCATAAAACAACACTACAATTACGTGTCATGTTTACTACAGGGCTCTGAAACTACATCTGTGAAAGCACGATACGTCCTTGCCTGTGATGGAGCCCACAGCTCAGTAAGGCGTTTTCTTGGCATTCCTTTTCGCGGAGAAAAAGAGGGAATTACGTTTTTTTTAGGTGATGTAACATTAGAAGGATTGAAAGAAGAGAAACGAGCAAACCTTTATGTAAATGAGCGAGGAATCGTTTTTATTGTTCCTATCTCTAGAAACGTAACAAGAGTGATCGTTGCTGATTTCTTAAAGCAAAACGAATTACATACAAGAGAGCTTTCACTTGATGAGCTAGAGGAAAGCGTAAATCGTATCATTTCTACCCCTTTATCATTACACAATCCAGTTTGGCTCAGTCGTTTTGGAACCTCTCATAAGCAAGTTCCTTCCTACCAACAGGACCATGTCTTTTTTGTAGGAGATGCTGCTCACATCCATAACCCTGCAGGTGGACAAGGAATGAACATTGGACTTCAGGATGCTATGAATATATCTTGGAAGCTATCTTTCGTATTAAGAGGCTTTTCCCCTCCCTCTCTTTTGCGAAGCTATGATGAAGAAAGAAGGCCAATTGGCAAAAGCGTTCTGCAATCTACATCATTTCTCATAAAAAGCGTTACAAGCCAGAATGAGCTTTTTTCATCTTTAAGAAATACACTTGCTCCTAAGTTGATAGAGAAAGACTTTATTGCTACAAAAATTTTAGAAAGGCTAAGCAACATTGGTTTTCATTATAAAAAATCCCAGCTCTCTAAAAAGATGCAAAGCCAATACTTACAGACAACAGGCTTAAAAAGTGGAGAAAGAATACAAGATTTCACCTTTTACAATCATGAAGGGGAGTGTCGCCTGTACGAAATTTTAAGAACACAAACATTTATCAGTCTCTTCTACTTAGATAGTTTACAAGAAAGTGATAAAATTCTGATTGACCGCTTTCATAAAGCACTTAACGTGCATTACCCTGAAGCAGTAAATTCTTTTGTTGTTTTAGGAAAAGCACCTGAATTATGTTCACTCCCCTATTTAGTTGATCATGATCAAACATTACGAAAGAACATCCATATGAGTCATAAGGACGTCCTCCTTCTTCGACCTGATGGATATGTTGCCTTTCATCAAAAAGAGCTAAATATACAAGAAGTTATTCATAAATTGAGCTATTGGCTCTTATCTAAAAAAGGTTAGGATTTTCTCCTAACCTTTTTTAATTAAAACGGAAATTGCTTTTGTTTACTATATTCCTCATCATAAGCATAAGAAGCACGCAGCACTAACTCATCTTGAAATCGGTTTCCGGCAATTTGAAGACCAATTGGTAACCCTGAGGCGGAGAAACCAATAGGAAGTGATGCTGCTGGAAATCCTGTTGTATTATATAAATGCGTTAACAACCAGTCTGAAATAGAACTGATTTTCTTACCGTTAATTTTATCAGGGCCAAGCAATCTGTAATCAAAAGCTGGAACAGCAAGCGTTGGAGATAAAATTAAATCATACGAGCCGAAAAAGTCTTGCATTTTATTCCAAATAGAGGTCCGGATTGGATCTAGATTTTTATATTGTACAGCATTTAATTTTGTTCCTTCCTCAATCATCGCTTTATAGGAAGCTGACACCCACTCTGGATTTTCATTTAAAAGAGGCCCGCTTCCAGCAGCTGCTGATGAATACCACATACTTGTGAAAAAGGTGATAAACTCCTCAAGGTTCATGCCGAAATCCATATCAATTTTCTCAACTGTACAACCAAGCTCTTCCCACTTTGACAACGTACTTTCAACAATATGAGCAACTTCCTTGTCCACTTCATAAAGACCAAAGTTTTCGGTATAAGCAATTCTAACTCCTTTTAAATTCCCTTTAAGTTTTTGACTTACCTCTTTATTATACACAGGTAACGAAAAAGGGTCTCTTGTGGAAGGTCCTTGTGTATTTTCTAAAAACAAGGCAGCATCTAATGGCGAATGACTCAAAACACCATGATTGGCAAATGGCGCTGTTGAACCAAAAGTATTTGCTGTGCTGTTTGTATTTGGAATAGCTCCGTATGTAGGCTTGAATCCGTATACTCCGCAAAAGCTGGCTGGAATACGAATAGATCCTCCCCCGTCATTTCCTTCTGCAATTGGTACAAGCCCAGCTCCAACGGCTGCAGCAGAGCCTCCGCTCGATCCTCCTGATGTTTTAGAAACGTCCCATGGATTTTTGGTTGCCCCAAACAATAGGTTGTCTGTTGTACCAATATGACCGAACTCAGGCGTGTTTGTTTTTCCAATCACAATAGCTCCGGCCCTTTTCAATCGTTCAACAATTACAGCATCTCGATCTGGAATATAGTTTTGAAAAGCAGGTGAACCAAACGTTGTACGAATTCCATTTGTTAAAGTTAAATCTTTTATAGCAATTGGAATGCCGTGAAAATCTCCTACATTTTCTTCTTTCATTAATCTTTCTTCCGCTTTCTTTGCTTCTTCTCTTGCATTTTCATTTAGTGTTACAAACGCATTAATTTTATCGTTATGATCTTCAATTCGTTTTAAAAAGTAATCTATTACTTCAACTGGAGAAAGTTTTTTCGCTTTCATTTGTGACACAAGCTCAGAAACACTAAATTGTTCTAACATAGCCCAACACCTTCTTTTTCTTATCTACTCGTCAGTGTACGAAATTTTTAAATACCGAGTCAACCAACTGTACTTCTTATCCAAAAAATCTTCTCAGCATTAGTTAAATTAACTAGCGACATTTCTAACTACTACGAAAAAACGCCTATTTCACGTTATATTTCCTTACATATCAATTTATTAATTTTTTCACAGATAGTATAAATAAAAAAAGATATCCTTTTCGTACATCTTTATTAAGTTTGAAGGTCAGCTAAAACTTATCACTAGAAGGAGGAACAATAATGAAATTATCTCAATTGAGAACAAGTGGTCATGCTCCATCATTATTTTCAGCTTTTTTATACTTTGACGTTAGTTTTATGATTTGGGTAATGCTCGGTGCATTAGGCGTTTATATTACAAATGATTTTGGACTTTCTCCAAGTGAAAAAGGCTTAATTGTCGCTATTCCTATTTTGGGAGGATCTATTTTCCGTATTCTTTTAGGAATGTTAACAGACCGAATTGGCCCAAGGAAAACAGCAATTATCGGCATGTGTGCAACACTAGTTCCGCTTGTGCTTGGATGGCAGTTTGGAAATACAGTGGGAGAGCTGTACATAATCGGGATTTTGCTTGGTGTTGCAGGTGCAAGCTTCTCTGTTGCTTTACCAATGGCAAGTCGTTGGTATCCACCACATCTTCAAGGACTTGCAATGGGGATTGCAGGAGCAGGAAATAGCGGAACCCTTCTAGCTACATTATTTGGTCCTCGCCTTGCTGAAATATATGGATGGCACGGTGTAATGGGAATGGCTATTATCCCTCTTTTACTTGTATTCTTAATCTTTATCTTTACAGCAAAAGACGCTCCTTCACAGCCTGCTCCACAACCTTTAAAAGAATATCTTAAAGTTTTTAAATATCGAGATACATGGTTTTTCTGTCTTCTCTATAGTGTAACATTTGGTGGATTTGTGGGCCTTACAAGCTTCTTAAGCATTTTCTTCGTTGATCAGTATGGGTTAAGTAAAGTTGCAGCAGGAGACTTTCTCACACTTTGCGTTGCAGCAGGAAGCTTCGTTCGCCCAATCGGTGGTTTTCTTTCTGATAAATTTGGTGGAGCTCGTATTCTTATGTGCTTATATATTGGAGCTGCTCTTTGTATGTTTGGTGTCGCACAACTCCCAGGGCTTGGGTTTGCGATTGCCATTTTATTCGTTGCTATGGCCTGTCTTGGCATGGGAAATGGCGCTGTATTCCAACTCGTTCCACAACGTTTTCAAAAGCAAATTGGTATGATTACCGGAATTGTTGGTGCTGCGGGCGGAATTGGAGGGTTTTTTGTTCCAAACTTACTCGGTACTTTAAAAAGCACGACAAATACGTATGCAACAGGTTTTATCGCCTTTTCGGCCATTATTCTCGTTGCTTTAACCGTTCTTGTTGTTGCCCAGCAAACGTGGAAAAGAACGTGGAATGCTCAAAATGAATCCGTTAAAATTTAAAAAGAAGCACTTTAAAGTGCTTCTTTAAGTGCTTCTTTTTACTGTTTTAGTCGAAATGTATAACGGCTTTCCTCTTGAAACGGCTTTTCGGGATAAAGAACAGCACTAGGGAAATTCCCGTGATGAATCGCATCAGGTAACTTCTGCAGTTCAATGCAAATAGCCCCATGTTTAAAGCCAGTCCTTCCTTCATTGATTCTCTCTTTTTCGGTTAATCCGTTGTTTGTATAAATTACAACAGCTGGCTCAGTTGTTGTTGCATAAAGTTCAACTGTCTTATTTTTATTTTTCAGCACAACTTCTCTGTCTTGGAGTAAAAACCCATGATCATATCCGCCTTCAATGTTAAGCTGGGGATCGTCTTTCGCGATGAAGTTTCCTATCTTGACATCCTCTCGAAAATCAAATGGTGTATTTTCTACATTGAGTAATGTTCCTGTTGGGATAACTTCCTCTGTTAATTCTGTAAACTTTTGCGAAGAAATTTTAAGTAGGTGATTCTCAATGCCTTCTTCAAAATGTTCAAGATTGAAATGAAAATGAAGGGATGGGGCAAAAAGAGTTGGTTTGTCTGTTTCTGCTTCTGTTTTAACAACTAGCGTCTCGCCTTCTAATTTATAAGTGACAGAAACGTCAACATTGCCAGGAAATCCACCATCCCCGTCTTTTGTTCGATATGTAAGAACAGCAAGAGTGTTTTCTTCGCTTATATCTACATCCCAAAACTTCGTCGCTAAGTTAGCAGATCCGCTATGCAAATTATGTTCTCCATCATTTTTTTCAAGCTTATATTCTTTTCCTTCGAGCGTAAATTCAGCATTTGCAATTCGTCCAATAATAGGACCAACAAAGCAATTCAAACAGTGCTTATCATCAAAATAACTATCAATATCAGCGTAGTTCATCACAACATTTTGACCGTTTTCCAATAAGATGTGCGTAATATAAGCACCATAGTTCATAAACTTAACCGTTAGATTTTCATTTTTTAACGTATATTCTCGAATGTTCTCTTTCATTATAAACCCCTTTCCTTTATAACATCTAGTTTAAGTTAAAACGACGTATCTTATAAAATAAAAACCGTACCTTTTCCTAATTGTAGTGAAACTTCCAATTACTATCTCCGTCTTATTAGTACAAATATTGAGGAAACAAAAGGAGGAACAACAATGGCTAACCTATTGTTTAGTATTCTTGAAGGAGTCTTAACCTCTGTCCCGTCACGCAGAAGTAAGCTTATTAATACTAAATTTAAAAGGCTAAAAAAAGAGAAATGGTTTCAAGAAATAGTGAACAGATATGGAATACTATTTCAAAAGAATACAGAAGTAAGAAACTTTATTGAAAGAACGAATATTGAAGAAGTATTAAAAGATCCTCTCCAAACAGAACTTTTTCAACTTCAATTAGAAAAAGTATTAGTGAAAGAAAACTTTTAAAAGAATAACCATCATTTATCATCTTATAAAGGAGTCAAATCGTTGGGGAACAATTTTGTAAAAAGCGCCGTTGAAGTATTAGCAAAAGGCTTTAATATACATCCACTCAAAGAAAATGCGCTTCTTTTTAAATATATGGAAGAGCTATGTTGTAAAGAGAATACCTTATACCTACTTGATGACCTAGAGGCTGTTGCAGAAGCAATCAGAGAACATGATGCTTATCTTCTTATCGATCTTATCTCTCTATATGATTGTAAAGCAGCACAGCAGCTAGATGTTTTAGTTTTGGAAGATTAAGAATAAAATCAAGAGACGGAAGAGCATAGCTCTTCCGTCTCTTGATTTTTATTCATTTATTTTAGTGCCTCCGCAAGTTCTGTAAAAATAATACCTAAAGCATGTGCTCCTGCATCAGGATGACCTAAGCTTCTTTCTCCAACAGTACCAGCCCGTCCCATTCGAGCCACGATTTCTTTTGTCTTCTCAGCTCCGTTTACAGCCGCTTCTGCTCCTTTATGGAAGGCTGTCTTCATATCTTCACCATGCTCTGCACACTCTTTCCAAGCATCGGCACATGGTATAAGCGCATCTATGAGCGTTTTATCGCCAACTTCTGCTCCTCTACCAAATGAACGCTCTCCAATGTCTTGTATTCCCTCTACAACAGCTTGAAGCATGTTAGAAAACTCTTGCACTGTTAATTCACGTTTCTCTCCTACAGACTTACCTGCCGCTCTAAAAGCACCCCCCCAGATTGGACCAGAAGCTCCTCCACAATGTTCCATAATAACCATTGAACTGCTATCTAAAAAACTACCTATGTTTAATGACTCTTCATTGATAATTGTTTTCCACTCACGCTTTAACTGTCTAAACCCTTTAGCAACACTTATCCCAAAATCACCGTCACCTGCATGAGAATCTAACTTACAAAAAGCTAACTCGTTTTTAATAATCACTTCACTCATTTTATCAACAAGATAAATCATATTTCCTAACGAAATTACATCGTCTTTCACAACACGATACTCTTCTTCTGTCTCTACTTCAAAATGGACTGGCCCTGCTACTTCTTCTTCCTCAACACTTGCATACTCTACTTGCTGAACAGGTCCATCTACTTTAAATGCTGGTGCATCTGATTTATTAGAAAGCAATGTTTTTAATTCATCGTCCAATTTCATAATAGATAGTGACACACCAGCCATATCAATGCTTGTCATGTAATTTCCAACAAAAGTTCGGTTAACTTTTATATTTCGATTAGAGAACTCTCTTGCTACTGCATTGTTAAAAAGATAAAGCTCCTGCAATGGCGTTCCACCGAATCCATTTACTAATACTGCTATCTCTTCACCTTCTACGTTTAAATCTTTTAGTAAATCACGCACCATACGTTCTGCTAACTCATCAGCACTTGCAATTTTTTCTCGTTTAATGCCTGGCTCTCCATGAATCCCTACACCATACTCCATTTCATCCTCATCAATCTCAAACGTTGGAGAACCGCTTGCAGGTAATGTACAAGATGTAAGAGCAACTCCTATACTACGCACATTTTTCACTGCCTTTCCCGCAATGGCCTTCACTTCTAACAAGTCTTTCCCTTCTTCAGCTGCAGCACCAGCAATTTTATGTACAAGCACAACACCAGCTACGCCACGGCGACCAACTGTATATAGACTGTCTTCTACCGCAATATCATCATCAACACGAACATATTCAACATTAATGCCGTCTTCTGAAGCTAAGTGAGCTCCGTTCTTAAAGTTCATAATATCTCCGCTATAGTTCTTAATGATTAGTAGTGTGCCTTTTTTACCCTCTGTTGCTTTAATAGCTTGATAGACTTGAATTTGAGAAGGAGAAGCAAACATATCTCCACATACCGCTGCATCTAACATACCTTTTCCAACCAGTCCCGCATGTGATGGTTCATGACCGCTTCCACCACCGCTAATTAATGTCACTTTGTTGTTGTTCATTTCTTTTTTCTTAATCACTTTATATTTCTTTAGAAGCTCAAGCTCTGGATGAGCCATTACAATTCCATTGCACATTTCCATAACAACATCTTCAGGATTATTAATGATTTTCTTCACTTCATTTTCCTCCTTAAACTATTCCTTATGTAGTTTCAAGAATTAATGCTTGAGGTGAGTATACGTAGATTCCATCTTTATTACACCTTTGTTACTTTTCATGTTAGAGTGAATACGCTTTATTGTAAATGATAAATGTTTTTACTTTAACGTCTCTTATCATTTTGATAATAAATATAGACGACATAAGTAAGTTATCAAAGAAAATCTGTTAAAGAAGGTTTATGAATAAGAGGAAATCTATTAAAAGGTTGAATACCTCACCAAATGTTTCTCGGCTCCTCACTTTTCCTTACCAAAAAAGCAGGAATTGCTCCTGCTTTCAATGTTCATAAATCATTTTTCGTGTCATTCCACCGTCTACAACAAGGTTTGTCCCTGTTACGAAATCATTGTCAGGATGTGTTAGATATAAACAAGCTTTTGCAATATCACTTGGTTTTCCTACTCGTTGTGATGGATGTTGAGTATGATCAATATCGCGCAGTGATTCATAATCATCTGTTTCAATCCATCCTGGTGAAATGGCATTAACAGTAATTTTATCCTCACTAAAGGAAATCGCTAATGCATGCGTTAAGGCCACAATTCCACCTTTTGTTGCCGCATATCCTTCTGTATGTGGTTCTGACATTGCCGCTCTTGTTGAGGCCATATTCACAATAGAGCCACCCATATCATTTTTCTTCATTTCCTTTGCTGCTTCTCTGGAACATAAAAATACGCTTCGTAAGTTTGTATTAATTATGTCATCCCATTCTTCAATGGGTAACTCATAAGGAGATTTCCATCTCGTAACGCCAGCGTTATTTATTAAAATATCAATCTTGCCATATGTACAAACAGCTTCTGTCATTAAGTTGATAATGTCCTTTTCATTTCTTACATCTGTTTTAATAAACGTTGCTTCGCCTCCGGCTTGACGAATTTGTTTTTCATGCTCTCTTCCTGCTTCTTCATCAAAATCAGCTATTATAACGTTTGCTCCTTTTGCTGCATATTGCTTTGATACTTCTTTCCCAATTCCATTTGCCGCTCCTGTTACAACAACAATCCTTCCATTAAAGGACATAATACTCCACTCCATTTACATATTGATATGTCTTTCATACCCGCCACTATGCGAGACAAACTCCTCATTCGAAACCTTTGCAGAAGTTTTTTTTAACCACTTTTATAATTTCCATACTTCTCCTTTATATTCATGATATTTAAATTATGGATTTTTGAAAAATGCTTCAAAGACTTCCTCTTGCAAGAATTTACTCTTACTAATTTCTATGAGAATTTTCTACTTCATTTCATTGATACCATTCAAAGCACACAATTATACATACACAATTCAAGCTTATTTTATCATGTTAAACAAAAACAAAAAAAGACCTCAACATAATCGTTGAAGTCTTGATTTCACTACAATGTATGATACCGGTGGTCGGGTTCGAACCGACACTCCAGAGGAACACGATTTTGAGTCGTGCGCGTCTGCCAATTCCGCCACACCGGCATATAAAAAACAAATCTGCTAGAAATAGCAGATACAAAAAAAGGCGGCAACCGGATTTGAACCGGTGATAAAGGTTTTGCAGACCTCTGCCTTACCACTTGGCTATGCCGCCGTCTTAAAGTAGATGGAGCGGAAGACGGGATTCGAACCCGCGACCCCCACCTTGGCAAGGTGGTGTTCTACCACTGAACTACTTCCGCATATTGGCTGGGCTAGCTGGATTCGAACCAACGCATGACGGAGTCAAAGTCCGTTGCCTTACCGCTTGGCTATAGCCCATTTATATGATGCTTGAAAGCATAATATGTATTTTATATGTAAACTAAATGGGGCGATTGATGGGAATCGAACCCACGAGTGCCAGAGCCACAATCTGGTGCGTTAACCACTTCGCCACAACCGCCATTTTAATTTGGCAGGGGCAGTAGGAATCGAACCCACACCGGAGGTTTTGGAGACCTCTGTTCTACCTTTAAACTATGCCCCTGTAAGAAATGGTGGAGGGGGACGGATTCGAACCGCCGAACCCAGAGGGAGCAGATTTACAGTCTGCCGCGTTTAGCCACTTCGCTACCCCTCCATCTTCATTGTCAAACATGATAAATGGTGGCTCAGGACGGAATCGAACCGCCGACACATGGATTTTCAGTCCATTGCTCTACCAACTGAGCTACTGAGCCGTATGCAATTTTGAATTTTAAAATAATGGCGGTCCCGACGGGAATCGAACCCGCGATCTCCTGCGTGACAGGCAGGCATGTTAACCGCTACACCACGGGACCTTTTGGTTGCGGGGGCAGGATTTGAACCTACGACCTTCGGGTTATGAGCCCGACGAGCTACCAGACTGCTCCACCCCGCGATATGTTGTTTAAATGGTGGAGGATGACGGGCTCGAACCGCCGACCCTCTGCTTGTAAGGCAGATGCTCTCCCAGCTGAGCTAATCCTCCACGAAAACAGTAGTCTATGTAATATAGTAATAATGGTGACCCGTACGGGATTCGAACCCGTGTTACCGCCGTGAAAGGGCGGTGTCTTAACCGCTTGACCAACGGGCCATAAGTAGAGTAGTGGCGGAGAGCAAGGGATTCGAACCCTTGAGACAACGTTAGCCGCCTACACGATTTCCAATCGTGCTCCTTCGACCACTCGGACAGCTCTCCAAATGGCTCCACAGGTAGGATTCGAACCTACGACCGATCGGTTAACAGCCGATAGCTCTACCACTGAGCTACTGTGGAATATGGTTAGCCTGGCAACGTCCTACT